>NZ_JAHLJA010000005.1:0-119892 GCF_020496245.1 Pseudonocardia sp. ICBG601 | reverse complement strand
CCCGGCCGAGCTGCGCGTCTCCCGGGCGTTCGCCGTGGTGGTCGTCGTGTGCTGCTGGTCCCGCTGCAGCTGCGGCTGCTGACCCCGCAGACCTTCGACGTCCACATCTCGCTGCCGCTGCAGCTGTCGGACCTGTCCTGGGTCACCGCCGCGTCGCCCTGTGGACGCGTTCGCTGGTGGGCGTGCGCCCCGCTGTACTACTGGGGTCTCACGCTGACCCCGCAGGCGCTGCTCACCCCGGCCACCGACTCCCCCGACTTCCCGCACGTGGCGTTCCTGCACTTCTGGGCGCTGCCACCTGCTGGTGACCTGGGCGGCGGTGTACCTGACCTGGGGTGCCGGGGTGCGGCCGAGCTGGCGCGGGATGGGCGTGACGCTGGCTGCGACGATCGCCTGGGCGGCGGTGGTGCTGCCGTTCAACCTGGCCGCGGGAACCAACTACGGCTTCCTCGCCCACAAGCCGACCAACGCCTCCGCGCTGGACCTGCTGGGGGCCGTGGCCGGTCTACCTGGTGGTCGAGTTCGTGCTGGTGGCGGTGGGGTGGGCGGTGATCACGTGGCCGTGGACGCGGCGGCAGGAGCGGGAGCGGGAGCCGGCCTGACCGGCAGCCGCCGCGCCAGCCCGTCGACGAGGTGGTCGAGCACTGCGCGGACCCGCCGGGGCGGGTCCGCCCCGTGCACGGCCAGCAGGTCCGCCGACGGCGTCGGGATGTCCGCCAGCACCTGCACCAGCTCCCCCGACACGAGAAGCGGCGCGACCTGCCACAGCGAGCGCATCACCAGCCCGCGCCCGGCCCGGCACCACGCCGTCGCGACTCGCCGTCGTTGCAGGTCATCGCGCCCGTCACGCGGACCCCGACGGCGTCGGCGTCGGTCCCGAAGCGCCAATGGGCATAGACGGTGTCGTTCTCCCGGATCACGATGCAGTCGTGTCCGCCCAGGTCGGCGGGGGGTGCGCGGGACGCCGCGGCGGCCCAGGTACGACGGGCGCCGCGCACACCACGCGCCGGTTGCGGTGCAACACCCGGGCGTGCAGCCGCGAGTCGGGCAGCGGTCCGACGCGCACCGCGAAGTCGTAGCCGGAGCCGCCGACCGCGACCGGCAGGTGCGACAGCTCCAGATCGATGCGCAGGTCCGGGTTGGCCGCCTCGAAGGTGCCGAGCAGCGGCGCGACGTGCGCCCGGCCGAACCCCATCGACGAGTGCACCGCGATCCGCCCGTGCAGCCCCGAGCGACGACGGCCGATCTCGTCCTCCAGGTCGTCGATCCGGCCCAGCACGTCGCGGGGCCCTCGGCGTAGCGGCGGCCCTCGTCGGTCAGGGTGAGACGGCGGGTGGACCGGTTGACCAGGCGGACGCCCAGGCGTCGTTCCAGGCGGGCGAGCCGCTTGCTGACCGCCGACACCGACACACCCCACTGGCGCGCCACCTCGGTCAGCGTGCCCGCGGCGGCGACCCCGGCGAAGAAGCTCAGGTCGTCGAACTCGGGCAGCTCCACGCCTGCTCCTTTCCCCTGCGGAAAGACTGTCCGGCCCGGACGACGGTTCACCGCGCCCGGTTCGCCGATCAGGATAGAAGCAACCGAGTCGAGGAGGACATGACATGACCGCGCACCGCATCGCCGTCATCCCGGGCGACGGGATCGGCAAGGAGGTCGTCCCGGAGGGCGTCCGTGTGCTGACCGCGGCCGCGGAGCGGTTCGGGATCGGGCTGGAGTTCACCGAGTTCGGCTTCGCGAGCGCCGACCACTGGCTCGAGCACGGCACGATGCTGCCCGAGGACTGGTTCGAGCAGCTGCCGGCTTCGACGCGTTGTTCTTCGGCGCCGTCGGGTGGCCGGAGGTGCTGCCCGACCACGTGTCGCTGTGGGGCAGCCTGCTGCAGTTCCGGCGTCACTTCGACCAGTACGTCAACCTGCGCCCGGCCCGGCTGCTGCCCGGCGTCGCCGCCCCGCTCGCCGGCCGCGCCACGGCGACATCGACATGCTGATCGTCCGGGAGAACACCGAGGGCGAGTACTCGTCGGTGGGCGGGCGGATGTTCGAGGGCACCGACCGCGAGGTCGTGATCCAGGAGACCGTCATGACCCGCATCGGGTCGACCGGATCCTGCGCTACGCCTTCGAGCTCGCGCGGCGGCACCCGAACCGGCACCTGACCTCGGCGACGAAGTCCAACGGCATCGCGATCACCATGCCCTACTGGGACGAGCGGGTCGCGGCGATGGCGGCGCAGTACCCCGACGTCGACGTCGACTCCTCCCACATCGACATCCTCGCGGCGCGGTTCGTGATGAGCCGGACGGTTCGACGTCGTGGTCGCCAGCAACCTGTTCGGCGACATCCTGTCCGACCTCGGCCGGCCTGCACCGGGACGATCGGCATCGCGCCGAGCGCGAACATCAACCCGGAGCGGGAGTTCCCGAGCCTGTTCGAGCCGGTGCACGGGTCCGCACCGGACATCGCCGGGAAGGGCGTCGCGAACCCTGTCGGCCAGATCTGGTGCGGGGTCGATGATGCTGGAGCACCTCGGCGAGCACGAGGCGGCGGCGGCCGGTGCTGGCGCGGTCGAGGACGTCGTCGGGCGGGGCGGCGCGACCGTCACCCCGGACCTGGGCGGCACCGCGACGACCGCCGAGCTGGGCGCGGCGATCGCCGAGGTCGTGCGGGATGAGCCCGTCCGGCCCCGGCTGCGCGCGCCCCGGCGACCGGGCGGCGCGGCTCAGCCTGCGAGGAGTGCGACCAGGCGACGGGCCGCGTCGGGCGGCAGCCTGCGACGGCCGCGCAGGTGCCGGAACACCGGCGCGAGCACCGGGTCGGCCAGCAGCTCGGCCCGCGGCACCGGCCGTCCGACCGGCACGACGACGCCCGCCGCGTGCCGTCCGCCGGGGTGCGGCTCGGCGGGACCGGTGAACGCGAACAGCGCCGTCACGCCGCCGCCCGGCCCGGTGCGGTAGACCACGGCCCGGTCGCCCGGCGCGGTCCCGGCCAGGCAGCAGGGCTCCTGGGGCGGGTCGGCGACCTCGTCGGCGTCCCAGAGCAGGACGGTGTCCGGCAGCGCGGCGGTCGGGTCGCACGGGGTCGGTCGGCACGGGATCCGGTCCTACCCCAGTCCGCGGGGGTCCGGCGCGATGAGCCCACGAACCCTGCTGCCCGCCCCGTTCACCGCCCGCACGGTCGACGACGCGGCGGGGACGACGCGGTGCACACCGTCGTCGGCGGATCCGGGCCGCCGCTGCTGCTCCTGCACGGCTACCCGCAGACCCACGCGATCTGGCACCGGGTCGCCCCGTTGCTCGCCGACCGGTTCACCGTCGTCGCGACCGATCTGCGCGGCTACGGCGACAGCGCCAAACCCGCCCCGGGCCCTGACGACGCCGCCTACGCCAAGCGCGCCATGCCGCCGACCAGCTCGCCGTCATGCGGGTGCTCGGGTTCGACCGGTTCGCCGTCGCCGGGCACGACCGCGGCGGACGGGTCGCGCACCGGCTGGCCCTGGACGCGCCGGACGCGGTGTCGGCGCTGGCGGTGCTCGACATCGTCCCGACCCGGCACGCGTTCGACACCGCCGACGCCACCTCGGGCTGGGCTACTGGCACTGGTTCTTCCTGACCGCCCCGGCCGGGATCCCGGAGCGCCTCATCGCGGGCGACCCGGAGTTCTGGGTCACCGCCCGGATGCGGTCGCGCCACCACGGCGGCACCCCGTTCGACGAGCGTGCCGTCGCCGAGTACGTCCGCTGCTTCGCCGACCCGGCCGCGATCGCCGCGTCGTGCGCCGACTACCGGGCCGCCGCCGGGATCGACCGCGTCGACGACGAGGCCGACGCGGGCCGGCGGGTCACCGCACCGCTGTTGGCCCTGTGGGGCGCGCCACTCCTTCGTCGGGCGGTCCTACGACGTGCCCGCGGTGTGGGCCGGCTACGCCCCGGACGGCCCTGGACGCCGACCACTACCTCCCCGAGGAGCGGCCGGAGGAGGTGGCGCGCGAGCTCGCCGGCGTTCCTGACCCGGTGACCGGTGCGGGGGTCAGTCCGTGATCCGGTACTGCGCGATCTTCCGGTAGAGCGTCGACCGGGCCACGCCCAGCACCGCGGCCGCCCGGCCCGGTTCCCGTCGGTGTCCGCAGCGCGGCGACGATCGCGTCCCGCTCGGCCCGGTCCACCGCCCGCAGCGTCGCGGACGGCGCGCTCTGGCAGGACTCGGGCAGGTCGGTCGCCTCGATCACACCGACCGGACGCCGGCCCAGGGCCGCGGTCAGCGCGTCGCGCAGCTCGGTCACGTTCCCCGGCCACGGGTGCCTGCTCACCGTCCGCAGCGCCCCGGCGGACAGCCGCACGTCGCGGCCGGGCGCGAGCTCGGCGAGCAGCGCGGCGACCAGACGGGGAGGTCTCCGGGGCGGCCGCGCAGCGGCGGGACCGGCACCGACACCCGGAACCGGGCCAGTACGGCGTCGCGGACGGAGTCGGGGACGGCGGCGTCCGCGCGGGTACCGGCGATCGGCAGGTCCCCGCGCGCGACGGCGGGCGGCACACCGGCGTCGCGCCGGTCGAGGTCGCGCAGCAGCACCAGCACCCGCTCCCGGCCCGCCGACGCGGTCGTCGAGGTCGGCGCCGTCGTCGTCCGGCCGACCTCGACGACCGGGCCGGGCCAGGAGTCGGTGACCAGCCGCGCCCGCCCGGCGCCGGGCTCGCCGGTGACCAGCAGCGGTGCCCCCGCCCCCAGCGCCGCGACGACGGCGGCCTGCGCCGTCCGCCAGGCCGGGCTCAGCCCGTCGGCGGCGGACCGGGGGGTCACCGGACCGGTCCGGTGGGGTCGCCGCCGTCGGGCTCGCGCAGCAGCGTCACCACCGCCACCAGGCCGGCGACCGACCCGCCCGCCGGTACGACCGCGCCGCGCAGCCGCGCCCGCGTCCCCGACGGCAGCTCCACCCGGTCGTCGACGCCGGGGCCGCGCAGCAGCAGGAACCGGGCGTGGTCGGTGAGCGCGGCGTGGTCGTCCGCGTCGAGCAACGTCTGCATCGCGGTGTTCGCCAGCACCGTGCGGCGCCCGACGGCGAGCACCGCCCGCCGGGTGCGGGACTCGGTGCGGGCGTAGGCGTCGAACAGGGCCTGCTGGGCGGGGTCGCGGTCGTGCAGCAGGCGTCGGAGATGCGGGCGGCCGCGGAGCGCACCAGCGACAGCAGCAGCGGCGAGGAGTGCTCCGCGCGGCAGGACAGGTCCAGCACCGCCTCGACCCGCCCGGTCGACGGGTCGCGCACGGGGGCGCCGGCGCACGCGTAGTCGTGCAGCTGCTCGACGAAGTGCTCGGCGCCGACGATGTGCACCGGCCGGCCGGACTCCAGCACGGTCCCGACCCCGTTGGTCCCGACCGCGCCATCGGCGTAGCCGAAGCCCGCGGCGAACGCGTTGACGTCCGCGGACCGCGCGATCACCGCGTCGGTGTCGAGGCGCACCAGCAGCCGGGCACGGTCGTCGGTGAGCGCGACGCACACCCCGATCCCGGCGACCTGCTCGGCCAGCTGCTCCATGACCGGGCGCGCGCACCGGACCAGCCGGGAACCGGTGTCGAGGTCGGGGTGGAAGCGGTTCGCGATCGTCGCGGGGTCCACCCCACCCGCGATGCTGCGCCGCCAGGACGCGACGACGTGACCGGGCACGCCGGGCGGTGCGGCGTCGGGCCGGTCGAGCAGCTCGGCCCGAGCGGACACGAGCTCGCGACGGCGTGCGAGCAGATCCCCCATCGACGCACCTCTCTGTGCTCGTCATCACATGATGCGGCACCGGTCAACACCCCCCGGTGTCCGAAGTTCGGACACCCGGGGACCGGGCCGGCCGCCCTAGCGTCGAGAGACCGCCGTCACACCTGCACCCGGAGGACCCATGGCCGCCACGACCAGCGAGCACGTCGACGTCCTGATCGTCGGGGCCGGGGTGTCCGGCATCGGCGCCGCCCACCGGCTCCGCGAGGAGTTCCCGGACCGGAGCTTCGTGCTGCTGGAGGCCCAGGACGCCCCCGGTGGGACCTGGTGGACCCACCGCTTCCCCGGGGCCCGCTCCGACAGCGACCTGTTCACCTACGGCTACCGGCACAAGCCGTGGACGGGGCCGTCGATCGCCGCGGGCGCAGAGATCCTGGCCTACCTCGACGAGGTCATCGATGAGGACGACCTGGCCGGGCACATCCGGTACCACCACCGTGTCACCGCGCTGAGCTGGTCGTCGGCGGAGAACCGGTGGACCGCGGAGGTGACGCGCACCGACACCGGCGAGACCCTGTCGATGACCGCGTCGTTCCTGTGGATGTGCCAGGGCTACTACAACCACGACGAGCCCTACACCCCGCAGTGGCCCGGCCTCGAGCAGTACGCGGGGACCGTCGTGCACCCGCAGTCCTGGCCGTCGGACCTCGACGTCACGGGCAAGAAGGTGCTGGTCATCGGGTCCGGCGCCACCGCGGCGACGGTCGTCCCGGCGACGGCGGCGACCGCCGAGCACGTGACGATGCTGCAGCGCTCGCCGTCGTACTGGTTCCCCGCGCCGACCGTGCACGACCTCGCGACGATGCTGGAGCCCCTCGACCTGCCCGCCGAGTGGACCCACGAGATCCTGCGCCGCACCTACGTCCAGCAGCTCGACTGGCTGGCCACCACCGGCCGCGACGACCCGGACGCGCTGCACGAGTTCCTGATCGAGTCGATCCGGCCACTGCTCCCCGAGGGCACCGACATCGAGAAGCACTTCGTCCCCCGCTACCGCCCCTGGCAGCAGCGCATCGCGTTCGTACCCGACGGCGACTTCTTCGCCGCGATGCGCGAGGGGAAGGCGTCGGTCGTCACCGACACCATCGCCCGGTTCACCGAGAAGGGCGTCGAGCTGGACTCCGGGGAGGTCATCGAGGCCGACGTCGTCGTCACCGCGACCGGGTTCGACCTGGCCGTGTTCGGCGACATCCCCTTCACCGTCGACGGCGAGCCGGTCGACTTCACCCGCCACGTCACCTGGCGCGGGCTGATGATCGAGGGCATCCCGAACATGGCCTACGCCTTCGGCTACTTCCGGCACAGCTGGACGCTGCGGATCGACCTGGTCAACGACCTGATCGGCCGCATCCTCGCGCGCATGGACGAGCGCGGCCACCAGGTCGTCGTCCCCACCGTCGCACCGCAGGACGCCGACATGCCGCGCCTGCCGTGGGTCTCGGAGGAGAACTTCAACCCCGGCTACATCGGGCGGTCCGCGCACCGGATGTTCGGCCAGGGCGACCGCGAACCGTGGACCCACATGCACGAGCACGACGTCGACCGGGTCGAGCTGCCGAAGGCCGACCTCGACGACGGCCTCCAGTACCGCTGAGCACCGCCGACCCCGACCGCACACCCCCGAGGAGACCCACCGTGCCCCGCATCACCGTGTCCACCGGCGTCGAGCTGCACTACGAGACCGCAGGCGACGGCGACCCGCTGCTCATGATCATGGGGACGTCCGGCGCGATCCCGCTCTGGGGCGAGCTCGCGCACCGGCTGGCCCAGACCCACCGGGTCATCACCTTCGACAACCGGGGGCTGGGCGGCAGCGACCGCGGGTCCGGGCCGATCACGGTCGGGTCGATGGCCGCCGACACCTCCGCGCTGCTCGACGCCCTGGAGATCCCGCGCGCGCACCTGCTCGGCTGGTCGCTGGGCTCGGCCGTCGCGCAGGAGATCGCGCTGGCCCGCCCCGGGCAGGTCGCCTCGCAGGTCCTCTACGGCACCTGGGGCCGCACCGACGGCTTCCAGCGCGCGGTGCTGAGCGCGCTGCGCCTGCCCTACGTGCACCGCGACATGGAGTCCGCGCTGACCGCGTCGGGGCTCGCGTTCTCCCCGCAGGCGCTCGACGACCCGAACGTGGGCGCGCTGCTGGAGGCGCTGCTGCCGGCGTTCCCGCAGGACGAGGCACAGATGCAGGTGACCGTCGAGCAGTGGGACGCCGACCTCGGCCACGACACCCTCGACCGGCTGGACGCGATCACGGCACCGACGCTGGTCGCGGTGGGCGAGCAGGACCTGCTGACCCCGCCATGGCAGTCCCGTGCGGTGGCCGAGCGCATCCCGGGCGCCCGCTTCGAGCTGGTGACCGGGCCGGGGTCCAGCCACTGCATGCACCTGGAGCGGCCCGAGGACCTGACGAAGCTGGTCACCGGGTTCCTCGGCGAACAGCGGATCTGAGCGGAGCGGCCGGGCGGGCCTCCCCGCCCGGCCGGCCCTCAGGACTCGCGGTGCGCCTTCGGGGACCGCCCGAACCGGGTCCGGAAGGCCCGGCTGAACGCCGCCGGGTCCGGCATGCCCCATCGGGCGCCGATCGCGCCGACCCCGACGTGCGCGAGCTCGGGGCGGCGCAGGTCGGCCCAGGCGCCCTGGAGCCGTTCCTCCCGGATCGCCCCGGCCACCGTGGTCCCCTCCTCGGCGAACAGCTTGTGCAGGTAGCTGACCGAGATCGCACAGGCGGCCGCCACCCCGGCGGGGTCGAGGTCCCGGTCGGCGATGTGCTCGCGGATGAACCCGCGGGCCCGGGTGACGTGCAGGTTCTCCGGGGCGGCCGCCGGTACGGTGCTGCGCACCAGCGCGACGAACACGTCCCCGATGGTGCGGGCGACGGCCTCCTGGGCGGCCTCGGGCACGTCGTCGCCGATCGCGCGGTTCAGCGACGACAGCAGCGGCGGGAGCATCGCGCCGATGCCGCGACGGCCGTCGAAGGTGATCGCGGTGACGGCGGCGGTCTCGGCGGCCGACAGCGGCAGGGCGCCCTTCGGGTGCAGGCAGACCTGGTACTCGAAGCAGTCCGAGGTGACGAAGGTGAACGGCCGGCTGCTGTCGTAGATCACGAACTCGCCGGGGCCGATCACCGCCTCCCGCCCGTCCTGGACGACCAGGGTGCGTCCACGGCGGGCGAGCGCGATCTGGAGGAAGTCCTCGTCTGCGGAACGAACTTGCCGTACAGTCCTGTCGAAGCGGTGCGGAACCGAGGCTATCCGCCGCAGGTGAGTACCCGCGACGGACGCCGCCGTCACTCGTCCGGAGACCAGGCCGCCGGTGGAGGGCCTGACGTCGAGGGGCACGAACTGGTCGCAGACCGTCGAGCGCCAGAAGTCCAACCGGTCGGTCTCGGCCACGGTGGTGGTGTCGAGCGTGACCAAAGCCATACCCGAGCATCGCACGCGCACGTCACGATCGTGTAGCTCCGATGTGAGGAACGCGTTCCGCGGCGCGTGCCCGGACCCCTTCCTCCGTGCAGAACCCGGCCCCGGAGCGCTTGAGACAGAGCAGGCCCAGCAGCCGGCCCCGGTCGTCGACGACGGCCAGGCGCCGCCGGCCGGCCGCGGCCATCGCGCCCCGTACGGACTCGGCGTCGGCGGCCGGGGCGACGGTCCGGCCGGAGAGCCCACCGAGCCAGCGCACCGGCGCGGCGGCGGGGCGCCCCTCCAGGTCGGCCCGCTCGACGACGGTGAGCAGCACCCCCCGGTCGACGACGAGCAGCGCGTGCACGTGTCCGTCGCGCAGGGCCTCGCGTGCCTGGTGCACCGTGGTGGTGCGCCCGCAGGTCTTCGGGCAGCCGATCATCGCCCGCCCGACCGTGCCCGGCGACCACCCGCCGCCGGGCCCCGCGGCCGGGGCGCTCATGCCGCGGCGCTCGAGTGGCCGGGCACGACCGGCAGGGCCGGTCGCACCAGCGGGACGAGGTTGTTGACCGCCAGCGCGGCCTCGCCGAACCCGACCGAGATGAGCCGGACCTTGCCCTCGAAGTCGGTGATGTCCCCGGCCGCGAACACCCGCGGCAGCGTCGTGCGCATGGACCGGTCGACGGCGACGTGGCGCCGGCTCATCCCGATCCCCCAGCTCGACAGCGCGGCCAGGTCGGCCTTGAAGCCGAGCGCGGCCACGAGCTCGTCGACCTCCAGCGTCTCGACGCCGTCCGGGCCGGCGACGTCGACCTCGGCCACCCGGTCGTCGCCGCGGACGTCGGCGACCTCGTAGGGGGTCAGGATCCGCACCGAGGAGGCACGCAGCTCGGTGACACTGCGCTCGTGCGCGCGGAAGGCGTCGCGCCGGTGCACCAGGGTGACCGACGCGGCCAGCGGCTCCAGGCACAGCGCCCAGTCCACCGCGGAGTCCCCGCCGCCGACGATCAGCACGTCCCTGCCGGTCAGCTCGGCCGGGCGCGGCACGGCGTAGCGCAGCCCGCGTCCGACGTAGTCGCCGCCCGCGGGCAGCGGGCGCGGGGTGAACCGGCCCATCCCGCCGGTGACCAGCAACGCGCCCGCCCGGATCCGCACGCCGCGGTCGGTGGTGACCGCGACGCCGTCGTCGAACTGCTCCAGCCCGACGGCGTCGTGCCCGAGCAGGTAGGTCGGTTCGGCCAGGGCCGCCTGCTCGATCAGGGAGTCGACCAGGTCCTGGGCGCGGACCCGGGGAAAGCCGGCGACGTCGAACACCGGCTTCTCCGGGTAGAGCACCGACATCTGCCCGCCGAGCTGGTCCAGGGCGTCGACCACGACCACCGACAGCCCGCGGAAGCCGGCGTAGTAGGTGGCGTAGAGCCCGGTCGGTCCGGCACCGACGACGACCAGGTCCGCGCTGAGCTCGCCGCTCACCGGGGCTTCCGCGCAGCGACGATCGGGTGGTCGCCGTCGGCGGGGTCGGCGTCCTCGCCTCCGCCGGAGAAGCCCTGCTCGCGCACGAACAGCGCGTTCGCCTCGACGAAGTCGAGCTGTTCGGCGGGCATCTTGTGCTCCCAGTGGATGGCCTCGCTGGGGCAGGCGGGCATGCACTTGCCGCAGTCGACGCACTCGTCGGGATGGATGTACATCATCCGCTCCCCCGGGTAGATGCAGTCGACCGGGCACTCCTCCATGCAGGCACGGTCCTGCACGTCGATGCAGGCTTCGGTGACGACGTAGGCCACGGGGTCTTTCCTCCGATGTGGACGGTGGTGGCAGGTGGGTGGGCGGCCCGGCCGGAGAGGGGGGCTCCGGCCGGGCCGCGTGGCTCAGGCGGTCTCGACCTCGACGAGGGTGTCGGAGAACGTGGGCGCGTTGCCCAGGTCGCCGAACACCGTCGGGTTGACGGCGGCCAGGGTGGAACCCGCCTTGGAGTTCTTCCGCCAGCCGCCCATCGGGCTGACGACCACGCCGGGGGACACGGTGTCCTGCAGCGAGGCGAGGACGGTGAACTCACCGCGGTCGTTGAACACCCGCACCGGGGACCCGTCGGTGATGCCGCGGGCGGCGGCGTCGTCCGGGTGCACGATCAGGGTGTGCTCGTTCGCGACGCGGCGGTGGAACTCGTGGCTGCCGAAGCTGGAGTTCACGAACGCGTGCGACTTGGGCGTGAGCAGGTTCAGCGGGTAGCGCGCCGCCAGCTCCGGGTCCGCCGCGGCGGACTCGCGCGGCGGGATGTAGTGCGGCAGCGGGTCGACCGGCTCGCCGGGCTGGTGGTCGTTGGAGCCCTGCCGGAACAGCGGGACGACGAAGTTCCCGCCCGCCGCGGCGGAGGAGACGAACTCGACCTTGCCCGACGGCGTCGGGAAACCGCCCTCCGCGTGCGGGGCGTAGGCGTCCGGGGCGGGGACGTTGAGCCGCTGCCAGCCCTGCTCCTTCAGCGACTCGACGGTGATCCCCTCCATGTGCGGGTGGGACCAGTCGAACGCCTCGGCGATCATCTCGGCGTCGGTGCGGCGGAAGACCGGGTCGTCGAAGCCCATCGCGGCCGCGATCCGGCGGAACATCTCGGTGTTCGGGACGGCCTCGCCGAGCGGCTCGATCGACTGGTGGTTGTAGGTCACGTAGAGGTGGCCCCAGGAGAACATGATGTCGTCCTGCTCGAGCTGCGTCGTGGCCGGCAGGACGATGTCGGCGTACTCCGCGGTGTCGGTCATGAACTGCTCCGACACGACCGTGAACAGGTCCTCGCGCTGCAGACCCGCGATCAACCGGTCCTGGTCGGGGGTGGTGACGACCGGGTTGGAGTTGTAGACGAACAGGCCCTTGATCGGCGGCCCGGCCGGCAGGTCACCGGACAGCGCGGCACCGAGCCGGTACTGGTTGATGACGCGGGTGCCCGGGGTCAGCATCTCCGGGTGCATGAAGGCGCCCCAGTTGACCGGGAACGCCCACAGCGGCAGCTGCAGGATCCCACCGCCGGGCTTGCGCCAGGCGCCGACGAGGCCGGGCAGGCAGGACAGCGCGCGCACGGTCTGGCCGCCGCCCGCGTGCCGCTCGACGGCGACGCCGATCCGGATCACCGACGGCTGGGCGCCGACGTACTCGCGGGCCAGCGTGCGGATGGTCTCGGCGGGCACGCCGGCCTCGGACTCGGCCCACTCGGGGGTGTAGCGGGACACGCGCTCGGCGAACTCGTCGTAGCCGACGGTGTGGTTCGCGATGTAGTCGTCGTCGGTCAGTCCCTCGGCGATGATCACGTTCGCCATGGCCAGGGCGAGAGCGCCGTCGGTGCCGGGGCGGATCGCGATGTGCTGGTCGGCGGCGGCCGCGGTGCGGGTGCGGACCGGGTCGACGACGACGACCTTCGCCCCGTTCTTCTTCGCCTTCGCGATGTAGGGCCACAGGTGCAGGTTGGTGCTCATGATGTTGCACGCCCACACCAGGATGAACTTGGAGTGCACGAGGCTCTCCGGGTCCACGCCGGCGGTGTCGCCGATGGTCATGGCGTAGGCGGTGCAGGAGCCGGAGTCGCAGTAGGTGCGCTCGGCGACGGTGGCGCCCAGCTTGGCGAAGAACGGGTCGCCGACGTTCAGGCCGTTGAGGATGCCCTGGGTGCCCAGGTAGCTCACCGGCATGATGGCCTCGGGGCCGTGCTCGTCGGCGATCGCCCGGAACCGGGTCGCGATCTCGGTGACGGCGTCGTCCCAGCTGATCCGCTCGAAGCGGCCGCTGCCCTTCGGTCCGGTCCGGCGCATCGGGAACAGCACGCGGCCCGGGTCGTAGACCCGGTCCAGGTAGTTGTTGACCTTCACGCACAGACCGCCGTTGGTGTACGGGTGGTCCGGGTCGCCGACGACCGAGGTGGCCTTCCCCTCGCCGTCGACGGTCACCAGCATCGCGCAGGTGTCCGGGCAGTCCTGCGGACAGGCGGCCTTGACCACCTTCTCCGTCACGGTGGTCGCCGGGGCCTCGTGCGTCGCGGTCATGGATGCTCCTCGCCTCGTGGTGGGATGGCGTCGCCCACGAGACTGGCCGCCCGACGACCTGCGGTCTTGGCCCGGGGAGCACACCCGTTGTCCCGGGGAGCACAACCGCGCTCCCCGGGTACGGGGCTGCGGAGCAGGTGGCTCAGGAGTAGGTGTAGAAGCCGCGCCCCGCCTTCTTGCCGAGCAGCCCGGCGTCGACCATGCGGGCCAGCAGCGGCGGCGGCGCGTACAGCGGCTCCTTGAACTCCGCGTACATCGACTCGGCGACGGCCTGCACGGTGTCCAGGCCGATCAGGTCGGACAGCGCGAGCGGGCCCTGCGGGTGTGCGCAGCCGCGGACCAGTCCCTCGTCGATGTCCTCGGCGGTGGCGAAGCCGGACTCCATCATCCGGATCGCCGACAGCAGGAACGGCACCAGCAGCGCGTTGACGACGAACCCGGCGCGGTCCTGGCAGTCGATCGCCTTCTTGCCGAGCCCCTCCTCGACGAAGGTGCGGGCGGCGGCGAGCGTGTCGTCGGCGGTCATCAGGCTCGGGACGAGCTCGACCAGCGACAACACCGGCACCGGGTTGAAGAAGTGGATGCCGACGACCTTCTCCGGCCGCTTCGTCGCCACCGCCAGCTTCATGATCGGGATGGACGACGTGTTCGACGCCAGCACCGCGCCGGTGTCGGTGACGAGCCGGTCCAGCTCCCGGAAGACGCCGGTCTTGAGGGCCTCGTCCTCGGCGATCGCCTCGACGACGAGCTCCCGGTCGGCCAGCGCGTCCAGGCCCTCGATCACCTCGATGCGGGCCAGGACCTCCTCCGCCGAGTCGATCCGGCCGCGCTTCTCCGCCCGGGCCAGCGACGACTCCAGCCGCGCTCGGCCGGCCTCCACGGCGGCGGCGGAGGTCTCCACGACCCGCACGCCGTACCCGGCCCGTGCCGCGACCTCCGCGATCCCGGATCCCATCTGGCCGCAGCCGACGACGCCTACGCGCTCCATGAGCACCTCGTTCCCTCGCACGCGTCCCGGGATCTCCGGGACACCGACGGTCGACGACCTCCGTCGTCGTCGGACCGTGCACAACCCTGCCCGCAGGGCGTGTCCGGGCGCACGCGGGGCGTCGGCTCAGCGGCGGTCGGCGGGCGTCCCGACCGTCCGCGGCACGTCACCGCGGCCGACGGCGGGCAGCTGCACGGTGGCGTCGTCCACCGGGGCCGCGGGAGCGGCGGGCCCGGTCGGGAGCGCGGGTCCGGCAGACGCCGCGGGGGCTGCGGGGTCCGCGGGATCTACAGGGCCGGGTCCGGAGCCGGCCGGGCGCGGCCCGCGGGGAGCCCCGCCCCCGCGCAGGCTCCGCACCACGCCGAGCTCGGCAGCGAACCGTCCGCGCAGTACGACCAGCGTCCCGAGCGTGGCGATCCCGCCGGCCAGGGCGGCGACGGCGAGGGTGACCAGGTCGATCCCGAGCGGGCGGACCAGCGTCGCGACGCCCCAGGTCGCCGCGACGGTCAGCACCAGCGCCGGGACGTGCTTGAGGTACATCCGCAGGACCGCGCCCATCAGGCCGGGTGAGACCCGTGCGGAGAACTGCAGCATCACCAGGAAGTGGATCACGATGGCGAGCGAGGCCCCCGCCGCGACGCCGACCAGGCCCCACAGCAGCCCACCCGTCACGGTCAGCACGACGACGTAGCCGGCGTAGAGCCACTGCCGCCAGGCCGCCCGGTAGACCGCGCCGGTGGCCCGGGTCAGCGAGGTGCTGATCTTGTAGGAGGTGCGCGGCAGCAGCACCAGCGCGAACAGCTGCACGAGCGGCACGACGGCGTCCCACTGGTCGCCGAGCAGCACGTGCACGACTTCGGGCGCGAGCACGCACAGCAGGACCGCGGCCGGGACGGTGACCAGCGCGACGAGGCTGGCGCTGCGGACGTAGGCGGCGCGCAGCCGGGGGCCGTCGTCGCGGACCCGGGCCATAGCCGGGAACAGCGCCTTGTCCGCGGCACCGCCGATGATGTTGGCCGGCTCGGAGAGCAGGTTGTAGGCACGGCCGTAGACACCGAGCGGGCCGGTGCCCAGGGCGTTGGCGACGACGAGCTTGTCGGCGTTGAGCGCGAACCAGTTGCCGAGCTGGGCCAGGGAGAAACCGGTGCCGTAGCCGAGCAGCGGACGCAGCCGGGCCCAGCTCGCGGCAGGGCCCTCGGGCCGGAACCGGGGACGGGTCAGCACGAGGTAGCCGACGCACTTGGCGACGGCGGCGGCGATCTCGCCGTAGGCGAGCGCGGTGGCACCGAACCCGGCCGCGGCCAACGCCACGCTCACCCCGATCAGCGCCGGCCCGGCCGCGACGAGGTCGACGGTGGCCATCGAGCGGAACCGCAGGTCGCGTTGCAGCAGTCCGAGCGGCGTCGCGGCGGCACCTGCGAACAACAGCGCCACCGACAGCAGCGGCAGCAGCCCGGAGTCGGCGGGCAGCCCGACGAGCGGGCTGAGCACCGGAGAGCCGGCCGCGAGCACGGCCGCGAACACCGCGGCGACCAGCACCGAGAACCAGAACGCGGCCGTCACGTCGCGGTCGTCGAGACGTTCGCGGTGCACCAGCGACGCGGCGACGCCGAGCTGGGTCACCAGCTGGGTCAGCCCGACGACGAGCAGCGCGGCCGCGGCGGCACCGAACTCGTCCGGGGTCAGCAGCCGGGCGAGCGCGACGGTGGCGCCGATCTGCAGGACCGCCTGGCCGACGGTGCCGGTGAACGCCCAGGCGAAGCCGCGCGCGGTCCGTGTCGTGAGCGAGGGTCCGCCCGTCGCCCGGTCCGGCGACGACGGCGGGCCGTCCGGCGGCGGTGGGTCGGCCGGGACGGGCCGCAGGGGCCGGGTCGGGTCGTCGGGCAGGTCGCCGCCGGGTCCGGTCACGCGGGTCCTCCGGTCGTCGGGGCGGGTCGGCGCGTCGGAGGGCGCGCCGTCAGTGCCGCTTCCCGCGGAGTGCGGGATGCAACCGGCCGACGGTACCGAGCGCGCTGTACCAGGCGAGCTGGGTGGCCCCGCTGTGCGCGGCGTCGCCGCGACGGGGCTCGGCGAGCAGCCGGGCGCGGTTCATCCCGGAGATCGCCGGATGGAACACCGAGTTCCCGACGCCGCGGGTCAGCACCAGGTCGGGCAGTCCCTCCACCGACGCGCGGTACTCCGCGGGCACGCCGCGCAGGCTCCAGCAGTCCGACCACGACGGCGGCTCGCCCGGGTAGTCGAGGACGAACTCCAGGTCGAGGACCTTCAGCCCGGCGCGCTCGTCCCACACCAGGTTGTGCGGGGACAGGTCGAGCACGAAACGGCCACGCTCGTGCAGGTCGCGGCAGAACCGCAGCAGCGTCCGCACGACCTCCGGGCGCAGCTGGGCGAGCTCACCCGGCAGCCGGCGCACGACGTGCCGGCCGGTGTCGCCGTAGAACGGGGTGAGCAGCCAGTTCTCCCCGCGCTCGAGCAGCTCCGGGACCTCCGGGAGGTCACCGAGCTCGAGGCGGGCACGCAGCTCGCGCTCGAACGCCTCGTGCGCCCCGGGCCGGAACACCTTGCACACCGACGGCCCGTGCACCGGGTGGCGGACCAGAGCGACGCGGGCGCGGAACCCGGGCGAGGTGCCGCCGAGCATCCGCACGACCGGGAAGGGCATCGCGCACCGGCGGCCGAGATCGGCGACCGGGCCGGCGATGCGGTGCAGGATCCCCGGGTCCCCGAGCGCGTCGAGCAGGGCGAGGGCGTGCTCCGGCGACGACGATGCCTGCACCGGCAGGTAGTGCTCGCGCGGCGGGACGCGGCGCAGCACCCGCTTCTCGGTGTAGTCGAGGACGGCGGCGACCCGGTCCTGGGTGGCCCGCACCCCGGAGGTGCCGACCGGGGCGACCACGTCGCAGGCGACCACGAGCGCGTACGGCGCGCCGGCCGGGACCGGCCGGGCGGGCGGTGCGGGCACCTGGCCCCGGACCCGGGTGACCTGCTGGTCGTCGAGGACGACGACGTCGAGGATCTCCAGCCCACGGGCCACGCCCGCGACGGCCTCGTCGAGCAGCGGAGCGGACCACGAACACGGCCAGGCCGCGCCACCGGTCACCGGTGTCCGGACCGGTCGGACGGACCTGTTCCAGGGTCATCGAGGCGCTCCAGCCGGTTGCGTCATGGGCTAATCCTAGGGCGAACTTGAACAAACCGTTAACCCGACCGGTCATCCGGTTGTCCCCGGGATGGCGGTTTCACCACATCGGGTGAGGGTGTCGCCATCACTCCACTGCGCCGCCCGTGTCGCTCGAACGGGTTCCGGACTACGTTCGCCGGGTGTGAGCGACAGTCACCCCGGCGCCGGCCTCGACGACCTCGACGACGACCTCGCCAACCTCGACGACCTCGCCGACCTGTACCGCGACCTCCACCGCCATCCCGAGCTCTCCTTCGCCGAGACCCGCACCGCGGGGATCGCCGCGGAACGGCTGCGCCGGTACGGCTACGAGGTGACCGAGGGCGTGGGGCGGACCGGCGTCGTCGGCGTGCTGCGCAACGGCGACGGCCCCACCGCGCTGCTGCGCGCCGACATGGACGCACTGCCCGTCGCCGAGGACACCGGCCTCGACTACGCCAGCACCGTCCGGGCCGTCGGCCGCGACGGCGAGGAGACCGCCGTCGCGCACGCCTGCGGGCACGACATGCACGTGACCTGCCTGGTCGGTGCCGCCGCCGAGCTCGCCGCGGCCCGCGACACCTGGCGGGGCACGCTGCTCGTGGTGTTCCAACCCGCCGAGGAGTTCGGCGCCGGGGCCGACGCGATGCTCGACGACGGCCTCTACGACCGGTTCGGCACCCCCGACGTCGTGCTCGGCCAGCACGTCGCGCCGCTGCCCGCCGGGCTCCTCGCCGTCGCCGCCGGGCCGGCCTTCGCGGGCAGCGACAGCCTGCGGATCACCCTGCACGGCGTGGGCGGGCACGGGGCTCGCCCGGAGACCACCGTCGACCCGGTGCTGCTCGCCGCCGCGACGACGCTGCGGCTGCACACCGTCGTGCCGCGCGAGATCGCCGCGACCGAGACCGCGGTGCTCAGCGTCGGGATGCTGCGGGCGGGCACCAAGGAGAACGTCATCCCCGACTCCGCCGAGCTGGGGCTGACCGTGCGCTCGTACACCCCGTCGGTGCGCGGGCGGGTGCTCGCCGGGATCGAGCGGACCGTGCGCGGCGAGGCCGCGGCCTCCGGGGCACCGAGGGACCCCGAGGTCCGGCTGCTGGAGTCGTTCCCGCCGGTGGTCAACGACGCCGACGCGGCGGAACGCACCCGGGCCGCGCTGGCCACGGTCACCCCGCTCCCGGTCGTCGACCCGGGGCCGGTGACCGGGAGCGAGGACGTCGGGCGGTTCGCCGTCGCCGCCGGGGTCCCGTGCGTGTTCTGGCTGCTCGGCGGGGCCGACCCGGGCGCGTTCGAGGGTGCGGCCGGCGTCGCGGAGATCCGGGAACGGAGCGCGTCGCTGCCGTCGAACCACTCCCCCCGCTACGCGCCGGTGATCGAGCCGACGTTGTCGGTCGGGGTCGCGGCGCTGGTCGCGGCGGCGCGGGAGTGGCTGCCGGCGGGCTGAGGCGGCGGCTCAGAGCGCGGGGGCCCGCAGCGCGTGCACCGCGACCCGGGCGGCGGCGCCGATCGCGGCGTCCGCGCGCGGCACGGTGGTGTCGCTGCGGGCGGAGTGGGTGAACACGGCGACGGCGACCGGGTGCTCGCCCGGGTAGGTCACGACCCCGACGTCGTTGCGCACCGCGCCGACCGTGCCCGTCTTGCCCGCCACCTGCGTCGGTGCGGGGAATCCGGCACGCAGCCGGTGCGGCCAGATCTGGGCCCCGAGCAGCCGGCGGGCGAACGCCGTCGACGCCTCCGACGCGAGCTCGCCCCGCCACAGCAGCGCGAGCAGCGCGGTGACGTCCGCGGCGGTGGTCGCCGACCCGTAGACCGGGCTGAGCGCGCGGACCTCGACCGGGACGTCGTTGTCGGCGAGCACCCCGAAGGCCGCGGCGACGTCGTCGGTACCGGTGTCGGCGAGCAGGTCGGCGAACACGTCGTCGGTGCCGCCGCGAATGCGGGTCCCGGACAGGCCCAGCTCGGCGGGCAGCGCGGCGACCCGGTCCCGGCCGACCCGGCTGTGCACGACGTCGGCCGCGGCGTTGTCCGAGGCCGTCACCATCGACGTGACCAGGTCCCGCCAGCTCATCGTCACCGGGTCGACGAGCGCGGAGATGCCGGTGAGCCCTGGCGTGCGCGGCACCGGGACGACGACAGGCTCCCGCGGGTCGACCGTGCCCGCGTCGACCTCCCGGCAGTAGGCGACCAGCACGAACAGCTTGTAGACCGACGCCATCACGACAGGGGCGTGGGCGCCGGCGTCGACGTCGCGGTCGGAGTGGTGCGGGCCGTCCCCGGAGACCGGGCGGGCGTGCAGCCAGCCGCGCACCCCGGCGTCGCGGAACACCGCGCGGACCTCGTCGGCGGGGCTCACCCGGGCTCCCGCAGTGCCGCGACGAGCGCGTCGACGACGCCCTCCGGTGTCCCGGTGCGGTGCACCACCCGGACCCGGAACGGCACCGGCTCCCCCGCCGCCGATCGGCGGGCGTCGCCCTCGGCGCCCAGGCCGGGATCGGGGGTGAGCGCGAACGCGGCACCCGTCGCGACCAGCGCGAGTGCCTCCGACGGCGACGCGGCCCCGGCCGCGGTGACCGGGCAGCCACGGATGTCGAGGGTGTCGAGCAGCAGGTCGTGGGCGGCCGGGGCGTGCGCCCGCGGCGTGGTCGCGAGCTCCAGGCCGCGCAGCGTCCGCAGCACGACCGGCCCGGGCCCCGCCGCGGCCGGGTGTCCGGCGGGCAGCAACAACGTGGTCGGCAACGCCACGACCGGACCGGCGCGCGCGGACTCCAGCACCGCCGGGTGCGCGACGACGGCGACGTCGAGCGTCCCGTCCGACACCGCGTCGACCAGGGCCACCGTGGTGGCGACGGTGGGCGCGACCCGCAGCCCGGTCACCGCCGCCGCGCGGGCAGCCAGCCGTGCGGTCGCGGCCGGGCCGAGGTCGGCGACGGCCCCGAGCCGCAGCACCCGGGCGGCCTCGGCGTGTCGGACGGCGGCCAGGACGAGCGCATCGGCGTCCTCCAGCAGCGCACGGGCGCGGGGCAGCAGGTCGCGCCCGGCCGCCGTCGGCGCGACGCCACCGGGTCCGCGGTCGAACAGCACCACCCCGAGTCGGGTCTCGAGCCGGCGCAGTCCCTGCGACAGCGGCGGCTGCGCCATGCCGAGCCGGGCGGCCGCGCGGCCGAAGTGCCGTTCCTCGGCGACGGCGACGAAGAAGCTCAGGTGCCGTAGCAGGTCCACCGGCCTCGCCTCATATCGAACGGGTATCACACGCGCAGCTCGATCGTATTCGCGCTATCGCCGCGGATCGACCACGGTGCGCCCATGACGATCTCACGTCGCTCCCTGCTCCTCGCCGGCGCAGCACTCGGCGGCACCGCGCTGACCGGTTGTGCACCGCCCGCACCCGCTCCTCCCGCAGCCGCTCCGCCGGCCCCGGACACCGGGACCGCGCCGATCCCCGCGATTGCCGACGTCGAGCGCACCTACGCCCGCACGATCGGGGTGCACGTGCTCGACACCGGCACCGGCCGAAGCGCCGGGCACCGCGGCGGCGACCGCTTCCTGATGTGCTCGGTGACCAAGGCGCTCATGGCCGGATTCACGCTGCACCGCTCGCTGTCCGACCCCGGCCTGCTCGACCGCCCGGTCCGCTACGGACGCGCGGACCTGCTGGAGTACGCGCCCGTCACCACCCGGAACCTCGCGACCGGGATGACGGTGGCCCAGCTGTGCGAGGCCGCCATCACCGTCTCGGACAACACCGCCCACAACCTGCTGCTGCGCGAGGTCGGCTCCCCCGCCGAGCTGACCGCCTGGCTCCGCACCACCGGCGACACGGTCACCCGCTCCGACCGCGCGGAGACCGCGCTGAACGACCGCGACGGCGAGCGCGACACCTCGACCCCGGCCGCGCTGGCGTCCACGCTGCGCACCCTCGTCCTCGGCGACGCACTCCCGGCCCCACAGCGCGACCGGCTGGCCGGCTGGCTGCGCGCGAACACCACCGGCGACCGGCAGATCCGCGCGGCGGTCCCGGCGGGCTGGGGCGTGGGCGACAAGACCGGCTCCGGACCGCGCGGGGAGCGCAACGACTCCGGGGTGCTCTACCCGCCGGACGGCGCACCGCTGGTCCTGACGGTGTTCACCGTCCCGGCCGACCCGGCCGACGAGCAGCGCGGGGAGGCCGCCGTCGCCGCCGCGGCCCGCGCCGCCGTCGCCGCGCTGCGCGGCTGATCCGACGGCGCACCCGACCCGACCGGACACCGAGGTCCGGCCGGGGGGCGGGAGCGGGGGCGCCGGTCAGATCCGGGCGAGCACCGCCCGCAGGATCGCGACCTGGCCGATCGGGCTGGGGTGCAGGCCGTCGTCCTCCCAGAAGTCGGGCCGCACCGGCATCCCGGACAGGTCGACCGCATCCGGGTCGACCTCCAGGACCGTCGCGACGAGCTCGGGGACGTCGGCCGGGTCCCACCACTCGCCGGTGAGCTCGCGGGTGGCGGCCACCCGACGGGGGTCGACCGGCGGCGGGACGACGAACCGCACCCGGGCGCCGCTCTCGGTCTCCAGCAGCAGGCGCAGCGCCCGCAGGTTCCGTGCCGTCTCGCTGATCGACACCATCCGGATCCCGGTGGTCGTGCCCTCCCGGCGGATGTCGTTCGTGCCCAGCATGACCAGCACCCGGGTCGGCACCCGGGAGACCAGGACCGGGCCGAGCGCGAGCGCCTCGGAGCTGGTCCGGCCGGACAGCGCGAGCACCTCGACCGTCGTCTCCGGTTCGACCATCGGGACCAGCTCGGCGAGCAGCCGTGCCCAGCTCAGCCGGTCGGCGGACAGCGAGTCGCCGACGACCACGACCCGCTCTCCCGGACGCAGCCCCATCCGGTGCAGCCCGTCGGCGACCGGCGGCTCGTTCCGCAGTGCCCGCGCCGCGGACCGGACCCGTGCGGCGAGCCCGGCACGAACCCCGGCGACGGCCGACGGGTCCAGGCCCGCGGTCGTCGCGAGCAGCCGGTCGATCGACTCCTCCTGCACCCCGAGCGCCGCGAACGCCGGCCAGGCGGTCAGGTCGGCGAACCGGATCAGCCGGCCCATCAGGTCCTCGTCCACGTCGCCTCCCTCTCCGGGCCCGCTCCACCGGGTCCGGAGACAGGATCATCGCCCACCCCCACCGGTCCGCCGCGCACGGCTCCGGGACCGCCGGCGCGGGGGCCCGTGCGACGGACGGCGGACGGCGGACGCGACGGGTGACCGAGAGGTGCCGTCACCGGCCCGCCACCTCCGCGCCCACTGCGGATCACCCATCCGACGGGCACGCAATGTGATTCACACCACTCATCTGAGAGGTGTGCCGCAACAGACGCCCAGGTCGGGGGTGCAAGTGAGGCGGCCCGCACCGCCGGTCAGGCGAGCCTCTGTTGCCTGGCGCGCGTCACGCGACCCCGACAACCTGAGCGCCATGACCACGGCTCAGGACATGCCCCAGGTTCAGCAGTGCGCCGCCACCAGCTGCTCCTACAACTCCGACTCCAGCTGCGGTGCGGGGGCGATCACGATCTCCGGTGAGCACGCCCACTGCGGCACCTTCGTCGAGATCTCGTTCCGCGGCGGCAGCGGCAACGGTCTCGTCGGTGCCTGTCACCGCTCGGACTGTCGGTTCAACGAGAAGCTCGAGTGCACCGCGTCGTCGGTGAACATCGGCGCGGGCGCCGACGCCGCCGACTGCCTCACCTACGAGGCCAAGTAGGCCAGCTCCTCCATCCGGACCTCGCCGCGCTCGTCGACGCGCAACGCGCCGTCGGCGACGGCGAGGGCCGCGACGGGGTCGATGTCGTCGACGAGGACGGCGACCCCGTCCGCGGCGACCGCCCGCAGTGCGAAGAGCACCGTGCTGCGGTCGTGCGCGTCGAGGCTGTCGGTCAGGCGGTCGGCGAGGACCATCGCGGTCGGACCCCGCCGGACCGCCTCCACCGACGCCAGCCGGTCGGCCGCCGACTCGGTCGCCCGCGCGCCGAGCCTGCGCACCACGGCATCGTGCCCGTCCGCGCACCGACCACTCGCGTCGTCGAGCCGGTTCATCGTGCGGCGACGCTGCACCGACGGTCCGAGCAGCACCGTGATGCTGCCGGTCGGCAGACGCAGAGACATGGAAGCCCTCCCTCACCGGTACTGAGGCGAGGCTAACCGATGATCTCGGTCAGGTGAAGGCCTTGCGGTAGGTCTCGCGCAGCTCGCGCTTGAGGATCTTGCCGCTGGGGTTGCGCGGCAACGCCTCCACGACGTCGACCGAGCGGGGCCGCTTGAAGCCCGCGATCCGTGGGCGCAACCACTCGATGAGCGCCTGCGGATCGACCGTCGTCCCCGGCCGCGGCACGACGACGGCCTTCACCGCCTCGCCCCAGCGCTCGTCGGGCACCCCGATCACCGCGACGTCGGCGACGTCGGGATGCTCGGACAGCACGTTCTCCACCTCGATCGGGTACACGTTCTCCGCGCCGGTGACGATCATGTCCTTGATCCGGTCGGTGAGGAACAGGTATCCCTCGGCGTCGAGGTAGCCACCGTCGCCGGTGCGCAGCGTGGCGTCGTCGCCGAGTGCGGCCGCGGTGTCCTCGGGCCGGTTCCAGTAGCCGGCAGTGACCTGGTCGGAGCGGATCCGCACCTCCCCCACCTCGCCCGGGCCCAGTACGCGACCGGTCGCCGGGTCGACGATCGTCAGCTCGACCCACGGGTAGGGCCGCCCGGCCGAGCGCATGAGGTGTGCCCGCGGGCCGTCCGGGTCGTGGTCGGCCGGATCGAGCTGGGTGATCGCACCGGTGGTCTCGGTCGCACCGTAGACCTGGAACAGCGGCGCCCGGAAGGTCTCGACGACCGCACGCAACGCGCCGACCGTGATCGGCGAGGCGCCGTAGGCGATCGACCGCAGCGCCGACCAGTCCCGGTCGGCGGCACCGGGCACCGCGGACAGCATCTGCAGCACGGCGGGGACGAGGAAGGCGTTCGTGACACGCTCGTCGGTCATCGTGTCGAGCAGCGGGCCGGGGACGATGTCGGCGACCAGCACACAACGCGCGCCGGCCGCCAGGCACACCAGCGCGTAGCCGACCCCGCCGATGTGGAACAGCGGCATCGCGACCAGCGCCGACGACGTGTGGTCGATCGACCAGTGCCCGGCGGCGAGTAGCAGCGCGCTGAACTGCCGGTGCGCGAGCAGCACCCCCTTGGGCAGGCCGGTGGTGCCGGACGTGTAGAGCTGCAGCACCGTGTCGTCCGGGCCGGATCCGGCAGGCGGCGACGACGGCAGGACGGTGGTCGCGGCATCGCGCCAGGCCGCGTGGTCCTCCCCCACGACGACGACCGGCCGCTCTCCGAACGCCGCGCGCAGCCCGGCGAAGTCCGGGCCGAGCACCACCAGCCCGGCGCGGGCGTCGTCGACCAGTGCCAGCAGGTCGGCCTCGGTGAGCCGGGTGTTGAGCGGGACCGACACGGCGCCGATCCGCGGGGCGGCGAAGAGCAGCTCCAGGAACTCCGGCCGGTTCTTCCCGATCCACACGACGCGGTCCCCCGCACCGAGACCGAGGTCGCGCAGTGCCGCCGCGGTCCGCCCGGCCCGCTGCTCCAGCTCGCCGTAGGTCGTGGCGACGCCGTCGACCGACAGCGCGACGAGGTCCGCGCGGGCCGGATCGGCCAGGATGTCGGTGAGCCGGAAGTCCTCGGCAGAGCTCTGACCTGGCACGTCGTTCTCCCTCGGTCGTCGGTGACGCAGGTTCGACAGAATCGTATATGATAGTTGGCGTGTCGACGGCCGACTCCGTGCTCGACCTCTCACCGGGTCGCACCCCCCAGCTGCCCGACCGGATCGCGCTCGTCCTGCGGGACCGCATCCTGTCCGGCGAGCTCCGGCCGGGCACCTTCCTGCGGATGGACCGGATCGCCGCCGACCTCGGCGTCAGCCACACCCCGGTCCGCGAGGCGCTCCAGTCGCTGCGCGCCGAGGACATGGTCCACGCGGTGCCGCGGCGCGGGTTCGTCGTCGCCGAGCTGACCCGCGACGACGTCGCGGATTTGTTCGAGGTGCAGGCCGACCTGACCGGGACGCTGGCCGCGCGTGCCGCGCAGCGGCTGTCCCCCGCCGATCTCGCACCGCTGCGCGAGCTCGCCGACCGGATCGCCCGGCTGTGCGAACACACCCCCGAGACCCACGACCCGGCCGAGCTGGACCCGCTCGTGTCCGCCGAGCACCGGCTGCACGCCGAGATCAACCGGTCGGCGGGGTCGCGCAAGCTCGCCTGGCTGGTGGGGCGCTCGTCGCACTACCTGCCGGCGCACTTCTACACCGGTTCGCCCGCCTGGCGGACCGGCGCGGTCGACGCGCACGTCGTCCTGCTGGACGCACTGGGCGCCGCCGACCCGGACGCGGCACGGGCTGCGATGCGCCGCCACGTCCTCGACGGCCGCGACCTGTTGCTCGCACACCTGGACCGCACCGGAATGTGGACCCACCACGACGAAGGAGTCATCTGATGCCCGTCACCCTGACCGAGGAGCAGGCCGCCCTGGCCACCGCGATCGGCGAGTTCTGCCGCCGCGAGGTCGGCTCCAAGGAGCGCCGCGACGAGCTGACCGACGGCGGCCGGCACGCCCACTCCGACGAGCTGTACCGGAAGATGGCCGAGCTGGGCTGGGTCGGCATCGCGGCCCCGGAGGCCTACGGCGGTGCGGGCCAGGGCATGCGCGAGCTGCTCGTGTTCCTGGAGGAGACCGCCTACGGCCAGGCCCCCATCGCCGGCTTCGGCACGACCGCCATCACCGCGGCCGCGATCGAGAAGTTCGGCACCGAGGACCAGAAGCAGGAGCTGCTCGGCGGGATGTGCCGGGGCAACGTCCTGGCGATCTCGATGTCCGAGCCCGAGGCCGGCTCCGACGTCGGCGGCCTGAAGTGCAAGGCGACCAAGACCGAGACCGGCTGGCGGATCGACGGGCAGAAGACCTGGTGCTCCAACGCGCACATCGCGTCGCACATCCTGCTGGTCGCCCGCACCTCCACCGAGGGCGGCAAGCACGACGGCCTCACCATGTTCGTCGTTCCCGCCGACGCCGCGGGGCTGACCGTGCGCGGTATCGAGACGATGGGCGGCAAGGAGGTCAACGACCTCTACTTCGACGCCTGTGAGCTGCCCGCCGACGCCGTCGTCGGCACCGAGGGGCAGGGCTGGCGCCAGCTCATGGCCGGCCTGAACCTGGAGCGGATGATGCTCGCCGGGCTGATGCTCGGGCTCGCCCGCCGCGCCTTCGACGACACCGTCGCCTACGTCAAGACCGGCACGCTGACCACCGGCAGCCCCCGGGTCGTCGGGACCGCGGGCGCCGAGCAGACCCTGGCCCTGGCCGCCGCCGTCGAGGCCGACAGCGAGCACCCGCTGGCCCGGGCGGTCGTCACCGCGGCCGACGGGCGGGACGTCCCGGTCGCCGAGGGGTTCCGCTCCTACACCGGACGCGGTGTCTCCGCGACCGTCGACGGGCGGCCGGTCGCGGTGGGCGGCCCGGCGCTGCTGCGCGAGCGCGGTCTCGGTGTGCCCGCCGAGCTCGCCGGTGACGTGCGCCGGTGGGGCGACGACGGAGCCACCGTGCTGTACGTGGTGACCGGTGCGGAACCCGGCGAGGTGGTGGGCGCGCTCGCGCTCGCCGACGCGGTCCGCCCGGAGTCCCGGGCCGCGGTCGACGCACTGCACGCCCGCGGTGTGCGGGTCGTGATGCTCACCGGCGACGCGCGCCCGGTAGCCGAGGCGGTCGCCCGCGACCTGGGCGTCGACGAGGTGGTCGCCGAGGTGCTGCCCGAGGGCAAGGACGAGGCGGTGGCCCGGCTCCAGGCCCGCGGCGCGGTCGTGACGATGGTCGGCGACGGCGTGAACGACGCCCCGGCGCTGGCCCGGGCCGACGTCGGCATCGCGATCGGGGCCGGAACCGACGTCGCCGTCGCCTCGGCCGGGGTGGTCCTCGCCTCGTCCGACCCGCGCGGGGTGCTGTCGGTGATCGCACTGTCCCGCGCCGGGTACCGGAAGATGCTGCAGAACCTGTGGTGGGCGGCCGGCTACAACCTGGTCTCGGTGCCGCTCGCGGCCGGGGTGCTCGCCCCGGTCGGGTTCGTGCTCCCGCCCGCGGTCGGTGCGCTGCTGATGAGCCTGTCGACGGTCGTCGTCGCGCTGAACGCGCAGCTGCTGCGCCGGGTGGAACTGCGCCCGGACCGGCTGGTCAGCTGACCCGCGGTGGCGCCGTCGTCGCCCGGACCACCAGCCGGGTCGGCACCTCGATGTCGCCGGGGACATCACCGGGGACGCCGCCGCCCAGCGCGGCGAGCAGCGCCCGGGCGGCGAGCTCGCCCTGGCGGCGGACCGGCTGGGCGACCGTGGTGAGCTCGGCGACGGCGGCCGACCCGTGGTCGTCGAACCCGACCACCGACACCTGCCCCGGCACCGTCACGCCGGCGCGGCGCAGGGTGCGCAGCACGCCGACGGCGAGCTCGTCGGACATCGCGAACACCGCGGTCGGCATCACCGGCAGCGAGAGCAGCTCGGCGGCCGCGGCGTCGCCGTCGGCCACCCCGGCCCCGGTGGCGACGACCGGGCCTCGGGGGCGCCCGGCCTCGGCGTGCGCGTCGGCCCAGCCGTCGCGCCGGTCGGTCGTCGTGGCGCGGCCGTTGGCCTCGTCGGGGTCGAACGACACCAGCGCGACGCCGCGGTGGCCGAGCCCGAGCAGGTGACGGACGGCGGTCCGGGCACCGGCGCGGTCGTCGATGCCGATCCGCGGCCGACCGGGCATGTCCCCGCCGAGTACGACGACCGGGATCCCCAGCGCGTCCAGCGCCGCGGCCTCGGTGGTGTCGATGGCCGAGGCGACGACGATCAGCCCGTCGGCGCGACCGCGCACCGGCAGCGTCGCGAAGAAGTGCGCCCGCGCCTGAGGGTCGCCGAGGTTGTGCAGCTGGGTGACGTGCCCGGCCGCGGACAGCACGCCCTCCACCCCGGCGACGGCCTCGGCGAAGAACCAGCGGGTCGGGAAGCGGGCGAGCACGGCGACCGTCAGCGGCCGGACCGGGACGGAGTAGCCGAGGGAGGCCGCCGCCCGCCGGACGCGTTCGCGGGTGTCGTGCGAGACGGGGGTGCCCTCGCGCAGGGCGCGCGACACCGTCGCCGGCGAGACCCCGGCGAGCTCGGCGACCCGCCGGACACCCACCCGGCGTACGACCTCGCGCACCGGCTCGTCCGTCACGGGGGTCATCGTGCCCGCCTCTCGACAGCGGTTGCAACCGGATGAAACACTCTGCAACACCGCCCCGCCCACGATCCGTCCCCGGGAGCATCATGTCCGTGCACGAGCAGGACTGGTGGCGCAACGCCGTCGTCTACCAGGTCTACATCCGCAGCTTCGCCGACGGGAACGGCGACGGGACCGGTGACCTCACCGGCCTGCGCAGCAGGCTCGACCATCTCGACCGGCTCGGCGTCGACGCGATCTGGATCAACCCCTGGTACCCGTCTCCGCTGGCCGACGGCGGCTACGACGTGGCCGACTACCGCGCGATCAACCCGATGTTCGGCGACACCGCGCAGGCCGAGGCCCTGATCGCCGAGGCGCACGAGCGCGGCATCAAGGTGCTGCTCGACATCGTCCCGAACCACCACTCCGACGAGCACGTGTGGTTCCGGCAGGCGCTGGCCGCCGGCCCCGGCTCGCCGGAGCGCGAGCGCTACATCTTCCGCGACGGCCGCGGCACCGACGGCGCGCTGCCGCCGAACAACTGGCAGTCGATGTTCGGCGGGTCCGCGTGGGAGCGGGTCGTCTCCCCCGATGGGACCCCGGAGCAGTGGTACCTGCACCTGTTCGACATCCGGCAGCCGGACGTGAACTGGGAGCACCCGGAGATCCGCGCCGATTTCGAGGAGACACTGCGCTTCTGGTTCGACCGGGGTGTGGACGGGTTCCGCGTCGACGTCGCGAACTCGATGGTGAAGGAGCCCGGGCTGCCCGACATCGTCGAGGGCGTCAACGACGTCCAGGACGGCAGCCACCCCTACCTCGACCGCGACGGCGTGCACGACATCTTCCG
The DNA here is from genome assembly GCF_020496245.1 of Pseudonocardia sp. ICBG601. Taxonomy (NCBI): domain Bacteria; kingdom Bacillati; phylum Actinomycetota; class Actinomycetes; order Pseudonocardiales; family Pseudonocardiaceae; genus Pseudonocardia; species Pseudonocardia sp. ICBG601. Next base: position 90,481 of record NZ_JAHLJA010000005.1, on the reverse strand, counting down.
GTCGTGGCGCCGGATCGGCGACACCTACGACCCGCCGCGGGTGTTCGTCGCCGAGGCCTGGGTGCCGGACCCGCAGCGGCTGGCCCGCTACCTGCGCCCGGACGAGCTGCAGACCGCGTTCAGCTTCAACTTCCTCACCGCCGCCTGGCTGGCCGACGACCTGCGCGCCAACATCGACGACGCGATCGCCGAGAACACCCGGGTCGGCGCACCGGCGACCTGGGTGCTGTCCAACCACGACGTCTGCCGGCACCCCAGCCGGCTGGCCCGCAAGCCCGAGGCCGGGCGCGGCTGGAACCTCGACGACGTGATCGCCCTGCCTGCCGACCCGGAGCTCGGGCTGCGCCGGGCCCGCGCGGCGACGCTGCTGATGCTCGCGCTGCCCGGCACCGCGTACCTCTACCAGGGCGAGGAGTTCGGGCTGCCCGAGGTCGAGGACATCCCGACCGACCGGCTCGACGACCCGACCTGGGAGCTGTCCGGGCACACCCTGCGCGGACGCGACGGCTGCCGCGTCCCGCTGCCGTGGGTCGCGGACGCGCCGGGCTTCGGCTTCGGCCCGTCCGGCGAACCGTGGCTGCCCCAGCCCGCGGTCTTCGCCCGGCACGCCGCGGACGCCCAGGAGGCCGACCCGGACTCGGTGCTGCACCTCTACCGCGACGCGCTGGCCATCCGCCGCGCCCACCCCGCGCTCGGCGGCGGCACCCTGGCCTGGCAGGAGTCGCCGGAGGGCACGCTGGCCCTGACCCGTACCTCGGACGCCGGCGACGGCGGCTTCACCTGCCTGGTGAACGTCTCCTCCGCGCCGGTGTCGCTGCCCGAGGACGCCGAGGTGATGCTGGCCAGCGGCCCGCTCACCGCGCGCGGCGAGGTCCCCTCCGACACCGCGGTGTGGCTGCGCCACTGAGCTGCGGCACTGAGCCGCACCACTGAGCCGCGTCGCCGGCCGGTCCGCCCACGACGGCCGGGCCGGGCACCCGCCCGGCCCGGCCGTCGGCGGCTCAGGCGACGATGGGCAGCCCGGCGAACCAGACCTCGCGCAGCGTGCGCTCGGTCCAGCGCCACACCCGCCGTGCGACGACCGGGTCGAGCGCGTGGGTGGCGACCCCGCCCTCCACTCCCGGCCCGACCGGTCCCGCCTCCGCGAGCCCGGCGAAGTAGCGCCCGCTGATCCCACCGACCAGCGGTGACGCCGCGGCCAGTACGACCGTCGCGGCCCCCTGCTCGGGGTCGACCCCCACCGGGCCGGGGTCGGCGGCGTTCACCGCGATCCCGTCGCCCGACCAGCGACGCGCGGCCTCGACCGCGTGCAGCAGCGCCGCACTCCGGGACCGGGCGTGGGCGAGGTGGGCGTCGTAGCGCTGGTCGGAGAAGTGCGGGTCCTCCGGGTCGAACGCCGCGTCCCGGTGGGCGGCGGAGGTCACGGTGACCACCCGCGCGCCGTCGACCGCGGTGAGCGCCCAGTGCAGCCCCGAGGTGAGCGACGCCGGCCCGAGGTGGTTGACGGCCAGGTGCAGCTCCCAGTCGTCGACGGTGCGGGTCAGCGGGGCCGGGCACCGGCGACGGCGTGCACGAGCATGTGCAGCGGGCCGTCCCACAGGCGCACGAAGCGGGCGACCGAGCGCTGGTCGGACAGGTCGAGCTCGCCGACGGCGACGCGCTCGTTGCCGGTGTCGGCGACGATGCCGTCGCGGGCGACGGCCCCGGCCTCGGCGTCGCGCACGGCGAGGGTGACCTCGGCCCGGCGGCGGCCAGTGCGCGGGCGGTGCCGCGAGGCCGACCCCGGTGGTGGCACCGGTGACGACGGCGCGCCGCCCGGTGAGGTCGACGCCGGCGAGGACGTCGGAGGCGGTGGCCCGGCCGGTGCGACCGGGAGGACAGCGGCGCCGTCGAGGTGGTCGAGGTGATGGTGGAGACGGGACGGGATCGGTCGGTCGTGGAGCGGAACAGCATGGCGTGATCCCTTCTGAGCACCGGGTACGCGGTCGGTGACGTCGTCGTTGCGTCGCCGTGTCCCCGGGGACAAGTAAACGGAGGATCCTCCGTATGACTCGGGACTCTATCCGGAGCATCCTCCGGATCGCAAGACGTATCGTGGGATCGTCAGTCCACCCGAGGAGGCACCGTCATGGGCACCAGCACACGTTCCGGCCTGCGCGGACGGCGCGCGCAACCGTGAGCTGCTGCTGGCCGCGGCCGTGCGCGCGTTCACCGCGGAGAGCCGCGGCGGCCCCGCCACGACCCTCGACGGCATCGCGAAGGACGCCGGCGTCGGCATCGGCACGCTCTACCGGCACTTCCCGAACCGGGACTCCCTGGTCGAGGCGGTCTACCGCAACGAGCTCGACCGGCTCTGCGCCGCGGCCGAACAGCTGCGCACCGAGCTGCCCGCGGACCAGGCACTGCGGGCCTGGATGGACCGCTTCGTCGACTACGTGATCACCAAGAAGCACCTCGCGGACTCGCTGCACGCCCTCGTCGCCTGCGGGCACAACCCGTTCGCCCAGAGTCGCGAGCGGATGGTCGAGGCCGTCCGCCTGCTCCAGCAGGCCGGCATCGCCGACGGCACCCTGCGCGACGACGTCGACGCCGCGGACGTGCTCGTCGGCACCAGCGGGATCTGCATGGCCGTCGCCGACCCGCAGGGACGCGAGCAGGCCGGACGCCTGCTGGACCTGCTCGTCGACGGCCTGCGTCCGCGCTGAGCCCCGGCCCGGGCACCCGGGTGATCGTCCGGACACGTAGGATCCGTCCCGGACGAGGGCACCGGCCCGGACGAGCACGGAGGCATCATGGGCGAGCCGTTGCGCCGCGGAACGGACCGCGGGGAACACCGCCGTCCGCGCCGTCGCGACCGCTCCGCCGGCCGACCTGGTCGCCGCCCCCGGCTACGGGCGCGCGCCGCATGTACCAGGCGTACCTCGCCGCCTGGAGCCGCCACGTCGACCCGGTGCTGACCGGCCCGCAGTTCGCGGTGCTGTCGGCGATCCGCGCCTACCCCGAGTCCGACCAGAGCTCGCTGGCCGGCGCCGTCGCCCTGGACACCTCCACGATGGCCGACGTCTGCCGCCGGATGGAGCGCCGAGGACTCATCGAGCGCACCGAGTCCCCCCGCGACGCCCGGCGCAAGATCCTCTCCCTCACCGACGACGGCGCGGCCGCCCTCGCCGAGGTCACCCGCCGGACGCGGCGCCTGGACGCGGAGCTGCTGGCCGCGGTCCCGCAGGACCGGCGCTCGGAGATCGCCGGCCTGCTCAACACCCTCGGCGCCCACTGGGAGGCGGTCGCGGAGCGGACGTCGCTGCCCGGCGACGACTGAACCCGCCCGCCCGGTTACACCCCCGTTTCCCTTCCGGGTCGTTCCCGCGAGAACCTTGCGTATCCGGATAGTACGTGCTCGGATTACTTCTCGTGCGGGCCACGTCACAGGTCCGCCGGATGCGAGGAGGTAGTCGTGGCACCCAGCCAGTCCCTGGAGATCACGGTCACGGGCGGCGGCCTCGGCGGGCTGACCGCCGCACTGGCCCTGCGCCGCCAGGGCTTCCGGGCCACCGTGCGAGGCCGCGCCGCAGCTCGGCGAGGTCGGCGCCGGGATCCAGACCGCCCCCAACGCCAGCCGCATCCTGTTCGGCCTGGGGCTGCGCCGGTCGCTGGAGCGGATCCACACCGCCCCGCAGGACCAGGTGCGCGCGGCGCTGGGCCGACGGCTCGATCATCGCCCAGCTCCCGCTCGGGCAGCAGGTCGTCGAGGCCTACGGTGCGCCCCGTACTGGCACTACCACCGCGCCGACCTGCACCGGGTCCTGCTCGATGCCTGCCTCGACCCGGACGGCCCGGCCCCGCCGTGACCGTGCACACCGACGCGAAGGTCGTCGAGCTCGACCGCAGCGACCCGGGCCGCCCGGTGGCGGTCACCGCGCGCGGGCTGCGGGTCGCCGGCGACGTGCTGGTCGGCGCCGACGGCATCCGGTCCGGGGGCGCGACCTCGCCGGGTTCGACGACACCCTCGCCTTCTCCGGCGAGATGGCCTACCGCGCCCTGATCCCCGGCGAGCTGATCGCCGCGGACCCGGCGACCCGGTTCCTGCTCGACCGCTACCACTCCACGATCTGGTACGGCCCCGGCAAGCACCTGGTGCACTACATGATCCGCCGCGGCGAGTACCTCAACGTCGTCGCGATCGTGCCCTGCACCGAGCAGGTCGAGCGCGACTGGAGCGCCCCCGCCACCGCCGAGGACCTCGTCGCCGACTTCGCCGACTGGGACGACCGCGTCCCGGCGATGCTGTCCAAGGCCAAGGACGACGTCTCGGTGTGGGCGCTGTACCGGCGCCGCCGCGACCCGGTCTGGCTCGACGGCCGGGTCGCCCTGCTCGGCGACGCCTGCCACGCGATGCTCCCCTACCAGGCCCAGGGCGCCTCGCAGGCGATGGAGGACGCCGCCGTGCTGGCCGAGGAGCTCGGCGCGGCCGGCCGCGGCGGGATCGACACCGCGCTCGCGCCGCTACGTGCAGCGCCGCGCCAAGCACGCGGGCGTCGTCCAGGACGCCTCGCTGCAGAACATGGACTTCTACCACCTGCCCGACGGCCCCGAGCAGCGCGTGAACGCGACGAGAAGCTGCGCCGCTTCCAGGGCGAGTCCGACGTGTCCTACGACTGGCTGTGGCGGGGTTCCCCGTTGAACGATCCGGACGACGAGTCCGTCACCTACCCCTTCGCCCGATAGAGGAGCACCGACATGCGTACCGGAGACCAGGTCGTCCAGGACCTGCCCTGGCGCTGGGGCGGCCAGGGGAAGATCTTCCTCATCGGCGGCCTCGGCTACATGTTCGACGCCTGGGACGTCGCCCTCAACGGCTTCCTCACCCCACTGCTCGGCGTCGAGTTCGACCTCTCGACCGGCCAGCGCGGCCTCGTCGCGACGGCCAACCTCATCGGCATGGCCGTCGGCGCCGTCGCGTTCGGCACGATCGCCGACCGGATGGGCCGCAAGCGGGTCTTCAGCATCACGCTGCTGATCTTCGCCCTGTTCTCCGTACTGGGCGCCTTCTCCCCCAGCTGGGAGGTCTTCCTGGCACTGCGCTTCCTGGCCGGCATCGGGCTCGGCGGCTGCATCCCGGTCGACTACGCGATCGTCAGCGAGTTCTCACCCCGGCGCTACCGGGGCAAGGTGCTCGCCGCGATGGACGGCTGGTGGCCGATCGGCGCCACCCTCGCCGGGCTGTCGGCGACCCTGCTGGTGCCCGTCGAGGGCAACTGGCGCTGGATGCTCGCGCTGATGGTGCTGCCCGCGCTGCTGCTGGTCTGGGTCCGCCGCGGCGTCCCGGAGTCCCCGCTCTACCTGGCCCGGACCGGCCGCGAGGCCGAGGCCCGCGCCGTCATCGACGACATGGTCCGCCGCACCGGCGCCCCCGTCGAGCAGTACACGATCACCGCCGCCGCGCCGGAGCCGACCACCTCGCGCCGCCGCGGTCTCGGCGCGCTGGCCGAGCAGCTACGCATGGTGTGGTCGTTCAACCCGCGCATCACCGGCGTCGCCTGGTCGCTGTTCATCACCGTCATGGTCGTCTACTACGCCGCGCTGTCCTGGATGCCGTCGATCCTGCGGGCCCAGGGCATGGGCGAGGTGGCCGCGTTCGCCTCCACCACGGTCATGAACGCGGTCGGCATCCTCGAGGTCATCACCTCGGTGCTGCTGGTCGAGGTCGTCGGCCGCAAGTGGGTCATCGGCGTCGCGGGACCGTGCGCCGCACTGTCGCTGGTCGTGTTCTCGCTGGTCATGGGCTCGTCCACGGCTGCGGTCGCGATGATCGCGGTGTTCGGGTTCTTCGCCCTGGTCGTCATCCCGGTCATGTACGCCTACGTCTCCGAGCTCTACCCCACCGAGCTGCGGGCCTCGGGCTTCGGCTGGGCGTCGTCGTCGAGCCGGGCGGTGACCGGCTTCGTCCCGCTGATCTTCGGCAGCCTGCTGTGGCCGGTGCTGGGCCTGCCGCTGACCTTCACGCTGATGGCGCTGCTGGTGGTGGCTGCGGTGACGTTCATGGCGCTGGGCGCCCCCGAGACCCGGGGTCGCGAGCTGGACCGCATCACCGGCGACGAGCAGACCCTCGACGCGCCGGCCGTGGAGCGGGTGGAGAAGGCGTGAAGCCCGCCGCGTTCACCTACCACCGGGCGTCGTCGGTGCGCGGGGCGGTCGACCTGCTGACCGAGCTGGCCGACGACGAGCCCAAGCTGCTCGCCGGCGGGCAGAGCCTGGTCGCGATGATGAACTACCGGATGGCCCGCCCCGGGCACCTGATCGACCTCACGCACGTGCCGGGCCTGGCCGGCATCCACCGCACCGGCGGTGCACTCCGGATCGGCGCACTCACCACGCACCGGGCCGTCGAGCGGGCCGACCTCGGGCCGGACTTCGCGGTCCTGTCGGCCGCGATGCGCTGGGTCGGGCACCTGCCGATCCGCACCCGCGGCACCGTCGGGGGGTCGATCGCGCACGGCGACGCCACCGCCGAGTGGTGTCTGCTGGCCGTGCTCCTCGACGCCGTGGTCGTCGCCGAGGGGCCGGCGGGCGCCGCGAGATCCGGGCGCGGGAGTTCTTCCTCGGCCCGTTCACCACCGCCCTGGCCCCCGACGAGGTGATCGTCGAGGTCGTGTTCCCCCGGCCCGCGCCGCGGGCGGCGCTCACCGAGTACGCCGACCGGCGTGGCGACTTCGCCGTCGTCGCGGCGGGGGTGGACCTGGACACCGAGGAGGTCGTGCTCGGTGGGGTCGGCGCCGTCCCGGTGCTGGTCGGCCCGGCCGGGACGCCGTCGGAGATCGCCGACGGGCTGGAGCTGCGCGACGAGGCCGGGATCCCCGCGGCGTACCGCCGCGGCCTGGTCCGCACCCTCGTCGCCCGGGCACGGGAGGAGGCCGCCGGTGGCTGAGCCCGGATTCCGCCGCGACGGCAGCTGGGTCGGCGCGTCCGTCCCGCGCCGGGAGGACCCGCGGCTGCTCACCGGCCGCGGCCGGTTCGTCGACGACATCACCCTGCCCCGGATGCTGCACGCCGCGTTCGTGCGCAGCACCGAGGCACACGCCAGGGTGGTCGACGTCGACCTGTCCGAGGTCCGTGCGGTCCCCGGCGTCGTCGCCGCGTTCGCCGCCGCCGACCTCGCCCTGCGCGACATCACCGCGTTGCTCGACCGGCCGATCGAGGAGTTCGTCCCGACCTCGATGCCGGTGCTGGCCGGGGAGAAGGTCCGCTACGTCGGCGAGCCCCTCGCGATCGTGCTCGCCACCGACCCCTACGCCGCCGAGGACGGGGTGGAGGCCGCCGTCGTCGAGCTCGACCCGCTCGACCCGGTGGTCACCGAGGCCGCCGCGCTGGCCGCGGCCGGCCCACCGGTGCACGACGAGGCCCCCGGCAACGTGCTCGTGGACGTGTCGCTGTTCGCGACCGAGGGCATCGACGACGTGTTCGCCGACGCGCACACGGTCGTCTCGGTCGAGGCACGGACCGGTCGGCAGAACGCGCTCCCGCTGGAGACCCGCGGCGTCGTCGCCGACTGGGACGACCGCGACGAGCAGCTGGTCGTGCGCACCTGCACCCAGGTCCCGCACCAGGTCCGCACGGTCCTGGCCCGCTGTGCCGGGCTCGACGAGAGACAGGTCCGGGTCCTGGTGCCGGACATGGGCGGCGGGTTCGGGCAGAAGTGCGTCGTCGGCCGGGAGGAGATCGTCGCCGCGGCCGCCGCGAAGCGGCTCCGCCGTCCGGTGAAGTGGATCGAGGACCGGCGCGAGGCGCTGACCGCGAGCTTCCTGGCCCGCGAGCAGCACTACACCGCCCGCGCCGCGTTCACCGCCGACGGGGAGATCCTCGCCCTGGAGTCCGACGTCGTCTGCGACATGGGCGCCTACTCCTGCTACCCGTTCACCGCGGGCATCGAGCCGCTGATGGCCTCGGCGGAGATGCCCGGCGTCTACCGGGTGCCCGCCTACCGGGTGCGCGGCCGCGCGGTCACCACGAACAAGGCGCCGACCGCGCCGTACCGCGGGGTGTCCCGGCCGCAGTACGTGATGGTGATGGAGCGGCTGATGGAGCGCGCCGCCCGCGAGCTCGGGCTCGACGCCCTGGAGGTCCGCCGCCGCAACCTGATCACCGAGTTCCCCTACCGCGGGGTCAACGCGATCACCTACGACCCGGGGTCCTACCGGGAGTGAGCCTTTTTCAACCTGACGTTTGTGCTGGTCAGGTAGCTGTGATCATGAGGGTCTGGACCGCGGCGACGAGCTGGGTGGCCTGGTTGGGGCTGGAGCGGATCTTGCGGAGGATCTTCCAGTTCTTCAGCTCGGCGTTGACCCGTTCACCGGGTGCCCGTCGTCGGGCGTGGGCGGCGTTGACCGCTTTCTGATTCGCTGACAGGGGCCGGTACCGGCCGGTGTCGAGGTCGCGGCGGCGGCGTCGGTGGGGGACGGTGATCGCGGGCCCGCCGCCTTGGTAGGCGGTGTCAGCGATCGCCCGCACCCCGGCGGTGTTGACCGCGTCGATGATCCCGTGGGCGCGGGCGGCACCCATGTCGTGCCGGGCTCCGGGTAGCGGTGGGGAGATCCACACCAGCCTGCCGACGGGGTCGGCGATGACCTGCACGTTCAGGCCGTGGCACTTGTGTTTGCCGGAGTAGAACGCCCGGTCGTAGCCGGATGTCATGCCGACCCGGTCGATACGCAGCAGCGTGCCGTCCAGGATCACGAACGCCTTCCCAGCGGCGACGGTGATGGCCTGTTCCAGGGTCGGGGCGAGCGCGGCGAGCAGACCGATCGCCTCGGTCAGGTACCGGTACACCGTCGCGGTGCTCACCGCGAACCCGCAGGCCAGGGCAGCGTAGGTCTCGCCCTTACGCAGGTAGGCGAGCACCAGCAAGGCCTGCCGACCGGCTGAGAGCCGGCGCCAGCGTGTTCCACGCTGACGCCGATGCCCCCGGAGAAGATCAGCAAGATCACGGACGCTACGGCTGGACACGTTCATCCCGGATGGGTAGGACAGCACACGGGGCTCCTGGCAGACGACGGTTCGACACCCATCCGTCTACCAGGAGCCCCACCCCGGCCGGCCTTCACGCCCCTGACCAGCACAAACGTCAGGTTGAAAAAGGCTCAGTCCCTCGACCTGTGCGAGCAGGTGCTGCGCGACGAGGGCTGGCCCGGGCGCAGCCTGTCCGACGGCCGGGTCCTCGGCATCGGCTACTCCTGCTTCTCCGAGCGCACCGGCTACGGCTCCGGCGCGTTCGCGGCGCGGAAGATGCAGGTCGTCCCCGGGTTCGACCTGTCCCAGATCACGATGGACCTGGACGGCACGGTCACCGTCACCACCGGCACGCTCTCGCACGGCCAGAGCCACGAGACGACCTTCGCCCAGATCGTCGCCGACCGGCTCGGCCTGCCCTACGACAAGGTCACGATCGTCCAGGGCGACACCGACCGGATCACCTACGGCTGGGGCTCGTTCGCGTCCCGCTCGGTGACGATCGGCGGGTCCGCGGCGGCCGCGGCGGCGGTGAAGCTGGGCGACCAGCTCCGTGCCCTGGCCGCACACCTGGCCGGGACCGACGTGGACTCGGCCCGGCTCGACGGCCGCGGCGGGGTGCGCGCCGGGGACCGCACGTTCTCCTACGCCGAGCTGGCCGACGTCGCCTACCTGCGCGCGCACCTGCTTCCCAAGGAGGTCGGGCCGGGCCTGACCGCGACGGCGAGCTTCGACGTCGGCGGCGACGGCACGTTCTCCAACGCCACGCACGGCTGCGTCGTCGCGCTGGACCCGGGCACCGGCCAGGGCCCCGGCAAAGTCGCTAGATGATCTTGTAGGTGGTCAGTGGTCGATGGGGGTCGCGGGCGTGGTGGCGGAGTGCTGCGGCGATGTTGCTGACGCCGTGCAGGCGTAGCGCGGTGATCGCGAGGTTCCGCAACGCCGACATGACCTGCGGGGCGTGACCGGTGTGGGCGGTGGCGCGGTCTTCGTCGAAGCAGACATCACGGACCCAGTGCAGGCGATTCTCGATCGACCAGTGCCCACGGATCCAGCGGGCGAGCAGTCCTGGATCGGCGTCGGTGCTGGTCAGGCTGGTGATCGCGTAGGCGGTCTCGGTTCTCCACTTCCCGCCAGGCCGCAGTGGGCGACGCCGGCGCACCAGCTTGATCGCCTGGGATGCGTGGGGGAAGAACTCTGCGCCCAGGTCGGGACAGGGGTGCAGGCTGACCACGCTGATCGTGCGGGTCTCGACGCGGCCGTGCCCACGCCCGCGTTGACGATCAGCGACGCCGATCTGGGTCCAGGGCAGCGCCCGTACCCGTGCCAGCAGCGTGGGCTGGTTCGCTTTGATCGTCATCAGGTAGTGCCCGCCGCGGCGGTGTAGGTAGTCGGCGTGGGCTCGCTGGGTGTGCAGAGCGTCCGCGGTGACCAGTACATCGTCGAGGTCGAGGGGGTCGAGCAGCGCGGTGAACGCGGTGATCTCGCTGCCTTTCTCTGCGACCTGAACCTGGCCGAGCACGCCACCGCTGGTCTGGTCGAGCACCGACACCAGATGCGGGAGCCAGACCCTGCCGTCGGCGGCACGGACGCGGGCGCCGCGCAGGGTCTTGCCGTCCAAGGCCAGCACGCGACGCTGTTCTCGCCGGGGTGTGCCCTCCGGGGCCGGCTGGGCGCTGAGCTGGGGCAACACCCAGGACTGCAACGCCGCCTCCAGCGCCGAGGCGTCGACCCGTTGCAGGACCCGGCGGATGGTCGACTCGTGCGGAGCGACCGCGCCCACCCCGAGCACGTCCAGCACGGCGCGGCCGACGTCATGGGCGTACTCGGCGATCGCGGTGAACGACCGGGCCCCCGCCAACACCGCGCACGCCCCCAGTAGCAACACCGCGAGGACACCGTGGCGGACACCGCGTGGTTTCCGCGGGTCCGGCACTCGCGACAGGGCCTCCACCAGCGACAACCCCGCCGCCTCACCGACCGGCGCGGCTCTCCCCGCGTCAGGACCGACCTCCAGGCCTTCCAGAGCAGCAACGATCGGAGACACTGACACTGCGGACACAGGCTTCCTGACGTGAGCAAGGATTCGACACCCTCATGATCACGCCAAGCCTGTGTCCGCACCCACCCCCACCCCCCACATCACCGCAGCTCAGGACCCACCCATCACGACTTTGCCGGGGCCCTGGGGCACCGGCGGCGTGGAGATCCTGCGCTACGTCTGCGTCGAGGACTGCGGCGTCGCCATCCACCCGCGCGTCGTCGAGGGGCAGGCCCGCGGCGGCATCGCCCAGGGCATCGCCGGGGCGCTGTTCGAGCAGGTCGTCTACGACGAGCTCGGCCAGCCGCTCGCGCCGAGCTTCATGGAGTACAAGGTCCCGACCGCCGCCGAGATCCCCGACGTGCGCATCGAGCACCTCGAGACGCCGTGCGCGTTCACCGCCGACGGCGCGAAGGGCGCGGGCGAGGGCGGCACGATCGGCGCCCCCGCGGCCGTGCTCAACGCCGTCAACGACGCGCTGCGCACGACCGGCGTCGAGCTGGACTCCACCCCGATCCCCCGCGCCGCCCTCTTCGCGGCCCTGAACCAGGAGGCATCGTGACCGACGTCCAGCTGGTCGAGCTGACCGTCAACGGCGAGCGTCACGAGCTGGCGATCCCGCCGCGCCGCACGCTGGCCGACGTGCTCCGCCACGACCTGGGGCTGACCGGCACCCACGTCGGCTGCGAGCACGGGATCTGCGGGGCGTGCACCGTGCTCGTCGACGACGCGCCCGCCCGCGCCTGCCTGCTGTTCGCCGTGCAGGTGGAGAACGCGGCGATCCGTACGGTCGAGTCGCTGTCCGGGCCCGACGGCGGGCTGTCGGACCTGCAGCAGTGCTTCGGTGAGCACCACGGGCTGCAGTGCGGCTTCTGCACCCCCGGGTTCCTGATGCTGGCCGAGGGCTACCTCGCCGAGTCCCCCGACGCGGATCGCGAGCAGATCCGCGAGGTCGTGGCGTCGAACCTGTGCCGGTGCACCGGCTACCAGACCATCGTCGACGCCGTGGAGGACTGCGCGGGCCGGCGCCGCGCCGCGCTGCAGTCCGCACTGGACTCCGCACCCCGTTCCGCACCGCAGTCCGCACTGGACGGAGCGTCCGCATGAGCCCGCACGCCACCGGTCTGCACGGGGCCGGCACCGACGCGACCTATGCCACGGCCGGGTTCGGCGCGGCCGCGCGGCGCGGGACCCGGCCCGCGGTCGTCGTCGTGGACCTGACGGTCGGGTTCACCGATCCCGCGCTGCCCACCGGCAGCGAGCTGTCCGAGGTCGTCGCGGCGACGTCGACCCTGGTCGGGGCGGCCCGCACCCTCGACGCCCCGGTGGTGTGGACGACGATCGCCTACACCCCCGCCGAGCTCGACACCCTGCCCTGGCTGGTGAAGGCGCCCGGCATGCGCTCGCTCGTCGAGGGTTCGCCGCCGTCGGCTTCGACCCCCGGCTCGACGTCCGCGGCACCGACCACACCCTGACCAAGAAGGGTGCCTCGGCGTTCTTCGACACCGGGCTCGCGACCCTGCTGCAGTCCTCCGGTGTGGACACCGTGCTGGTGTGCGGGGCCACCACCTCGGGCTGTGTCCGCGCGACCGCCGTCGACGCCGTCCAGTCCGGTTTCGGCGTGCTGGTGCCGCGTGAGTGCGTCGGCGACCGCGCGGCCGGGCCGCACGAGGCGAACCTGTTCGACATCCACGCCAAGTACGGCGACGTGATCGGTCTCGACGACGCGCTCGCCTACCTGAAGGGACTCCTGTGACCGTCACGTCCACCCGTCTCCGGCAGGTCCGCCAGGACGCGCTCGCCGACCTCGCCGACGTCCCCGCCGTGTCCCGCTGGGTGCGGCACGGCGACCTGGCGCTGCACGCCCTGGACTACGGCGGCGACGGCGTCGCCGTGCTGGTCCTGCCCGGCATCACCAGCCCCGCGGTGACGATGGACTTCGTCGCCCGCGAGCTCGTCGACCTGTGCCGCCCGGTGGTGCTCGACGTCCGCGGTCGCGGGCTGTCCGACACCGGCGGCTCCTGGACCCTCGACGACTACGCCGGTGACGCGCTGGCCGTGCTCGACGCGCTGGAGCTCGGCCCCGACACCATCCTGTTCGGGCACTCGATGGGCGCCCGGATCGCCGCCGTCGCCGCGACGCGACGGCCGGTCGGCGGCGCCGTCCTCGTCGACCCGCCGCTGTCGGGACCCGGCCGCTCGCCGTACCCGACGACGCTGGAGGCGTTCCTGGGCCAGCTGCACAAGGCGCAGCACGGCACCGACGCCGACGGGGTCGCGCGGTCCTGGCCGCGCTGGCCCCGCCGCGAGCAGGAGCTGCGCGCGCGCTGGCTGTCCTCCTGCGACGAGGCCGCGATCGCCGCGACGCACGCCGGGTTCGAGTCCGAGGACTTCTTCGACGTCTGGCCGAGCGTCCCGGCGCGGTGACGCTGCTGTACGGCGCGGACTCTCCCGTCGTGCCCGCGTCCGGGGTCGCCGAGCTCGCCGCCGCCCAGCCGGACGCCCGGCTCGTCGCCGTCCCGGACGCCGGGCACATGGTGTTCTGGGACAACCCGGCCGCGGCGCTGGGGCTGCTGCGCACGACGCTCACCGGGCTCCTCCGGGGCTGACCCCGCCCCGCCCAACGCCGCCCCGGCTCCCGGGCGATCGGCGCGGGCCTACCGTCTCGGTGTGCAACCGTGCCCGCGCCCGATCACGTCCCTGCTGCGGGCGGCCGTCCTGCTGGTGGCCGCCCTGCTCCTGGCAGGCTGCTCCGCCGACCGTCCCGCCAGCTCGTCGGCGCAGGACACCGAGCCCTGGCCGGGACAGACCGCCTCGGAGCGGGTCGGCGCCCCCGGCTGGAGGCGCTGCGGACCAAGTTCCGCTTCTACGCCCAGGACCCCTGCTGGTCGGGCGACGCGGCGAAGGTCTTCCCGCGCTGCGGCCGGTTCACCACCGAGATCCGCAACGTGCTGCCCCAGGTCCGGCAGGACGCACCCCGCGCGGCCACGCAGGCCGACCTCGTCGGGAAGGCGCTGGACGACTTCGCCGCGAAGGGCTGCCAGGCCGACCCGGCACCCTCGCCGAAGGCGACGCCACCGTCTGCGGCCCGGCGTTCCGCGCGGTCCAGGAGACCGTCCAGGGCATGGCGACGGCGGCGGGCGCCGGAAACCTGAGGGCCCTGCGCCGTCCATGATCGCCAGGAGTGGAGTCCGGAGCGCAGTCCACCGGCCTCGGCGCTCCACTCGTGCCGATCATGGAGCGACGACGCCGCCGCGCCGCCCGGCGGCCGCACCGTACCGACGGGCGCGCCCTGCCCGACGGAGCGCAGCTCTACCAACGGCGCACACCCTCACCCCGCGGCAGCCCCGGTGAGGAACGCGTCCAGCTCCGCCCGGGTCGGCGCCGTGGCCGGCCCGTGCCGGGTGACCGCGAGTGCCGCGGCCGCACCGGCCCGGGCGACCGCCTCGGACCACGCGGTGCCGCGCAGCAGCTCCGCGGCCAGGACACCGCAGTGCGCGTCCCCGGCGCCGTTGGTGTCGACGGCGTCCACCACCGGCGCCGGGACGGCCTCCACCGTCCCGTCGCGGACGACCACGCAGCCCGCGGCTCCGTCGCGGACGACCACGGCCGCGTCGTCGCGCAGTTGCCGGGCCAGCGCCCCGGCGGCACGCGCCGGGGTCGGCTCCCCGGTCAGCAGCCGCGCCTCCCGGGCGTTGGTGCTCAGTACCCCGGTCGCGGCGAGCATCCGCTCCCACAGCGTGTCCGGCACGTCCGTGACCAGCGGCCCCGGATCGAGCAGGACCGTCGCCGACGACTCCTCGGCCGCGGCGAGCAGCGCCCCGGCCTTGTCCGGGACGAGCAGGCTGTAGCCGGACACGTAGAGCACGTCGTCGGCGGTGGTCGCGGGGAGCCCGGCGGGGAGCGCGGTCTCGACCCCGCTGCCGGTGACGAAGGTCCGCTCCCCGGAGGGGTCGACCAGGGTCACGCAGATCCCGGTGTCGCCACCGGGGTCGGGCGGCGCGGTCACCGTGACACCCTCCGCGGCCAGCGCGGCCCGCACCAGGTCGCCGTGCGGACCGGTGCCGTGCCCGCCGGCGTAGAGGACCTCGGCCCCGGCCCGGGCGGCCGCGGCGACGACGTTGAACCCGCCGCCGGGCAGCATCGTGGTGCCGGTGGCGAGCACGTCACCGCCCGGCGGGGGCAGCGCGGGAACCTGCATGACCAGGTCGACCAGGACCTGTCCGGAGTGGACGAGCCGGCCGGTCACCGCTGCTCCCGGGCCCCGCCCAGCGCGGCGTACACCCCGGCCGCGACGACGAAGGTGATCACCCAGGCCAGCCCGTTCTCGCCGAACCAGGTGCCGGCGAGCGGCCCGGTGAACCACGGCTCCGACGACGGCCCGACGGTGGCGAACAGGTAACCGACGACGATCGCCAGCGCCCAGGCCGCCGTCGCCCGCGGCTCGATCCCGCCGCGGTACCAGTAGCCGCTGCTGTGCGAGGTGTCCATCAGGGCCACCGGGTCGTAGTGACGGCGACGCAGCATGTCGACGGCGAACACCCCGACCCAGGCGGTGATCGGCACGGCGAGGGCGCTGATGAAGGCGATGAACGGCGGGTAGAAGCCGTCGGCGATCAGCATGAAGTAGATCGCGCCGACGAAGGTCACGAGCACGTCGACGACGACGGCGTACACCCGCGGCAGCCGCACGCCCAGGTCAGCGTGGTCAGCCCGGCCGAGTAGACCGACAGGTGGTTGGACAGCAGCAGCCCGCCGAACGCGGCGACCAGGTACGGGATCGCCATCCACGCGGGGAGCAGGTCGCGGATCGCGGCGACCGGGTCCTCGGCGGTGGCCAGGGTCGGGTCACCGGCGGCGAGCAGGCTGCCCAGCGAGATCAGCAGCACCAGCGGGATGCCCGCACCGGCCGCGGCCGAGGCGACCAGGGAGCCGGCCCGCATCGACGGGGACTGGTAGCGGGACATGTCGGCCGAGGCGTTGGCCCAGCCGATGCCGGTGCCCGCCGCGATCACCCCGACCGCGGCGACGACCGCACCCGACGGCGCGGGGGCGGCCGCGGCGACCGCGGCCCAGTCGACGGTGGCGACCAGGAACCCGCCGACGACGATGTTCAGCGCGCCGAACACCCAGGTCGCCCAGCGCTGCACCGCGACGAGCACCGCGTGCCCCAGCCCGGCGACGAGCACCGTGCACAGCACGAACACCGCGATGCAGACGATCGTGATCACCGGGTGGTCCTTCGCCGACGGGCTGGTGCCCGCGACGATCGTGACCAGCGACAGCAGCGCGAACGCGGCCGTGGTGGTGTTGACCGTCTCCCAGCCCAGCCGCGACAGCAGCGAGACCAGGGTCGGGCCGATGTTGCCGCGGGCGCCGAACACCGCACGCGACAGCGTCAGCCGGGGGCCCCGCCGCGCCGCCCGGCGATCGAGACGGCGCCGACGATCGCGAACGACCCGACGCTGCCGAGCACCGCGGCGATCACCGCCTGGGTGATGTTCAGCCCGGAGGCGACCAGCGTCGCGCCGAGCGGGAGACCGAGGATGGAGATGTTCGCGGCGAACCAGACCCAGAAGAGCTGCCCCGGGCGGCCGTGCCGTTCGGCGACCGGGACGGGTTCGATGCCGCGGGTCTCGAGCGTGCCGGTCCCGGCGGTGCCGGTGTCGGTCGTGCTGGTGGCCATGTCGGCCTCCTGTCAGGATGGAAGGCGGAGGCGGAGCAGCCCCTCGACCACGTCGTCGAGGGGATCGAGCAGGGCGGCGTTGACCCGGCGAACGGTGCCGACGAGGTCGGCGGGCAGTGCGGCGGCGCCGTGCACCGCTCCGAGGACCGCGCCGCAGATCGCGGCGACGGTGTCGGTGTCACCGCCCAGCGAGGCGGCGGTGACCAGCGCGGCCCGGGGATCGTCGCCGAGGGCGGCGGCGAGCCCGAGGGCCGCGACGACGGACTCGGTCGCGGTGACCGAGGTGCCGACGACGTCGACGACGGTGTCGGCGAGCGCGGCGCGGTCGAGCCCGGGCAGGACCCGGAACGCGACGTCGAGGCGGGCGGCGACGTCGGCGCCCGCCGCCCAGCCGCCACGTCGCGCACCGGCCCGGGCGGCGTCGAGCGCGGCGTCCAGCGCGGCAGGGAGCCCCGCGCCGGACACCCCGGCCGACACCGCGGCGGCCACCGCGGCGGCGGCGGCGATCCCGGGTGCGGTGTGGTGGGTGACGACCGCGGACTCCACCACGGCGTCGAGGAGCCGCGGACCGGTGTGCGCGATGCCGACCGGCGCGACGCGCATCGCGGCGCCGTTGGTGACGCCGTCGCGGCCCGCGAGCTCCGGCGGCTCACCGTCCGCGAGCCGGGTCAGGGCCCGGCGGGTGGACGGGCCGAGCAGGTCCAGCGACCCGCGCCGGATCATGTCCTGCTCCCACGCCTCCAGGGCACCGGCGAACACCCGGGCCGGGACATGGCCGCCGTGGTCGAGCAGGATCCGGGCGAGCAGCAGCGCCTGCTCGGTGTCGTCGGTGACGGTGCCCGCCGGGAGCTTCGGGGCGATCGGCTGGTCGTCGGCGCCGTCGAGGAGCCGGTCGACGACGCCGTAGCGCTCGGTGATCGCGGCCCGGGACAGCGACTGGGTGGGCATCCCGAGGGCGTCGCCGACGGCGAGGCCGAGCAGCGCGCCCATGGCGCGGTCGTGCGGGTCGCTCACCGCTGCTCCCCGAACGCGAGGTGGAACCGGAAGCGCTGCGGATCCAGCAGGCTGACGACGTGCTCGACGAGCCCGCCGCGGGCGTCGCGGGTCGCCCGGACGGCGCGCAGGAACAGCTCGCCGGGCTCGCGTTCGAGGGTGACGGCGTCGGCGGTGTCGAGCGGGGCGACCGAGATCCACTGCTCCCCCGCGACGCCGAGCAGGCCCGCCGCGGCGAGGGTGGCGGTGATCGAGCCGTCGACGAGACCGGTCTCCGGGAGCCGGGCGAGGTCACCGGTGGCGGGCAGCGAGGCGGTCTCCAGCGAGACCGGGACGGACCCGGCCCGCCGCAGCCGGCGCACGGTGACCAGCGGCCCCTCGTACCCGGTGGGACCGGGGTCGCCGCCCGCGGCGATGCCGAGCAGCTCGGTGCGGACGGCCGCGCCGGACGCGGCGAACGCCTGCGCCCAGCCGAGCCGCTGGTCCAGGGGCGACCCGTCGAAGGTGACGAACGAGCCGACACCGGTCTCGGTGGTGATGAGGTCGCGCCGCGCGAGCTCGGCCAGCGCGCTGCGGACCGTGCCGCGGGAGACGGCGTAGGTGCGGGCGAGCTGGTTCTCCCCCGGGAGCTGTTCACCGTTCGGCAACCGGCCGGAGCGGATCCGCCCGGCGAGGTCCTCGACGAGGCGCGCCCTCTTGGAGCGGCCACCCTGTTCAGACATGTACAAACATGTACAGCAGCAAGGCGCCCCCGTCCACCCCCACGTCGGCACCGGTCCCGACGTCGTGATCGCCGGGCGGGGAGTGCGGACGCCAGCCCGGCGACCCCTGCGCTCCACACCCGGCGATCACGGAGGCGGTCGGGCCGCGGACACGACGAAGACCCGCGTGCCGGTGCGGCACGCGGGTCCCGGCCCCACGGGGCTCAGCCGGCGAGCAGCGCCCCCGCCCCGGGCACCCGCGGCTCCAGCCCGAGCTCGGTGAGGATGCGGTGCGCCGTCGCGGTGGCCGCGGACAGCACCGGGATCCCCACTTCCTCCTGCACCGCCTCGATCGACGGCAGCGACGGCATCTGCACGCACGCGCTGAGCACCAGCGCGTCGGCACCGGTCAGGTCCAGCCTGCGCCAGTGCTCGCGCAGGTCGGCCGGGTCGAGCCGGGCGACGGCGAGGTTGTCGGGCACCTCCAGCGACAGCGAGTCGACGACCCGCACCCCCGCGTCCTCGAGGTAGTCCACGACCGCCTTCGTCAGCGGCTCCAGGTACGGCGTGATGATCGCGACCCGCTGCGCCCCGAGCGCGGCGATCCCGGACAGCAGCGCCCCCGCACTGGAGACGACGGGCGCCTCGGAGCCCTCGGCCCGCAGCGCGGCGGTGATGTCGTCCTCGGCGGTGCAGTGGTAGCCGGGGCCCTGCGCCATGATCGCCACCAGACAGGCGGTCGCGACGACGTCCGGGCGGGCGTCGGCCAGCTCGGCCGCGGCCCGCCGGGCCTGGGAGTTCATCGCACGCAGCTGCTCGGGCGTCACGTGCTGCATCCGGGCCCGCGCCGCGTGGAAGACGAACCGGTCGTCGGGCAGCACGTCCTCGCGGGCGCGCAGCATCCGCGGGAGCTCGGTCTCCATCGTGAGGTTCGAGCTGGGGACGATCATCCCCACGTGGTGGTCGGTCATCGCTTCCCCACCGGGCGCATCTCCGGGACGGTCAGCTCCCCGGCGTCGACGATCAGCTCGTCGTCGAGGAACAGCGAGTTGCCGCGCATCGGGATGTCGAAGTGGCAGGCGGTGTCGTTCGGGCCGCCGAGCTCGTTGTTCGGGCCGATCGAGAACATGACGTTGCCGTAGAAGCTGCGCAGCTCCATGCCCATGCCACCGCCGAACTGGGTCAGGCCGTGCCAGTGGGCGCGCTCGTCGAGACCCCAGCCGACGTGGCTCATGCCGTAGCCTCGCGGGTCGTCGAAGCTCTCGATGTAGGAGCGCAGCAGGTCCGCGTCGAGCCCGGAGGAGCCAGCGCCACCGCGGATGTCGCGGATGAAGCCCTCCTCGATGGTGATCTCGACGGGGGTCTGCACGTAGGTGTTGAACGGCAGCAGCACGTCGCCGGGGGCGAGGACGATCTTCCCGTCGACGCCGTCGTCGGCACCGCCGGTGAACACGAAGGCGGCCGGCCAGTGGTCCCAGCGGCCTGAGGTGTCGGTGTAGCCGTACTCGCTCATCGTCGGGTACATGCCGAGCCGGTAGGTGACGTCGGTGCCGTGCGGGCTGGTGATCCGCATGGTCGACGCCTTGGCCAGCAGCTCCGCGCCGGTCTCGACGCGCTCGCGCAGCTCGGTGGTCGGCATCAGCCGGGCCAGCAGCTCGGGCGGCTCGACCGCGGTGAGGATGCGGGTGTCCGCGTCCTGGATCGCGAACTGCTCCTTGCTGAACAGCAGGAACGTGCAGTCCACGACCATGTCCGCGGCCTTGAGCGCGTCCACGGCCAGCGGGATGTTGCCCAGGCCGGAGTCGCCGACCGCCCAGGCGCCGCCCGCGCTCGCCGGCGACGGCAGCCGCATGTGGTAGCCGGTCGCACCCAGCTTCTGGATCGCCCAGAGGAAGGCGTCGGCGTACTCGGTCCGTTCCGCGCCCCGGGTGAGGACGACGACCGTCTCCCCCTCGTGCACGCCCGACAGCGTCAGCTGCTGCAGGCAGATGTCGTTGAACAGGTCCTGGTCCATCGCGCACCTCCGTGTCTCGTCCGATTAATCCGAGCACGTACTATCCGGATACGCAATACCTTGCGACGAGCGGAAACGGCACCGTCACACGGGACGGATCAGCCGGGGGCGCCGTCGCAGACCGACTTCAGCGACCGCCCGAGGGCGTTGCGGTGGACCTCGTCGAGCCCACGGGCCTGTTCGACCGCGGCCTGGGCCAGGGTCGACGGGCACTCCTCGTTCGCCCGGGCCGGGCCGGCCAGCTTCAGCGCGACCACCAGCTCGTCGCCGATCCGGTCCAGCTGCGGCCGCACCCGGGCCAGCTCGGGCCGCTGCGCGGGACGGGTGTCGGGCCGGTCGGTCCACTGCCGGATCAGGTCGTTCTGCACCTGGGTGCTCGCCGCGATCTGGTCGGCGACGATCCGGGCCGCCCAGTCGGGGTCGACGCCGTCGCGGGTCGCGTCGGCCCGGGTCTCGGCGACGACGGCCGCCTCCCGTGCCGGGTCGGTGACGGCCGTTCCGGTGCCGAACTTCGCCGCGGCCACCTGGTCCGAGATCCGGGCGCGCTGCGCGGACAGCTCGACGATCCGGATGAGCCCGTCGGCCGGGGACGCGCCGGGCGGGCCCTCGGTCAGCGGGAGGGGCTGGTCGCCGCACCCGGCCAGCAGTCCCAGGGCCAGGACGGCCCCGGCCAGTGCGGTACCGCGTCTGCCGATCACAGCCGCGAGCCTACGACCGCAGCGGTCGCGACCCCCCGACGCCCGCGACATTCCCGGAATCCGCCCCCTGCCCCGGTGATCCTTTCGCCACGACACACCGCGGGGGTGCGTTTCCGGTCTTCCGGAGACGCACCCCGCGGAGAATGCAACGACGCCGGCCGTCACCCGGTCCGCGGATTCCCGTGGCCGAGTCCGGCCAGCCCGGTCAGAACCAGGCCTTGCGCCCTCCCACCGGCCGTCCGATCGCCCCCAGGATCAGCAGGACCACACCGACGATCACCAGCAGGCCGCCGAGGTAGTAGAGAATGGAGATACCGGTGAAATAGCCCACCAGCAGCAGGATCAGACCAAGAATGATCATTTCGCGTCCCCTCCCAGGAATGTGAGGGGAAAGTACTCACGTCCGGATGGTTCCGCAGCGCGGGAATCGATTCCGATGCCCGATTCGTGACCTGCCGTGCGCCGGGCGGTACGCGGGGACCGTCACACGCCGGAACGGTTCGGCCCGGCGCCGGAGGGGGAACACGGCTCTCGCACCCGAGCGCGAGGAGGACGACATGGGCCGCACCGTGGCCGACCAGATGATCGAGCTGCTGCACCAGGCCGGCGTCGAACGGATCTACGGCCTGGTGGGCGACAGCCTCAACCCGATCGCGGACGCGATCCGCCGCGACGGCCGCATCCGGTGGGTGCACGTGCACAACGAGGAGGCCGCGGCGCTCGCGGCCGCGGCGGAGGCCCAGCTCACCGGGCGGCTCGCGGTCTGCGCCGGCAGCTGCGGCCCCGGCAACACGCATCTGATCCAGGGCCTGATGGACGCCCACCGCACCGGTGCGCCGGTGCTGGCGATCGCCTCGCACATCCCGTCGGTCCAGATCGGCACCGGCTACTTCCAGGAGACCCACCCGGAACGGCTGTTCACCGAGTGCTCGGCGTACTGCGAGCTGATCTCGCGGCCCGAGCAGATGCCCCGGATGCAGCGGATCGCGATGCAGACCGCGCTCGCCGAGTCCGACGTGTCGGTGCTGGTCCTGCCGGGCGACGTCAGCGCGCTCGACGCCCCGAGCGACACCGGCTCCTCGCACCTGTCCCCGCCCACCGGCGTCGTGCGACCGTCCGAGGAGCAGGTGGCCGAGCTGGCCCGGCTCGTCGACGCCGCGGACACCGTGACGCTGTTCGTCGGGGCCGGCATCGAGCGCGCCCGCGAGCAGGTGCTCGCACTCGCCGACAGGGTGAAGGCGCCGATCGGCCACTCGCTGCGCGGCAAGGAGTGGATCCAGTACGACAACCCCTACGACGTGGGCATGTCCGGACTCCTCGGCTACGGCGCCTGCTACGAGGCGACGCACGAGGCCGACCTGCTGATCCTGATCGGCACCGACTTCCCCTACGACTCGTTCCTGCCCCAGCGCGGAACCGTGCAGATCGACGTCGACCCCGCACGCCTCGGGCGTCGCACCCTGCTGGAGCTGGGCGTGCACGGCGACGCCGCGTCCACCCTGGACGCGCTGCTGCCGCGGATCGCGGAGAAGACCGACCGCTCCTTCCTCGACCGGATGCTGCGCAAGCACGCGGAGGCGCTGGAGAAGGTCGTCGGCGCCTACACGCGCAAGGTCTCCGACCTGCGCCCGATCCACCCCGAGCACGTCGCGGCGGTCCTCGACGAGGAGATGGCCGAGGACGCGATCGCCACCGTCGACACCGGCATGTGCAACGTGTGGGCGGCGCGCTACCTGTCCCCCAACGGCCGGCGCCGGATCATCGGCTCCTACCGGCACGGGACGATGGCCAACGACCTGCCGCACGCGATCGGTGCGCAGTTCGCGTACCCGGACCGCCAGGTCGTGTCCCTGTCCGGCGACGGCGGGCTGACCATGCTGCTCGGCGAGCTGCTGACCGCGGCCGAGCACGACCTGCCGCTGACCGTCGTCGCGTTCAACAACGGGTCGCTGGGCATGATCCGGCTGGAGATGATGGTCGCGGGCTACCCGTCGTTCCAGACCGACCACGGCCCGGCCGACCTGGCCGGGATCGACCGCGCCGCCGGCCTGTACGCCGAGGCCGTCGACGACCCGTCGGACGTGCGCGCCGCGCTGCGCCGGGCGCTGGACCACCGCGGCCCGGCACTGGTCGACGTGCGCACCGACCCGAACGCGCTGTCCATCCCGCCGCACATCACCGCCGCGCAGGTCCGCGGGTTCGCCCTCGCCGCGACCCGCACGGTGCTCGACGGCGGCGTCGGGAGGATGGTCGAGCTGGCGCGCAGCAACCTGCGCTCGATCCCGCGCCCCTGAGCGGGGTGCGTCAGCCGGCGCGGGCGGCGAGCCCGGGGGCCGAGACCGCGTGGTCCAGCGCGATCGCGGCGGCGCCCCGGAGCACGCCGTCCTCGCCGTGCGCGTCGTCGTGCACCGGCGGCGCGAGGGCGCGACGGAAGGCCATCAGCCCGTCGTCGTAGGCGACGGCGAACGCCTCGGGCGCCGCGGCCCGCAGGGCGGGGCCGAGCCCGGCCAGCACGACGACCTCCGGGTCGTGCGCGTTGACCAGCCCGGCGGTCCCACGGGCCAGCGACGCCGACGCGCTCGTCACCGCGGCCGCCGGGCCGGGCTCGCCGGCCGCGGCACGGTCGAGCACGGCGCGGGCGTAGCTGTACGGGGCGTCCGGCTCGGGCTCGCCCAGCATCCTGGCCAGCGCCCGGCCGTCGACGCCGGTGGTCCAGCAGCCCCGCGCGCCGCAGGCGCAGCGGGCCGCCGGGTCGCCGAACGGCAGGTGTCCCAGCTCCCCCGCCGCGCCGCGGGCACCGGCCTGGGCGCGCCCGTCGAGCAGCAACGCGCCGCCGATGCCCACCTCGACGGTGAGGAACAGCGCCGTGCCCGCACCGGCCGCGGCACCGTCGCGGACCTCGGCGATGCCCGCGAGGTTGGCGTCGTTGCCGACCAGCACGGGCAGGCCCGGCCCGGCGCCGATCCGGCGCACGTCCAGCGGGCTCCAGCCCTGGCCGCCACCGGTCTCGGCGAAGTGCTCGTCGACGACCGTCGCGGCCACACCGACCCCGACCGCCACCACCGGTCCGGGTGCCTGCGCGACCAGCTCACCGACCACCCCGTCCAGCTCCGTGGCGACGGAGTCCGGGTCGCGACGCCGGTGCGGGCCCGACCGCACCGCGAACGGCACGCCGTCCAGCCCGGCGAGTCCGGCCCGCCATCCCTCGAACCGCACGTCGACGGCGACGACGCCCGGCCCGTCCGGGTTGGGCGTCAGGGTGGTGGTCGGCCGCCCGCGCCCACCGCAGGGGGCGCGCTCCTCGGTGACCCAGCCCAGGTCACGCAGCCGGGCCGCGATCTCGGTGGCCGAACCGCTGGCCAGGCACAGCCGCCGGGCGAGCTCGACACGGGTCAGGCCGGGCTCGCGCCGGACCTCGGCCAGCACCTCGGCGGTGGCACGCCAGCGGTCGGTCTCGGCCCGTCCGGGGCGTTCGCCCGGATCGGCGACGGGCCCGGAACGTGAACCCGCTGACATCGCGGTCATCGTCGTTGACACCTCCGGCCTGCCACGATTTATCCTCGTGTCACGATGAAAAAGGCTCTCACCTCGCCCCAGTCTCCCACCACCGGGCTCGCGCTCGCCGCGATGGCCCTCGGCGGCCTGGCCATCGGCACCACCGAGTTCGCCTCGATGGGTCTCCTGCCCGCCTTCGCCGCCGACCTCGGCGCCACCGTGCCGCAGGCCGGAACCGCCATCAGTGCCTACGCGATCGGCGTCGTCGTCGGCGCGCCGGTCCTCGCCGTGCTCGGCGCACGGTGGCCGCGCAAGCACCTGCTCCTCGCCCTGGCGGGCGCGCTGGCGGTGGCCAACGTGGCGTCGGCGTTCGCCCCGACCTTCGGCACCTTCGTCGTGACCCGGTTCCTGGCCGGACTGCCGCACGGCGCCTACTTCGGCACCGCGTCGGTGCTCGCGGCCTCGCTGGTGCCGCGGGAGCGGCGACCGCGCGCCATCGCCACCGTCATGAGCGGGCTGATGATCGCCAACATCGTCGGTGTGCCCGGGGCGACCTGGCTCGGGCAGGCGGCGGGCTGGCCGGCCGCCTACCTGACCGTCGGCGTCGTCGCGGTGGTCACGATGCTGGCCGTGTGGCGCCTGGTCCCCGACGTCCGCGAGGAGCGCCGGGGCTCGATCCTCGGCGAGCTCTCCGCGCTGCGCCGCGGCCAGGTGTGGATCACCATGGCGGTCATCGCGACCGGGTTCGGCGGGTCGTTCGCGGTGTACAGCTACATCACCCCGGTGCTCACCGAGGTGTCCGGCCTGGCCGCCGCGGCCGTGCCGCTCGCGCTCGCCGTGTTCGGCCTCGGCATGACGCTGGGCAACCAGGTCGGCGGCCGGCTCGCCGAGGCGGCGCCGGTGCGCACGATCGCGGCCGGGCTCGGCGCCGCCACGGTGTCGATGGCCCTGTTCGCGCTCACCGCGTCCTCGCCGGTGTTCGCGCTGCTGGCGCTGTTCTCCCTGGCCTTCACCACCACCGCGACCACCCCGGCGCTCGCGACCCGGCTGATGGACGCCGGCCGCGAGGGCCCGACGCTGGGCGCGGCGCTGCACCACGCGGCGTTCAACGTGGCGAACGCCCTCGGTGCCGCACTGGGCGGACTCGTCCTGGCCGCCGGGTGGGGCTGGACCTCGCCCGCCGCCGTCGCGACGGTGCTGCCGCTGCTGGGCCTGGTCGCCCTGTGGCAGGCGGTGCGGATGGAGCGCGCCGAGCGGCGCGCGGAGCTCGCCCTGGCCGCCTGAGCACTCCGGTGTAAACGAGAGGTGTCGATCGGATCACCTCTGGGAAGCCTGCCTCCGAGTTGATCGTTGCGTTAAACAACGATCCCGACGGGAGGAGACCCGCGATGACCACCGGTCTGCACGAGGACGTCCTGGACGGCGCTGTCCCGGACGGCGGGGGCCTGTACAGCGACGTCGAGGAGCTGCTCGACGCCCTCGCCACCGACCGCGACCGCGAGGCGCTGGTGCACCGCGACCGCCGGATCCGCGCCGGCGAGCTGGTGGACACGGTGCACCGGCTCGCCCACGTCCTCGACGAGCGGGTCGAGCGGGGATCGGTCGTCGCGCTGCTGGCGGGCAACACCCCCGAGGCCGTCGTCGCGCGGCTCGCGGTGACCCTGCTCGGTGCCGGGATCACCCAGCCGCACGAGGGCCTGTCGGCCGCCGCCACGGCCCGGATCGTCGCCGACGTCGAGGCGCCGCTGGTGCTCGCCGACGCCGACGCCGCCGCGTCCGCCGAGGCGGTCCTGGCTCTCGTCGACGGCGTCGAGGTCCTCTGGCTGGGTGCCCACGACGGCGGCACCGACCTGCTGGAGCTCGCCGCGACCGCGTCGGCCGAGCCGGTCCGGGGCCGGGCCCTCCCGCACGACGTCGAGCAGATCCGCCACACCGGCGGCACCACCGGGCACCCGAAGGGCATCACCTACACCTTCGACCACCACCGGCGCGGCGCCGAGATGCGCCGCCGGGCCGGCAACTTCGGCGCGGGCGCCACCGGCGGGCGGCTGCTCGTCGCCACCCCGGTCGCCCACGTCGGCGGCTCGATGGCCGACCGCACGCTGGCCGAGGGCGGCACCGTCGTGCTGCAGGACTCCTTCGAGCCGGGTGCGTTCCTCGCCGCGATCGAGCGGGAGCGGATCACCCACACCTTCCTGCTGCCGCCGCTGATCTACCGCCTCCTCGACCACCCCGACCTGGACCGGACCGACCTGTCGTCGCTGCGGTCGCTGGTCTACGGCGGTGCCCCCGCCAACCCGCGCCGCATCGCCGAGGCGCTGCGCCGGATCGGCCCGGTGTTCACCCAGTTCTACGGCCAGACCGAGGCCGGCGGGATCAGCGTGCTCACCGCCGAGGAGCACCGGAACCCCGACCTGCTCGGCACCGTCGGGCGGCCGATCCCCACCACCACGATCGCCATCACCGACGCCGACGGCCGGCCCGTCGCCCCGGGCGAGCGCGGCGAGCTGTGGGTGCACACCGGCATGGAGATGGACGGCTACTGGAAGCAGCCGGAGCTGAGCGCCGCGACGGTCGTCGACGGCTGGGTCCGCACCGGTGACGTCGCCCGCCAGGACGCCGACGGCTACCTGCACCTGCTCGACCGCGTGAAGGACATGATCGTCGTCGTGGGCGGGCACGTGTACACCTCCGAGCTGGAGGACCTGCTCATGGAGCACCCGGCCGTCCGGCACGCCGCGGTCTTCGGCGTGCCCGACGACGACGGCACCGAGACCGTGCACGCCGCCGTCGTCACCGACTCCCCGTCCCCGAGCGCGGACGAGCTGACCGAGCTGGTCGCCGACCGCGCCGGTGCGATGTACGTGCCGCGCACCGTGGAGTTCGTCGAACGGATCCCGCTGACCGGGATCGGCAAGACCGACAAGAAGCGGCTGCGCGCCGAGCTCGCCGGTCAGCCGCGCTGACGGACCGCCTCGTAGAGCACCACGGCCGCGGCGATCGAGGCGTTGAGCGAGTTGACCCGCCCACGCATCGGGATGACCACCGTGGCGTCGGCCCGGTCGAGCCACGCGTCGGTCACCCCGGTCGCCTCGGTCCCGATGACCAGCGCGCTCGGCCCGGTCAGGTCGGTGGCGGCGAGCCCGGTCGTCCCCGCCGGGGTTGTGACGAGGGTGGCGATGCCGCGCCGGTCGAGCCAGTCGAGGACCTCGGGGGTCGACGCGGACGCGACCGGCACCGCGAACACCGTCCCCTTGGACGCGCGCACCACGTTGGGGTTGGCGAAGTCGGTGCCGCCCCGCTCCGGCGTCGCGATGACCACCGCGTCCACCCCGCACGCCTCGGCGGTGCGCAGCATCGCCCCGACGTTGCCGGGCTTCTCGACGCCCTCGGCGACCAGCACGAGCGGGTCCGGCCCGAGGTCCAGCTCGTCGAGCGGGCGGCCGGGGGCCGGTGCGACGGCGAGCCAGCCGTCCGGGGACTCGCGGTAGGCGATCCGGGCGAACACCTCCCGGCTCACCGAGAACACCCGCGCCGACGGCATCCGGGGCAGCAGCGCGTCGGACCGCACCAGGTCCGGCGCCCAGTACACCTCGCTCGGCTCGACGCCGGCGTCGAGCGCGAGCGCCAGCTCGTCGTGCCCCTCGATCACGGTGACGCCCGCCGCGTCGCGGTGGCGACGGGTGCGCAGCCGGACCAGGTTCTTGACGCGCGGGTTGGCGGTGCTGGTCAGGTCGGGCACCGGACGAGCCTAGGACACCGCCGTCCTACTCCGGGGTAACCTCCCGGTGACCGGGCTGGACACGTGGAGGGTGGGACCGATGGGCGAGCCGACGGGGATCGCGGTCGAGGTGACGGACGGGGTCGCGCGGCTGCGCCTGGACCGCCCGAAGGCGGCGAACGCGCTGCACGAGCCGATGTGGTTCGGGCTGCGTGACGCGGTGCGCGAGCTGGACGCCGACCCCGCCGTGCGGGTCGTGGTGATCAGCGGCAACGGGCGGCACTTCTGTTCGGGCATCGACGTGTCGATGCTGGGCGGGCTGCGCGAGAAGGCCTCGGGTGACTCGGTGGGTCACGGCGCCGACGCGCTGCGCCGCACGATTCTCGACCTGCAGGACTGCCTGACCGCGATCGAGCGCTGCCGCACACCGGTGATCGCCGCGATCCACGGCGTCTGCCTCGGCGCGGGCCTGGACCTGGCCGTCGCCTGCGACCTGCGCTACGCGACCGCCGACGCGTCGTTCGTGCTGAAGGAGGTCGACATGGGCCTGGCCGCCGACGTCGGCGTCCTGCAGCGGCTGCCGCGCATCGTCGGCGAGGGCGTCACCCGCGAGCTGGCCTACACCTGCCGCCCGGTGTCCGGCACCGAGGCGAAGGAGCTGCGCCTGGTCAACGGCGTGTACGACGACGCCGAGGCGCTGGAGAACGGTGTCGCCGAGCTCGCCGCGTCGCTGGCGGCGAAGTCCCCGCTGGCGCTGCGCGGCACGAAGTACGCGATCACCTACGCCCGTGACCACTCCGTCGCCGACGGGCTCGACCAGATCGCCACCTGGAACGGCGGGCAGCTCGTGTCGGCCGACCTGACCGAGGCCGTCACCGCGTTCATGGAGAAGCGCCAGGGCGTCTACCGGGACTGACCCCGCCCTACCGTCGCGGGACGACCTCACCGACGACCGCGTACATCCCGGCGGGCCCGGCGGGCGACCGCCCGGCCTCGGCCCGCCAGTCGGCGACGTCGACCATGCCCGGCTCCAGCAGCTCCAGCCGGTGCCCGGGCCGGTCGACGAGCAGCCTGCGCAGCAGGGCCCGGTCCCGGGACCGGGCCGGCTGCGCGGTGTCCTGGGTGAACCGCTCGACGGTGCGCATCCGTTCGGCGATGCGCGGGTCGTCGACATCGGTGCTGCCGTGCGAGACGACGAGCATGCTGCCGGGTCCGAACGCCGTCGCGTAGCGGTCGAACAGGGCGCCGAGCAGGTCGTCGTCGCCGACGAAGTGCAGCACCGAGACCGCGAGCACGGCGACCGGCTCGGCCGGGTCGAGCAGGCCCGCCACGCCCGGGGCGGCGAGCACGGCCTCGACGTCGGTGAGGTCGGCCGCGGTGATCGAGGCCCCCTCCACACCGGTCAGGAGCTGGCGGCTCATCGCGACCGACACCGGCTCGACGTCGACGTAGGCGACGCGCGCCGTCGGGTCGGCACGGTGGGCGATCTCGTGCACCGGCTCGGCGGTGGGGATGCCGGAGCCGAGGTCGAGGAACTGGCGCACCCCCCGGTCGAGACAGGCCCGCACGGCCCGGCCGAGGAAGGCCCGGTTGGCGAGCGCGAGCTCCCGCGTGTCGGGCAGCGCGACGAGCAGGCGCTCGGCGAACTCCCGGTCGGTGGCGAAGTTGTGGCCGCCGCCGAGCATGTAGTCGTAGATCCGCGCCGGGTTGGGCAGCGTCAGGTCGATCTCGTCCACCGGGACGGGTGCGGGTTCCGGGACGGTCATGGACCTCACCCTCCCGCCGGTGTCTCCCTGGCCGCAAGTCCCGACAGGACCTCGTGCAGCTCCGCCGCCGTGGCGGGGGTCGTCCCCGGGAGGCCCACCAGCGCGAGCAGCCGCGCGACGGCCGGCGCCCAGGCCGGGCCGAGCCGCGCGTCCGCGAGCAGCGCGGCGTCGCCGAGGATCTCGGCCGCCGGACCGCGCCGCACCCGCCCCCGCGCGACAACGGCGACGTCGTCGGCCCAGCGGTGGGCGAGGTCGACGTCGTGGGTGGACAGCACGACCGCGGTCCCGGCGCGCTGCAGGTCCTCCAGCACGACGACGAGCTCCTCCACCCCGGCCGGGTCCAGGCCCGCGGTCGGCTCGTCGAGCACCAGCACCTGGGGCCGGACGGCGAGGGCACCGGCGATCGCGACCCGCTTGCGCTGTCCGAACGACAGCCGGTGCGTCGGCCGGTCGGCGAGGTCGGCGATGCCGACGGCGGCCAGCGCGTCGTGCACCCGGGCGTCGACCTCGGCCCCGTCGAGACCGAGGTTGAGCGGCCCGAACGACACGTCCTGCGCGACGTCGGCGGAGAACAGCTGGTCGTCGGGGTCCTGCAGGACGAGCTGGGCGGACTCGCGCAGCCGCGCCAGCCCGCGGCGGGTGCGCCGGACCGGCTCACCGTCGAGCAGTACCTCCCCGGCCGCCGGGGCGAGCAGCCCGAGCAGCAGCCGGAACAGGGTGGTCTTGCCGCCGCCGTTGGGTCCGAGCACGGCGAGCCTGCGCCCCGGGTCGACGGCGAGGTCCGCCCCGTCGAGCACGACCGGCCCGTCCGGGTAGGCGAAGACCAGTCCGCGGGCCTCCAGGACCGCGGTCACGGGAGGACCACCAGTGCCGTCAGCGGGACGGCGACGAGCAGCGCCGCACTCGCCGCGACGAAGGCGGGCGAGACGGTGCGGGCGGGCACCCGGACGCGCAGCGATCCGTCGTAGCCGCGGGAGGCGAGGCCCGCCTCGAGGCGGCGGGCACGGTCGAAGGCCCGGACGAACACCGCGCTCCCCTGCGCGGCCAGCGACCGGAAGGTGGTCCGCCGCGTCCGGAACCCCATCCGGAGGGACTGGGCCTCCCGGACCGCGGTGAGCGAGTCCAGCAGCAGGAACAGCATCCGGTAGACGAGCAGGGTGATCTCCAGGACGGCGGGTGGCACCCACCGCAGCCGCGGCAGGGTGTCCGCGAGCGGCGTCGTCGCGGCAAAGAGGATCAGACAGGACACCGCCGCCAGCGAGCGTCCGACGAGCGCGGCCGCCCGGGCCGGTCCACCCGGTGCGAGTGCGAGCCACGGGTCCCCGCCCACGGTCACCAGCAGCGGCAGCGCCCCCACGACGACGAACCCGAGCGGCAGGGCGAGCAGCCGCAGCGCGGTCCGCCACGGCACCCGGGCCCCACCCAGGAGCAGCGCCAGCGCCGCGCCGCCGGTCAGCACGGCACCGGGCCACGGCGGGAGGACGACCGCGAGCAGCAGGAGCCCCAGGGCGAGGAACGCCTTCTCCCCCGGGTGCCGGGACCGCCAGCGGTTGGCGTGGGCGGTCTCGTCGATCAGCAGCATCAGGTCTGCCGGGCGGCCTTCTCCCGGCTGCGCGTGCGGGCGACGCCGATGCAGTAGCCGAGCACGCCCGCGCCGGCCGCGGCCTGCATCGCGAAGATCCCGGACTCGATCTCGCCCGACGGCGGCTCCCACACCGGGCTGAACCACGGCTGGTAGCCGGTGGCCTCGATGGCCTCGCCCGCCTGGCCGTCGGACCCGGCGTACTCGCCGGGCACGAACAGCACCGGCACCGCGAACAACGCGACGACGGCGACGACCAGCAGGATGTTCACGACGGTCGAGCGACTCACGCCGACGCCTCCTTCTCCGGGCCCTGCGCGGTCGCGGCCGGGGCGGCGCCACCGGTGTCGGTGGTCGTGCTCGTCGTCGTGGCCGTGCTCGTGGCCGGACGCAGCACGCCGAGGCGGCGCAGCTCGTCCGGGGTGATGCGCACGAGCAGCCGCACGACGAGCACGGTCAGCAGCCCCTCGGCCACGGCCAGCGGGATCTGCGTGATCGAGAAGATCGAGGCGAAGGTGACGAAGGCTCCGCCGAACCCGGAGGTGGGGTCGGGGAACGCGAGCGCCAGCTGCGCGCTGGTGATCGTGTAGGTGCCGAGGTCACCGAGGAAGGCCGCGGCGAACACCGCGGGCCCCAGCGACCCCCCGAACTTGCGGACCACGACGTAGGCGCCGTAGGCGATCCACGGCCCGGCGATCGCCATGGAGAACGCGTTGGCGCCGAGCGTGGTCAGCCCGCCGTGGGCGAGCAGGACGGCCTGGAAGAACAGCACCACCGTCCCGAGCAGCGCCATCACCGGTGGTCGGAACAGCACCGCGCCCAGCCCGGTGCCGGTCGGGTGCGACGACGACCCGGTCACCGACGGGATCTTGAGCGCGGACAGGACGAAGGTGAACGCGCCGGCCGCGGCGAGCAGCAGCTTGGTGTCCGGATCCTCCCGCACGCGCTGTACCACGGCCCGGGCGCCGTGCACGACGAACGGCGCGGCGACGACGGTCCAGGCCGCCGCGTGCAGCGGCGGGAGATAGCCCTCGGCGATGTGCACGGACGAACGCTACGGCCCCGCCGTTAGCTCGTGCAAGCCTGAATATCCGGACAGGTGTGCAGTGCCTGACATACGTCGACGCCCGGACCCGGCCGGGTCCGGGCGTCGACGGTGCTGCGGAGTGCGGTGGTCAGACGCGCGCGCCGTTGGTGTGGTGCACCTCGGCGGGGCGCTCGGCAGTGGCCTTGTGCTCGGCCGCGGCGGCGAGCCGGCCGGCCGCCTGCTCGGCCTCACGACGGCGCTGCTCCCGCTCGGCGGGCGTGGTCTCGGGCGTACCGACACCGCTGCCCGGCTGCCCGGCGACGACCCGCTCCTTCGCCAGCTTCCGGGCCTTCTTCTCCGCCTTCGCGGCGGCGTCGCGCTGGGCGACCTTCTCCAGCCGCGCGGCCTTCGCCTTCGCGGCAGCCTTCTTCTCGGCAGCCGCCGCCTTCTTCTGCGCAGCACGCGCGGCCTTCGCCTGCTCGCGGGCCTTCTTCTCGGCCTTGCGGGCGGCGCGGACGGCCTTCTCGGCGGCCTTCTCCTCCGCGCGGCGGGCCTTCTTCGTCTCGGCCTTCGCGGCCTCGACGGCCTCCCGGCCGCTCTTCTTGCCCTTCTTGCTCTTCGTGCCCTTCTCGGTCACGGACTTCTTCTCCTGCACGGCCATACCCGGGTCCTCTCCTGTCCTCGCGACCGACGGCACGACGCGGGACCGGCCGACGGGGACACCGGCCGGGCGCCGAGGTGCGGGTGAGGGTCGCGGGACGACGGTCTCGCCGACATCGTCGGATGCGCGACACCGCGACCCGGTGAACGGGCGGCGGCGTGCGCGGAACACGACAGGGTGCCCCCGGAGACCGGTGGGGAAACGCCCAGGTGACGGCGAGGCAACGACGACCGGTCCGGCTGCCCCGGTCGGACCATCACGGGCACCCGACCGTCGTAGCGGGAGGGCGGTCAGCCCGCCTCGGGGACCCCGTCGTGCTGGTCCTGGTCGTCGGCGAGATGACCGCGCAGGGTCACCAGGGCCCGGGCGAGCAGCCGCGACACGTGCATCTGCGACAGCCCCACCTGGGCGGCGATCTGGGTCTGGGTCTGGTTGCCGAAGAACCGCAGCATGAGGATGGTCCGCTCCCGCTCGGGGAGCTTGCGCAGGGCCGGGCGCAGCGACTCGCGGGCCTCGACCGCGTCCATCCCGGCGTCGATGCCCCCGACGATCTCGCCGAGCGGGTTGTCGGTGTCGCCGACGAGCTTGTCGAGCGAGTCCGACCGGTAGGAGTCCTGGGCCTGCAGCCCCTCGATGACCTCCTCCCGGCTGATGTCGAGGTGCTCGGCGAGCTCGGAGACCTTCGGGGCGCGGCCGTGCCGCGAGGCCAGCTCCTCCTGGGCGCGGGTCATGCGGCTCTGGATGTCCTTGAGCCGCCGCGGCACCCGCATCGACCAGGTGCGGTCGCGGAAGTACCGGCGGATCTCCCCGGTGATCGTGGGGACGGCGTAGGCCAGGAACGGGGTGCCCTGGTCCGGGTCGAACCGGTCCAGCGCGTTGAGCAGACCGATCGCGCCGACCTGCTCCAGGTCCTCGACGGGCTCGCCGCGGTGCCGGTAGCGCCCGGCGATGTGCCGGACCACCGGGTGGAAGCCCTGTGCCAGCTCGGAGCGCAGCCGCTCCCGTTCCGGGTCCCCGGGGCCGGCGGCCGCGAAGGCACGGAGAGGCTCGACGAGGTGGGTGTACTCGTCGGGGCGGGTGTCCGCATCCGTACTCGGCTCAGCCATGCCGTCTCCGCGGCCGGCAACGATCGACTGCCATCACCGATCGACGGTAGGCCGCGGGCCGCGGGCCCGCACGTCGAACTTCGCGTGACCTGGTCGACATTTTCGATCGGCGGTCACTCCGATGAGTTGCACGGCGACCTGGTGGGTACTGCTGCCCCATGCCCCCGACTCTGCGTGTCGAGCTGCCCGTCGAACCCGCGTCGGCAGGTCGCTCCCGCCGGGAGACCGGCAGGTGGCTCGCGTCGCTGTGCGGGACCGACGAGCAGTGCCCGACCGTGCAGGACCTCGTCCTCGCGGTGAACGAGGCCGTGTCCAACTGCATCGAGCACGCCTACGGGGCCGCCGGCTCGGAGGACGCAGGCTCGGAGGGCGCCGCGACGGTCCTGCTGCACGGCGAGGCCGAGGGGTACCGGGTGCGGATGGAGGTCAGCGACCGCGGGTGCTGGCGCGACCCGCCCACCGACCCCGGCCACCGTGGACGGGGCATCGGGATGATCGAGGCGGTCGCGGAGGACGTGCGGGTGGAGCCGGGTCCTGACGGGACCACCGTCACGTTCCGGGGCCGGATCGGCCGCTGCCCGGGGCTGTGCACCCCCGCGTCCTGAGAGCGTGTTTGGAAATTCTAGTGGGTTGAGGGTGTCGTGTGTTTCTGCTGGCGGGTGGCGGGGTATCCACGGGCGATGCGGCGGGTGATGGTGTTGATCGCGGCCCAGCGGATCATGGCTTCGGATGTGGTGGGGTGGCGTTCGTAGTCTCGGGCCAGGCGTCGGTGTGCGGTGAGCCAGGCCAGGGTCCGTTCGACCACCCACCTTCGTGGGAGGACGGTGAATCCGCGCTGCTCGGGTGGCTTGCGGATGATCTCGATCGTTGTCTGCAGGATCGTGGCGGCCCAGTCGAGCAGTCGCCCGGCGAAGCCGGCGTCGGCGTAGACGAACCGCACCCTGGTGCGCAGGTAGAGGTTGAGCAGGATCGGCTTGGCGCCGTCGCGGTCCTGTACCGAGGCCGAGCACACCATCGTGGTCAGCAGCAGACCGAGGGTGTCGGTCACGATGAACCGTTTCCGTCCGCCTGTCTTCTTCCCGGCGTCGTAGCCGCGGGAGTCCTGGCCGACGGTGTCGGCGCCCTTGACCGACTGGGAATCGATGATCCCCGCACTCGGCTCCGGATCACGGCCCTCGGCGATACGTAACTGCCCCCGCACGACCGGGAGGATCTTCTCGGTGACCTTCTGCTGTTCCCACTGGTTGAAGTACCAGTAGACGGTCTGCCAGGGCGGGAAGTCCACCGGCAACGCCCGCCAGGCACACCCGGTCCGCACGACATACAAGATCGCGTCCAGCACGTCCCGACGAGCATGAGCAACAGGCCGCCCCCGCCGCGCGAGCGGCGGTAACAACGGCTCGATCACCACCCACTGGGCATCACTGGTGTCCGAGGGGTACCGGCGCGGTCGTTCCTGCATGCCGACCACGATGGAGCACCCCAGCCGTGTCGACCATCCCGACACACCCACCATTTCCAAACACGCTCTGAGACGCCCGGGCCCACGACGGGCCCCGCAACGACGGGCCCCGCAACGACAGGGTCGCCGCACCCCACGCCCGAGGGCGGGTGACGGCGACCGGTTCTCATCGAGCCCGATCCGTCGCGGACCGGGCGGTGGGGTCAGATCAGTCCCACATGGCGGTCGACGGGTCGTCGGACCGGTGGCCGCGGTGGCCCCCGCGGGCGACCGGGGTGTAGCGCCCGTCGTGTCGGGCCTGCTCGCTCTCGGGGTGGGGCCAGGTCTCGTTCGCGTGCTGCGTGCTGCTCTCACTCATGGTCACAGGGTGCCCACCGGACGTTCCGGGCAAGCGGAGCGCAGGAGTCGGCTCGGTAACACCTGCGCCCCGCCCGGGTGAAGACGCCCGACGGTCAGCCCGTCCTCGCGAGGCTCTTGATCGAGGCCAGGATGTCCTGCACGCGCTCCTTGGCGTCGCCGAACAGCATCTGGGTGTTGTCCCGGAAGAAGAGCGGGTTCTGGACGCCCGCGTAGCCGGTGGCCATCGACCGCTTGAAGACGATCACGTCCTTGGCGTCCCACACCCGCAGCACCGGCATCCCGGCGATCGGCGAGCCCGGGTCCTCCGACGCGGCCGGGTTCACCGTGTCGTTGGCGCCGATCACCAGCACGACGTCGGTCTCGGCGAGGTCGTCGTTGATCTCGTCCATCTCCAGGACGATGTCGTAGGGCACCTGGGCCTCGGCGAGCAGCACGTTCATGTGGCCGGGGAGCCGTCCCGCGACCGGGTGGACACCGAAGCGCACGTTCACGCCGGCGTCGCGCAGTGACCGGGTCAGCTCCGCCACCGGGTACTGGGCCTGGGCGACCGCCATGCCGTAGCCGGGCGTGATCACGACGCTCTCGGCGTTCGCGAGCAGCTCGGCGACGCCGTCGGCGTCGATCTCGCGGTGCTCGCCCTCCACCGCCGCGGCCGCCGAGGAGGTGGCCCCGAAGCCGCCGGCGATGACCGAGATGAACGACCGGTTCATCGCCTTGCACATGATGTAGGACAGGTAGGCACCGGAGGACCCGACGAGCGCGCCGGTGATGATCAGCAGGTCGTTGCCGAGCAGGAAGCCCGCCGCCGCGGCGGCCCATCCGGAGTAGGAGTTCAGCATCGACACCACGACCGGCATGTCACCGCCGCCGATCGAGGCGACCAGGTGCAGACCGAGCAGCAGCGCCAACACCGTGAGCACGGCCAGGATCCACATCTGCGGCGTGATGACGAAGAACACCGTCAGCACCGCGAACGCGACGAGCGCGCCGAGGTTGAGGACGTTCTTGCCGGGCAGCATCAGCGGCGCCGACTTGATCTTCGCCGACAGCTTCAGGTAGGCGATCACCGAGCCGGTGAAGGTCACCGCACCGATGAACACCCCGACCGCGACCTCGGCGTGGTGGATGCCCAGCAGCGGCCCCTCCAGCACCAGGTGCCCGGCCTCGACCTCCAGGAAGCCGTTCCAGCCGACCAGCACCGCGGCGAGGCCGACGAAGCTGTGCATGAGCGCGATGAGCTCGGGCATGCCCGTCATCTCGACGACGCGTGCCCGCCAGAGCCCGATCGCCGCACCGACGACGACGGCCGCGAGCAGCAGCGCGACGCCGAGCCCGGACGCCTGCCCCAGCGCGACGACGGCGGTGGCGACCAGGGCGATGGTCATGCCGGTGATGCCGAACAGCACACCGGACTTGGCGGTGTCGTGCCTCGACAGCCCGGCGAGGCTGATCACGAAAAGGATGGCGGCGATCAGGTACGCCGCAGTGGTCCACGTCTGCACGGCTCAGCTCCTCGTGAACATCTGCAGCATGCGGCGCGTCACCGCGAAGCCACCGACGATGTTGATGGCGGCGAGCAGCACCGCGACCGCGGCGAGCCCGATGACCAGGGCGTCGCCGCCGGTGCCGATCTGCAGGATCGCGCCGACGACGATGATCCCGGAGATCGCGTTCGTGACCGACATCAGCGGTGTGTGCAGCGCGTGGTGCACGT
The DNA here is from genome assembly GCF_020496245.1 of Pseudonocardia sp. ICBG601. Taxonomy (NCBI): domain Bacteria; kingdom Bacillati; phylum Actinomycetota; class Actinomycetes; order Pseudonocardiales; family Pseudonocardiaceae; genus Pseudonocardia; species Pseudonocardia sp. ICBG601. Next base: position 52,451 of record NZ_JAHLJA010000005.1, on the reverse strand, counting down.
TGCCGATGACGTAGAAGCCGATGACGATCGCCAGCACGAACACCGTGAGGTGCCCTGCGACCTCGGCCGGGGCCAGTGCCGTGACCGCGAACAGCGCCACCGCGCCGACGACGCCGGCGGCGAGCCCGGCGTAGGGGGACCGTGGCTTCTCCGGCTCCGTCGCCACGGGCTCGGCGGCCGGCTGGGCCGCGGGCGCCGCACTCACCTTCACCTCGGGCGGGGGCCAGAGCGTCTCACCCGCGTGCGCGATCGTGATGCCACGGACCACCGTGTCGTCCAGGTCGAGCGCGAGCCGCCCGTCCTTCTCCGGGGTCATCAGCTTGAGCAGGTTCAGCACGTTCGTGCCGTAGAGCTGCGACGCCTGCGCAGGCAACCGGGCGGCGAGGTCGGTGTAGCCGATGATCGTCACGCCGTGGTCGGTGACGACGGCCTCGCCGGCCACCGACCCCTCCACGTTGCCGCCCTGCGAGGCCGCCATGTCGACGACCACGCTGCCCGGGCGCATCGACGCCACGTCCGCGGCGGTGATCAGCTTCGGCGCGGGCCGCCCCGGGATGAGAGCGGTGGTGATGATGATGTCGCAGTCCGCGGCCTGCTCGGAGTAGATCTCGGCCGCGCGCTTGTCGTAGTCCGCCGAGGTCGCCTTGGCGTAGCCGTCGGTGGACGCCTCCTGCTCCACCTCGACGGCCAGGTACTCCCCGCCGAGCGACCGCACCTGGTCGGCGACCTCGGAGCGCGGGTCGGTCGCCCGGACCACCGCGCCCAGGCTGTTGGCGGCGGCGATGGCGGCGAGCCCGGCGACGCCCGCCCCGGCCACGAGCACCTTCGCCGGCGGGACCTTGCCCGCGGCGGTGACCTGACCGGTGAAGAACCGGCCGAACACGTGGGCCGCCTCGATCACCGCCCGGTAGCCCGCGATGTTCGCCATCGACGACAGCACGTCCATCGACTGGGCCCGCGAGATCCGGGGCACCGCGTCCATCGACAGGGCGGTGACGCCCTGGGCGGCGAGCGCGGCCGTGCGTTCCTCCTCGAAGCGCGGCGCGAGCATCGCGATCAGCACGGAGCCCTCGCGCAGCTTGCCGATCTCGTCGGGCTGCGGGGCGTTGATGCGCACCACGACGTCGGCGTCCCAGACGGGACCGTCGGCGACGTCGGCGCCCGCCTCGGCGTAGGCCTCGTCGGTGAACCCGGCCCGGGCACCGGCCCCGGACTCGACGGTGACGGCGTAGCCGAGACCGACCACCTTCGCGACGGTCTCGGGGCTCATCGCCACGCGCGTCTCGGGCTCGGACTCCGCGGCCACACCGATCCGCATCACCGGTCCCGACGGCTCAGGGCTGTCGCTCATGCACTCTCCTCGATCTTGCGCGTGCTTCGTCGCTCGCACCGGTCGTGGGTCTTTCGGAAGGTAATGCCGGAAGCGGGCGCGTGCAGTCACGACTACGTCACAGGCCGGACCGGTACCCCGGCGAGGCACGGCTGACGTGGGCGGCAGCGTAGCGCCGGGAAGAAGCTCGCAGCCCCTCCGATGTGCTCGGCGGGGGAACCCGGACCCGGTCCCGGCGCGGGCGGCACCGGGCCGGCGCGGGCCCGCGCCGGGGCGAGCGGTCAGCGCTGACGGGCGGGCCGCACCACGATCTCGTTGACGTCGACGTCCTCGGGCTGGGCGAGGGCGAAGGACACCGCGCGGGCGATGGCATCGGGGTCGATCGCGTGGGCGCGGTAGGTGCGCATCCCGCCCGCTGCGTCCGGATCGGAGATCGAGTCCGCGAGCTCGGACGTGACCACGCCGGGGGTCAGGGTGGTCACGCGGATCGAGGGGTCGCTCTCCAGGCGGAGGCCCTCGGTGATCGCCCACGCCGCGTACTTCGTGCCCGAGTACACCGCCGCCGTCGGGACGACCTGGTGCGCGCCGATGCTCGCGGTCGTGACGAAGTGCCCGCCACCCTGCTCGGTGAACACCGGCAGGGCCGCGGCGATGCCGTGCAGCAGACCGCGCAGGTTCACGTCGACCATCCGGTCCCACTCGTCGACGAGCAGGGCGTCGAGCCGGGACAGCGGCATCACGCCCGCGTTGTTCACCAGGACGTCCACCCGGCCGTGTCGTTCCCGGGCGGAGTCGACGAACGCCCGGACGTCGTCGCGGGCGGTCACGTCGACGCGCACGGCCTCCACAGCGCCCTCCGCGCTGTCGGCCAGCGCGACGAGCCGGTCCGTACGGCGCGCCCCGGCCACGACGACGTGCCCCTCGCCCGCGAGCCGGCGCACCACCGCCTCCCCGATCCCGCTGCCCCCGTCACCAAGATGATCTTCTGTGTAGTCATGGGCCCACCGTCGCCGGTGCACGCCCGCACCGGCAGGCCCCGGTCGTCCGGGGGTGTGCCACACCCACCCACGGCCGCGGCGGACCTCCTACCGTGTGCGCCATGGCTTCGGAGCTCGGCGCGTACCTCGCCACCCGGCGCGCCCGGATCACCCCGGACGCGGTCGGTCTGCCCTCGGCGGGGCTGCGCCGGGTCCCGGGGCTGCGCCGGGAGGAGGTCGCGATGCTCGCCGGGATGAGCGTGGACTACTACGTCCGTCTGGAGCAGGGGCGCGAGCGCCGCCCGTCGGCGGAGGTCCTCGAGTCGCTGTCGACGGTCCTGCAGCTCGACGCCGACGAGCGCTCGCACCTGTTCGCCCTCGGTGGGTCCACACCCAGGAAGGCCACGGCCGTCGCGACGGACCGGGTGGACCCCGCGCTGCGGCAGCTGATGGACGCGTGGCCGGACAACCCGGCGCTGGTCCACAACCGGGCCTACGACGTCCTGGCGACCAACGAGATCGCCGATGCGCTCTTCGGCGGCTGGCCGTTCTCGCGGAACCTGATGGAGATCGTGTTCTGCGACCCGGCCGCCCGCAGCTTCTACGTCGACCGGGACGCCGTCGCGGCGAACACCGTCGCGGGGTTCCGGCTCCACCACGGTCGCGACCCGGAGGACCCGCGGATCAGGGCGGTCCTGCACCGGCTGCTCTCGAGCGGCCCGGAGTTCGCGACGCTGTGGGCGGCGCACGACGCGCGGGGCAAGTCGCTGGAGCGCAAGCGCCTCCGGCAGCCCCGGGTGGGGCCGCTGACCCTGACCGTGCAGACCTTCGACGTCCGCTCGGCCCCAGGCCAGCAGCTCGTCGTCTACCACGGTGAGCCGGGTCCCTCCGGCGACGCCCTGCGGCTGCTCGGCTCGCTGGCCGCCACGGACCGGGCACGGGGCTGAGGCGGCTCCCCGCTCGACGTCGTCCCCCGGCCCCGGCGGGCCCGCTGTTCCGCCCGTGACGGCCGACCCCGCCCGTCGCAGGAGGGGACACCGACCGGCCCGTCGAGGCCGAGCCGCCCCGACCGCAGGCGGGCGCCGGGCCGGTCGGCCGGGTCAGGTCCGGGGCGGGGCCACCGGAACGTCCCCGCCGGTCGGAGCGGAGTAGAATTGCCGGGCCCACCGCCGGTAGCGGCCGACGGGCCCGTCACCGGGGGCGAGCTTCGGGTGCTCGACGTAGATCTGGTGATTCCACACCGGGAAGTCGGGAGCGGCGTCCCGGAGGGTGATGTGGTGCGCCAGGCGGCTGAACAGCTGCGAGAGCGGGTCGGTGATCAGTCGGCCCAGGACGTCGGGTACGAACGGGACCTTCTCCAGCGCCACGGTGGCGCCCAGGCGCAGGTGGAGCCTGCCCGGCGCCGTGGGGGTCGCGTGCAGCAGGACGTACATGTCACCGAGCGGGCCGAGCCGCGCCACGGCCGCCAACGTCGAGAGGCCGACGACGGTCAGCTCGTAGGACGCGCTGGGGACCAACGCCCGCCCGCCCGCGGTCACCGGGATCGTGCAGGTGGGCTCCCCGATCACCGGATCGGCGTCGATGGTGAGCCCGCTCAGGCCGTGCAGCTGGGTGAGGTGCCCGAAGTCGAACGCGTTCTCGACGATCATCTGCGGATGGCCCGCGAGGTCGACCGTGGTGTGCCGGAAGACGCTGGGCCGCGGGCCGTGCAGGGCGGGCACCTCCCAGGTCGGCGGCTCTCCCAGCGCATGCCGCCACACGTAGACGGAGCTGTTCACCTCGCACACGTCGTACCGCGTCAGCGCGGCCTTCGGCGGCTGCAGCCCGTAGCCGGTCGCCACGCAGGTCCCGCTCGTGTCGAAGGCGAACCGGTGGAACGGGCAGACGATGGTCTCGCCCTCGACCGCGCCGCCCGCCCCCAGATGTGCTCCCAGGTGCGGGCAGTAGGGCCGCACGGCCCGCAGCACTCCCCCGCGGGTGCGGTAGAGCACCACCTCCTCCCCCATCAGCGTGCGGGTGAGGACGCCACCGGGCGGGAGCTCGTCGGAGAAGGCGAGGCAGAACCAGCCGTCGGGATAGGGCAGCGCGGTCGCGGTGGCGGTTGCGGTCAGCGCATCGGCGCGGGCGGGACCGGAGTCGTCGTGGACGTAGCGGGTGAGACCGGACATCGCAGGTCCTCCGTGGTGGTGGGGGTGCTCACGGGCGGGGCCGCCGGCCCCAGGCGGAGATCAGCAGGAACGGCAGGTCGGCATGCCCCGGGTCGTCGAGCAGGGCGAGGCAGTCGGAGATGTCGTCGTCGGAGACGAGATCGTGCTCGCGCAGCAGCGGGCCGAACTGCGCCAGCGAGACACGCACGAGGCTGGTGGCGTTGCCGGTCGACCCCACGACGCCGGGGGTGCAGAGCACGCCGACCTCCACCAGCCCGGCTTCGGCGAGCATCAGCGGCAGGCCGGTGGCCCACCCGATGTCGGCGCCCATCCGGCCGGACGCGAGCCGGGAGAGCCCCTCCAGGCAGCGGTGGAAGGCGGTGCGGCTGCCGCCGGGCGGCGTGATGCGGAGCGTGGCGTCGACGCAGACCCACCCGCCCGGCGCGGTCCACCCCACCATCCTGGCCAGCGCGGCGGCCCGGTCGGGCAGGTGCTCCAGCAGGGCGCGGGCGTGCACGAGGTCGAACGAGGCGGCCGGGAAGTCGTCGTGCAGGACGTCGTGCCGCAACGGCGTCAGGTTCGCGATGTCGGTCGGGAGCAGGGTGGTGTCGAGATCGGTGACCACCACCTCGCCCGGCGCACAGCGCCGGGCCAGCCAGCGCCCCACCGACCCGGTCCCCCCGCCGAGCTCCAGGCACCGCCAGCCGGGCATCGGGTCCAGTCCGTCGAGGGCCCGTCGGGAACCTGCGTCGGCGAACTCCTCGTGGGCCCGGAGTCTGCGCAGCTCCAGCGGCTCGTCGTGGTCGAGGTGACCCGCTCCGTAGCCCGCCGTCATGCCGGGCACCCGGCCCCTGCCGAGGGCTCGCCGACCGCCGGTGCGGCGTCCCGTGCCACGACCCGCAGGGTCAGGCCGCGTGCGGTGATGGTGGCCTCCACCGCGGGCCGGAACGGCTCCGGTGAGAGCGGCTCGACGCGCCAGCGCCGGAGGACCGCGTGCAACGCGGTGACCATCTCGGTCAGTGCGAAGCGGTCGCCGATGCACTTGCGGGCCCCGGCGCCGAAGGGGAGGTAGGCACTGCGGTCGGGAGCCCGGCCGACCCACCGGCCGGGATCGAACCGATCGGGATCGCGGTAGAGGTCGCCGCGGTGCTGGATCAGGTACGGGCTGACGGCCACCACGGTCCCGCGCGGCAGCTCGACCCCGCCCAGCTCGGTGTCCGCGGTCAGGGTGCGGGTGAACAGCCACGCGGGCGGGAACAGCCGCAGGGTCTCGGTGAGGACCCGGCCGGTGACACCGTCGAGCGGCGGCGGCCGGACTCCGTCCGCTGCCCGCGCCTCCGCCGTGACCTGCTCCTGCACGTCGGGGTGGGTGGCCAGCAGGTGCAGCGCCCACGCGAGCGTGTTCGCGGCGGTCTCGGTGCCGCCGATGAAGAACGTGAGCACCTGGTCGGCCAGCTCGGCATCGGTGAGGGTCGCGCCGTCGTCCACCGCCCCCAGCAGCGAGGACATGAGGTCGCCGTGATCGGTGGGGTCGGCGCGGCGGTTCGCCACGATCGTCGCGACGACGTCGAGGAGCCGCGCGCGGGCCTCGTCGAACCGGCGGTTGAACGGGATGGGCAGCCGGCTCAGCAGCGGCGGCGTGAGCATCCGCCGGAACACACCCCGCACGAGCGTCGTCGTGTCGTCGATGCTCCGGTCGACCACATCCGCGGGCAGCTCACCACTGAAGATCGTCTCCATGGTCGCGCGGGCGGTGAGAGTCATCATCTCGCGGGTGACGTCGAGGTGCTGCCCGGTGTGCCACGCGCTGCTGCTCGCCTCGGCCGTCGCGGCGAACACCTCGGCGTAGCCGGGGAACCGGTCGTTCTGGAACGAGGGCTGGCACAACCGCCGCTGCCGGCGGTGGCTGCTGTGCGGACAGGTCGACAGGCCGTTGCCGGCGACCTCGCGGATCCGCTCGATCACCGGGCCCTCCTTGTCGTAGGTGCGGTCGTCGAGCAGGACCTGGCGGGTCACGTCCGGGTCGCAGGCCATCACGACCGAGAAGGGGCCCAGACGGATCCGCGCCAGCGGCCCGAGCGCGGGCAGCGACGAGGTGAACGCGAGCGCGTCCCGCAGCAGCGGCACCGCGTGGCCCAGCACCGGCAGCGCGCCGGGTGCGAGCGGGATCGACGGGGGGCGGGGCATGGTCACCTCGTTGTCTCGGAGGGTCCGGTCACCACGTGACGGGCAGGTCGTGGACGCCGTAGATCAGGCCGTCGTGCTTGAACCGCACCTCGGACGGCTCGACGGCGAGGCGCAGGGTGGGGATGCGGCGGTAGAGCGTGCCGTAGACGACCTGCAGCTCGACCCGCACGAGCGGCTGCCCCAGGCACCGGTGCGGGCCGAAGCCGAACGCGACGTGGTGCCGGGCGTCGCGGCGGATGTCGAGCCGCTCGGCGTCGGGGAAGGCCTCGGGGTCGCGGTTGCCGACGTCGTTGGGCAGCACGATGCCGTCGCCGGCGCGGACCGTGGTCCCGTCGGGGAGCTCGATGTCGGCCAGCGCCACCCGGCGCCGCGCGGAGTGCACGATGGGCAGGTACCGCAGGAGCTCCTCGGTCGCGCCCACCACCAGCGCGGGGTCCTCGGTGGTGCGCAACGCCGCGAGCTGCTCGGGGTGGCCGAGCAGCGCGAGCGTACCCAGCGCGATCATGTTGGCCGTGGTCTCGTGACCGGCGACGAGGATCAGCAGGAGCATCGACGCCAGCTCGGACGAGGTCAGCTCCCCAGTGGCGACGTGCCGGGCCGCCATCCGCGACAGGATGTCCTCGGCCGGGTCGGTGAGCCGCCGCGCGATCAGGTCCTCCAGGTACCCGACCAGCCCGCGCTGCGCCGCGAGCACCTGCTCCACCGTCGAGTACCGGTGGATGAGCACGTGGCTCGACCGCTGGAAGAACTCGTGGTCGGCGTAGGGCACCCCGAGCAACTCGCAGATCACCATCGTCGGCACGGACAGTGCGAAGGCCGTGACGAGGTCGACGGGACGCGGTCCGTCGAGGATCGCGTCGATCCGCTCGTCGACGATCCGCCGGATCGTGGGCCGGAGGGCCTCGACCCGCCGTACGGCGAACGGGCTGGTCAGCATCCGGCGCAGCCGCCGGTGCTCCGGATCGTCCATGGTGATGAAGGAGCGCGCGTCGGCGTGGCGTGCCTTGATCCCTGCCGTGACGTGCGGATAGCCGTCGTGGGTGGGGTCGGCGCTGACCCGCGGGTCGCTGAGCAGCTCGCGCTGCAGCGCGTGTCCGGTGACGAACCACGGCGTGCTGCCGTCCCAGATGCGGACCCGGCCGACCGGCCCGCGCGCGTGCAGTCCGAGCAGCTCCGGCGGCGGGTCGAACGGGCAGCCGGCCGCACGCGGCAGGGGGAACTCGGGGATCGGGGCGGTCATGCCGCGGTCCGTCCGGGGACGGGCGCGGTGATCTCCAGGACCGCGGCGGTCCAGCGGAACCCGAGGCCGAAGCTCACCACGAGCACGCGGTCGCCGGGCACGACCGTCCCGCCGCGGAGCAGCCGGTCGACGGCCAGCAGCAGGTCGCACGGTCCGGCATGGGCGACGTGGCGTCCGAACGTCCAGCTCGTGTCGGCCGCACGGGCGTGCAACGGTGGCCCCGACAGCAGGACGTCCAGCACCGCCGACCCGATCGCGACGACGGCGATGTGCGCGACGTCCGCCGGTGCGAGACCGGCCTCGTCCAGCACCTGCTCGACGCAGGAGCGCGTGGCCTCCTGCAGGGAGGTGACGTGCGGGGCGAGCCCCGTCTCCTCGACCGCCATGCGCCGGCCCGTCGCCCCGCCCGCCACGCCGGCCGCGGCCCTGCTCATCTCCTCCAGACGGGGCACCGCGGCGTGGGCGGTCGCCACCAGCCGGGCCCGGCCCGGCGCGCGGGTGAGCACCGCGGCCCCGCCCGCGTCACCGGCGAGGTAGCCGATCTCGTGGACGAAGTCCCAGCGTTCGGCGGGGAAGCGGGACCCCGCGGTGACCATCGCCGCCCGTGCGTCCGGCCGTGCGGTGAGGTGCTCGGCCGCCGTGACCAGCGCGGCCGCACCGCCGTCACTCGCGGCGCCGATCTCCATCCCCGTCGCCACCGTGGTGCCCAGGGCGCGCAGCAGGTAGGGCGAGGGGGTGTAGTGGTCGACGTCCTGGAAGCTCGCGTGCACGAGCAGGCTCAGGTCGGAGCCGACGGCACCGGCGTGCCGCAGCGCCTTCAGCGCTGCGCGTGCCGCCATCCCGACGGCCGTGTCGCCCGTGGCCACGGCGGCGGAGCCGAACCCGTTGGCGTCGGCCGCCGAGGGGGTGTCCGGCCGGGCACCTGCCCGCGGCCGGATGGGCGGGATCCACGACCCGCTGCCCGCGATGTTCACGTCGGACCAGAGCACGAGTGCCTCCTCAGGCGGGGACGGGCCGGTGGTCGTCGGCTCCCGGACGGACCAGGCGCCCCGGTTCGCTGCTCGAGAAGGCGGTGACGCCGCGGACCCGGACCAGCACCCGGTCGTCGGCGGCCGCGGTGAGCACTCCGGACGCGGTGTCGTTGCCGAGCCGGACGACCGGGTGGCGAGCGGCGAGGTCGCAGTCGTTGCCGGCACACCCCAGATCGACCTCGGCGATACCGGCGAGGGGGCCCGGCACCGGTGGTTCGCCCTCGGCCCCGTCCCGCGGCACGAGCAGCAGGTGGGCGAGCGCGTCGATCAGGATCGAGGGCACCGTCGTCCCGCCGAGCTCGGCCGAGAACCCCGCGTGGTCGAACGAGAACAGTGCACTCGTCCCGCCCGGCCCGTGGGCGTGGGCCGAGGTCCCGGCGAACGGCCCGCTCAGCGCCAGTACGGGATGTCCGTCGTAGATCGGCATCCGGAACCCCGGGACGGGGGTGTGCGCCCGCAGGTCCGGCGCCGGGCCGAGGTGGGGGCGGACCGGGGCGAGCAGGACGTCCGCCTCGTAGCAGAGGTCGCCGAACCGGAGCACCTTGCCGGTCGCGCTGACCCGGTTCGTCGTGACCCGGACCGACACCCGGGCGCCCGCGGGATCCTCGGTCGTCACCCGCGCGGAGACCGTGACGGTGCGGGGAGGACCGTCGGGCCGCACCGTCACCGAGGCGTGGCAGGCGAGGTCACGGAAACCGGTGACGACCATGTCCGGTCGAAGCCGGGTCGCGGCGGCCGCGGCGGCCTCGAGCGCGAACGTGCCGGGGAGCACGACGGCGCCGTTGACCCGGTGGTGGCGCATCCACCGCCCGTCCCGCTCGTCGAGCGTGCGGGGGTCCCACGTCTTCGTCGCGACCACCCAGGACCGGCCCTCCATCGTGATGCCGTCGAGGAGCGGCGAGGCCGGTTCCGGACCCGGTACGTCGGGGGGCGGGACGTCGGGGGGCGGCATCGGCGGGGCGTCCGGTCCGATGCCCCGGCGGGCGAGCATGGCCCGTTCCGGCCCGCGCAGGAAGAACGTCAGTCCGTTCGCCGGCGGGTGGGCCAGCGACGAGAGGAACTGCGCGCACCCCTGGGCCGGCGTGATGTAGGCGTCCATGTTGTTGCGCCGCAGCGTCTCCTCCATGGCGACGCCGCTGGCCACGCCGACGTCCTTCCAGCCGCTCCAGAGGATCGCGATCTCCCGGTGCCCCGTGGGCAGGCCCCGGTTGGCGGCGGCCGTGGCGTACTCGAGGTAGGAGTTCACCGCGCAGTAGTCGACGTCGCCGGGCGCCGGCGCGACCGTGGCGAGGGTGCTGAAGGTGGCGAGGATCGTCGGTGGTCGTCCGGCGAGGGCGTGCTTCAGGTTGCGGTAGCCGGTGGCCTTCGTGGCCCGCACGGCCCGGAAGTCGGCGAGCGCCTTGGCGTGCAGCGCGCGGGGACGCAGGTCGAGCACGGCGTTCACCACGAGGTCGACGCGGCCGTGCCGGTCGTGGATCTCGTCGAGGACGGCGGTGGTGGCCTCGCCGTCGAGCACGTCGCAGACGCGGTGGTGCACGCGGTCGGGACCGCAGACCTCGGCGAGCCGCCGCAGTGTCGCCCGTACCTCCCGGGCGGCGTCGAGACGGTCGTACCGCGCCTTGAGTTCGCGCAGGCTCAGCTCGGGATGCAGGCGTCGCTGCTCGGCGATGAACTCCGCCTGAGGTGCCGGCTCGGTGGGCGGGCCGTCCGGGACCGGGGTGCGGCCGATCAGGTAGACGTGCGGCCGCTCGACGCGGACGGCGAGCGCGTGCAGCAGCTCCGGCGTGATCCCGCGCGCGCCGCCGAACGCGACGACGACCGAGCCCGGGGCCAGCGGGGTCCCGCCCGGGCCGGCGGGCACGCCGTCCGGGCAGACGTCCATCCGGGCCCAGCTCCCGTCCCCGCGGGCCGCGACCGTGTGCAGCGGACCGGCGTCGCCGCTCGCGCGGGCCAGCTGGTGCAGCGCGGTCAGCGCGTCGGGCGCCGCGGTGAGCAGCGCGGCTCCCCCGCACTGGGTGATCTCGGCGCGGACCGAGCGGACGAACCCGGTGAACAGACCGGCGAGCGGGTGCGGACGGTCGCCGGGCAGGGCGTCGAGCAGCGCGGCGCCGACGGTTCCGCCGTTGCGCAGGGCCGGGAGCAGGGCCTGGGTCGTGGTCAGGAGCAGGTCCTGCAGCGTCTCGGCGCGCAGGGCGTCGGTGGGGGCGTCACCGCGGTCGGTGAACCGCGTCAGTACCCGCACGTGGGCCGGGACGAACGGGAGCTCCGCGAGCGCGCCGGCCGCGTCCTCCGCGGCGACGGCGTCGGTCGTCCACACGGCGACGTCGACGCAGCCCTCCAGCGCGGCCACGACGTCCGTGGAGTCGGTGACGACGACGGTGCCCGGCGGGACCGGGTGCGGCGGGGTCGCCCCGGTCGGGACGGGTATGTCGACGAGGTCCACCGTGCCCCGGGCACCGATGTCGGGTTCCGGTGCGTCGGCGGGCCGTACACCGGTGAAGCGCAGGCCCGGTGTGGCCGGGTCGCTCGCGCCGACGATCGTCCCGCGGCCGGTGACGACACCGTGCAGCAGCGCGAACAGCGCGTCGACGGCGAGGTAGGTGCGACCGGGCGCCGGGGGCGCGGGCGGCACCGCCGCCGGACCGGCCGTCGCGACCGTTCCCAGGATCGGCAGACCGTGGTGCTCGGCGGTCGAGCGCCGGGCCAGTGCCACGACGGCGGCGCCCTCCGCGATCGTCGCCCCGTCCGGTACGAGCGGACCGAGATGTCCGTCCCAGCCCCGGACCGGTGCCACACTCACGGCCCCCACCAGCGCCAGCTCGCAGGCCCCGTGGCGGAGCTGACGCATCGCGAGGTCGAGTGCGGCGGTGCCGGAATCCCGGTGGTCGTAGACGGCGACGCCGAATCCCTGCAGGTCGTCGTAGTTGGTCACCCGGCCGGCCGCGATGCAGGAGACGGCACCGGTGAAGTCGTCCTCGCTGATGTCGGGAGCGGACGCGTCGACGGCGGCGGCGAGCCGCTCACGCAGCGTCGCGACCATGTCGGGGTCGGGCAGCAGCCCGAGCGCGTCGGCGCACTCGGCGGCGTGCACCCGCACGGCCATCCGGGTGGCGTGCCTGCTGGGCAGCGCCGACCCGATCAGCAGCGCGGTGTCGGGACGCAGGTCCGCGGCCGCGTCGCCCAGCTGCGCCAGCAGCGGGTCCACCGCCTGCAGCATCATCAGGTGGCTCGGGTCCATGTGCGCGGTGGTGCGCGGCGGGATCCGCACCTCGCGCGGCGACGGGGCGGGGTACGGGTCGCCGAACCCCGCCGAGGGACCGGGCCCGGTACCCGCCAGCCAGGCAGCGGTCGCGTCGCGGTCGGAGCCGGGCAGGTGTGTGTTCCAGCCGACGACGACGAGGTCCTCCGGGATCGCCCTGGCGGGCCGCGGGGTCGGGACGCGGTCGGCCAGCACGGCGTGCGCGTCGGCGCCACCGAGCCCGAACGACGAGACGCCGACGACACGTGGCCGGTCCGAGGGCCGCCAGTCGACCTCGGTGACGGGCACCCCGAGCCGTTCCTCCCCGTCCAGCAGCGCGTGCGGGACGATCCGGTCCGTCTGGGCCGGGATCGCCCCGTGCTCGATCGCGGTGAGCGCGTGCGCCACCGAGACGAGCCCCGCGAGCACACCGGTGTGGCCGAAGACCTGCTTGTTGGAGCTGAGCAGGCAGGTGCGCGGGCCCTGCCCGAGCCGCGCCAGCAGGGCTCGGACCTCGACCTCGTCACCGGTCGGTGTGCCGGTGCCGTGGGCCACGACCCAGTCGAGGTCGTCCGCTCCGACACCGGCGTCGGACCAGGCGCGGGAGATCGCCAGTTCCTGACCGCGTTCGGCCGGGGCGTGGATGCCCTTGCCCCGGCCGTCGGCGGCCAGGCCGGTGCCGAGCACCAGCCCCAGGATCTCGTCGCCGTCCGCGACGGCCCTCGCGTGGGTCTTCAGCACGAGCGCCACCGCACCCTCGGCGAGCAGCGTCCCGTCCGCGTCCCGGTCGAATGGGCGCACCCGGCCGCTGGGGGTGATGCCCTGGGCCTTGCAGAACAGGGTCAGCAGGGTCGGCTCGGCCACCGAGGTGCCGCCGGCGAGCGCCACGTCGCAGGAGCCCTCCCGCAGTGCCTTCACGGCGGCGTCGAGCACGTAGAGGCCGCTGGCGCAGGCTGCATCGAGCGTGAGGTGGCGGGCGTCGTCGGGCACGAGCCCGCCGAGTGCCATCCGTGAGACGGACGCGGGCTGGTGCATGAGCGGGTCGGCACCGCTGCCGGAGTAGTGGGCGAGCACCGCGTGCTCGGCCATCTCACCGAGCCAGTCACCGTCCGGGTCGGCTGCCGTGGCCCCGCGGAGCATGCTCGCGTACTGCGCCCCCAGCACCGGGGCCCGGTCGCCGAGCCCGATGTGGTCGTGCGCTCCCGTGGTGACGGCGAGCCACCGGTCACCCGCTCCGCGGCGCACCCCGTCGAGTGCCTGGACGGCGCAGTGCCGCAACCAGCGCGCGGTCGGTGCCACCCCGGGGTGGTCGCGCAGTCCGTGTGGCTCGCTGAGCGAGCGCGGATCCGGGACGAAGCCGCTGAGATAGCCGGCCCGGCGGGCGTGGAAGCGGCCGGGCACCGTGGTGTCGGAGGCGTGGAAGTGCTCGAGCGCGAAGCCGGTCGGTTCGCTCGCCTGCAGCGTGGCCTCGCGCAGCCGGTCCCACAGCTCGCGCCGGTCGTTCGCGCCGGGCAGCGCCACCCCGATCCCGACGACGGCGACGGCGTCGTCGTCGGCAGCGACGGTGTCGGTGTCGGTGCGGGGCTCCTCGGAGGGGGACCCGGCCACGGTCTCCGCCGGCTCGGGGTCCCCGCTCGGCGGTCCGGCGGGTGCGGGCGACGTCCCCCGGACGGGAGCGGCGTGCGCGGCGAGGTTGCTGTGCAGCTGGAGCGTCTGCATCCCGGTGAGGCCGATGCCGCCGTCGGCGACGAGGGTCTGCCCGGTGACGAACCCGGCGTGCGGGTGCAGGAAGTGGCAGATCAGGTCGGCCGCGTCCGGCGTCGAGATCGTGCGCCGGAGCAGCCGCTCGTCGTCGGAGCGGTCACCGATCGTGTCCGGGTCGGCGAGTGATCTCACGATGTCGCTCGCCACCGAGCCCAGCAGGACCGTGTTCACCCGAATCCCCCGCGGGGCCAGCTCCAGCGCCAGGTAGCGGACCAGCGACTCGGCGGCCGCCTTCGTCACGCCCCCGGGCCCGTAGCCGGGCACCGGCAGGTGGGACCCCACGGCGGACAGGCACAGCACCGCCGCGCCCGGACGGCCGTCCATCAGCTCGGCCGCCCGCCGCGCGCAGTGGTAGGGCCCCATGACGTTGGTGCGCCAGGCCCGTTCCCAGTAGACGTCGTCGACGTCGAGCAGCGGGAGGAAGGCGCCGGCCGCGGCGTTGTTCACCAGGATGTCGAGGCCACCGTGCCGCTCCCGGACGAGGTCGAACATCCGGTCCACCTCGGCGGTCTTGGCCACCGAGGCGCGGATGAACTCGCAGGAACGGCCTGCGGCACACAGCTCCGCCTCCAGCTCCCGGGCCGCCTCGACCGAGTGGAAGTAGTTGACGATCACGTGCGCGCCCCGGCGGGCCAGGCTCCGCACGATGTCGGCACCCAGACTGCGTGCCGCGCCGGTGACCAGCGCGATCCGCCCCGTCAGGTCGTCCGGGGAGCCCTCGTGCCCGTTCACGCAGCCTCGCCGACCGCTCCGCCGGCCACGACGGCGTCCGCGATGCGCCGCAGTGAGCCGAAGCCCAGCAACGAGGCGTTCGAGCGCAGGTCGGGCAGGTTGAACAGGTCCGCGACCTGACCCAGCAGTGCGACCTGCTTGAGGGACTCGACGCCGAGGTCGGCCTCCAGGCTGTCGTCCTCGCCGAGGAGGTCCGGCGGGTAGCCGAGGTAGCCGCCGTAGAGGTCACGCAACTGCGCCAGGACGGCGTCGTAGTCGCGGGCCCCGGCGGAGGGGGCTCCGCCGGAGAGGGCCGGACCGGAGGGGGCCGGGGCGGAGGGGGCCGGGGCGGGTTCGACCGGCTCGGGGCGCGCCGCCGGTGTGGCCACCGCGGCCGGCGACGGTGGCCGGACCGCGGCCGGCGGGTCCGTCGCGGGGGTGGGTACGGCGACGGTCGACTCGGGGCGCACGACGACCGGGACACCCGGGTGCGCGCCGTTCCGTGACGGGGTGCCGGTCGTGAGCCCGGCCAGGACGGCGGGGGCGTCGCGCTCGGCCAACGGCACGGTGCACCGCACGCCCGGAACGCTCGCCTGGATCATCTTCGCGACGACCGCACGCTCGCCGCACTCGACGAACACGTCCGCGCCGGAGGCGTGCAGCTCGCGGATCGTGTCCAGGATGCGCACGCGGGCGGTGAGGGCACCGGCCATGAGCTCCACGGGATCGTCGTCGGCGACGTCACGGCCCAGCCACGGCGAGCACACCCGCACCCGGCCACCGCCGTAGGGCACACGGGGCGCATCGGCGCGGAGCTCCCTGGCCGACCGGGCCAGTGCGGGCGAGTGCGTGGGGTGGGGCACGTCGAGCCGGTTCGTGGGCCAGCCCGCCGCCGCGGCCACCCGTTCGATGTCGGCGGTGAGCGCGGTCGGCCCGCTCAGCACACTCTGGTGCGGCGCGTTCTCACAGGCCAGCACCAGATCGGGGTGTCCGAAGAGGCCGGCGAGGTGCTCGGCCCGGCGGCCGTCCACCCCGACGGCGATCATCGTGCCCTGCCAGTCCTGCCGGGTGAGGGCGCGGGACCGGGCCACCGCGAGCCGGACCGTGTCCTCGACCGAGATGTACCCGGCCGCGGCGAGCGCCCACAGCTCCCCCACGCTCTGGCCGACGAGGGCCGCCGGCTCGACACCCGTCCCGACCAGCGCGCGGTGGGTGGCGATGCTGACCGCGAAGATCTCCACGTACTGCAGGTCGGGGCCCCGCCCGGGAGCCACCTCGCCGCCCTCGACGAGCCGTGGCGACACCGCGGGGAGGTCCAGGCCGCGGGCGGCCTCGTCGATCCGGGCGAGTACCTCGCGTACGCCGTCGTGCCGGGCGTGCAGATCGTGCAGGATCCCGCCGCGCGGCGCGGGCACCGTTCCGGGCATGACGAGGACAGGGTTGGTGTTCACGCGTCGTCCCTCTCGGTTGGACAGGCCGAACACCTCCGATCGTCGAGGACGACCGCACGGACTTTCCTTAGAGCGTGTTTGGAAATGGTGGGTGTGTCGGGATGGTCGACACGGCTGGGGTGCTCCATCGTGGTCGGCATGCAGGAACGACCGCGCCGGTACCCCTCGGACACCAGTGATGCCCAGTGGGTGGTGATCGAGCCGTTGTTACCGCCGCTCGCGCGGCGGGGGCGGCCTGTTGCTCATGCTCGTCGGGACGTGCTGGACGCGATCTTGTATGTCGTGCGGACCGGGTGTGCCTGGCGGGCGTTGCCGGTGGACTTCCCGCCCTGGCAGACCGTCTACTGGTACTTCAACCAGTGGGAACAGCAGAAGGTCACCGAGAAGATCCTCCCGGTCGTGCGGGGGCAGTTACGTATCGCCGAGGGCCGTGATCCGGAGCCGAGTGCGGGGATCATCGATTCCCAGTCGGTCAAGGGCGCCGACACCGTCGGCCAGGACTCCCGCGGCTACGACGCCGGGAAGAAGACAGGCGGACGGAAACGGTTCATCGTGACCGACACCCTCGGTCTGCTGCTGACCACGATGGTGTGCTCGGCCTCGGTACAGGACCGCGACGGCGCCAAGCCGATCCTGCTCAACCTCTACCTGCGCACCAGGGTGCGGTTCGTCTACGCCGACGCCGGCTTCGCCGGGCGACTGCTCGACTGGGCCGCCACGATCCTGCAGACAACGATCGAGATCATCCGCAAGCCACCCGAGCAGCGCGGATTCACCGTCCTCCCACGAAGGTGGGTGGTCGAACGGACCCTGGCCTGGCTCACCGCACACCGACGCCTGGCCCGAGACTACGAACGCCACCCCACCACATCCGAAGCCATGATCCGCTGGGCCGCGATCAACACCATCACCCGCCGCATCGCCCGTGGATACCCCGCCACCCGCCAGCAGAAACACACGACACCCTCAACCCACTAGAATTTCCAAACACGCTCTGAGCCCCGGGGGTCTGGCGGCCATGTTCGGGCTACCGGCCGTCATCGCCGGGGCGGCGACGGTGGCCCGTCTGGTGGGGTAGCGCCCAGGGCCCCGGCAAAGTCGTGATGGGTGGGTCCTGAGCTGCGGTGATGTGGGGGGTGGGGGTGGGTGCGGACACAGGCTTGGCGTGATCATGAGGGTGTCGAATCCTTGCTCACGTCAGGAAGCCTGTGTCCGCAGTGTCAGTGTCTCCGATCGTTGCTGCTCTGGAAGGCCTGGAGGTCGGTCCTGACGCGGGGAGAGCCGCGCCGGTCGGTGAGGCGGCGGGGTTGTCGCTGGTGGAGGCCCTGTCGCGAGTGCCGGACCCGCGGAAACCACGCGGTGTCCGCCACGGTGTCCTCGCGGTGTTGCTACTGGGGGCGTGCGCGGTGTTGGCGGGGGCCCGGTCGTTCACCGCGATCGCCGAGTACGCCCATGACGTCGGCCGCGCCGTGCTGGACGTGCTCGGGGTGGGCGCGGTCGCTCCGCACGAGTCGACCATCCGCCGGGTCCTGCAACGGGTCGACGCCTCGGCGCTGGAGGCGGCGTTGCAGTCCTGGGTGTTGCCCCAGCTCAGCGCCCAGCCGGCCCCGGAGGGCACACCCCGGCGAGAACAGCGCCGCGTGCTGGCCTTGGACGGCAAGACCCTGCGCGGCGCCCGCGTCCGTGCCGCCGACGGCAGGGTCTGGCTCCCGCATCTGGTGTCGGTGCTCGACCAGACCAGCGGTGGCGTGCTCGGCCAGGTTCAGGTCGCAGAGAAAGGCAGCGAGATCACCGCGTTCACCGCGCTGCTCGACCCCCTCGACCTCGACGATGTACTGGTCACCGCGGACGCTCTGCACACCCAGCGAGCCCACGCCGACTACCTACACCGCCGCGGCGGGCACTACCTGATGACGATCAAAGCGAACCAGCCCACGCTGCTGGCACGGGTACGGGCGCTGCCCTGGACCCAGATCGGCGTCGCTGATCGTCAACGCGGGCGTGGGCACGGCCGCGTCGAGACCCGCACGATCAGCGTGGTCAGCCTGCACCCCTGTCCCGACCTGGGCGCAGAGTTCTTCCCCCACGCATCCCAGGCGATCAAGCTGGTGCGCCGGCGTCGCCCACTGCGGCCTGGCGGGAAGTGGAGAACCGAGACCGCCTACGCGATCACCAGCCTGACCAGCACCGACGCCGATCCAGGACTGCTCGCCCGCTGGATCCGTGGGCACTGGTCGATCGAGAATCGCCTGCACTGGGTCCGTGATGTCTGCTTCGACGAAGACCGCGCCACCGCCCACACCGGTCACGCCCCGCAGGTCATGTCGGCGTTGCGGAACCTCGCGATCACCGCGCTACGCCTGCACGGCGTCAGCAACATCGCCGCAGCACTCCGCCACCACGCCCGCGACCCCCATCGACCACTGACCACCTACAAGATCATCTAGCGACTTTGCCGGGGCCCTGGCCTCGGTCCAGCTAGACCCATGCCAGTTCCTGGCGAAAGAGCGTCTACGACTGGGCCCTCGCCGGGCGGGCAGGTCTCCGGGATGGTGGACATGCCATCCCGCCGACCTCCCTCCGGGCTACCACACGGACGACCGTGGGCGGAGCCTGACGACGTCGGCCAGCGGTTGCGTCGAGGGCCGCCCACGGCCGCCCGCGCGGTCGGCTTGCAGCAGGTCGACGGGATGGCACTGGCAAGCGGGGCAGGCGCAGGCTGACATCACCGACCGACATCAGTCGCCGAGTCCTGAGCCGGTCCGCCGCGGACTGCCCCGGACGAACCCCACGCCCTGACCTGCCCCGACGTGCATCAGCGTCGAGCACAGCCAGGATTTTGGTTCCGATGGTCCAGGTTCGAATCCTGGCGGCGGAGCAGCCGCACCCCCACGCCTCCGCTCGCGGACGCAATCCGCTCGCCCGAAGCACCGTCCCGGTGGTGCACTCCCCCGCGATGATGCACATCGACGAGATGCGGGTGGACGCCGCCACCGCCCGCCGCCTGGTCGACGACTCCTTCCCCACGCTGCGCCACCTGCCCGTGCGCCCGGCCCCCGGCCGCGGCACCGTGCACGCCATACACCGGGTCGGGGACGGCCTCGCGGCCCGGTTCCCGCTGCAAGGCCACGACACCGCGGCGGTGCGCGAGCGTCTGGTGGCCGAGGCGACCGCAGCACGGGAGCTCGCCGCCTGCAGCCCGGTCCCGACGCCCGAGCCGGTCGGGATCGGCAACCCCGGACACGGCTACCCGCTGCCGTGGTCGGTCCAGACCTGGGTGCCGGGCCGCACCGCCGACGCCGACGACCCCGGCCGGTCGGCCGCATTCGCCGTCGACCTGGCCGGTCTGCTGCGCCGCCTGCGCGCCACCGACACCCGCGGGCGCCGGTTCGCGGGTGACGGCCGCGGCGGGCACCTTCCGGACCAGGACGCCTGGATGGCGACGTGTCTCGCCGAGTCCGCCGACCTGCTCGACGTCGGCCCGCTCCGTCGGATGTGGGCGAAGTTCCGGGTGCTGCCCCGCGCCGGGCCGGACGTGATGTCCCACGGCGACCTGATCCCCGGCAACGTGGTCGTCGCCGACGGCCGGCTCACCGGCCTCCTCGACGGCGGCGGATTCGGCCCGGCCGACCCGGCACTCGACCTCGTCGCGGCGTGGCACCTGCTCGACGACGGGCCGCGGGAGCTGCTGCGCGCGGAGCTGGGCTGCGGCCCCGTCGAGTGGGCGCGGGGACGGGCCTGGGCGTTCGCGCAGGCGATGGGCCTGGGCTGGTACTACCGGACCTCCGCCCCGGCGCTGAGCAGGTTGGGCCTGCGCACTCTGGGCCGACTGCTGCGTAGTCGCTGAGCCCGCCCCGGGGAGCCCGCCGGCGCGGTCGCCGTGCTGCGGCGGATGTTCGACGGCGACCGCCCGGGGCACGACGACGCCCCCGTCCGAGGTCCGGGCGGGGACGTCGCGGGGGTGTTCTCAGCTCTCGAGAGCGGCGTCCAGCGTGATGTCGACGCCGGTCAGTGCCTTGGAGACCGGGCAGCCGGCCTTCGCGGCGTCGGCGGCCTTGGCGAAGCCGTCGGCGTCGAGGCCGGAGACCTCACCGCGCACCTTCAGGGTGATGCCGGTCAGCTTGAAGCCGCCGTTGTCCTTGTCCGGGCCGAGCGAGACGTCGGCCGACACCTCCAGCGACTCCGGGGTCCCGCCGGCCTCGGCGATGTTCGCCGAGAGCTGCATCGCGAAGCAGGCCGAGTGGGCCGCCGCGATGAGCTCCTCCGGGCTGGTCGTGCCGCCGGCCTCGTCGGCGGCACGCTTCGGGAAGCTGACCTCGTAGGTGCCGACCTTGGAGCTGGACAGCTCCACCTGGCCGGATCCCTGCTCCAGGGTGCCGTTCCAGGCGGTGCGGGCGCTGCGCGTGGGCATGAGTCCTCCGTGTCGTCAGAATCGGTTTTGCACAACCGATCAGTCGGAAGTGTTCTCCGCCCGAGCCGTTCCCGCCACCCCTGGGGCGGAAACAACACCACACGTCACTGCGGAATGTTGGTGACCTCGACGCGGTCGCCGACCTGCAGCGAGTTGAACCAGCGCTCGGCGTTCTCCCGCGACAGCCGGACGCAGCCCGCGGACTCGGTCTCGGTGTTGCCCTCGTGGAAGGCGATGCCGCCGGGGGCGAAGAAGACCGCGAACGGCATCGGCGCGTTGTTGAACTCCCTGCTGCGGTGGTCCTTGTTCTTCCACTGAGCCTTTTTCAACCTGACGTTTGTGCTGGTCAGGTAGCTGTGATCATGAGGGTCTGGACCGCGGCGACGAGCTGGGTGGCCTGGTTGGGGCTGGAGCGGATCTTGCGGAGGATCTTCCAGTTCTTCAGCTCGGCGTTGACCCGTTCACCGGGTGCCCGTCGTCGGGCGTGGGCGGCGTTGACCGCTTTCTGATTCGCTGACAGGGGCCGGTACCGGCCGGTGTCGAGGTCGCGGCGGCGGCGTCGGTGGGGGACGGTGATCGCGGGCCCGCCGCCTTGGTAGGCGGTGTCAGCGATCGCCCGCACCCCGGCGGTGTTGACCGCGTCGATGATCCCGTGGGCGCGGGCGGCACCCATGTCGTGCCGGGCTCCGGGTAGCGGTGGGGAGATCCACACCAGCCTGCCGACGGGGTCGGCGATGACCTGCACGTTCAGGCCGTGGCACTTGTGTTTGCCGGAGTAGAACGCCCGGTCGTAGCCGGATGTCATGCCGACCCGGTCGATACGCAGCAGCGTGCCGTCCAGGATCACGAACGCCTTCCCAGCGGCGACGGTGATGGCCTGTTCCAGGGTCGGGGCGAGCGCGGCGAGCAGACCGATCGCCTCGGTCAGGTACCGGTACACCGTCGCGGTGCTCACCGCGAACCCGCAGGCCAGGGCAGCGTAGGTCTCGCCCTTACGCAGGTAGGCGAGCACCAGCAAGGCCTGCCGACCGGCTGAGAGCCGGCGCCAGCGTGTTCCACGCTGACGCCGATGCCCCCGGAGAAGATCAGCAAGATCACGGACGCTACGGCTGGACACGTTCATCCCGGATGGGTAGGACAGCACACGGGGCTCCTGGCAGACGACGGTTCGACACCCATCCGTCTACCAGGAGCCCCACCCCGGCCGGCCTTCACGCCCCTGACCAGCACAAACGTCAGGTTGAAAAAGGCTCACTGGACCTGGAAGACCCCCGCCGGGGTGCGCTGCCCCTTCTTGCCGAACGACGCGGGCACCGGTCCCGCCTCGATCTTCCCGTCGCGGATCAGCCATGCCGTGCTGTTCGCGAGGTCGACGCAGGCACGCGCGGCCGCCGAGCACGGCGTGCCCTCGGTGCGGCCCGGCCCGGCGTCGGACTCCGTCGGCGCCGCGGACGCGGTCCCGATCATTCCGGCGGTCAGCCCGGCCAGCACCAGGGCCACCACCGTGGCCAGGACCGTCATCACCCGGGGCCGCCGACGGCGTCCCTCGACCTCGCGCGTCATCGCACTCCGCTCATCCGCATCGCGGACGGTGACCGGTCGGTCGCCGTCGTCTGAACGGTGGAACGAGACCGGCGACCGACCGGTTACCACCCGAAGGGTTGATCTTGGGTTTGGACGCCGTCACCACCGGCGCGACGGGCCCGCCGGGTTCCCCGGGGCCGTCCCCGTACGATGCCGTACCGGCACGGCGCGTCCCGCGTCCTCCGCCCGGCACGGGCGGCGAGTCCGGCAGGAGGAACCGAACATGCCCGAACCCGACCGGGCCGGCACCGGTGACCGACCGGCCCCCGGAACGGCGGCGGTCGCGGCCGGCATCGTCCTCGCGGCGGGTGCGGGTTCGCGGATGCGGTCGTCGACGCCGAAGGTGCTCCACGAGCTGGGCGGGCGCAGCATGCTCGGCCACGCGGTGCACGCACTGGCCGGTACCGCCCCCGAGCACCTCGTCGTGGTCGTCGGACACGAGCGCGAACGGGTGGAGCGGGCCGTCGGCGACATCTCCGCCACCCTCGGACGCACCGCCACCACCGCCGTCCAGGAGCAGCGCCTCGGCACCGGCGACGCTGTCCGCAGCGGCCTCACCCCGCTCCCCGCGGACCTGGCCGGCACCGTCCTGGTCACCTACGGCGACGTCCCGCTGCTCGACACCGCGACCCTGTCCGCGCTGGTCACCGAGCACACCGACCACGGCGCCGCGGTCACCCTGCTGACCTGTGAGGTCCCCGACCCCACCGGCTACGGCCGGATCGTGCGCGGGAGCGGGGACTCCGTCACCGGCATCGTCGAGCACGCCGACGCGACCCCGGAACAGCGCGCGATCAGCGAGATCAACTCCGGGGTCTACGCCTTCGACGCAGAGTTCCTGCGCGCGGGCATCACGGGCCTGGCCGCGCACAACGCCCAGCAGGAGCTCTACCTCACCGACCTGGTCGCCGCCGCCGTCGCCGCGGGCCGGACGGTGCACGCCCTCCGCTGCGACGACGAGTGGCGCGTGCGCGGCGTGAACGACCGCGTCCAGCTCGCCGAGCTCGGCGCCGAGCTGAACCGCCGCGTGCTGCGCGAGTGGATGCTGGCCGGGGTCACCGTGGTCGACCCCGCCACCACCCGGGTCGACGTCGACGTGCGGCTGGCGCCCGACGTCGTGCTGCACCCGTGCACCCAGCTGCACGGTGCGTGCGAGGTCGGCGAGGCCGCGGTCATCGGTCCCGACACGACGCTCACCGACACCGTCGTCGGGGCCGGCGCGAGCGTCGTCCGCACCCACGGGTCGGAGGCCCGGATCGGCCCCGGCGCCTCGGTCGGGCCGTTCGCCTACCTCCGCCCGGGCGCCGTCCTCGGCGAGCGCGGCAAGATCGGCACGTTCGTCGAGGTCAAGAACTCCGACATCGGCGCGGGCACCAAGGTCCCGCACCTGACCTACGTCGGCGACGCCACGATCGGCGAGATGAGCAACATCGGCGCCTCGTCGGTGTTCGTCAACTACGACGGCGTCCGCAAGCAGCGGACCGTCATCGGATCCCACGTGCGGACGGGGTCGGACACCATGTTCATCGCCCCCGTCACGGTCGGGGACGGCGCCTACACCGGCGCCGGGACCGTGCTCCGCGCCGACGTCCCACCGGGGGCGCTCGCGGTGTCCGGTGGGCCACAGCGCACCATCGAGGGGTGGGTGCCGCGCAAGCGGCCCGGCACCCCCGCCGCCGAGGCGGCACAGCGGGCGGGCAGCGACCCGTCCACGAACGGCACGACCAGCAGCGACGGCGCAGGTCACACCACCTCCGCCGGTACGACAGACCCGAGAGACCTCAGCCGAGGAGGCACCGCACGGTGAGCGCGATCGCAGGCACTCCCAAGAAGAACATGATGCTGTTCTCGGGGAGGGCGCACCCGGAGCTCGCCGAGCACGTGGCGAAGGAGCTCGACGTCACGGTCACCCCGCAGTCCGCCTACTCCTTCGCGAACGGTGAGATCTTCTGCCGCTTCGAGGAGTCGGTCCGCGGGAGCGACGCGTTCGTGATCCAGGCGCACTCCGCCCCGATCAACGACGCGATCATGGAGCAGCTGATCATGGTCGACGCGCTCAAGCGCGGGTCGGCCAAGCGGATCACCGCGGTCATGCCGTTCTGGGGCTACGCCCGTCAGGACAAGAAGCACCGCGGTCGCGAGCCCATCTCGGCCCGCCTCGTCGCGGACATGTTCAAGACCGCCGGTGCCGACCGGATCCTGACCGTGGACCTGCACACGTCGCAGATCCAGGGCTTCTTCGACGGCCCCGTCGACCACCTGTTCGCGCTGCCGGTGCTCGCCCAGCGCATCAAGAGCACCCGGCCGAACGGGAACTTCGCCGTCGTCTCCCCCGACTCCGGCCGGGTGCGCCTGGCCGAGCGCTGGGCCGAGACCCTCGGCGGGACCCCGCTGGCGTTCATCCACAAGACCCGGGACCCGCGCAAGCCGAACGAGGCCGTCGCGAACCGGGTGGTCGGTGAGATCGAGGGCCGCTGCTGCGTGGTCATCGACGACATGATCGACACCGGTGGCACCGTCGCGAAGGCGGTCGAGGTGCTGCTCAAGGAGGGCGCCTCGGACGTGATCGTGGCCGCCACCCACGGTGTGCTGTCCGGCCCGGCCACCGAGCGCCTGGCCAACTGCGGCGCGTCGGAGGTCATCTTCACCGACTCGCTGCCGATCCCGGACGAGAAGCGCTTCGACAGCATGACCGTGCTCCCGATCGCGCCGCGCTGGCCGAGGCGATCCACCAGGTGTTCGAGGACGGCTCGGTCACGAGCCTGTTCGACGGCAACGCCTGAGCACCCCGCACGTCCGCCGACGGCGCTCCGCCTCCGGGTGGGGCGCCGTCGGTCGTCCGGGTCAGCGCTCGGTCGCGACGAGCCCGGCCTGCCCCGGCGCACCGGGCCGACCGGTCGCGCCCTGCAGGCGGCCCAGGACGTCGTCGAACAGGGCGGCGTCGGGGCCCAGCAGGTCCCGGTAGCGCTCCAGCACACCGGCCGCCGCCGCGTCCCACTCCGCGAGCGCCGCGCGGCCCCGCTCGGTGGCGACGACCAGCACCCGGCGCCGGTCGACGGCGTCCGGCCTGCGGTGCACGAGGTTCGCCGCGGTCATCCGGTCCACGAGCTTGGTCGCCCGCGGCGCCAGCAGCAGTGCGTGCTCGGCGAGCGCGCTCATCGTCGCGCCGCCCCGCGCCACGAAGCCCAGGACCCGCCACTGCTCGACCTCGGAGCCACAGGCCTGCAGCGCGTCGTCGAGCTCCTGGTCCAGGCCCGGCCCACCGCGCAGAGCAGCCGCAGCGACTCGTCCCCGGACGGCCGCACGTGCTCCGCGGGCTCCGCCATGAGCGCATCGTAACCGGACGTTTTCGCCCGAGGGGGTGGGTGGGCCAGGCCACGATGGATAGCGTCACCTGCATGACTCCGACCCCGGCCCCCGGGCGCGCGACGGCGGTGCCGGCGCGCGGGAGCGAGGTGCTCAACGTGGCGCTGGTCGTCCCGCTCCAGGGTCCGGCCGGCATCTTCGGCCCGTCGTGCGAGTCCTGCGCGACACTCGCGGCCGAGGAGGTCAACGCCGCGGGCGGGGTGCTCGGCCGGGAGCTGAACCTGGTGCCGGTCGACGGCGGTGCGCCACCCGCCGTCGTCGCCGCGGAGCTCGACGCACTGGTCAGCGCGGGGGCCGTGGACGCGGTCACCGGCTGGCACATCTCGGCGGTCCGCGAGGCCGTCGCACCCCGGATCCGCGGGCGCGTGCCCTACGCCTACACCGCGCTGTACGAGGGCGGCGAGCAGCGGCCGGGGCTGTTCCTGACCGGGGAGACCCCGGACCTGCAGCTGGGCCCGTCGCTGAGCTGGTTCGCCGAGGCCGCGGGGTGCGCCGCTGGACGATCGTCGGCGACGACTACGTGTGGCCCCGCCGGTCCGCGCGGGTCGCGACCGAGCACCTGCGCCGGATCGGCGGGACGGTCTGCGACGAGATGTACGTCCCGCTCGGCACCGAGGACTTCTCCCGTGTGCTGCACCGGGTCGAGGCGAGCGGCTGCGACGCGGTCCTGATGCTCCTGATCGGCAACGACGCCGTCGAGTTCAACCGGGCCTTCGGCGCCGTCGGGTTGGACCGGGAGATCCTGCGCTTCAGCTCGCTGATCGAGGAGAACGTGCTGCTCGCCTCGGGCCCGGAGAACACCCGCGGCCTGCTCACCTCGGCCGGCTACTTCGAGGACCTGGCGACGGCGTCGGGGTTGGACTTCGCGGCCGCGCACGCCCACCGCTTCGGCCCGGACGCACCGGTGCTCAACAGCCTCGGCGAGTCCTGCTACGAGGGGGTCCGGCTGCTGACCGAGCTCATGCGCCGGGCCGGGTCGCCGGAGGTGCCGGCGATGACCGCGGTCGCCGAGGGGCTGGCCTACGAGAGCCCGCGCGGGACCGTCGAGGTGCACGGCCGGCACCTGCGCCAGCAGGTGTTCCTCGCCGTCGCCGACGGGGTGGCGTGGGACGTCGTCGAGCAACTCTGACGCCCGCGTTGACACCCCGGCCCGTCGGTCGTACTTTCCCAGGAAACTATTTCCTCGGATGCATGTCGGGTCGCCCGACGTGCCGGGAGGTACGACCGTGGCGCTCTACGTCTACCGGTGCGGGGCCGACGGCCCCGTCGAGGAACGGCACCCGATCGGCAGCGCCCCCGCGACGGCGCGCTGCCCCACCTGCGGGGAGGCGTCCCCGCGCGTCATCACCGCGCCGATGCTCGGCCTCGCCGACCGCGGCCGCGGCGCCCTGATCGACCGCACGACGGCGACGGCCCACGAGCCCCAGGTCGTCTCCGCCCGCCGCCGCGCCCGCTGCGCCCCGGCGGGCCACCGCTGCACCCCGCCACCCGCGGCCTGCCGCGACCCTGACCGCCCCGCCCGCGTCCGCACCGACCCCGGAGTGCCCGATGCCCAGGAACGTCTTCCCCCTCGACAGCACCAGGTCCTTCACCGACCAGCAGCTGACCGGCCACAACCGATGGCACCCCGACATCCCGGCGCAGGTCCACGTCAAGCCCGGGGACACCTTCCGCGTCGACTGCCGCGAGTGGTTCGACGGCGCCATCCACAACGACGACTCCGCCGACGACATCCTCGACGCCCCGCTCGACGGGTGCACGTGCTGTCCGGGCCGATCGCCGTCGAGGGGGCTCAGCCGGGTGACCTGCTGATCGTCGACATCCTCGACGTCGGCCCGATCCCCCAGGAGGACTCCGGACCGCTGGCCGGGCAGGGCTGGGGCTACACCGGCGTGTTCGCCACCCGCAACGGCGGCGGCTTCCTCACCGAGCAGTTCCCCGACGCCTACAAGGTCATCTGGGACTTCCGGGGCGGGACGGCCACCTCCCGGCACGTCCCGGGGGTGTCGTTCACCGGGATCGTCCACCCCGGACTGATGGGGACCGCGCCCTCGCCCGAGCTGCTCGGCCGCTGGAACGCCCGCGAGCAGGCGCTGATCGACACCGACCCGGACCGGGTGCCGCCGCTGGCCCTGCCGCCCAACCCCGGCTCGGCGATCCTCGGCTCGTTGACCGGAGCCGACTTCGACCGGCCGCCGCGGAGGCCGCGCGCACCGCACCGCCCCGGGAGAACGGCGGCAACCAGGACATCAAGAACCTCACCAAGGGCAGCCGGGTCTTCTACCCGGTGTTCGTCGACGGCGCGAACCTGTCGATGGGCGACCTGCACTTCTCCCAGGGCGACGGTGAGATCACTTTCTGCGGCGCCATCGAGATGGGCGGCTTCATCGACCTGCACGTCGACGTCATCAAGGGCGGGATGGCGACCTACGGCGTGAGCGAGAACGCGATCTTCGTGCCCGGCAACACCGACCCGCAGTACAGCGAGTGGATCGCGTTCTCCGGCACCTCGGTCACCCTCGACGGCGAGCAGCGCTACCTCGACTCGCACCTGTCCTACCAGCGGGCCTGCCTGCACGCGATCGACTACCTGACGAACTTCGGCTACTCCCCGATCCAGGCCTACATGATCCTCGGGGCCGCACCGATCGAGGGCAGGCTCTCCGGCGTCGTCGACATCCCGAACTCCTGCTCCACGGTCTACCTCCCGACCGGGATCTTCGACTTCGACGTCAAGCCCGGCAAGAACGGCCCACACCGCATCGACCCGGGTCCGGGAGTCCCCCACTCGGTGGCCTGACCAGCGGGGCCCGTGGTCGTCGCGGGGGCTGACCCCGGGACGCCACACGGGCCTGGCGTACTCTTCTCGGCATCTCCGCGCGAGGGCGGGTGCACCTAGACCCGCCGTGATCGACGTGGGCCGATCCCGGTCGGCTCCTCGCCGCGCGCACCTGTCGCAGAACGTCTTTCGAGGAGCAAGCAGCCGTGGCCCAGACCCGTATTCCCGCCGAGACCCGGACCGAGTTCGGCAAGGGCGCCGCCCGTCGCACCCGTCGTGCCGGCAAGATCCCCCGCCGTCCTCTACGGCCACGGGACCGACCCCGTCCACCTGTCGCTGCCGTCGCTGCAGTTCGCCGCGGTCGTCCGCGAGCAGGGCCGCAACGCCGTGCTGGAGCTCGACGTCGACGGTGCGCAGCCGCAGCTCGCGCTGACCAAGACCGTGGTCGTGCACACCGCTGCGCCCCTACATCGAGCACGTCGACCTGCTCGTCATCAAGCGTGGCGAGAAGGTCGAGCTCGAGCTCGACGTCGTCGTCACCGGTGAGGCCGCCCCCGGCTCGCTGGTCACCCAGGACCTCAACACCGTCCTGGTCGAGGCCGACGTGCTGAACATCCCGGAGAACATCGAGATCTCCGTCGAGGACGCCGAGATCGGCACCCAGTACTTCGCCAAGGACCTGAAGCTCCCCGGCGGCGTCGAGCTGCGCACCGACGAGGAGTACCTCGTCGTGCAGGTCGTCGCGGCCCCGACCGAGGAGGACCTCGAGGCCGAGGTCGACACCGAGGGTGCCGGCGTGGTCGAGGAGCCGTCGGACGAGGAGCAGGCCGCCGAGGGCGAGAGCGACTCCGCCGAGGGCTCCGCGGACTCCGAGGGCGACTCCGAGTCCTCCGACAAGTGAGCCCCGTGCCGGGGCCGGCCCTCGTCGTCGGACTCGGGAACCCCGGTCCGGAGTACGAGGGCACCCGGCACAACGTCGGTACCCGCGTCGCCGCGCTGCTGGCGACGCGGGCCGGCGCCGGCCGGTTCTCCGCGCACAAGCGGTCGAACGCCGACATCGCGCAGGGCCGGCTGGCCGGTCGCCCGGTGACCGTGGCCGTCCCCCGGACGTACATGAACCTCTCCGGGGGCCCGGTCGCCGGGCTGGTGCAGTACTTCTCGATCCCGCCGACCGAGGTGATCGTCGTCCACGACGAGCTGGACCTCGACTTCGGCGTGATCCGCCTCAAGCGCGGCGGCGGCGAGGGCGGGCACAACGGCCTGCGCTCGATCAGCAAGGCGCTCGGCACGAAGGACTACCTGCGCGTGCGGTTCGGCATCGGTCGGCCACCGGGTCGTCAGGACCCGGCGGACTACGTGCTCAAGCGGTTCTCCGGTGTGGAGAACAAGGAGCTCGACCTCGGCTGGACCTCGCCGCGGACGCCGCCGAGGCCCTGCTGTCCGAGGGCCTGGAGCCGGCGCAGAACCGGTTCCACCCGCTGTCGGGCTGAGCCGTCCTCCACGAGAGCCCCGGTCCCGATGGGATCGGGGCTCTCGTGCGTCCGGGTCAGCGGACGGGCGGTGAGCAGGTCCGCCGTCGCGGCGCGGCGGAGCTTCCCGGACGGGGTCTTGGGCAGGCTCCCCGGGCCAGGACCGCGACCTCGGCGGGTCGCACCCCCACCGCGGAGACGACACGGCGGATCACGTCGTCGCGGATCCCGCGCACGGTGTCGGCATCGGTGTCCCCACGGGCCTCGACGGCGACGGCGAACGACTCCCGGTGCCGCCCCTGCCCCGCGGCCATCCGGACCGCGACGACGTTGCCCGCGCGCACGCCCTCGGCCGCACCGGCGGCCCGTTCGATGTCGGTCGGGTAGATGTTGCGCCCCCCATGATGATCACGTCCTTGGTGCGGCCGCACACGACGACGGCGCCCTCGGGTGTCAGGTAGCCCTCGTCGCCGGTGTCGAACCAGCCGTCCCGGTCCTGGGTGGGCACCGGGCCGTCGACGGTGAGGTAGCCGGGTGTCACGGCGTCGCCGCGCAGGTGCAGGACCCCGACCTCCCGGGGTCCCAGCACGCGACCACCGCTGCCGACGACCTTCACCTCGATCCCGGGCAGCGGCGGTCCGAGCTCGGGGAACTCCCGCACCGGACCGGCGCCCGCGGGCTCGGCACGCCGGTGCGCCTCCAGCGACTCGGCGTCGACCCGGTCGACCTGTCAGTCCGGTGTGGACGGGCGCGAAGGACACCCCGAGCGCGGTCTCGGCCATCCCGTAGGCGCAGAGCACCGACTCCGGCCGGAGCCCGAAGCGGGCGCCGGCGTCGGTGAACGCCGCGACCGCGGCCGGGTCGACCGGCTCGGCGCCGTTGAGGGCGATGCGCAACGTGGACAGGTCGAGCGCGCCGTCGTCGACCCGGGCGAGCTGGCGGGCCAGCACGGCGTAGGCGAAGTTCGGGGCCGCGGTGACGGTGCCGCCGTAGGACGAGATCAGCTCGGCCCACAGTCGCGGGCGACCCAGGAAGTCCGCGGGTGTGACGGTGACCAGTCCAGCCCGACCGTCATCGGGACGGTCAGGAACCCGACCATGCCCATGTCGTGGAACAGCGGCAGCCACGACACCATCCGGTCGGTCGCGACGTCCAGCGCCGACGCGGTCACCATCGCCCCGATGTTGGCGTGCAGGTTCGCGTGGGTGATCCGCACGGCCTTCGGGGCCGCGGTGGAACCGCTCGTGAGCTGCAGCAACGCGGTGTCGCCCTCGTCGGCGACGGCGGCGCGTCCGCGACGAACGCCGCCGGGTCGCCGGTCAGCGAGTCGAGCA
Organism: Pseudonocardia sp. ICBG601; assembly: GCF_020496245.1. Taxonomy (NCBI): domain Bacteria; kingdom Bacillati; phylum Actinomycetota; class Actinomycetes; order Pseudonocardiales; family Pseudonocardiaceae; genus Pseudonocardia; species Pseudonocardia sp. ICBG601. Next base: position 21,432 of record NZ_JAHLJA010000005.1, on the reverse strand, counting down.
TCCCGAACGGGATGCCGCGCTCGGTCAGGACCGGGGCGAGGGCGTCGAAGGGCGGGCCGAGCAGCACCATCGCGGCGTCGATCATCGTCAGCGTGGCGACGGTGTCGGCGGCCCACTCGGCCAGATCGGTGCGCGGGGTCGGCTGGTGCAGCATCGTCACGCTGCCGCCGCACAGCCACACCGCCTGCGCGGCCGGGGCGATCGCCGCGGGCTCCCCGGCCAGCACCCCGACCGCGCCGCCGAACGGGAGGGCCGGGCCACCGTCGTCGCCGGGGCGTCGCAGGGCGTCCGCGATCCCGCGGGCCGTCCCGTGCACCTCCGCCCAGGAACGCCGCACGGGTTCGCGCGGCTCCCCCGTCGTCATCCCGCGGGCGGACCCGTCGGGACCGGTCGCGGACTCCAGCAACGTCGCCAGGAATCGGGACATGCGCCCGAATGTAGCGACGAACCGCCCGTGCGTGGCGGCACGATCGGCGACCGGTGCGGCCCCGCCGGGCCCGCGTAGCATCCGAACGCATGGCCGAGCCGCAGACCGACCCCGCTCCCGCAGCGCTCTCCGCTGCCGTCGACGCCGTCCTGCCGGGCGCGCGCACGGATCTCGAGGCGCTGGTCCGCATCCCGAGCATCTGGGCCGACCCGGCGCACGCCGAGGACACCCGGCGCTCGGCGGACGCGGTCGCCGCGCTGGCCCGTGACGCCGGTGCCGCCATCGGTCGAATCCTGTCCGCCGACGGCGGGGCCCCGGCCGTCGTCGCGCACTGGCCAGCACCCGAGGGCGCGCCCACGGTCATGCTCTACGCCCACCACGACGTGCAGCCCACCGGCGGCGACGACGAGTGGACCAGCCCGCCGTTCACCCCGACCGAGCGCGACGGCCGGCTCTACGGTCGCGGCGACGCCGACGACAAGGCCGGCGTGATGACCCACCTCGCCGTGCTGCGCGCCTACGACGGGAAGCCCCCGGTCGGGGTCGTGCTGTTCATCGAGGGCGAGGAGGAGTCCGGCTCCCCCACCCTGACCGCGCTGCTCGCCGAGCACCACGCGAAGCTCGCCGCCGACGTCATCGTGATCGCCGACGCCGCGAACCCGGCCGTCGACGTCCCGGCACTGACCACGAGCCTGCGCGGCCTGGTCGACGTCGTCGTCGAGGTGTCGATGCTGGAACGACCGGTGCACTCCGGTGTCTACGGCGGCCCGATCGGCGACGCGCTCACCGCGCTGTGCCGCACCCTGGCCACCCTGCACGACGACAAGGGCGAGGTCGCCGTCCCCGGCCTGGTGCGCGGCAGCTCCGACGCCCCCGACCCGGACGAGGCCACCTACCGTTCCGACGCCGGCCTGCTCGACGGTGTCGAGCTGCTCGGCACCGGCTCGATCCCGGACCGGGTGAACCACGCCCCCGCCGTCGCGGTGCTGGGGATCGACGCGCCGAAGGTCGCCGAGGCCTCCAACGTGCTGCTCCCCCGGGCCCGGGCGATGGTCAGCATGCGGCTGGCCCCCGGCCAGGACGCCCGCGAGGCACAGCAGGCCCTCGCCGGGCACCTGGAGCGCAACGTGCCGTGGGGCGCGCACGTGTCGGTGACCCCGGCGGCGGGGTCGCGGAGCCGTTCAGCCTGTCCTCGACCGGTGAGGTCTACGACCACGCCCGAGCCGCGTTCTCGGCCGCCTACGGCAACGACGCGGTCGAGACCGGCATCGGCGGGTCCATCCCGTTCATCGCCGAGTTCGCCAGGACGTTCCCGGGCGCGGCGGTGCTGGTCACCGGCGTCGGGGACCCGGCCAGCCGCTGGCACGGGATCGACGAGAGCCTGCACCTGGGCATGTTCGGGCGCGGGGTGCTGGCCGAGGCGCTGCTGCTGGCGCGGCTGGGCGGGCGCGGCTGAGAGCCGCGCCCGGACCCGTCACAGCGGGGCCGCGACCGGCGACGCCGCCGCCTCCAGCGCCGCCGACGCGGTCGCCGCGGTCGCCTCCCACCGCCCCGCGTCCCCGGCGCCCAGCAGGGCGAGCACGCCGCGCCTGCCGTGCAACGGCTGCGCCGGGCCGGTGACCCCGGCCGCGGCCAGCCTGGCCGCGGCGACGCCGTCGACCACCGCGTCGGCCTGGGACCGTGCGTGCAGCGCGTCGCCCCCGGCGTCGCCCGCCACCCCGGTGACCTGGGTGGCGGACAGCCCCAGGGCGTGCAGCACCACCCGGGGCGACGAGCCCGCCGCGACGGCGGCGGCCAGCGCCGCGGCCACCCGGACGACCGCGCGGGAGGGCACCTCCAGCACCCGCGCCAGGTCGAGGGCGACGCCGGCCCCGGCGACGGCGGGCGCCACCGCGTCGGTGCCGTCCCCGCAGGCCAGGGCGGCGGCCACCGCCGCGGTGACCGCCGGGTCGTGCTCGCTCCCCAGCGCACGCGCTACCACCAGGGCCCGGCGGCGCGGGTCGGCCTCGTGCGGGTGTCGTCCAGGGCGGACCGTCCCCGGTCGGCCAGGTGACCCAGCAGCTCCGCGGCCCGCGGACCGGGCCGGACCGCGCGCTCCGCGACGAGCTGCGCCAGCGCCGGGTCGGCCCCGACGACCGGGACCACGGACTCCGGTGCCCGGCGGGGCAGCTCCCGGTCGGGCGTGGTCGCGGCCAGCAGCGCGGGCACCCAGCCGGGCCGGTGGCCCCGCACGCCCGCTCCAGCTCCGCGGCGCGCCCGGGCAGAACCGGCTCGACCAGCGCCCTGGCCTTCGCCGCCAGGTCGTCGTCGGTCATCGGGCGGGCCAGGCTCCCCCGGACGTGCTCGACGTCGTGGTGGCGCCATGCGTCCCCGATCCGGATCCGCAGGCGGGCGGCGTCGCGGGCGCAGTCGTCGACGGCGTCGAAGCGGACCAGCGAGCGGAGCCGGACGGCCTCGTCGCTGCGCACCAGGTCGTCGGCGTAGGCGGGGAGGCCGACCTGCCCGAGGAGGAGACCGGCCGCGATGCCGTGCGCGGTGGAGAAGCGGGCCTGCAGCCCGTCGGCGGGGTCGGGGTTGCCGGTGAGCTCGGGGACGAGCGGGTGGCAGACGAGCTCGATCTCCTCGATCGCTCGGGTGTCGCCGCCCGGGAGCCCGGCGTGCAGGGCCTCGGCGGCCTCGATCGCCGGGTGGGTCACGATGCCGCAGGGGTAGGGCTTGAAGGTGTTCGCGCACAGCTCCCACCGGGTGCCGAGGTCGTCGAGGAGCTCGCCGGGCCGGAACACCCCGGCGACGAGCCGGGTCGCGAGTCCCGCCGGGCCGGTGAGGACGTCACCCGGCCACGGTGCGTCGTCGAGGGCGGCCTGCACCGCACGCAGCCCGACGACGGCCGCCTGCCCGGGTGGAACGGCTTGGTCATCGACCCGAAGCCCTCCCGGTTGCCGACGGGGCCGCCCGCCGCGAGCGCCACCGCGACGGCGAGGCGGTCCGCGTCGAGCCCCCGCAGCAGGCCCGCCGTGACCGCGGCGCCGACCGGGCCGCAGGTGCCGGTGATGTGCCAGCCGGCGTCGTAGTGCTCGGGCGAGATCGCGTTGCCCAGCCGCAGCTGCGCCTCGACGCCCCAGGCGACGGCGGTGAGCACCTCGTCGGCGTCGCCGGCTGCCGGCCCGTCCTGCAGGGCGACCAGCGTCGCCAGCTCGACGGCGCCGGGGTGGATCACGGTGCGCAGGTGGGTGTCGTCGAAGTCGTCGAGGTGCGCGGCGAGCCCGGTGGCCAGGGCGGCGTCGAGCGGGTGGAGCCGCTCGGGACGGCCGGGGACGACCGCGGCGCCGCCCGGCGCCATCGCGGTGGACGCCGCGACGACCGCGTCCACGGCCGGGGCGCCGGCCGCGCCGACGGCGGTGGCGACGACGTTGGCGACGGTGCGCCGGGCGGCGGCGAGCACCTCGTCCGGCAGCGGACCGGTCCGGTCGAGGATCCGCCGGACGAGGGTCTGCAGGGGGTGGGACACGGTTCTCTCCTGGGTCGTGGGGTGCGGGGTGGGGCGGCCGGTCACAGTCCGACCAGCGGGGCCATGAGCAGGACTCCGACGACGAGCACCGCCACGCCGACGATGTCGAAGACGACGCCGCTGCGGATCATCTTCGTGAGGGGGACGAGGCCGGAGCCGTAGACGATGGCGTTGGGCGGGGTCGAGACCGGGAGCATGAACCCGTACCCGGCCGCCGCGGTCGCGACGAGCCCGGGATCAGCGGGTCGACGCCGATGGCGACCGCGATCGGGACCACGATCGGCACGACGATCCCGGCGCTCGCGGTGTTGCTGGTCGTCTCGGACACCAGCAGGGCCATGACGGCCGCCAGCACCGTCACCGCCACCAGCGACGACACCCCGAGCCCGGTGGCGATGCCGTCGCCGAAGGTCCGCGCGAGGCCGGTCTCCGAGGACATCGACCCGAGCACGGTGCCGGCGCCGAAGAGCAGGATCACGCCCCAGTCGATCTTCACCGCCTCGGCCCAGGTGAGCGTCGGGACGAGGCCACCACCGTGCGCGACCGCGCCGGCAGGAGGAACAGCAGGGTGGCCGCGAAGACGGCCGCGACCCCCTCGGTCACGTGCTCGGTGAGCCAGAGCACGGGCGCGGTGTCCTCGCCGATCACGGCCCCGAGGACACCCGGGGTGGTCCAGAGCACGACGGCGACGAGGAACGCGACGACGGTGTTCTTCTCCCCGCGGGTCACACCGCCCAGCGACGCCCGCTGCTCGCGACGAACTCGGCGGCGCCCTCCAGCCGGGTGACCTCGGGCCGGTTGAGCAGGAGCAACAGCACGGCCAGCACCACGAACATGACCAGCACGATGGGCAGGAACATCGTCACCCACTCGACGAAGCCGATGGTGCGGCCGGTCTGCGACTCGATCAGGTCGCGGCCGATCAGCTGGTGCGGCGCACCCACCGGCGTGATGAGACCCCCGATCGACGCCCCGTAGGCGATCATCAGCATCACCGACGTCGCCCAGCGCGAGCGCGACAGGTCCGGGCCGCCCTCGCGGGTGCTGACCGTGCTCACCGAGCGGACGATGCCGATCCCGATCGGCAGCAGCATCGCCACCGTCGCGGTGTTGGACACGAACGCCGAGATCGCCGCCGCCAGCACGCCGAACGCGATCATGGTCCGCACCGGGGACCCGGCGATGCCCGGGACCGAGAGCGCACGGAGGGCGATCCGGCGGTCGAGCCCGTGCACGCTCATCGCCCGGGCGATCACGAAGCCGCCGAGGAACACGAAGATCGTGTCGGTCCCGAAGGCCCCGAGCACGGTCTCCTCGTCGGCGACGCCGAGGAAGACGCACAGCAGGACAGCGAAGACGGCCGTCACCGCCAGCGGCAGCGCCTCGGTGACCCACCAGACCATGACCAGCACGAACACCGCCGCGAGTGCCCGCTGGGGCCAGACGAGCCCGTCCGCGAGCAGGAGGACCGCGAGGAACCCGAGCGGCCCGACGGGCAGCCCGATCCGGGCGCGCACGGTGTCGAAACGGCTGGTCCCGGTCGACCGGTCCGCCTCGGGTGCCTCCGCCGCATCGGCGCGAGGCCCTGACTGCACTGCCATAGTGCCCACCTTCCGGAACGATGTCTCGTAATACGGGCACCGTAGACGACGGGTGGGCGCCCGGGCAACGGTCGGCCCTGCGGGACGTCGTTAAGCTCCGGCACCGTGGAGGCACGACGCGACGACGCCGGGGAGCAGGCCACCGGGGGCGGGGTCCAGTCGATCGACCGGGCCGTCGCGATCCTGTCCGTCTTCTCCCGTGCCCGGCCGATCGCCGGGATCACCGAGATCGCCCGGCTCACGGGACTGACCCGGGGCACGACCCACCGCCTGGTGAGCGCGCTCGCCAGCCACGGCTTCATGGCCCAGGCGCCGGGGTCGACCGCCTACTCCCTCGGCCCGAGGCTGCTCGGACTCGGCGAGGTCGCCCGCGAGCAGCTGTCGCTGGAGTCACAGGCCGTCCCGATCATGACGAGGCTCCGCGACCGGACCGGCGAGACCGTCGGGCTGCACGTGCTCGACGCCGAGCCCAGCCGCCGGACCATCGCCCAGGTGGAGTCCCAGCAACCGCTGCGCCGCATCTACACCGACCTCGGTGCTCCGCGGCCCCCACACGAAGGCGCGCCCGGCAAGGCGCTGCTCGCCCACGTCGACCCCGGCCGGCTCGCCGCGGCCCGCGGCCGGCTCGCCGGGGACCCGTCCGCGCAGGAACGGCTGGACAGGCAGATCGAGCAGGTGCGCCACGACGGCTACGCGATCTCGCTGGAGGAGCGCGTCCCCGGGTCGTGGCCGTGGCCGTGCCGGTCTTCGACCACACGGTGCGGTCGCCGCGCTGTCGGTGTCGGTGCCGGCCGTGCGGGCCGGGCGCGACGAGCTCGTCGGGTTCGTCCCGATGCTCCGCGAGGCGTCCGACGAGCTCTCCGCCCGGCTCGGCGGGAGCGGTCCGCCTGCCGTGTCGTCGGGCTGAGGCGCGCGCCCCGCGTGCGGGCCGCGCCGGGCGGGTACCCGCGGTCATGAAGCTCGGCATCGCCACGTTCGTGACCGACGAGGGCATCCGCCCCGGACCGCTGGGCCGTGCGCTGGAGGAGCGCGGCTTCGACTCGGTGTTCCTCGCCGAGCACTCGCACATCCCCACCAGCCGCGAGTCCCCCTACCCCGGCGGGGGTGACCTGCCGCGGGTCTACTACCGCACGCTCGACCCGTTCGCCGCGCTCACCGCGATGGCCGGGACGACCACCGACCTGCTCCTCGGCACCGGCATCGCGCTGCTGCCCCAGCGCGACGTCATCCACACACCGCCAAGCAGACCGCGAGCCTGGACCTGGTGTCCGGTGGACGGCTGCTGTTCGGCGTCGGGGCCGGGTGGAACCGCGAGGAGATGCGCAACCACGGCGTCGACCCCCGGGTCCGCGGGCCGCTCATGACCGAGCAGCTCCACGCGCTGCGAGCACTGTGGACCGAGGACGAGGCCGAGTTCCACGGCGAGCACGTCGACATCGCGCGCTCGTACTGCTGGCCGAAGCCGGTCCGGACCCCGCCGATCTACCTGGGCGGCGAGAGCGAGGCCGCGCTGAACCGGCTCGCCGAGGTCGGCGACGCCTGGCTGCCGCGCTCCCACACCTCCGTCGACGAGATCCGCCGGGTCCGCGCCGACCTGGCCGAGCGTGGCAAGCCGGACGTGCCGACGACGGTGTTCGGCGGGAAGCCCGACCCCGACGTCGTCGCCGGGTACGCCGAGGCAGGCGTCGAGCGGGGCACCTTCCTGCTCCCAACCCTGCCGGAGTCCGAGACCCTCACGAAGCTCGACGAGCTGGCGCAGGTGGTCCGGCGGTCGGGCTGACCACGGTCGGCCGAAACCGGTAGCCGTCGCGGGGCAGAATGGCCGGTGATGTCGATCCGGCTGCTCGGCCCCGTCTCCGTCACCGACACCGACGGGCGCGACCTGCTGCCCGCCGGTGCCCGGGTACGGGGCCTGCTCGCCCGGCTCGCGCTCGACGCCGGGCACCCCGTCGACACCGCGACGCTGGTCGACGCGCTGTGGGGCGACGACCCACCGTCGACGGCGAACGCGCTCCAGTCGCTGGCGACCCGGCTGCGCCGCGCGATCGGCGCCGATCGGGTGCGGACCGCGACCGGCGGCTACCTGCTCGCCGTCGACCCGGACGAGGTCGACGCGCTGCGGTTCGCCGCGCTCCGCCGGGCCGCTGCGGCCGAGCCCGACGACGGCCGCGCCGGCGCCCTGCTCACCGAGGCCCTGGGCCTGTGGCACGGTCCGCCGCTGGGCGGGCTGAACGGGCTCGCGTTCACCGGCCGGCCGCCACCCGGCTCGCCGACGCCCGCGCGGGCGCCGCCGAGGAGCTGGCCGCCCGCGGGCTCGCGGCAGGGACCCCCACCGCGGGTCTGGACGCGCTGACCGCGGTCCTCGCCGAGCAGCCGCTGCGGGAGACCACCGCCGTCGCGCTCGCCCGCGGGCTGCACGGGTCCGGGCGGCGGGCCGACGCGCTGACCGTGCTGGACCGGACCCGGGCCGCGCTGGCCGAGGAGCTCGGCGTCGACCCGGGCCCGGAGCTGCTGCGGACCCGCACCGAGCTGCTGCGCGACGACCCGCCCGCCACCGCGATCCCCGTACGGCGACCGGCTCCCCCGCCGGACCGGCCCCGGCCGGTGGCGCTCACCTCGTTCGTCGGCCGCGAGACGGACCTGGCCCGGGTACGGTCGCTGCTCGGCTCGGCGCGGCTGGTCACCGTGGTCGGGCCGGGCGGGGCCGGGAAGACCCGCCTGTCGCAGGAGGCCGTCCGCGACGTCGGCCCGGCCGTCGCCGTGGTCGAGCTGGCCGCGCTGACCGGCGGGGACCAGGTCGTTCCGGCCGCGCTGCACGCCGTCGGCGGGCCGGAGCTGTCGGTCGCGGACCGGGACGGGCCGGACGCCCTGGCGCGGCTGGTGTCCTCGCTGACCGGTCGCGAGCTGGTGCTGCTGCTGGACAACTGCGAGCACCTGGTCGACGACGTCGCGGGCCTGGTCCACGAGCTGCTCGCCCGGCTTCCCGGGCTGCGGGTGCTGACGACCAGCCGGGAGCCCCTCGGCGTACCGGGCGAGATCCTGCACCCGCTCGGGTCGCTGGATCCGGCGCAGGCGACGCGGCTGTTCGCCGAGCGCGCCGTCGCCGTCCGGCCGGACTTCGACCCGGCCGACCACGCCCCGGCCGTCGCCGAGATCTGCCGTCGTCTCGACGGTCAGCCGCTGCCCATCGAGCTCGCGGCGGCCCGGGTGCGCAGCATGAGCCCGGCCGAGATCGCCGACCGGCTCGCCGACCGCTTCCGGTTGCTGGTGTCCGGTGCCCGGACCGTGCTGCCCCGCCACCAGACGCTGCGGGCGGTCGTCGACTGGAGCTGGGATCTGCTCTCCCCCGCCGAGCGTGCGCTCGCGACCCGGTTCGGGGTGTTCGCCGGCCCGGTCGACGCCGGCACCGTCGAGGCCGTCTGCGGCGACGACGCGTTCGACCTGCTCCCGGCGCTGGTGGAGAAGTCGCTGGTCGTCCCGGTGGACGGGGCGGAGGACGGTGCGACCCGCTACCGGATGCTGGAGACGATCCGCGAGTACGCGGCCGCGCGGCTGGCCGACGCGCCGGACCACGACGCCGTGACCGCGGCGCACGCCGACCACCTGCTCGCGGTGCTGGAGCCCGGGGAGCCGCGGCTGCGCGGCGGTGACCAGCTCGACCAGCTCGCCGTCGTGCGGCGGGTGGAGGGCGAGGCCGTCCGCGCGCTGGACCGCGCCGTCGACGCCGGCGACGGCCCCCGGGCGCACCGGTTGTTCGCGGCCCTGGCCTGGAGCTGGATGGTCCGCGGCGACCTCGGCTCGCTGAAACCCTGGTCCGACCGGATCGCGACGCTCCCGGCGGCCGCGCCGGCCGCCGCGGTCGCGCTCACCCGCACGATCCGGGCGATGGTCCACATCGGGTTCGGCGACGATCAGGGTGCCGCCCAGGCGGAGCTGGACGCCGTCGTCGCGCTGTGGCCGGAGCTGCCCGAACCACGGCACCCGGTGGTCGAGCTCGCCCGCCCACCGGGCTGCTGTTCGGCGAGGGGGACCGCTCCGCGCTCGCGGCCATCGCCGACGGCGACGGCGACACCTGGCTGCGGGCGGCGGCGTCACAGATCATCGCCGCGCACGCCGAGAACGCCGGCGACCTCGGGGTGCAGCGAGTCCGGCTGCGGGCCGCACGCGACCTGTTCGCCCGGGCCGGGGACCGCTTCGGGCTCGGGATGACGACGTTCGCACTCGGCGAGCTGGAGGACTACGCCGGGGACACCGATGCCGCCCGCCGGGCCTGGTCCGAGGCGGTGGCGCTGTCCGCGGAGCTCGGCAACGCCGACGACGTCCCGCAGTTCCACCTGCAGCTGGCCCGGCTCGCCGCCCGCCGCGGCGACGAGATCGTGGCCCGCGAGCACCTGCGCCTGGCCTTCGCCCAGGACATCCCCGACGACATCCGCGCGAGCTTCGGCCTGCGGTGGGGACGGGCCGAGGTCGAGCTGCGGCTCGGGAACCCGGACGAGGCCCTGGAGCTGCTCCGTGAGTGCGACGTGCCGGTCCTGCCCGGCCCCGGACGGTTCCAGCGGAGGCCGCGACCCACACGCTCATCGCGTCGGCACTGATGGCCCTCGGCCGCCCGGACGAGGCCCGCGAGCGGCTGGAGCAGGCCGGGAAGGCCGCCGTCGCCGCCGACGACGGGCCGGTCCTCGGTGTGGTCGCCGAGACCTCCGCCCGGTGGGCCCTGGACGCGGGGGACGCGGAGCGGGCCGGTGAGCTGCTCGGCGTCGCCCTGGCCCGCCGTGGGGCGCTGCACCTGGGGCTGCCCGAGGTCGTGGCGACGCTGGAGGGCGTCCGCGCGCGGCTGGGCCCGGCCGCGGCCGACGCTGCGCTCGACCGTGGCCGGGCCTGGAGCCGGGACGCACCCCCGGTGCCGTGAGCGCTCAGGTGCGGCGCCGGTAGAGCGCCACGGCCAGCGGCGCGAAGACCACGACCAGGCCCGCGGAGGTCAGCAGCGACACCGTCGCCGCGCCTCCCGCCGGCGCGCCGTCGAGCAGGGCGCGCACGGCGTCCGCGGTCCGCGAGACCGGGTTGACCGCGACGAAGCCCTGCAGCCAGCCGGGCATCGTCTGCGTCGGGACGAACACCGAGCTGGCGAAGGTCAGCGGCAGCATGATCAGCGCGGACAGGCCCTGCACCGAGCGGGGCTGCTTCACGACCATCGCGAGTGCGGTGAACACCCAGCAGAGGCCGAACGCGAACGCGACGACCAGCCCGAACGCGGCCAGGATCCCGAGCGGACCCGCCGGGGTGCGGTAGCCGAGCGCGAACCCGAACGCCAGCATGATCACCCCGGAGGTCAGGTAGCGGACGAGGTCCGCGCCGATCGCACCGACCAGTGGGGCGGCGCGGGAGATCGGCAGGCTGCGGAAGCGGTCGAAGATCCCGGTCTTGAGGTCCTCGGCCAATCCCACGCCGGTGCCCGCGGAGGCGAACACCACCGTCTGGAGCAGCACACCGGGCAGGGCGTAGTGCAGGTACTCCGTGCTGTTGCCGGCGATCGCGCCGCCGAAGACGTAGACGAACAGCAGCAGGAAGATCACCGGCTGCAGGGTGACGTCGATCAGTGCCTCCGGCGAGTGGATCGTCTTCACGATCCCGGCGGGCCAGCGACAGCCCGTGCCGCAGCGTCGAGGGCAGCAGCGGGGCCGAGGTGGACGCCCGGCCGGAGAGCTGGGGTGGTGGGCGGGGTGTCGAGGGTGGCGGTCATCGGGGGCCTCCGGAGGTGGTCTCGGCCGCGTGGCCGGTGAGGGAGAGGAAGACGTCGTCGAGGCTGGGGAGCCGCAGGCCGATCTCGGCGACGGCGACGCCCTCGGCGACCAGCCGGTCCTCGGTGCGCGCGCAGCGCGCCGTGGTCGGCGACGGCCGCGGTGACCTCCCCGGACGGCTCGACCGTCGGCTCGGCGCCGGTCTCCTGGGCGACGACGGCGGCGACCAGCGGCACCTCGCGCGGCAGCTCGGCACGGACGTGCAGGCGTCGGCCGCCGCCCGGGACTTCAGCTGGGCGGCCGTGCCGGAGGCGATGACCCGCCCGTGGTCCAGGACGACGAGGTCGTGCGCGAGCTGGTCGGCCTCCTCCAGGTACTGGGTGGTGAGCAGGACGGTGACACCGTCCTCGGCGAGTCGCCGCACGGCGTCCCACACCTCGTTGCGGTGCAGCGGGTCCAGCCCGGTGGTGGGCTCGTCGAGGAACAGCACCTCGGGGCGTCCGACGAGGCTCGCTGCCAGGTCGAGCCGGCGGCGCATGCCGCCGGAGTAGGTGCCGGCGCGGCGCCCGGCGGCGTCGGTGAGCCCGAAGCGGTCGATCAGCTCGGCGGCGCGGGCCCGGGCGGCCGACCGCGGCAGGTCGAGCAGCCTGCCGATCAGGTAGAGGTTGTCGCGGCCGGTCAGGGCCTCGTCGACGGCGGCGTACTGGCCGGTGAGGCCGATCAGGGAGCGGACCCCGGCGGCGTCGCCGACGACGTCGCGGCCGAGCACCGCGGCCCGGCCGGCCGACGGCGGGAGCAGCGTGGCCAGCATGCGGACGGTCGTCGTCTTGCCGGAGCCGTTGGGGCCGAGCAGGCCCAGGACCTGTCCGCGCCCGGCGGAGAAGGAGATCCCGTCGACGGCGCGGACCTCACCGAAGGTCCGGACCAGGCCGTCGACCTCGATTGCGGGGGTGTTCATGCCGCCGAGCGTGCGCCCGGGCGCTGACACGGCCCTGGCACGGCGCTGGCACGGCGCTGGCACCGCGGCGGCGGCAGAGAGGCGACGGCAGAGAACCGTGGCATCGCGGCGACGGCCGCGGACCCTGGGCTGCGGGTGGTGTCGGCACGGGCCCGGTCCCGTCGCCACCCCCCGACCGTGGCGACGGAACCGGCCCGTCCATCCCCCCGCGCCTCCGGCGAGGCTCCCCAGCCCGCCGTGACGCGAGTACGACGGTATCGGCACGCCAGGGGCCGCGGATCGGTCGAACTACCGATCTCTTACCCGGGGTCTCTCCTACCAGGGTAGGAGAGACCCCTCACCCCTCGGCGCGCTCGGCGGCCTCGAGCCACTCCAGCTCGACGCTCTCGCGCTCGGCGACGACGGCCTTCAGCTCCCGGTCCAGCTCCATCAGCCGGCCGGGCTCGGTCGCGGCCTCGGCGAGCTTGGCGTGCAGCTTCTCCTCCTGCGCGGTGAGCTGCCCCATCCGCCGCTCCAGGCGCTGGGCGTCCTTGCGGGCGGCCCGCTGCTCCGCGGCGCTCGCCTTCGGCCCTGCCGCCTGCGCGACGGGCGCTCCCGCCGGCACCGGCGCGGTCGGTGCGCCCCGCCGGCCCACGCGCCCCATGGCGGCGCGGCGGGTCAGGTACTCACCGATCCCGCCGGGCAGGGGTGAGCCGGCCGTCGCGAACAGGGCGACGACCTGGTCGCAGACACGCTCGGTGAGATACCGGTCGTGGCTGACGACCACCAGCGTGCCCGGCCAGCCGTCGAGGAGGTCCTCCAGCCCGGCGAGGGTGTCGACGTCGAGGTCGTTGGTGGGCTCGTCGAGCAGCAGGACGTTGGGCTCGTCCATCAGCAGCCGGGTCAGCTGCAGCCGCCGTCGCTCGCCACACGGACAGGCGTCCGACCGGGGTCCACTGGCGGGCCGCGGGGAAGCCGAGCCGCTCCAGCACCTGCGACGCGGTCATCTCCTGCTTGCCGAACCGCACGTACTTGGCGACGGCCTCGGTGGCCTCCAGCACGCGCATCTCGGCGGGCAGATCGACGAGCTCCTGGGACAGCTGCGCCATCTTCACGGTGCTGCCCTGGATGCGCCTGCCCGAGTCGAGCGCGCGTTCCCCGGACAGGGCGCGCAGCAGCGTCGTCTTGCCGGAGCCGTTGATCCCGACGATGCCGACCCGGTCGCCCGGGCCGAGCCGCCAGGTCACGCCGGCGAGCAGGGTGCGCCCGGCGACGGAGACGGTCGCGTCCTCCAGCTCCAGCACGGTGCGGCCGAGCCGGTTGGTCGCGAACGCCATCAACTCGACGGTGTCGCGCGGCGCGGGCACGTCGGCGATCAGGGCCTCGGCGGCCTCGATCCGGTACCGGGGCTTCGACGTCCGGGCGGGCGGGCCACGGCGCAGCCAGGCCAGCTCCTTGCGGGCCAGGTTGCGGCGGCGCTGCTCGGCGGCGTCGGCCTGCCTGCCGCGATCGGCCCGGGCATAGACCCAGTCCGCGTAGCCACCGGTGTAGGACTCGACCCGGCCGTTCGCGACCTCCCAGGTGCGGGTGCAGACGGTGTCGAGGAACCAGCGGTCGTGGGTGACGACGACGAGTGCGATCCGCCGCGACGTCAGGTGCGTCGCGAGCCAGCCGATGCCCTCGACGTCGAGGTGGTGGTGGGCTCGTCGAGGACGACGAGGTCGAGCTCCCCGATCAGCGCCGCGGCGAGCGCGACCCGGCGCTTCTCGCCACCGGACAGGCCGTCGGTGGGCCGCTCGATGTCGGAGATGGCGAGCCCGTCGAGGACGTCGCGGACCCGGGCGTCGGCGGCCCACTCGTGGTCGGCGCCGTACTCGGCGAGGACGATGTCACGCACCGTCGACCCGGCCGGGAAGCGGTCGTGCTGCACCAGGTGCGCCATCCGCAGGCCACCGAGGCGGCTGACCCGGCCGCCCTCGACCGGGCGGTCGCCGGTGATCACGTCGAGCAGGGTCGACTTCCCGCCGCCGTTGAGGCCGACGACGCCGATCCGGTCGCCGCGCTCGACGCCGAGCGAGACGCCGTCGAGCAGGACGCGGGAGGCGTCACCGGGCACGTGCGCGGTGACGTTCTCCAGGTTGAGCAGGTTCTCGGGCAACTACGTCTCCACCGTTGGGAAGGTCAGGCACGGACCGGGGGCCATGAGCCGGAGCTCGAGGGCCGCCGCGGTCGGGGGGGTGGTCGCCGCCCGTCTCCGAGGTGTCGACGATGCGGGCGCCGCCGGCCGGGCCGTGGGCGACCCGCACCGTGCGGCACACCCCCATGCCGGCGAGCTCGGTCGCCACCTCGACGGCGGAGTCGGCGTCGGCGCACAGGAACGCGCACGTCGGCCCGGAGCCGGACACCAGACCGGCGAGCGCTCCGGCGTTGACCCCGGCGCGCAGGGTGCGGCGCAGATCCGGGGCCGTCGAGACGGCGGCGACCTGCAGGTCGTTGCCCAGGTTCAGCGCGAGCCGGCGCGGGTCGCCCGAGGACAGTGCCTCCAGGACGGGCTCGACCGGCCGCTCGGTGATCGGGCCGTCGCCACGCAGCCGGTCCAGCTCGGCGAACACCGCGGGGTGGACAGCCCACCGCGGGCCAGCGCGATCACCCAGTGCAGCCGGTGCCGGGCGAGCACCGGGATGATCTTCTCGCCACGGCCGGTGCCGAGCGCGGTGCCGCCGTGCAGACCGAACGTGACGTCCGATCCGAGCTCGGCGGCCAGCTCGGACAGATCGTCGCGGCCCAGCTCCAACCGCCACAGCGACGACAGCGCGACGAGCGTGCCCGCAGCGTCGGCGGAGCCGCCCGCCATCCCACCCGCGACCGGGATGCCCTTGCGCAGGGTCACCCGCACGTCCGGGGCCCGCCCGGCCCGCTCCGCGAGCAGCTCGACCGCCCGCCAGGCCAGGTTGGTGGCGTCCAGCGGCACCTCGGCCACCCCGTCGCCGTGCACCTCCAACGCGGGCTCCTGCGCCGGCTCGACCGAGATCTCGTCGAACAGGCTGACGGCGTGGAAGACCGTCACCAGGTCGTGGAAGCCGTCCGGCCGCACCCCGCCCACGGCGAGGTGCAGGTTGATCTTCGCGGGAACCCGGACGGTGACCGGTCGCGGCACGGCGGACAGCACTGCTCAACCCTACGGGCAGCACGGGACGGACCGCCGCCGCCCGGCGCTCGGGGTGGCCGGGCTCACCGGTTCCGGGCGACGCGCCCCCGACCAGGCGGCAGGGGCGGGCCGGCCCGCCACGAGCACCCCCTTTCCCGCGAACTCGCTTACCCGGTAAGCGAACTCGGAGGACCGGCACCCGCGACGACCGGGAGGCCGGCCACCGCCCCACCTGACGCCCCCGACACCGACACCGTCTCTCCTGCGAACTCGCTTACCGGGTAAGCGAATCCGTACGACCGGCACCCGGTAGGACCGACGCCCGGCCCACGCCGACGCCCGTTCCCGGCGAGTGGCACGACGGTGCTGCCTGCGCCTACCGGGTGAGGGAGTCCTCCGAGACAGCACGCTCCGCGGCGGCGGCACGGCGCTCGGACAGGTGGCGCGGCGTCGCGAAGCAGGCGACGGCCACGACACCGATGACCAGCACGGCCGCGGGCAACAGCATCGACTGGGCCATCGCCGTCGCGAAGGGATCGCGCAGCGCCTCGGGCAGCGGCCCGCCGGCCGCGGCGACCTCCGGGGAACCGCCGGTCGTCGACGTGCCCGGGACGAGCGCGGCGATCCGCGACTCCATGAGCACGGCGATGCCCGCGCTGCCGAGCACCGCGCCGACCTGACGGGTCGTGTTGTAGACGCCCGACCCGGATCCGGCCTGGTCCATCGGCAGGTTGCGGGTGGCGCTGGTGGAGATCGGCGCCCAGACGCAGGAGTTGGAGATCCCGAGCAGGGTGAGCGGCAGCAGCAGCTGCCAGACCGGGGTGTCCGGGCCCATCACCCCCGCCAGCCAGACCAGCGCGATGACGAACGTCGACATCCCGAATCCGCCGATCAGCCGCGGGTGGACGCGGTCGGTCAACCGCCCGGTGTACGGGGCGAGTGCGCCGGAGAAGATCGCCAGCGGTGCGAGCAGCAGCGCCGCCTCGGTGGGGGTGAAGCCGCGCACGCTCTGCGCGTAGATCATCAGCGGGAAGCCCTGCGCGGTGATCGCGAAGCCGACGGTGCAGATCGCGATGTTGGCCAGCGAGAAGTTCCGGTCCCGGAACAGGCGCAGCGTGACCAGCGGCTCGCTGGTGGTGACCCGCTGCCACCACACGAACGCGACCAGCACGACGACCCCGCTGCCGATCAGCGCCCAGATGCCGACGCTCCAGCCGAACTTCTGCCCCTCCTGGATGCCGAAGACCAGCAGGAACATGCCCACGGCGGACAACACCACGCCGACCACGTCGAACCGGCGGCGCGAGGTCTCGAGCGAGGGGACCAGCCGCCACGCGGCGACGAAGGCGATCACCCCGACCGGCACGTTCACGAAGAAGATCCACTCCCAGCCGAGGCCGCCGACGAGGAGCCCGCCGACGATCGGCCCGGTGAGGGTCGCGACGCCGGCGACGGCGCCCCACAGGCTCATCGCGCGTCCGCGCTGGGCCGCCGGGAAGGTCCGGGTGATGACGGCCATGGTCTGCGGCGTCATCATCGCGGCGCCGAGCCCCTGGGCGATCCGCGCGACGATCAGGGCGCCGACGGTCGACGTGAGCCCGCACCACAGCGAGGCCAGGGTGAAGACCGCGAGCCCGCACAGGTAGACGCGCTTGGGCCCGAACCGGTCCCCCAGCCGGCCGGTGACCAGCAGCGGGACGACATAGGCGAGCAGGTAGGCGCTGGTCACCCAGACCACGGAGTTGACGTCGGCGTCCAGCGACGTCAGCAGCGCGGGCGTCGCGACGGTGACGATCGTGGCGTCGACCAGGATCATGAAGAACCCGATCACCAGGGCCCACAACGCGGGCCACGGGCTCGTCCCGTCGGCGCTGACCACCTGTTCCCTCGACCGTGTCACCACGCCATCATGCGCTGCCCCGGGGCCGGTCGGTTCAGGCGGGAGGGTCCCCTGCGGGGCGGTTCCGGGCGATCCGGGCGAAGTCGGACCGCGAGGGTCTCGGCGCGCGCGGTGGGGTCGACGCCGGCGGCGCGCAGGGCCTGCTCGGCCGCCGCGGCCGAACCCGCCCAGCCCGACAGCGCCCCGCGCAGCACCTTGCGACGCTGGGCGAACGCCGCGTCGACGACCGCGAAGGTCGCCGCCCGGTCGGCGTCGGCGGGCGGGTCGTGCCGGGTGAAGGCCAGCAGTCCGGAGTCGACGCCGGGGACCGGCCAGAACACCGCGCGCGGCACCGGCCCGGCGCGGCGGGCCGCCGCGTACCAGGCGAGCTTGGCGCTGGGGGCGCCGTACTCGCGCGAGCCGGGTCCCGCCGCGAGCCGGTCGGCGACCTCGGCCTGCACCATGACCAGCCCGGTCCGCAGCGACGGCAGCTCGGCGAGCAGGTGCAGGATCACCGGCACCGCGACGTTGTAGGGCAGGTTCGCGACGATCGCGGTGGGCGGCGACGCCCCGGGCCCGGCGGCGGCCGCCAGCCGGTCCGCGCCGACCCGCATGGCGTCGGCCCCGGTCACGGTGAGGCGATCGGCCAGCCCGGGGGCACGCTCGGCGACGGTCTCGGGCAGCAGCCCCGCCAGCACCGGGTCGATCTCGACGACGTGCACCCGGGCCGCGACCGGCAGCAGCGCCAGGGTGAGCGACCCCAGCCCGGGGCCGACCTCGAGGACCACGTCGTCACCGTCGACGCCGGCGGACTTCACGATCCGGCGGACCGTGTTGGCGTCGTGGACGAAGTTCTGACCGAGCTTCTTGGTGGGACGCAGACCGAGCCGCTCGGCCAGCACCCGGACGTCGGCCGGGCCCAGCAGGCGTGCGGTGGTGGTGCTCCGGTCGCCGTCGGCGTCGATGCTGCGGCTCCGGCCGCCGTCGGTCCCGTGGTCGCTCACGGAACCATTCTCGCGGGGCACCCCGGGCGGGGTGCGTGCGGGATCAGCTCAGGCCGAGCTTGGACGAGCAGGACGGCCAGGCGCTGTACCCGCCCCGGTCGTCCTTAACCTTCTCGGCGACCGCGATCTGCTCCTCGCGGGAGGCCTTGTCCGCGGTCGGGGCGTACTGCCCGCCGCCGTAGGCCTGCCAGGTCTGCTTGTTGAACTGCAGCCCGCCCTGGTAGCCGTTGCCGGTGTTGATGCTCCAGTTCCCGCCGGACTCGCACTTGGCGAGCTTGTCCCAGGTCGCGCCGTTGGAGACGGCGGGCGCCGAGGACGTCGCCTTCGCGCCGGCCTTCTCGACGATCTCCTCGACCTTCTTCTTGGTGCCGACCTTCACCACGCGCGGCAGGGCCGGGGTGTCCTGACCGGCGCCGATGCGCTCGCGGGCGACCTCGCGGCCCTGGTCGTAGGTGACCCGCCAGATGATGCTGCGGGCGCCCTCGCGGCCCGGGTCGACGACGGTGCGGGTGCCCTCGTCGAGCGACGGGTCCTGCACCTCCTGCTCCGGCACCGGGAGCTTCTGGGACTCGACGATCTGGGCGTTCACGATGTCCGAGCCGGTGGTCGGAGCGGCGACCGGGGCGAACGACGCCGGGGAGGACGCCCGGTCGAGGTTCATCGACGCCGTGCCGAGATCGGTGGCGTTCTCGGCGAGCCCCGCGTGGAGCTCCTGGGCGGGCTGCTCGGCGGGGGCGGAGAGCACCGCGGCGGCGAGCCCACCGGTCGGGACCGAGAACAGCGCGGCCGCGGCGGCGGTCCGGACCCCGGCCCGGGAGCGGGCGGCGGCCGTGCGGTGACGGCCCTCGTAGGTGACGAACCCGGCCTCGTCGCCGGCGAGACCGGCGGGCGCGACGGCGGGGAGCGGTCGCGTGAGCTCGTCGTCGGCGAGCGGTGCGGCGTGACGCGAAGACATGACTTCCCGGGGTCTCGGCTGTCCGGGAAGGAGTCATGACCTGCGGGAACGACGACCGGCGCGGTGCCGGGGAGCGGAACCGTCGCTGGGGAGCGGACCGGTCGTCGTCCCGCGGGTCGGGGGAGCGACCCCGTCCCGGCGGGTACGACGACGGACGTTAGCGGACCGTGACCCGGAGCAGCGTGTCCGACGCGCGCGTGGCGACGAGCGGCCGGGGATCGACGGTGAGTGACGACAACCCCGCCGCTCATCACGGCGGACGGCGTCAATCGGTCGTGCGCAGCCGGAAGATCCGTTCGGCGTTGCGGCGGGCCGTCTCGGCGACCAGGGCCTCGGGCTCCCCGCGGGTCGCGGCGACCCCGCGCACCGTCCACGGCAGCACGTAGGGCTCGTTGGCCCGGCCGCGGTGCGGGTGCGGGGTGAGGAACGGCGCGTCGGTCTCCACGAGGTACTGACCGGTGGGGACGAGGGCCGCCGCGGCACGCAGCTCGTCGTTGCGCTTGAAGGTGACCGGGCCGGCGAAGGACAGGACGTACCCGGCGTCGGCGCACTCCCGTGCCATCGCGGCGTCGCCGGAGAAGCAGTGGAAGACCACCGTCTCCGGGGCGCCCTCCTCGCGCAGGATCCGCAGGACGTCCTCGTGGGCGTCCCGGTCGTGGATCATCAGCGGCTTGCCGGTGCGCTTGGCCAGCCCGATGTGCCAGCGGAACGCGTCCTGCTGCGCGGCGGGCCGACTGTGGTCCCAGTAGTAGTCCAGGCCGGTCTCGCCGATCGACACGACACGCTCGTCGGCGGCCAGCCGCTCGATCTCGGCGAGATCTCCGGCGGTGACCCGCGCCGTCCGGGTGGGGTGCAGCGCGACGGCCGCCCACACCCGGTCGTCGGCGTGTGCGGCCCGGACCGCGGACCGGGCGCCGTCGAGGTCGTCGGCGACGGTGACCGCGCCGACGACGCCGACCGCCGCTGCCCGGTCCATCGCGGCGACGACGTCGGCGTCGGTCTCGCAGCCGCAGGCGTCGAGGTGGGTGTGGCTGTCGATCGTGGGTGCGGCGAGCGGTTCGGGCGGCTCGGGGCGGGGACGCCGGCCTGCCGGTGGCCGGTCCGCGTCCCCGCCCGTCGCGGAGCTCACTTCTGGACCGGAGCCCACTCCGGCCCGGTCTCCCCCAGCTCGGGTGCGAGCTTGGCGATGATCGGCGACGGCTTGGCCAGCGGGCGCCCCACCTCGATGGGTGTGGAGCCCCAGTGGGCCTGCTCGGCGGCGTAGTCGCCGGTGAGGACCGGGTAGGCGGGACCGTCGCCGAGGTCGTCCACGGTCGTCTTCTCCGGCTGCGCGGCCCACACCCCGGTGCCGCCGAGCGCCTCGTGCACCTTCTGCGCGGCGTGCGGCAGGAACGGGGTGAGCAGGGTGTTCGCGTCCTGCACGACCTGCAGCGCGGTGTGCAGGATCGTGTCCCGGCGCTCCGGGTCGTCCTTGCGCTTCCACGGCTCCTGGTCCGACAGGTACCGGTTCGCGGCGGTGACCACCCGCATCGCCTCGCCCGCGGCCTGCTTGAACCGGTTCCGGGCGAGCAGCCCGCCGACGGTGTCGAACCCCGCCTTCGAGTACGCGAGCAGGTCGGCGTCGGCCTGCTGCGGCGCCGTCGGCGTCGGGATCGCCCCCACGTTCTTGTGGGCCATCGAGATGGACCGGTTGACCAGGTTGCCCCACTCGTTGGCCAGCTCGAAGTTGACCCGGCGGACGAACTCGTCCCAGGTGAAGTCGACGTCCTGGTTCTCCGGCCCGGCGACGGCGATGTGGTACCGCAGCGCGTCCGGTCCGAACTCGCGCAGGAAGTCCCCGACGTAGATGACGGTGCCGCGGCTGGTCGAGAACTTCGACCCGCTCATCGTCAGGTACTCCGAGGACACGACCTCGCTGGGCAGGTCCAGCGTCCCGTACGGGCCGGGCTCGCCGCCGCGGTCACCCGCGCCGTTCTGCCCGAGCAGGATCGCCGGCCACATCACCGAGTGGAAGGTGATGTTGTCCTTGCCCATGAAGTAGAAGGCCTCGGCGGCCGGGTCGGTCCACCACTGCTTCCACGCGTCCGGGTCCGGGCCGCGGCGGGCCCACTCCACCGAGGCGGACAGGTAGCCGATGACGGCGTCGAACCAGACGTAGATCTTCTTGAGCGGGTTGTCCGACCAGACGTCGAGCGGCACGGGCACGCCCCACTCCAGGTCCCGGGTGATGGCGCG
>NZ_JAHLJA010000004.1:0-82209 GCF_020496245.1 Pseudonocardia sp. ICBG601 | reverse complement strand
GACGTTCCCGCTGGCCCGACCGGCGACGCCGAGGGCGGCGCGGACTACCGGGTGCGGATCTTCACCCCGCTCGCCGAGCTCCCCTTCGCCGGGCACCCCAGTGTCGGCACCGCCTGGGTGCTGGCCCGCGACGGCGTCATCGGCGAGGGCGACCGCGTGCAGGAGTGCGGCGCCGGTCTGCTGCCGGTGCGGGTCGACGGGACCGGCGCCCGGGTGTGGGGGCGGCACGCCGTCGGTCGGTGCCGAGCTGGACGCCGTCCGCCTCGCCGCCGCGCTCGGCCTCGGCCCAGACGACGTCGACGGCGCCGCGTGCCGGGGTGGCCGGTGCCGGGACCGACTTCGCGATCCTGCTCGTCGTCGCCGGTGCGGTCGCCCGCGCGGTGCCCGACCCCGCGGCGCTGGCCGCCGCGGTCGCCGGCAGCGGCGCGACCGGGGTGCTCGTCGCCGCCGTCGACGCCACCGCCGAGCGGGTCCACGCCCGCATGTTCGGCATCGGTATCGGGGTGCCCGAGGACCCGGCGACGGGTTCGGCCGCCGTCGCGCTCG
The DNA here is from genome assembly GCF_020496245.1 of Pseudonocardia sp. ICBG601. Classification (NCBI taxonomy): domain Bacteria; kingdom Bacillati; phylum Actinomycetota; class Actinomycetes; order Pseudonocardiales; family Pseudonocardiaceae; genus Pseudonocardia; species Pseudonocardia sp. ICBG601. The sequence goes on along the minus strand of NZ_JAHLJA010000004.1, from coordinate 81,663 downwards.
GGATCTTCCTCGCCGACCGCGGTCTGGTCACCGACGACGGCGAGCACTCCTTCGTCGTGACGCAGGGTGTGGAGATGGGCCGTCCGTCCACGCTCTACGCCGGCGTCCGCACCGAGGGCGGGCGGGCCGTCGGCAGCTGGGTCGGCGGGACCGTCGTCGCGGTGGCCAGGGGCTCCCTGACCCCACCTCCCGAACAGGGGTGACCGACGGGTAACCCCATCTGACCACCGGCGGGTGAGAAACCAATCACCTGCACGGGGCGCCGCGGCCGTCGTCGTGCCAGCATCAGTCCCCAGCCCGAGCGCCCGGGTCGTGACGACGTCGTCGCCGCGACGCGGGCGAGGACGAACTCGACGAGGAGCCCGCCTGTGAGCACCACCCTCCGCGCCCGCCGGTCCTGCCTGGCCGTGCCCGGATCGAGCCAGAAGTTCATCGACAAGGCGCGCACGCTGAACTCCGACCAGGTCTTCCTCGACCTGGAGGACGCCTGTGCCCCGCTGGCCAAGCCCGGTGCGCGGAAGACGATCGTGGAGGCCCTCAACGAGGGCGGCTGGGGCGAGAAGATCCGCGTCGTCCGGGTCAACGACTGGACCACCGAGTGGACCTACCGCGACGTGATCGAGGTCGTCGAGGGCGCCGGCGCGAACCTCGACGCGATCATGCTGCCGAAGGTGCAGACCCCCCAGCAGGTCGTCGCGCTGGACCTGCTGCTCACCCAGATCGAGAAGACGAACGGTCTCGAGGTCGGGAAGATCGGCATCGAGGCGCAGATCGAGAACGCGCTGGGCCTGACGAACGTCAATGCGATCGCCACCGCGTCCCCGCGCGTCGAGACGATCATCTTCGGCCCGGCCGACTTCATGGCCTCGATCAACATGAAGTCCCTGGTCGTCGGCGAGCAGCCCCCCGGTTACGACGTGGGCGACGCCTACCACCACATCCTCATGTCGATCCTGATGGCGGCCCGCGCGCACGACAAGCAGGCCATCGACGGGCCGTACCTGCAGATCAAGGACGTGGACGGATTCCGCCGGGTCGCCGGCCGCTCGGCCGCGCTGGGCTTCGACGGCAAGTGGGTGCTGCACCCCGGCCAGATCGACGCCGCCAACGAGACCTTCTCCCCGGCGCAGAGCGACTACGACCACGCCGAGAACATCCTCGACGCCTACGAGTACTTCACCTCCGAGGCCGGCGGCAAGCGCGGCGCGGCGATGATCGGCGACGAGATGATCGACGAGGCCAGCCGCAAGATGGCACTGGTCATCTCGGGCAAGGGGCGCGCGGCGGGCATGACCCGCACCGACAAGTGGACCCCGCCGGAGTCCTGAGGCCCGGCCCCGCCGACCGACGACGCTCACCGAGGAGTAACCAGCATGGCCCGGCTCGCCCAGACCGCCGGTCTGACCGACATCCAGACCGAGATCCTGTCCACCGTCCGCTCCTTCGTGGACAAGGAGATCATCCCGCACGCGACCGCCCTGGAGCACGCGGACACCTACCCGCAGGACATCGTCGACGGGATGAAGGAGATGGGGCTGTTCGGCCTCATGATCCCGGAGGAGTACGGCGGTCTCGGCGAGTCGCTGCTCACCTACGCCCTGGTGGTCGAGGAGATCGCCCGCGGCTGGATGAGCGTCTCCGGCGTGATCAACACCCACTTCATCGTTGCGTACATGCTCCGCCAGCACGGCACGCAGGCGCAGAAGGAGAAGTACCTGCCGAAGATGGCCACGGGGGAGACCCGCGGCTCGTTCTCCATGTCCGAGCCGGACCTGGGCTCCGACGTGGCGGCGATCAAGACCAAGGCCGTGCAGGACGGCGACGAGTACGTCATCGACGGCGCCAAGATGTGGCTGACCAACGGTGGCACGTCGAACCTGACCGCGGTGCTGGTGAGGACCGACGAGGGCGCCGAGCGCCCGCACCAGAACCTCACCACCTTCCTCGTCGAGAAGCCCACCGGCTACGGCGAGGTCGCCCCCGGCCTGGTCGTCCCCGGCAAGATCGACAAGATGGGCTACAAGGGGGTCGACACCACCGAGCTGGTGTTCAAGGGCCACCGGATCTCCGGTGACCAGATCCTCGGCGGGGAGCGCGGCAAGGGCTTCGCGCACATGATGGACGGCGTCGAGGTCGGCCGGGTGAACGTCGCCGCCCGCGCCTGCGGCATCGCGATCCGGGCCTTCGAGCTCGGTGTCGAGTACGCCCAGCAGCGCTCCACCTTCGGCAAGCCGATCGTCCAGCACCAGGCCATCGCGTTCAAGATCGCCGAGATGGCGACCAAGGTCGAGGCCGCGCACTTGATGATGGTCAACGCCGCACGTCTGAAGGACCGCGGCGAGCGCAACGACGTCGAGGCCGGCATGGCCAAGATGCTCGCCTCGGAGTACTGCAAGGAGGTCACCGAGGAGGCGTTCCGCATCCACGGCGGCTACGGCTACTCCAAGGAGTACGAGATCGAGCGCCTCATGCGCGAGGCGCCGTTCCTGCTCATCGGCGAGGGCACCTCGGAGATCCAGAAGACGATCATCTCCCGGGGGCTGCTGCGCGACTACAAGCTGCGCTGACCGCACCCGCGTCCACGGCCCCGTACCCCGTCCCGGGGGTGCGGGGCCGTGTCGTCCGGTCGGTGGGGTGTGACCTGCGGCTCCGCGACTAGTCTTCGGGGCACGTCGCGGTCCGGTCGAACGTTGCACCGACGACGAGACAGGACATCTTCCACGAGGAGCACGCCATGACCAATCCCTTCGGCGGCCAGACTCGTCCGGCTCCGGGCCTGCCGCAGCTGCCCACTCCGCCGACCGGGTGGCCGGTGGGTTCCTACGCCACCTACGAGGAGGCGCAGCGGGCCGTCGACCACCTCGCCGACTCCGACTTCCCGGTCGCCGACGTGACGATCGTCGGCGTCGACCTGATGCTCGTCGAGCGGGTCATCGCCCGCCTGACCTGGGGCCGGGTACTCGCCTCCGGCGCGGCGCAGGGTGCCTGGCTGGGTCTGTTCGTCGGGCTCCTGCTGTTCATGTTCTCCCCGGACGGCAACTTCCTGCCCATCCTCGTCGGCCTGGTGTCCGGCGCGGTGTTCTTCATGGCCTTCGCCGCGGTCAGCTACAGCGCGAGCAAGGGTCGCCGGGACTTCCAGTCCGCCAGCCAGATGGTGGCGGGCCGCTACGACGTGCTGTGCGAGCCGCGCAACGCGGAGCGGGCCCGCGAGATGCTGGCCAAGCTGGCGATGGGCAGCCCCGGCGGGGGTTTCTGACCGGCTCCGGCGTCCGCACGACCCCACGGCCGTCGTCACCCGACCGGGTGGCGGCGGCCGTCCTGCGTCGGCGGTCGGACATCTGTTCCCACAGGCCGCATCGCCTCCTATAGTTCGCGCGTCGGACATATCGGAGGGGCGCGATGACACAGGTGTCAGGCGGACCGGCGGAGCGCGAGCTCCCGCCGGCGGCGGTGGACGACGAGGTGCTCCTCGCCGAACAGCGGGCGTGGACCCCGTGGAAGAGCGCGGTGTGGGTGGGGATCGCCCTGCTGGGCGGTCTGGCGTGGGTGATGCTCGCGCTGGTCCGCGGGGAGACGGTCAACGCGATCTGGTTCGTGTTCGCCGCGGTGAGCACCTACGCGATCGCGTACCGGTTCTACTCCCGCTACATCGAGAACAAGCTGCTGCGCCCGGACGACCGGCGCGCCACCCCGGCCGAGTACAAGGAGAACGGACAGGACTTCCTGCCGACCGACCGGCGGGTCCTCTACGGCCACCACTTCGCCGCGATCGCCGGTGCCGGTCCGCTGGTCGGCCCGGTCCTGGCCGCGCAGATGGGGTACCTGCCCGGCACGATCTGGATCATCGTCGGGGTCATCGTCGCCGGTGCGGTCCAGGACTACCTGGTGCTGTTCTTCTCGATGCGCCGCGGCGGGCGCTCGCTGGGCCAGATGGCCCGCGAGGAGCTCGGCCGGGTCGGCGGCATCGCCGCGCTGATCGCGACCCTCGCCATCATGATCATCCTGATCGCGGTGCTCACCCTGGTCGTCGTCAACGCCCTCGGCGAGAGCCCCTGGGGTGTCTTCTCGGTCGCGCTGACCATCCCGATCGCCCTGTTCATGGGCGTCTACCTGCGCTTCCTGCGACCGGGGAAGGTCTCCGAGGTCTCCTGGATCGGCTTCGCGCTGCTGATCGGCGCGATCGTCGCCGGCGGCTGGGTCGCCGAGACCGGCTGGGGCCAGGCACTGTTCACCCTGGACCGCACCACCATCGCCTGGGGCGTGATCATCTACGGCTTCGTGGCCGCGGTGCTCCCGGTCTGGCTGCTGCTCGCGCCGCGCGACTACCTGTCGACGTTCATGAAGATCGGCACGATCGTGCTGCTCGCCGTGGCGATCATCGTCGTCCGCCCGGAGCTGGCCGCGCCCGCGTTCAGCGAGTTCGCCGGCCGCGACGCCGGCCCGGTCGTCGCCGGGTCGCTGTTCCCGTTCCTGTTCGTGACGATCGCCTGCGGCGCGCTGTCGGGCTTCCACGCCCTGATCTCCTCGGGGACCAGCCCGAAGCTGATCGAGAAGGAGCGCCAGACCCGCCTGATCGGCTACGGCGGCATGCTCATGGAGTCCTTCGTGGCGATCATGGCGCTGGTCGCGGCGCTGTCGATCGACCGCGGGCTCTACTTCGCGATGAACTCGCCCGCGTCGCTGACGCTCGGGACGGTCGAGGGCGCTGCCGCGTTCGTGAACCAGCTCGGGCTGATGGGTGTCAACATCACCCCCGACCAGCTCGCGACGACCGCGGCCCTGGTCGGCGAGGAGTCCGTCGTCTCGCGCACCGGTGGCGCCCCGACCCTCGCGGTCGGCCTGGCGAACATCATGGCGCAGTTCATCGGCGGGCCGGCGATGATGAGCTTCTGGTACCACTTCGCGATCATGTTCGAGGCGCTGTTCATCCTCACGGCCGTCGACGCGGGCACCCGGGTGGCGCGCTTCATGCTGCAGGACGCCATCGGCACCGTGGTCCCGCGGTTCGCCGACACCTCGTGGAAGCCGGCCGCCTGGATCTGCACCGCGCTGATGGTCGGTGGCTGGGGCGCGATCCTGGTGATGGGGGTGACCGACCCGCTCGGCGGGATCAACACGCTCTTCCCGCTGTTCGGCATCGCGAACCAGCTGCTGGCGGCGATCGCGCTCGCGGTCTGTCTGGCCATCGCGGCCCGGCGCGGACACGTGCGCTACCTGTGGATCATCGTCGTGCCGCTGGCGTTCGCCGCCGTCGTGACGGTCACGGCGTCGATGTACAAGATCTTCTCCGCTAACCCCAAGATCGGGTACTGGGCGCAGCACTTCGCGTTCCGGGAGGCCATCGCGTCCGGGCAGACGAGCTTCGGCACCGCGGGCACCCCGCAGGCGATGGCGGCGGTCGTCCGCAACACCTTCGTGCAGGGCACGCTGTCGATCCTGTTCGTGACGCTCGCGCTCGTCGTGATCGTCGCCGCGGTCCTGGCCGCCTGGAGGTCGATCGCGATGGGCGGCCGCCCGGACAACGAGGACGACCCGGTGCCCTCGCGGCTCTACGCCCCGGCCGGGATCATCGCGACCCCGGCGGAGAAGGAGCTGGAGAAGGAGTGGACCGAGGCGGTCGGGACCCCGGCCCGGTCGGGGCACTGACCGTGGCGGCCAGGACGCTCACCCGGCTGCGGGCGCTGCACGACTGGTGGCGTGGGGTGATCGGGGCGGACCTGTACGACCGCTACCTCGACCACCACCGTCGCAGCGGGCACGACCACCCGCCGATGACCGAGCGGGAGTACTGGCGGGCCCGCACCGCGTACCAGGAGAGCAACCCACAGGGTCGCTGCTGCTGAGGTGGCGCCGTTCCGGCCGGTCCCGTTGCGCCGCACGGGTGGCCGGGCATCCACGTTCGGCCCAGTGCGCCCTCCCGGGTGGGTGTCACACTCCACCGGGGAGGGCGCGTCGGGTTCCGGACTCGGGTCGGTGCGGGCAGGATCAGGCCCCGTGAGCGGCGAGGCGTGGCAGGAGAGCGACCAGATCCGCCCGGCCACGGTGCACCGTGCCTACGGGCGAGGCGCCGCGGGCTACGACGCCTTCGTCGCGACCCTGCCCGGCTACCGCACCCACCTGCGGGTGTCGGCGTCGCGGATGGGGCTGGGCGACGGCCACGGTCTGCGGCTGCTCGACGTCGGCTGCGGTACCGGGGTGTCCACCGAGGCGCTGTTGACCAGCGTCGGGGGTGCCGAGGTGGTCGCGGTCGACGCGTCCGCGGAGATGCTCGCCGTCGCCCGGCGGAAGAACTGGTCGCCCCGGGTGACGTTCGTGCACTCCCGGCTGGAGACCCTCGCCGAGGCCGGTGTCGAGGGCCCGTTCGACGGGATCCTCGCGTCCTTCCTGGTGTCCAACCTGCCCGACGCCGAACACGGCCTGCGCCGACTGCTGAGTCTGCTCGCCCCCGGCGCCCCGCTGGCGGTGCACGACTACGCCGTCAGCGGCCGGAGCCGGATGCGGTGGACCGCGGCGAACTGGGCCTGGATGCTCCCGATGGCCTCGCTGCGCTGGGGGGCGGCGGATCTCGCGCGCTACCGGGCCCGGCGGATCGCGACGGCCGGTGGGCCCGAGCAGATGGTGCACCGGATGGAGCGCGCCGGGTTCGACGACGTGCGCGTCCAGACCGTCGGCGGGGTCCAGCAGCACCTCGTGCACACGTTCCTGGGGCGGCGTCCCGACGAGCCCGACGTGGTGGGGGAGCGGCAGGAACGCCGCGCCCGCGGTTCGGCCATCGCCGCGGCCGGGTGGCGGCCGCGGCGGGACGAGCCCGTCCCCGCCCACCGGGACACGACCGGGCCCGTCGACGAGGGCGGCCCCGAGGACCCCGGCTACGCCGAGACGCTCCCGGACCAGGTGCTCGACGGCGACGACGTCGAGCTGGGCGAGGGGGACGCCGCCGTGGTCCCCGTGTCTCCTCCTGGTGCGCCCGCCGGCCCCGCGGGGCGCACCGGCGACGCCGACCGGGACGACACCGGCGACGGGCCGGACGACCACGACCGGGGTGGGTCGGGCGCCCCCGACGACCCCACCCCCGACGAGGACCCGGACACCCGTCCGCGTGGGCACGGCGTCGCCCGGGCGCTGCGGTACGGCCTGCCGGGCTCCCGGCCCGACTCCTCCGGCCCCGGCGCGCGACCCGGCCCCGGCCCCGTCGCAGGACCCGGCCCCGGCGATGCGGGACCCGGCCCCGCTGCCGCAGGGCCCGACTCCGCAGGGCCCGACTCCGCAGGATTCGACTCCGCGGACCCTGGCGCGGCCGGATCAGACCCCGCTGCCGCGGGATCCGGCCCTGGAGAGCCCGACCCCGGCGCCACGGGCCCCCGGCGCCCCGCACCCGGTCCTCGTCCGCGCCGCCCGGTCGGACTCCGCCGCCCCGGCCCCCCGCGGCCGCGCCCCGGCGAGGCGCCCCCGCCCGCCGAGGACGACGAGCCGCCGACCCCGCCGACGGGTACCCGCCGGGTCTGACCGGCGGGCTCCCCGGTCCAGCCTGACTTTGGTCACCCGAGCCTGGTTTCGCAGCTTGTACTGCGCTGAGCTGCGGTGATGTGTTTGCGCGGGAGCGGTGTGAGGCACTAATTCGGTGCTCTACGCTCGGTCAGGTGGCGTGGGTGAGGCGGGTACGGACGGCCTCCGGGGCGACCGCGGTCCAGATCGCCGAGTCCGTGCAGGGCCATCGACGGATCGTGGCCCATGTCGGGTCAGCGCACACCGAGGCCGAGCTGGGCCTGCTGGTCGAGCAGGCCCGTGGGCTGATCGACGACGCTGCACAGCAGGCCCTGGATCTGGGCGTCGCGCCGTCACCCCGGCGGGCCGAGCTGATCGCGCCCACCGCGGCCGGCGGTGCCACGCAGGAGGGGCTGTTCGGCCAGATGCCGCGGCGCGCCCCGAGCACCACAACCCGGCGGGTGGGTGCGCCGCAGGTGATCACGACCGGGTCGCGGGTGCTGTTCGACATCCTCGCCGAGGTCTACGCGGGCCTCGGGTTCGCAGAGGTCGCTGATGACACGTTCCGCGACCTGGTGATCGCCCGGATCGTCGAGCCCACGTCCATCCTGGACACCGGTCGGGTGCTGGCCGGTCTGGGCGTCACCGCGGCGAGCGAAAAGACGATGCGCCGCACCCTGCTGCGCTGCACCGGGCGCAGCTACCGCGACGAGATCGCGAGGGCCTGCTTCACCCACGCCCGTGGCAGTGGGGATGTGTCGTTGTGTCTCTACGACGTCACCACCCTCTACTTCGAGGCGGAGAAGGAGGACGACCTGCGCAAGGTCGGGTTCTCCAAGGAACGCCGGGTCGACCCGCAGGTCGTCGTCGGGCTGCTGGTCGATCGCGCAGGGTTCCCCCTCGAGATCGGCTGTTTCGAGGGCAACAAGACCGAGACCGCGACGATCCTGCCGATCATCGAGGCCTTCCGGGCCCGACACCAGCTGCCGGTCGAGCCGGGCGGGATGGTCGTGGTCGCCGACGCAGGGATGCTCTCGGCCGCGAACCTGCGCGACCTCGACGAGGCCGGCCTGCGGTTCATCGTCGGCTCCCGACTCACCAAGGCCCCGGTTGACCTGGAGTCGCACTTCCACTGGCACGGCGACGCCTTCGTCGACGGGCAGATCATCGACACCCTCACACCACGCGACCGCCGCACCGGGCGCAGCGAGAACAGCCCGAAGGTCAAGGCCGAGCCCGTCTGGAACCCCAACCAGCATCCGGGATCCTGGCGGGCGGTCTGGGCCTACTCCACGAAGCGGGCCGTCCGGGACCGGCGCACGTTGACCCTGCAGGAGAACCGGGCCCGCGAGGTCATCGCCGGCGAGAAGCCCGCGCGCACACCGCGGTTCGTCAAGGTCACCAACGGCTCCCGCGCCCTGGACGAGGCCTCCTTGGCTCGGGCATACCGGTTGGTCGGGTTGAAGGGCTACGTGACCAACATCCCGGCCGGCGGCGCAGCGGCCGGGGAGATCATCGGCGACTACCACGACCTCTGGCACGTCGAGCAGTCCTTCCGGATGAGCAAAACCGACCTACGCGCCCGCCCGATGTTCCACCACCAACGCCAGTCCATCGAAGCGCACCTGACCATCGTGTTCACCGCCCTCGCAGTCGCCCGCGAGATCCAGAACCGCACCGGGCTCACCATCCGCAACGTCGTCCGCCAGCTCCGACCACTGCGCTCGGCCACCATCGCCATCAACGGCACCCAGCAGACCTTCCCGCCCGCCGTCCCCGCCGACAAACAGGCCCTCCTCGACGCGCTCCGTCAGCCCGCGGCGAAGCACTAAGACAAGTGACCGAAGTCAGGGGCTCCCCGGTCCAGGGCCGGCCCGGCCCACGGCCGGCCCGGTCTACAGCCAGCCGTTGCGGCGGAAGTTGCGGTACAGCAGCCCGCACAGCGTCGCGATGACGAGCAGGACCATCGGGTAGCCGAAGTCCCAGTGCAGCTCGGGCATCGAGTCGAAGTTCATGCCGTAGACACCGGCGATCATCGTCGGCACCGAGATCAGGCCCGCGTAGGCGGTGATCTTCCGCATGTCGTTGTTCTGTCGCATGCTGATCTTCGCGAGGACCGCGTCGACCAGGGTGGTCAGCAGCTCGTTGAAGCCCGCCACCTGCTCGGCGACGCCACCGAGGTGGTCGTCGACGTCGCGGAAGTAGGACCGCACGTCGTGCGGGACCAGGGCACTGTAGCCCTCGGCGAGCTTGCGCATCGGCCCGACCAGCGGCATCACGGCGCGGCGCAGGTCGAGGATCTCGCGCTTCATGACGTAGATCTGCTCGGGGTTCATCGTCGAGCGGGGGGAGAACACCTCGGCCTCGACGGCGTCGATGTCGTCCTCGATCTGCCGGCAGACCTCGATGTAGGAGTCCACGACGTGGTCGGCGATCGCGTGCAGCACCGCGGCCGGGCCGAGGGACAGCTGCTCGGGGTCGTCCTCCAGGCGTCGTCGCACCTCGCGCAGGCCGGTGTGGCGGCCGTGCCGGACGGTCACGACGAAGTCGCGCCCGAGGAACGCCATGACCTCGCCGGTCTCGACGATCTCGTTCGACGTCGTCGGGTCGGCGTGCCCGACGTAGCGGACGGTCTTGAGCACCATGAACAGTGTGTCGTCGTAGCGCTCGAGCTTGGGGCGGTTGTGCGCGTGCACCGCGTCCTCGACGGCGAGCTCGTGCAGCCCGTAGGTCTCGGCGATGCCGGAGATCTGCTCCTCGTCGGGCTCGTGCAGCCCGATCCAGACGAAGCCCTCGCCGCGCTCGCGCACCTCGGCGATGGCCTCGTCGTGGGTCCAGCGGCCGGGGAGCCGGTGGCCGTCGAGGTAGACGCCGCAGCCGACGACGTAGGCGGACAGGGGGACACGCAGCCGGACGGGCGGGCTCGCGGCGGCCCGCGCCGCCGCGCGCTCGGCGCGCCGGGACGGGCGGATGGTGGGGCGCAGCTGGGAGAGCGAGGGCATCACGAGGACCACCTCCGGGCGTGCCGGTGCGGCTCGGGGGACGAGCGGCACCGGATGACGGTGCGACCGCGCAGGGCGGCCGCCGGGCCGGAACTCGCCTCCCGCCGGGATCAGCCCCGGACGTACCTCGGGGCCGTGCGCAGCGGGAGGCGGCACCTACTGCTCGCCGGTGTCTGGGACGCGGACACCGCACTCACCTCCCTGCTGTTCGGCGGACCGTCCTGTGTCTCGTCCGTACGCCGACCGACGTCACCGTGATGTGACATCCCCGACCGCGCACGTGTGAGCCGGACCGCCCTTCCTCGCGCGGGCCACCGGATAGATTACTCCCGCAACGAATCGACGGCGTGATGGGAGCGTGAACGGTGCAGTTCGGGCGCTACTACGAGGAGTTCGAGGTCGGTGCCGTCTACAAGCACTGGCCCGGCAAGACGGTCACCGAGTACGACGACCACTTGTTCTGCCTCCTCACCATGAACCACCACCCGCTGCACATGGATGCGCACTACGCGGAGGAGACGACCGACTTCGGCAAGAACGTCGTGGTCGGCAACTACATCTACTCGCTGCTGCTGGGCATGTCGGTGCCGGACGTGTCGGGCAAGGCGATCGCGAACCTCGAGGTCGAGTCGCTCAAGCACACGAAGCCGACCTTCCACGGCGACACGATCTACGGCGAGACCGAGGTCCTCGACAAGACCCCGTCGAAGTCCAAGGACGACCGCGGCGTGGTGTACGTCGAGACCCGCGGCTACAAGCAGGACGGCACCGTCGTCTGCACCTTCCGCCGCAAGGTGATGGTGCCGAAGCGGTCCTACGGCGACAGCCGCGGCGGCGAGCAGCCCGGCCGTCCCACGCCGCAGGTCTGACCCGGCGGCCGCACCCCGGCGCACCGGCCCCCGACTCCCACCGGAGCGGGGGCCGTCGTGTGTCACCCACACGCATACCGCCGGGGCGGTCGGGCACCCGCTGTGGTGGTCAGGTCCGGGGCAGACAGTCCCAGCCGTCGAGCGTCTCGGTGAGGCCCTCGACGACGGACAGCGCCGCGTAGCCCGCCCGGTCGACGAACCGGGCGTCGGTGGCGTCGTCGCCGGCCCGCGGCGCACCCGCGTCCGCCGCGAGGGCGCAGACGTAGTCGGCGATCCGGTACGGGCCTCGGAACACCACCCCGGCGAGCCGGCCGGGGACCACCGTCAGACCGGTCTCCTCGGCGAGCTCGCGGACCACCGCGTCGTGCTCGCTCTCGCCGGCCTCGACCCGCCCACCGGGGACCGACCACAGCCCCCGACCAGGCTCGTTGGCCCGGCGGACGAGCAGCAATCGTCCGTCCGGGTCGAACACGATTCCACCCACGCAGGCGACGTGTCGGCTACTGTCGGTCATCCGAAACGACGGTACGCTGCTCGGGTGCCGGTACCGGGGCCAGCCGGCCCTCCGGTACCAATGACATGTCTGTGTGTCCGACACACCGAGAAACGGGTGGGCAGGGAACGTGAAGAAGATCCTGATCCTGGTTGCGGTGGCGCTGGGGATCTTCCTGGTGATCACCAATCCCAATGGTGCAGCCGGTTCGGTCACCAACGTCGGCAACATCCTCTACGACGCCGCGCAGTCCGTCTCGGTGTTCGTCACCAACCTGATCTGAGCCCGTGCTCGCGCCCCGGGAGATCGACGAGTACCTGCTCCCCACGGAGCGGCGCGTCATCCGTGTGCGCCAGCACTGGGCGGTGATGGTCAAGCACATCTGGCAGACCGCGCTGTTCATCATCGTGGTCGTCGGGATCGAGCAGCTGCTCGACCGCCCCGGGACCGACCCGGTCCTGGACGTCGTCGTCGACAACCTGGCGTTCTACCTGGTCGTCGTCGCGGTCCTGCGCTACACGGCGCTGTCGATCCTCTGGTGGATCGAGCGGATCGTGATCACCGACAAGCGGGTGATGATCGCCCAGGGGATCATCGTGCACAACGTCGGCATGATGCCCCTGGGCAAGGTCACCGACCTCACGTTCCAGCGTTCGCTGTCCGGGCGCATGCTCGGCTACGGGACCATGGTCGTCGAGTCCGCGGGGCAGATCCAGGCGCTCAACCGCATCGACTACATGCCGCGGCCCGAGGAGATCTACGAGGCGCTCTCCGAGCTGGTCTTCGGGGAGAAGGGCAAGACCCGCGCGACGGGCATGCTCGCCAAACCACGCTGGCGGCGCTGACCCCGCCGCCACCCCTCCGGGGCGCCGCACCGGCGCCGCCGGACAGCCGTCCCGACGCGGGGTCGCGCACCGTGCGCGGCCCCGCGTCGTCGTGCGCGCGCCCGTGCTCCGGAGCGCGGCCCGGAGCACGGGGCCCTTGACGTATGCCGGCGGCGGCTTATCGTTCACCGAACGAATCAATCGTTCGGTGAACGAGAAGAGGTGTGTGCGTGCCGGTGACAGTGACCCGCCGGGCCGCCCTGCGTGGCGGCCTGGCCGGGCTCGGCGCCGCCGGGCTCACCGGCTGCGGCGGCGCACCCGCGTCGACGGCGATCCCGGAGGCGGGACCGGCCGGACCGGCCCGTCGCGGCGGGCGCATGGTCGTCGCCCGGCCGCCCGCGTCCGGGGCCGAGACACTGGACCCCGCGAGCGCGCTGTCGGCCTACGAGTACCTCGGCGCGCTCTACGACCGCCTCGTCGTGCTCGACGACACCGGCGCCGCCGTCCCGGGGCTCGCCGAGTCCTGGGAGTCGAGCCCGGACGCGCGGACCTGGCGGTTCCGGCTGCGCCGCGGCGTCACCTTCCACCACGGTCGCGAGCTCACCGCCGCCGACGCCGTCCACACACTGCGGCGCATCCTGGATCCCGCGACGTCGTCGCCGATGGCCGGGGTGTTCGCCGGGCTCCTGGAGCCGGCGGGGCTGTCGGCCCCGGACCCGTACACGTTGCAGGTCGCGCTGGCCAAGCCCGCGGCCGAGCTCCCGTCGCTGCTGTCGGGCTACCAGTGCGGGGTGCTGCCGGCGTCGGGGGAGATCGGGGTCGGCACCGGCCCGTTCGCGCTCGGGGGGTTCACCCCGGCCGGGCGGGGCAGTGTCACCGCCCACGACGACCACTGGGCAGGCCGCCCGCGGCTCGACGAGATCGCGTTCGCCTCCGTCGCCGACGCTCAGGCCCGCACCAACGCGCTGCTCGCCGGGCAGGTGCACCTGCTCATGCAGACGAACCTCGACACCGCGACCGCCCGGGTGGTGGCGTCCTCGCCGCGCACGACGGTGGCGCGTTCGCGCAACGCCCAGTGGTACACGGTCCCGATGCTCGCGACGGCAGCGCCGTTCACCGACCCCATGGTCCGCGACGCCGTCCGGCTGGCCTACGACCCGCAGGCCGTGCTGGACACCGCCGCGCGCGACGCGGGCGTCGTCGGCGGGGACAACCCGGTCCCGCCCGGACAGCGGGACTGGGTCTCGACGCTGCGCCCGCGCGACCCCGACCGGGCCCGGTCGCTGCTGCGCCGCGCCGGTGCCGACGGCCTGGAGCTCGACGTCTACACCTCGGCCTACGACCCGCTGTTCACCCCGGTCGCGGTCGCGTTCGCCGACTCCCTCGCCGACGCCGGGATCCGCGCCCGGCTGGTCACCGCACCGGCCGACTCGTACTACACCCAGGTGTGGATGACCCGCCCGCTGTGCGTGTCGTACTGGTTCACCGGCCGCCCGATCGACCAGCTACTCAACCAGATCTTCCGGTCCGGGTCGTCCTACAACGAGTCCGCCTGGGCCGACCCCCGGTTCGACGCGATGCTCGACGCCGCCAGGGCCGAGACCGACGCGGCCCGCCGTCGCACGCTCTACCAGGATGCCCAGCGCTACGTCGCCGTCCACGGCTCCGCGCTCACCCCGATGTTCGCCGACCGCCTGGTCGGCATGTCCCGCGACGTCCGCGGCTACCGCGAGCACGGGTTCGAGTTCGACTACCGCGGGCTGGGGTTCGCATGACCGGCTACGTGCTGCGCCGGCTCGGCGTCTCGGTGCTGACCCTGCTGCTGGCCTCGGTGCTGGTCTTCGTCGCGCTCCAGGCGCTGCCCGGGGACCTCGCCACCCAGCTGCTCGGCCGCGACGCGACGCCCGACGCGGTCGCGGCGCTGCGCGAGCAGCTCGGCCTCGACCGGCCCGCCTGGGAGCGCTACCTCGGCTGGCTGGGTGCCGCGCTCACCGGCGACCTCGGGACGTCGCTGGTCAGCGGGGACCCGGTCACGGCCGACCTGGCGGTGCACCTGCGCAACACCCTGCTCGTCGCCGGGCCCGCGGTGCTCGTCGGCATCCCGCTCGCGGTGGGGCTCGGCGTCGTCGCGGGGCTGTACCGCGACCGCGGCCCGGACCTGGTGATCTCCACCGTCTGCCTGGTCGGGATGAGCGTGCCGGAGTTCGTCGTCGCGACCGTGCTGGTCCTGCTGTTCGCGATCACGGTCCCGCTCGCGCCCGCCGTCGTGCTGGACGGGCCGACCGCACCCGTCGCCGACCTGGCCGGGGCGATCTGGCTGCCCGCGATCGCGCTCACCACGGTCATGGCCGCCTACATCGTGCGGATGGCCAGGGCCGGGGTGATCGACACGATGGGCTCGGAGTTCGTCACGACCGCGACGCTCAAGGGCGTCGGGCGCGGCCGGATCGTCCTCGCCCACGTGCTGCCCTCGGCGCTGCTGCCGACGCTCAACGTCATCGCCGTGAACCTGGCCTGGCTGATCGGAGGAGCCGTCGTGGTCGAGGCGGTGTTCAACTACCCCGGCGTCGGGACGCTGAGAGCGTGTTTGGAAATGGTGGGTGTGTCGGGATGGTCGACACGGCTGGGGTGCTCCATCGTGGTCGGCATGCAGGAACGACCGCGCCGGTACCCCTCGGACACCAGTGATGCCCAGTGGGTGGTGATCGAGCCGTTGTTACCGCCGCTCGCGCGGCGGGGGCGGCCTGTTGCTCATGCTCGTCGGGACGTGCTGGACGCGATCTTGTATGTCGTGCGGACCGGGTGTGCCTGGCGGGCGTTGCCGGTGGACTTCCCGCCCTGGCAGACCGTCTACTGGTACTTCAACCAGTGGGAACAGCAGAAGGTCACCGAGAAGATCCTCCCGGTCGTGCGGGGGCAGTTACGTATCGCCGAGGGCCGTGATCCGGAGCCGAGTGCGGGGATCATCGATTCCCAGTCGGTCAAGGGCGCCGACACCGTCGGCCAGGACTCCCGCGGCTACGACGCCGGGAAGAAGACAGGCGGACGGAAACGGTTCATCGTGACCGACACCCTCGGTCTGCTGCTGACCACGATGGTGTGCTCGGCCTCGGTACAGGACCGCGACGGCGCCAAGCCGATCCTGCTCAACCTCTACCTGCGCACCAGGGTGCGGTTCGTCTACGCCGACGCCGGCTTCGCCGGGCGACTGCTCGACTGGGCCGCCACGATCCTGCAGACAACGATCGAGATCATCCGCAAGCCACCCGAGCAGCGCGGATTCACCGTCCTCCCACGAAGGTGGGTGGTCGAACGGACCCTGGCCTGGCTCACCGCACACCGACGCCTGGCCCGAGACTACGAACGCCACCCCACCACATCCGAAGCCATGATCCGCTGGGCCGCGATCAACACCATCACCCGCCGCATCGCCCGTGGATACCCCGCCACCCGCCAGCAGAAACACACGACACCCTCAACCCACTAGAATTTCCAAACACGCTCTGATGCTGCGCGCGGTGCAGAACCGCGACGTCCCGACCCTGCAGGCGGTCGCGGTGCTCGGCGCGGTCGTCTACGTCGTGGTCAACCTGGCCGCCGACCTCGCGGCGATGGCCCTGGACCCGCGGCTGCGGAGCACCCGGTGAGCCGGGCGCCGCTGCTCGTCGGGGCCGCACTGGTCGGGCTACACCTGCTGCTCGCGCTGGCCGCGCCGCTGCTGACGCAGTACTCCCCGGTCGTGAGCGACCCGGTGTCCGCGCTGCAGGACCCGTCCTGGGCGCACTGGGCGGGCACCGACGCCTACGGCCGCGACGTGCTGGCCCGGGTCCTGTACGGCGGCCGGTACGCGCTCGCGGTGTCGGTCGCCGCGACCGTCGCTGCGGTCGGGCTCGGGACCCTGCTCGGCTGCCTGGTCGCCCTGCGCGGCGGGTGGCTCGACGACGCCGTCATGCGCGTCCTGGACGCGGTGCTGGCCGTCCCGCCGGTGCTGGCGCTGCTCGTGGTCGTGTCGGTCCTCGGCGCCGGCCCGGCGGTCGTCGTGCTCGCGGTGACGGTGACCTACGCCCCGGCGGTGGTCCGAGTCGTTCGCGCCGCCGCGATGTCGGTGGTCCGGCTCGACTTCGTCGCCGCGGCCCGGATGCGCGGCGAACGCACCGGGTCGGTGCTGGTCCGCGAGGTCCTGCCGAACGTCGTCGGTGTCGTGGCCGTCGAGTTCGCGCTGCTCGCGTCCTGGGTGGTCCTGCTGATCAGCTCGCTGTCGTTCCTCGGGTTCGGGGCCGCGCCCCCGACGCCGGACTGGGGGCTCATGGTGGCCGAGAACCGTACGGCCGTCACCGTCGTGCCGTGGAGCGTGCTCGCCCCGATCCTGGCCCTGGCCACGCTGGTCATCGGGCTGAACCTGGCCGCGGACGGCCTGGCGAACCGGTGGGGCGTCGACCGGATGACGGCGGGGGCCCGCCGATGAGCGCCCCGGTCGTCGAGGTCGACGGTCTCGGGATCGCCTACCGCGCAGGCCGGGCCGACGTGCCCGTGGTGCGCGGGGTGTCCTTCGCCGTCGAGCCGGGGTGCACCCTCGGCCTGGTCGGGGAGTCGGGCAGCGGCAAGTCGACCGTCGCCGCGGCGCTGCTCGGCCACCTGCGCCGCGGGTCGCGGATCACCGCGGGCACCGTCGCGCTGCACGGCGAGGACGTGTTCGCCGCCGGCCCGCGACGGGTGCGCGCGCTGCGCCGCGGGACCGTCGCGATGGTCGCGCAGAACTCCGGGGCGGTGCTGACACCGTCGATGCGGATCGGCGTCCAGCTCGCCGAGGCACTGCCCGAGGGGACCGGCGACCGGGACGCCCGGGCCGCGGAGCTGCTCGACCGCGTCCGGCTCGACCCCGGGCTCGCGCCGCGGTACCCGCACCAGCTCTCCGGCGGGCAGCAGCAGCGGGTCTCGATCGCCATGGCCGTCGCGGCCCGGCCGGACCTGCTCGTGCTCGACGAGCCGACCACCGGGCTGGACGTGCTCACGCAGGAGGAGGTGCTGCGGCTGCTGGCCGAGCTCGCCGAGGCCGACGGGCTCGCGAGCGTGCTGGTCAGCCACGACCTCGGCGTCGTGCGGCGGATGGCCGACGAGGTGCTGGTCCTGCGCGAGGGCGAGCCCGTCGAGCAGCGCCCGGCCCCGGAGCTGTTCGGCGACCCGCGCACCGCCTACACCCGGCGGCTGCTCGCCTCGGTGCCGCGACTGACCGACACCGGACTCGCCGAGGTCGGTGAGAACGGCATCCGCACCGTGCGCGACCGGGCCGCCGACGCACCGGAGGGCGACCGCCCGGTCGTGGTGGAGGTCGACGGCGCCCGGATCGCCTACGGCGGCACCGTCGCGGTGGAGGACGTGTCGTTCACCGTGCGCCGCGGCGAGGTACTGGCGATCGTCGGGGAGTCGGGGAGCGGCAAGTCCACCCTGGCCCGGGCGCTCGCCGGCCTCGTCGTCCCGGCCGGGGGGACGCTGCGGCTGTGCACCCCGGACGGCGACCCCGACGGTGACCTGTCCCGGCCCGCCGGACGGCGACCGGTCGAGGTCCGCCGGGCCCTGCAGATGGCCTTCCAGAGCGCCGACACCGCGCTGAACCCGCGGCGCACCGTCGGCTCGTCGCTGGCCCGCCCGGTCCGGCTGTTCGGCACGGCGACCGGGCGGTCGGGGGTCGCCCGCCGGGTCGCGGAGCTGATCGCCGACGTGCGGCTCGATCCGTCGTTCGGCGGGCGGCTCCCGGCGCAGCTCTCGGGCGGGCAGCGCCAGCGGGTCGGGATCGCCCGCGCGCTGGCCGGGGACCCGGCCGTCGTCGTCGCGGACGAGGTGACCACTGCGCTCGACGTGTCGGTGCAGGCCTCGGTCCTGGCTCTGCTCGACGACCTGCGCCGCGAGCGCGACCTCGCGGTGCTGCTGATCAGCCACGACCTCGCCGTGGTGCGCGGCCTCGCCGACCGGGTGCTGGTGCTGCGGCACGGCCGGGTCGTCGAGCACGGGCCGACCGCTGAGGTCTTCGCCGACCCGCGGCACCCCTACACCCGCGAGCTGCTCACCGCCGCCCGCTACACCGATCTCGGCAGTCCGGAGGAGACCCCAGCACCATGAGGTACCGCGATGCGTTCCCCCGCCGTACCGAGACCGTCGACGCCTGGATCCCCACCCGCGACGGCACCCGGCTGCACGCCCGCATCCAGCTCCCGGTCGACGCCCTCGCCGACCCGGTGCCCGCGCTGCTGGAGTACCTGCCCTACCGCAAGGACGACTGGACCGCGCCCCGCGACGCCGCCCGCCACCCCTGGTACGCCGGGCACGGCTACGCCTCGGTGCGCGTCGACGTCCGGGGGACCGGTGACTCCGAGGGCCTGCTGCTCGACGAGTACACCCCGGCCGAGCTGGCCGACGGCGTCGACGTCGTCGAGTGGCTGGCCGCCCAGCCCTGGTGCACCGGCCGGGTCGGGATGTTCGGGATCTCCTGGGGCGGGTTCAACGCCCTGCAGGTCGCCGCGCTCGCCCCCGACGCGCTGCAGGCGGTCGTCACCGTCTGCTCCACCGACGACCGCTACGACAACGACGTGCACTACACCGGTGGCGCCGTGCTCGGCATCGACATGGCGGGGTGGTCGGGCACCATGCTGGCGTTCACCGCCCGGCCGCCGGACCCGGCCGTCGTCGGGGAGCGGTGGCTGCCGATGTGGCGCGAGCGCCTGGAGGCGGCCGAACCGTTCCTGCACCACTGGCTGGCCCACCCCGAGCGCGACGACTACTGGCGGCACGGCTCGGTCTGCGAGGACCCCTCCGCGATCCGGGCCGCGGTGCTCGCCGTCGGCGGCTGGAACGACCCGTACCGCGACACCGTGCTCCGCCTGCTGTCCACACTGGATGCCCCCGTGAAGGGGATCGTCGGGCCGTGGGCGCACCGCTACCCCGACATCGAGCTCCCGCCCGGCCCCGCGATCGGGTTCCTGCAGGAGACACTGCGATGGTGGGACCGCTGGCTCAAGGACGAGCCCACCGGGGTCGAGGACGACCCGCCGCTGCGGGCCTGGATCCAGGAACCGGTCCGGCCCGCCACCACCTACCCGGAGCGGCCGGGGCGGTGGGTCGGCACGGCGGCCGTCGGGGAGGCCACCCGTGAGCTGGTGCTGGGCAGCGGGACCGAGCCGGTCGTCGTCGCCGCACCGGACCACACCGGGATCGACGCCGGGCGCTACTTTCCGTTCGGTAACCCCACCGACCTGCCGCCCGACCAGCGCGCCGAGGACGGACGCTCGGTCTGCTTCGACCTCGGCCCGCTGCCCGGGCGCATCGAGATCCTCGGCAGGCCGGTGGTGCGGCTGCGCCTGGACGCCGACCGGCCCGCGGCCGCCGTCGTCGTGCGGCTGTGCACCGTGGACGACGACGGCGCGTCCACACTGGTCACCCGGGGCGTGCTGAACCTGACCCGCCGCCACGGCCGCGACCGCACCGTGCCGTGGACCCCCGGTGTCCCGGAGACGGTCGAGGTACCCCTGATGGCGACCGGCTCCGCGGTCCCCGCCGGCGGGCGGCTGCGGGTCGCGGTCTCGCAGGCGTACTGGCCGTGGGTGTGGCCGCACCCCGACCCGGTACGCCTGACGGTCGTGCCCGCACAGAGCTTGCTGACCCTGCCGCTGAGCTCCGGCACCGACCTCCCGGCGACGACGTTCGGCCGCCCGAGCAGGCGCCGCCGCTGCCGGTGACGACCACCCCGCCGCCGGACCGTCCCGAACGCGAGGTCCTCCACGACGTCGGCGCCGGTACCTGGGAGCTGCGCGTCGACCCCCGCTACGGCGGCTCGCGCACCTTCCCCGACGGGCTGTCCTACGCCGAGGACACCCGCGAGACCTACCGGATCACCGACGGCGACCCGCTCTCGGCGCGCGCCGAGTCGGCCTGGACGATCGCGATCGGCCGCGGCGACTGGCGGACCGACATCGAGACCCGCTCGGTGCTCACGCGACCGCCACCGACTTCGTCGCCGAGAGCTCGTTGGTCGCCCGGTCCGGCGACGAGGTCGTCGCCGAGCGGCACTGGCACCGCAGGATCCCGCGGCGGGGCGCATGACCGCCCGGCCCGCGCCGCGGCGCCGTCAGCCCACCGAGGTCCGGCGCGCGATGGTGCTCGAGGCGGTCCCGGCGCTGGTCGCCGAGCGCGGGGTGCGCGGCACCGGGATCCGCGACATCGCCGCCGCGGCCGGGGTGTCGGTCGGGACACTGACCTACCACTTCTCCGGCGTCCGGGAGATCCTCGCCGAGGCACTCGCCGCGCAGCTCGCCGCCTACTACGACCCGCTGCGGGAACGGGCCGCGACGTTGGCCCCGCGCGACGGCCTGGACCTGCTGCTCGCCGCGTCGCTCGACGAGGAGACGCGGCCGCACTGGCGGCTGTGGCTGGAGTGCTGGCAGGACGGCGTGTGGGACGACGAACGGTCCCAGCACGAGCGCTACACCGGCTGGCACGCCGTCCTGCGGGACCTGGTGGTCGCCGGGGTCGCAGACGGTTCGCTGCGCTGCGCGGACCCCGACGGCACCGCGGCGCGGCTCGTCGCGCTGGTCGACGGGCTGGCCCTGCAGCGGCTGCGCGGGGTGCCCCCGATGTCGTCGGAGCGGGCCGTCGCGCACGTCCGGACCGCGCTGGCCGACTGGACCGGGTCGCCCCGCCCGACGGGGGAGTAGGCACCGCGTCCCGGGGCGGGCCGGCGGTGTGCCGGGCTAGTGTCGGCGGCGTGTCCGTCATCGACCTGCACGCCCACTCCACCGCGTCCGACGGCACCGACTCCCCGGCCGGGCTGGTCCGGGCGGCCGGCGCCGCGGGGCTCGACGTCGTCGCGATCACCGACCACGACACCACCGGTGGGTGGGCCGAGGCGGGCGCCGCACTGCCGGCAGGGCTCTCGCTGGTGCGCGGCGCGGAGTTCTCCTGCCTGAGCCCGACCGGCCGTACGGGCGAGCCGCGCTGCTCGGTGCACCTGCTGGGCTACCTGTTCGACCCCGAGCACGCCGCGATCGTCGCGGAGCAGGAGCGGCTGCGGGCCGAGCGCGTGCAGCGCCTGGAGACGATGATCGGGCGGATGGCCGCCGACGGGTACCCGGTCGACGTCGAGACCGTGTTCGCGCACCTGCCCGAGGGCGGCAGCGCGGGCCGGCCGCACCTGGCCCGCGCGCTCGTCGCGGCCGGCGTCGTCGGGTCGGTCGACGAGGCCTTCGCCGAGCTGCTGCACAACGACAGCCCCTACTACGTGCCGCGTGCCGACACCCGGGTCGAGACGGCCGTCGAGATGATCGTCGCCGCCGGCGGGGTCGCGGTGTTCGCGCACCCGCTGGCCCGCACGCGCGGTGTGGTCGTGGAGCCGTCGGTGCTCGTCGACCTGATCGGCTGGGGGCTGGGCGGGATCGAGGTCGACCACCCGAACCACGCCCCGGTCGACCGCGAGCTGCTGCGCGGGATCGTCGCCGAGCACGGCCTGCTCGCGACCGGCTCCAGCGACTACCACGGCACCAACAAGACGACCCCGCTCGCGCAGGAGACGACCGACCCGGAGGTCTACGCGGCCCTGACCGAACGGGCCACCGGCGTCCCCGTGCTGCACGGCTGATCCGGGCGCACCGCGTGACGGTGGGGCGCCGGGAGTGAGCGACGGTCGGTGACCGTCCGGGAGTACCGTGGCGCGCATGGCCCGGACCACCGCTCCCGCCACCGGGGCCCCGGACGGTCAGCTCGGCCTGGACCTGCTCGACCCCGGCTTCGGTGCGACCGCACTGCACCGGGTCACCCCGGCCCGGCTCGACACCTGGGACGCCTGCCCGCGCCGCTACCGGATGCTGCACGTCGACCGCCCGGCCCCGTCGCGGGGCGGCGGGTTCGCCCACACCACGCTCGGTGCGGTGGTGCACCTGGCGCTGCGCTCGCTGGCGGCCCTCCCCGTCGAGCGGCGCACCCCGGAGCAGGCCGCGGCACTGGTGGACCGGCACTGGACCGGCGAGGGGTTCGCCGACGACGCCCAGGCCGCCCGGTACCGCGAGCGTGCCCGGGACTGGCTGGCCGCCGTCGTCGACGGCCCGGTCGGGCGGGACGAGCCGCTCGCGGTCGAAAGGTGGGTACGGGCCCCCGCCGGGCCGCTGCTGGTCGAGGGCCGGGTCGACCGGATCGACGAGCGCGACGGCGAGGCCGTCGTCGTCGACTTCAAGACCGGGCGCCGGGTGCCGACCGCGGCCGACGCCGCCGCGTCCCGCCAGCTCGCGCTCTACGCCGTCGCCACCGCCTCGGTGTTCCGCCGCCCCTGCCGCACCGTCGAGCTGCACCACGTGCCGACCGGAACCGTCGCCGTGCACACCCACGACGAGGCCTCCCTCGACCGGCACGTCGCCGCGGCCGCAGGGTCCGCCGACGCCGCCGCCGGGGCGACGACCGCGCTGGCCGACGGCGGCGACGCCGACACGCTCTTCCGGTCCGCACCGGTGCGCACTGCGGGACCTGCGCGGTCCGCCGCCACTGCGCCCCCGGCCGCGCCGCCGTGCCGGAGCCGCGACCGTGGGACCTGCTCGCCCCGTGACCGCCGACCCGCAGTTCCCCGGCCCCCCCGCGGCGGCCGACCCCCGATCCCGCCACGCCCGCCGGGCGCGCCCGCCCCGTACCGGGCCGGGCCGTCGCACGGGCGCCCGCACCCCGGCCCCGACGGCTACGGCCCCCGCCCGCCGGTCCCGCCGTCCGGCCCGCCCCGCAGGCGCGGTGACGTCGGGTCCCCGGCCGGTCCACGCCCCACCGAGGCCCTGCCCGTGTCCCGCCGCGCGCCGCGCCGCGGTCTGTCCTCCGGTCCCGCCGAGCCGCCCGCGACGACGAGCACCCCGCCGCCCGCGCGCCCGGCCGGCGGGCCGACCGCCGCCGCGCCGAGGAGAACGCACGTCGGGCACGGCGCCGTGCCCCCGGACCCGATGTCGACGGGGCAGGCGCCCGGCTGCTGCGGGGCCTGGCCGGGGTGCTCGCCGGCGGACTCGTGGTGCTCGCGCTCGGGCTGGTCGTCGTGGAGTGGGTGGCCGGGAGCAGCGGGGTCCCCGGCCCTGGCACCGGTGCGATCGTCGCGCACGCGGGGCGGCGGCCGTCGCCGTCGTGGGCCAGGTCGTCGCGGACCGGCGGCGCGACCGCACCGGCCTGCTCGCCGCGCTCGGGGTGATCGTGACGGCGTCGCTGGTGCTCGGGCTCGGCTGGTTCCTGTAGCGGCTCAGGCGCGTTCGGAGTCCCGGGCGCGCTGCATGCCGCGGGCCAGCCGTCGTCGGAGCGCGGGGACCCGGTTCACCAGGCGCAGCCCGGTCCGCTGTGCGGCCGTCGCCAGCGTCCGGGAGACCGGTCCGCGGTCGGAGTCGTCGTGCATCTGCTGCAGCGACTCGCGCACCGCGCCGGCGGAGTAGCGGCGCATCTCCGCCTCGTAACCGCCGACGGCGGTGCGCAGGTCCAGGTCGCCGTGGTGCACCCGGACCAGACGTTCTCCGAGCTCACGGGCGTCGCGCAGGGCGGTGTTGGCGCCGGCACCGCGACCGGGGGTCATGGTGTGCGCGGCGTCGCCGAGCAGCGTGACCGGGCCGGGCTCCCAGTGGGGCAGCGGGTCGGAGGTGCGGATGTCGATCCACAACGCCGACGCCGGGTCCGAGCGGCCGAGGAGCGCGCGCCAGCGCGGATCCCAGTCCGTGGTGACCCGTTGCGCCAGGGTTAGCAGAGCGGAGCCGTCCGCGGACACCGGCCGCCCGCCCGGCAGCGCGGTGTGGGAGACGGTGACGCCCCAGGAGACGAAGTCGCCCGTCGGATCCCCGGCCAGGCCGGGCCAGCCGCGTAGCGCCGCGGCGCGGTCCGGGTCGATCCCGGGGCGCGGGACGCGGTCGTCGTCCCAGGGCATCCGCATGACGTGGCTGATCCCCATCGTCCCGGTGCGGTCGAACACCAGGGCCATGCCGTCGGCGCTCGGCAGCAGCGCGGTCGTGGTGGCGTCGAGCGGGGCGCGGCCACCGATCGCCACGAGCCCGGTGGAGGTGAGGCCCGCACCGGGCAGGAACCGCCCGCGGACCCGGGAGTGCGCGCCGTCGGCGCCGACGAGCAGGTCACCGGTGACCGTGTCCCCGTCGCCGGTGTGCGCGACGACCGTGCCGTCGTCGTCCACCTCGTGGCCGACGTACGGGCTGCCCCAGCGCACGGTGTCCTCGATGCCGGTCAGCAGCACCCGGCGCAGCGTGCTGCGGCTGACGTTGAACTCCTCGGCCCCGCCGCCGGGCAGCTCGGCGAAGGGCAGCGACAGCAGCTCGCGGTACTGCTCGGTGCACATCAGCAGCCGGTCGTACGGCGCGGCCGTACTCGCCTCGAACACCGCGTACAGCTCCGCTGGCAGACAGGCCCGCAGGGCGCGGGCGCCGTCGGGGGAGATGCCGACCCGGTAGCCGCGCAGCCCGGCGGGCCCGGGTCGACGTCGCGCTCCAGGACGACGACCTCGGCTCCGGCCCGGTGCAGCAGCTGTGCCAGGCACAGGCCGCCGGTGCCGGCACCGGCGACGATCACTCGGACGGACATGGTGGACCTCCGTGTCGGAGCAGGGCGGATCGCGGCCGGTCGCGGATGCGACGGCCGTGCGTGCGGTGTGGTCGGAGGCGCCGGGCGCCCGGTCAGGGGCGGTCGGGCGAGGCGAGGCCGCTGTGCGAGGTCAGGCGGAGCAGCTCCTCGCGGTTCCAGGTGAGGCGGCCGCCGCGGACGTCGTCGACGAGTGCGGCGACCCAGGAGGTCTCGGCCTCCAGCATCGCGATGGTGTAGTCGAGCTCGACGAGCAGGACCCGCGGCAGCAGGCCCGCCACCGCCTCGTGGCTGGCCCGGGCTCCGGCCAGCCGTCGTCGCAGGGTGTCGAGGCGGCTCTCCACCGCCGCGGCGGCGTCGGCCGGGGTGAGCTGGGGCAGGTGCGCGAGGCCGACGACGAACTCGGGGAACTCCGGCCGCGGTACGGCCAGCATCTCCCGGGTCCACTCCTCGGCTGTCTCGCGGCCCGCGTCGGTGACGGGTACAGGGTGCGCTCCGGGCGGGCGGTCTCCCGCTCGGTGGCGTGCTCGACGATCAGGCCGTCGCGTGCGAGACGGTCGATCGTCTTGTAGAGCTGTGACCGCTGCCCGACGTTGACCACGTCGTCCTTGCCCCGCTCCCGGATGAGCTGCTGCATCCGGTAGGGGTGCATGGGCTCCTCGGTGAGCAGGGACAGCACGGCGAGGGCGAGGCCGGACCGCTGGGTCATGGTGTCGACGATACTAGTGTCGAAGACACTATGGCAAGGATGGGACTCAGCCGGCGGGCCCCAGCACGACGAGCTCGCTGCCGCGCAGCTCGACCAGCAGGGCGCCCTGGGCGGCGAGCAGCACCGGTCCGGCCACCGGGCCGCGGTCCACCGGCAGGGTCCGGGCGACGACGCCGGTGGCCGGGTCGACGTCGGCGATCCCGCCGGGGACGGGCACGAGCAGCCGGTCGCCGTAGCGGGTGCCGGGGCCGAGGGTGCCGGGCAGGCTCCAGCGCGGCTGGAGGCTGCGGGTGTCCAGCGCGACGGTCGCCCGCCGGTCCACCAGTAGCGGTTCCGGTCGTCGGCGGTCGTGCGGGCGACGCCGTCGGCCGGGGCGGCGACCGTCGCACCCGCCTCGACCGGGAACTCCCCGATGCCGCGCCCGCCTCCGTCGTAGAGAGCCAGGCGGGGGACGCCCGGCAGCAGGACGGCGACGCGCTCGGACGACGCGGCGATCACCTGCGCACCGTCGGTCCCGATGACCGACGACGAGTCGAACGCGGGCCGGTCGCCCTCGGTGCGGCTGGGACGCAGCACCGTCAACCGTTCGGAGGGCTCGCCGGGACAGCGCTCCAGGATCACGGCGCGGTCCTCGGCGGCGGCGAAGGACCCGAACGTGCATCCCGACCGCGGCTGCGAGCCGGGCTCCTCCAGCGCGCGCACCGTGCCGTACTCGGCGGTGCGGACCAGGTCGGAGCGGAAGGTCTCGACGTAGTCCTGGCCGGTCGCGAGCACCGGGTCCTGGCCGATCAACCGGGTGCCGGGCCGGGCGTCGAGGGTTCTGGCCGGGCCACGGGCGCCGGAGTCGGGCTGGAGCGTGGAGAGCTCCGAGCAGTACTCGTCGTTGCGGTAGAGCGCGAGCACGCGACCGTCGGCGAACCCGGTGGTGCACAGCGGGAGGTCGCGTTCGTAGCTCCAGCGCTCGGCGCCGGTGCGCGCGTCGCGCCCGGAGACCCGCGACCCCTCGGCGACGACGACGCCGTCCCCGACCGCCAGCGGCACCGGGGTGTCCGGGCTGGCCGCCCGCCACAGCTCGGTGAACCCGGCCGGGACCGGGCCGACCGGTGGTGGCGGGGCGGGGGCGGTCGCGGCCGTCACCGACTCGGTGTGCGCGGCCGGGCTCTGCACCGCGTAGAGCACCGCGACCTCGGCCAGCAGCAGCACGAGCACCGCGGCGACCAGTCGGTCGCCGCGGTGTCGTCGTTCGGCGGGGATGCCCGGGAGCGGGAGCCGGTCCCGCAGGGGGCGGCCGCGCAGCACGCGTGGTGTCAGCTGGCGGCCGCGTCGGCCCGTCGGCGGACTCGCCGCCACCGGGTCCGCGCCGCGACCCGCCGCGACGGCGACGACGGCGCGGCGTGGCCGCCCCGCCCTCGGCCGACGCGCCGGCGTCCGGCCCGTTCTGCGGGGCGCCCTCGGCGGAGCCCGCGCGGCGGCACCCTCGGCGGTGGTCGAGGCGCCCGCCTCGACCGCGACGCCGCCCCGGGTCCGGGAACGGGAGCGGTTGCGCCGCGGACGGCGACCGCCCTCGTCGCCGTCGCCGTTGCGGCCGGCCTCGCGGCTGCCACCGTCACGGCCACCACCGTCGCGACCGCCACCGTCGCGACGGCTGCCGCGCGGCTTGCGGGCGCCCTGGTGGTCGCCGTCGGAGTCGATGTACTCGGCGTCGAGCCCGGCACGGGTGCGCGCGGACAGCGGGAGCCGCCCGGACGCCGTCGTCGGGATGTCGAGGTCGGTGAACAGGTGGTCCGAGGTCGAGTAGGTCTCGACCGGCTCGTCGATGCCCAGCGACAGGTCGTCGGAGATCATCTTCCAGCGCGGGGTCTCGTCCCAGTCCACCAGCGTGACCGCGACGCCCTCGCGTCCGGCGCGGCCGGTGCGGCCGATCCGGTGCACGTAGGTCTTGGCGTCCTCGGGGCACTGGTAGTTGATGACGTGCGTGACGCCGGTGACGTCGATGCCGCGGGCCGCGACGTCGGTCGCGACCAGCACGTCGACCTTCTCCGCGCGGAACGCGCGCAGTGCCTGCTCGCGAGCGCCCTGGCCGAGGTCACCGTGCACCGCCGCGGCGGCGAAGCCGCGCTCGGCGAGGTCGTCGGCGACGCGCTGGGCGGTCCGCTTGGTCCGGGTGAAGATCATGGTGAGGCCGCGGTCCTTGGCCTGCAGGGCCCGGGTGACCAGCTCGACCTTGTCCATCGCGTGCGCGCGGTAAACCAGCTGCTTGGTCCGCTCGTGGATGGAGCCCTGGTCGGCCTCCTCCGCGCGGATGTGCGTCGGGCGGGTCAGGAACGCCCGCGAGAGCTGCACGATCGGGCCCGGCATGGTCGCCGAGAACAGCATCGTGTGCCGCTCCTCGGGGAGCATGCGCAGGATCCGCTCGACGTCGGGCAGGAAGCCCAGGTCGAGCATCTCGTCGGCCTCGTCCAGGACGAGTGCCTTGACCCGGCCGAGGACCAGGTGGCGCTGCTCGGCGAGGTCGAGCAGCCGGCCCGGGGTGCCGACGATGACGTCGACGCCCTTGCGCAGGGCCTCCAGCTGCGGCTCGTAGGCCCGGCCGCCGTAGATGGCGACGACGCGCACGCCCAGGCTTGCCCGCGGCGGCGATATCCCGGGCGACCTGCACGCACAGCTCGCGGGTCGGGACGACGACGAGCGCCTGCGGGACGTCCTTGGTGCGGTCGGCGGCCTCGCCCTCGGCGGTGGCGGCGGGCGCTCACCGGGCGGGGTGATCCGCTGCAGCAGCGGGACGCCGAAGCCCAGCGTCTTGCCGGTGCCGGTGCGGGCCTGGCCGATGACGTCCTCGCCGGCGAGTGCCAGCGGGAGGGTGAGCTCCTGGATCGCGAACGTGCGCACGATGTCGTTCTCCGCGAGCGCGGAGACGATCTCGGGCCGGACGCCGAGCTCGGCGAAGGTCGGGGGGAGCTTCTCGCCGCCGGGGTTGGTCACGCCGAGCGGGGTCTCGCTGGGGGTGATGCCGGTGGGCAGGAAGCCCGGGTCGGCCTCGGGGGTGTCGGTGCTGTCGCTTCGGGACAGTGTGATCGCCTCTCTCCGCGCACAGGAGCCGTGGCGTGGCTCGTCGACCGGCCCCGGGCCGTCGGGACGGTCCGGGCGGGAGAGCAGTCGAGGCGCTGCGCGCACCAGTACGGGTGCGGGTCCCGGTGAGACGTGCTCGGCCGGGTCGGCCGCTCGTCCCGTTACCCGGTCCCCGCGCGGTGGGCGCGTCCCCGTGGAGTCCCATGAGCCCGAAATCCGGTGACGCGCTGACCGCATGGTACCCGCCGCGGCGCCCGAACACGACGGCGCGGCCGTCGCCGGGTGGGGTGAGATGCCTCGCGCCGTGGTCGCGACGGCCGTCGCGGGCCGCCCGGCCGGCCGGTAGGGCCCGGTTA
Source organism: Pseudonocardia sp. ICBG601 (assembly GCF_020496245.1). NCBI lineage: Bacteria > Bacillati > Actinomycetota > Actinomycetes > Pseudonocardiales > Pseudonocardiaceae > Pseudonocardia > Pseudonocardia sp. ICBG601. The sequence goes on along the minus strand of NZ_JAHLJA010000004.1, from coordinate 52,277 downwards.
GGGTGGCGTCCATGACCACTGGAGGCGACGCGCCGACGGCCGCGACCGTGGAGCTGCTCGGCGTGCTGGCCTACGGCGAGCTGTCGGCGTTCGACCGGCTCGCCGAGGACGCCCGGGCCGCGCCGACGCTGGCCGGCCGCGCGCAGCTGTCGACGATGGCCGCCGCCGAGATCGGCCACTTCCGCCTCATCGAGGACCACCTGGGCCGCAGCGGGATCGCCGTCGCGGACGCGATGGCGCCGTTCGTCGCGCTGATCGACAGCTACCACGCCTCGACCGCCCCGCGGAGCTGGCTGGAATCGCTGGTCAAGGCCTATCTCGGCGACGGTCTCGGCGCCGACTTCTACCGCGAGGTCGCGGGCTGGGTGGATCCCGGCACCGGTGACCTGGTGCAGCGGGTGCTCGCCGACACCGGGCACTCCGCCTTCGCCGAGCGCGAGGTGCAGGCCGCCTGCGCACCCCCAACCCGGCGCAGCGCGACCGGCTGGCCCTGTGGGGCAGGCGGCTGCTCGGCGAGGCCGTCACCCACGCCCAGCGGGTCGTCGCCGAGCGCGACGAGCTGGCCGAGTTCATCGTGCTCGGCTCGGGAGAGAAGGGCGGCGTGGCCGGACTCATCCGGACGGTGCAGACCGCGCACGGCCGCCGGATGGGCAGGCTCGGACTCTCCTGAGTCCCGGCCCGGTGGTCGGGGTCGCGGCTCGCCGATGCTCCGGCCCGATCTCGACTAGCCTGGCGCGGGCAAGGTGATCAGAAGTGACGGATCGGGAGGACCACCGGTGAAGGTCAAGATCGGCATCGCGGAGACCCCGCGGGAGCTCGTGGTGTCCAGCGACCGCACGCCGGACGAGGTGGCCCAGCTCGTGAGCGGGGCGATGAAGTCCGACGACGGGCTGCTGGACCTCACCGACGACGAGGGCCGTCGCTACGTCGTCCCGGTCGCGCGCATCTCGTACGTGGAGATCGGCCCGTCCGAGGAGCGCCGGGTCGGGTTCGGCCTCAGCGGCTGAGCGCACCCACGGTCGTCCGGGCCCGGTACCCGTCCGCGGGGCCGGGCCCGACGCGTGTCCGGGGGAGGGGGCCGGTCAGTCGGTCTCCGCGGGGGCGGCCCGTCCAGCGCGAACGGCGGCCTGCCGGTGCCGGTGATCCGGAACCGGTCCCAGACGTCCGGCTCGGACAGCGTGCCGACGGCCGTGTGCCCTGGCGTCCGGACCTCTGCGGTGCCGCCGCGGCTGCCAGCAGTGCGGTGAGCCGGGGGTGCGCGGCGACCCGGCCCGACCAGTGCAGCCTGCCGTCGAAGGGCTCGTGCCGGGCGTCGAGGAGCACCTCGACCTCGACCGTCTCCTCGCCCAGCACCAGGGTGGCGGGGCCGCGGTAGCCCTCGTCGTGATCGTGGTCGTGGTCGGCGCTCACCGGTCCTGCACCGACCCCTCGTGCACCTGTGGCTCGGGGACCAGCCGCAGGATGTCGGCGGTCGCGGTGGGGGAGTCGAGCCCGGCGACGCCGGCGATCCCGCCCCAGATCAGCGCGGACAGGTAGTTGGTGAGCGCGTCACGGCTCATCGTCCGGCGCTCCAGCCACCACTCGCCCGCGGTCTGGACCATCCCGATGATCCCGTGCGCCCACGCCTCGGCGCCGCCGGAGTCGCGGCCCTGGGCGCGCAGCCGCTCCCGAACAGCGTGGTCAGCAGGGCGCCGATCTGGCCGCGCACGTCCTGCGCGATCTCGGCGCCCGGCACCGGCTCGGCCGGGTTCGCGACGACGAACCGGTACAGCTGGGGCTCTCCTCGATCATCCCGAGGTAGGCGTCGATGACGGCGGCGACGTGCTCGATCGGCTCGGCGTCGATCGCCAGCACCGGGTAGATCCGCTGCATCAGCATGTCCGCGGCGTGCTCACTGACGGCGCGCTGCAGGTCGGCGCGGTCGGCGAAGTGCCGGTAGAGCACCGGCTTGGTGATGCCGGCCGCGCGGCGATCTGGGCGACCGAGACCCCGGCACCGTGTTCGCGGATCGCGTCGACGGCGGCGGCGACCATCTCGGTCCGCCGTTCCTCCCGTCGGCGGCTGCGCGCATCGGGCTTGACATCCCTCGGCTCCTGGGGCACGTTACCAGTGGTAACTGTTACTGGCGGTAACAGCAAGGGTTCCGGGTGTGGAACCCGCCACCGCAGGCCCCTCGTCAGGAAGGCGCGACCGATGAGCGCTCCCGCCCGGACCGGAAGCAAGGCCCACCTCGCGGACCGCGAGGACACCGCTCGGCGGCTGCTGAAGAGCTCGGTGACGACCTCCTACGACCCCTCGATCGACATCGACTGGGACGCCCCGCTGGTCGAGGTCGGTACGGCATCGTCCCCGAGCGCGTGTCGCTCTACGGCACGCCGCTGTGGGACGGCCTCACCGAGGAGCAGCGGATCACGCTGTCGGTGCACGAGTTCTGCAGCGTCGCCCGGATCGGGCTGTGGTTCGAGATGATCCTCATGCAGATGCTGCTGCGCTACGCCTACGACCGCGACCCCCGTCGCGCGCACATCCAGTACGCGCTGGTCGAGATCGCCGACGAGTGCCGGCACTCGATGACGTTCGCCAAGGCAACCGAGCGCTACGGCGTGCCGGACTACACCCCCCGCCGGCTCACCCATGAGCAGGGCCGGCTGATGAAGACCATCGGCACCGGCCCGGCGATGTTCGCCGGCACCCTGTTCGTCGAGGAGATCCTCGACCAGCTCCAGCGCGAGGGGATGCGGGACGAGCGTGTCCAGCCGCTGTCCCGGATGATCAACAAGATCCACGTGACCGAGGAGGCCCGGCACGTCCGCTACGCCCGGGAGGAGCTCCAGCGGATCATGCCGAGGACCAATCGCGCGGAACGTGTCTGGGCCCGCTACCTCACCGCGCGGATCGCGTTCGTCGTCGCCCGCAACCTCATCCATCCCGAGGTCTACCGCAGCGTCGGGATCGCCCCGGCGGTCGGGCGGAAGGCGGCGCTGGCCAACCCGCACCACCACGAGATGCTGCGCTGGTCCTCGCGCAAGCTCGTGCCGTTCCTGCGCGAGCAGGGGATCGTCGGCGGCCCGACGGAGACCCTGTGGAAGCGCGCCCACCTGATCTGAGGAGGCATCCGCGATGAGCACACGGATCGTCACCCGCGACGGGACCGGCCTGTTCGCCAGGGTCTCGGGTCCGGAGTCGGCACCGGTCACGGTGCTGCTCGCCCACGGCTGGACGCTCGACGAGCGTTGCTGGGCCCCGGTCGCCGACGCCCTCGCCGTCGGCGCGCCCGGTGCTGGCCCCGCCCCGCGGGTGATCCGCTACGACCACCGCGCGCACGGCCGCTCCGACGACACCCCCGACGAGCTCAAGACCCTCGACGTCCTCGCCGACGACATGGCCGAGGTGATCACCCGGCTCGCCCCGAGCGGCCGCTGGTCATCGCGGGGCACTCGATGGGCGGGATGACGGCGATGGCGCTGGCCCAGCGCCACCCCGACCTCGTCGCGTCCCGGGTCGCCGGCGTCGCCCTCGTCGCGACCGCGAGCGGCGGCCTCGGTGCGGCGGCGACGCTGGGGATGACCGGGCTGCCGGCGAAGCTCTTCCTGGCCGGCAAGGACAAGGTGACCGTCAGTCCGCTGTGGACGGAGCGCCGGTCGCTGTCGACCCACCCGACCCTGCTGCGGGCCGGTCTGCAGCCGCTGCTGCTCGGCACCCGGCCGGACCGGCTCGCCGTCCGCGCGACCTGCGAGGCGATCGCCGACTGCCGTCCGACGACGATCTCCGGCTTCACCCCGACCCTCACCACCCACGAGCGCGACGAGGCGCTGGCGGCGTTCTCCTCGCTGCCGGTGGAGATCCTGGTGGGGACCCGGGACCGGCTCACGCCGCCGCGGTTCGCCCGACGGATCCACCGCAGCCTGCCGCGCGCCGAGCTGACCGTGTTCCCCGGTGCCGGACACATGCTCCCGGTCGAGCGGGTCGGCGGGGTCACCGGCCGGATCGCCGCGCTGGTGCGCCGGGCCACGGCGGAGCAGGTGGCCTGAGCCGCCCGCCCCGTCGTCGGCGGTGGGGCGTCAGATCTGGTCGAGGCCCTGCTTCGGGAACCCGGCGATGCCGCGCCACGCCAGCGACGCCATGAGCGCCACCGCCTCGTCGCGCGGGACCCGCTGGTCGGAGTCCAGCCAGAACTGGGCGCCGACCTGGCTCAGCCCGACGAGCCCGACGGCGAGCAGCCGCGCGCGGTCCTGGTCCAGCCCGGCGTCGGCGGTGACCGCGCCGGCGACCGCGTCGATGCAGCGGTCCAGCGCGCTCTCCACCAGCGCCGCGGCCTCCGGGTCCCCCCGCAGGTCGGACTCGAACACCAGGCGGTAGGCCTTGCCCTCGCCGGCGACGAAGTCGAAGTACGCCGCGACGGCGGCCTGCACCCGCTCCTTGTTGTGCTCGGTCCGCTCGATCGCGTTGGAGACCCGCTCGACGAGCTCCTCGGCGTAGGTCGTGAGCAGCGCCTGGTACAGCTCCAGCTTCCGGGGAAGTGCTGGTACAGCACGGGCTTGGAGACACCCGCCCGCTCGGCGATGTCGTCCATCGCGGCGGCGTGGTAGCCCTGGTCGGCGAACACGTCGCGGGCGGCCAGCAGCAGCTGGGCGCGACGCGCGCCGCGGGACAGTCGTGCGCCCCGTGGCGTGGCGGTTCCGGTCATGGGCCCCCTACCTCTCACCGTCGTGGGATAACCCTACTAGCAGGTAACCGCGTTGACGAACGATCCGTGAACGGGTGTCGCCGCAGAAGGGTGTCCAGGTCCAGCGCCTGTTGGCTTGCATGGATGCGGTCTCGTGCTGAGGCGATCAGGACTGCGAGCTCGGCGTCATCGTGCGCGGAGCCGACGTGGGCGACGATCCGGCGGACGCCGTGGCGCTTCTCCACGACCTGCACCGCTGTCGCCCCGGAGGCCGTCTTCACCTTCCGAACGAACGGCACTACCCGAGACTACCGATTAGTGCCCCAGATCCCGATCAAGCAGCCAGCTGACCAGCACCGACGGCTCACGACCCCTGACTACCTGTGCAACTCGGGCCGGACGCCGGTTCCGGACCGGTCGCCGCAGCGCGACACGCCGGAGCGTCACCAGTCGATACGCGCAGTCGCCGAGCGGATGCAGAGGGTCGCCGACATGCGGTGTTGCACACGGTGAGCGTCCTCTATACGCGAAGTGACCGTAGCGGGCGGGACCTGCTGCGGGAGTAGTGCCCGAACTCCGGCCCGGACGATGTACCGTATGGACTACTCCATTCGGCGACGCTTCACCCACATGACGCTGAGGCACGTGGATCAGCGCGCCGAACGGAGGGCACAAAATCGCCCCGACCGTGTCAAGGTGAGAGTGTCACCCGCCGATTCGGAGGGTGAAGAATCACCCGGCTGCAGGAAGCTGCAGGAAGGAATCGTCGTGACGACGGTACTCATCTGCGACGATCGTCGCAGCGTCCGCGAGGGACTGACTCGCGTCATGTCCGCGGTCCCGGGGGTCCAACGCATCGACTGCGTCGCCCACGGGGACGAACTCCTCGCCCGCTACGCCCGCCAGTCCGTCGACGTCGTCCTGGTCGGGACGCAGCGTGCTGTGCCCACCGGGGTGGAGGCCACCCGCCGACTGGTGGCCGCCCACCCGCAGGCCAACGTCATCGTCTTCGGAGCCCCGGACGACGCCGGCAGCATCGCCGCCGCCATCGCCGGTGGGGCGCGCGGTTACCTGCGCTGGGACGCCTCGCGCCCCGAGCTGGTCGCCGCGCTGGCACACACCCTGGCCAGCACCTCGGTGCCGACCCCGCGCGTCCCCACCGACCCGGGGGTCCAGCTCACCGAGCGCGAGCTCCAGGTGCTGCGCGGGATGAGCCAGGGCAAGAGCAACGGCCAGATCGGCCGCGAGCTCTACCTGTCCGAGGACACCGTGAAGACCCACGCACGCCGGCTGTTCCGCAAGCTCGGCGTCCGTGACCGCGCGCAGGCCGTGGCCCACGGCTTCCGACGCGGCCTGGTGTCCTGACCGGGTCCCCACCCGGAACGGCACGACCCCGCACCGCCGAGCGACCGACCCCGAACCGGCCGCTCCACCCCACCCGCGCGCGGGTGGGCATCGTGAGCCGGACCGACCCCCGCGGTCCGGCTCCACGCCCCGGACCCCCGTGTCCGGACCCCACGCACACGGGCCGCTGCCGACCTCGCGGCCCGCACCCGGGACATCGCGCCCGGGTCGTCCGCACCGACCGGCTCCGGCCGGTCCGCCGCCCCGCCGACGGGACGCCGGTCGTGCTCCCCGCGACCGGACCCCGCCGAAGCGCACGACCGGGACGCCCGCCCGGCAGGTGACCGACCCCCGCCGGCGTGTGGCGGTCCCCGCCGGGCACGCGGGCGGCCCCGGGCCGAGGTCGACGACGGATCCGCCGGACGTCGTAACGGCGGCCTCCGATCGGCCCTCGCTCGGCGAGCGGTCGACGGGACGCCGGGAACTGTCACCCGGTGTCCCCGACGTCCCTGGGATCACACGCGTCACCACAGTCCCGCGACCTCGACGACGACCGTCCGGATCCCGCGCCGAACCGGACGCGACCCGCGCCGGGCGGTCCACCGCCGGTGATCGGACGCGGACGATCTTCACTGCGTCCGGTGACCGCATTCTGCGGTGGGTGACGAACCGCTTGCCGACCGTGGTCGCCCCGTGGACGTGTTCCGGACGGGCCCCGCGCAACCCGGAACTGTGCACGATCGTCTGATCTGGCATGGAGCGACTCCCGTCGGCGAGTCCCGCTCGGATACGGTGGATCCGAGCCGATCTCACCTGCGCGAACGCGGGTTGCTTCCACGATCGGATGACACTGCTGGATGCTCGTAACGTCTGGGCGGTTCCCCACGATGAGTGAATCAAGAGACGTTCCCGACGAGTGGATCGAAGCCGCCACGGCCGGCGACCGGTCCGCGGTCGAGCGCGTTCTCGCCATGATTCGGCCCCTCGTCGTGCGCTACTGCCGCGCCCGACTCGGGACCGACCGAGGGTCCGTCTCGGCGGACGACGTCGCCCAGGAGGTCTGCGTGGCCGTGCTCACGGCGTTGCCGGGGTACCGGGTGCAAGGGCGCCCGTTCCTCGCCTTCGTCTACGGCATCGCGTCCCACAAGGTCATCGACGCGCACCGGGCTGCGTCCCGGAACCGCTCCGAACCGATGGCCGACGTGCCGGACCGCATGGAGTCCTCCGACGGCCCCGAGTCCCGGGCCCTGCAGGTGGAACTGTCGCAGGAGATGTCCAAGCTCCTGGAGATCCTTCCGGAGAAGCATCGGGAGATCATCGTGTTGCGCGTGGTCGTGGGACTGTCCGCGGAGGAGACCGCGGCGGCTGTCGGCTCCACTCCGGGCGCCGTCCGCGTCGCCCAGCACCGGGCGCTGGCCCGGCTGAGGAAGATGATGAGTGAGCAGGTGGTCCGGGATGCGTGACCAGGGTCCGCACGGTCCGGGCTTCCCCCCACCCGGTGAGGGCTGGGAGCGACCGCCCGCGCCGGTGACGCGTGGCCGCTTCGGCGAGCCGCGCCCGCCCCGCACCAACGGCCACTCCCACCCGCTCGGTCACCGGGGCCACCCGCTGCCGTTCGACGCGCACACCGTCCCGCAGCCGGTCGTGCGGCGGCACGCCGCCCGCGGCGACGACTGGGACGCCTTCGACGACATCGAGGACGAGGGCCCGGTCGACCTCGTCGAGCTCCAGGCCGACGACGAGCTGATCAACGCCCTGTCCTCCGGGCTCGGCGTGTCCGGGCCCGGCCGGCGCGGCTACGACGTCGACGACCACCTGGCCGCGATGCTCTCGTCGTGGAAGGACGGGGTGGACCGGGACCCGATCCCGCAGCTCGTCGACACCGACGAGGCCGTCCAGATCCTGCAGCCGGCGAAGCCGTCGCGGAAGGTCTCCTTCCTGCGCCCGCTCGTCGCCGCCGCGGCGGTCGCGGCGTGTGCGCTGGCCGTCGTGTCGATCAGCGCGCACGAGGCCCAGCCGGGCGACGCCCTGTGGGGGGTCTCCCGGGTGCTCTACAGCGAGCGCGCCGAGCAGGTGCAGGCGGCGGCCACGCTGCGCGAGGGCATCGAGCGGGTCAACGCCAAGCTCGCCGCCGGGGACACCGTCGGTGCGCAGCAGGAGCTCGCCGCGCTCGGCCCGCTGGTCGACCGCACCGCACCGGACGTGCGCGACGACTTCGAGCAGCAGAACCGCTTCCTGAGCCAGAAGGTCGCCGAGACCCCGCCGGGCACACCGACCGACCCGCGGTCGCCGCTGCGCGACGGGACCCCCGCCCCGCCGCCTCCGGTCACCGAGGGCGACGAGGACACCCCGACGCCGTCCCCGCCGCCTTCGGAGGGGACGACCACCCCGGGTGGTCCGACCTCGCCGGAGGGCACCACCGACCCGTCGGTGCTGAGCGGGCCGGGGGAGACCGCGCCCACCCCGGCGCCGTCGCCGTCGGAGACCTCGCCGACGACGGAGGGCCAGGCGGACCCGACGACCCCGACGACCTCGCCCACGACCCGGCCCACCGCGGCAGGGGAGGGGCAGAGCGACCCGGCGGACGACACCACCCCGCCGTCGTCGACGACGACCGGCGCGGTGAGCAGCAGGCCGAACTGACGCCGAACCGACGCGGTACGGCACCGAGTACGGCGAAGGGCCCCGGAGGATCTCCTCCGGGGCCCTTCGTGTCTGGTGGTGGTCGCGCCGGGCTCAGTCGGCGAGTGTCGCGTCGGCGTACCCGCGGCAGTACTCCCACGTGACGTAGTGCGCCGGGTCCGGGTCGTAGGCCGGCTCGTGCGGCCGCATCCGGCCCTCGTCGAGGAGCTGCTGCAGGCTCGCTCGCAGCAGGTTCCACTCGTGGAAGTGCTGCTCGCCGCAGTCGGCGCAGTCGACGACGATCCCGCGGACGCCGCGGCCCGCCAGCAGTGCCTGGTAGACGGCCAGGTCCGCCAGGTCGGCGAGGATCTCGCCGCGGTCGGTCTCGTTCAACGGGGGTACCTCCGGGTCACCGGAACCCGGCCACGCGCCGTCACCACGGTCGTCGTAGGCCTGCATCGACAGCGCAGGATCATCCGGGTCTCCGGCGAACGGGTCCGGTGGCAGCGCCTCTGGTGACACGGTGTACACGGTACCGGTGCGGGGGGTCGGGGCCCGGCCCACCCCGGGGTGGTGGACGTACGATGGCGGCCTGCGGCGGGAGCCCGCCGTCAGCGTCGACCGCACCGCCTCGACAACACTGCTTCGACCGCAAGAGGAGCCCCGGAGAGATGACGAGCGAGATGGGCGGCCTGCCGGACAAGTTCGCGATGCTCGGGCTGACCTTCGACGACGTGCTGCTGCTGCCCGCCGAGTCGGACGTGATCCCCAGCTCGGCCGACACATCGAGCCAGGTGACCCGCCGGGTGCGGGTCCAGGTGCCGCTGGTGTCGTCCCCGATGGACACGGTCACCGAGTCCCGCATGGCGATCGCGATGGCCCGCGCCGGTGGTCTCGGGGTGCTGCACCGCAACCTCTCGCCGGACGCGCAGGCCGCACAGGTCGAGGTCGTGAAGCGGTCCGAGGCCGGCATGGTGACCGACCCGGTGACCTGCAGCCCGGACGCGACCCTGGCCGACGTCGACGCGTTGTGCGCCAAGTTCCGGATCTCCGGCGTGCCGGTGACCGACGAGACCGGCCGCCTGGTCGGCATCATCACCAACCGCGACATGCGCTACGAGGTCGACACCGACCGGCCCGTGTCGGAGGTCATGACCCGCGCGCCCCTGGTGACGGCCAAGGTCGGCGTCACCGCGGAGGCGGCGCTGGGCCTGCTGCGCCGGCACAAGCTGGAGAAGCTGCCGATCGTCGACGGCGACGACATGCTGCGCGGCCTCATCACGATCAAGGACTTCAACAAGACCGAGCAGTACCCGCTGGCGACCAAGGACCCGGACGGGCGGCTCGTCGTCGCCGCCGCGGTCGGGGTCGGCGACGACGCCTACGCCCGCTCGATGCAGCTCGTCGAGGCCGGTGTGGACGTCCTGATGGTCGACACCGCGCACGGTCACTCCCGTCGGGTGCTGGAGACCGTCGCGAAGCTGCGCGCCGAGGTCGGCGACCACGTCGACGTCGTCGGCGGCAACGTCGCCACCTTCGACGGCGCCAAGGCGCTCGTCGAGGCGGGCGCGGACGCGGTGAAGGTCGGCGTCGGGCCGGGCTCGATCTGCACCACCCGGGTCGTCGCCGGGGTCGGGGCCCCGCAGATCACCGCGATCTACGAGGCCACCCGGGCGTGCGCCCCGGCCGGCGTCCCGGTGATCGGCGACGGCGGCATCCAGTACTCCGGCGACGTCGCCAAGGCGATCGCGGCCGGCGCGTCGACGGTCATGCTGGGCTCGCTGCTGGCCGGCACCGCGGAGTCGCCGGGCGAGGTTGTGCTCGTCGGCGGCAAGCAGTTCAAGACCTACCGCGGCATGGGCTCGCTGGGCGCCATGCAGGGCCGCGCCGGCGCGGCGGGCCGGTCGTACTCGAAGGACCGCTACGCCCAGGACGACGTGCTCAGCGAGGACAAGCTCGTCCCCGAGGGCATCGAGGGCCGGATCCCGTTCCGCGGGCCGCTGTCCTCGGTCGTGCACCAGCTCGGCGGCGGGCTGCGCTCGGGCATGGGCTACGTCGGCGCGCAGACCATCCCGGACCTGCAGCAGGCGCGCCTGGTGCGGATCACCGCGGCCGGTCTCAAGGAGAGCCACCCGCACGACATCACGATGACCGTCGAGGCCCCCAACTACGCCGCGCGGTAGTCACGGGGGCCCCAGCACCGCTCTGAGCAGCGCCGCTTAGGGTGGTGCCCGTGCGTGACCTCGTGGAGATCGGGATGGGCCGGGAGGCCCGTCGTGCCTACGACCTCGACCAGATCGAGATCGTCCCGTCGCGGCGGACCCGCAGCTCGAAGGCCGTCTCGACGGCCTGGCAACTCGACGCCTACCGCTTCGACATCCCGCTGCTGACCCACCCCACCGACGCGGTGGTGTCGCCGGACTCGGCGGTGCGGATCAGCGAGCTCGGCGGTCTGGGGGTGCTGAACGCGGAGGGCCTGTGGGCCCGGCACGCCGACCCGAAGGGCGCCCTGGAGCGCATCGTCGCGGCGGCCACCGGCGACGAGCCGGACTCCGCGGTCGCCCTGCTGCAGGAGCTGCACCAGGCCCCCATCCAGCAGGACCTCATCACCGAGGCGCTGCGCCCGCTGCGCGACAGCTCGCACACCGTCGCGGCGCGGGTCAGCCCGCAGCGCGCCCGCGAGCTCACCCCGGCGCTGCTCGCCGCGGGCGTCGAGATCCTCGTCGTGCAGGGCACGATCGTCTCCGCCGAGCACGTCTCGGACGGCGAGCCGCTGAACCTGAAGGACTTCATCGCCGACCTGGACGTCCCGGTCGTCGCCGGCGGGGTCGGGGACTACCGCACCGCGCTGCACCTGATGCGCACCGGCGCCGCCGGCGTGATCGTCGGGTACGGGCAGGCCACCTCGACCACCACCGACGAGGTGCTGGGGGTCGGCGTCCCGATGGCGACCGCGATCGTCGACGCCGCGGCGGCCCGTCGTGACTACCTCGACGAGACCGGCGGCCGGTACGTGCACGTGATCGCCGACGGTGGCATCGGCACCTCCGGTGACATCGCGCGTGCCGTGGCCTGCGGCGCCGACGCGGTCATGCTCGGCGAGCAGCTCGCCGAGGCCACGGAATCCCCGGCCGGCGGGCTCTACTGGACCTCCTCGGCGGCGCACCCGTCGCTGCCCCGGTCGGAGGTGACCGGGCTCGCCCGGTCCGGCCGGTCCCTGGAACAGGTGCTGTTCGGGCCGACCGACAGCCCGTACGGCACCACGAACCTGTTCGGCGCGCTGCGCCGGGCGATGGCGAAGACCGGCTACTCCGACCTCAAGGAGTTCCAGCGGGTCGGGTTGAACCTGCGGACCTGAGCCGGCGCTCCGAGCCGTAGTTCCGCCGTCCGGCGGGACCACGAGCTGGTGGTCGTCGTCGCCGGTCAGCGCTCGCACTCTTCGTGCTCTGTCACTCAGGGCGAGTCAACACACTCAGGAACTCGTGGTTGACGAAGAGGGTCTCTCGACCGGCCTTGACGTCGTGGAGAAGGCCTGCCTCGACCAGGGCGTGCAGCCAGGTGGAAGCGGTCTGGCGCGATACGTCACACCGGCGTGCGACAGTGCTGATGCGGCAGTAGGGCTGTTCGAACAGCACGGCCAGGAACTGCGCGTCCCGTCCACCCGAGGTAGCAGCGCGAGCTCGCTCGGCGATGTCCTCCTGACACGTGCGGATGGCTCCGATCTTTCGCGTCGTCGACACAGCGGACTCGCGGACGACGTCGAGCATGTAGAGGACCCACTCGATCCAGGCGCCGTCCTCTGTCACGGCTCGCAGGAGTCGGTAGTAGTCGTTCTTGCGGGCGATGATGGCGCGTGAGAGGTAGAGGATCGGGTCGTTCAACAGACCAGCCTCGATGAGCATCAGGATGTTGATGACGCGGCCGGTACGACCGTTGCCGTCGTGGAAGGGGTGGATGGCCTCGAACTGATAGTGGCCCACCGCCATGCGCACCAGTGGATCGAGATCGTCGTCAGCGTGGACGAAGCGTTCCCAATCCGAGAGCTTGTCGCGAATGAGGTCCGCCCCCTCGGGCGGTGCGTACACGACTTGCCGTGTGGCCGGGTTGGCGATGCGCGTGCCGGGCACCGCACGAACGGCCATCTCCCGGCCCTGCAGCTCGGAGCAGATTCGAGCTGCAGTCACAGACGTGAGCGGCCGGTCCCTGATCGACTCGACCCCCGCGAACAGCGCGCTGCGGTAGCGCAGTGCCTCCTTGGTGGCGTGATCTCCCCCACCGGAGTCGACGTGCTTGAACAGCTCATCGGCCGTGGTCACGATGTTCTCGATCTCGGAGCTGGCCTGCGCCTCGAGTAGCGGGACAGCATGGATCAGGATGTTGGGGTTCGGCAGGAACTGGCCGGCCTGGGCGAGTGTCGCCAGCGCTGTTCGGGCTTCGATGGTTGCTTTGAGCACGGGCTTCGGCTCGAGGTCCAGTCCGGCCGGCGGCAGCGGGGGCAGATCGTTGAAGGGAACGTCGGGGCTCCAGGACACGCGTCAACTCCTTCACCTCATCCGTTCCACACGTTAAAAAATTCGGATGAACCTAACACGTTGGCCGGACGTGTCAGGTCTCGTGACACATCCACGCCACGCCTTGCCCGACTGATCCTGGTCGCGTCCCACGGCTCTCGGCCTTCGAGCCGTTCTTCGTGTCGTCGGGGGCGACCGGCCGCTCACTCCTCCCCGAGGTACTCGCGGACCGGGCCGAACAGATCCGGCATCAGCTCGCCCAGCTCGACCGGCGACACCCACCGAACCTCAGCCAGCTCTTCCGGCGCCGCGACCGGCTCGACCTCGCCGACGGGGCGACACGCAACGTAGACCATCAGCCGTCCGGTCCGCGGGTGGCGACGGCGCCCGATCTCAGCGACGACGTCGACCACGAGGCCCGTCTCTTCGGCCGTCTCCCGCACGGCGGCCGCGGCAGGGGTCTCGCCCTGCTCGACCTTTCCGCCTGCGAACACCCACAGCGGGATGCCATCAGTCCGGCGGCCGACCAGGACGCCGTGCGGGCCACGAACCACCGCGACCGCAATCAGCTCCTGATCCACCGGTCGAGTAGATCAGCACCACCACGTGCGGGCGCAGTAGCCGCCGGTCAGCGGTCGTGTCCTCGTCGTCGTTGTCGCAGGCAGCGACGAGGGAGCCGATGACGACAAGCGATGCGAGCAGGGGGAGTGCTGGGTCACCCGGTGACGGCGGCGACGAACTCCACGGCCCGCTCCCGCAGCCCGGCCCGTCGCTCGTCGACGGTCGTGCCGGGGGTGGGCTTGAGCGCGGCCGTGGCCGTCTCCACGCGGACGTGCTCGGCGCAGGCGAGGTCGGCGCAGATGTAGGTGCCGACGGTGTCGCCCTGGCGTCCCTTCGCCCCGCGCCGGGGAGCGGCGAACAGCGCGACCCCGCCGACGGTGTGGGTGGTCCGACACAGCGCGCACATCGCGGCGGACCGGGCGCCGCCGGAGGCTGCGCGCAGGACGACACCGGCCGGGCCGTCGTCGGTCGGGACGAGCAGTACCCCGCGGTCGGGGGCCTTCGGGTCACGCCAGCCGCGGACGTCGTCGAGCCGGTCCGGGTCCAGGTCGCGGACCCACGCGGGCAGGACCAGCCGCGTCGCCTCCCCCTTGGAACAGTTGGTGAGGGCGCGGCGGATCCGGGTCTCGGTCGGGCTGGTCACGGCGGACCACGCTAGGCGCCTCCGGTGACGGCGGTCGAACGGGTTTCGCCGCGGTAGGTTCGGCGGTGACGCCGTCGTCACCCCAGGAGGAGCCCGCCGATGAGCCGCCCCACCGCCGGAGCCGCCATGGGCGGCGGACGTGCCTTCGTCGACGCGACCGGGACCCCGGTGCCGCTGCGCGGGCCGGTCGTGCGGGTGGTCGCGACCGATCCCCGGGTGGGGGAGCTGCTGCTGGAGCTGGGCGCGCAGCTGGTCGGCTGCGCGGGGAGGCTCGACGGCGTCGACCCGGTCGGCGAGGACCGCAGCCCGGAGCCGGAGGCGGTGCGGGCGCTGGGCCCGGACGCGATCGTCACCGGGACGGCCGGGGGCCGGTACGACCTGGCCGACCCGGCCCTGCTCGGGCGGCTGCGCGACATCGCGCCGACCGTCGCGGTCGACCTCGGGCGACGCGCGGCGAGCGCGGCGGACCTGCGGGCGCTGCTCGGGTCGGTGCAGCCGCCGCCGCTGCGGTCGCGCGGACGGCACGAGGAGTGAGGGTCAGCCCGCCAGGACGGCGCGGACCCGGTCGGTGACGGCGGTCAGGTCGTCGCGCACCAGGTTCGCCTGCGTGGTGAACACCGACAGCTGGGACGGGTCCAGCGCGAGCGCCCCGGAGGTCCCCGCGGTGGCGGCGGCGGCGCCGTGGTCGAGCAGCGCGGCCCAGGACCTCTGCGCGGCGGCGTCGGGCACGGCGTCGTAGGCCCGCGCGGCGTCGACGGCGGTCCGCAGCCGTCCGCAGGCGACGGCGAGCGCCACCGCGTCCTGACGGCCCGCGGCGTCGGCGACCCGGGTGAAGCCGTCGCCGATCGCGGTGAGGTGGGTGAGGCCGCCGTTGTCGCGCCACGCCGTCATCGCGACGACCGGGTCCCCAGCCCACAGGCCGGTCCCGGCGGCGGACCCGACCAGCGACGCGGCGACGGTCTGCGGCAGCGGCGGGCCCTGCGGCACCGTCGCGCCGGACGCGGTCACGGTTTGCGGGGTGGGCAGCGGCGAGGTCGCCGACGGGGTCATGATCAGCCCTGCGGCGGCGATCGCCGCGGTGCCGGTGGCGGCGGCGCAGAGGAACACCGGCAGGACCCGGGCCCGGAACGCGCGGGCCCGGGGGACGACCGGTGCCGCGGTCTCCCGGGCCGGCTCCGCGGCACCGGGCTCGTCGACGGGGGCCAGGGTGGGGACCGCGGCGGGGGCCGCGGTGGGCGCGGCGGCCGGACGGGTCTCCTGCTCCGGCGCGGAGCGCTGGGCGGGGACGAGCGGCGCGACGGTCGTGGTGGTGCCGTCGACGGCCGGGTCGGCGGGGGTATCGTCGGTGCCGGGGCGGTGCGAGACGGTGCGGACGGCGGGTGACCTGCGTCGCCCGTTTACCCTGGTCGTGTGCAGACCCCGACCGTCCTCGTCGTGGACTACGGCGCCCAGTACGCGCAGCTCATCGCCCGTCGCGTGCGCGAGGCGGACGTCTACTCCGAGATCGTGCCCGCCTCCCTGCCCGTCGCCGAGATCGTGGCCCGCGAGCCCGCCGCGGTGATCCTCTCCGGGGGACCCGCGAGTGTGTACGCCGAGGGCGCCCCCGCGGTCGACCCGGCGCTGTTCGAGGCGGGCATCCCGGTGTTCGGCATGTGCTACGGCTTCCAGGCGATGGCCCGCGCTCTGGGCGGCGAGGTCGCCCACGACGGCACCCGCGAGTACGGCCGCACCGAGGTCGCGCTCACCGGCACCCCCGGCACGCTGCACGACGGCCTGCCGCGCACGCACCCGGTGTGGATGAGCCACGGGGACTCGGTGACCGCGGCGCCGGCGGGCTTCACCGTCACCGCCTCCACCGACCGGGTCGCGGTCGCCGCGTTCGAGGACACCGAGCGGCGCCTCGCCGGCGTGCAGTACCACCCGGAGGTCGGCCACTCCCCGCACGGCCAGGAGGTGCTCCGTCGGTTCCTGCACGACGTCGCGGGCATCCGCCCGTCCTGGACGACGGCGTCGATCATCGACGACACCGTGGAGGCGATCCGCGCCCAGGTCGGCGACGGTCGCGCGATCTGCGGGCTGTCCGGCGGGGTCGACTCCGCGGTCGCCGCCGCGCTCGTCCAGCGCGCCATCGGTGACCGGCTGACCTGCGTGTTCGTCGACCACGGGCTGATGCGGTCGGGCGAGCGCGAGCAGGTCGAGAAGGACTTCGTCGCCGCCACCGGCGCGACGCTGCACGTGGCCGACGCCGCCGACCGGTTCCTCGACGCGCTCGCCGGGGTCACCGAGCCCGAGCAGAAGCGCAAGATCATCGGCCGGGAGTTCATCCGGGTCTTCGAGGCGGCCACGGCGGAGGTCGTCGCCGACCACCACGTCGGGTTCCTCGTGCAGGGGACGCTGTACCCAGACGTCGTGGAGTCCGGCGGCGGTGACGGCACCGCGGTCATCAAGAGCCACCACAACGTCGGTGGACTGCCCGACGACATCGAGTTCGAGCTCGTCGAGCCGCTGCGCGCGCTGTTCAAGGACGAGGTCCGGATGGTCGGCGCCGAGCTGGGGCTGCCCGAGGTCATCGTCGGACGTCAGCCGTTCCCCGGCCCCGGCCTGGGCATCCGCATCATCGGCGAGGTCACCCGCGACCGGCTGGAGACCCTGCGCGCCGCGGACGCGATCGCCCGCGAGGAGCTGACCGCCGCCGGGCTGGACCGCGAGATCTGGCAGTGCCCGGTGGTGCTGCTGGCCGACGTCCGCAGCGTCGGCGTGCAGGGCGACGGTCGCACGTACGGCCACCCGATCGTCCTGCGTCCGGTGTCCAGCGAGGACGCGATGACCGCGGACTGGACCCGGCTGCCCTACGACGTCGTCGAGCGGATCTCGACCCGGATCACCAACGAGGTGTCCGAGGTCAACCGGGTGGTCGTCGACGTGACGAGCAAGCCCCCGGGCACCATCGAGTGGGAGTGAGCCGGGGCCCGACGTAACAGGGGCGGGGCCGATGTCTCGGCCCCGCCCCGGCCAGCCCGGGCCTGTGCGGTGTCCGACCCCCGTCGGACGCCGCTGCCACGCGGGCGGCAGCGGGTCCGGCGGCGCTCCCCAGCCCGCCGGCTCCCGTGATGACCCTTTAGTCGTCCGATGTGGCCCGGGAGTTACGCACGCTCGCCATCAGGAATGCGATCCCCGCCACAACCGCGGTCCCGGCGAGCATCCAGCGCAGGTCGACGACCTCCCAGGGGGCGATCCCGAGGACCCCGCACACGGCCACCAGCAGCGACAGGATCCCGGCGACGAAGGCGAACGGGTCGGTGCGACGGACGAGCGAGCTATCCACGGGTGACCTCCACGGTTCCCAGCTCGGCCCGCAGGTCGAGCTCCAGCACCCGGCCACCGGGTCCGTCCGGGCCGGGGTCGTTCACGGTCAGGTCCACGTTCTGCCCGGTGCGTGTCGGTCCGTCGACGGTCAGGTCGCCGGTGCCGACCGAGCTGCGGACGCGCAGGTCGGCGTCACGCGGGACCCGGACCTGTACCAGCCCCGCGCCGACCTCGGCCCGGGTGCGGACGGGTCCGGTCGCGCCGGGCGTCGCGGTGAGGTCGAGGCGGGTCAGGTCGAGCTCGACGGCGCCGGTGCCCCGCCGGTACTCCGGGGCGAGTGCGGCCGCGGTCGTCGGGGCCTCGACGGCCTCCCCGATGCCACCGCGCACGGCCCATCCGTCGGGGCCGACGGCGTCGTTGAGCGGGATGGTGGCCGCGGTGACGAGCGCGAGCAGCACCGCGAAGGGCACCAGCCAGCGTCCGGCGCGTCGCAGCGCACCGACGACCAGCCCGATCCCGACGACGGCGAGCGCGGACCCCGGGACGGCCGAGGCCGGCACCGCCCCCGGTGCGGCCAGGGCGAGCCCGCCGACCATCCCGGCGACGACCAGCGACACGGCCAGCGTGATCGGCGTCAGCGACGACCGGGGGGCCGGCGGCGGACCCGGCTCCGGGCCCGGTTCGGGCAGGTCCCAGGCGAACGGGGCAACGCCGAGCGGATCCCAGGCCGGTGGTGCAGCCACCGCCACGGTGGGGGCGTGCGGGTCCGCGACCCACGGCACCACGGGTGTGGGCGCCGCGGCGGCCTCCCGGGCCCCGGGCCGGTTCCCCCGGGTCACGTGCAGCGTGACGAGCAGCGCGATGGTGACGGCGGCGGGGATCACCCGGTCGCTGGACAGCACCAGCGGGACGGCCAGCAGCGCGGCCATGACCAGCAGCGCCACCGACAGCGCGGAGGACGGTCCGTTGCGCGGCGGGACGGGGCTGCCGGGCGGCCCGGCGTCCGGCAGGACCGCGCAGCCCGCCAGGTAGAGCGGGATTCCGGGGCCGACGATCGCCGCGACGACGAACCCCACCCGGACCAGCGTCGGGTCGATCTCGTAGCGGCGCGCGATCGCGGCGGAGACCCCGGCGAGCTTGCGGTCGTCGCGCGGACGCAGGGGCCGGGAGTCCCACATGTCGCGCAGGGTGTTCCGGGCCGTCGTTGCCGCCGACGGTGGTCGGCCGCTCCCGGGCAGCTGCGTCTCGTTCATGGCGTCGAGCCTGCCGTCCGGGCGGGCCCCGGCGTCTCGGGGACAACCCCGAGACGACCCCGGTCCCGATCCGGAGGGGATCCGGCGGGGGTCGTGTGACGATGGTGTCGTGAACAGCTCGGATCCCTCGACCGGCGCCGCAGCGTCGTCGGCGGACGCACGGCCCTCTGCGGAGCCCTCTGCGGAGCCCTCTGGGGATGCACGGTCGTCGGCGGATGCGCCGACGGTGCCGGTCTCCGATGGCGCTGCGCCCGCGCAGCCCGCGTCCCCGCGGCCGGGCGGCCCGGTGCCGCCGAGCCCCGGAGCGCGCGTCCCGCTGGCCCGGCGCCGCTCCGGGCGGATGGTCGGCGGCGTCGCGGGTGGGGTGGCCGACCACCTCGGCGTCGACGTCCGGTGGATCCGGGCGGCTTTCGTCGCCCTGAGCCTGCTGGGCTGGGCGGGCGTACTGGCCTACGGCCTGCTGTGGGTGTTCCTGCGGCAGGAGGCCGACATCGTCGAGCGGACCCTGACCCGGTCCGAACGGCTGCAGGCCGCCGGGTTGCTGACGCTGGGTCTGGGGTTGTCGCTGGTCGCGGTGACCTCGGGCTCGGCGGTGCTCGGCTGGATCGCCGGCCCGTTGGGACTGGCGACGGTCGGCGCGGCCGTCGTGTGGCGGGAGGCCGACGAGGCGCAGCGACGGCAGTGGGCGCGCGACGCCCGCAGCCGTGTCGGGGCCGGCCGTGCGGCGCTGGCTCGCACCCTGCTCGGCGCCGCGCTGGTCCTGACCGGGCTGGCGGTGTTCCTGCTCGGGAACCTGGACCTGGGCCAGGTGCGGTTCGGGATCCTCGCGGCGCTGGCGACGCTGCTGGGTGTCGCGGTCCTCACCGTCCCCTGGTGGGTGCGGCTGGTGCGCGACCTCGGTGAGGAGCGGCGGGCCCGCGCGGTCGCCGCCGAGCGCGCCGAGATCGCCGCGCACCTGCACGACTCGGTGCTGCAGACCCTGGCCCTGATCCAGCGGCAGTCCGGCGACCCGCGCGAGGTGCAGCGGCTGGCCCGCGGCCAGGAACGGGAGCTGCGCGCCTGGCTCTACGGGCCCGGTGGGCGTGCCCGCGGCGGCAGCGGCAGCCCGGACGCGGCGGAGACGCTGCTGTCGGTGGCGATCACGCGCGTCGCGGGGGAGGTCGAGGACACCTACGCGGTGACCGTCGGCCCGGTGCTGGTCGGCGACGCCGAGCTCGACGACGACCTGCGTGCCCTGGTGCTGGCGGCGCGTGAGGCAATGGTGAACGCGGCGAAGCACTCGGGCACGTCCGAGGTCGACGTCTACGTGGAGGTCGAGCCCGCCTCGGCCGAGGGGCCGGGCGCCGCGGAGGTGTTCGTGCGCGACCGCGGCACCGGTTTCGACCCGGACGAGGTCTCCGACGACCGGCACGGCCTCGCGGACTCGGTGCACGCCCGGATGCGCCGCCCCGGCGGTACGGTCCGGATCCGCACCGGGGCCGGCGAGGGCACGGAGGTGCGGCTGTCGATGCCGCTGAGGGAGAAGGAGACGGCATGACCACCGCCGACGACGTGCAGGACACCCCGGTTGGTCCGGACGACACCGGTATCCGGGTCTACCTGGTCGACGACCACGCGTTGTTCCGCTCCGGCGTGCGCGCCGAGCTGGAGCGCGGCGACGGGCGCAGCCCGGTGCTCGAGGTGGTCGGCGAGGCGGGCTCCGTCGACGAGGCGGTGGCCGGCGTCGGGCACCTCGCGCCGGACGTGGTGCTGCTCGACGTGCACATGCCCGGCGGCGGGGGCGCGGAGATCCTGCGTCGGGCGCGGTCGGCGGGCACCGAGTCGGTGTTCCTGGCACTGTCGGTGTCCGACGCCGCCGAGGACGTCATCTCGGTGATCCGGTCCGGCGCCCGCGGCTACGTCACCAAGACGATCTCGGGCCGGGACCTCGCCGACGCCGTGCGGCGCGTGCGGGCCGGCGACGCGGTGTTCTCGCCACGTCTGGCCGGGTTCGTGCTGGACGCGTTCTCCGACCGCCCGGGCGCGGCACCGCCGGTGGACCCGGAGGTCGACCAGCTGACCAAGCGGGAGCGGGACGTGCTGCGGCTGCTGGCCCGCGGCTACGCCTACAAGGAGATCGCGAAGGAGCTGTTCATCTCGGTGAAGACGGTGGAGACCCACGTGTCGAGCGTGCTGCGCAAGACCCAGACGTCGAACCGGCACGAGCTGTCCCGCTGGGCTTCCGACAGGAGGCTCGTGTAGGTCGCGCAGCGACCGGAGCGTGCCGGAAGGAGCATCGGCACCGACAGGAGGCTCGTGTAGGTCGCGCAGCGACCGGAGCGAGCCGGAAGGAGCATCGGCTCCGACCGTCGGCTGGCCTGACACGGCACGTGTGCGCCGGCACCGACACGGCCCCGGCCTCCGCGTGTGCGGGGGCCGGGGCCGTCGTCGTGGTGGGTGGGAGGGCGTCAGCCGCCCAGCAGCCCGCCGGCGCCCTTCGTGACACCGCCGAGCACCCCGCCGACCGGCTCGGTCACGCCGGACAGGGCGCTCCCGACCGGCTCGGTCACCGTGCTGACCGCCTGCCCCACGGGCTTCGTGACGGCCTGCAGCGGCTGGGTGGCCTCGTCGGACGAGGAACCGGTGTCGGGCTTCTTGGCCGAGGTGTCGAGGAGCCCGGTGACCGGCTCGGCGGCCTTCAGGATCGGCCCGGTGAGCGGCTTGGTGCTGTCGAGCACGGGCTCGGTGACCGGCGACAGCGCGCCGAGCACCGGCGTCGTCACCGGTTCGAGGGTGTCGGTGAGGGGCCGGGTGACCGGCTTGACCGCGTCCGTCACCGGGCGGACGGCCTCGGTGACCGGGGACACGGCGCCGCCGACGGCCCTGCCGACCGGTGCCGCGGTCTGCGCGACCGGGGCGACGACGCCGCCGACGGCGTTGCCGACCGGGCGGACGTTCTCGGTGACGTCCTGGAGCGGGCCGGTGCTGGTCCCGCCGCGCGACGGCGGGGTGCCCGTCACGGGCTCGAGCAGGTTGCCGGCGGGGGCCCGGTTGGGGTTGTTGATCGGCGCGACGATCGGCGCGAGCGGCGAGCCCGTGCCGCCGGCACCGCGCGGCCCCGGGACCGTCGGCGACGACGGGGACCCGGTGCCCGGGTTGCCGGTCGAGGGCGTGCGGGGCGCGGGGACCGCGGCGGCGGGCCCGGCGGCGGTGCCCGGGGTACGGCCGGCCGCGACCGCCTGCACCGGCTGCTGCGGGCCGAAGGCGACGGCCATCCAGTCGGTGGCACCGGGGGCGGGTGCGTCCGGCAGCGGCGAGCTCAGCGCCACGTTCGCCGGGAGGTACTGGGCGGGCAGCGTGTCCGGGGTGCCCGCGGTGGGCAGGCCGAAGCCGGGGAACAGGCCGTCGGCGGCGGCGCGCGCGTCGGAGTTCTCGGTGCCGACGCCGTTGTAGAGGGCGGCGCCGAGCACGGAGCCCGCGGCGAGCAGCGCTCCGGCGACCACACCGGCGCGCCGACGCCCGGACACCTGACGGCCGGTCCAGCCGTCGGCGACGGCCGCGGAGCGGGGCTGCGGGAGGTCGATGTCCGGCCAGCCGCCCGGGGCGCCCGCGGCGGCGATGTCACCGGCCGAGGCGGCGTCGGCGGAGGCACCCTCGGCCACCGGGGGACGCCCTTCCCGGCGCAGCAGGTCGCCGACGGACAGGACGGGCCCGGTGAGCGGGCCCGCTCCGTCGGAAGAGGCGCGGGAAGCGCGCGAGTGGCGCGCCAGTAGCTCGGCGACGCTCACCACGTCGCGGGGGCCGGTGGCGCCGGGGGCGCCGGGAGCGGGGCTCCGGCAGGTGTGTCGGTCACGGCCGCACGTCCTCCTTCGGGTCATTTCGACCTGGGAAGATGTACCGGAAGGAGCGCTTGATTCCCAAGTGATCACCCTCCGCTCGTCGCAGGTAACCCTTTCGGGTGGTTCCCGTTCATCGGCCGTATTCGACCGCTCGGCCTGCTCGTTGCCTCGGAAGGCAACCCCTGCGCAAGGGTGACCTGACCTGAACCCCAGGTGGGGCGCTCGCCGGCGTGTCGCGCTGTGCACTGTGCGTGAATCGCCGAACGGTCGTCACCTCTACCCGGTCGCCGGACGCGACCGGGTGTCGCGCCAGGGGTCAGCGGCCGCCGAGGCGTCCACGGCCCAGCCGCAGGAGCATCATCGCCAGCTCGCGCCCCTCGGGTCCGAGGTCGGCGAACCGGTCGAGCACCGCCATCTCGCGGCTGTAGACGATCCGCGGTCCGCCCGCGGCCATGCGGGCGGCGCCGATGCGCTTCGACACCTCGGTGCGGCGCAGGATCGCGTCGAGGATCTCGGCGTCGAGCCGGTCGATCTCCCGGCGCAGCTGCTCGATCTCGGGGTCGGCTCCGGTGCGCACCTCGGTGCTCGTGCCGGAGCGGGGCTGCGGGATCGGTCACGGTCATGGTCTCCTCGTCTCGGTCACGGGCCGTCGGGACCGAGGACGTACGAACGCCCCGGGTCCGTCGGACTCCGGGGCGTGCGGGTGGCGTCTGGGCTCAGACGGGCGGCGCAGCGGGAACCGGGGTCCGGTACCCGTAGCGAAATCGCCCGTCGTGTGCCACGCGGTGAGTGTAGACCACCCGGCGCACCGGGGCGCCGTGATTCCTGGGGACCGGCGACGCCGGAGCGGGGTGTGTCGGACCCCCGGCGTACCGTGTTCGACACGATGAGTGCGCTGTTCGAACTCCCCGGGACGGGCCCTTCCGCCGCTGCCGAGCCGACGACGGCCCAGGGCCGCCGCCTGCTGGAAGGCCTCAACGACCGTCAGCGGGAGGCCGTGACCCATGCGGGTTCGCCGCTGCTGATCGTCGCCGGCGCGGGGTCGGGCAAGACCCGGGTGCTCACCCACCGGATCGGCTGGCTGCTCGCCGAGCGCGGGGTGCATCCCGGCGAGATCATGGCGATCACCTTCACCAACAAGGCCGCGGCCGAGATGAAGGAGCGCGTCGACGCCCTCGTCGGGCGGCGGTCCGGGCCGATGTGGGTGTCCACCTTCCACTCCATGTGCGTGCGGATCCTGCGCCGCGAGGCCAAGCACCTCGGCGTGCGCAGCGCCTTCTCCGTCTACGACGCCGACGACACCCGTCGCCTCGTCGGCATCGTCGGGCGCGACCTGGAGCTGGACCCGAAGAAGTTCGCCCCGCGGGCACTGGCCGCCCAGATCTCCAACCTGAAGAACGAGCTGGTCTCGCCGGACGAGGCCGCCGAGCGCGCCGCCACCGACCACGAGCGGCGCATCGCCGAGGTCTACGGCGTCTACCAGTCGCGGCTGCGCCAGGCGAACGCCTTCGACTTCGACGACCTGATCATGGAGACGGTCTCGCTGCTGGACCGGCTGCCCGCCGTCGCCGAGTACTACCGGCGCCGCTTCCGGCACGTGATGGTCGACGAGTACCAGGACACCAACCACGCGCAGTACGAGCTGGTCCGCCAGCTCGTCGCCCCGGCCACGGCGAACGGGCGGCCCGGCGAGCTGTGCGTCGTCGGGGACTCGGACCAGTCGATCTACGCCTTCCGCGGCGCGAACATCCGCAACATCATCGAGTTCGAGCAGGACTTCCCCGACGCGCGGACCATCCTGCTGGAGCAGAACTACCGCTCCACCCAGACCATCCTGTCCGCGGCGAACGCGGTGATCGCCCGCAAACCCGGAGCGCCGGGACAAGCGGCTGTGTGGTCGGACTCGGGCGACGGTGAGCGCGTCGTCGGCTACGTCGCGGACAACGAGCACGACGAGGCGTCGTTCGTCGCCCGGGAGATCGACCGGCTCGTCGACACCGGCGAGTACCGCAACTCCGACATCGCGGTCTTCTACCGGACCAACAACAGTCCCGTGTCTTCGAGGACGTGTTCCTGCGGGTCGGGCTGCCCTACAAGGTCGTCGGCGGGGTGCGGTTCTACGAGCGCCGCGAGATCCGCGACGCGCTGGCCTACCTGCGGGTGCTGTCCAACCCGGAGGACACGGTCAGCCTGCGCCGCATCCTCAACGTGCCCAAGCGCGGCATCGGGGACCGGGCCGAGGCCGTCGTCGCCGAGTACGCCGAGCGCGAGCGCACCTCGTTCGCCCGCGCGCTGCGCACCGCCGCCGAGGAGCCGCAGCGGCTCCCCGCGCTGGCGACCCGCTCGCAGAAGAACATCGCCGGGTTCGTGCGCATGCTCGACGAGCTGCGCGAGCTCGTCGACCGCGGCGACGACACCGCCGAGGTGCTCGAGGCCGTCTACGCGCGGACCGGTTACCTGGAGGAGCTGCAGGCGTCGGAGGACCCCCAGGACGGCACCCGATGGACAACCTCGCCGAGCTCGTCACGGTGGCGCGGGAGT
Source organism: Pseudonocardia sp. ICBG601 (assembly GCF_020496245.1). Classification (NCBI taxonomy): domain Bacteria; kingdom Bacillati; phylum Actinomycetota; class Actinomycetes; order Pseudonocardiales; family Pseudonocardiaceae; genus Pseudonocardia; species Pseudonocardia sp. ICBG601. Next base: position 27,012 of record NZ_JAHLJA010000004.1, on the reverse strand, counting down.
TCGCGGGGGACGCCGCGGTCGCCGACCTCGCGTCGGACGGAGGGGGCGCGATCGGGTCCGGCGCGGCACCAGAGGGCGTGGCACCCGACGGCGCGGCACCCGAGGGCGAGACCGACACCTACGACGACACCCCCGACGGTGTCCCGGAGCCCGGCTCGCTGGCCGCGTTCCTGGAGCGGGTCGCACTCGTCGCGGATGCGGACTCCATCCCCGACGACGACTCCGGCGTGGTCACGATGATGACCCTGCACACGGCGAAGGGTCTGGAGTTCCCGGTGGTCTTCCTGACCGGCTGGGAGGACGGGATCTTCCCGCACCTGCGCACCCTCGGTGATCCCAAGGAGCTCGCCGAGGAGCGCCGGCTGGCCTACGTCGGGATCACCACCCGCGCGGAGAAGCGGCTCTACCTGTCCCGGGCGATCGTGCGGTCCGCGTTCGGGCAGCCCAGCACCAACCCGGCGTCGCGCTTCCTCGACGAGGTGCCCCCCTCGCTGCTCGACTGGCGGCGCAGCGAGGAACAGCTCGCCGCGCAGCGCCCGTCGGCGCCGGTCGGGCGGTTCGGGTTCGGGTTCGGGAAGCGTCCGCAGGCGACCGACCGCGGGAGCTGGAAGGTCCCGGAGCGGTCGCTGAACAACCAGACGCTGAACCTCGACGTCGGGGACCGGGTCAACCACGACAAGTACGGCCTGGGCACGGTCGTCGCGGCCGACGGCATCGGCCCGCGCGCGACGGTGACGATCGACTTCGGCTCGGGCGGGACGGTCCGGCTGATGCTGATCGGTGGCGTCCCGATGCAGAAGCTGTAGACCTCAGTCGTCAGTCCTCAGTCGTCGTCGCGGTCCTGCACCGCGGCCTCGGCCGGGGTCAGGACCTTCACCGACCCGAACGCCCCGACGACGTGCACGTCCACCGTCCGGTCGCCGGGCGCGGCGCACGCCGTCGGGCACTCGGTCGAGCCGAACACGGTGAACCCGGAGACGTCCGCCCGGGTTCCCTCGGGCACGAGGACCGTCGTCGAGCCGAACACCGTCACCCCGCCCACCCGGTCGCCGGCCTCGGCCCCGACGGTGCGGGACCCGAACACGGTCAGTCCCTCGGTGATCGGCACGACCTGCGCCAGTCCCCAGACCGCGGCGACGGCCACCGCGGCCGCGGCGAGGATCCCGCCGGCGCGTCGCCCGGCGGCCGCGGCGAACTCCCCGGCCGGTGCCCGGAGGGCCCCGGTCGGCGCCCGTTCGACGGCGGCGTGGGCGTCCCGGCGGTGTCGGCCGGAGGTCGCGGGTCAACGGCTCCAGGTCGGCGCGGGTGCGGGCCGCCCAGGCCGTGGCCGAGCGCTCCTCGTACTCGGGCAGGGACAGCCGTCCCTCGCTGTGCGCGCGCTGCAGCCGGGCGTCCACTGCCCGCCGCTCGTCGTCCCCCACCCGGTACCCCGCCTCGTCCCCCACCCGGCCATTCTGACCCGTCCGGGCGGGTCGGGGGAGCGGTGCCCGGCGATCAGGCGTCGCGCGAGCCCGTCGCGGCGGTGACGTCGAGACCGCGCGCGGCCAGCCACAGCAGCGGGTCGATCTTGGTGCCGTCCGGCTCCCACACCTCGAGGTGCAGGTGCGGGCCGGTGGACTGGCCGCGGTTGCCGACCTCGGCGATCTCGTCGCCGGCCTTGACCTGCTGGCCCTCCTGCACGAACGACCGGTTGATGTGGCCGTAGACGGTGCTTGTGCCGTCGGGGTGCTTGAGCACCACCCACATCCCGAAGCCGCTGGCGGACCGGACTTCTCCACGCGACCCGTCGGTGAGGGCGAAGATCGGGGTGCCGATCGGGGCGGCGAGGTCGATGCCCTTGTGCTGCACGCCCCAGCGGGCGCCGAAGCCGGAGGTGAACCGGCCCGCCGTCGGCAGGACGAACGCCTCGCCGTCGTACAAGACGGCTTTCGGAGCGCCGTGCGACATCGCGGTCGTCACGGCCCGCTCCAGCTTGGCGGCCTCGCGGCCCATCCGGGCGGCCTTCGTCAGGTTGGCGACGTCGACCTTCGAGGTGGCGTCGAGGTCGGGCAGCGACGCGGCCTGCGCGCTGAGCTGCTCCCCGCCGATCGCGGAGGTGTCCAGCGGGGCGGTCGTGTCGGCCGGGCGGGTGTCGCCGGACACCGGCAGCATCGCCGACGCGGCGAGCCGGGCGTAGGACTCCTCGACCGAGGCCTCACCGCCCCAGCCGGGCACCCCGAGGGCCCCGGCGACCGTCTGACCGGCCGCGACCAGCGCACCACCGGCCGCCGCGGCGACGGTCACCCGGGTGCGCGAGACCACCGGCGGGGGAGCCGGGAGCGCCGGGAGCCGGTGACCGGCCGGCGGCACAGGGGGGAGCGTGCCGGGCCGGGCCTCCGGTCGCGTGGCGCCGCTGGGGGAGCGGTGGCGCGACAAGACTGCCCTTCTGGTGGTCAAGGGCGCCGCGGGCCGTTCGGCGGTGATCGTCGGAGTGGGGGCTCCGTCGGGGGATGGTGTCGTTCGGGGCGACACCCGATCACCGTGACCGGTCCGTGACGTGGACAACGCGACGGTAACCCGGGCCTCGCCGAGCGGCAACGGCGGGCCATCGCGCCGTTGCGGACGGTCGTGGATCATCGGCGACCGGTCGGGCGGTCATCGACGCGACGGCGAACGGAGGAGCCCCGTTCCCCCGCGCGGACCGGTCCCTCAGGCGCCTTGCGCCGCGTGCCGTCCGACCAGTCGCAGCGACCCGCGCAGCCTCCGGTCGCGCACCCGGTCGTGCTCGCGGCGCTCCGCCTCGCCGCGGGCCAGCGTGCTCGCCACGAAGTGCACGGTGCGCCGGTCCACCGGCAGGGCGAGGTGGCCGACGTCGTCGAGCTCCAGCTCGGTGACGTCGAGGTCGGGGTGGCGCAGCCGGGAGTTCCGCTGCGGGACGATGATCTCGTCCATCCGTGACCAGACCACCAGGAACCGGGTCCGGCAGCCGGGGGCCGGTTCGTCCAGCTCACGCAGGATCGGCGAGCCGGGGCGGAGCTGGCGGCACAGCGGGAGCGGCGCGAGCCGGGCCAGGTTGCTGCCCGCGTGCGGGCTGCCGAGCGTCGCCAGGGTGTCGACGACGGCGTCGCCCCCCATCCGCTGCACGTAGTAGCGGGCGATCACGCCGCCGAGGGAGTGCCCGACGATGTGCACCCGGTCCGACCCGGTGGCCTCGCGCAGTCGTTCGACGTGGCCGCGCAGCTCGTGCGCCGCGGTGCGGACGTCGTCGGTGAGCAGGCTGTAGTTGATGGCGTGCACGACGCCGAAGCCGCGCCGGCGCAGCTCGTGGGCGAACACGGTGAACACCGAGCGGTTGTCCATGATCCCGTGCACCAGCAGGATCGGCGTCCCGGCCGCGGCGGGGTCGGCGACGACCAGGCTCCGCTTGACCGGCGGCAGGCTGTCGGTGCGCCAGTGGCCCTGCGGGCGGACGGTCTCCTCGGCCAGTCCGATCGGGTACAGCGCGAGGTGCGCGGCCAGCCAGGCGCCCTCCAGCGCCAGCCCGCGCAGGCCCGCACGCGAGGTGAAGGTCCGCGCGGCGTAGCCCGCCGCCTGCGCGAGATCGGACGTCGCGGCCGTCACTGTCGACAGCGCCCCGTCGGCGATCGCGTGCAGGCGAGCGCCTCCGGGTAGCGACGTCGCCATACTCGAAAGGTAAGGCAGGTCACAGGATTCCGCTGTCCCGCGGAGCGATCCGTGGTCCCGATCACTCGGACGGTCCATCTGAATCGAGCACTGCGCCGACAGGGTGACTGCGGTCACCGGCCCAGGTCAGGACCGGTGCGCGCGGCGTGGCTAGGCTCCCCGACGCAGCATCACCGACGTCCGCGACCGCTGCCGCCCGCCACCTGTGCGGGGCGCGCCCGGAGAACGAGCCGGGGACGCGCCGGTCGCGGCGAGAGCGAAGTGGAGCGGGAGAGCCGAGTGGACCTCTACGAGTACCAGGCGAAGGACCTCTTCGCCGCGCACGGAGTCCCGGTGCTGCCGGGCCGGACCGTGGACAACGCCGCCGACGCGGCGGCCGCGGCGGCCGAGCTGGGCACCGCCGTCGTGGTCAAGGCGCAGGTCAAGACCGGTGGTCGGGGCAAGGCCGGCGGCGTGAAGCTGGCGCAGAACGCCGACGAGGCCAAGGAGAAGGCCGAGGCCATCCTGGGCCTCGACATCAAGGGCCACACCGTGCACCAGGTCCTGGTCACCGAGGCCAGCGACATCGCCGAGGAGTACTACTTCTCCTTCCTGCTGGACCGGTCCAACCGCACCTTCCTGGCCATGTGCTCGGCCGAGGGCGGCATGGAGATCGAGCAGCTGGCCGTCGAGCGGCCGGACGCGCTGGCCCGGATCGCGATCGACCCGATCGCCGGCGTCGACAAGGCCAAGGCCGACGAGATCGTCGCCGCGGGCAAGATCCCGGCCGCCGTCGCCGACGAGGCCGCGAACGTCATCGTGAAGCTCTGGGAGACCTTCGTCTCCGAGGACGCGACGCTGGTCGAGGTCAACCCGCTGGTCCGCGACCCGCAGGACAAGGTGATCGCCCTCGACGGCAAGGTCACCCTCGACGCCAACGCCGACTTCCGGCACCCGCGCACGCCGAGTTGGTCGACGAGCGCACCGAGAACCCGCTCGAGGCGAAGGCCAAGGCCAAGGGCCTCAACTACGTCAAGCTCGACGGCGGCCAGGTCGGCATCATCGGCAACGGCGCGGGGCTCGTCATGAGCACCCTCGACGTCGTCGCCTACGCCGGCGAGGCGCACGGCGGGGTCAAGCCCGCCAACTTCCTCGACATCGGCGGCGGCGCCTCGGCGCAGGTCATGGCCGACGGCCTGGACGTCATCCTGGGCGACGACGAGGTCAAGAGCGTCTTCGTCAACGTCTTCGGCGGCATCACCGCGTGCGACGCGGTGGCCAACGGCATCGTCGAGGCCCTCAAGATCCTGGGCGACGAGGCCACCAAGCCGCTGGTCGTCCGCCTGGACGGCAACAACGTCGAGGAGGGTCGTCAGATCCTCGCCGACGCGAACCACCCGCTCGTCACCGTGGTGGGCACGATGGACGACGCGGCCGCCAAGGCCGCCGAGCTCGCGAACGCTGGAGCCTGAGACATGTCGATCTTCCTCAACGAGAACAGCAAGGTCATCGTCCAGGGCATCACCGGTGGCGAGGGCACCAAGCACGCCACCAAGATGCTCGGCGCCGGGACGAACATCGTCGGCGGTGTGAACGCCCGCAAGGCCGGCACCACGCACACGGTCGGCGGCAAGGACGTCACCGTGTACGGCACGGTCGAGGAGGCGATCAAGGAGACCGGCGCCGACGTGTCGGTCATCTTCGTCCCGCCGAAGTTCGCCAAGGACGCGGTCATCGAGGCCATCGACGCCGAGATCCCGCTCGCGGTCGTCATCACCGAGGGCATCCCGGTGCACGACTCGGCGTACTTCTGGGCGCACGCGGTCGCCACGGGCAACAAGACCCGGATCATCGGCCCGAACTGCCCCGGCATCATCTCGCCCGGCAAGTCCAACGCGGGCATCATCCCGGCGAACATCGCCGGTTCCGGCAAGATCGGCCTGGTGTCGAAGTCCGGCACGCTGACCTACCAGATGATGTACGAGCTGCGTGAGTTCGGCTTCTCCACCGCCATCGGCATCGGCGGCGACCCGGTCATCGGCACCACCCACATCGACGCCCTCGAGGCGTTCGAGGCGGACCCCGAGACCGAGGCCATCGTGATGATCGGTGAGATCGGTGGCGACGCCGAGGAGCGCGCCGCGGACTTCATCAAGGCCAACGTCACCAAGCCGGTCGTCGGCTACGTCGCGGGCTTCACCGCCCCCGAGGGCAAGACGATGGGCCACGCCGGCGCGATCGTGTCCGGCTCGGCCGGCACCGCGCAGGCGAAGAAGGAGGCTCTCGAGGCCGCCGGCGTGAAGGTCGGCAAGACGCCGTCCGAGACCGCCGCCCTGATGAAGGAGATCCTCTCCGCCTGATCGGAGCGCTCTCCGTGCACGTCCGACGCGCGGGCCCCGGGAACTCCTCCCGGTGCCCGCGCGTCGTGCTGTGTGCACCCCCGTGCGCCTCACCCGGTCGTGTCGGGGGCATCGGCTAGCGTGCGGTGCAGCGAGTCCGTCCGTCACACGGGAGTGGTCGTCATGTCGAGCAACGAGCCAGGGGCCGCCCCGGCTCCCGAGCAGGCCCCGCCTGCTCCGACGGTGCGGATCGCCGTGCTGGCGGGGGCCGTGCTGGCCCTGCTGGCGCTGGTCCTGACCTTCTTCGACGTCACCACCGGGCTGTTCCCGGTCGCGATGGTCGTCGCCGGTGGTGTCGCGGGTGCGCTCACCCTGCTGCCCGGCACCGGCCGCACCCTGGTCGCGGGCGTGGTCCTGTCGACGACGGGTGCGCTGACGATGCTGCTGGTCCTGGCCGGTACCGGCACCGCGGCGATCGGCGGCACGCTGGGCTGGGTCGTGTTCGTGGTCGCCCTGCTCGCCGCCGCCGCACTGCTCTACGCCCAGCTCCTCCTGTCCGGCGTGGTCGCCGCTCCCGCCCCGCGGGCACAGCGCCCGTCGCACGTCGGGCAGCCCGGCTGGGGCCCCGGCCAGGTCCCGCCGGGCCAGCAGGCGCCCTGGATGCCGCAGCAGCCCTACGGCGTGGGCCAGCCGGGAGCCGCGGCGCCGTACGGCGCGGCCTCCGGTGCTGCGCCCTACGCGGCGGACCCCTACGCCGCGGGCCAGTACGGCGCGAGTCCCTACGGGGCCCCGTCCGGCGCCGCTCCGTACGCCCCGGGGCAGCCCGGTGGGGTGCAGTACGGCGCAGGACAGCCCGGCGCAGGGCAGCACGGTGGGGGCCAGCACGGCGTGGGACAGCACGGCGCCGCGCAGCAGGGGCCGGCCAGTACGGCGCCGGTCAGTACGGACCGGGTCAGTACGGCGCCGCCCCCTACGGCGCCTCCGGCGCGGTGCCCGCGGCGTCGCAGCCCGCCGGCGGGCAGTACCCGGGCCAGCCCGGGGCCCACGGCGCGCCGGAGGCGCCCGGGGTGCAGGACCGGACCGGCGACGACGCGGGCCGGCACGCGGTCGGCGGCGGACGCGGCCCGCAGGCCGACGCGGCACCGCACACGCCGTCCGGCGGGGGCGGCGCCTTCTCCGGGGTGTCCTACGGCGATCGCGCCGCCGCGGTGACCGGCACGCCGGGATCCGAGCAGGCCCCGCCCGCGACCACCCCCCACACGGCGGGCGCGGACCAGGCGGGCGAGGACACGGGCGTCACCCGCCCCTCCGCGATCCCCGGCTCCACCCCGGCCGCCGGCGAGCAGACCGAGGATCCCGGGGCCCCGGCCACCGGCGACGCCGAGGCCCCCCGCACCTTCCGGCCCGGCGGTGACGGCTCCGCCTGACCTGTCGGGACCGTGGGCCCCGGCACGTCACGGCGTGCCTGCCCCTCCCGCGCCGGGTTCGCTGCGACGCTGACCGGGTGAGCACCACCCCGCCCCGTCCCGCCCGCGGTCGCCCGGCCTCCCGGGCCCGGTCCACCGGGCCCGCACCCGAGCGGTCCCGCGGTGGGCGCGCGACCGCCGTCGCGGAGCGGGAGCGGGGGCACCGCCGCCCCGTCCGGACCCCGACGCGCGGCACCGGGACCGGCACCGGGCTGGACCGGCTGCGGATCCTCCTCGTCGCCACGATGGGCGCCGTCCTCGCCGGGTACACGATGCTCGTCCCGGTGGCGGCGCTGCTGACCGGCACCGGCGGCGTCGAGGTCACCGCGGACGGGGCACTCGCCACCGCCGTCCCGCTGTGGCTGGCCGCGCACCTCATCCCGGTCGCCGTGGACGGGCGTCCGTTCGGGGTGCTGCCGCTGCTGCCGACGCTGGTGGTCGTCGCGCTGGTCGCCTTCTGCTCGCGCTGGGCGGTGCTCCGGCTGGGCGGGCGGGTCCGGCACGACGCCGGCGCCGTCGTCGCCTCCCAGGCCGGGGCCGCCGCCGCGGTCGCCGTGCTCGCCGGGGCGCTGCTGCCGCGGGACATGGCCGTGACCGCGCCCTGGGCCTCGATGATCGGGGCCGGGCTGGTGGCCGGGACGGCCGCCGGGATCGGCGTCGTCCACGCGTGCGGGGCCCCGGCCGCGTGGCAGCGGGTGCTGGCCGGATGGCCCGGCGCGGCACTCGCCGGGGCCCGGGTCGCGGCCGCCGGGCTGCTGCTGGTCGCCGCCCTCGTCCTGACCGTGGCGCTGCTCGCGAGCGCCTCGGACGTCGCCGACACCGCCGAGCGCATCGCCCCCGGGGCCTGGGCGGGCTTCGGGGTGCTGGTGCTGAGCGTGGGGTACCTGCCGAACGCCCTGGTCGGGGCGCTGTCCTGGGCGCTGGGCGCGGGGTGTCGGTCGGCATCGCCCGGTCGGGTCCGTTCGGCGCCGAGCCGGGGCCGCTGCCGCCGTTCCCGCCCGTGGCGGTCCTGCCCGTCACCACCGTCCCGACGGCCGCGGTGCTGGTCGTGCTGCTGCCCGTCGTCGCGGGGGTGCTCGGCGGGATCGCCTGCCGCCGGGCCCTGGGTGAGGACGCGCCGGTCGTGGAGCGGGTCGCGGCCCCGGCGACGGCGGCGGTGGTCGTCGCGGTCGGAGCGGCGGTCCCGGCGGCGCTCGCGGGCGGTGCGCTCGCGGGCGGGCCCTACGACCCGGTGTCGTTCCACCCGTGGGCGGTCCTCGGCTGCGCGTTGCTGCTGGTCGGGATCCCGGCCGTGCTGACCTGCGCCGGTACCGAGCTCGCCCGGCACGTCCCGATGGGCGGCACCGACCGGCCGCGGACCGCGGTCGACCGGGCCCGGGCCGCCCGGGACCGCCGTCGCACCCCGACGGTGGCGGAGCTGGTCGAACGCCGTCGCACCGCCGGGGCACCCGTCCGCCGGGCCGACGCCACGTGGGACGACGACGGAGAGCTCGGCGACGTCCATCCCCACCGCCACGCCGTCTCCGACGAGGAGCCCGACGGAGCCGGGCGCACGGCCTCCCGCCGCGGCGCCGCGGACGAGGGCGCCAGCGACCGGGGCCGCGACTGCGGCGACCACGTGGCCGACCGGGCCGACCGGGACGACAGGGCCGACTGACCCGTCGCGGCCCACGACCAGGGCCGGGTGACCCGGGCCACCGCACCGGGCGCCGTCGCCGTCGGAGGGCGCGTCTACCCTGGCCAGGGGCCGTGGAGCGGCCCGGACCGGCGAGGAAGGGACACGGTGGGCGCGCAGGAGCGGCACGAGGCGCTGCGGGTCGTCGTCCTCGTCTCCGGGAGCGGGACCCTGCTGCAGGCACTGCTCGACGCCGCGGACACTGCGGACGCCGGGTTCGCCGTCGTCGCCGTCGGGGCCGACCGCCCGGGTGCCGCCGGGCTCGACCGGGCCCGTGCCGCCGGGCGTCCCCACCTTCGTCGAACGGGTCGCCGACCACGCCGACCGCGACGCCTGGAACACCGCGCTCGCCGCGGCCGTCCTCGCGCACCGGCCGGGCCTCGTCGTCGGGGCGGGGTTCATGAAGCTCGTCTCCCCGGCCTTCCTGGACGCGCTCGGATGCCCGATGCTGAACACGCACCCGGCCCTGCTGCCGGCGTTCCCCGGCGCGCACGCCGTCCGGGACGCGCTGGCCGCCGGGGTGCCCGTCACCGGCGCGACCGTGCACGAGGTCGACGCCGGGCTCGACACCGGACCGGTGCTCGCACAGGCGGAGGTCCCCGTGCTCCCGGGCGACGACGAGACCTCCCTGCACGAGCGCATCAAGACCGAGGAACGACGGCTGCTGGTCGCGACCGTGCGACGGTTCGCCACCGCCGCCCAACCCCACGAGGTGAACAGTGAGTGAGCGCAGGCCGGTACGCCGGGCCCTGATCAGCGTCTACGACAAGGCCGGTCTCCTCGACCTGGCCACCGGGCTGCACGCCGCCGGGGTGGAGATCGTCTCGACCGGCTCCACCGCCCAGCGGATCGCCGACGCCGGCGTCCCGGTCACCCCCGTCGAGGAGGTCACCGGGTTCCCCGAGTGCCTCGACGGCCGGGTCAAGACCCTGCACCCGCGGGTGCACGCCGGGCTGCTCGCCGACACCCGCAAGCCCGAGCACCTCGCCCAGCTCGAGCAGCTGAACATCGCGCCGTTCGACCTGCTGGTGTCGAACCTCTACCCGTTCCGCGAGACCGTCGCGTCCGGCGCGAGCCGCGACGAGGCCGTCGAGCAGATCGACATCGGCGGCCCGGCGATGGTGCGGGCCTCGGCGAAGAACCACGAGAGCGTCGCGGTCGTCGTCGACCCGTCGCGCTACGCCTGGGTGCTCGAGCAGGTCGGCGCGGGCGGGTTCGTCGTGGAGGACCGTCGCAGGCTCGCCGCCGACGCCTTCCGGCACACCGCCGCCTACGACGTCTCGGTCGCGACCTGGATGGGCGAGCAGTTCCCCACCGGCGACGACGAGGCCTCCGCCGAGTGGGTCGGCGCCACCTGGACCCGCGAGCGCCCGCTGCGCTACGGCGAGAACCCGCACCAGTCCGCCGCGCTCTACACCGACGGCACCGGCTCCGGCCTCGCCGGCGCCGAGCAGCTGCACGGCAAGGAGATGTCCTACAACAACTACGTCGACGCCGACGCCGCCTGGCGCGCCGCGCACGACCACGGGGACCGCCCGACGGTCGCGGTGATCAAGCACGCCAACCCGTGCGGGATCGCGGTCGGCGCCGACGTCGCCGAGGCCCACCGCAAGGCGCACGCCACCGACCCGGTGTCGGCGTTCGGCGGGGTCATCGCCGTCAACGGCGAGGTCTCGGTCGCGATGGCCGAACAGGTCGCCGAGATCTTCACCGAGGTCGTCGTGGCCCCCGGCTACGCCGACGGCGCGCTGGAGGTGCTGGCGCGCAAGAAGAACGTCCGCGTGCTCCGCATCCCCGACGGCGCCGCCCGCACCGGCACCGAGCTGCGCCCGATCTCCGGCGGGCTGCTGGTGCAGCAGCGCGACCTCGTCGACGCCGACGGCGACGACCCGGCCGCCTGGAAGCTCGTCACCGGCGACGCCGTGGCCCCCGAGGTGCTCGACGACCTCGCGTTCGCCTGGCGCGCCTGCCGCGCGGTGAAGTCCAACGCGATCCTGCTCGCCCACGACGGCGCCGCGGTCGGCGTCGGCATGGGCCAGGTCAACCGGGTCGACGCGGCGAAGCTCGCCGTGACCCGGGCCGGGGACCGGGCCCGCGGCGCGGTCGCCGCCTCCGACGCGTTCTTCCCCTTCCCCGACGGGCTGGAGGTGCTGCTCGACGCCGGTGTCGCCGCCGTCGTGCAGCCCGGCGGCTCGGTCCGGGACGAGGAGGTCGTCGCGGCCTGCGCCAAGGCGGGCGTGCCGATGTACCTGACCGGGACACGGCACTTCGCCCACTGACCCGCTGCTGACCCACCGATCCACCCGACGGCCCGGGACCGCCTCGTGCGGCCCGGGCCGTCGGCGTTCGGAGCAGCTCGGAGGGTCTTCCGGCCGAGAATGTCAGGGGTGCGTGCGACGGTCCTCCCGTCGTCGTCGCCACCCCCCACCCGGGGGATGCGGAGCGGCGGCACGGGCCCTATGATTCGAACATCAGTTCGATCACGCGTCGCCTTCCCCGCGGCGCGCCGGGCGAGGTCGCGGCCGTTCGGCCGTGGCGCGGTGTGTGGCGGGGAGGTACTGCGGTGCGCGTCGGTGCGGGCGAGGGGCCGGTCGTCGTCGGGGGAGCGGCGGCGGTCGGCCGGGTGATCGGCGGTGCCGGTGGGGGAGCCGGCGCCGACGTCGGGGCCGACACCGGTCCGGAGGGGTCCGGGCCGGTGGTCGGAGCCGGGTCCCGTGTCCCCGGGGGCGGGCGGGAGCCGCTGCCCGGGGCGCGGGGCCCGGCCGGGGGGCCGGGGTCCTCGGCAGGCTCCGCCGCCGAGCGGCTCGCCCGGGCCCGGCACGTCCTGCACCGGACGGAGACCCGGGCGGGCCTGGAGCGGTCCCGGTCGGGGCCCGGGGGCCCTGCCCGGAGCCGGAGGCCCCGGCCCGCAGGGTCGGGACGGTCGAGCCGCGTCCGGTGGGCGAGGCGGACCTGCTGCCGGTGCCGGGGCCGCTGGCCGGTCTGCTGCCCGGTGGGGGTCTGCGGCGGGGATCCACCGTGGCGGTGGGCGTGGGATCCGGTGCGGGGTCGCTGCTGTTCGCGCTGCTCGCCGCCGCGTCCGCGGAGGGCGCGTGGGCGGGTGTGGTCGGCCGCCTCGGCCTCGGCGCGACGGCCGCGGCGGAGGCGGGCGTGCGGCTGGACCGGCTGGCGCTGGTCCCCGACCCCGGTGCGGACCTGGTCGGGGTGACCGCGGCGCTGCTGGACGGGCTGGACCTCGTGGTCGTGGCCGGGCCGGAGCGGGCCGGGCTGCGGGCCGGGGACCGGCAGCGGCTCGCCGCGCGGACCCGGCAGCGGGGCGCGGTGCTGCTGGCGCTCGGCGGGTGGCCGGGGGCCGACCTGCGGCTGCACTGCACCCGTCCGCGCTGGGAGGGCGTCGGCCGCGGGACGGGGCGGCTGCGGTCCCGGCGGGTCGAGGTCCGGGCGGAGGGGCGCGGGATCGGCCCGGCCGGCCGGGGGGTGGAGGTGCTCCTCCCCGGGCCCGGCGGGACGGTCGCCCCGGCCCCGGTGACGCCCTCGGTCCCGGTGGCGCCGTCGGTGCCCGCGATCGCCTCGGTGCCGTCGGTCCCCGTGGGCCACGCGTCCGCGGTGGGCGAGGCCCCGGTTGCGCGCCCCGTGGCCCGGGCGGCGGGATGAGCACGTCCGGTACGACGGAGGCGGGCGGCGTGACGGGTGCGGTCGGCAGGGCGGACGCGGGCCCCGGTGGGAGAGCGGGCGGCAGCGCGAGCGTGCGCGGCGGAGCGGGCACGGGCGGCGGTGGGCGGGCGGAGCCCGACCCGCGGGTGCTGGCGGTCTGGTCCCCGGACTGGCCGGTCACCGCGGCCGCCCGCGCCGCGCACGTCCCGGCGGACCGGCCGGCCGCGGTCCTGCACGCCAACCGGGTCCTGGCCTGCTCGGCGACGGCCCGCCGGCCCGGCGTCCGCCGGGGCCTGCGGCGTCGGGAGGCGCAGGCCCGGTGCCCGGAGCTCGTGGTGCTCGCCCCCGACCCGGGGCGCGACGCCCGGCTGTTCGAGCCGGTCGTCGCCGCGGTGGAGGCGCTCGCCCCCGGCGTCGAGGTGGTGCGGCCGGGGCTGCTGGTGCTGCCCGCGCGCGGTCCGGTCGGCTGGTTCGGCGGGGAGCGCGCCGCGGTGGAGCGGCTGATCGACCAGGTCGCGCTGCACGCCGGGACCGAGTGCCAGATCGGCGTCGCGGACGGGATGTTCGCCGCCGAGCTCGCCGCCCGCCGGGGGCGTGGGGTGCCACCGGGGCGGTCGGCGGAGTTCCTCGCACCGCTGGAGGTCGCCGAGCTGGACCGGGACCCCGACGTCGACCGGGCTGCGCTGGTGGACCTGCTGCGCAGGCTGGGGCTGCGCTCGCTGGGGGCGTTCGCGTCGCTGTCGGAGGCCGACGTGGCCTCGCGCTTCGGCGCCGACGCGGTGGCCGCGCACCGGCTCGCCCGCGGGCGCGACCCCCGCCCGCCCGCCCGCCGGGTCCCGCCGGAGGAGCTGGCCGCGGCGGTCGAGCTGGATCCACCGGTGGACCGGGTCGACGCGGCCGCCTTCGCCGCGCGGGCGCTCGCGACCCGGCTGCACACCGCGCTCGCCGGTCACGGCCTGGCCTGCACCCGGCTGGGGGTGCACGCACGCACCGAGAGCGGGGAGGAGCTGCTGCGGGTCTGGCGGTGCGCCGAGCCGCTGACCCCGTCCGGGACGGTCGACCGGGTGCGCTGGCAGCTCGACTCGTGGCTCGGGCGCGGCGGCTCCGGGACGCTGGTCGCGCTGCGGCTCACCCCGGAGGACACCGTGGTCGCCGGGGCGCTGCAGCGCGGGTTGTGGGGCGACGTCGGCGAGGGCGACGAGCGGGCCGGGCGGGCCCTGGTCCGGGTGCAGGCGCTGCTCGGGCCGGAGGCGGTGTTCACCGCGGTCCCGACGGGTGGCCGCGACCCGGGCGAGCGGGTGCGGCTGGTGCGGTGGGGCGACGAACGGGTCGTCGAGGACACCGCGGAGCCCGTCCGCCCGGGGCCCGCGGTCCCCGCGGCGGACGGTGTCGGGGGACCCGTCGGGGGCGCCGGGCAGGAGGACCCCGCGGGGGCGGCCCTCGTCCCGGGGCGGGTGACGGTGGCCCGCCCGGGCGCCGCGGCACCCGGGACGGTGCTGCCCGGGACGGCGGCCGGGTCGAGCAGCGCCCGGCCACGGTCAGCGGCGGGCCCGGCGGTGACGGCGCCCGCTGGTCGCGGAGCCGGGGAGCGCACCACCGCCCCGGCCGGGTCGGCAGGCCCAGTCGCCGGTCCGGGCGGTGGGCGGGCAGGGACCGAGCACCACCGCCGCGCCCCCGGCCGTCGTCCCCCTGCCGACCCCCCGGCGACCTGGCCCGGCCGGCTCCCGGCACCGTCGCCGGCGACGGTGCCCCCGGACCCGGTCCCGGTCCGGTTGCTCGCCGCGGACGGCACCGAGGTGCACCCGGCCGCGCCGGACCTGCTCGACGGCGTCCCGCACCGGGTCGCGGGCGGTGACCCGGACCGGGAGGTCACCGGCTGGGCCGGACCCTGGCCGGTGCACACCCGCTGGTGGGCCCCCGACGGCCCGGGCCCGCGGTCCGGCTGCAGGTCGTGCTCGCCGACGGCGCGGCCCTGCTGCTCGTGCACCGCAGCGGCCGCTGGGAGGTGACCGGTGTCTACGACTGAGCCACCGGCCGACGGCGGGCACCGCAGGCAGCACCGTCGTGCCGACAGCGCTGCCCACGCGGCCGGAGCGGGGCCCGTCACGGCAGGGTCAGCGCTGCGGGACCCCGGTGAGGTCGACCGCGAACCGGCCGATCGCCGAGGCCATCGCCGTCACGTTCCGGTCCAACGCGGTCCGGTCGATGTTGGTCAGCCGGTCGCAGGGTGTGTGGTAGCAGGGGTCGTAGGACTGCCCCGCCGTGCCGCCCCACTTCTGCGCCTGCTCCGGGGTCTTCCGCTCCTCGGCGCCGGTGAACAGGCCACCGGCCGGGATGCCGGCCTCGATGAACGGGCCGTAGTCCGAGCGCCCGTCGAACGCTGTGCCCTCGGGGCCGTTCACGCCCGCCCCGACCAGCGCCTCGGTCAGGACGCGCTCCGCGGTGTCGGAACCGGGCGGGCCGGCCTCGCCGCCGAGGCCGTCGGAGTTGTCGCCGTCGTAGACGAGGTAGCCGGGGTTCGGCGAGCCGACCATGTCGAAGTTGAGGTACAGCGCGATCCGCGCGCGGTCGGCCTCGGACAGGCCCTCGACGTACTTCGTGGCGCCGACCAGGCCGATCTCCTCGGCGCCCCACCACGCGAAGCGCACCTTCTGACCGACCGGCGGGGAACCGCCGAGCTTCTGCGCGACCTCGAGCAGGGCGGCGCTGCCGCTGCGTTGTCGTTGATCCCGGCGCCCTCGGGGACGCTGTCGAGGTGGGCCCCGGCGACCACGACCCTGGCCGGGTCACCGGTGGTGGTCTCGGCGATCACGTTCCGCGAGGTCTGCTGCCGGATCGTGGTGTCGAGCACGAGCGAGGCCTGCTGGCCGTCGCGCAGGGCGGCCCCGGCGGACTTCGTCACGGACGCCGTCGGGACGACCCCCGGGGTGTCGCCGAGAGTGGCGGGCAGGGCCGCGTCCTCGGTGTTGATGACGATCACCGCCGCCGCACCCGCTGCCCCCGCGAGCCGGGACTTCTGCCCGAACTCGCAGGTCCCGCGCTCGACGACGGCGATGGCCCCGGCCGGCATGCCGGTGTAGTCGGCCGCCTCGCAGCCCGGTGTCGGGTCCTGCGGGGTGCGCGGGCGCAGCGACAGCGGCGCGGTCAGCCCGCCGGGCGGGGTGGCGGGGGAGAAACCGAGCACCTCGGTCGTCACGGGGGCGCCGGCCACGGTCAGCCGCGCGTCGCCCGCGGAGAAGGTCCGCACCTCGAACGACGGCGTCGACACCGTGAACCCGCTCGCGCGCAGCGTCCCGACGACGTGGTCGACGGCCGCGTCGTACCCGGGGGTGCCCACGGCGCGGTTGCCGGCGTTCGCGTCGGCGAGCTTCTCGAACTGCTGCAGGTGGGCGTAGGCGCCGTCGCCGCCGACCGCGGCCGCGAGCCGCTGCGGGAGGCCGGGATCGCCCTGTGCGGCGGCCTGACCCCCGCCGCCGGCAGCGCCGATCGTCGCGGAGCCCGGTGCCGCGGGGGACGTCCGCGCAGGCCGCGAGCGCGACGACGGCCACCCCGGCCGCCGCGACCCTGACCAGCCGGTTCCCCAGCCGCGGCCGGTACCGGCCCCCCGTCGTGCTCGCCCGTCCCATGGAGCCACCCCTGTCGTCCGGCCCGGTGCCGGGCCTCGTCCGCGCCGGGTGTCCGGCGCTGCTCGGTGCGTGCGCGGCACCGGTCGGGTGCCGCGGCGTCGGACCAGCATCCGTCATCGGGCGTGGTCGTGCGGTGAACCGACGATCACGACATGGCGTCACGAACACGACGGTACGGCCCGGCGCGACCCGGGCCGCGGTGATCCTCGGTCGATCCACACCGGGGTCTCAGTCGTTCCACAGGTTCGGCTGGTGGACTCGGAGATGTCGGCGGGGCGGTCCACGAACCACCTGCCGGCACCGGATGGGTACGTCCGGGTGGCCCGCGGGCCGGCGCTGGGGAGCGGCCGTGGCCGCGCCGGAGCCGGACCCGGATCCGCCGTGCGGGGCCGACCGGCGCTGGGGAGCAGCCGGCCGGCCCGCACGGCGACGCCCGTCCGCGGAACCCGGCACTCGACGTTCGAACTCATGTTCGAGTACCGTGCACGGATGGGCTGGCAGAACCCGGACGTCCCCTGGGCGGAGCTGGAGAGCGCGCTGTCGGGTCGGCCCGTGCGCGACGGCGCGAGCCTGCGCGGCGGTCCGGAGGCCGACGGCGGGGACGCCCCCGCCTGGTCCGTCCACCGCGACCCCTACGAGCCGCCCGAGGGCCTGCGCCCGGCAGGGCCCGGCGTCGTGCCGTACGCGGAGCTGCACTGTCATTCGCACTTCAGCTTCCTCGACGGTGCGAGCGCTCCGGAGGAGCTGGTCGAACGCGCCGCCGAGCTGGGGCTGGAGGCGGTCGCACTCACCGACCACGACGGCATGTACGGGGTCGTGCGGTTCGCCGAGGCGGCCCGCGCGCTCGGGGTGCGCACGGTGTTCGGAGCCGAGCTGAGCACCGGGCTGACCGCGCCGCAGAACGGCGTCGCCGACCCCGAGGGCGAGCACCTGCTGCTGCTGGCCCGCGGCCCCGACGGGTACCGCGCGCTGTGCCGCACCATCTCCACCGCGCAGATGCGGGGCGGGGAGAAGGGCCGGCCGGTCTACGACCCGGACGAGGTCGTCGCCGACACCGCGGGGAAGGTCGTCGTACTCACCGGCTGCCGCAAGGGCGCGGTGCGCGCGGGCCCTGGACCGCTCGGGCCCGGCGGCCGCCGCGGCGGAGCTGGACCGGCTGGTCGCGTGCTTCGGTGCGGAGAACGTGCGGGTCGAGCTGACCGTGTACGGCGAGCCCGGCGACACCGAGCGCAACGACGCGCTGGCCGCGCTGGCCGAGCGGGCCGAGGTCGCGACGGTGGCGACGACCGGTGCGCACTACGCCACCCCCGACCGGGCCCCGCTGGCCGCGACCGTCGCCGCGGTCCGGGCCCGGCGCAGCCTCGACGAGATCGACCCCTGGCTGCCCGCGCCGGGCACCGCGCACCTGCGGTCCGGGCAGGAGATGGCCCTGCGGTTCGACGAGCGCCACCCCGGCGCGGTGGAACGCGCGGCGGAGCTGGGCCGGGAGCTGGCGTTCGAGCTGCACCTGGTGGCGCCGGACCTGCCGCCGTTCGACGTCCCGGCCGGGCACACCGAGACGACGTGGCTGCGGGTGCTGACCGAACGCGGCCGGGTGGAGCGTTATGGCAGCTATGACGAGAACCCGTTCGCGGCGTACACCGTGCAGCGCGAGCTGGAGATCATCGAGGCGAAGAACTTCCCCGGCTACTTCCTGATCGTCCACGGCATCGTCGACTTCTGCCGCCGGTCGGACATCTTCTGCCAGGGCCGGGGCTCGGCCACGAACTCGGCGGTCTGCTACGCGCTGGGCATCACCAACGTCGACGCCGTCCGGCACGGGCTGCTGTTCGAGCGGTTCCTGTCCCCGGAGCGCGATGGCTACCCCGACATCGACCTCGACATCGAGTCCGGTCGCCGCGAGGAGGCGATCCAGTACGTCTACCGCCGCTACGGCCGGCTGTTCGCCGCACAGGTCGCGAACGTCATCACCTACCGGCCGCGGTCGGCGATCCGGGACACCGCCCGCGCGCTCGGGTTCTCACCCGGCCAGCAGGACGCCTGGAGCAGACGCGTCGAACGCTGGCACGCCCTGGAGGCGAGCGAGCTCCCGCAGGAGATGCCGCCGCTGCTGCTGGACCTCGCCGGGCAGCTGCTGGGCGCGCCCCGGCACCTGGGCATCCACTCCGGCGGCATGGTCATCTGCGACCGGCCGGTGTCCGAGGTCGTGCCGGTGGAGTGGGCGCGGATGGCCGACCGGACCGTCGTGCAGTGGGACAAGGAGGACTGCGCCGCGGCCGGGCTGGTGAAGTTCGACCTGCTCGGGCTGGGCATGCTCACCGCGCTGCACCTGATGGTGGACCTGGTCGAGACCGTCACCGGCGAGCGGATCGAGCTGCACGAGATCGGCGAGTCCGACCCGGAGGTCTACGCGATGCTGTCGCGCGCCGACTCGGTCGGGGTGTTCCAGGTGGAGTCCCGCGCCCAGATGGCCACCCTGCCGCGGCTGCGCCCACGCAAGTTCTACGACCTGGTCGTCGAGGTCGCGCTGATCCGGCCCGGCCCGATCCAGGGTGGCTCGGTGCACCCCTACATCCGGCGGCGCAACGAGCTCGAGACCTGGGAGCACGATCATCCGCTGCTCGAGCCCGCGTTGGACAAGACGCTGGGCATCCCGCTGTTCCAGGAGCAGATGATGCAGATCGCCGTCGACGTCGCGGGGTTCACCGCGGCCGAGGCCGACGAGCTGCGCCGGGCGATGGGGTCCAAGCGGTCCACCGAGCGGATGGAGCGGCTGCGGGAGCGGTTCTACGACGGGATGGCCGCGAACGGGATCACCGGCGAGCTCGCCGAACGGATCTTCGCCAAGATGCTGGCCTTCGCGAACTTCGGGTTCCCGGAGAGCCACTCGATCAGCTTCGCCGCGCTCGTCTACTACTCGGCGTGGTTCAAGCTCTACCACCCGGCGGCGTTCTGTGCGGGCCTGCTCAACGCCCAGCCGATGGGCTTCTACTCGCCGCAGTCGCTGGTGGCCGACGCCCGCAGGCACGGCGTGCGGGTGCACCGGCCGGACGTGAATGCCGGCGGGCCGACGCCGTCCTCGAGCCCGACGACGACAGCACCGGTGGCCAGGCGGTCCGGCTGGGTCTGGCGGGCGTCCGCACCGTCGGTGCGGACCTCGCCGGGGTCATCGACGCCGAGCGCGACGCGGGCGGGCCGTTCGCGGACCTGCCCGACCTGGCCCGCCGGGTCCGGCTGACCGGCCCGCAGGCCGAGGCGCTGGCGACGGCCGGCGCGTTCGGCTGCTTCGGCGTGGAGCGGCGGGAGGCGCTGTGGGCGGCGGGCGTCGTCGCGGGGGTGCGGCCCGAGCACCTGCCGGGCACCGCCGTCGGGTTCGACGCGCCGGCGCTGCCGGGGATGACCGAGGCGGAACTGACCGTCTCCGACGTCTGGGCCACCGGCGTCTCCCCGGACAGCCACCCGGTGCAGCACCTGCGCGCGGACCTCGACGCGCTCGGTGCGGTCCGGATCGACCGGCTCGACGAGGTGGGCCGCCGCGCCGGCCCGGACACCCCGGCCCGGGTGCTGGTCGGGGGACTGGTCACCCACCGCCAGCGCCCGGCGACGGCGGGCGGGGTGACGTTCGTGAACCTCGAGGACGAGTCCGGGATGCTGAACGTGACCTGCTCGGAGGGACTGTGGGCGCGCTACCGGTCGGTGGCGCTGGGGAGTGCCGCGCTGCTGGTCCGGGGCCGGCTCGAACGCAGCCCGGAGGGCGTGCTGAACCTGCTGGCCGACCGACTGCAGCGGATGCCGCTGGCGGTGAAGGTGGCGTCCCGGGACTTCCGCTGACCGTCCTGCCCGCGGCCGACACCGGGTCCGGGCACACCGCGGGCCCCGCCGGAGGAACCGGCGGGGCCCGCGGGCAGGCCGCGACGGGGTCAGGACCTGACGAGCGGTCCGCCCATCGACATCGCGCGTCCGCCCAGGGTCTGGCCGAACGCGTCGAACAGGATGTAGGCGAACACGAGGCAGAACGCGAACGTCGCGATCCCGGCGATCGGGAACAGGCTCGCGTTGCCCGCGGTCACGCCGATGTAGGCCAGTACGAAGGTGATGTCGACGAGCACGAAGCCGATCGTGAACATCAGCGGCAGCCGCAGCGTCGCCAGTGTCAGCAGGACGAACACCAGGGTGAAGGAGAGCAGGTAGGTCGACTGGATCGATCCGACCTGCTCGGTGGACAGCGCCTGCCCGGTCCCGGCGTCGACGATCCAGCCGTTGTTCAGCGCCATGAGCAGCACGCCGAAGCTGGTCCAGAACGCGGAGAAGACGGCGAAGATCGCGGCGGTGACGCTGTCCCCGACGCGCAGCGCGGCCATGGCCGACAGCAACAGGAACAGACCCGCCGAGAAGGTCAGGATCGGGATCATGCCGCCGGGCAGCGCGGTGGTGTCCAGGTAGCCCACGAACCACAGGCCCAGCGTGATGCCGGACGGCAGGAAGCAGATGAGGCCCATCAGGGCCGGGTTGCCTGCCGGGGCGGCTGCTGCCGGGGCGGGCGGGGCAGCAGCCGGTGCCGGTCGCCACGTCGAGGACGCTGGTGACCCCGCGCCTGCGGAGTTGCTCGACGAAGAACTTCCCCTCGCTGGCGTAGCGGGCCCGCCAGTCGATCAGTTCGTCCCACTTGTCGACGAACGTCTGCACGTACTCCTGCCGGTAGTGGGTGGACTCGCGGACCTCGGTCGGCGCGTCGCCGAACTCCTGGTCTGCCGTCATGTGGCGCGCCTCCTCGGCGCTCGGGTGCTGGACGGCCCGACCGTAGGTGCCCCCGCGGCCCCTGTCCGCTCACCGAGGGTGATCCTGGATCGGCCGGCCGCGTTGTGCTATGCGCAACTCGGCCGGTCATCCGGGGTCTCACCGGACGGCGGCGGCCGGGCCGGGACAGGGCCGGGCCGCGCGCGGGCCCACCAGTGACGTCATACGGCCGTCACACGCCGTCGGTCCGGTGGGGACGCGGAGTCACCGAGGCCCGGCCACGACGGGCCGCGCCCGGGGCGGCGCCCATCCACTCACCCCGGGTGATGAGTGACTCCGGTCACGCCATGGATTCGAGTTCATCCGTCCGGCGCAACGGCGCCGCCCCACAGGGAGCTCAGCGCGCGCCGCCGTTCGCCGCGGCCGAGCCCCCGCAGGTCCGCCGTGCCCCGGTCGGTGACGACCACGTCGACGTCGTGCGACGGCGTGGTGACCGGCCCGCCGAGCCGCTCGACCAGCGTCGGGCGGCCGCGGTGCGCCGACGGCAACGCGATCACCGACAGGCCCGGCCCGCGGGCCGCGGCGGCCGCGAAGTCCGGGTGCCCGCCGATCATCCCGGCCGCCGACCCCGCGACGCCCTCGACGTTGACCTGGCCGTCGAGGTCGATCTCCAGGGCGGTGTTCAGCGCGACCAGCGGCCCCGGGGTCGAGGTCAGCCGGGAGACGTCGTGGGTGTACTCGATCGGGCGCACGGTCGCCCGCCCGGCCCGGCCCAGCCGGTCGGCCCAGTCGTGCAGCCGGGGGCTGCCGTAGAGGGCCGTCGAGGTCGGGGTGCCGCGCAGCAGCCCGCGCTCGTCGAGGTCGACGACCGGGTCGGCGAGCAGCCCGGAGTCCACCGCGACCGGTACGTCCAGGGCCGCGACCAGCGCCGCGGCCAGCCGGCCCGGCCCGAACTGGATCCGTGCCCCGGCCGGGACCAGCGCGGCGACCGCGGCCGCGACGGCCCGGTCGGCCTCGGTCGGGGCCGGGGTGCCGACGGTGTGTGGCGCCCCGATCGGTCCGTCGACCTCGCCGAGCACGGCCACCCCGCGTAGCGGCGGTCCGGTGTCGGCGTGCGGGGCCGAGGCCGACACCAGCGCGGCGACCGGGACACCGACCTCGGCCAGGCCGCGCATCCAGGACACCTCGGCGCCGAACCGCAGGTCACCGGCGTCGTCGCGGACGACGGTGGCGAGCAGCAGGTCCGGCCGCAGCGGACCGGCGAGCAGGGCCGGAACCGCGGAGAGGCCGGGCGGGCACCCGGTGGGCGTGCCCGGCCTCGATCAACACCCGCGCCCCCGGCCCGCCGACGACGGTGCGGATGTCGGCGAACGCGTCCGGGTCGAGATCCGGGGCCGGGCCGGGCACCCAGCCCAGCACGAGCCGCACACCCCCGGCCCGGGCCGCCACACGCGACAGCGGACGGGCGAGCGCGTAGGGGAGCCCACAGCCGTCGGCCCAGCGCCACCAGCGGAGGACAGACCGCGTTCGAGGTACCGGTTCAGACGACGCTCATGCGCCCATCCGACCACAGGGCTAGCGTTGGCGGGCATGGGGACCGACCCAGGACAGCGGTGAGTTCGTACGGGAGGCGCTCGGGGGTGGCCGAGCGGACACGGCGCCGACGGGTCGTCGCCGTGGCCGGTGGAGGGGGCCGCTACCGCCTCGTCGGTGCGCGCGCCTGCCCGTGGGCGAACCGGGTGATCATCACCCGGCGGCTGCTCGGGCTGGAGGGCGCGATCTCGCTGGGCATCGCGGGCCCGTTGCACGACGAGCGCAGCTGGCGCTTCCATCTCGACCCCGGGAACGTCGACCCGGTGCTCGGGATCGAGTACCTGCGCGAGGCCTACGAGAAGGCCGTTCCCGGCTACGCCGAGGGCGCGTCACCGTCCCCGCGATGGTCGAGGTGGCCTCGGGCAAGGTCGTCACCAACGAATACGCGCTGCTGGAGCGGGACCTGTCCACCGAGTGGCGGGAGTTCCACCGCGACGGCGCACACGGACCTGTGGACCGACCCGGAGGCGATCGAGCAGATCGGGAAGGGGATCTTCCACGACGTCAACAACGGCGTCTACAAGTGCGGGTTCGCCTCGTCCCAGCGCGCCTACGACCGCGCCTACGACGCCCTCTGGTCGCGGATGGACGAGCTGTCCGATCACCTGTCGACGCGCCGCTACCTGGTCGGGGACTCGATCACCCAGGCCGACATCCGGCTGTGGGTGACCCTGGTCCGCTTCGACGCCGCCTACCACGGCCACTTCAAGGCCAACCGGCACAAGCTGACCGAGCTGCCGGTGCTGTGGGCCTACGCCCGGGACCTGTTTCCCCCGCCCGGCTTCGGCGACACCATCGACTTCGAGCAGGTCAAGCAGCACTACTACGGCGTGCACGCGTCGGTGAACCCGACCGGGATCGTCCCGAAGGGGCCCGACCTCGCGCTGGACGACCCCACACGGCCGCGAGGAGCTGGGGGGCGCCCGTTCGGCGACGGCACCCCGCCCGGTCCGCCGCCGGAGTCCGAGCGAGTCCCCGCGATCGGCTGACCGCGGCGTCGGAGTCCCCGCCGTGGCGACGGCGGGGCGTCCGGGCACCGGCGGGGAGGACCCGGCCGCGTGCGGTCCGGGGGAGCCGGTGGCGGCGGCGCGGCGGGCGCCCGGACCGGCGAGGGCCTGTCACGATGGTCGCGATGCGAGTGCCTGGACGACCCCACCCCGTGATCCGGCAGCGACGTCGTCGCAGCACCGGAACTGCTCACCGCCGCCGTCGTGGGCGCGCTGACGGCGGGGCTCGTCGCCGTCGCCGGGCCGCAGCTCACCGCGAACAGCACCGGCGTCCCACAGCCGGACGCCGGTCCGGATGCGGCTCGGGCACAGCCGGCGCCGGACCCGGACACCTGCGCCCCGATGGTGGCGGCGCTGTCCCCCCGCGACCGGCTCGCCCAGCGTCTGATGGTCGGGGTGGACGCGGCCGACCCGGCCGGCGCACACCGCGATCGTGCGGGACTCGCAGGTCGGCGGGGGTGTTCCTCGGCGGCAACGCGACCGCGCTGCTGCAGGACGGCCGGCTCGCGGCGCTGCAGGAGGCGTCCCGCACGCCGCTGGCCGTCGCCGTCGACGAGGAGGCGGCGGCCGGGTCCAGCGCATCGACGAGCTCGACGGCGACGACGTCCCCCAGCGCCCGGCAGATGGCCGCGTCCGACAGCCCGAGCAGGTCACCGAGATCGCCCGCGAGCGTGCCGAACAGCTGAAGGCCCGCGGCGTGACCTGGAACCTCGCGCCGTCGGTGGACGTCTCCGACCAGCCGCGCACCGCCGTCATCGGGGACCGGTCGTTCTCCGACGACCCGGCCACCGTGACCCGCTACGCCGCGGCCTGGGTGCAGGGCCAGGAGGCCGGCGGGGTGTTCGGCGTCCTCAAGCACTTCCCCGGCCACGGGCACAGCTCCGGTGACTCGCACAAGGGTCGGTGAGCACCCCGCCGCTGGAGGAGCTGCGCGCCGGTGACCTGCGGCCCTACGCCGACCTCGTCGGACCGGGGAAGCCGCTCGACGGGCGGGTCGGGGTCATGCTCGGCCACCTCGACGTCCCCGGCCTGACCACCGACGTGCCCACCAGCATCGCCCCGGCCGCCTACCGGCTGCTGCGCGAGAACTACCGGTTCGACGGTCTCGCCATGACCGACGACCTCGGTGCGATGAAGGCGATCACCGACCGCTTCGGGCTGGCCGAGGCCACCACCCGGGCCCTGACCGCGGGCGCGGACATGGCGCTGTTCTCCAACGTCACCCCGGTCGCACCGCTGCTCGACGCCGCGGAGAAGGCGCTGGCCGACGGGCGGATCACGGCGCAGGACAACGACACCGCCGTCGCGCGGGTACTGGCGGCCAAGGGCCTCTGCCACCGCGGCTGACCCGGGTACGCACGAGGGCCCCGCACGACTCTGTGCGAGGCCCTCGGCCGGGGAGAACGACGGTCAGGACGCCATGTCCAGCCCGCCGTTCACACTGATCACCGAGCCGGTCACGTACCCGGCGCGGTCGTCGACGAGGAACTGCACGGCCCGGGCGATCTCGTCGGCCTGGCCGAGACGGCCGACCGGGATCTTCGAGACGATCTTCTCGAGCGCCTTCTCCGGCACCGCGGCGACCATCTCGGTCTCGATGAAGCCGGGTGCGACGCAGTTGACCGTGACGCCCTTCTTCGCGACCTCCTGGGCGAGGGACTTGGAGAAGCCGATCAGGCCCGCCTTGGAGGAGGCGTAGTTCGCCTGCCCGATCGAACCGATCTGGCCGATCACCGAGGAGATGTTCACGATCCGGCCGAACTCGTTGCCGGTCATGTGCTCCAGCACGGCCTTGGTCATGTAGAACGCGCCGGACAGGTTGATCCGCAGCACGGCGTGCCAATCGTCGACGGTCAGCTTGCGGACGGTCTTGTCGACGGTGATGCCGGCGTTGTTGATCAGGTAGTCGACGCGGCCCTTCTGCTCCAGCACCTCGGACACGACCCGCTGGCAGTCCTCGGGCGAGCCGACGTTGCCCTGGTGCACCGAGATCGACGCGCCTCGGCCTCCAGCTTGCCCTTCAGCTCGTCGGCGGCCTTGGAGTTGGACGAGTACCCGGCGGCCACGTGCACGCCGGTGCGGGCCAGCGCGGTGGTGATCGCCGCACCGATCCCGCGCGCCCCCCCGGTCACGATGGCGACGCGCTGCTCCGGGTTGGTGTCGGTGATCGCGGTCATGCGGTTCCTCCAAGGGTGTCGAGTGTGCGCTTCATGCCCCGCTGGACCGCATCGGCCAGGTAGGGCCGGAGCTGGTCGGGGCTGACGATCCGGTGCACCGAGCCGACGGACCGCGCCCGCTCGATGGAGTGCTTGGTGTCGAACTCCTCCGCGACCTGGCCGAGCTTCTCGGAGCGGACGTCCGGCCGGAGCGTGGCGAGGTCTCCGCGCAGCCGGGCCGCCGTCGCCTCGTCCCCGTCGGTGACGGCCCGGGTGATCCGGGCCTCCAGGTCGGTGATCCGCCTCGTCCTTGGCGGTGCGGTCGTTGACCTCGCCGGCGAACACGACGGCGCGCCGCCGCGGGCGCCCCGCCGAGCACGGAGGCGTAGGAGCCGGTGATCGCGGCGACCTCCATGTTGTCGTTCAGCGTTCCGGAGAACACCACGAACGCGCCGCCGTGGTAGGGGAGACCACGCAGAACACGATCGGGCCGTCGAAGTTGACGATGGCCCGGCCGATCTCGGCGCCGTTCTCCAGCTGCAGGCCGCGCAGCGACTCCGGCGAGCCGTCGAACCCGGACAGGTTCGCCAGCACGACCAGCGGCCGGTTGCCCGACGCGGCGTTGATGGCCCGCGCGCACTTGCGCGACGAGCGTGGGAACAGCGTCCCGGCGGTGAACTGGGGACGGCCCGTCGACCGGGCGCGGCCCGCGCCGCGGCAGCGGCCGCGACTCGATGCCGATCATCGCGATCGGCTGGCCGCCGAGGTGGGCGTCGAGCGCGACGACCGACTCGGCGTCGTGCATGTCGGCCCAGCGCTCCGACGTCGGGTGGTCGGCGTCGGCGACGCCGCGCAGCACCGAGCGGATGTCGAACGGCTTCTTGCGCTCCCGGTTGGTCTCCGGCGCCAGATCTCGCCGAGCGTGGTGAACTCGCAGTTCGGCCCGGAGTGCGGGCGGTCGTGACGTCGCGGGAGACCGGGTCGGTGGTCGGGCGGGCCGCGGGAACCGCTCGCCCGGCTGGGTCCAGGTGTGGGCGTAGTGCGCCAGCAGCCACGCCGACGGCGCCGCTCAGGTCCCGGCGCCCAGTACTGCGCCTGCCCGTTCGGGCCCATGATC
>NZ_JAHLJA010000003.1:0-23974 GCF_020496245.1 Pseudonocardia sp. ICBG601 | reverse complement strand
CCCGTCACCGCCGCCCGGTCACCGGATCCGGCGCTCCTGCCCGGCCCACGCCTCGTCGCGCAGCACGAACTTCTGGATCTTCCGGTGGAGGTCTTCGGCAGCTCGGCGAAGGTGACCCGCTTGGGCGCCTTGAACCGCGCCAGCCGCCCGCGCACGTGCTCGACGATCTCGTCCTCGGTGGCGCTCTCGCCCTCGCGCAGGGTCACCCAGGCGGCCGGGACCTCGCCCCACCGCTCGTCGGGGACGGCGATCACCGCGACCTCCAGCACGGCCGGGTGGTCGGCGATGGCCTGCTCCACCTCGACGCTGGCGATGTTCTCCCCACCGGAGATGATCACGTCCTTGGAGCGGTCGCGGAGCTCGACGTAGCCGTCGGGGTGCATGACGCCGATGTCGCCGGTCCGGAACCAGCCGTCCGGCGCGGCGTCGCGGGTGGCCTGCTCGTCGTCGAGGTAGCCGAGCATGACGTTGTTGCCGCGCAACGCGATCTGGCCGGTCGTCTCCCCGTCGGCGGGGACGTCGGCGCCGTCGTCGTCGATCACCCGGACGGCGCAGGCGATCATGTTCCCGACGCCCTGGCGGGCCTTCATCCGGGCCCGGGCGTCGGCGTCGAGGTCGTTCCACTCCGGACGCCAGTCGCAGATCATCGCCGGGCCGAAGGTCTCGGTGAGCCCGTAGAGGTGGGTCACCTCGAACCCGAGCTCGGCCATCCGGCGCAGGATCGCTGGGCTCGGCGGTGCTCCCCCGGTCGCGACGGCCACCGGGGTCTCCACCGGCCCGGCCTCCGGCGCGTAGGCGATCATCGACAGCACGGTGGGGGCGCCGTTGAGGTGGGTGACGCCCTGGTCGCGCACGAGCTCCCAGATCCGGGACGGCTCGACCCTCGGCAGGCAGACGTGGGTGGCGGCGGCCGCGGTGACCGCCCAGGGGAAGCACCAGCCGTTGCAGTGGAACATCGGCAGCGTCCACAGGTGCACCGACGACGCGGTCAGCCCGGTGTGGCCGACCATCGCCAGCGCCTGCAGGTAGGCGCCCCGGTGGTGGTACATCACGCCCTTCGGGTTCCCGGTGGTCCCGGACGTGTAGTTGACCGACAGCAGGCCGCGCTCGTCGGCGGGCCGCACCGCGGTGGGCTCCCCCCGGGCGACGAGGCGCTCGTAGTCCGGGCCGACCCGCACCGTGTGCGGCGGGGTGTCGAGGCGGGCGAGGACCTCCGCGACGAGGTCGTCGAACACCGGGTCGGCCACCAGCACCGAGGCGCGGGAGTGCTCCAGGATGTAGGCGACCTCGCCCGCCGACAGCCGGGTGTTGACCGCGACCAGCGCCGTCCCCGACCACGGGACCGCGTGCGCCGCCTCCAGCCCGACGTGGGTGTTCGGCACGAGGACCGCGACCGGGCGCCCGTCGTGCAGCGCGGCGAGCGATCCCGCCAGGCGCCGGCAGCGGTCGCGGAACTCGGTGTAGGTGAACCGCAGGTCGCCGTCGACGACCGCGACCCGGTCGCCGTGCGCCGCCGCGGCCCGGTCGAGGAACGCCGTGGGGGTCAGCGGCTCGTAGGACAGGTCCACCAGGTCGGCCGGGACACCCGCCGGGTGGACGGGGACGGGAGCCTCGTCGGTCATCCCCCGAGCCTCCCCGGCAGCGCCCGGGCACGCAATCGCCCCGCCCACCCGGAGATCCGCCGCCCGCCCGGGGCCACTGCCTGCCCGGGGGGGCCACCGTCCGCCCGGGGGGCACCGTCGGCCCGGGGGGCACCGTCCGCCCGGGGGGGGGACCGTCGGCGCGGTGACTCGCAGCCCGCGCGCGATGTGCAGCCTGCGCGGTGATCCGCGCCCACACAGTGATCCGCTTCCCGCGCGGTGATCCACCGTCCGCGCGGTGATCCGCTCCGCGCGTGCGTCCGGACACGCGCGGGCCGCGGATCTCCGCGCGCACTGTCGATCACCGGTTCGGCCGACCACCGACCACCGGCCCCGCCGATCACCGCACCGTCGGCTACCGGCACCACCGACTGTCGGCACCGTCGGCTGCCAGCACCGCCCGACCACGGGCACCGTCGACCACCGACCACCGGCACCACCGACCACCGGCACCACCGACCACCGACACATGGCACCGTCGGCTACCGGCACCGTCGACCACCGGCTCGGCGGCGGCCCTGTCCCCGTCGTGGCGGGCTGGGTTACGTTCGCAGTGGCAACGAGGCTCGTCGGGAGGCGGACGCAATGGCGTGGGACTTCAGCACCGATCCGGAGTTCGAGGAGAAGCTGAAGTGGATGCGCGGCTTCGTCCGCGACGAGATCATCCCGCTGGAGACCCTCGACCTGGACCGGGAGACCTTCGCCCGGATCACCGCCCCGCTCAAGGAGCAGGTCAAGGAGCAGGGTCTGTGGGCGGCGCACCTGCCCCCGGAGCTCGGCGGCGGCGGGTTCGGCCAGGTCTCCCTCGGGCTGATGCACGAGATCCTCGGCCAGTGCCGCTACGCGCCGGGGGTGTTCGGCAACCAGGCCCCCGACTCGGGCAACGCCGAGCTGCTCGCGATCGGCGGGTCGCCGGAGCAGAAGGAACGCTGGATGCACCCGCTGCTGCGCGGTGAGCTGCGGTCCTGCTTCTCGATGACCGAGCCCGGCGCCGGCGCGGACCCGACGATGCTGTCCACCCGGGCCGTGCGCGACGGCGACGACTACGTCATCAACGGTCACAAGTGGTTCTCCTCGAACGCCACCGGCTCGGACTTCCTGATCGCGATGGTGGTGACCGACCCGGACGCGCCGCCGTACCAGCGGGCCTCGATGATCGTCGTCCCGACCGACACCCCGGGCCTCGACGTCGCCCGCGACATCCCGGTGATGGACCACCCCGACGTCGGCGGCGAGATCTACGGCGGCCACGCCGAGGTGTTCTACCGCGACGTCCGGGTACCGGCGACGAACCTCGTCGGCAACCCCGGCGACGGGTTCCGGCTCGCCCAGCAGCGGCTCGGCCCGGGGCGCATCCATCACGCGATGCGCTGGCTGGGCCAGTCCCGGCGGGCGTTCGACATGCTCTGCGAGCGCGCGGTGTCGCGGACGGCGAGCGGCACGCGGCTCGCCGACAAGCAGATGGTGCAGGACATGATCGCGCAGTCGGCGGCGGACATGGCCGCGGCGCGACTGCTGACCCTGCACGCGGCGTGGACGATGGACCAGGTCGGCGCCTCGAACGCCCGGATCGAGATCGGGATGATCAAGTACTGGGGCGCGAAGGTGCTGCACGACGTGATCGACCGTGCGATCCAGGTGCACGGCTCGCTGGGCTTCTCCGGGGACCTGCCGCTGGAGCAGATGTACCGAGCGGCCCGGGCCGCGCGCATCTACGACGGTCCCGACGAGGTGCACAAGGAGTCCGTCGCGCGGCGCATCCTGCGCGGCTACACCCCGGTGGAGGTCCCCACCGAGCACGTCCCGACCCGCACCGAGGCCGCGCGCCGCAAGTTCGCGGAGTACCTGGACACCGCGGCGGCGAACGCCTGATGCCTCAGGCCGGCGTGGACTTCCGCGCCGGCCCGGAGGCGAGGTCGGCGCGGTAGTCCGCGACCAGCGCGTTCATCGCGGTGAGGAAGCGGGCCGCGGCGGCGAGCTCGTCGTCGTCGAAGCCGGCGAGCACGGCGTCCATCCGGGCACCGAGCGGGCCGAAGAACGCCCCGCCGACCTCGGCGGCGTTCTCGGCCTGGCGCAGGGTCACCCGCCGCCGGTCGGTGGACTCGCGGCTGCGGCGCACGTGGCCGGCGCGCTCCAGGCGGTCGACGAGCGCGGTCGTCGCACCGGTGGACAGCCCGAGCCGGGCACCGAGGACGCCCGGGGTGAGCGGTTCGCCCGCGGAGTCCGCGCGCATCACCGCGAGCAGCGCGTGCAGGTCGGTGGGGTGCAGCCGGTGCCGCCCGGCGAACTCCTGGCCGAGCAGCTCGGCCTCGCCCGCGTAGTCCTGCAGCAGCGCGACCAGGTCCTCACGTCGCGTCCGGGCAGGCATGCCGACGAGCCTAGTCGCGTGCGGCGACATACCGGGCGCGGGTCAGCGCTCCGGCCGGCGCGGCGGCGTACCGGGCGGGGGTCCGGCGCGGCGGCGTACCGGGGCCGGGTCAGCGCCCCGTCCAGCGCGGCGGGCGCTTCTCCAGGAACGCCGCGATCCCCTCGGTCTTGTCCGCGGACCGGTCGATCGCCGCCGAGGCGATCTCGGTGGCGTTCCAGCCGCGCTCGTCCGGCTCGGACACCACACGTTCCAGCGCGCGCAGCGACACCGACACCGCCAGCGGCGAGTTCTCGCACACCGCGGCCGCGAGCGCCAGCGCCGCCGCCTCCGCCCCGCCCGGCTCGACGAGCTCGGAGACCAGGCCCAGGGTGTACGCGCGCTCGGCGTCCAGCGGGCGCCCGGTGACCAGCAGCTGCTTGGCGATGTTGAGCGGCAGCGGCCGCGGCGCCCGGAACAGCGCCCCGCAGTTCGCGACCAGGCCACGGGCGACCTCGGGCAGCCCGAACCGCGCCGTCGTCGACGCGACGACCATGTCGCAGGCCAGCACGATCTCGAACCCGCCGCCGTAGGCGACGCCCTCGACGGCCGCGATCAGCGGGCGCCGCCGGTCCCGCCGGACGACGCCGTAGTTGCCGCCGCGCGGCGTCGGCCCGCCGGAGCCCGCGGCCAGGTCGGTGCCCGCGCTGAACGCCGTCGCGTCCCCGGCGAGCACGCCGCACCACAGGTCCGGGTCGTCGTCGAGGGTGTTGAGCGCCTCGTCGAGCCCGGCCGTCATCGCCGCGTCGACGGCGTTGCGCTTGTCCGGCCGCGTCATCCGGATCAGGAGCACGTGTCCGTGCCGCTCGGTGGTCACCCGTGTCCCCGTCATGCCGTCCGTCACGATCGTGACTGTAGGTGGGGAGCGGGCCCGGGCGTTCGTACTGTGGTGATCGTGTCCCGCAGCAAGCGCGTCCCGACCGCGGCCGTCCTGTCCGTCCCGCTCGCCCTGACCGGGGCCCTCGCCGCGCTCGGCGTGCACGTGCGCCGCAACATGGGGGCCCGCGCGGGCGAGCTCCACCGGATCGCCTCCGGGTCGCCGAACGCCGTCGACGGCGTGTTCGCCAACACCGAGCCGGGTCTGCCGCGGGCCAAGGCCTCGGCCCGGATGATCCTGAACATGCTGGTGGGCCGCCTGTCCGAGGGCGTCGCGCCGGCCACGGTGCCGCTCGCGCCGCTGCGGACCCCCGACGCGCCCGCCGGGCTGGCGGTGACCTGGCTGGGCCACGCCGGGGTGCTGCTGGAGATCGACGGCCGACGGGTACTGGCCGACCCGGTCTGGTCGGAGTACGCCTCCCCCGTGCCGCGCTTCGGGCCGCGCCGCCTGCACCCGCCGGTCGGGCCGCTGTCCGCGCTGGGGTCCCCGGACGTCGTCGTGATCAGCCACGACCACTACGACCACCTCGACCGCCTGACGGTCACCGCGCTGGCCCGCGACACCTCCGCGGTGTTCGTCGGCCCGCTCGGGGTGGGCGCGCACCTGCGGGCCTGGGGCGTGCCCGGGCACCGGGTCGTCGAGCGCGACTGGGAGGGCGTGGTGACCGTCGCCGGGCTGGAGCTGACCTGCCTGGAGACCCGGCACTTCTCCGGACGCGGGCTGCGCCGCAACACGACGCTGTGGGCCGCCTGGAAGGTCGCCGGGCCGCGGCACACCGCCTACCTGGGCGGGGACACCGGCGCCACCCGGGCGCACGCGCGCACCGGGGCCGCGCACGGCCCGTTCGACCTGACGGTGCTGCCGATCGGCGCCTACGCCGACCTGTGGCCCGACATCCACGCCGACCCGGAGCAGGCCGTCGCCGCGCACCGCAAGCTGGGCGGCCGGGTGCTGCTGCCGATCCACTGGGCGACGTTCAACCTGGGCTTCCACCCGTGGGACGAGCCCGCCGAGCGGGCCCGCAAGGCCGCCGCCGACCAGGACGTGGTCCTGGCCCTGCCGCGCCCGGGCGAGCGGATCGACCTGACCGGCGTCACGACCGTCGACGACGCCCGCGCCGCGGTTCCCACCGAACCGTGGTGGCCGACCGCGCGCTGATTCGCGTCACGTTCACCGCTGACCCTTTTCGCCCATTCCCGTCGCCCGGACGCCGTATCCCCCGACCGGAAACGACGGCGCCGGACTATTTCCGGGTAGGGGTTCGACAGGTCGGTTCGGCATCCTTTATCGTTCTGCCCGAAGAATCGGTTCCGGCTCCGACCGGGCGATTCCCGTCTCCGGCCGATCCGGTGATTCCCCCGTGGAAGGAATGACGACGTGGCGCAGCAGACGACCATCACACTGGTCGACGACCTCGACGGCACCGAGGCCGACGAGCAGGTGGAGTTCTCCGTCGACGGCCGCGCCTACGAGATCGACCTGTCCACCAAGAATGCCGAGAAGCTGCGGGAATCGTTGGCGCCCTACGTCGCGGCCGCCCGTCGCGGGTCCGGTCGGCGCAGTCCCGCTTCCGGCGCCTCGTCGTCGAACGGTTCCAGCGCCTCGGAACGCGCCGCGAACCGCGCCGTGCGGGAATGGGCGGTGGCCCAGGGCATGAAGATCTCCGAGCGCGGGCGTATCCCGTCCTCGGTTCTCGAGGCCTATCAGAACGCGCACTCCTGACCGCTGCCGCCGCCGGGGTCGCCCCGGATGGCAGGATCGGGCCGACGAGAGACGTGCGCCGGGCGATACGCGGCGCGCCCCGACGGAGAGGCCCCGATGTACCCAGGCACGCATGCCGCGACGACCCCCGACAAGCCGGCCGTGATCATGGGGGGCTCGGGCGCGACCCTGACCTTCCGTGAGCTGGAGGAGGGGTCCGCCCGGCTCGCGAACCACCTGCGTGCGGCCGGTCTGCAGCGGGGCGACGTCGTCGCGCTCGTCGCGGAGAACACCGCGCGGGTCTACGAGGTGTACTGGGCCGCCCAGCGGTCGGGGCTCTACATCACCGCGGTGAACCACCACCTGTCCGCGCCCGAGGCGGCCTACATCGTGCGGGACTGCGGCGCGAAGGCGCTCGTCGTCTCCGCCGGTGTCGCCGGTCTGGCCGCGGCGATCGAGGACCACGTCGACACCCCGGTGCGGCTGGCCTTCGGGGGCGAGATCCCCGGTGCGTCGCGTTACGCCGACTACGACGAGACCCTCGCCGCGGTGTCCGCCGAGCCGCCGGCCGACCAGCCGCGCGGCGCGGACATGCTCTACTCCTCGGGCACCACCGGCCGCCCCAAGGGCATCAAGCCGACGCTGCCCGACCGGCAGGTCGACGAGCCGGGCGACACCTACCAGGCCCTGTTCGGGTCGATGTACGGCTTCGACACCGACACCGTCTACCTGAACCCGGCCCCGCTCTACCACGCCGCGCCGCTGCGGTTCACCGCCACGGTGCAGGCGCTCGGGGGCACCGTCGTGGTGATGGAGCGCTTCGACCCCGAGAAGGCGCTGGCGCTGATCCAGAAGTACTCGGTCACCCACTCGCAGTGGGTGCCGACGATGTTCGTGCGGATGCTCAAGCTCCCGGAGTCCGTCCGCGCCTCCTACGACGTGTCCTCGATGCGGGTCGCGATCCACGCGGCCGCGCCGTGCCCGGTGGACGTCAAGCAGGCGATGATCGACTGGTGGGGCCCGGTCCTGCACGAGTACTACGCCGCGACCGAGTCCAACGGCATCACCTTCATCGACTCGGCGCAGTGGAGCGAGCGTCCCGGCTCGGTCGGGCGCGCCGGGCTCGGCACCATCTGGATCGCCGACGACACCGGCGCCGTCCTGGCCCCGGGCGAGATCGGGACGGTCTACTTCGAGCGCGACGTCCGGCCGTTCGAGTACCACAACGACCCGGGCAAGACCCTCGCCGCGACCCACCCCGAGCACGAGAACTGGACCACCACCGGGGACCTGGGCTACCTCGACGAGGACGGCTACCTCTTCCTCACCGACCGCAAGGCGTTCATGATCATCTCGGGCGGGGTGAACATCTACCCGCAGGAGGTCGAGGACGCCCTCGCGCTGCACCCGAAGGTGCTCGACGTCGCCGTCATCGGGGTGCCCGACGACGAGATGGGCGAGAAGGTCAAGGCCGTCGTCCAGCCCCCGGAGGGCGTCGACGCCGGCCCGGAGCTGGAGCGCGAGCTGATCGACTTCGTGCGGGAGCGGATCGCGCACTACAAGGCGCCGTCGTCGGTGGACTTCACCGACTTCCTGCCGCGCACCCCCACCGGCAAGCTGGTCAAGCGGGAGCTGCGCGACCGCTACGTGTGATTACGCCACTCCCCCGCGTCGCCCGCGGCGCGGGGGAGGTCAGGTGGCCCGGCGGGCGTAGCGGGCGCGGGTCCAGGCGGCGACCAGCGCCAGCGGCACCGAGGCCACCAGGGCGGCGGCGAACAGCGGGGCGAAGCGCCCGGCGTCGGCCAGCGGGGCACCCAGCGTGGTCCCGGCCGAGCTGCCCAGGAACAGCAGCGTCGCGAACAGCGCGACGGCGGTCGCGCGGGCCTGCGGGACGACCTCGGTCGCCCAGGTCTGCAGGGTCGAGTGCAGGAACGCCCACGCCCCACCCAGGCAGAGCCCGGCCGCGGCGACCGTCACCGGGTGCACGACGACCAGCGGGAACACCCAGGCGACGACGAGGAACCCGCCGCCGGTGCCGGCCAGCGCGGCCGGGCGCAGGCGCCCGACCAGGCGTCGCACGACCCGGGAGAACAGCACCGCGCCGACGCCGTAGCCCCCGGCGGCGAGCCCGGCGAGCGCGGCGGAGCTGCCCCCGGCCTGCAGCGACGGGGCCAGGTAGGTCAGCACCCCGAGCACGACGGCGCCCTCGACGAAGGCGAGCGCCAGCACCAGCCGCGCCCAGCCGTTCCCGGCGACCGCGGCCAGCGGGCGGAGCACCGCGTCGACGATCCCGCGCGAGGTGGTGCGGGCGCCGTCGGGTTCGGGCAGCGCCCGCAGCGCGACGAACAGCACCGCGCAGCCGGCCGCCGTCGTCCCGAGGACGACGCGCCACCCGGCCAGGTCGGCGAGCAGTCCCGCCCCGGCCGTGGCGACGGCGGTGCCGAGCGCGGTCGCGGCGAGCAGGTCCGACAGCGGCCGCTGCCGGACCGCGGCGGGCCAGGTGTCACCGACGTAGACCAGCGCCGCCGGGATCAGCGCCGCCGTGCACGCGCCGGTGACGACCCGGGCGACGACCAGCACCGCCAGCGTCGGGGCCAGCACCGAGGCGACCCCGCCCAGCACCGCGCCGACCAGGGCCAGGCGCATCACCCGGACCCGGCCGATCCGGTCGGACAGCACCCCCCACACGACCTGCATGAGGCCGTAGGCGAGGAAGTAGCCCCCGGCCGCACCGGCCGCCGCGGCCAGCGGCGCCGAGAACGACGCGGCGATCGGCACCAGCAGCGGCGCGATCGCGAACCGGTCGACGGTGCTCGTCAGCGACGCCAGCTGCAGCAGCCGGAGCCGCCGGGTGCCGTCGGGGACGGCACCGCCGGGGTCGGCTCCGTCGGGGTCGGCTCCGTCGGGGTCGGCTCCGTCGGGGGTCGTGCTCACCGGCGTCACCCTGCACGGCGGGCCGTGATCTTGCCCCACCGGGGTGAGCGGGACCACAGTGGCGGGGCAGTCGAGGCTCGGGAGGCCACCGGTGGGCACGATCACGGGACACGGGATGACCGCGGCGGACATCGTCGCGCGGCACGCACGGACCGCACCGGACGCTCCGGCGCTGGCCGACCCGCGGACGTCGCGGACCTGGGCGCAGCTCGACGACCGGGTGTCCCGGCTGGCGACCGTGCTCGCCGACCGGGGGGTCGACCGCGGGGACCGGGTCGCGGTGCTCGGGCTCAACTCCGTCGAGCTCGTCGAGAGCTACCTGGCGGTGCTGCGTCGCGGCGCGATCTGCGTGCCGCTGAACTTCCGGCTGACCGCGGGCGAGGTCGCGTTCCAGCTGACCGACTGCACCCCGGTGGCGGTGCTGTGCGACGACGCCTTCGCCGCCACGGTGGAGTCGGCGCGGGAGCAGGCCCCGTCGGTGCGGACGGTGCTCACTCTCGGCGACGGGTTCGACGCACTGCTCGCCGGGACCGGTCCCGGCGACTGGGGCGACGACGTCGCCGACGACGAGCCCGCCTACATCATGTACACCTCGGGCACGACCGGCCGCCCGAAGGGCGCGGTGCTGACCCACCGCAACCTGATGCTGCACGCGTTCCTGTCGATCACACACCTGGGCACCGCGGGCGACGACCGGGTCTCGATGTCGGGGGCGCCGCTGTTCCACATCGCCGGGCTGTCCGGGATGCTCCCGACCCTGATCGCGGGCGGCCGGGTGATCATCCCGCCGTCGGGCGGCTTCGACCCGGTCGCGACGGTCGACACCCTGGAGCGGGAGCGGGTGTCGTCGTGCTTCTTCGTCCCGGCGCAGTGGCAGGCGATCTGCGCCGTGCCCGGCATCGCGCAGCGGGACCTGTCGGCGCTGCGCCGGATCACCTGGGGTGCCGCTCCCGCGTCGACGACGCTGATCCGCACCATGATCGACACGTTCCCGGAGGCCATGGTGGTCACCGCGTTCGGGCAGACCGAGTGCAGCCCGGTCACCTGCGCGCTGCGCGGCGAGGACTCGGTGCGCAAGATCGGCTCGGTGGGGACGCCGATGGTCGGCGTCGAGGTGCGGGTGGTCGACGCGGAGATGAACGACGTGCCGCGCGGCGAGGTCGGCGAGATCGTCTACCGCGGTCCGACCGTGATGCGGGAGTACTGGGGCCGCCCGGAGGCGACGGCCGAGGCGTTCCGCGGCGGCTGGTTCCACTCCGGTGACCTGGTGCGCGAGGACCCGGACGGCTTCTACTACGTCGTCGACCGCGCGAAGGACATGATCATTTCCGGCGGGGAGAACGTGTACAGCGCCGAGGTCGAGGAGGTGCTGGCCGCGCACCCGGGCGTCGCCGACGTCGCGGTCGTCGGGGTGCCCGACGCGCGCTGGGGCGAGACCCCGCTCGCCGTGGTCGTGCCCGCCGACCCCGCGGCCCCGCCGGACCTGGACACGCTCACCGCGTGGTGCGCCGACCGGCTGGCCCGCTACAAGCAGCCGAGCCGGCTCGCACTGGTGGAGGCGTTGCCGCGCAACCCGTCGGGCAAGGTGCTCAAGACCGAGCTGCGCCGGGTCCACGGGTCCGTGTGAGACGAACCCGCTCGCGTCGGCGGCGGTGGGACGCCTAGCGTCGCGGGGGTGTCCGTCGTGGAGTCCGTGAACACCGGGGTGTCCCGTCCGATCCTCGCCAAGGCGGGGGCCTCGGGCATCGACAAGCGGCCGGTACCCGGTCCGGTCCGGGTGGACGTCCCGGCGCCCGCGGCGAGCGGGCTGGCCGGCGACACGATCTGCGACGCCGACCACCACGGCGGCCCGGACCAGGCCGTCTACGCCTACGCCCGGGAGGACCTGGAGTCCTTCGCCGCCGAGCTGGGCCCGCTGCGGGCGGGGATGTTCGGGGAGAACCTCACCACCCGCGGCGTCGACGTGTGCGGCGCGGAGCTGGGCGAGCGCTGGCGGGTCGGCGGGGTGCTGCTGCAGGTGACCGCGCCGCGCATCCCGTGTCGGACCTTCGCCGCGCACCTGGAGCGGGCGGGCTGGGTGAAGCGGTTCACCGCGGCCGCCCGCCCCGGCGCCTACCTGCGGGTCCTGTCCCCCGGCGAGATCCGCGCCGGCGACGCCGTGACCGTCGAGCACCGGCCCGGGCACGGCGTCACCGTCGCCGACGCGTTCCGGGCGCTGCTCGCCGAGCCGGCCCGGCTCCCGGACCTCCTGGCCGCGGGTGAGCACCTGCTGCCGGAGATCCGGGAGACCG
Organism: Pseudonocardia sp. ICBG601; assembly: GCF_020496245.1. Classification (NCBI taxonomy): domain Bacteria; kingdom Bacillati; phylum Actinomycetota; class Actinomycetes; order Pseudonocardiales; family Pseudonocardiaceae; genus Pseudonocardia; species Pseudonocardia sp. ICBG601. The sequence goes on along the minus strand of NZ_JAHLJA010000003.1, from coordinate 12,127 downwards.
TCACGAAGCGGACCGCGTCCCGGCGCTGACCCGGCCGTAGCGCATCCCCATGGCCGTGCGGACCGCGTCGAGCGTCTCGTCGGCCAGCGCGTTGGCGCGGGCGTTGCCGCGGGCCAGCACGTCGTCGACGAGCCCGGGGTCGCGGGCCAGCTCGGCGCGCCGCGCGCGGTGTCCGGCGAGGTGGTCGTTGACCGCGTCGGTGGTGAGCCGCTTCAGCGCGGCGGCCCCGTCCAGGGTCGCGGCCAGCTCGTGCGGGTCGCGGCCCAGGCACAGGGCCGCGGTCGTGAGCAGCCCGTACACCCCGGGCCTGCCGTCCGGGTCGACGGTGATCCGCCGCTCGGGGTCGGTGCGGGCGCGGCGCACGAGCGCCGCGGTCTCGTCGGCGGTCGCGCCGAGCGGGACGGCGTTGCCGCGGGACTTGGACATCTTGTGCCCGTCGAGCCCGGGCAGCTCCGGGGTCTCGGTCAGCATCGGCTCGGGCGGGGTGAACACCGGGCCGTAGCGCTCGGCGAAGCGCCGGGCCAGCACCCGGGTGAGCTCGATGTGCGGGAGCTGGTCCTTGCCCACCGGCACGAGGTCGGCGCGGCAGGACAGGATGTCCGCGGCCTGGTGCACCGGGTAGGTCAGCAGCAGCCCCGACAACGCGCGCCCGGACGCGGCGTGCTCGGCCTTCACCGTCGGATTGCGGTGCAGCTCGGCCTCGGTGACCAGCGACAGGAACGGCAGCATGAGCTGGTTCAGCGCGGGCACCGCGGAGTGGGCGAACACCGTCGTGCGGTCCGGGTCGAGCCCGGCGGCGAGCTGGTCGAGCACCGCGCCGCGGACGTGCTCGGCCAGCCGGTCGGCGACGTCGCGGTCGGTGATCACCTGGTAATCGGCGAGGATCACCAGCACGTCCACTCCGGACCGTTGCAGCCGGACGCGCTCGGAGATCGTGCCCACCAGGTGCCCCAGGTGCAGCGGGCCGGTCGGCCGCTCCCCGGTCAGCACCCGGTGCGACGACGGGTCGGCGGCGACGGCGGCACGCAGCGCGGGCATCCGGGCGACGGTGGCGGCGAGGGAATCCATGATCAGCTCCTGGGAACGGGGAGCTGCACGAGACACACCGGTTGCCGCCGGGCTGCTCGGGCAGCCCGGGGTGACGGTGACGTGCGTCTACGCGGCTGCGGGGAGCAGCCGCCACCAGACGGGACGGGAGGAACGCACGGGGGCACCTTACACCCGGTCAATCGACAATCGTTATCATCACCGGCATGGCCGACCGTCGCGTTCCCGTCACGATCCTGTCCGGCTTCCTCGGCGCGGGGAAGACGACGCTGCTGGAGCACCTGCTCGCGAACCGCGCGGGCAGGCGGATCGCCGTCGTCGTCAACGACATGAGCGAGGTCAACATCGACGGCGCGCTGGTCGACCTGCACCGCAGCCAGGAGAAGCTGGTCGAGCTCACCAACGGCTGCATCTGCTGCACGCTGCGCGAGGACCTGCTGACCACGGTCGGCGAGCTGGCCGCGGAGGGGCGCTACGACCACGTCGTCGTCGAGTCGACCGGGATCTCCGAGCCGATGCCGGTCGCGGCGACGTTCGAGTGGACCTTCGACGACGGCACCGCGCTCTCCGACGTCGCGCGGCTGGACACGATGGTCACCCTCGTCGACGCCTCGACCTTCGAGACGCTCCTGACCAGCGAGGACTCGCTCGCCGACCGCGAGCTGCAGGCGGCGCAGGGCGACGAGCGGACCCTGTCGGACCTGCTCGCCGACCAGGTCGAGTTCGCGGACCTGCTGGTGCTCAACAAGACCGACCTCGTCGCGCCGCACGCGCTGGGCCGGATCGAGGCGCTGCTGTCGCGGATGAACCCGGGCGCCCGCCTCGTGCGCGCCGTGCGCGGGGACGTGGCGGTCACCGACCTGCTCGACACCCGTCGTCACGACCCGGCGGCGGCCGCGGCGACGCCGGGCTGGGCCCAGGAGCTGAACGGCTCGCACACCCCCGAGACCGAGGAGTACGGGATCGCGAGCGTCACCTGGCGGGCGGCGCGCCCGTTCCACCCGGCGCGGCTGCTCGACGCGCTCGGCGAGTGGCCGGGCCTGCTGCGCAGCAAGGGCTTCTGCTGGCTGGCGACCCGGCCCGACGTCGCCGGGATGTGGTCGCAGGCCGGCCCGAACATGGCGCTGGACCCGGCGGCGCCGTGGTCGTCGTTCGACGGGCCGCGCGGGCAGGAGATCGTGTTCATCGGGCTCGGCCTGACCCGCGACGCCGTCACCGCGCGCCTCGACCCGGCCCTGCTCACCGACGACGAGCTGCTCGCCGGGCCCTGCTCCTGGCGCGACCTGGACGACCCCCTGCCCGCCTGGGACCTCGACGACCTGCACGACCACGGGATCCACGAACACGCGCCCGCGGCCGGGTAGCGTCCGGGCACGTGCCCGACCTCACCCCGGACGAGTTCCGCGCCCTCGGCCACCTGTTCGTCGACGCCGTCGCCGACGCCCGCGCCGGGATCGAACGCCACCCGGTCCGCGACGTCGTCGAGCCCGGCACCGTGCGGGCCCGCTTCCCCCGCGAGGCGAACGAGGACCCCGAGCCGCTCGCGGCGTTCCCGTCGCTGGTCGAGACCGTCACCGGTGACGCCGACACCCGCTGGCAGCACCCCGGGTTCCACGCGTTCTTCCCGGCGAACGCCTCGCTGACCTCGCTGCTCGGCGAGCTGCTCTCCGGCGGCGCCGGGGCGCAGGGGATGCTCTGGTCGACCTCGCCCGCGTGCACCGAGGTGGAGCAGGCGGTCACCGACCAGCTGGCCAGGGCGCTCGGGCTGGACGAGACGTTCACCCACGACGGCGGCGGGGGCGGCTCGATCCAGGACTCGGCGTCCTCGGCGGCGCTGGTCGCGCTGACCGCCGCGCTGCACCGGGCCGCACCGGACCCGGACTCCGGCTGGCGGGTGCGCGGGGTGACCGGCCGGGAGCGCGTCTACGTCACGGCCGAGACGCACTCGTCGCTGGCCAAGGCGGTGCGGGTGGCCGGGCTCGGCTCCGACGGGCTGCGGACCGTCCCGTGCACCCCGGGCTCCCGGGCGATGGACCCGGCCGCGCTGGCCGACACCCTCGCCGCGGACGTCGCCGCCGGGCTGGTCCCGGTGCTGGTGTGCGCGACGGTCGGGACGACCTCGACCGGGTCGAGCGACCCGGTCGCGGCGCTGGTCACGGCGGCGCGGCCGTACCGGGCCTGGGTGCACGTCGACGCCGCGTGGGCGGGCGTCGCGGCGCTCTGCCCGGAGCACCGCTGGGTGCTCGACGGCGTGAACCCGGGCCCGGGGCCCGGCGTCGACTCCTTCTGCACCGACGCCCACAAGTGGCTGCTCACCGCGTTCGACGCCTCGCTGCTCTGGGTGCGCGACGCCCGCGCGCTGCCGGCCGCGTTGTCGATCACCCCGGCCTACCTGCGCGACGCGCACTCCGACTCCGGCGCCGTCGTGGACTTCCGGGACTGGCAGGTCCCGCTCGGGCGGCGGTTCCGGGCGCTGAAGCTGTGGGCGGTGCTCCACGGCCAGGGGCTGTCCGGGCTGCGGTCGCACCTGCGCGGGCACGTGGACCTCGCCGCCGAGCTGGCCGAGCGGGTCTGCGGGCACGACGACCTGGAGCTGGCGTGCGCACCGGTGCTGTCACTGGTCTGCCTGCGCTCGCGCTCCGGCGACGCCGCGACCACCGCGCTGCTGGAGCGGGCCAACGCCGACGGACGGGTGCTGCTCACCGGCACCGAGGTCGACGGGCACCCGGTGGTGCGGGTGGCGTTCGGCGGGGTCACCACGGGCCGCGAGCACCTCGACATCGTGTGGGATGTCCTGTCTGCCCGATCGTGACCGCCATGGGTAAGGTTCGCCTGTCCACCCGGAAGGGTGTACTGACCTGATCCCCCGGCGCCCGGTGCACCCCGCCCGCACGGGTCCCGTCGAAAGGACCGCCCCCATGCCCCGACCCCTGCTCCGCGCGCTCGCCGCGTGCGTGGTCCTGCTGCTGGCACTCGCCGGCTGCTCCTCCGGGGGCTCCGGCGACGCGGCACAGCCCGCCCCCGCCGGCGACGCCCCCACCGGAGCGTTCCCGGTCACCCTCACCCACGCCTTCGGGCAGACGACGATCCCCGCCGCGCCGCAGCGGGTCGTGACCGTGGGCTTCAACGACGCCGACTTCGCCCTCGCCCTCGGCGTGAAGCCGGTCGGGGTCCGCGAGAACATCGGCGACTACGACTACGCGAAGCGCCCCTGGGCGCAGGAGGCACTCGGCGGGACGCAGCCGCAGCTGCTGACCGGGTCCGAGATCCCGGTCGAGCAGGTCGCCGCGCTCAAGCCCGACCTGATCCTCGGCGTCTACTCCTTCATGGACCAGGCGACCTACACCGCGCTGTCGCAGATCGCGCCGACCGTCGCCCAGGGCACCCCCGACGGCACGAACGCCGCGGGCTGGGAGGAGCAGACCCGCATCACCGGGCAGGCCACCGGCCGCACCGAGCAGGCCGAGCAGGTCATCACCGCGACCCGCGCGACGTTCGACGAGGCCAAGGCCGCCCACCCCGACTTCGCGGGCAAGAACCTCAAGATGGACTTCTTCATCGAGGGCGTCCCCTACGACATGGGCACCGACGACCTGCGCGCCCAGATCTTCGCCGGCCTCGGCTTCACCGTCCGGCCGGACTCGCAGACCCTCTCGCTGGAGCGCCAGGGCGACCTCGACAGCGACGTGCTCGTGGTGCTGGGCCGGTCGCGCGCCGAGTCCGAGGCCGACCCGGTGTTCCGCGCGATCCCGGCGGTCCAGCAGGGCCGGGTCGCCTACCTCGGGCCGTTCGAGACCGAGTTCGCCGCCGCGCTCGGCTACTCCAGCCCGCTGTCGCTGCCCTACGCCATCGACACCGTCGCGCCGCAGCTCGACGCGGCGCTCAAGGGCCAGGCCCCCGGCAACTGACGCCGGCCGTGCACCGGTGGACGTGGACGTCACGTCCACCGGTGCCCCGCCGGGACCCTCAGGTCAGGTAGCCCCCCATGCGGCGGAAGTGGTCACCGGCGACGTGCTCGACACCGTCGGCGTCGCGCACCCGCTGCAGGACCAGGCCGTACTGACCGCCGCGCCAGGCGTCCGGCCCGGCGACGACGACCACCCCGCTCCCCTCGCGGGCGAAGATCCGCCCGTTGGTCCCGCCGCAGCGCTCCCGCGACACCGTCGCCTCCAGCACCCGAAGCCGCGCGCCCTCGTGCAGGCACCAGGCGTTCGGGTACGGCCCGGTCTGCGCGCGCACCAGGTTGACCAGGTCGGCGGCCGGACGGTCCCAGGGGATGCGGTTGTCCTCGTCGGCCCGCTTGTGGAAGAACGACGCGTGCGCCGGGTCCTGGGTGAGCCACTCGTGCGGACCGTGCTCGACCCGGTCGAACGCCTCGAGCGCGAGCGGTCCGAACAGGAGCACGGTGCGCTCGAACAGGTCCTCGGTGGTGTCGGTCGGGGTGACCGGCACGGTGCGCTGGCAGATGATCGGGCCGCGGTCGAGCTCGGCGTCCATCCAGTGCGCGGTCACGCCCACCTGGCTCTCGCCGTTGATCAGCGCCCAGTTGAGCGGGGAGAACCCGGCGTAGCGCGGGAGCAGCGAGTCGTGGGTGTTGACCGTGCCGCGCGGCGGGGCGGAGAACACCTCCGGGGAGATCCAGGTGCGCCAGTTGCAGGCCACCCCGATCTCGGCGCCGGAGCCGGTGATCGCGGTGACCAGCTCGGCGTCGACGGCCTTCTCCCGGTAGAGCACCGGGATCCCGTGCTCACGGGCCAGGTCGCCGAGCGACTCCTGGAAGATCACCGGGGACGGCTCGCCCTCCTCCGGGTGGCTGACGACGAGCACCACCTCGTGCCGCGAGTCCAGCAGGTCGGCGAGCAGCCGGGCTCCCCACTTCTGGTAACCGAACAACACGACACGCACGGGATGTCGACCTCCTCCTGGGATGCGGCGCGACGACGGGCGCCGGACGGTGCGCGACCCGGAAAGCGGCGGACCACACACCCACCGTCATGATCGCCGCGCGTCGGTGAGGTTAGCCTCCCTTCATGACCGCGCACAGGGGCACCGGTGACACACAGGTCACCGCACGAGAGGTGGTCCGCAGCACCATCAGGTCGTTCCGCGGCCGGGTCGCGGCGGCGACCGTCCTGCTGTGCGGGCACCAGGTCGGAGAGGCACTGGTGCCGGTCCTGGTGGGCGTCGTGATCGACCGCGCGGTCGCGACCGGCGACGTCGGCAGCCTGGTGATCTGGCTGCTCGTGCTGGCCGCGGACTTCGCGATGCTGTCCTACAGCTACCGGTTCGGCGCACGGCAGGCCCTGCACGCCGACCTGCGTGCCGACGCCGGGCTGCGCACCCGGGTGGCGGCCCGGCTGCTGGACCACCGCGGCGGCGCCGAGACCGGCAGGCTGCCCGGCTCGATCACCTCGATCGCCGTGGCCGACGCCAAGCGAGTCGCGGTGATGAACTTCTGGATCCCCACGGCCGCGGCCGCCGCGGCCGCGCTCGTGGTCGCCGCCGTCGCGCTGCTGCGGATCTCGCTCCCCCTGGGCCTGCTCATCCTGCTCGGCACCCCGCCGCTGCTGTGGCTGATCGGCCGGGTCGGGCGGCCGCTGGAGCGGCGCAGCGGCGCCGAGCAGGAGCGGGCCGCGCGCGCCGCCGGCACCGCCGCCGACCTCGTGTCCGGGATCCGCGTCCTCAAGGGACTGGGCGCCGGGCCCGCCGCGGCCGAGCAGTACGCGGCCAGCAGCCGTACCGCGCTGGGCGCCACGCTGCGGGCGACCCGCGCCGAGGCCGGGTTCCTCGGCACCGTCCAGCTCGCGAACGGCCTGTTCCTCGCGGTCATCGCGCTCGTCGGCGGTCTGCTCGCCCTCGACGGGTCCATCACCGTCGGCAACCTGGTCTCCGCAGTCGGGCTCGCCCAGTTCCTCGTCGGGCCGCTGCAGACCCTCGGGATCGCCGGGGCGCGCTTCGCCCAGGCGCGGGCCTCGGCCGGGCGGATCGCCGAGATCCTCTCCGCACCGCCCGCCGTCGGCCCCGGCCGCGACGGCCGGGACGCCGGCCCCACCGACCCCGCCGCCGCGCTGGCGGTCACCGGGCTGCGCCACGGCCCCCTCGACGGCATCGACCTGGAGGTGCCCGCCGGTCAGCTGCTCGGCGTGGTCGCCCCCGACCCGTCCGCGGCGACCGCGCTCGCCCGCTGCCTGGCCCGCGACGTCGCACCCGACTCCGGGCGGATCCTGCTCGGCGGCACCGGCGTCGACGACCTCGCCCCGGCCGCCACCCGGTCCACGCTGCTGGTCGCGGCGCACGACGCGCACCTGTTCACCGGCACCGTCCTGGACAACGTCACCGCCGCGACCGGCGACGGCGCCCCGGGGTCCGCGACGGTCGCGGCGATGGCCGCGGCCCGCGCCGACCAGGCCGTCGAGGCCCTCCCGCAGGGTGCGGACACCCCGGTGACCTCGCGCGGCAGCTCGCTGTCGGGCGGGCAGCGCCAGCGGGTCGCGTTGGCCAGGGCGCTGGCCGCCGACCCCCCGGTCCTGGTGCTGCACGACCCCACGACGGCCGTCGACGCCGTCACCGAGTCCGAGATCGCGGCCCGGCTGCGCGAGCACCGCACCGGCCGCACGACCGTGCTCCTCACCACCAGCCCGGCACTGCTCGCGGTCACCGACCGCGTGGTGGTGCTGCGCGACGGCCGCGTCGTCGCGGACGCGACGCACACCGAGCTGATGACCGACGACACCGACTACCGCAGGGTGGTGACCGGATGACCACCGGGACCGAGCCGTCCGGACCCCGCCTGCTGCCCGTCGCCGACGGGCGCCGCACCCGCGCCGTCCTCGGCGAGCTGCTGGCCCCGCGCCGTGGGACCGCCGTCGCTGCACTCGTCGCCCTGGTCGCCGGGGCGGCGGTGAGCCTGGTCGCGGCACCGCTGCTGGGCCGGATCGTCGACCTCGCCGCGCGGGGGTCGGAGCCGTCCGCGCTGACCGCGCCGGTCGCCGCCCTGGCCGGGGTCGCGGTCGTCCAGGGTGTGCTCGCCTTCGCCGGGATCGCGCTGATCGCCCGGGTCGGGGAGACGATGCTGGCCCGGCTGCGGGAGCGCTTCGTCGCCCGCGCGCTGGACCTGCCGCTGGAGACCCTGGAGCAGGCCGGGTCCGGTGACCTCACCTCGCGCGTCACCGACGACGTCAAGGTCGTCGGCGAGGCGGTGCGCGAGGCACTGCCCGAGTTCGCCAGGGCCGCGCTGATCATCGGCCTGACCCTGGTCGCGCTCGCCGCCCTGGACTGGCGGTTCCTGCTCGGCGCGCTGCTGGCGGTGCCGATCCAGGTGGTCACCGCCCGCTGGTTCCTGCGCCACTCCGGCCCGCTCTACGACGACGAGCGCATCGCGGGCGGGGCCCAGCAGCAGCAGCTGCTCGACACCGCGGCCGGGGTGAGCACGGTGCGCGCGTTCCGCCTCACCGACGACCACCTGGACCGGGTCCGTGCCCGCGCCGAGGCCGTCGCCGGGATCGGGCAGCGGCTCGTGGTGCTGCAGACCCGCTTCTTCGGCCGGCTCAACGCCGGTGAGGTCCTCGGCCTGAGCGGGGTGCTGGTCGCCGGGTTCGTGCTGGTCGGCAGCGGCAGCACGACGATCGGTACGGCGAGCGCGGCGGCGCTGTACTTCATCAACCTGTTCACGCCGATCAACATCATGCTGTTCCAGCTCGACGCCGCCCAGTCCGCGGTCGCCGGGCTGCGGCGCATCGTCGGCGTCGCCGAGATCGACCCGCCCGCCCCGCCGGCGGACCCGGCCGTGCCCGCCGACGCCCGGGTGCGGGTGCGCGGCCTGACCCACTCCTACGTCGACGGCCACCCGGCGCTGTCCGGGGTGGACCTCGACCTCGCCCCCGGCACCCGGGTCGCGCTGGTCGGCACCAGCGGTGCGGGCAAGTCCACGCTGGCCAAGCTCGTCGCCGGGATGCACACCCCGGACGCCGGGGTCGTCGAGATCGGCGGCGTGCCGCTGGAGCGCATCGACCACCGCGGCGGGCGGGCGCCGGTCGTCCTGGTGACCCAGGAGGTGCACGTGTTCGCCGGGCCGCTCGCCGAGGACCTGCGCCTGGCCCGCCCGGACGCCACCGACGACGACCTGCGCGCCGCCCTGGCCACGGTCGGCGCGGCGCCCTGGGTGGACCGGCTGCCCGACGGGCTGGAGACCGTCGTCGGGGACACCGGGCACGCCCTGACCGTGGTGCAGTCCCAGCAGCTCGCGCTGGCCCGGCTGGTGCTGGCCGACCCGCCGGTGGTGATCCTCGACGAGGCGACCGCCGAGGCCGGCAGCGCCGGCGCGGCGGAGCTGGAGCGCGCGCGCCGACGCCGCGCTGGCGGGTCGCACGGCCGTCGTCGTGGCGCACCGGCTCAGTCAGGTCGCCGACGCCGACCTCGTGCTGGTGCTCGAGGCCGGGCGGACCGCGGAGACCGGCACGCACGCCGAGCTGGTCGCCTCCGGCGGCCGGTTCGCCCAGCTGTGGCAGGCCTGGACGGGCCTGCGCGGCGAGCCCGTCCGGCGTACCGGCGCCTGAGGTAAGGGTCTCTTGACCTGGCCCGGGACTTAGGTAAGCCTCAACTGCCACAGCGGATCACCGGGCAACGACGGACCCGTCGTCCCGGGTCGAGAGAACAGGAACGTCATGCCTCACGCCTCACCGTCCAGGGGACGGTTCCGCCCGCTCCTCGTCGCCCTGCTCGGTGTCCTCGTCCTCGCCGGGTGCTCCTCGGCGCCCTCGGGCGGCAGCGGTGACGGGACGCCGGCCACCCCGGCCGCGTCCGGGACGTTCCCGGTGACCGTCGAGCACAAGTACGGGTCCACCGAGATCACCGCCGAGCCGAAGCGGGTCGTGACCCTGGGCTACACCGACCCGGACGCGCTGCTCGCCGTCGGGATCGCGCCGGTCGGGATCGTCGACTGGTTCACCCAGCCCCCGGCCGGCAACAAGTGGCTGTGGCAGGAGCAGGGCTTCGCCGGGCAGACCCCCGAGGTCGTCGGCGTCCGCGAGGAGTACCAGCTCGAGAAGATCGCGGCGCTGAAGCCGGACCTGATCATCGCGTCGTACTCGGGCATGACCCAGGAGCAGTACGACCAGGTCTCCCGGATCGCGCCGACGGTCGCCCAGCCCAAGGGCTTCGAGGACTACACCGCGTCCTGGCAGGTCATGACCCGGGAGATCACCAAGGCCGTCGGCCGCGAGAAGCAGGGCGACGAGCTGGTCGCCGCGACCGAGAAGAAGATCGCCGACGCCAAGGCCGCGCACCCCGACTGGGCGCAGCAGACCGCCGTCGCGGTCTCCTACGACACCCCGAACTACTTCGCGTTCGCCGGTGGCGACATCAAGGCCGACCTGCTGGCCCAGCTCGGCTTCCGTGCCCCCGAGGCGATCACCCGGGCCGCCGCCGGGACGAGCGAGGCGCAGCTGAGCCCGGAGCAGGCCGGCGAGTTCGACGTCGACAAGCTGCTCGTGCTCGCCCCGACCGAGGCCGCGAAGGCCGAGATCGAGGCACGTCCGGAGTTCAGCAGGCTCACGGCCGTCCAGCAGGGCCGGGTGCTGTGGATGCTCAGCTCCGAGCGCACCGAGCCGCTGCCCGCCGCGCTGAGCTACGGCAGCGTGCTGAGCCTCCCCTACGCCCTGGACAAGCTGGTGCCGGAGCTCGAGGCACTGCCGCCGCCCAGGGCTGAGCCCGGGGCGCGCCCCGCACACACGACAGGGGGCCGGTCGCACCGCGACCGGCCCCCTGTCCTGTCTCCTGTCCTCGCTCAGTCCCGCCCGGTCAGCTCCCGCAGCGCCGCGGTCCACCGGCGTCCGAGGTCGGCGACGACGTCGTCGTCGAGCACCGCGGCCGGGTGGATCAGGTCGGCGTGCACCCGGGCCCGTCCGCGCCGTCGACGGTGCGGGCGATGACGGTCAGCGGGAACCGCTGGCGCATGTCCGGCTCGACGGCGATGTCGAGGACGTCGTCCTCCTCGGCGAAGCCCCAGTCGCGCGGGGCGCGCCGGTCGAACCGGCCCAGGTAGTTGAACTCGATCTCGGGCAGCGGAGCGGAGCGGCGCGAGCTCGCGGCGGCGGTGTCCGGGTTCAGGGGCGCAGCAGGCCGAACCCGAGGCCGTGGTCGGGCTCGGCGTCGAGGTCGGCGACCAGCCGGTCGCGCACCTGCCCGGCGGGTCCGCGCGGGTCGACCGCGACCGGCCGGATCGCGGTGAACCAGCCGACGGTGCGGGACAGGTCCGGTCGCGCCGCGACGGCCTCCTCCTCCCGGCCGTGTCCCTCCACCGCGAGCGGCACGACCCCCTGGCGGGGGCGCCGTGGTGACGCGCGAGGCCGGCGACGGCGATCCCGAGCGCGGCGGCCAGTGCCCGTCCGCACCGGCGGCGAGGACGGCGGGCCGACAGGTCCGCGGGCAGCTCCACCGGGTGCACCCGGTTGGTGCCGTGCCGGTCGCGGTCCGGGTCGAACGGCGTCGCCCGCGGCAGTGCCACCCGCGGTCCGGCCAGGACCGAGCGCCACCGGCCGGTCTCGGCGACCCGCTGCGGGCGGGCGGCCTCGGCGCGAGCATCGACGCCCAGGCGCGGTAGGACACCGGACCGGCGGCGGCGCCGGCTCGCGCCCCGCGTCCTGGGCGGCGACGGCAGCGGCGAGGTCGTCGAGCAGGATCCGCCACGACACCCAGTCCACGGCGACGTGCGCGACCACCAGCAACAGGCGTCCGGGGCGTCCGGTCCGGCGGCATCGAACCAGACCGCCGACAGCATCGTGCCGGAGCCGGGATCGAGCCGGTCGCGCGCGGCGAGCGCCTCCTCCCCCAGCAGCCCGCGCACCTGGTCGGCGGTGTTCGCCGCGCCGACCGGCACCTCCCGCAGCACCGGGCGGGCACCGCGGGCGGGACCTCCAGGCCGTCGGCGGTGCGCCGGGCGCGGAGCATGCCGTGCGTGGCGAGCAGACGGGCCCAGTGCGCGGCGCAGCACCGGCCCGGTCAGCCCGGCCGGGGTTGCGCACCAGCACCGACTGGTTGTAGCCGGGCGCGTGCGGGTCGACCTCGGCGAGCCAGTCCAGGA
>NZ_JAHLJA010000002.1:965000-989067 GCF_020496245.1 Pseudonocardia sp. ICBG601 | reverse complement strand
CCGGCGCAGCTCCCCGGCCTGCTCACCCGCTCCCCCGGCTTTGTCGTCGACCAGACGCTGCGCACCCTGGGCGCCACCCCGGTCTCCATCGCCGGACCCGAGGTCTACGAGGCGATGTCCCGCGGCACCGTCGACGCGATGACCCTCCCGCCGATGAGCGCGGTCCCCTTCCGCCTCGACGAGGTCGCCTCGCACGCCACCGAGGCGCCCCGCTCGGCGGTTTCACCCACACCTCACCTTCGCCATCTCCGAGGCGCTGTGGCAGGAGCTGCCCGAGGCCCACCGCGACGCCATGACCCGGGCCGGCGAGGAGACCTCCCGCCACCTCTGCGCGGTGATGGGCGAGCAGACGGCGCAGGCCCGGTCGACCCTCGAGGACGGGGGCATGACCTTCACCGCGCTGACCGCCGCCCAGCAGCAGCGCTGGCAGGACGCGGTCGCCTCGGTGCGCGCCGACTGGGCCGCGGACATGGAGGCCCGCGGGCGACCCGGCCGCGCCGCGCTGGAGGAGATGGAGGCGGCGCTCGACCGGGCCCGCGACGAGACCCCGGAGGCCGCACGATGAACGCGGGCACGACGAACGCGGGCACGACCCGGCCGGACTCGGTGGACCGCGTACTGCGCACGGTCGAGGACGCGGCGGCCGCCGTCGGCCTCACCGGCGTCGTCGTCACGGTCGCGCTGATCGTGATCGACGTGGCCCTGCGCTACCTGGTGGGGGCGCCGCTGTCCTGGTCGGTGGGCTTCGTCGGCGACTACGCGCTGGTGGGACTGTTCTTCCTCGGGCTGTCCTACACGGTCCGCGAGGGCGCCCACGTCCGGATCGACCTCGTCCACAAGCGCCTGGGACCGGCCGGACGACGCGTGCTCGCGGTCACCGGGTCGGCCCTGACCGCCGTGTTCCTGGCGCTGGTCGGCTACGGCGGGCTGCTCCTGACCGCGGGCGCGCTCCGCCACGGCGACGTCCCGCTGGCCGGGGCCTCGGAGCTGTCGTGGCCGGTGTGGACCTCGGCGGTGCTGGTGCCGATCGGCGCGGGGCTCGCGGTGCTCCGGTGCCTGCACACGCTGGTCCACGACCTGCGCGGCCCCGCGCCCGCCGCCCCCGAAACCCCCCTCACCTCGGCCGCGGAGGAGATCGCCTGATGGTGCTCGCCGGAGTCCTCGTCCTGCTGTTCGTCCTGCTGCTGGCCCGGGTACCGGTCGGTGTCGCGATCGGGGTGAGCGCCGTCGTCGGACTGCTCGCCCACGGCGGCCCGTCCGCCGCCGTCGGCTTCCTGGAGACCACCCCGTACGCGGCGGTCTCGACCTACACCCTCGCGGCGATCCCGCTGTTCATCCTCATGGCCCAGCTGGTGCTCAAGAGCGGGGTCACGACCGAGCTGTTCGCCGCGGCCCGGGTGTGGGTCGGGCGGGTCCCGGCGGGTCTGGGCGTCGCCACGACGACGACCGGCGCCACCTTCGCCGCGGTCTCCGGGTCGAGCACCGCGGCCGCGGCCGCCCTGGCCTCGACGACCATCCCGGAGATGGAGCGCGAACGCTACGACGGCCGGCTCGCGAACGGCCTGGTCGCCGTCGTCGGCACGCTCGCCGCCATGGTGCCGCCCAGCATCATCCTGGTGTTCTACGCGATCCTGGCCGAGGTCAGCGTGGGCCAGATGCTCGTCGCGGGCCTGGTGCCCGGGCTGCTCGTCACGGTGACGATCATCGTCACGACGCTGTTCCTGGTGCACCGCAAGCCCGCGCTCGCGCCGGCCGGCCGCCGGTACAGCCTGGCCGAGAAGCTGCGGACGGTCCCCGTCCTCGGCCCCGTCGCGCTGCTGTTCCTGCTGGTCGTCGGCTCGATCTACCTGGGGCTGACGACGCCGACCGAGTCGGCGGGCCTCGGTGTCGCCGGTGCGCTGGTCATCGGGCTGGCCCGGCGGCGGCTCGACCTCGCCCGGATCCGCGACGCGCTCGTCGAGACCCTCACCTCGACCGCGATGATCCTGCTGATCATCGCCTCGGCGTACCTGTTCGGCTACTTCATGACGCTGACCCGGATCACCGGGACCCTCGTCGACGCGATCGCCGGCGTCGCCGCGCCGCCGCTGGCGATCTTCGCCCTGATCGCGCTGATCTACCTCGTGCTCGGGGCGTTCCTCGACCAGCTCGCGATCCTCGCGCTCACCGTCCCGGTCGTGCTGCCAGTGGTCGAGCAGCTGGGCTACGACCCGATCTGGTTCGGGGTGATGGTCATCCTGCTGGCCGAGATCGGCCTGGTCACCCCGCCGCTGGGGATGAACGTGTTCATCGTGTCGAAGGCGACCGGACGCCCGGCCGAGGAGATCTTCGTCGGGGTCCTGCCCTACGTGGCGGCGCTGCTCGTGCTCGTGGCCGTGCTCGCCGCGCTGCCCGGTGTGGTGCTGTGGCTGCCCGAGACGATGGGCGGGTGAGCCGGGTTCAGCCGCGCCAGCGCCGCTCGTAGCGCTCCCGGGCCGCGTCCCGCTGCCCCGCGTCGGCCTGCTCCCGCACGACGGCCGCGTGCCCCACGGGGTACCCGGCCTTCGCGACGCGGTGCTCGGCGGACTCGTACATGTAGGCCACCGAGTAGAAGTAGCCGAGGATCGCCCCGGCCAGCACCGACAGCGCCCGGACGTACACGGGGCCGGGGATGAGCAGGAACAGCAGCACCCCGACCGGCAGCAGCTGGACGGTGGTGCGGACGAGGTGACGCAGCTGCCAGGTCCGGGTCGTGACGTCGTGCAGCACCCAGCCGCGGTGCCGGGCGGGCAGCCCGGCGCCGTAGGCGTAGGCCAGCCACCGCAACGGGTTCGGCCGCTCGTCCACTGTTGGTCCCCCAATTCTTGGTGCACCAACAATGTACGATGGCCACCATGTCGAGCGCAGCCCCGGGGGACGGTGACACGGGTAGGGACCTGCTGCGGCTCGACCGGCAGGTCTGCTTCGCCCTCGCCGTCGCGGCCCGCAACGTCATCGCGCTCTACCGGCCGCTGCTCGAGCCGATGGGCCTGACCCACCCGCAGTACCTGGTGATGCTCGCGCTGTGGGAGGACTCCCCCCGCTCGCTGGGTGAGCTGGCCCGCGCGCTCGCCCTCGACCCGGGCACGCTCTCGCCGCTGCTCAAGCGGCTGGAGGCGGCCGGGCTGGTCGACCGCCGCCGGGTCCCCGGCGACGAGCGGACGATGGCGGTCTCCCTCACCGGCGCCGGCCGGGCCCTGCGCGCCCGGGCCGAGGCGATCCCGCCGGCGATCGTGGAGCGGCTCGGGATGCCGCTGCCCGAGCTGGAGGAGCTGCGGGCGGTGCTGGACCGGGTGATCGACGCGTCGCGGAGCTGAGACCGGCCTGCTCCCGGACCGGTCCGGTCCGGGAGCAGGAGCTCAGGCGCCGACGGTGGCGTCGGCCCGGTCGACGGCCGCCCGCAGCTCGCGCAGGCGCGGCAGCGCCCGGTGGGTCAGCAGGTCCTCGCGGACCGCGGAGGCGACCGAGAGGGAGTCCTTCCACAACGACCGTCCGGCCATCGCCCCACTGGCGCCGTGGGCCACCGCGGTGCGGACCTGCCCGATGAAGGTGCTGTGGTCGACACCCGCCGAGAGGACGGCCCACGGGACGCCCGCCGCGGCCTCGGTGACCGCGGCGCAGGCCTCCGCCGAGCCGGGGTAGGGCAGCTTGAGGACCTTGGCGCCGGCCTCGACCGAGAGGCGGGCGGCGTCGGCGACGAGCTGCGGGAAGCGCTCGGCGTACTGCTCGTCGGTCTCCCCCTCCAGCCGGTAGAGCAGGATCTCGACGATCAGCAGGACGCCCTCGGCGGTGCAGGCCTCGACCAGCTCGCGGATCCCGCGGACCACGTCGGAGTCGGCGCCCTGCCGGTCGGGGCGCAGGTACCAGAGCATCTTCGCGGCGTCGCCGCCCAGGTCGCGCACGGTCCGCGGGGTCACGCCCGCACTGAACCGGGTGTGGCGCAGGCCGTCGACGGTCTCGTAGCCCGAGGCGTCCATCCCGACGACGAGCGCGGTGCCCGAGGCGTCGAGCGTGCCGTCGTCGACGAGCTGCGGCAGCGCCACCTCGGGGTCGAGCAGGATGGCCGGGCCGTGGCTCGCGAGGTGGCGGACGAGGTCGCCCTTGGCCTGCGCGAGCTCCTCGCGGCTGATGGACTCCGGGCCGTCGGGGGCGTCCTGCATGACGGCCTTCATGCTGTTGCGCTGGTCGGCGGCGACGATGAGCATGTGGCCGTCGGCGGTGCTGATGCGCGCCATCGCGCGCTTCTCGAGGGTCGTCAGCTCGTTCACGGTGATCCTTCTCCTGGGTGGGCGGGTTCGTGGGACGGGGTCGCGCCGACGCCGGCGGCGCGCGGCGGGCCCCAGTCGGCCAGCACGGCCGCGAGGCCGGTCTGGTCGGTGGCGCCGGTGGCGGCCAGCGCACCGAGCGCCGCCGCACCGCGGCACCCGGGCAGCGCGACGGAGGAGAACTCCAGACGCGGCAGTACGTCGTGCTTGAGGGCGCGCACGCTGGCCATCCGCGTCCAGCCGCCGACACAGAGCGCCGAGACGTGCGGTCCGACGGCCGAGGTGACGAGGTCCAGCAGGGCCGAGGTCCGTTCTCCGACGTGGTGCAGGGCGGCGGCCAGGAGCTCGGCGGGGTCCGCCTCCCGGGTCAGGACGATCTGCACGTCGTCGCTGCCGCGGCCGCCCGCCCGCACCGTGACGCCCGGGACGGGGCGGGGCACCCGCGCGGCGGCGGCGTCGACGGCGTCGCGGCGGTCGCCCTCGGTGGCGCCGGCCAGCGACAGGATGCGGCGCAGGATGACCCCGGCGCTGACACCGCAGAGCACGGCGCTGAGCCCGTCGACCACGTGCGCACCCACCGACACGCCCGCGTCCGCGAGCCGGGCGCGGTCGGCCGGGGAGACCGGGGTGGCCGCCGAGCGCAGCAGGACGTCCGCGGTGCCCGCCCCGTTGAACAGGTGCTCCGGGTCGGTGGCGCCGGCCCCGAGGGCCGCGACGGGGTGGTCGTGCCCGGCGACGGTGAGCACCGCGCCGCGCAGCCGGGCGTCGACGTCGGTCCGGGTGATCCGCCCGGCGCCGGTGCCGGCGGGGCGCAGCGGGGGCAGCAGTGTGGGGGGCAGGCCCAGCGCGTCGGCGACGTGGTCGGCGGGTGCGAGCCGGGCGGTGTCGAGCAGCCCGGTCCGCGAGGCCAGCGACGGCTCGGCCACACGCTCGCCGCCCAGGGCGGCGACCACGTGCTCCGGCACGCTCAGCCAGGTCGACGACGGCGTGACGCGCCACCCGTGCCCGAGCCCCCAGGCCAGGGAGGCGGCGCTGGGCTGGGCGTCGGCGCGCAGCCCGGTGGCGGCGGTGAACGCCTCCCGGACCGGCGCCGGCAGCGCGGCCATCTGCGCGCCGCCGCGGGGGTCGTACCAGGCGACGACGGGTGCCGCCTCCGCCCCGGTGCCGTCGAGCAGGACGCCGCTCTCGGCCATGCCCGTGACGCCGAGGGACAGCACCGGCCCCCGTTCGGGCGGCAGCCCGGCGAGCAGGCCGTGGAGCACGGCGAGCACCCGGTCCACCAGGGCCGCGCCGGTCGTCTCACTCTCCCCGGTCCGCGACACGCGCCACGGGGTGTCGGCGCTGTACCGGCCCAGTGCGGTGCCCCGGTCGTCGTAGGCCACGGCCTTGGTCTGGGTCGAGCCGACGTCGAGCCCGATGTGCATGCCGTTCGCCATGCCCGTTCCCTCCTGGACGTATCGGTGGTGCTGAGCGGTGCTCACGGTCATGTCATCGGTGTCATGCACGCCACTGCGGCATCACCGGCCTCCCACGGTCGGGAGGGGGTACCGGTCGCTCAGCGGCAGCTGTAGCCGCCGTCGACCGGGAGCGACACGCCGGTGATCATCGAGGCGCCGTCGCCGAGCAGGAAGACGATGGGCGCGGCGATCTCGTCCTCGGTGGCCCAGCGGTGCAGCGGCATGGCCTCGAGGAACGGGGGCCCGACGTCCTCGCGGCCCCAGTACCAGGCCGACATCGGCGTCATGACGACGGTCGGGTTCACGCTGTTGACCCGGATCCCGTACCGGCCCAGCTCCAGGGCCGACACACGGGTGATGTTGTCCAGCGCCGCCTTGGACGAACCGTAGGAGACGTGCCCGGGCAGTGCCACGAGGCTCGCCTGGCTGGAGACGTTGACGATGGAGCCGCCCCGCCCGAGGCGGACCATCGACCGCGCGGCGTACTTGGTGACCAGCAGCGCGCCCCGCGCGTTGACGCTGATGACCTTGTCGAAGACCGCGATGTCGGTGTCCAGGGGCGTCGCGATCTCCCCGCCGACGCCGCCGCAGTTGACCACCCCCCAGAGGTCCAGCTCCTCCAGTGCCCCCCGGACCTCGTCCTCGGACTCGAGGTCGAAGGCCAGCGGGCGGGCACCGGTCGCGGCGACGATGTCGGCCAGGCCCGCCTCGTCGCGGCCGGCGGCGACGACGTCGGCACCGGCGGCGACCAGCCGGCGCACGGTGGCTCCCCCGATCCCGCCGGCGGCTCCGGTGACCAGGACGGTGCGGCCGTCGACGTCGGACATGGTGGTGGGTTCCTCTCGGGTGGCGTCGGCCCGGACGGGCGGGGATGGAGCCCCTCCGCGGGCCCGAGGACTCCGGGCCCGCGGAGGGAGGCGGGTCAGCCGGAGCAGTCCGACTTGTAGACGGCCGCCTGGCTGGCGGGCGAGTCGAGGTTCTGCGCGGTGATGATCGTGAAGTCGGTCTGGATCTTCGCCTCGGTCGGCTTGCCCTCGATCGCGTCGACCGCCTGCTGCACGCCGTCGGTGCCGATGGTTCCCGGCTGCTGGGCGATGAGCGCCTGGATCGTGCCCTCCTGCAGCGCCTTGACCTGGTCCGGTCCGGCGTCGAACCCGACGATCTTGACCGCGCCCTGCTTGCCCGCCTGGCGGACGCCGGTGGCGGCCCCCTCGGCGCCGAACAGGTTGGTCGCGAAGACGCCGACGATGTCGGGGTCCTTCTGCAGTGCGGCGGTCACCAGCTGCGCGGCCTTCGCGACGTCGTTCTGGGCGTACTGCACGCCGAGGTCGGTGTAGGCGGCGTCCTTCTTCGCGGCCTCGGCGAAGCCGGCGGTCCGCGCGTCGGAGGTGCTGATGCCGGGCTGGTTGTCGATCACGAGGACCTTGCCGCCGCCGGGGGCCAGCTGCTTGATCGCATCGAAGGCCGCCGCGCCACCGCCGAGGTTGTTCGACGAGATCTGCGAGGACACCTTCGCGGTGTCGTTCAGCGTGGTGTCGACGAGCACGACCTTGATGCCGGCGGCGATGGCCTGGTCGATCGGCTGCTGCATGGCGCTGACGTCGGTGGGCGCGATCATGATCGCGTCCGGCCGGGCGGCGATCGCCGAGGACAGGATCGGCGTCTGCAGGGTGGGGTCGAACTTCTGCGGGCCCTGGGTGTCGAGCGAGACGCCCAGCGTGCGGGCCTCCTGCTCGGCGGCGCACTGCATGGAGATGTAGAAGTTGTCACCCGCCACGCCCTGGATGAAGGTGATCTTCTTGGCGTCCCCGCCGGTGCTCCCGGCGGGGGCGTTGCCCTCCGCCGCACCGCAGGCGCTCAGCGAGGCGACGAGAGCCGCGGCCAGGCCGACGGAGAGAACGACACTGTTCCTGCGCACTTCAGTTTCCCTTCGAGGAGCCGCGCCCCAGACGGGCGAGGACGGACTGACGGGGTCTGCCCGACTGGGCGTTCGTGCGGCGCTTCTGGTCCAGCCAGACCGCGGCGACGAGGACGACACCGACCACGACCTGCTGCCAGAACGGCTGGACCCCGATGATCACGAAGCCGCTCTGCAGGGTGGTGGGGATGAACAGACCGATGACGGTGCCGAAGATCGTGCCGAGGCCCCCGAAGAGGCTCGTGCCGCCGATGACGACGCCCGCGATGACGTTGAGGTTGGTGTTCGACTGCCCACCGATGGTGGTGGACTGGAAGAAGGCCAGGTTGAGGATGCCGGCGAACCCGGCGAGCAGGCCGGCGAAGGCGTAGACCTTGATCGTCTGCAGGTCGACCTTGATGCCGGTGCGGCGCCCGGCCTCGATGTTGGAGCCGATCGCGTAGGTGTGGAGCCCGAAGCGGGTCCGGTGCAGCAGGACCATGCCGAGCACGACGACCAGTCCCGCGATCACCGACAGGGTCGGGACCTGGCCGACGACGTTGCCGAAGCCGACGGTGTCCACGAGGACCTCCGGGGCCGCACGCAGGTCGATGCCGCCGGTGATGATCTGCGCGAAGCCCAGGGCCGCACCGAAGCTGCCCAGGGTGACGATGAGCGGGGGCACCTTGGCCTTGGCGATGAGGACGCCGTTGACCAGCCCCCACATCAGGCCGGACAGGCAGGCGACCACCGCGCCGAGCAGGGCCACCCCCCACCCCTCGCCCCCGGCGGCGACCATGACCTTGCTGGCCACGACGCCGGAGAAGACCAGCACGCTGCCGACGGACAGGTCGATCCCGCCGGTGATGATCACGAAGGTCATCCCGACGCCGAGCACCGCCAGGATCGAGGTGTTGATGACGATGCTGCGGATGTTGAAGCCGGACAGGAACGAGATCGGGGCCAGCGTCCCGAAGATCGCGACGATCACCAGCAGGATCAGGACGATCTGCAGGGCCTGCAGGCGCAGCAGGCGCTGGACGCGGCGGGGCTCGGCCGGCGCGGCGGCGGTCGTGGTCACGGGAGATTCCTTCGCGGCAGCGGACGTGGGGCCGGCCGGGCGTCGTCCCCGGTCGCCCGTCCGGGAGTGGGTGTCGGTGCTCATGCCCCCGCCTCACGCAGGTCGAGCGCACCGGTCATGGCGCCGACGAGCTCCTCGACGCTCGTCCCGGAGCCGCGGTAGACGGCGACGCGACGGCCGTGGCGCATCACCTGCACGCGGTCGGAGACCTCGAGCACGTGCGGCATGGAGTGGCTGATGAACACGACGCCGATGCCCTCGTCGCGGACCCGGCGGATGAGGTCGAGCACGCCCTTGGTCTGCACCACACCGAGCGCCGCGGTCGGCTCGTCCAGGAAGATGACCTTGCTGGCCCACGCGGCGGCCCGGGCCACGGCGATGGACTGCTTCTGGCCGCCGGACATGGCGCCGACCGGGCTGGAGAAGCTGCGCACGGTGGAGCCGAGGCTGGTGAAGTTCCGCTCGCCGGACTCCCGCATCGCGGCGGTGTCCATGAAGCCGAGCTTGCCGAGCAGGCCCTTCCGCATGACCTCGCGCCCGAGGTAGAGGTTCTGGATCGGGTCCAGGTGGGGCGCCAGGGCGAGATCCTGGAAGACGGTCTCGATGCCGAGCTCGCGGGCCGCGATGGGGCTGCCCAGCACGACCTCACGGTTCTCGAACTCGATGCGACCGGCGTCGGGCTGCTCGCTGCCCGACAGCATCCGCACGAGCGTCGACTTGCCGGCGCCGTTGTCGCCGATGAGGGCGACCACCTCGCCGGCGTGGACGTCGAAGTCGGCGCCCTGCAGCGCCGTGACCTGGCCGTACTGCTTGGTGATCCCCTCGGCCCGCAACAGCGGCTCTGACATCTCTCACTCCTTTGTGGCGTCCGTGGCGGTGCTGCCGGCGTCGCGGCGCGCGCGGTGCCGGGTGCCGCCGTACCGGGCGGCACCAGAGGCTCGAGGCCGTGCGAGCGGGCGAGGGGCTGCGGTGCCGGTCGTGCGGGTGGCCGCTCGA
Source organism: Pseudonocardia sp. ICBG601 (assembly GCF_020496245.1). NCBI lineage: Bacteria > Bacillati > Actinomycetota > Actinomycetes > Pseudonocardiales > Pseudonocardiaceae > Pseudonocardia > Pseudonocardia sp. ICBG601. The sequence goes on along the minus strand of NZ_JAHLJA010000002.1, from coordinate 979,353 downwards.
TGACATCGGTGTCATCTCGCGCCGGGGAGAAGGAAACCAGGCCATGTCATCGGTGTCAAGGCGCGTCGTCCGGCGCCTTCCACCCCGGAACGGACGGGGTCAGGACCGGGCGTCCCCGCCGGACGGGGTGGTCGACGGGAACAGCTCGACGAGGTCGTGCGGGGGGCGGCAGGAGGCCCGTTCGATGAGGCGCACCGGCAGGGTCACCAGGCTGCTCGGCTCCCGGTCGTCGCCCTCGAGCCGGTGGAGCACCCGCTGGGCGGCCAGCCGCCCCAGTGCGTCCGGGTCCTGGTCGACCACCGTGAGCGCCGGCGAGAGCGTCGCCGCCATCGGGAAGTCACCGAACGCCGCGATCGCCAGCCGGCGGCCGGACAGGGCCGGGACCAGCACCATCGTGGTCTGGGCGTCGGAGGAGAACACCGCGGTGGGAGCGGGGTCGGCGGCGGCCAGCGCGGCCGCGGCGCGCCCGGCGCCCGCGGCGGTGGTCGCCCCGAGCAGGACCAGGTCCCGCTCGAAGGGGAGCCCGGCCTCCTCCAGGGCGGCCCGGTAGCCGTGCAGCCGGTTCGCGGTCGTCGAGATGTCCTCGGAGTTGCCCACGAAGGCGATCCGCCGGTGGCCGCGGTCGATCAGGTGCGCGGTCGCCGTCCGCGCGCCGCCGAGGTCGTCCTCGACGAAGCAGTCGGCGTCGATCCCGCGGGGCGGGCGGTCGACGAACACGAGGGGCAGCTTGGACGACCAGCGCGACAGGTAGCCCTGGTCGGTCGCCGTCGGCGCCATCACCAGGGCCCCCAGCTGGCGGCGCAGCAGCGACTCGACGATCCCCTCCTCGCGCGCGCCCTCCGCACCGAGGCTCGTGATCAGGACGGACATGTCGTGCTGGGCGGCGACCTGCTCGACCCCGTCGGCGATGGCGGCGAAGAAGGGGTCGGAGATGCTGGGCACGGCCAGCCCGATCACCGGCGAGCGGCCGTCGCGGAACGTGCGGGCCAGCATGTTCGGGGTGTAGTTGAGGGCGGCGAGGGCCTCCTCCACCCGGCGGCGGGTCTCCGGGAGGACGTGGCGGTCCTCGTTGAAGACCCTCGAGACCGTCTTGACGCTCACGCCCGCCTGCCGCGCCACGTCACGCATCGTCGCCATCTGCCGTGCATCCCCCTCGCGTCGTCGTGGGCCGCGACCGGGGCCCACCACCGCCGCCCCTCGAACACCGCCTCTGGTGCGGCGCACCGTGCGAGGGCATCATGACACCGATGACAAGCAGCGCCACACCCCACGCGCCGGTCGCCGTGCTGGCCGGCCCGGCGGGAGCGGGGAAGACCACTGTGGCCAGAGCGCTGAGCGCGCACCTGCGGGCGTCCCTGCTGGACCTCGACACGGCCACCGCTCCCCTGGTCTCGGTCGTGGCGGGCCTGCTGGGCAGCGACGACCTCGACGGCGCCGTGCTGGCCGAGGCGACCCGGGACGCGCGCTACGAGACGCTCCTCGCGCTGGCCGAGGACTGCCTGGCCTGCGGCACCCCGGCGGTCCTGGTCGCGCCCTTCACCCGGGAGCGCCGTGACCCGGCGGCCTGGGCCGCGACCGAGCGGCGGTTGCGCGAGGCCGGTGGCCTGCCCCGCCTGGTCTGGGTGCACGCCTCCCGTGCGGTGCTGCGCGAACGGCTGCGGGGCCGGGGGGCCGCGCGGGACGCGTCGAAGCTCGCCGACCTCGACGCCCACCTGGACGGCCTCGACCTGCGGCCGCCCGCCGTCGGGCACCTGCCGGTCGACACCGGGCTGCCGGTGCGGATCGAGGAGCTGGCGGCGGCGCTGGGCGGCCGTGTCCGGACGGCGTCGCGGCCGTAGCGTGGGGCCGGTGCTGATGAACTCCGCCGCCGCGGTCCTGCTGCTGGTCGACCTGCAGGAGCGCCTGGTCCCCGCGATGCACGACGGCGAGCGGGTCGTCGCCCGGGCCGCCCGGCTCGCCGAGGCCGCGACCCTGCTCGAGGTCCCGGTGCTGGCCACCGAACAGGTCCCGGAGAAGCTGGGCCCGACCGTCGAGCCGCTCGCCGGGCTGCCGCACCTGGTGGTGCCCAAGACCCGCTTCGCCGCCGACGACGGCGTGCTGTTCCCGCCCGGACGCGGCGAGATCGTCGTCGCCGGGGTGGAGGCGCACGTCTGCGTGCTGCAGACCGTGCTGGAGCTGCTCGCCGACGACCGCCGGGTGGTGGTCGTCGCCGACGCGGTCGGCTCACGGTTCGTCGAGGACGAGCAGCTGGCGCTGCAGCGCGCCCGCGCGGCCGGGGCCGAGATCGTCACCTCGGAGATGGTGCTGTTCGAGTGGCTGCGCGACGCCGCGCACCCGCGCTTCCGCGAGGTCCAGAAGCTCCTCAGGTAGGGCGCACAGCCCGCGCACAGGATGCGGCGGGACCGTGGCCGGGTGACCACCACCGTCGCGGCCCCGCGTCCCGTCCCCGCCACCGCCGTGCTCGCCGTCGTCGGCGCGGCGCTGCTGCTCATCGCCGCCGTGACCGGGTGGGCGCTGCCGGGGACGGCGACCGCACGGCACTGGGACGTCGTGTGGGCCGGCCTCGACGTCGGGACGGCCGTGGCCGCGCTGGCCACGGCCGCGCTGCTGCGGGCGCGCGACGTGCGGGCGGCGCTGACCGCGGCGGCCGGTGCCGCGCTGCTGGTCGTCGACGCCTGGTTCGACGTCACCACCGCCGCGGGGACCTCCGGCGCCGCGCTCGCCGTGGCCGAGGCCGTGCTGCTGGAGCTGCCGCTGGCCCTGGCCGGGGCGCTGCTGGCGGCCCGGCTGCTCGCGCCCCGTCGCTGACCGGCGGGGGCTACCCGTTGCGGGGCTGCAGGTAGTCCGGGTCGGGGTCGGGCAGCGGCACGTCGGCCCGGCCGGCGATCAGCGGGTCGACGGCCGCGAAGAACGGCGGTGCCGCGACCGTGCCGCCGAACGCGCCGTGTCCGCAGTCGCCCAGGTGGACCGGGTCCCCGGGGCAGATCTCGGACGGGTTCGGGCCGTCGGCGAACACCATCGAGGAACCGGCGACGCCGTCGATGCCCCCGGTGCCGCCGACGAACGCGACCGACTCCGAGGAGTTGGTCGTACCCGTCTTGCCGATCGTCGGCCGCGTCCAGCCCGCGGCCCGCGCCGCGGCCGCCGAGGTACCGGACACGGTGTCCCCGCCGAGCCCGGCGGACAGGGTGTGCGCGATCCCGGGTGCGACGGCCTGCTCGCAGGCGGGCCGGTTCACCGGCACCGCGGCGCCGTCGCGGTCGGTCACCGACAGCACGGCGTCCGGGGCGCACCACACGCCGTCGCTCTGGACGGTCGCGGCCACGTTCGCCATCTCCAGGGTGGACACCGGGCTGACCCCGAGGGTGAACGACGGCAGGTCGGCGAAGAAGGTCGACTGCGGCTGGGAGATCCGCGCGTCCGGCGACGACGGGTCCGGTGTCCCGCCCGCCGCATTCGACGCCAGGGTGTCGCGCAGCCCGAGCCGGCGCGCCATGTCCACGACCCGGGGGATGCCGGTGCGTTCCTCCAGGTCGACGAACGCGGTGTTCGGGGAGGTCGCGAGCGCGACGGGCAGCGGGATCGGGTCCGGGTAGTCCGGCGTGTCGTTGGCGACCGGGTAGCAGCTGGTCCCGGCGCCGGGGAAGCACGCCGAGGCCGGGTCGGGCAGCGTGCTGTCGTAGCCGACGGTGCCCGCCTCCAGCGCCGCGGCCGTGGTGAAGATCTTGAAGGTGGACCCGGCGCCGAAGACGTTCGACGGCGCGGCGACGAGGTCGCGGGTGGTGTCGCCGGCCGTGGCGTCGGTCCCGGGCCGCCGGTTGGCGACCATGGCGAGGATCTGGTGGTCGCCGGTGGCCGCGTCGCCGTGCCCGGGCCGGATCAGCGCCAGGGTGTTGGCGACGCCGTCCTGGGTGCGCGGCACGTTCGCGTCGACCGCCTGCTGCGCCGACGCCGTCGCGGCCGGGTCGAGGGTGGTGCGGATCGTGTAGCCGCCGGTGTCGAGCTGCTGCTCGGTGAACCCGGCCCGCTCCAGCTCGGACACCGCGTACTCGCAGAGGAACCCGGCGCCGTCGGTGGCGCCGTAGCAGTTGTGCCCGGGGACCTGCGGCCCGCCGGCGCGCACCCCGAGCGGCGCGGCGGTGGCCTCGGCGGCCTGGGCGGGGGTGAGCGACCCGGCGTCGCGCATGGCCGCGATGACGGTGTTGCGCCGGTCGGTCGCGGCCTGCGGGTGGCGGAACGGGTCGAACAGGGTGGGGTTGTTGACCGCGCCCGCGAGCAGCGCGGCCTGCGGGACCGTGAGGTGTGCGGCGTCGGTGCCGAACCAGGCGCGCGCGGCGGCCTCGACGCCGTAGACGTTGCCGGTGAACTCGACGGTGTTGAGGTACCCGGCGAGCACGTCCTGCTTGGACGTGCCGTGCGCCAGGCGCTGGGCGAGCACCGCCTCGCGGATCTTGCGGGTCGGGGTGTCGGCGTGGTCGGCCCGCTGGGCGGCGGGGTCGTCGCGGTCGACGACGTCGATCAGCCAGTTCTTCACGTACTGCTGGGTGATGGTGGAGCCGCCCTGCACCGCGCCGCCCGCGGCGTCGGTGACCAGCGCGCGCAGGGTGCCGACCGGGTCCACCCCGGACTCGTCGAAGAACCGGCGGTCCTCGACGTCGACGATCGCGGCGACCATCGCCGGGGCGATCCGGTTGTAGGACACGGGGATCCGGTACTGCTCGTCGAGGTAGGCGATCGGGGTGCCGTCGCGGTCGGTGAGGACGGTCGCCGCGGGCAGCGCCGCGGCGCTCGGCAGGTCGCCGGTCGTACCCGGCGGCACGACGGAGGCGACCGCGGCGACGCCGACCGCGGCGGGCGCCGAGCACCCGGCGAGGACGAGCCCGCCGGCCAGGATCCCGAGCCCGAGCCGCCGCAGCACCGACGGGTCCGGGCGGCGCCACCGCCTCGGGGTCCGGGTCTGCCGGAGACGGTCGTTCCAGTGCTGCGCGATCAGGCGTTCCCCCACGCGGGCGATTGTGCGCCGCAACGCTGAGGCGCGCCTGAGACCCGCCCGCGCGAGTCGCTGAGAGTCAGCCGGTCAGGGCGGCGAGCGCGGCCCGGGCCTGCTCGCGGAACCGCTCGACGTTGCCGAGCTTGACGTCCTCGTAGCCGCGCACCAGGTCCGCGGTGTCGGCGACGGCGACCACACCGTCCACGGTGTCGACCTCGAGCCGGTCGAGCGCGGAACGGACCAGCGCCTGGTACTCCCCCACCAGCTCGCGCTCCACCCGGCGGACCCCGGCCCGGCCGAACACGTCCAGCGGGGTGCCGCGCAGCCGCCGGGCCGCGCGCAGCGCCCGGAACGCGGGGGCGGCCAGCCGTCCGTCGAGGGCGATCTTGCGGTTCATCCCCAGCGCGCGCAGCACCGGCGGGTGCAGCATCACCGACACCCGGGCGTCGGGACCGAACGCGGCGTCGCGGCGGGCGGTCTCCACCGGGTCCAGGTGCAGGCGGGCGACCTCGTACTCGTCCTTGTAGGCCATGAGCCGGTGCAGGCCGTGGGCGTAGGCGGCGCCGATGCGCTCCCCGGCCGCGTCCCCGGCCCGCGCGGCGGCGACGGCCGTGACCCTGCGGACCTCCTCGGCGTAGCGCTGGGCGTAGGCGGCGTCCTGGTAGCCGGTGAGGTCGGCGATGCGGGTGGCGAGCACGTCGGCGAGCCCGGTGCCCGCGGCGACCGAGCGGGCCAGCTCCGCGGACGCCTCGTCGACGGCGACCGGGGCCGGCTGCGGCGCGACGAGCGCGCTGCGCACGGCGGCGGCGTCGATCGCGGCAGCCCGGCCCCAGCGGAACGCGGTCAGCGTGGTCTCCACGGCCGCGCCGTTGACCCGGATCGCCTCCTCCAGCGCCTCGGCCGACACCGGGAGCACCCCGTGCTGGTAGGCGGCGCCGAGCAGCAGCATGTTGGTCGGGAGGTGGTCGTCGAACAGCGCCTCGGACAGCGTCTGGGCGTCGACGGCGAGCAGGTCCCGGGTGACCGCGCCGATCCGCTCGACGGCGTCGTCGGTGGAGCCGGGCAGCACGACGCGGCCGGTGACCATGGCCGCGGTCGGCACGAGCGAGGTGTTGACGATGGCGACGGTGTGCCCGGGCCGGGCGACCGCGAGTGTCGCGTCGGAGGCGGTGCCGACGAGGTCCATGCCGATCAGCACGTCCGCGGTGCCGCGGGAGGCACGCAGGATCCCGTGGTGGGGCTGCTTGGAGATCCGGACGTCGGAGACGACCGGGCCGCCCTTCTGCGCGAGCCCGACCTGCTCCAGCCCGGCGGCGAAGAGCCCGTCGAGGTGGGCCGCCATCTGCAGGATCGCCGAGGCGGTGACGACGCCGGTGCCGCCGATGCCGGGCATCCGGATCAGGGTCGCGTCCGGGTCGACCCGCGGCTCGGGGTCGACGAGCGTGACCGGCAGCGCCGGGATCTCCCGGCGCGGCCGGGTGCCGGGCACCACGGTGAGGAACGACGGGCAGTCGCCCTTGAGGCAGGAGTAGTCGGTGTTGCAGGACGCCTGGTGGATGGCGGTCTTGCGACCGAACTCGGTCTCCACCGGCAGCACCGACAGGCAGGTGGACGCCTCGCCGCAGTCGCCGCAGCCCTCGCAGACCCGCTCGTTGATCAGCACCTTCTCGGCCGGGGCGGGCAGCTTGCCGCGCTTGCGCAGGCGGCGCTCCTCGGCGGCGCAGCGGTCGTCGTGGATCAGGACGGTGACGCCGTCGAGGGCCTTCAGCTCCTCCTCGGCCGCGGCGAGCTCGTCGCGGTGGCGGACGCTCGCGATCGGGTCGAGGGCGATGCCGCGGTAGTCACGCGGGCTGTCGGTGGTGACGACGATGCGGCGCACGCCCTCCAGGGCGAGCGAGCGCGTGATGTCGGGGACGTTCATCCGGCCCTCGGCGCGCTGCCCGCCGGTCATGGCGACGGCGTCGTTGTAGAGCAGCTTGTAGGTCATGGTGACCCCGGCCGCGACGGCGGCGCGGATCGCGAGCGAGCCGGAGTGGTGGAAGGTGCCGTCGCCGAGGTTCTGGACGAGGGTGCGGTCGTCGGTGAACGGGGCCAGGCCGATCCACTGGGCGCCCTCGCCGCCCATCTGGGTCAGCCCGATCTGGTGGCCGCGGTGCTCGCCGTCGAGGGCGATCATCGCGTGGCAGCCGATCCCGACCCCGACGAGCGTGTCGTCGCCGGTGCGGGTGGAGGTGTTGTGCGGGCAGCCGGAGCAGAAGTACGGCGTCCGGTTCCCGAGCAGGTCCAGCCCGATCCGCGACGGCTTCGGCGGTGCGAGGCGCTCCAGGTGCGCGGTCGCCGCGGCGGGCAGGGTCCGCCCGGCGGCGGTGAGCCGGGCGGCGAGGGCGCGGGCGACGTCCTCGGAGCCGAGCTGGCCGCGGGCGGACAGCAGCGGGCGGCCGCGCTCGGCGCGGCGGCCGGTGACCGTGGGCCGGTGGTCGCGCCCGTAGAGCGCGTCGCGCAGGTGGCCCTCCAGGAACGGCACCTTGTCCTCGACGACGAGCACCTCCGCGCAGCCCTCGACGAGCCCGGCGAGCGCGTCGGCGTCGACCGGGAACGGCATGGCGAGGCGGATCAGGCGCACGCCGAGCGCGTCGAGCTCGGCCTCGCCCAGGCCCAGGTCCTCGCACGCCCGCAGCACGGTGGCGTAGGCGGTGCCCGAGGCGAGCACGGCGAGGTGCGGGTCGCGGGAGGTGAAGGTGACGCGGTTGAGCCCGGTCTCGCGGGCGTACTGGCGGGCCAGGTCGAGCCTGCGGGTGAGCTGGTCGTGCTCGGCCTCGATGGCGGCGGGCCCGACGAGCGGGCCGGACTGCGCGCGGTCGGTGGCGGGCGGGGCCGGGATGCCGACCAGCTCGGGGCGCAGCGCGCCGAGGTCGACGGTGCAGGACGCGTCGGCGACGTCGGCGACGATCTTCAGGCCGGTCCAGAGCCCGGTGGCGCGGGACAGCGCGACGGCGTGCAGGCCCAGCTCGATCACCTCGGCCACCGAGCCGGGCGCGAGCAGCGGCATCGCCAGGGACTGCGCCATCGGCTCGCAGGAGCTGGGCACGGTGGAGGACTTGCAGGACGGGTCGTCGCCGATGATCGCGACGGCGCCGCCGAGCCGGGCGGTGCCGGCCAGGGTGCCGTGCCGGATCGCGTCGGCGGCCCGGTCGAGGCCGGGGTTCTTGCCGTACCACCAGCCGACGACGCCCTCGTGGCGGCGGCCGGGGACGGCGTCGAGCAGCTGGGTGCCCGCGACGGCGGTGGCGGCGAGCTCCTCGTTGAGCCCGGGCCGGAACACCACGCGCTCGGCGTCGAGGTGGGCACGGGCGCGGCCGAGCTCGGCGTCGAAGGTGCCGAGCGGGGAGCCCTGGTAGCCGGAGACGAACGAGGCGGTGTCGAACCCGCGGGCGGTGTCGAGGCGGGCCTGCTCGAGCACGAGCCGGACCAGCGCCTGGATCCCGCTCATCGGGGCCCGACCGTGGGCGGCGAGGTACTTGTCGTCCAGCACGGTCATTCTCGGCTCCTCGGCGAGTCGGGCGGCGCGTCCGCACCAGGACAGCGCGACGACGGCCTCGACACAATGCCCATGGCAGTGATCGCCGCGGATACGCAACGGATACCGTCGAAGGCCCACGAGACCGTGGATCCGTTGCGCTGGAGGTGCCGTGCCCGAGACCGAGGTCGACGACCTGGACCACGCGATCCTGCGGTTGCTGCACGAGGACGCGCGCCGCACCTACGCCGACATGGCCGAGCGGGTCGGGCTGTCCACCGCCGCGACCAAGCGGCGGGTCGACCGGATGCGCGAGTCCGGGGTGATCACCGGGTTCACCGTGCAGGTGGACCACGCCAGACTGGGCTGGCCGGTCGAGGCGTTCAGCGAGATCCGCTACGCCGGCACCGCGAGCGTCTCGGAGATCGTCGACTCGGCGTCGCGCCAGCCGGAGGTGCAGGCGGTCTACACCCTGGCCGGTGACCTCGACGCCCTGGTGCAGGTCCGGGTCCGCGATCTCGCGCACCTGCAGGAGGTGATCGACCGGCTGCGACGCAACGGCACGGTCACCGGGACCCGGACGCTGATGGTGCTGGGCCGCTGGACCCGCACCTGATCATTTGCTTACCGCAACGATCGGGTCGATCATGATCGGGTGCTCGTCCTCTGCAGTGTCACCGGTTCCCCCTCGCACGGCCGGGCCGTGCTCCCCTTCGCCCGCGCGCTGGGCGACGCGGGCCACCGGGTCGTGGTGGCGTGCCCGCCCGACATCGCGGGGGTGTTCGACGGTGCGCCGGTCGTCGTCGAGCCGGTGTTCGCGACGATGGCCGACTCCGCCGAGCACCTCGGCCCGGCCGTCGCCCGGCTCGGTGGGCCCGCCGCACTCGCGACGCTGACCGCCACCGAGGTGACGACGGCACTGCTGCCGACCCTGTTCGCCGGTCCGCAGGTGACGAGCTCGGCGCGGGCGCTGCTCGCGCTGGTGGGGTCGCACGGGACCCCGGACCTGGTGCTGCGCGACGGCGGCGAGACCGCGGGGTTCCTGGTGGCCGAGCACCTGGGGGTGCCGTGTGTGGCGGCGCCGTCGGGTGCGGGCAACGTCCTCGCCCCGCACGTCGTCGCCGACGCGCTGGCGGAGCGTCGCGACGAGCTCGGCTTCGCCGCCTCGGACGACCCGGCCGCACTGCACCGGTGGGGGCGGCTGGACTGCATGCCGCCGCAGTTCTCGCTGGCGGGGCCGCAGATCGCACCGGCGCGGGCGTTCCGCCAGGACGACCAGGTCTCCCGCGGCGAGACGCTGCCCGGCTGGGTCGGCGCGCTGCCCGGGAGCCGGCCGCTGGTCGTCGCGGGGCTGGGGACGGCGATGCCGGCGATGGCCGGGCGCGCCGAGCGCCGCGCCCCCGTCGACCCGCACGCCGCGCTGCGCACGGTGGCCGAGGCGGCGTCGCGGCTCGACGCCGAGGTGGTGCTGTCCACCGGCGGCCTGCCGGTCGACGACCTGGCGCTGCCCGCACACGTGCATCCCGCGCCGTGGGTGCCGCAGCCGCTGCTGCTGCAGGTCGCGGACCTGTTCCTGACCCACGGCGGCTACAACGGCGTCCGCGAGGCCGTGCGGCATGGCGTCCCGCTGGCGGTGCTGCCGCAGTTCGGGGACCAGGAGCACAACGCCCGGCGGATCGCCGAGCTCGGGCTGGGCGCGCACTGCACGCCCGACGCCGCCGAGGTCGCCGCGACGTGCACCCGGCTCCTGGGCGACGACGACGTCCGCGCGCGGATGCGCTCGGCCCAGCGCGCGATGCTGGCGCTGCCGCCGGTGGAGGACGCCGTCGGCGTCCTGGAGGACCTGGCCGCGCGTCGGGTCCCCGCGCTCGTGCCCTGACCGCCCGGGTCAGGCGGGCGGGCCATGCGGGGCGCGCGGCCCGCAGGCAACGACGGTGCGCGCCCAGGTGCCGAACAGCACGAGCACCCCGAGCACGGTGACGACCAGGCCCGGCCCGATGTCGTCGGTGCCGGCGACCGCGGTCTGCCGCGACCACACCGCCCAGAGCCCGGTGACCGCACCGACGCCGGTGACGGTGGCCGCGGTCCAGGCCAGCGGCCAGAACCGGGTCAGGAGGGCGAGCACCGACACCCCCACCGCGACGACCGCGACGACGGTGAACAGCCACGGCAGCGGCCCCATCGCGGCCCGGCCGGCGAGGACCTCCCATCCGGCGCCGCGGGTGGACCAGGGCATGAGCAGGGCGGCGACGACGGCGGCGACTCCCGCCCCCGCGACGACCGACGCGGGGCCGGGGTCGATCCAGCGGTCGACCCGCCATGCGATGCGGGTGAGCTCGTCGGCGAGCTCGGGTGACGCCTGCGGGGACAGCGCGCCCGGGCCGGGCGTGCGCGGTGCGCTCATGCGGCTCCCTCGTCGTCACTGCGGTGCCGGGATGTCGGGACGGTCATTGCACCACGACGGTGCCGGCCGCGGCGCCACCGACGGGGTGGCTCCGCGGGCCGGTCCGCGAGCCCGCAGCGCGCACCGCCCGGCGGTTCCGGCGGCACCGGACCGGCCGTCGCGGTCGGCACCCGCTCGCCTAGGCGGCGCGCACGGCGCAGCGGCAGGGTGCGCCCTGCTGGCAGCCGCAGCCACAGGTGCTCGCGCACCCGCAGGCCGAGGTCGCCGCACTCATCGGGGCCGGGCCAGCCGACCCGCTGCAGCAGCCGCCGTCGAGACAGCTCAGCCGCGGGACGGACGGGAGCGGTGGTGCCGGGGCCGGGGCGGCGACGCCGAGCGCGGCGAGCACCCGGTCGGCGAGATCGGGGACCGGGTCCGCCGGACCGACGCGTGCGAGCCGGCCGAGCCGGTCGGCACCGTCGGCGAACGCGCGGCAGGACGCGCACCCGGCGAGGTGGTCCTCGGCCGCCGCGCGCTCGTCGTCGCCCGCCTCACCGTCGAGACAGGCGGACAGCACCTCGCGGTAGCCCTGACAGTCCATACCGTCACTGTCGTACACGAGGCCCGTCTGGTTCCACCCGACCCCCGTCCGTGTTCCGTCTGTGTTCCGTCCGCGCGCCCCGAGGCCTGTCGGGCGGGGCCGACCGTCCCAGGTCCACGGGCGCTCACACGCACCGGGCACCGCACGTCGCACACGTTCCTGGGACCTCGCAGCCCCTGCAGAGGGTGCGAGGTCCCAGGAAAGCGTGCGAGGTGCGCCGGCCCACCGGTGGTGCGGGACCGGGTGCGACTCCACGAGGGAGCACACGCCTCGACCGCCGGCCCCGGAGGACCCGTGCCAGGGCCCGGGAACGGATGCACCGATCCCCGACCCGGACCGGCATAACGCAGCGGAGCGAAAAAGGGTCCGGAAATGAGAAATGCCCCGGACTCGAAAGTCCGGGGCAGATCCCATCAAAGTTGAATGTCGGCGACGACCTACTCTCCCACACCCTGGCGAGTGCAGTACCATCGGCGCTGGAAGGCTTAGCTACCGGGTTCGGAATGGGACCGGGCGTTTCCCTACCGCAATGACCACCGACAACACTATCCAACTATCACCCCACCCCCAAAAACCTAGGGGCAGGGGTCGAGCACACAAGCCAACTCACAACCCCCCGACTCACCGGGGGATGTGGATGGTTGTGGACTCAGGGTCACACAGTGGATGCGAACAACTCGTTGTGGCAAGCCCTCGGCCTATTAGTACCGGTCAACTCCACCCCTCACAGGGCTTCCATCTCCGGCCTATCAACCCAGTCATCTACTGGGAGCCTTACCCACTCGAAGGTGGTGGGAGACCTCATCTTGGAACAGGCTTCCCGCTTAGATGCCTTCAGCGGTTATCCCTCCCGAACATAGCCAACCAGCCGTGCCCCTGGCGGGACAACTGGCACACCAGAGGTTCGTCCGTCCCGGTCCTCTCGTACTAGGGACAGCCTTCCTCAAGTCTCCAACGCGCGCGGCGGATAGGGACCGAACTGTCTCACGACGTTCTAAACCCAGCTCGCGTACCGCTTTAATGGGCGAACAGCCCAACCCTTGGGACCTACTCCAGCCCCAGGATGCGACGAGCCGACATCGAGGTGCCAAACCATGCCGTCGATATGGACTCTTGGGCAAGATCAGCCTGTTATCCCCGGGGTACCTTTTATCCGTTGAGCGACACCCCTTCCACAAGGTGGTGCCGGATCACTAGTCCCGACTTTCGTCCCTGCTCGACCCGTCAGTCTCACAGTCAAGCTCCCTTGTGCACTTACACTCAACACCTGATTGCCAACCAGGCTGAGGGAACCTTTGGGCGCCTCCGTTACTCTTTGGGAGGCAACCGCCCCAGTTAAACTACCCACCAGGCACTGTCCCTGAACCAGATCATGGCCCGAGGTTAAGACACCCAATTCGACCAGAGTGGTATTTCAACAACGACTCCACCACCACTGGCGTGGCGATTTCACAGTCTCCCACCTATCCTACACAAGCCGAACCGAGCACCAATACCAAGCTATAGTAAAGGTCCCGGGGTCTTTCCGTCCTGCCGCGCGTAACGAGCATCTTTACTCGTAGTGCAATTTCGCCGAGTCTGTGGTCGAGACAGCGCCCAAGTCGTTACGCCATTCGTGCAGGTCGGAACTTACCCGACAAGGAATTTCGCTACCTTAGGATGGTTATAGTTACCACCGCCGTTTACTGGCGCTTAAATTCTCCGCTTCGCCCCGAAGAGCTAACAGGTCCTCTTAACGTTCCAGCACCGGGCAGGCGTCAGTCCGTATACATCGTCTTGCGACTTCGCACGGACCTGTGTTTTTAGTAAACAGTCGCTTGGGCCTGGTCTCTGCGACCGGCCGTCCCTAGCCCGCAAGGAGCCTCAAGACAACCGGCCCTCCTTCTCCCGAAGTTACGGAGGTATTTTGCCGAATTCCTTAACCACAGTTCGCTCGATCGCCTCGGTATTCTCTACCTGACCACCTGTGTCGGTTTGGGGTACGGGCCGCAACAGCACTCGCTAGAGGCTTTTCTCGACAGCATGGGATCACCCTCTTCGCCTCAATCGGCTACGCATCACCTCTCACCCTTTGATGAGCCCCGGATTTACCTAGGACTCGGGCTACAGGCTTACACCACGACAACCACCGCGTGGCGGAGCTACCCTCCTGCGTCACCCCATCACTTGCCTACTACCAGATCGGATCCCACGCTCCCCCACAAACACAACTCCCGAAGGAGCCGAGGTGGGTTCGGATGGTTAGCATCACCGGCCTTGGCATGGACGCACTGTCACGAGCACGGGAATATCAACCCGTTGTCCATCGACTACGCCTGACGGCCTCGCCTTAGGTCCCGGCTCACCCTGGGCGGAACAACCTGGCCCAGGAACCCTTGGTCATCCGGCGGCAGAGATTCTCACTCTGCATTCGCTACTCATGCCTGCATTCTCACTCCCACACCCTCCACCCGTAAATCACTCCCGGGCTTCACCAGATGCAGGACGCTCCCCTACCCAACAACACCTAAAGATGTCATTGCCACGGCTTCGGCGGTGCGCTTGAGCCCCGCTACATTGTCGGCGCAGGACCACTTGACCAGTGAGCTATTACGCACTCTTTCAAGGGTGGCTGCTTCTAAGCCAACCTCCTGGTTGTCCGGGCGATCCCACATCCTTTCCCACTTAGCGCACGCTTAGGGGCCTTAGCCGGTGATCTGGGCTGTTTCCCTCTCGACCACGAAGCTTATCCCCCGCAGTCTCACTGCCGCGCTCTCACTCACCGGCATTCGGAGTTTGGCTGACTTCGGTAAGCTTGTCGGCCCCCTAGGCCATCCAGTGCTCTACCTCCGGTGAGAAACACACGACGCTGCACCTAAATGC
>NZ_JAHLJA010000002.1:0-960000 GCF_020496245.1 Pseudonocardia sp. ICBG601 | reverse complement strand
GTCGCGACGGTCCAGGGTGCGCAGCATCGCCATGATCGGGGTGATGCCGCTGCCCGCGGTGAGGAACAGCAGCCGCTCCGGGGGCGGGTCGGGCAGCACGAACTCGCCCTGCGGCAGCGCCAGGCGCACCACCGTGCCGGGCCCGACACCGTCGACGAGGTGGCGGGACAGGAAGCCCTCCGGCATCGCCTTCACGGTGATCGAGATGTGCCTGCGGTCGCGACGCGGCTCGGAGGTCAGCGAGTAGGAGCGCCAGTGGAAACGGCCCTCCACCTCGACGCCGATCCCGACGTACTGGCCGGCGCGGTGGTCGAACGACCACCCCAGGCCGGGGCGGATGACCAGCGTCGCGGCGTCGGCCGTCTCGGGCACGACCTTCACCACCCGCCCGCGCAGCTCCCGCACCGACCACAGCGGGTTGAGCAGCAGCAGGTAGTCGTCGGGCAGCAGTGGCGTGGTGAAACGGGCGGCCGTCTTGCGTGCGCGGCGCAGTCCCCTCGGCAGTACGGCGTCGGTCATGACCCACCTCGTCGTCGCGGTCGGGGACCATCGGACCCGATCTCGGTGGCGACGGCAAGTTGGGACGGCGACACCCCCGTCACCAGTGACGACGGCGTCGGCCTCCGACCTGCAGGAACGTTACATCGGTTTTCTCGTCAACGATGTCGAGATCGACTGTCTAGGATCGTCCGGGTGGCGGACTTCCCGATCGAGGAGCTGGCCCGCCGGGCGGGGATGACCGTGCGGACGGTGCGCTCCTACATCACGCGCGGGCTGCTCCCGCCGGGTGAACGGGCCGGCCGGGCCGCCCGCTACACCGACACCCACCTCGACCGGCTGGACCTGGTCAACGGGCTGCGCCGGCGCGGCTTCTCCCTCGGGGCGATCGAGGTGCTCGTCACCCAGGACCCCGGACGGACCGCCGAGGAGGCGCTGCGGCTCTACCGCGGGATGCTCGCCCCGTGGCAGCCGGAGGAGCCCGTCGAGGTCGACGGGACGGAGCTGCCCACCCATCTCGGGCTCGACCCGGACGCGGTGTCGGCCGACGAGCTGGTCCGGCACCTGTGCGCGACGGGCGTCGTCGAGTCCGCGGCCCACGGACGGCTGCGTATCCTGCGGCCGGACCTCGCCCGGGCCGCCGCGGAGGCCGTGCGGCTGGGCATCCCGCCCGCCGCGCTGGTGGGGCTGCGCCGGCGGCTCGACGACCACACCGGCGCCGTCGCCGAGATGTTCGTCGAGCTGTTCGCCCGGCAGGTGTGGGACGGCCACGTCGCGGCCGGGCTGCCCGCCGGCGACGCACCCCGGATCCAGCAGACCGTCGAGCAGCTGCAGCCGGTCGCGACGCTGGCGCTGCTGTCGTCGTTCCGCTCGCGCATGCAGGACGCGATGGACGCCTTCATCACACGGATCTCCGACGACATCTCCCCCGAGGCCGGACGCGCGATGGGGATCCGGACGACGGACCTGGACGATCGTTGACTCTTCAACGATGATGCGCCGGGTGAGCACCGTGACGACGGACGTCCTCGTGATCGGCAGCGGGCCCGCGGGCTCCTCGGCCGCCCTGTTCCTCGCCGGGCTCGGCGTCGACCACCTCGTGATCACCAAGTACCGGTGGACCGCCGACACCCCGCGCGCGCACATCACCAACCAGCGCACCGTCGAGATCCTGCGCGACCAGGGGGTGGAGGCCGACGTCGTCGCCGAGGGGACGCCGTCGCACCTCATGGGCGAGACGGTGTTCTGCACCGCGCTCGCCGGCGACGAGCTCGGCCGGGTCCGGACCTGGGGCACCCACCCCGCGCGGCGCGCCGACTACACCCTGGCCAGCCCGTCGTCGCACTGCGACCTGCCCCAGAACATCCTCGAGCCGATCCTGGTGGGACGGGCCGCCGAGCGCGGCAGCCGCATCCGCTTCGACACCGAGTACAGCCACCACGTCCAGGACGACGACGGCGTCACCGTCACCGCGCGCGACCGGCTCACCGGGGCGGAGCTGACGATCCGGGCCCGCTACGTGATCGGCGCCGACGGTGGGCGCAGCGCCGTCGCCCGGGACGCCGGCCTGCCCTTCGACGGCCGCGGCGAGCTCGCGGGCAGCATGAACATCGTCTTCGACGCCGACCTCACCGCGCTGGTCGAGCACCGGCCGAGCGTCCTGTACTGGGTGTTGCAGCCCGGTGCCGACGTCGGCGGCATCGGGATGGGCGTGCTGCGCATGGTGCGGCCGTGGACCCGCTGGATGGCGATCTGGGGCTACGACCTCGCCGGTCCCCCGCCGGAGCTCGACGACGCCGCGGCCACCGCGATCGTCCACGACCTGATCGGCGACGACTCCGTGCCGGTGACGATCCGCTCGACCTCGGTGTGGACGGTCAACGAGCAGTGGGCCACCCGCTACCGGTCGGGCCGGGTGTTCTGCGCCGGTGACGCCGTGCACCGCCACCCGCCGTCGAACGGGCTGGGCTCCAACACCTCGATCCAGGACTCCTACAACCTGTGCTGGAAGCTCGCGATGGTGCTGCGCGGCACCGCCGGGCCGGGGCTGCTGGACTCCTACGACGCCGAGCGCGCTCCCGTCGGTGAGCAGATCGTGCGTCGCGCCAACCGCTCGGTGGAGGAGTTCGGCCCGATCTTCACCGCGCTCGGGCTCACCCCGGGTGCCGATCCCGAGGCCATGCGCGCCTCGATGGCGGCCCGTGCCGACGACTCCCCCACCGGGGCCCGGCGGCGCGGCGAGCTGCGGGCGGCGCTGGAGGCCAAGGACTACGAGTTCAATGCGCACGGCGTCGAGATGGGGCAGGCCTACACCGGCCCCGGCGTCGTCGCCGACGGCACGCCCGAGCCGCCGCCCGAGCGCGACCCGGAGCTGTTCTACCGGCCGACCACCCGGCCCGGGCACCGGCTGCCGCACTGCTGGCTGGGCCGCGACGGGCACCGGGTCTCCACCCACGACATCACCGGCAAGGGCCGGTTCGCCCTGCTCACGGGCATCGCGGGCGGCGCCTGGGCCACGGCCGCGGCCACCGTCGCCGCCGAGCTGGGGATCGACCTGGCCGCGCACGTGGTCGGCCCGGGCCGCGAGCACACCGACCTCTACGACGATTGGGCGCGGCTGCGCGAGGTCGGCGAGGACGGCTGTGTGCTCGTCCGCCCGGACGCCCACGTCGCCTGGCGCAGCGACGCGCTCGTCGCCGACCCGGCGGCCGCGCTGCGCGCGGTACTGGGGAGCATCCTGGACCGGACCCCGGAGGTGACCGCATGACCGGCTTCGTCCACGAGCCCTCCCCCGCGCGGGTGGTGTTCGGCCCCGGCACGATCGACGACCTCGCCGCGGAGGTGACGCGGCTCGGCCGGTCGCGGGTGTTCCTCGTCGGCGGCCGCCACCCCGCGGGCGCGGCGGACCGGGCGCGGGCCGCGCTCGGGTCGCTGCTCGCCGGACGGTTCGACCGGGCCGCCGTGCACACCCCGGTGACGGTGACCGACGAGGCGCTGGCGGCGTTCACCGCGGCCGGGGCGGACTGCGTCGTCGCGATCGGGGGCGGCTCGCAGATCGGGCTGTCCAAGGCGCTCGCGGTGCGGACCGGTGCCGACCAGGTCGTCGTCCCCACGACGTACTCGGGCTCGGAGTGCACCGCGGTGCTCGGGGAGCTGGGGGTGGACACGCCGGGGGTGAAGACCACCCGGACCGACCCGGCGATCCGGCCCGAGACCGTCGTCTACGACACGACGCTCGTCGCCGACCTGCCGTCGCAGGTGGGGGTGCCGAGCGCGGTGAACGCGCTGGCGCACGCCGTCGAGGCGCTGTGGAGCACCGACCGCGACCCGCTGACCGACGCCGCCGCGCTGGAGTCGGTGCGGCTGCTCACCGCGGGGCTACGCGAGCGCGACACCGACGCGCTGCTGCGCGGGGCGTGGCTGGCCGGGACCTGCCTCGACCGGGCCGGGATGGCGTTGCAGCACAAGCTCGCCCACACCGTCGGCGGCACGCTGGACCTGCCGCACGCGCCGACCCACGCCGTGCTGCTGCCGCACGTCATCGCCTACAACGCGGCCGCCGCGCCGCGGATCGCCGAGGCGCTCGGGCCGGACCCGGCCGGGGCGGTGTACGACCTGCTCGTCGCCGCGGGCGGGCCGACGTCGCTGGCCGCGCTGGGCGTCGACGAGGCCGACCTGGACCGGCTCGCCGAGCAGGCCGTCGCCCGGCCGTACCCGAACCCGGTGCCGGTGACCCGCGACGGCGTGCGCGCCCTGCTCGGGCGGGCCTGGGCCGGGCGGCGGCCGGGGGATCCGGTGCGCGCCACCCTGGACGCGCTGACCGCGCAGGTCACCGCGTCGTTCGGCGGGCCCGACGAGCGGCTCCGCACCCTGCTGGCCGGGCTCGCGGCCACCCTGCACGGCTATGCGCGCGAGCACGACCTGACCCAGGACGAGTGGCAGGCCGCGATCGACTTCCTCACCCGCACCGGGCACCTCACCGACGAGCGGCGCCAGGAGTTCGTGCTGCTGTCGGACACCCTCGGGCTGTCCAGCGTGGTGGACGTGCTGACCCACTCGCGCACCCCGGACACGACGTCCTCGGCCGTGCTCGGGCCGTTCTACACCGACGGCCCGCCCGAGCTGGACCAGGGAACCGACGTCTCCGCGGGGAAGAAGGGAACCCCGCTGTGGGTGGACGTGGTCGTCACCGACACCGATGACGAGCCGGTCGCCGGGGCGGTCGTCGACATCTGGCAGTCCGACGAGGACGGCTTCTACGACCTGCAGCTGCCCGAGACCGAGGGCCCCGTCCTGCGCGGCCGGTTCCGCACCGACGACGCGGGCCGGCTGCGGTTCCGCTCGATCCTGCCCGCCGCCTACCCGATCCCGGCCGACGGACCGGTCGGGGAGATGCTGCACGCCACCGGACGGCACCCCTTCCGGGCGCCGCACCTGCACTTCCTCATCGAGGCGCCGGGGCACCGGCAGCTGATCACGCAGCTGTTCGTCGCCGGTGGGGAGCACCTCGACTCGGACACGGTGTTCGGGGTGAAGGACGACCTGGTCGTGGAGTTCGCCCCGCGCCGCGGCCCGATGCCCGACGGCGTCGAGCCCGACGGGGAGTGGCGGCTGCTGGAGTTCACCTTCCGGATCGCCCGCGATCGCTGATTCCTGCCCGATTTCGGGCAGGATCCTGGTTCTTCGCCCCGTCGCCGGTCAGGATCGGCGGCGTGGATCCGGATCTCGTGCGGCACGTGGCCGCCACCACCGGGCTCGCCGAGCCGGTGGCGGCCCGCGTGGTCGCCGACGTCGTCGCCTACTTCGGCGAGACCACCGAGGAGTTCGTCCGCCGCCGGCACCGCGAGCTGCAGGCCCGCGACCGGCGCAACGACGAGATCTGGCCGCGGATCGCGGCCGAGCTCGCCGCGCGGGTGGTCGCCCCCGGTGACGTCTCCCAGCGGCGGCTGCGCCGGATCGTCTACGGCTGAGCGGACGACGGGGGAACGTGCATGTGCGGGATCGTGGGTTACGTGGGGCCGCGGGAGGCGGCGGGTGTGCTGCTCGACGGGCTGTCCCGGCTGGAGTACCGGGGCTACGACTCGGCGGGCCTGGCCGTGGCGCACCGCCGGAAGGTGACGGTGCGGCGGACCGCCGGGCGGGTGGAGGACCTGCGCACGCTGCTGGGTGACGCCCCTCCCCCGGGCCGGTCGGGCGTCGCGCACACCCGGTGGGCCACCCACGGCGAGCCGAGCGAGGCCAACGCGCACCCGCACACCGACGCGTCCGGGCGGGTCGCGATCGTGCACAACGGCATCGTCGAGAACGCCGACGCGCTGCGCGGCGCGCTCACCGCGCGCGGGGTCGTGCTGCGCAGCGACACCGACTCCGAGGCGCTCGCGCACCTGGTCGCCGAGGCGCTCGACGGCGGGGCGGCGACCCTCGCCGACGCGGTGCGCACGGCGCTCGCCGGCGTCGAGGGCACCTACGGCCTCGCGGTGCTCGACGCCCGCACCCCCGACGAGATCGTCGTCGCGCGCAACGGCAGCCCGATCGTGCTCGGCATCGGCGACGGCGAGATGGTCGTCGCCTCCGACCTGGCCGCGGTCGTGCGGCACACCCAGAAGGTCGTGTTCCTCGACGACGGCGAGATCGTCACCGTGCGCGCCGACGGCATCGAGGGCTCCACCCGGATCAGCCCGACCACCGTCGACACCGGCTCCGAGGACTACGCGCTCGGCGGGCACCCCGACTTCCTGGCCAAGGAGATCGCCGAGCAGCCCGACGCCCTCCGCCGCGCGCTGGCCGGGCGGCTCGACACCCGGTTCGCCACCGCCCGGCTGGGCGGGCTCGGGATGGACCCGCGCGAGCTGCGCGGGGTGCGCCGGGTGCTGTTCCTGGGCTGCGGGTCGGCGTACTACGCCGGGGAGATCGGCGCCGGGCTGGTCGAGCAGCTGGCCCGGATCCCGGCGGCGGCCGAACCGGCCGGCGAGTTCCGCCACCGCAATCCGGTCGTCGACCCGGACTGCCTCTACGTCGCGGTCAGCCAGTCCGGCGAGACCGCCGACACCCTCGCCGCGGTGCAGGAGCTGCGCCGCAAGGGCGGCCGGGTGATCGGCGCGGTGAACGTGATCGGGTCGGCGATCTCCCGCGAGTGCGGGGCCGGGGTGTTCCTGCACTCCGGGCCGGAGGTGTCGGTCGCCTCGACCAAGGCCGTCACGACCATGAGCGTGTCGTTCGCGATGCTCGCGGTGCTGCTGGGCCGGGTGCGGGACCTGTCGGTGGCCGACGGGCGGCGGCTGCTCGACGGGCTGGCGGCGCTGCCCCGCCACGTCGAGGCCGTCCTGGCCGACGACGCCGCCCACGGCACGGTCGCCGCGGTCGCGCAGCGGTGGGCGCACGCGTCGTCGATGTTCTTCGTCGGGCGCACCCGGTGCAGCCCGGTCGCGCGGGAGGGCGCGCAGAAGCTCAAGGAGATCTCCTACTGCCACGCCGAGGCCTACCCCGCCTCCGAGCTCAAGCACGGCCCGCTGGCGCTGGTCACCCCAGACATGCCCAGCGTCGTCGTGGTCCCCGACGACGAGCTGCTCGCGAAGAACGTCGGCACGATCGAGCAGATCCGGGCCCGGGGCGGGCCGGTGATCGCGGTGACCGACGCCGAGCTGCCCGCCGGGCTCGCCGACGCCGTGCTGCGGGTGCCGCGCACCGAGCCGGAGCTGGCGCCGATCCTGCTCGGGATCCCCCTGCAGCTGCTCGCCCGGCACGCCGCCGTCGCGCTCGGACGCGACGTGGACCGGCCGCGGAACCTCGCGAAGTCGGTGACGGTGGAGTGAGGGTCCTCGGGCTGCACGTGGCCGCGGAGCGGGGTGCGCCGATGCACGACGTCGGGCGGGTCGAGGTGGTCGCGGGCAGCGGCGTCGTCGGCGACCGGTACTTCGGCACCCGGCACCGGCACGTCTCGGTGCAGAGCCGCGACGAGCTCGACGACGCCGCGGCCGCGCTCGGGGCCCCGGTGCCCTCGGGCGGCACCCGGCGCACCGTCACCGTCGACCACGGCACCGTCCCGACGACGCCCGGCACCCGGCTGCGGCTCGGCGACGTCGAGCTGGAGGTGGTGCGGAAGGCCGCACCCTGCCGGGTGATGGAGACCGCCGTCGGGCCGGGGGCGCGCCGCGCGCTGCACGACCGCGGCGGCGCGGTCTGCCGGGTGCTGACCTCCGGTGCGATCGCCGTGGGCGACCCGGTGGAGGTCAGCTGACGGGGGCCTGGGCCACGGTGCGGCGCCGGACGAGCAGCGACAGCAGGACGGCCAGCACCCCGACCCCGCCGGCGACGGCGAACGCGGCGTGCAGCCCGTCGGCGTCCGGGGAGGCCCCGGCGGCGCTCGCCGAGCCCAGTGCGGCGACGGTGACGAACAGCGCCGTCCCCAGCGCGCCCGCGACCTGCTGCAGCGTGGACAGGATCGCGCTGCCGTGGGAGTACAGCTCGTCGGGCAGCGAGCCCAGCGCCTCGGTCATCAGCGGCGTCATCATCAGCGCGAGCCCGCCCATCAGGACCAGGTGGAAGCCGACGACCACGCCCAGCGGGGTGCCCGGGCCGAGGGTGGAGAACAGCAGCAGACCGGTCGCCATCAGCACCGCGCCGGGGATGACCAGCGGGCGGGCGCCGACGCGGTCGAACAGCGCGCCGACCGGGCGGCCGAGCAGGCCGAGCAGCAGCCCGCCGGGCAGCACCACGAGCCCGGAGACCAGCGTGCTCGTGCCGAGCACGGTCTGCAGGTAGAGCGGCAGCAGCACCGCGGCGACGCCGATCAGCGACAGCAGCACCAGCGCGGTGAGCACCAGCGCCACGACGAACTGGCGCCGCCGGAACGGGCGCAGGTCCAGCAGCGCGCGGCCGGAGCGCATCAGCCGCAGCTGGCGCAGCACGAACACCGCCAGCGCGACCAGCCCGACGACGACCGGCACCCACGGCGGGAGCCCCCCGCCGCCGTGGCCGCCCAGCGAGGACAGCCCGTAGACCAGGCCGCCGAACCCGACGGCGGACAGCAGCACCGACACCACGTCGAGCGGGACCGGGCGGCCGCCGCCGTCGATGCGCAGCCACCGTGCGCCGGCCGCCATGGCGATCACGGCCAGCGGCAGGACCAGCCAGAACATCCAGCGCCAGCCCAGACCGGAGAGGATCGCGCCGCCGATCGTCGGGCCGATCGCGGGCGCGACGGCGATGACGATCGTGATCGTGCCCATCGTCGCGCCGCGCCGCTCGGCGGGCACCAGACGCAGGATCGTGGTCATCAGCAGCGGGATCATCATCGCCGTGCCGCCGGCCTGCACGATGCGGCCGACGAGCAGCACCGCGAATCCGGGTGCGAACCCGGCGATCGCGGTCCCCGCGGTGAACAGCCCGAGCGAAGTGAGGAAGACCTGCCGCGGGGTGAAGCGGTCGAGCAGGTAGCCGGTGGTGGGGATGACCACGGCCATCGTCAGCAGGAAGCCGCTGGTCAGCCACTGGGTGGTGGTGGCGGGGACACCGAGGTCGACGCTCAGGTCGCGCAGCGCGACGCTCAGCACGGTCTCGTTGAGGATCATCACGAACGCGGCGCCGACGAGGACGGCGATCAGCGGTCCGGTCCGGTTCGCCGGTACCGGTTCGGTACGGGACGGGGTGGTGGTCACGCGGGGTCTCCTGCCCGGGGAAGGGTCGTGGTGGCCGCGCGCAGGGCGCGGCCGAGTCGGTCGACGGGGTCGGTGCACCGGACGCCCGCGGCGAGCTCGACGGCGAGGTCCTCGCCGCTGATCCGCAGGGCGGCGGCGACGGCGGCGGCGTGCACCCGGACGTCCAGGTCGCCGGGCTCGCGGCCGGCGCGGGCCGCGATCACCTCGGCGAGCACCGGCTCGGCCCGCTCGTGCACCGCCAGCCACACCGCCCGCAGACCGGGCTCGGTGCGCGACAGCGCGATGACGGCCATCGCGGCGTCGGCGTCGGCGGCGTCGACCGGGTCCTGGGGCGGGCGGTACTCGGCGAGCAGGTGCTCGTCGAGGCCCACCCCCGCCGGCCAGCGCCGCAGCGTCGCGACGACGGCGTCGATGCTGCGTGCGAGGACCGGCTCCACGCAGCTCTCCTTGGTGCGGAACCAGCGCCACAGCGTCCGGCCGGACAGCCCGACCTCCTCGGCGATCCGCTCGCCGCTGGTGGCGTGCACGCCGTGCTCCCGGAACAGCGCCACGGCCGCGCGGGAGATCTCGAGGCGCTGCAGCTCGCGCCGGCGGTCGCTCATCGGCGCCCGCCCGCGTCGGGTGTCGTCGAGTGTCTTCATGTCACTGCCTGACAGTAATGAGACCGGCCGGGACCGGCCACGAGACGCTCGTCTCACAGTGCCTTTTTGGCAGTTTGTGCCACGCTGGTCGGGCACGTGATCATGCAACGCCGAGGGAGCCACGAGCGTGACGACGACCGGGACCACCGACCCCACCGCGGCCGACCTGGACCGGCTGCGGGAGCGCTACCGCGCCGAGCGCGACCGCAGGCTGCGCCCCGACGGCACCGCCCAGTACCGGGCGTCGACCGGGGAGTTCGGCTTCTACGCCGACGACCCGTGGTCCGAGCCCACCGACCGCGACCCGGTCCGGGACGAGGTGGACGTGCTGGTCGTCGGCGGCGGTTTCGGCGGGCTGGTCGCCGCGGCCCGGCTGCGGCAGGCCGGCCACGAGCGGATCCGGATCGTCGACGTCGCCGGGGACCTCGGCGGGACCTGGTACTGGAACCGCTACCCCGGCATCGCCTGCGACATCGAGAGCTCGATCTACCTGCCGCTTCTGGAGGAGCTGGGCGGGATGCCCAGCCGTCGCTACCCGCCGGGCGGGGAGATCCGGGCGCACGCCCGCGCGGTCGGCGAGCACTTCGACCTCTACCGCGACGCCCTGTTCCACACCGAGGTCACCACCCTGGTCTGGGACGACGACGCGCGGGCCTGGCAGGTCGGCACCGACCGCGGCGACGCGGTCACCGCCCGGTTCGTGGTGATCTCCTCCGGGCCGTTCAACCGGCCCAAGCTGCCCGGGATCCCCGGCATCGCCGACTTCGCCGGGCACACCTTCCACACCAGCCGGTGGGACTACGGCTGGACCGGCGGCGACGAGCGGGGCGGCCCGCTCGACCGGATCGGCGACCGCACTCTCGCCGTGGTCGGTACCGGGGCCACGGCGATCCAGTGCGTCCCGCACCTGGCCGGGGCCGCGCGGCACCTCTACGTCGTGCAGCGGACGCCGTCGTCGGTCGACACCCGCGACGACGCCCCCTACGACGAGGCCTGGTGGCGGGCGCTGACCCCGGGCTGGCAGCGCCGCCGTCGCGAGGACTTCCTGAACCTGATGGACATGCGACCGGCGCCGCACGGCTCGCACGGCCCCGACGGCGTCGCGGACAGGTGGACCGACACCGCCCCGATCCGGGGCGCGCAGCGGCTCGCCCGGACCCGGGGCACCGAGGACCCGGCCGAGGCGCTGGAGATCGCCGACGCCGAGAAGATGGACGAGATCCGGGCCCGGGTCGACCAGATCGTCGCCGACCCGGCGACGGCCGCGGCGCTCAAGCCCTGGTACCGCCAGATGTGCAAGCGGCCCACCTTCAGCGACACCTACCTGCAGACCTTCAACCGGGACGACGTGACGCTGCTCGACACCGGCGGGCAGGGCGTCGAGCGGATCACCCGCGACGGTCTGGTGGTCGACGGCGTCGAGTACCCGGTGGACGCGATCGTGTTCGCCACCGGGTTCGAGCTCGGCGCCGACCCCGCCACCCGGGCCGGGGCCGACATCCGCGGGCGCGACGGCGTCACCCTCGCCGAGCACTGGGCGGACGGGCTGTCCACACTGCACGGCTGGGTCAGTCGCGGCTTCCCCAACCTGTTCCACGTCGGGGCCGGGCAGAACTCGGCGTCGGTGAACTTCGCGCACGTGCTGGAGGAGCAGGCCGGGCACATCGCGGCGGTCTGCGCCGAGGCCGACCGGCGCGGGGTCCGCGTCGTCGAGCCGACCGCCGAGGCGGAGGCGGCGTGGGTCGCCACCATCCGCGAGCGGGCGCAGGACCAGCACGGTTTCCTCGCCGGGTGCACACCCGGCTACTACAACTTCGAGGGCCGCCCGCGGAAGCGCAGCGAGCAGTTCGGCGGCGGTCCGGTCGAGTTCCACGAGATCCTGCGCGACTGGCGCGCCGGCGGGATGGACGACGTGCTCTCCGGCGGCGCCCCGTGAGCGTGCGCCCGGTCGCGGGGCCGGACCGGGGACCCGTGCGGACCACGCCCGGGCTGCGGGCCGAACCGCTGTGCCCGCCGAACCCGCTGTGGGCGTCCAACGGGATCGTGGCCGGTCCGGACGGCCGGCTGTGGATCGCGCAGTTCCTCGGCGGCACCGTGTCCGCGTTCGACCCGGCGACCGGCGGGCTCGAGACGGTGCTCGGGCCGGACGGGCCGCTCACCGCGCCCGACGACCTCGTGTTCGGCGCCGACGGCGAGCTGTTCGTCGTCGACCTGCCCGCCGGGCTGGTGTGGCGCCGGGCGTCCGACGGGGCCATGACCGTCGTCGCCGACGGGATCACCGCCCCGGACGGGATCGCCTGGCACCGCGGACGGCTGTTCGTCAACGAGCTGTGCCCGGACGGCCGGCTGCTGGAGATCGACCCGACCGGCGGGCCGCCGCGGGTGCTCGCGACCGGGCTCGCGCTCGGCAACGCGATGGAGGTCGGCCCGGACGGGCTCCTGTACTACCCGCACCTGCTCTCCGGCGAGGTCTGGCGGGTCGACCCGGACGGCGGCGCCCCCGAACGGCTGCTCACCGGGCTGGACCGGCCGGTGGCCGTGCGCTTCGACCCCGCGGGACGGCTGCGCATCCTGTCCAACGGCGGACGCGGCGCCCTGTGGACCGCCGACGGTGGGCGGGTCACCGCCACCCTCGACACCGGCGTCGGCGGCGCGGACAA
This sequence comes from Pseudonocardia sp. ICBG601, assembly GCF_020496245.1. NCBI lineage: Bacteria > Bacillati > Actinomycetota > Actinomycetes > Pseudonocardiales > Pseudonocardiaceae > Pseudonocardia > Pseudonocardia sp. ICBG601. The sequence goes on along the minus strand of NZ_JAHLJA010000002.1, from coordinate 947,544 downwards.
CGTGGTGTTCACCGCCGACGGCGCGGCCTGGGTGACCGGCGCCTTCCACGGCGGGCTGGTCCGGGCCGGCGTCGACGGCACGGTGACCACGATGCTGCCGGCCGGGCTGTGCGGCCCCTGGGGCGTGGCCGCCGACGGTGCGGGCGCGCTCGTCGCCGACCACTTCTCCCTGGCCCGGGTGGCCGGCGGCGCCGTCACCGCGCTCGGCGACGTCGTCACCGAGGTCCGCGGCGGGGTCCGCGGACTCGCCCGGCACCACGGCGACACGGTCGTCACCACCGGGACCGGGGTGTGGCGCGGACATCCCGGCTCCTGGACGCCGCTGGCCGACGGGCTGGCCGGGGCGACCGGCGTCGCCTCCTGCCGGGACGGGCTGCTGGTCGCCGAGACCGGCGCCGGGCGGGTCCTGTACCTCGCCGACGACGGCACCGTCACCGTGCTCGCCACAGGTCTCGACGGGCCGGTGGACGTGGCCGTCGACGGCACCGGCACCGCCTACGTCACGCTGACCGGCGGCGGGCAGGTCGTGCGGCTCACCCGCGGCGACGAGGGCGCCGGCGCCGGAACCGTCCTCGCCGCGGGCCTGCACCGGCCGGAGGGGATCGCCGTGGCCGGGGGCGCGCTGTGGTGCGCCGAGGCCGCCGCGGGACGGCTGCTGCGCATCGACCCGGACGGCCGGGCGGTCACCGTCGCGGCGTCGGGGCTGCCCTTCGACGTGCGGCCGCCGCACGTTCCCGCGGACTGCCGCAGCGGCGCGGCCGCCCGGCCCGCCCCGTTCGCCGGGGTCGCGGGGGCCGACGACGACTCCGTGCTCGTCGCGGTCAACGGCGCGGGCTACGTGCTGCGGGTCGGCCCCTGACCGGCCGCCCGCTCGCCGTCGACGCCGTGGGTCGCGGCGTCGACGGCCGCCGACAGCCGCTCCCGCAGCTGCGCGGCCGGTGGGCGGCGCCCGTCGGCGGTGGCGGCTGCGATGTCCTCGGTGGCGACCCGCAGCGCCCCGTTGAGCGCCGCGGCCTGCACCCGCACGGCGACGTCCTCGGGGTCGCGGCCGAACCGTCCCGCGAGGATCCCGGCCAGGACCGGCTCGGCCCGTTCCTGCACGACCAGCCAGATCGCGCGCAGGGCGGGCTCGGAGCGGCTCATCCGGATCACCGCGAGGACGAGGTCACCGTCGTCCGGCCCCGCGTCCGGGTGCTCGGCGTAGTCCCCGGCGAGGTGCTCGGTCAGCGCGACGCCCGCGGGCCAGCGGGCCAGGCTCGCGGTGAACGCGTCGGTGGCCAGGCTCAGCACCGGCTCGACGCAGCTCTCCTTGGTGCGGAACCAGCGCCAGAACGTGCGTGCCGACAGCCCGACCGCCTCGGCGATCTGCTCCCCGCCGGTCGCGGCGACGCCGTGCTCGCGGAACAGCCGGATCGCCGCCCGGGAGATCTCCAGGCGCTGCAGGGTGCGGCGACGGTCGCTCATCGGCCGCCGTCCGCGCCGGACCGCCGTCCCCTCCGTCACACCGCACCCCCGAGTGCTCGCCGGGCGGTCAGCCTAGACGGCGGGCGTTGGCCCGCACCCGGGCGCGGATCGGCTCCAGCGCCCGCCCGAGGGTCTCCGGGCCCGGCTTCGAGGTGACCAGGACGACCGCGGCCCGGGAGAACCCGTCGACCTTCTCGGCCCACATCCGGTGGAACTCCCGGACCTCGCGCGCCGGGGGCGGGAAGCCCGAGGTGAGCATCCGGGCGGTGCGACGCGCGATGACCAGCGGCGCGAACACCGCGATCTCGGCGAGCGAGAGGACGGCACGAGTGGTGGCGGGCATGGGACGGACGGTAGCCCCTGTCCCCGACACCCACGGGCCGCGCGCCGGTCACCGAGGGCTCGCCGCCGGTCACCGCCGGTTCGGGTGGCGACACCCCCTCCCACGTTAACGATGGGGCGCGGGGCCACGACAGGTAACCGAACGCGACCCCGGGGAGGGCTCACACGCATGGCCGTCGAGACGTTCTGGGACGGGCTGGAACGGCGCATCGCCGCCGGCGAACCGCCGTACGGGGAGCACCCGGGCGTCGCGCCGGACGGAGTGACTCCCGAGGCGCTGCGCCGCGTCCTGGACCTCGAGGCGCACCACCTGCGCCGCTCCGGCACCGCGCCGGTCGCCCAGCACCTGCTCGCCGGGGCCGTCCTGGCCGGGGAGGCCGCGCTGGCCGGGGCCGCCCGGGCCCGGCTCACCGCCCAGGGCGTCCCCGCGCTGACCACCCGCTGGCGCACCCGGCCGCCGTCGGCCGCGCTGAGCCGGGTCATGGAGGGCCACGGCGACGCGGTCGTCGCGCTGCTCGCCGGGCCGGACGGCCTGCTGCTGTCGCTCGACGCCTCCGGTGAGAGCGGCGCCTGGGACGCCGGGACCGGACACGCGGTCCCGGACCCGCTGGCCGGGCCCGGCGGTCCGCGACCCCCGGCCTCCGCGGTCCACGCCCGGACGGTCGCCCTGTCCCCCGACGGCGGCCTGCTCGCCCTCGCCGGTGACGACCCCGTGGTGCGGGTGCTGGCCACCGACGGCCCGGCCCGCGGCGCCGAGGTCACGACCCTGGCCGGGCGGCCCGGCCCGGTGACCGCGCTCGCGGTGACCGGGACCGCCCCGACCCGGGTGGTCGCGGGCGGCGCCGACGGCGCGGTGCGGGTGTGGGACGTGACCAGCGGCGCGGCCGTCTCGGTCGCCCGCGGCCACGCCGGCCCGGTGACCGCGCTGACCGCGACCGGCCAGGGCACCGTCGTGTCCGGCGGGGTGGACGGCACGCTGCGGTCCTGGGACCCGGCCACCGGGGCCCCGCTGGGGCTGCTGGAGGGCGGGCCCGCCGTGGTCGCCGTGGTGGTGCCGACGGCGGGGCAGCTGCTCGCGGCCACCGCCGACGGCGCGCTGCACGTGTTCGCGCTGGTCGACGGGGTGCCGCAGGACGCGGTGCGGCTCGACGTCCCCGGCGACGGCGTCGCGGTCACCGCGGCCGCGTGCGCCGGTGAGGGCCGGGTCGTCGTCGGGCGGGTGGACGGGACCGTGCAGCTCGTCCCGACCACCGGCCCCGGCCCGGTCGCCGAGCTCGCCGGGCACGGCGCCGCGGTGCGGGCGGTCACCGCCGACGCCGCGGGCACCGTCGTCGCGTCCGGGGACGACCACGGCCGTGTCCTGGTCTGGGACCCGGCACGGGCCCGGCCGGGTGCCGGCGGGCACGCCGGGGTCTCCCCCGCGGTCGGTGCGGTCGCCGCGGGCACGGGCCTGGTCGTCTCGGCCGGTCGCCGCTCCGACGGGCTGCTCGCGCACGACCCGGCCACCGGCGCGCGTCGCTGGGGCGTCCCGGCCGGTGCGGGCCCGCTGTGGTTCGACCCGTCCGGGACGAGGCTGTTCGCGGTCACCGGGACCGCGACCGTCGAGGAGCGCTACGCGACGACCGGGGTGCGGGCCGGTGCGGTGTCGCTGCCCGGCCGTGTGCTGGCCGGGCGGGGCGCGCTGGTGGTGACCGGTGAGCCGGACGGCACGGTCGCCGTGCGCGACGCGCGCAGCGGGCGGGCCTTCCGCACCACCCGGCTGCCGTCGGCACCGCGGGTGGCCGCGCCGACCCCCGGCGGGGCGACGGTGCTGCTCGCCGCGGACGGCCTGCTGGCCTGCTGGCGGCCCGCCTCGGCGGAGGTGGTCACGGTGGCGCTGCCGGCCGGGCTGGTCACCGCCGTCGCCGTCGACGACGACGGCTGCCACGGCGTGGTCTGCGACGCCGACGGCCGGGTGCACGTCTGGCGGGCCGGGTCGGCCACGGTGACGACGGTGCGCGCCGACGCGGCGCACCTGACCGCGGCCGCCGGTGCGGGCCGGTGCCGCGCGGTGACCGCGGGCTCGGACGGCACGGCGGTGCTGTGGGACCTGACCTCGGCGACGGCGCTCGGCCGGGTGCCGCTGGACGCGCCGCTGACCGCGGTCGCGGTGGGGGGCGGGACGGTGGTCGTCGGCGACGGGTGCGGCGAGGTGCACTGCCTCGACCTGCTCGCCGGGGCCGCCGCGGCCGTCCCGGACGGTGTCATCCCCGAGCAGGGCGGCGCGGCCGTGGTCCCGGCGCCACGCACCGGGACCACGGACCGCGAGGCGGCCGCTCAGCTCAGCGAGTAGCCCTCGAACTTCTCCCGCAGGGTCTTCTTGGAGAACTTGCCGACGCTCGTCTTGGGCACCTCGTCGATGAACTCGACGGCGTCGGGGAGCCACCACTTGGCGACCCGGTCGGTGAGGAAGGCGATGAGCTCGTCGGCGGTGAGGGTCTCGCCGTCCTTCACCACGACGCACGCCATCGGGCGCTCCACCCAGCGCTCGTGCGGGATCGCGATGACCGCGGCCTCGGCGACCTTCGGGTGCGCCATGATCTCGTTCTCCAGCTCGACCGAGCTGATCCACTCACCACCGGACTTGACCAGGTCCTTGGTGCGGTCGACGAGCTTGACGTAGCCCGAGCCGTCGACGACGGCGACGTCGCCGGTGCGCAGCCAGCCGTCGGAGGTGAACTGCGTGCCGCCGCCCTCGCCGCGGTAGTACTCCGAGGCGATCCACGGGCCCGCCACCTGCACCTCACCGCTGGTGGTGCCGTCCCAGGGCTGCTCGGCACCGGTCTCGGGGTCGGCGATGCGCAGGTCGACGAGCGGGACCGGGGGGCCCTGCAGGGCGCGCACGGTGGCCTTGTCGTCGTCGGACAGGTCGTCGTGCTGGGAGCGCAGCACGCCCAGGGTCGCCACGGGCGAGGTCTCGGTCATCCCCCAGCCCTGCAGGACCGGCAGGCCGATCGCGGCGCGGAAGCCCTCCGACATCGACTTCGGCACCGCCGAGCCGCCGCAGAGCAGGATCCGCAGCGACGAGCAGTCATACTCGCCGAGCTTGGGCAGCAGGCCCATCCAGATCGTCGGGACGCCCGCGGCGACGGTGACCCGGTGGTCCTGGATCAGTGTCAGGACCGCGTCCGGGGTCATGCCGGGCCCGGGCAGCACCAGCGAGGTGCCGGCGAGCAGGCAGCCGTAGGGCAGGCCCCAGGCGTTGGCGTGGAACATCGGGACGACCGGCAGGACCACGTCGCGCTCGCAGAGCCCGACGCCGTCGGCGAACAGGGTCGCGAGCGAGTGCAGCAGCGTCGAGCGGTGCGAGTAGACGACGCCCTTGGGGTTGCCGGTGGTGCCGGAGGTGTAGCACATGGCGGCGGCGGTGTTCTCGTCCTCGACGACGAACCGGCCCGCGAACGGCTCGGCCGCGGCCAGGAGCTCCTCGTAGAGCCGGATCCGCGGGTCGTCGGGGATCTCGGTCGGCGCGCCGTCGTCGATGACGACGACGTGGCGCACCGTGGTCATCCGGTCCACGTGCGGCCAGAACAGGCCGAGCAGGGAGCGCTCGACGAACACGACCTCGTCCTCGGCGTGGTCGGCCACGTAGACGAGCTGGTCGGGGAACAGCCGCAGGTTGAGCGTGTGCAGGACCCGGCCGGTGCACGGCACCGCCAGGTACAGCTCCAGGTGCCGGTCGGTGTTCCAGCAGAACGTCCCGACCCGGCCGTCGGCCGAGACGCCGAGGGTGTCGAGCACGGTGGCCAGCCGGCGGGTGCGCACGGCCCACTCGGCGACCGTGGTGGTGCGGACCGTCCCCGCCGGGGTGGCGGTGACGATCTCCTTGTGTCCGAAGTACTGCTCGGCACGGTGGAAGACGTGCGGCAGCGTCAGGGGACGGTCCTGCATCAGACCGAGCATCGTTGCTCCTGGGGGCGTTCCGGGTGGGGTCGACGCGACCCTACCGTAACTTCGGATATGGATTGGACTATCCGGTCACTGCATCCGGGGGTCGCGAACGCGGCGTCCGGAGTAATCGGACACCCGCTGTCAGCAGGTGTGACGCACTGTCCTAACGTTCTTCCCGACGTCCGCGAACCGTCAGGTTCCGGACGCGTGCACGCAGGGTCAAGCAACCGGCCCGGCATCCCGGGGTCCGCCCCGGGAACCGTTTCCGCGCAGACATCATCTGCCGGACGCGCCGGGCCAGGCCTCCGGTGCCGCTCGCCGCGGCACCCGCCGAACCGTCGCGTTTCCGGCGCGGCGGAGGTCGAGATGCTTTCCGGGTCCTCGGACGCGCAGATCCTGCGCGCCTGCTGCGACGATCCCGCGTTCCGTGCCACGCGCTCCCCGTACGTGGTCGTCGACGGGGAGCTCACGGTCGTGGGGGCGAACGCGGCCTTCTGCGCGGCGACCCTGCGCGCGCCCGGCGAGCTGGTCGGCAGGCCGCTGACGGCCGCGCTGCCGGACAACCCGCACCAGCCCGGCGCCGACGGCGTCGCGCGGCTGACGGCGTCGCTGTCGCGGGTGCTGCGCCTCGGGCTGCGCGACCACCTGCCGGTGCAGCGTCACGACGTGCCCGCGGCGACGGGCACGTCCGGCTTCGTCGAACGGGTGTGGGTCACTGTGAACTCCCCGCTGGTCGCCCCGGACGGGCGGGTCATCGGGGTACTGCACCACATCGAGGACGTCACCGGCCTGATCAGCCCCGGCCCCGACGGCAGCGACCTCGCCGCCGCGGCGCTGGCCCGCGCCCTGGACACCGAGAACAGCCACCTGCGGGCCCGCTTCGCCCGGCACGTCAGCATCGAGCAGGCGAAGGGGGCCCTGATGGCCCAGCGCGGCTGCTCCGCCGACGAGGCGTTCACCCTGCTGCGCCGGCTCTCGCACGAGACGAACCGGAAGCTGCACGTGGTCGCCGAGGCGCTGCTGGCGGACACGGTCGGGCAGCAGCCCTGAGCCGTCACCACCCGTTCGCCCGCAGACCGTGCCGGAGCGCGATCACTGGGGCACGATGGGTGGTCACGAGTCGATCGACGGAGGCGACATGGTGGACCCGCACGCGGCCGTCCCGGGCCGGACCGCAGGCACGCTGACCGGCCGGTACCTGCTGGTGCTCAGCGACGACCTGCTGGCCGACCACGACACGGCACGCTCGGCGGTGGCGGAGCTGACCGGTCTGTCCGAGGTGACCAGCAGCCGCGACGACACCCCGGGGGTCCACCCGACGCTGTTCGCCCGGCTCGGCGTCGCCGTCGCCGAGCTGGACCCGGCCCGGCTGCGCACCGTGCGGGCCGACCGCCGGGTGCTGTCGGTGGAGCCCGAACGTGTGCTGCGCGCCCTGTCCGGGCCCGGGCTGAGCGCCGACTACCTGCGCGGGTTCGCCGACGCGGCGGGCTTCCTGGCCGAGCGGGCCGCCGCGTCGGAGACCGCCGACGCGCCCGTCGCGGCCCGGTTCGCCGACAACGACCAGGTCACCTGGGGGCTGCAGGCCACCGGCGCGGACGTCGCCGCCGAGACCGGCGCCGGGATCACCGTCGCCGTCCTCGACACCGGCCTCGACCTCGGTCACCCCGACTTCGCCGGGCGGCAGATCGAGTCGCGCTCGTTCGTCGACGGCCAGGAGGTCGCCGACGTGCAGGGGCACGGCACGCACTGCATCGGCACCTCCTGCGGGCCGCTGGCCCCCGGCTCGGGACGCCGCTACGGCATCGCCCACGAGGCGAGGATCCTGGTCGGCAAGGTGCTCGGTGACGACGGCTCCGGCACCGACGCCGGCATCCTCGAGGGCATCGAGTGGGCGATCTCCTCCGGCGCGCAGGTCGTGTCGATGTCGCTGGGCGCGGACCTGAACGAGGTCTCCGCCGCCTACGAGAACGCCGGGCGGCGCGCGCTGGACGCGGGCACCCTGATCGTCGCCGCGGCCGGCAACAACGCCGAGCGCTCGACCGGGAACGTCGGTTTCGTCGGCGTCCCGGCGAACAGCCCGTCGATCATGGCGGTCGCCGCGGTGGACGCCGCGCTGGCCATCGCCGACTTCTCCGCGGCCAGCTCCGCGGTCGAGGGCGGGCAGGTCGACATCGCCGGTCCCGGTGTGGACGTCTACTCGTCGTGGCCGATGCCCCAGCGCACCAACACGATCTCGGGCACCTCGATGGCCACCCCGCACGTCTCCGGGATCGCGGCGCTGTGGTCGCAGCGCACCGGGGCCCGCGGGCGTGACCTGTGGACCCAGCTCACGCAGGCCGCCCAGCGGCTGCCGCTGCCCTCGGGCGACGTCGGCGCGGGCCTCGTCCGGGCCCCTGGCCGATGAGCACGACCGGGAGGCTGCTGGTGTCGGTGGCCGACGGGCACGTCGCCGACGACGTCGCGCGGGCCTGCGCGGCCGCCGGGCTGCAGGTGGAGAAGGTGCTCACGGGGGTCGGGGTGGTCGTCGGGACGTGCGACGACCCGGACGCCCTGCGGGCGGTCACCGGGGTGGCCGCGGTCGAGCCGGACCGCGAGGTCCACCTCGACCGCGACCGGCCGGGGCCCGCGTAATCGGTCGACGCGCCACCCGTATGTCCGATACGGTGGTCTCAGTCGATCGCGCCCGGTGACACGCCGGCCGTGACCAACCGCCCGGACCGTCCCCGGGAGGCGCCCACCCGGCGCCCCGGCCACGGCCGGTGCCACCGAACCCGTACCGGCACCGCGCGAACCCGCGCGGCGCGGCACTCCGCCGCGTACCGGACACCACCTCGACCGAAACGACCACTCCTGTGCAGGCCTCCGTCCACCCACCCGTCACCGACCCCACCGTCCGGGGCGCCGTCGACCGGCTCACCGCCGAGTTCGCCGGCCGTTTCACCCAGGACCTCGTCGACCACGTCGTGCGCGGCTCCCGCCGCGACCTCGACGTCGTCTCCGCCGCGGCGCTCCCCGAGATGGTCGAGCGCCTGGCCCGTCAGCGGCTGATCGAACACCTCTGATCCGTCCGGCCGCACCGCCGGGCAGGATGGTCGCCATGTCGCGCCCGCTCTCCGGTCTGCACGTCGTCGAGTGCGCGAGTTTCGTCGCCGGTCCCACCGGTGGCATGACGCTCGCGCAGCTCGGGGCCTCGGTCATCCGCATCGACCCGCTCGGGGGCGGCCCCGACCACGGTCGCTGGCCCGCCGCCGGGCACGGCACCGGCGACTCCTACTACTGGGCATCGCTGAACAAGGGCAAGCGGTCGATCAGCATCGACCTGCGCTCCGACGAGGGCCGCGAGCTCGTCCTCGGCCTGGCGACGGCGCCGGGCCCGGACCGCGGTGTCCTCGTCGACAACGTCGTGGGCCGCCGCTGGATGGCCAACGACGCGCTCGTCGCGCGTCGCCCGGACCTGGTGCACGTGCGCGTGCAGGGCTACCCGGACGGCCGCCCCGCCGTCGACTACACCGTCAACGCCGAGGTCGGGATCCCGCAGATCACCGGCAGCGAGGAGGGCGCGGCTCCGGTCAACCACGTGCTGCCCGCGTGGGACCTGGTCACCGGCATGTCGGTCGCGACGGCCGTGCTCGCCGGGGTGTACCAGCGCTCCCGCACCGGTGCCGGGGTGTACTCCGAGATCGCGCTGTCCGACGTGGCGCTGGCCGGCGTCGCCAACCTGGGGTGGCTCTCCGAGGCCGACGAGCGCGGGCACGAGCGGCCGCGGCACGGCAACCACGTCTACGGCAGCTTCGGCGTCGACTTCGCCTGCTCCGACGGGAACCGGGTGATGGTCGTCGCGCTGACCCCGGCGCAGTGGAACGCGCTGGTGTCGGTCACCGGGACCGGCGACGTGTTCGCCGCACTGGAGCCCGCCCTCGACGCCGACCTGACCTCGGAGACCGAGCGCTACCGGCTGCGCGAGACGATCGCGGCGGTGCTGCGGCCGTGGTTCGCCGCGCGCGACTCGGCGACCGTCGAGTCCGAGCTGAACACCGCGCGGGTGCTGTGGGGCCGCTACCAGGGGATGACCCACGTCGTCGCCGAACACCGCGCCGGAGGGCACCCGCTGCTCGCCGACCTGGCGCTGCCCGGTGGCGCCACCGGCATCACCGCGCGCTCGCCGATCCGGTGGGACGCCGACCACGGTGACCCCGGCGCCGCCCCCGAGCTGGGCCGGGAGACCGACGAGGTGCTCGCCGACGTCCTCGGTCTCGACGAGCGCACCATCGGCGGGCTGCACGACCGCGGCGTCGTCGGGTAGAGAATCCCCGTGACCGACGCACAGCTGACCGAGGCGCGGTGGACCCACGTCGCGCTGCCCACCGGCGACCTCGACGCCGCCATCGACTTCTACACGACGATGACACCTCTCACCGTCGTCGAACGCTTCTCCGACGACGCCGGGCGGAGCGCCTGGCTGTCCAACGCCGGTCAGGTGGAGACGCCGATGGTGCTGGTCCTGGTGTCGTTCGACGCCGAGCAGGGTGGCGAGCTGGGGCTGCTGCGCCCCTTCGCCCACCTGGGGATCGAGGTGCCGACCCGCGACGACGTCGACGCCGCCGCCGACCGCGCCCGGGACGCGGGGTGCCTGCACTGGGAGCCGCGGCAGATGCCGGGGCCGGTGGGGTACATCTGCGCGCTGACCGATCCGGACGGGAACGTCGTGGAGTTCTCGTACGGGCAGAAGGTGTTCACCTCGGTGCGGGAGAAGTGGGGCTGAGGTCCCTGTCGGGCTCCGTGGTTCCGGGTCGCGTCGGCCGGGTGGCAGCGTCACTCCGATGGCCGCACTCGTCCGCGCGTCGTCCCCCGGCGCGGTCGCCGGACCCCGGCCCGGGCCAGTGCCCGGAGCCGTCTGCGATCCGTCCTCGCCACCTCCTGCCGGTGGCGGCCACGCCGTCACGACGGGTACCCGGTGCGGCCGTCCCTCTCGCGCCACCTCACGATGCAGCCGGTCGGCATCTCACTGTCCCCTTTCCGCGCGCGGCCACCACACCACAAGGCACCGCCGCGAACGGTCCGCATCGCCGCAGGCCACGGATTCGCGATCGCGAACGCGAACTGGCGATCGAACACACGTTCGAGTATCGTCGATGGTGTGACCGCGACCCAGGAACCACCCGCCCACGCCACCGGCGTGCCCGGCGGCGGGTTCCCCTCCGGTGATCTCACTCTGCTCCGGTTCCTCGTCGAACAGGCCCTCAGCGCCGACACCTGCGCGTGGTCCGAGTCGGAGTTGGTCGACCAGATCCAGGAGATCGAAGCCCTCCAGGCCTCGCTCGCCGCGCTCCAGTCCACCCGGATCCGGGCCTTCGCCCGCTCCCACGTGGAGAACGGCCCGGCCGACCTGGATCCCGAGAAGCTCCACCGCAGCGTGGTCGCCCAGATCCAGCTGGCCTGCCGGGTCTCCACCGCCGAGGCCCGAACCCGGGCGGCGAACGCCCGGGACCTGCATTCCGGGCTCGACTGGATCCGTGGCCTGCACCGAGCCGGCGAGCTCAGCGCCGCGAAGGTGTCCGCGATCGCCGTCGAGTGCCGCGACCTGAACACCACCCAGCGGGCGCGGGTCGACTCCCGGCTCGCCGCCGTCCGCGACCTCACCCGGTACGGCATCGGGCGGCTGCGGGCGATGACCCGGCGTCTGGTCGCCGAGATCGCCCCCGACCGCTTCCGCGCCCGCGTCCACGCCGCCAAGGCCGAACGCCGAGTGACACTGCGCCCGGCACCGGATGCGATGAGCTACCTCACCGCCTACGTCCCGGTCGAACAGGGCGCCGCCTGCCTGGCCGCGCTGCAGAAAGCGTTCGTCGAGATCCAGATCGACCCCGAACCCCTGACCCGCACCCGCGGACAGGTCCTGGCCGACACCCTGGTGGAGCGGGTGACCGGACAGGCCACCGCGACCGCGGTGAACCTCGAAGTCCAGGTCACCGTCCCGATCCAGGCCCTGCTCGACCCGACCTCCCCGCTCCCCGCCGAGATCCCCGGCTTCGGACCGGTCCCGGCCGACCTGCTCGCCACCCCCGAGGGGACGAAATCCCTGCGCAGACTGCTCACCGACCAGGGCATCGTCATCGGCGGCGACTCCCGCAAACGCACCTTCACCGGACTCCTCGCCACCCTCGTCAAAGCCCGCGCCGGGAACCAGTGCACCGAGCCCTACTGCGACGCACCCGTCCGCCACCTCGACCACATCCACCGCGACGCCGACGGCGGACGCACCGAGCTGGACAACGGACGTGGAGTCTGCGAGTTCCACAACCACGTCCGCGAACAACCCGGGTGGCAGGTCTTCCGCGCACCCGACGGCATCGTGGTCACCGTGACACCGACCGGGCACAGGTACTGCGGTCCGGCACCACCACTGCCGCCCGCACCACCACCGCGCGCACCGACCTGACCTCGACGCCGACGACCGCCCCGTCGCGGCGCCGGCGTGCACGCCGGGCTGCGTCGGGCCGGGCTACGTCGCGTCGCCACGCGCCACCCGCCCGCCGCCGGCCCATCGGACCGGCATGTGGTCGGCGCCGTCCCCGCATCCGTCGGGCCTGGCTACGTCGGGCCTGGCTCGGCCGGGACCGGGAGCGGGGCCGGGACCGGATACAGCCCCTCGCCCGGGCACATACCCACCGGCAACGCCGCGCGCACCCCACCGATCCGATGGGGTGCGCGAGGTGGCGACGAGCGTGTCAGGAGGTCGGGGCGGACAGGTCGTAGACGGTCTGACCACCGACGGTCGTCGCCGTGTAGTGCTCGGCGACCCAGGTCGCGATCCGGCTGCTCGTCGAGTCGCTCTGCCCACCGGGGCCGCCGCCCTGGCCGCCCGCCACGTAGTAGGCGATCCGGCCCTGCTCCACGTCGGACCGGAACTCGGCGAGGGTGACGGCGGAGTCGCTGCCGGCCCACCCACCGGTCGACATGACCGCGGTCCCACTCGCCAGCTCCAGCGACGCCGCGGTCTGGGAGGTGGCGACCGCGGCCGCCCAGGTCGTTCCGGACGAGGACCGGGTCGCGGCGAGCAGTGAGGTCAGCTCCGCCGAGGTCGCGCCGCCGGAGCCGGGTCCACCACCGCCCTGTCCCGGGGCCGTTCCCCCGGCACCACCGAACCCACCCGTGCCGTCGGCCGCACCCGGACCCCCCGGACCGGCCGATCCCGGGCCCGAGCCGGGACCACCGGACGAACCGGCGGTGGTGCCGAACGAGCTCGACACCGTCCCGACCGAGGGGATGCTGCCGGTGTGCCCGGTCGACGCCGTCGCCACCGCGTACACCCCGGTCCCGAGCATCCCCGCCACCAGCACCGCGACCAGACCGGACCGCACCACCGCGCGTCCCCGGCCGGGCGCGAGCATCAGCCCCGCCGCGACCACCGTGACCACCCCGACCGGCCAGCACAGCCAGGAGAAGGACTCCGCGCTCACCACCAGCAGCGCGACCGCCCAGCCACCGGTGACGAGCACCGTCGTCGCGGCGACGATCCGCGCCCACCGGGCACCCCGCTCCCGCCACAGCGCCGCCCCGCCGACGGCCACCACTCCGGCGAGCCCCGGGGCCAGCGCCACCGTGTAGTACGGGTGCATCGTGCCGCTCATCATCGAGAACACCGCCGCCGTGACGAGCGTCCAGCCACCCCACAGCAGCAGCGCCGCGCGGGTCCGGTCGGTCCGCGGCGCCCGCCGGGTGACCCACAGCCCGGCGACGAGCAGGATCAGCGCGGCCGGCAGCAGCCAGGAGATCTCGTAGGCGAGCTCACCGGTGAACAGCCGCAGCGGACCGGCCGAGCCGCCGAAGCCGGTGTTGCCACCACCACCGCCACCACCGCCACCCCCGCCGGCGCCGCCACCGTTGCCGGTGCCGCCGAGCAGCCGGCCGAGGCCGTTGTAGCCCAGCGCGAGCTCGAGCAGCGAGTTCGTCGTCGACCCGCCGATGTAGGGCCGGTCGGACGCGGGCCACAGCTCCACCAGCGCGATGAACCACCCCGCGGAGACGACCATCGCCGCCACCGCGGCACCCAGCTGCAGGATCCGGGTCCGCAGCCGCGGCGAGCCCGCGACCAGGTACACCAGCCCGAGCGCCGGGACGACCAGCAGCGCCTGCCCCATCTTCGTGAGGAACGCGAACCCGACCGCCGACCCGGCCGCGACCAGCCACCAGGTGGACGTCCGCACCGAGGCGGCGTCGACGGCGCGCGAGGTGGCCCAGGCCGCGACGACCAGCAGCAGCGTCAGCAGCGCGTCCGGGTTGTCGAACCGGAACATCAGCACCGCCGCCGGGGTCAGCGCCAGCGCCGCGCCCGCGAGCAGACCCGCGGCGGGCCCGGCCCACCGCCGCACCGTCGCGTGCAGCAGGGCCACCGCGCCCACACCCATCAGGGCCTGCGGCACGAGCAGGCTCCACGAGGAGAACCCGAACAGCCGCGCCGAGGCCACCATCACCCACAGCGCCGCGGGCGGTTTGTCGACGGTGATCGCGTTCCCGGAGTCCAGCGACCCGAACAGCCACGCCGTCGGAGACTGCGTCCCGGCCTGCACCGCGGCGGCGTAGAAGTCGTTCGCCCAGCCCGACGACGACAGGTCCCACAGGTACAGCAGCGCGGTCGCGGCGAGCAGCACCACCAGCCCGGGCCGCGCCCAGCGTGGAGCGCCCGCCGAGACCGTCCCGGGGCGCGTGTCGGGGGGCGGGGCGGACTGCGGAGGGGCGGCGCGGTGCCGTCCCGGCCGGACCGGGGTCGCGGTGCTCACGGACGATCTCCTCGGGGTCGGGGCGTACTGGCATCACCGTCGGTCCCGGCACTGTCGCGATGCTGTCGACTCCCTGTGCCCGGTCTGTGAGCGATGAGTTCCGGGCGCGACGCCGGTCACCCCTCACATGACCGAGCCGACCACCGCCGCCCTGCCCCCCGTCGTCGACACCGCCACCTGGGAGCGCGAGCTCGCCGCGCTGCGCGTCCGGGAGAAGGCCGCCACCCGCGAGCTCGACGCCATCGCCGCCGCCCGTCGCCGGCTGCCGATGGTCGAGATGCCCGACTACGTCCTGCGCGGCGAGGACGGCCCCGTCCGCCTCGCCGAGATCTTCGACGGCCACCCGCAGCTGATCGTCTACAGCCACATGTGGCACGACGGCGCCGACTGGCAGTGCGGCGGGTGCACCGGGTTCACCTCGCAGTTCACCCGGCTCGCCGGCCTGGAGAAGTTCGACGCCCGCTTCGTGATCGTCACCCAGGGCCCGATCGACGAGGCGCTGGCCTACCGGCGTCGCGTCGGCAACACCATGACCTGGTACTCGACGGCCGACAGCAGCTTCGGCACCGACGTCGGCGCCCCGCCCGGGGGCGGCTTCGCGGTCAACGTGTTCCTGCGCGACGGCGACCGCGTCTTCCGCACCTGGCACACCGACGGCCGCGGCACCGAGCAGCTGTCCCACCTGTTCCCGCTGGTCGACGTGCTGCCCTACGGCCGCCAGGAGGTCTGGCAGGACTCCCCCGAGGGCTGGCCGCAGGGCCCCACCTACAGCCGGTGGGCCGGGCCGCAGGAGATCGCCGCCGCCTACGGTGAGGGCTGAGCCCGCGCCCGTACCCCGGCCAGGACGGTGTCGACGACCGCGGCCGCGTGGCCGCGGGCGTCGTCGCGGGCGGCGAGGTGCGCGGGGGTGGTCGCGACGTGGTTGCGCACCGCCCCCGCGACCAGGTCCGCGACCAGCGCCACCGACGTCCCGGCCGGGAGCTCGCCGCGCTCGATGCCGCGGCGCACCATCGTCCGGGCGCCACGGACGTGCTCGGGATAGGCGTCGTCGGCGAGCGCGCCCGCGATCTCCGGGACCCGGTGGGAGTCGACGAGCAGCCGCTCGACCAGCCGGCCGTCGTCGCTGGTGGCGAACGCCGTCCACAGCTCGGCGAAGGTCACCAGGTCCTCGCGCAGCGAGCCGGTGTCGATGTCGGCGACGAACCGGGCCCGGTCACGCACCGCGGCCACCAGCAGCGCCGCCCGGGTCGGCCAGCGCAGGTACAGCGACCCCTTCCCGATCGACGACCGGCGGGCCACCTCCTCCAGCGACAGCCCGGACCAGCCGCGCTCGCCGTAGACCTCGCGGGCGGCGGCGAGGGCGCGACGGTCGACGTCCGGGTCGCGCGGACGTCCGCTGCGGCGCGACGGCGGGGGCACGGCGGCGATCCTGCCAGACGGTGCTGTGACCACCGACCCACTTATGGACGGTGTCCGTCCGTAATACGCTCACCGGTGTGATCAGGACAGCGCTGACCGATCTGCTGGGCGTCGAGCACCCGATCGTCGGGTTCAACCGGTCCCCCGCGGTGGTGACCGAGGTGAGCCGCGCCGGCGGGTTCGGGGTGCTCGCCGCGGTCTCCTACACCGCCGAGGAGCTCGACGCGCAGCTGACCTGGATCGAGGAGCAGCTCGACGGGCGCCCCTACGGGGTCGACCTGCTCGTCCCGGAGAAGACCGCCGACACCGGTGCCGACCGGGAGGACCTGGTCGCCACGCTGCGTGCGCAGCTCCCGGCCGAGCACCTCGCCTTCGTCGACGACCTGCTCGACCGCTACGGCATCCCGCGGCTGCCGGTCGACCCCGGGCGCGACGCGATCGCGGCGGGGATGAGCCGGCGCGGCGCCGAGGCCCAGCTCGACGCGGTGTTCGCCCACCGGCCGGCGCTCGTCGCGAACGCGCTCGGTACCGCGCCGCCGCACCTCGTGGAGCGCGCGCACGACGCCGGGATGGCCGTCGCCGCGCTGGTCGGGACCCGCCGGCACGCCGAACGGCAGCTCGCGGCCGGGGTCGACGTGCTCGTCGCGCAGGGCACCGAGGCCGGTGGGCACACCGGCACGATCGCGACGACGGTGCTGACCCCGGAGATCGTCGGCGTCGCCGGGGACCGTCCGGTGCTGGCCGCGGGCGGCATCGCCTCGGGCGACCAGATGGCCGCCGCGCTCGCGCTCGGCGCGGCCGGGGTGTGGTGCGGCTCGGTGTGGCTGTCCAGTGTGGAGGACGTGGCGCCGGAGTCGGTGAAGCGCAAGTTCCTCGCCGCGGGCAGCGGCGACACCGTCCGCTCCCCCGCCCGGACCGGCAAGCCCGCCCGGCAGCTGCGCAGCGCCTACCACGACGCGTGGTCCGCACCCGGCGCGCCGGCGCCGCTGCCGATGCCGCTGCAGCCGCTGCTCACCCTGCAGGCCTGGTCGAGCATCGACGCCGCCGCCGACGCCGGGAACCCGGGAGCGACGGAGCTGCAGTCGTTCTTCGTCGGGCAGGTCGTCGGCGCGTTCACCGAGCTGCGCGGCGCGGGTGAGATCACCCGGGAGATGGCGCGCGGCTGCGAGCAGCGCATCGCCGCGCTGGCGGGGCTGGTCCGATGAGCCTCGACCCGCGGACACCCGTCGTCGTCGGGGTCGGAGAGGCCTCGGAGCGGATCGGCGAGCCCGGCTACGCCGCCCTGTCACCGGTCGGGCTCGGCGCCGCCGCGGCCGCCGCGGCGCTCGCCGACACCGGCGCCGACCCGGCCGCGGTCGCGGCGGCGCTGACCGTCGTCGCCGGGGTGCGGCAGTTCGAGATGTCGGTGCCCGGGGCGGTCGCGCCGCTGGGCCGGGCGGACAACTACCCGCGCGCGGTCGCCCGCCGCGTCGGCGCCGACCCGCGGCGGGCGGTGCTCGACGTCGTCGGCGGGCAGTCCCCGCAGCGGCTGGTCACCGAGTTCGCCGGCGCGATCGCCCGCGGGGAGGCCGGGGCGGTGCTGCTCGTCGGGGCCGAGGCGATGTCGACCGTGCGGGACCTGATGTCGCGCCCCGAGGCCGAGCGGCCCGACCACGGCGAGCACGTCGGCGGCACGCTGGAGGACCGCGGGTACGGCTCGGAGCTGCGCAGCCCGGTCGCCGAGGCGCACGGCGTGCTCTCCCCCGCCGCCTACTACGCGCTGTGCGAGAACGCCCGACGCGCCCGGCTCGGCCTCGGCCGGGACGCCTACGCCCACGGGATGGGCGAGCTGTTCGCGCCGTTCACCCGGGTCGCCGCCGGGCACCCGCACGCCGCCGCGCCACAGGTCCGCAAGCCCGACGAGCTCGTCACCGCCGACGACCGCAACCGGATGATCACCGACCCGTACCCGCGGTTCCTCGTCTCGCGCGACCAGGTCAACCAGGGCGCCGCGGTCCTCCTCACCTCGGTCGGCACCGCCCACGACCTGGGGATCGACCCGCAGCGGTGGGTGTTCCTGCACGGCCACGCCGACCTCACCGAGCGCGCCGTGCTCGACCGCCCCGACCTGGGCGCCTACCCGGCCGCC
Organism: Pseudonocardia sp. ICBG601; assembly: GCF_020496245.1. Lineage (NCBI taxonomy): Bacteria > Bacillati > Actinomycetota > Actinomycetes > Pseudonocardiales > Pseudonocardiaceae > Pseudonocardia > Pseudonocardia sp. ICBG601. The sequence continues at coordinate 929,481 of NZ_JAHLJA010000002.1, read as the reverse complement.
GAGGCCGCCGTCCGGCGCGCCCTCGACCGCGCCGGGACCGGCGTGGACGACCTGGCCGCGATCGACCTGTACTCCTGCTTCCCGATCGCGGTGTCCTCGGTCGCCGACCCCCTCGGGCTGGCCGCCGACGACCCGCGCAGGCTCACCGTCACCGGTGGGCTGCCGTTCTTCGGCGGGCCGGGGAACGACTACTCGATGCACGCGGTCGCCGAGGTCGTGCGACGCCTGCGGGCCGACCCGGGCACGTACGGCCTGGTCGGTGCGAACGGCGGGTTCCTGTCCAAGTACTCCGCCGGGGTCTACTCCACCCGCCCCACCCCCTGGCGCGACGACGACAGTGCCGCACTCCAGGCCCGGCTCGACGCCGTGCCCACCGTCCCGACGACGACCGCCGCCGACGGCACCGCGACCGTCGAGACCTGGACGGTGCGCCACGACCGCGACGGCAGCCGGCACGCGGTCGTCGTCGGCCGGCTCGACGACGGCGGTGCGCGGTTCGTCGGCTGCGGCCGCGACGACGAGCTGCTGGAACTGCTCGCCGGCGACCCGGCCGGGGCGGCTGTCCGGGTCCGGCCCGACGGGAAGCTGCTGATCGTCACGCCGCGCTGACGGGTATCCGGGCCCCATGACCGAGAAGTCGCTGAGCGCCAGCCGTCACGTCGCCGCGCCGCCGTCGGCGGTGTTCGACCTGCTCGCCACCCCCGCCCGGCACCCGGAGATCGACGCCTCGGGCACGGTGCTCCGGTCGCGCACCGAGGGCAGGCTGACCGGCGCCGGGGACGTGTTCGTGATGGAGATGCACGGCCGCGACATGGGCGACTACCTGGTCGACAACCACGTCGTCGCCTTCGTCGAGGACCGCGAGATCGAGTGGGCGCCCGCCACCCACGGCGGCGACCGGGGCGGGCAGCGCTGGGCCCATCACCTCGCCCCCGAGGGCGACGGCACCCGGGTCACCCACGTCTACGACTGGTCCGAGGTCACCCTGGAGCGGCTGCTGCCCTACCTGCCCGTCGTCGACGCCGACGGGCTCGCCGCGACGCTGGACCGGCTCGCGGCCGCCGTCGAGGGCTGAGCCACCTCCCCCAGGGCCGTGCCGAGGATGTCCACGCCGCGGCGGATCTCGGCCTCGGTCGCGGTCAGCGGCGGCGCGATCCGGAACGTCCCGCCCATGCCGGGCAGCTGCACGATGTTCATGTGCAGTCCCAGCTCGGCGCACCGCGCGGTGACGGCCGCCCCGAGCGCGTCGGTGTCGGAGCCCGCCAGCTCCAGCCCGACCAGCAGGCCGCGGCCGCGGACGTCGCCGATCATCCCGGTCGTGCGGGCCAGGTCCCGCAGACCGTCCTGCAGCAGCGTGCCCAGCTCGCGGGCGCGCAGGTCGAGCCGGTCGCGGGTGAGCACGTCGAGCACGGTGAGCCCGACCGCCGCCGGGAGGGGGTCGTTGACGTGGGTGGTGAAGAACAGGAAGCCGCGCTCGTGCGCGACCTGCTCGATCGCGGCCGTGGTGAGGACGGCGGCGAGCGGCAGGCCCGCCCCGAGCGTCTTGGACAGCGTGAGGATGTCGGGGACCACGCCGTCGCGCTGGTGGGCGTACCAGTCGCCGGTGCGGCACAGACCGGTCTGGGCCTCGTCGAGGATCAACAGCATGCCGCGCTCGTGGCACTTGTCGCGCAGCGCCGCCAGGTAGCCCGACGGCAGGTCGACGACCCCGCCGGAGGACAGCACCGGCTCGACGATGCAGGCGGCGAGGCTGCCGACGGACTGGGCGTCGATCAGGGCGAACCCGAGGTCGAGCTGGCGGCGCCAGTCGAGCTCCCCGGCGTCGTCGACGAGGTCGGGGCGGTAGCGGTCGGGAACCGGCAGCGCGAAGTTGCCGGGGGCGGCGGGCCCGTACCCGGCGCGGCCGGCGACGTAGGTCGCGTTCGCCGCGGCCTGGGTCATGCCGTGCCAGGACCGGGCGAAGGAGACGATCTCGTGCCGGCCGGTGACGAGCTTGGCCATCCGGATCGCGGCCTCGTTGGACTCCGCGCCGGTGGTCAGCAGCATCGCCCGGTCCAGGCCGCCGCCGACCGAGGCGCACAGCCGCTCGCACAGCTCCAGCACCGGCCGCGACAGCATCCCGCTGTAGAGGTGGTCGAGCCGCCCGACCTGGTCGCGGACGGTCGCGACGATCTCCGGGTGCGAGTGCCCGAGGATCGCGCTCATCTGCCCGGAGGTGAAGTCGAGCAGCTCCCGGCCGTCCTCGGTGGTGACGGTGCTCCCCTGGGCCCGGGCGATCACGCCGGGGGTGAAGCCGCCGCGGCCGGAGTAGCGGATGAGGTGCTCGGTCACAGCCAGGTCCTCTCGCGGGCCCGGATGGTCCGGGCGACGGTGTCGTTGACCGGGGTCGGCACGCCGAGCCGGGCGCCCTCGCGGGCCACCGCCCCGTTGATGGCGTCGACCTCGCAGCGGTGCCGGGCGAGCGCGTCGAGCAGCATCGACGGGCGGGCGTGCGGGATGGCGCCGCCGAGGCGACGGACGTGCTCGATCGGGTCGCCGACCTGCAGGGTCACCCCGGACGCCGCCGCCACCGCGACGGCCTCGGCCGCGCAGGCGCGGGCGACGGCCCAGGCGTCGGGGTCCTCGAGCACCCCGCCGATGGTGAGCCCGGTCAGACAGGTCGAGCCGGAGAACGCCGCGTTCATGACCAGCTTCTCCCACACCATCCGGCCCAGGTCGGTGTAGAGCGCGACCGCGAAGCCCGACGAGCGCCAGATCTCCGCCGAGGCCTCCAGCTGCGCCGCGGGCAGCCCGTCGTAGGGGCCGAAGCGGACCATCTCCATGCCGTTGTGGTGCGCGACGCCCGGCTCGGGCAGCGACGCCCCGAACCCGCCGACGACGCCGACCGCGATCCGCCCCGGGTCCAGCTCGGCGGCCGCGACCTCCGGGGAACCGAGCCCGTTCTGGATGGTCTGCACGACCGTGCCCGGGCCGACCAGATGCGTGCACGACCGCGCGGCGACGGCGACGTCGTAGGCCTTCGTCGCGACGATCACCAGGTCCGCGGGCCGGTCGAGGGTGACGTCGGCGGCGTCGAGGACCGCCGAGGCGAGTCCGACCGTGCGGTCACCGCTGTGCCCGGTCACCCGCAGGCCGCGTTCCCGCACCGCCGCGGTGTGCCCGGCGCGCCGGCAGACGGCGTGCACCTCGTGCCCGGCGTCGGCCATCAGCCCGGCGTACACCGAGCCCATCGCGCCGCAGCCGACGATCACCACCACCGCCATGCCGACCTCCTCCGGCGCAGTCTGGCATCCCGGGGACCGTCCGGTCAGCCCGCCGACGGTGCCGCGATCCGCACCCCGTGCCCGGCGGCGTGCGCGGCGACCGCGTCCGGCGCGGGCGGGCCGGAGCGCCCGAGCTCGCTCATCCCGCGCAGGAACGGCACCTGCGTCGCACCCGTCACCAGCACGACCAGCCGGGCGTCGGTGTCGGCCCGGTAGCGGTGCAGCACCCCGGCCGGGACGTGCGCGACGTCCCCGGCGCGCAGCCGGTGGGTGACGCCGTCGAGGTCGACGTCGAGCTCGCCGGCGGCCAGGTAGAACACCTTGTCCGCGGACAGCGTGTGCGGCGGCGACGCCGCACCCGGGCCCAGCGTCAGCTCGAGTGCCTCCCAGGCGTCGCCGGTGTCGACGCCGGTGGCGAGCGGGACGGCGCGGGTGTGCGGCATGCCGAACGCGTCGGCGTCGTCAGTCGTGATGATCCTGGCTTCCATGGCGGCCTCCTGTGGGGTGTGCTGCTGGGACGACGGTAGGGAGCGGCGGGTGCCGGTCCCATCCCTGCTTCCAGGGGGGTGGCCCCGTGGCCGACCACGCCGAGCTGCGTCGCCGTGCCGCCGCGGCGCTCGCCCGCCGGGTCCCGGCCGACCTCGCGGTGTGGGCGGTGCTGGACCCGGCGACGCTGCTGTGGTCGGACTGCGTGCTGGTGGGCGCCGAACGCGACGTGGCGTTCGAGAACGCGGTGTTCGACAACGAGTACCGCGTCGACGACGTGCTGAAGCTGACCGACGTCGCCGCGACCGGCCGGGCCGGGGCGCTGAGCGCCGTCACCGGCGGGGACCCGGCGGCCAGCGCCCGCTACCGCGACGTCCTCGCCCCGCGCGGGTTCACCGACGAGCTGCGGGTGCCGCTGCACGACGGCCGCACCACCTGGGGCGCGGCGGTGCTGCTGCGGGCGGGCGGCACGTTCGCCGCCGCCGACGTCGCCGCGGCCTCGGCGGTGGCCCGCCCGCTCGGCGAGGCCCTGCGCGACGCGCTGGTGCGGACGGGGCGCGACCTGGTCGGCGGTGCCCCGGCCGGGACGATCCTCACCGACGCCGACGGCCGGGTGCTCGACCTGTCCGAGGACGCCCGTGCCCTGCTCGGCGGCGACGCCGTCCCGCAGGTGGTGCAGGCGGTCGCGGCGCGCCGGGCCGCGGGCCTGCCGGCCGAGGGCACGGTCCCGCTGACCGACGGCCGGTGGCTGTCGTTCCGGGCGTCGCCGCTGGGCGGGGCGCTCGCCGTCGTCGTGGAGGAGGTGCGCCCGCACCAGGTCGCCGACCTCGTGGTGCGCAGCAAGGGCCTCACCCCACGTGAACGGCAGGTGCTCGCCGCGCTCGCCCGGGGCGCGTCGAACCGGCGGATCGCCCGCGAGTGCGGGATGAGCGAGTACACGGTGCTCGACCACGTCAAGCGGCTGTTCGCGAAGTTCGGCGTGTCCGGGCGCGGCGAGCTGACCGCGGCGCTGTTCTTCGACCACTACGCCGACGCCCACTCGGGGCGCTGACCGCCGGATACGGCAGGGTGGTGGAGGAGCAGGAACCGGACGAGGGGGACGTCGTGACCTGGAGCACCCGTGAGGTCGCCGAGCTGGCGGGGACCAGCCTGCGGGCGGTGCGGCACTACCACGACATCGGGCTGCTGGCCGAGCCCGATCGGCGCGCGAACGGCTACAAGCAGTACGGGGTGGCGCACCTGGTGCGGCTGCTGCGGATCAAGCGGCTCGTCGACCTCGGGTTCTCGCTGGCCCAGATCTCCGAGATGAACGAGGCCGACGCCCACCCGGAGGAGGCCGCCCGCGCGCTGGACGCCGAGCTGGCCGCCACCATCGACCGGCTGCAGCAGGCCCGCGCCGAGCTCGCGCTGATCCTGGACGGCGCCGCACCGACCGACCTGCCCACCGAGTTCGCCGCGGCCGCGGACCAGCCGATGTCCGACGCCGACCGGTCGCTCACCCTCGTCCTGCCGCGGGTGCTGGGCTCGGAGCGGCTGCAGGCCGTCGCGGACATGCTGGCCGACGCCCGCCCGGACCCGACGCAGGACCGGTTCGACACGCTCCCGGCGGACGCCGACGAGGCCACCCGCCAGGAGCTCGCCGACCGGATGGTGCCGTACCTGCGTGCGCTCTACGAGACCCATCCCGGCCTGGTCGCGCCGAACACCGACGCACCCGTCGGGGAGCAGCGGGCGGAGCAGACCCTGGGCCGGGCGATGCGGGAGCTGTACAACCGCGCCCAGCTCGACGTGCTCGTGCGCGCCGGGAAGGCACTCGCCGCGGAGCGCGACGCGGACTGACCCACCCGCCTCAGCCGCCGGGGTGCAGCTCCCGCGCCGCCCGCTCGGCCAGCAGGAACTTCCGTGCGCGCCCCGACGGGGTCAGCGGGACGTCGTCGACGGCGATCTCCGCGACGTGCCGGGGCACCTTGAACCGGGCCAGGTGCTCCGCGCACCAGGCGACGAGCACCCCGGCGTCGACGGTGTGCCCGGCGCGCGGCACGACCCACGCCCATCCGGCCTCGCCGCTGCGGGCGTCGGGCACCGGCACGACGAACGCCTGGTGCACGCTCGGGTGCCGGGCCAGGACGGCCTCGACGTCGCCGGGCACGACCTGTTCGCCGCCGCAGCGGTAGCTGTCCTTGGTCCGCCCGACCAGGTGCAGGTAGCCGTCGGCGTCGAACGTGCCCAGGTCCCCGGTGCGCAGCCAGCCGCCGGGCAGGAACGCGGCCGCGTCGGCCTCGGGGTTGCGGTAGTAGCCGGGGGTGACGCCCGGGCCGCGGCACACCAGCTCCCCGGCCGCGCCGGTCGGCAGCTCGGCGAGCGTCGCGGTGTCGAGCACCCGGTACTCGACGAGGCGTCCGCCCAGTGCCGGGTCACCGGCCACGCCCGCGGTCTTGACGCAGCCGTTGGTCGTCGCGCGGCGCTCCGCCGGGTCCTCCGGCCAGGTGCAGGTGGTCGACGCCGTCGTCTCGCTCATGCCGTAGCCGGTGACGACCTCGCCGGGGGCGAGCACCTCGTCGATCTCGGCCCAGATCCCGTGCGGGGACACCCCGCCCGAGGAGTACAGGTGGGTGAGCGACGACAGGTCGTACCCGCGCTCGCGCTGCACCCGGACCAGCTCGGCGGTCATCGTCGGGATCAGCAGCGCGTCGTGGGCGCGGTGGGCCTCGATCGTGGCGAGCAGCGCGGCCGGGTCGAAGGTGCGCCGGGTGATCACCGCGCCGCCGACGAACCCGACGGTGAGCAGGCCCTCGACGTAGCCGTAGACGTGGAACAACGGCAGCGAGAACACCACGCGGTGCCCGTCGGCGTAGGCCCGGCCCCAGGTGGAGCCGTAGGCGGTGCGCAGCAGCATGTCGTGGGTGAGCTGGACGCCCTTGGGCTCGCCGGTGGTGCCGGAGGTGAACAGGATGTCGGCGACGTCGCCGGGCTCCCCCGCCGTCGCCGTGACCGGGTCGGCGGCGGCGAGGTCGGCCACGGTGGTGACGCCGGGCCGCGGCGGGGCCGCGCCCCCGGGGTGCACGACGACGTGGCGCAGGTCCGGCAGCGCCTCCCCGCCCGCGCCGCCGGGCCGCTCCGCCCAGCCGGGGGCCAGCGCGTCGAGCGCGGCGAGGTGGTCGACGTCGCGGAACCGGTCGACCGTGACCAGCACGCGGGCACCGGAGCGGCGCAGCACGAAGCCGAGCTCGGCGGTCCGGTTGGCCGTGTTGACCGGCACGGTGACCGCGCCGAGCCGGGCGATCGCGTAGCGCAGGGCGGGGAACTCGGCGTCGTTGGGCAGGACGACCGCGACCCGGTCGCCGCGGCCGACGCCGAGCCGGGCGAGGCCCCCGGCCAGCCGGTCCGCCCACGCCCGCAGCTCGCGGTAGGTCCACGTCCCGGCCTCGGTGACCACGAACGGCCGGTCCGCGAACTCCGCGCAGGCCGCGTCGAGCGCCCCGGCCAGCGTGCGGGGCACCCACCGCGGGTGCCGGGCCCCGATCGCGGCCCGCCGCTGCGCCGGGGGCAGCGGGTGCGCGGTCACGACGCCCTCACGTCCCGTCCCTTCCCGGACAGGAGGAAGCCGTCGTAGCCGTCGGCGACGACGGACTCCAGGATCCGCCGGTAGCCGCGCACCCCGCCGACGTAGGGGGTGAAGACGCGTGGCTTGCCCGGCACGTTCGTGCCCATGTAGTAGGAGTCGGCCCGCGGGTAGAGCGTCGCCTCGGCGCGGGCGTTGACCTGCTCGACCCAGCGGGCCTCGGCACCGGGGTCGGCCTCGACGACGGTCGCGCCGCGGTCCCTCGCGTGGTCGAGCAGGTCCGCGAGCCAGTCCACGTGCGCCTCGATGGACAGCAGAACGTTCGACAGCAGCGACGGGCTGCCCGGCCCGGCGATCACGAACAGGTTCGGGAACCCGGCGACGCCGACGCCCAGGTAGGTCCGCGGCCCGGCGTCCCAGTGCTCGCGCAGGGTCTCCCCGCCCCGGCCGGCGATCTCCGGGCGCAGCAGGGCCCCGGTCATCGCGTCGAAGCCGGTGGCGAACACGAGGACGTCGAGCCCGACCTCGCCGGCGGTGGTGCGCACCCCGGTGGGGGTGATCCGCTCGATCGGGGTCTCGCGCAGGTCGACGAGGTCGACGTCGTCGCGGTTGAAGGTCTCGAAGTAACCCGAGTCCACCGGCGGCCGCTTCGCGCCGAACGGGTGGCCGCGCGGCATCAGCTTCTCCGCGGTCGCCGGGTCGTCGACCTTCTCGGCGATCTTGGCGCGGACGAAGTCGGCGGCGGTGTCGTTGGCCTCCTGGTCGAGCATCAGGTCGTAGTAGGCCAGCAGGAAGCCGAACCCGGCGGTGCGCCACTGCTCCTCGTAGAGCGCGCGACGCTCGTCGTCGGACACCTCCAGCGCGGACTGCTTGTTCGGGACGAACCCGAGCCCGCTCGGGGAGCGGCGCGCCCGCTCGCGACGGTCGGCGTAGCCGGCCTTGACCTCGGCGTCGCGGGCGTCGTCGATCGGCCCGTTGTTCGCCGGGACCGAGAAGTTCGGGGTGCGCTGGAAGACCGTCAGGTGCGCCGCCTCCCGGGCGACGACCGGGATCAGCTGGGTGCCCGAGGAGCCGGTGCCGATCACCCCGACCCGCTTCCCGGACAGGTCCGCGCCCTCGTGCGGCCAGTCCGCGGTGTGCAGGGTGGTGCCCGCGAAGTCGTCGGCGCCGGGGATCCCGGGGACGGCGCGGACCGACAGCTGCCCGGTCGCCATCACCAGGTACCGGGCGTCCCAGGTGCCGCGATCGGTGTCGACCCGCCAGCGCCCGGTGGTCTCGTCGAACTCGGCGCGCTCCATCCGGGTGGACAGGTGCACGTCGCGCCGCAGGTCGAACCGCTGCGCGACGTGCTCGACGTAGCGCAGGATCTCCGGCTGGGTGGCGTAGCGCTCGCTCCAGCGCCACTCCTGCTCCAGCTCGGGTGAGAACGACAGCGAGTAGTCGTAGCTCTCCACGTCGCAGCGGGCGCCCGGGTACCGGTTGACGTACCAGACCCCGCCGATGTCGTCGTTGGCCTCGACCACGGCCACGTCGTAGCCGCGCTCGCGCAGCGTGTGCAGGCTGCGGAGCCCCGCGAAGCCCGCCCCGACGACGAGCGCGTCGACCACGCGTCCGGTCATTCCGACCTCCCTCGGACGGTCACGACACCGTTGCCGCGACCGGCCCGGCCGAGGGTAGGCAGCACCGGCGCCGTCCGTCAACGGATGTGTTGACGATTCCGCAGCGCGCTCCTAGCGTGGGCCACGACGGCCGAGGACAAAGGAGTCGAGGCGTGGAGTTCGAGCACCTGATCTACGAGAAGGAGGGTCGGATCGCGACCCTCACGCTCAACCGCCCGCACCGCGGCAACGCGCTGTGCCGGGCGCTGCGCGACGAGATCGACCTGGCCCTCGACGACCTCGACTCCGACGACGACACCCGGGTGCTCGTCGTGAAGTCCAACGGCAAGAACTTCTGCACCGGCTACGACCTGACCGAGTGGGCCTACCTCTGGGGCACCGCCGAGACCCCGAGCCGGCCCGAGGACGCCCGCCCGCACCGCCGGGCGCCGATCTTCTCCCGTCGCGAGTTCCACGAGTCCCGCGAGCGCTGGATGCGGCTGTGGCGGATCCGCCAGGCCACGATCGGTGTCGTGAAGGGCGCCTGCGTCGCCGGGGGGCTCGACCTCGCCGGGGTTCTCGACATCGTCTTCACCGCCGAGGACGCCCGGTTCGGCCAGCCCGAGGCCCGCACCATGGGCGAGATCCACATGTTCGGCATGTGGCCGGTGCACCTGGGGATGCGCAGGACCAAGGAGTGGCTGTTCACCGGCGACGAGATGACCGGGGTCGAGGCCGCCGAGCTGGGCCTGGCCAACCGCGCCGTGCCCGCCGACGAGGTCGAGGCCGTCGCCTACGCCTACGCCGAACGCGTCGCGAACGTGCCGCTGGAGATGATCTACGCGCACAAGGAGTCGACGAACCGCTGGTGGGACGCCATGGGCATCACCGCCGCGATCGCCGCCGCCAACGACGCCGACGCGATGGCCATCGCCGGGCCCGCGATGGCCGACTTCGAGCGGATCCAGCGGGCGAGCGGCGTGCGGGCCGCGGTCGAGGACCGGGACGCGCCGTTCCGCGAGCACCGCACCTACTGGGAGGCCTACCAGGCCGGGAAGCAGCGATGACCGCGGCGCCGGAGCTGCACCCGCTGGGGTCGCTGATGCGCCGCTTCGCCGTCGACTGGCTCGACCGGGCCGACCCCGCGGTGCCCGCCGAGATCATGGCGCCGGACTACACGATCGTCATCGGCGCGTACACGATGCGCGGCCGCGAGGACTACGTCGAGGCCACCTCCGGGCAGCTCGCCCGCTTCCCCGGTCTGACGATCACGGTGCACGACGCGCTCTACACCCCGGACGGCCGGGTCGCGCTGCGGTTCACCGAGCACGGCGCCTCGGCCCGCGGCGGCGCGGCGGCCTGGCGCGGGATCGGGCTGTTCACCGCCCGCGACGGCGTGCTCGTGCACAACGCCTGCGAGGAGGACTACCTCGGCCGACGACGCCAGCTCCACGGCGGCGCGCCCGACCCGGTCGACCCGCCGATGGTGGCGCCGTGGACCGAACCGGTCGCCGGGCCCGACCCCGGCGCCGAGGAGGCGGTGCGCAGCTGGCTCGCCGCGGGCCGGGTGACCGGGCCGCTGCCCGGCGTCGTCGCCGACGACGGCCGGGGCGCCGACCCCGTGCTCGACGACGTGACCTGCGAGGTCACCGCGCTGTTCGCGGCCGGGCGGCGGGTCGCCTTCCACGCGGTGGCGCGCGGCCGCTACGCCGGCGGTCTGCCCGACGCCCCCGGTGCGACCGGCACCCCGGTGGCCCTCGGGATCGCGGGCCTGGTCGAGCCCGGCGCCGACGGCACGGTCACCGGGCACGTCGTGCGCGACCGGCTCGGTCTGCACCGCACCCTGGAGCGGGCCCGGTGAACGCCCCCGCCCCGGAGGCCGCCGCACTGCTCGCCCGGCTCGACGACCTCGGGATGCGCCCCTACACCGAGATCGGCGTGTTCGGGGCGCGGCATGCGGTCGAGGCGTCGCGCTGGATGCAGGGCGCGAAGCCCGGCGGCGTCAGCACCCGCGAGGTCCTCGCCGACGGCGGGGACGGCCCGCTGCCGGTCCGGGTCTACCACCCCGAACCGGGCACCGAGCTGCCGCTCACCGTCTGGCTGCACGGCGGCGGCTGGGTCACCGGGAGCGTCGCGCTGGCCGACCGGCCGTGCCGGGCGATCGCCGCGGCGTCGCGCACGGTCGTCGCCTCGGTGGAGTACCGGCGGGCCCCCGAGACGCCCTTCCCCGGCCCGCTCGACGACGCCGTCGCCGCGACCCGGTGGCTCGCCACCCACGCCCACACCCTGGGGGCCGACGGCTCGCGGGTCGCCGTCGGTGGCGACAGCGCGGGCGCGACGCTGGCCACGGCGGCCGCCCGCCGGCTGCGCGGGGCCCGGTGGCTGCGCCGGCAGGTGCTGGTCTACCCGCCGCTGACCCCGCCCGACCCGGACGCGCACCCGTCGTGGAAGGAGTTCGGCGCGGGGCACCTGCTGACCCGCGAGGACATGACCTGGTTCTGGCACCACTACCTGGGCGGCGACCCCCACGCCGCCACCCCGCCGCCCGACGCCGCCCCACTGACCGCACCCGGGCACGCCGGGGTGGCGCCGGTGTCGATCGCGGTCGCCGGCTGCGACCCGCTGCGCGACGAGGGCGTCGCCTACGCCGTCCGGCTGGGTGAGACCCGCGTGCCGGTGTCGCTGCGCGAGTGGCCCGACATGATCCACGGCTTCCTCGGCATGGGCGGCGAGCTCGCCGCCACCGCCGAGCTCGTCGCCTGGATCGCCGACGAGCTGTCCCGGGAGGAGACATGAGCAGTCCGGACTCGGGCACGGCGGCCGTGGTCGGCGGCGGCACGATGGGCGCCGGCATCGCCTACGTGCTCGCCGCCGCCGGGACCGCGACGACGGTCGTCGAGCCCGACGCGGGCCGCGCCGACCGGCTGGTCGGGGAGCTGACCGCACGGGCCCGCACCGGCGTGGAACGCGGCCGGGTCGACCCGGGCGTCGCCGAGGCGCTGCCCGGGCTGCTGCGGGTCGTCGGCGCGGTGTCCGAGCTGCCCACCGGCCTGGACCTGGTCGTGGAGTCGGTGCCGGAGGACCCGGAGCTGAAGGCGCGGGTGCTCGCCGCCGCCGAGGCCCGCTCCCCCCGGCTGCTGGCCACCAACACCAGCTCGGTCGGGATCGGGTCGCTGGCCGCCGGGCTCGCGGCGCCGGACCGGTTCCTGGGCATGCACTTCTTCAACCCGGTCTGGTCGATCGCGCTGGTCGAGGTGGTGCGGGGCCCGGCGACCTCCGACGACGCCGTGGCCGCCGCCCGCGACCACGCGACCCGGATCGGGAAGGAGTCGATCGTCGTCGCCGACGTGCCGGGCTTCGCGACCTCCCGGCTGGACAACATCGCGGCGTTCGAGGCGATGCGGATGCTGGAGGAGGGCGTCGCGAGCGCCGAGGACATCGACCGGGCCGCCGTGCTCGCCTACGGCCACCCGATCGGCCCGCTGCGGCTGTCCGACGTCGTCGGGCTGGACGTGCGGCTCGACATCGCCCGCCACCTCGAGAGCGTGTACGGCGAGCGCTACGCCGCCCCGGCGATCCTGCGACGGCTGGTCGGCGAGGGCCGGCTGGGTCGCAAGACCGGCCGCGGGTTCTTCCACTGGACGTGACGGTCGGAGTACCGTCAACACCTACGTTGACCTAGGAGGCAGTGTGGCCGCCGACGGACGGATGCAGGACGACCTGCTCGTCGACACCGACGAGCGCCGCGCGTTGCGCGAGGCCGTCGCGAAGCTCGTGGGCGCCTACGGGCGCAGCTACTTCCAGGAGGTGACACGCTCCGGCGGCCGCCCGGACGACCTGTGGGCCGACCTCGGCCGGGCCGGGTACCTGGGCGTGCACCTGCCGGAGGAGCACGGCGGCGGGGGCGGCGGGCTGACCGACCTCGCGATCGTCATCGAGGAGACCGCGGCGCAGGGCTGCCCGCTGTTCATGCTGGTCATCTCCCCCGCGATCGCCGGGTCGCTGCTCGTGGCACACGCCTCGGACGAGCAGAAGCGCACCTGGCTGCCGGGCGTCGCCGACGGCACGAAGCGGATCGCGTTCGCCATCACCGAGCCCGACGCGGGCACCAACACCCACAACATCACCACCACGGCCCACCCCGACGGCGACGGCTGGCGGATCCGCGGGCAGAAGTACTGGACCTCCGGCATCGACGACGCCGACGCCGTGATCGTCGTGTGCCGCGGCGCCGAGGCGGGGCCCGACGGACGGCACCCGATCTCGATGTTCCTGGTGCCCACCGACGCCCCGGGCCTGTCGTTCACGAGGATCGACGCCGCGCTGCAGATCCCGGAGAACCAGTTCACCACCTTCTTCGACGACGTCCGCGTGACCCGCGACGACCTGATCGGCGTCGAGGGCGCGGGGCTGCGCCAGGTGTTCGCGGGCCTCAACCCCGAGCGCGTCACCGCCGCGGCGCAGGCCAACGGCATCGCCCGCTACGCGCTGCGCCGCGCCGCGCGCTACGCCGCCGAGCGGACCGTGTGGTCGACGCCGATCGGGGCGCACCAGGGCGTCGCACACCCCCTGGCGGCCTGCTTCGTCGACGTCCAGCTCGCCCGGCTGATGACCATGCACGCCGCGGAGCTGACCGACGCCGGCGCCGACGCGGGCAGCGCCTCGACCGTCGCCAAGTACGCGGCGGGCGAGGCCGCGGCGAAGGCCGTCGACCAGGCGATCCAGACCCACGGCGGCAACGGTCTGTCCAACGAGTACGGGCTGGCCGACCTGTGGTTCACCGCGCGGATGTTCCGCACCGCGCCGGTGAGCCGGGAGATGGTGCTCAACCACGTCGCCCAGTACAACCTGGGCCTCCCGAAGAGCTACTGACCATGGACGCCACGCTCTCGGACCTGCTCGACCGGGTCACCGCGCTGGGGGCCGACCGCCCCGCCGTCTCCCTCGACGACCGCACCGTCACCTTCGGCGAGCTCGACGCCCGGGCCAACCGGGTGGCGCACGCGCTCGCCGCGGCCGGGCTGCGGCCCGGGGACCGGCTCGCGGTCCTGCTGCGCAACACCCCGGAGTACGTCGAGGTGCTGTTCGGCTCCGCCCGGGCCGGGGTCGTGCTCGTCGCGCTGAACTGGCGCCTCGCCGCGCCGGAGATCGCGGCCGTGCTCGGCGACGCCCGCCCGGCGCTGATCCTCACCGGCCGGGGCGAGGCGCACCTGCTCCCGGCGGGCACCGACCCGCTGCTGCTGGAGGACGGCTACGAGGCGTGGCTCGCCGGGCACCCGGCCACGCCGCCGGACGTCCCGGTCGGGCCCGACGACGTCGTCCTGCAGCTCTACAGCTCCGGCACCACCGGCCTGCCCAAGGGCGTGCTGATCACCCACGCCAACCTCGCGTACACCCCGCGGATGGGCCGGGAGTTCTACGGCATGGGCCCGGACACGGTGAACCTCGTGCCCTCGCCGCTGTTCCACATCGGCGGGATCGGCTACGGGCTCACCGCGCTCGGGCAGGGCGGGCACACCGTGCTCCTGTCCGCGCTGACCCCGGAGCACCTGCTCGCCGAGCTGGAGCGCCGGCGGGTCACGCACGCCTTCGCCGTCCCCGCGGTGGTCGCGGCGCTGCTCACCGCGCCCGGCATCGCCGAGGCGGACCTGTCGGCGCTGGACCGGATCGCCTACGGCGGCGCCCCGATGACCGAGGCGCTGCTGCGCCGCGCGATCGACGTGCTGGGCTGCGGGTTCATGGCCGTCTACGGGATGACCGAGACGTCCGGGACGGTGGTGACCCTCACCCCCGACGAGCACGACCCCGGCGGGCCGCGGGCACACCTGCTGCGCTCGGTCGGGCGGCCGCTGCCGTGGCTGGAGGTCGCGCTGACCGACCCGGTGACCGGCGCGCCCGTCGCCGACGGCGAGGTCGGGGAGATCCGGGTCCGCTCCGGGCAGAACACCCCCGGCTACTGGAACCGCCCGCAGGAGACCGCGGCCGCGCTCGACGACGGCTGGCTGCGCACCGGCGACGCCGCCTGGCGCGACGCCGACGGCTACCTCCACCTGCACGACCGGATCAAGGACATGATCATCACCGGCGGGGAGAACGTGTACCCCGCCGAGGTCGAGAACGCGCTCGCCGCGCACCCGTCGGTCGGCGACGTGGCCGTGATCGGAGTGCCCTCGCCGCGCTGGGGCGAGACGGTCGCGGCCGTCGTCGTCCCGGCCGAGGGCGCCGTCGTCGACGCCGAGGCACTGCTCGCCGACGTCCGCACCCGGCTGGCCCGCTACAAGTGCCCCACCTCGGTCACTATCGTGGACAGCCTGCCGCGCAACGCGTCCGGGAAGGTGCTCAAACGCGAGCTGCGGGCAGCACACCGGGTCTGACGTGGGGGGATCTGTGACCAGCGGGATCGGCAGGCGGCGCAGCGCGGCACGCGACGAGGGCGGCGCCGCCTACCTGGCCCGGCGCGAGGAGATCATCCGCGCCGCCGGGACGGTGTTCCGCGAGCGCGGCTTCCGCGGCACCCGGATCACCGACATCGCCGAGGCCGTCGGGATGGACCGGGCGTCGATCTACTACTACGCCGGCAACAAGGACGAGCTGTTCCAGACCGCCGTCGGCGACGCCGTGGAGCGCAACTGCCTGCGCGCCGAGGAGATCCTCGCCGGGCCGGGCACACCCGCGGAGAAGCTGCGGACGCTGGTCACCGAGCTGATGGTGTCCTACGCCGAGTACTACCCGTACCTCTACCTCTACATCCAGGAGGACCTCGCGGCGTTCGCGGAGCGCTCGCAGTGGACGCGGACGATGGCCCGCTACAACAAGCGCTACGAGAACGTCGTCGTCGCGATCGTCGAGGACGGCATGGCCGACGGCTCGTTCCGCCGCACCGGGGAGCCCTGGGTGATCGCCTACGGGGTCATCGGGATGGTGGCGTGGTCGAACCGCTGGTTCGACCCGTCGACCTCACCGGTCGAGGCCGCGGAGATCGGGCGGTCCTACGCCGACACGATCGTCTCCGGGCTCACGACCGGTGGTCGTCGGTAGGGGGATCAGCCCGCCGCGTCGCCCAGCCGGCGGGCCCCGACCGCACGCCGGCGCATGGCCGCCTCGGCGAGCTCGTCGTCGACGCCGACCCAGATGTGGCCCTCCTCCTCCCGCACCGGGAAGACGGTGATGGGCCGGGTCGCCGGCGGGCACAGCGGCTCGCCGGAGGTGTAGTCGAAGACGCTGCCGTGACACGAGCACAGCAGTCCCTCGTCGGTGACCTTGCCGCTGGACAGCAGGCAGTCGAGGTGGCTGCAGTAGTTCGAGGTGGCGTGCACCTCGCCGTCGGAACGGGAGACGGCGACCTCGACCTCTCCGGCGAAGAAGCGGCGGACGACCCCCTCGGGGACCTGACCGGAACGGGCGATCTTGTGGAAGTCCACGGCGTCTCTCCTCAGGCGCTGATGGTGTCGAGCAGGTCGAACAGGTCGTGGTCGTCGTCGGCGAGCTGCGCGCGGGGCACCGGGGCGTCGAGCGCGAGCAGGGCCCGGACGGCCGGGACGTCACCGCCGCGCTCGACGCAGAACGCGGCGCGCACCCGGTCGTCGGTCAGGTAGAAGGCGGTGAAGTCGCGGTCGGCGACGCTGCCGCGGACCACGACCTCCGCACCGGTCGGGGCGTGCCCGACGACCTGCAGGTTGAGGTCGAACTGGTCCGACCAGAACCACGGCGCCTCCGGCGGCGGCACCGCCTTCCCGAGCAGGGCCCGGGCGACGGTTCCGCCCTGGGTCGTCGCGTTGTCCACGTGCTCGACGCGGACGAACCCGTCACCGACGGCACGGCAGGCGACGTCCCCGGCCGCGAACACGCCGGGAGCCGAGGTCCGGCACATCTCGTCGACGACCACTCCCCCGCGGACCGGGTCGACGGCGATCCCCGCCGCGCGGGCGAGCTCGTCGCGGGGCACCGACCCCACCGCGACGACGACGAGGTCGGCCTCCACCGGCCCGGACGAGGTCTCGACCACGACTCCCGCTGCCGTCGGCGAGACGGCCGAGATCTCCTGGCCGCACCGCAGGTCCACCCCGTGGTCGCGGTACAGCCCGGCGCAGAACGCGGCCATGTCCGGCCCGAGCGCACCGAGCATCGGCAGTGGTCCGGCCTCCAGCACCACGACCTCGACCCCGAGCTCCCGCGCCGACGAGGCGACCTCGGCGCCGATCAGCCCGCCGCCGACGACGACGAGCCGCCGCAGCCCGGGCAGGGCGTCGCGGAGCCGCACGGCGTCGCCGACGGTCCGCAGGTGCACGACCCGGTCGCCGGACACCCCGGGCAGCGTGCGGGCCCGTACCCCGGTGGCCAGCAGCACGGCGTCGGCGCTCACGTGCGACCCGTCCCCCAGCTCCACCCGGCCCGGTGCGACGGCGGTGACGGCCGCCCCGGTCCGCAGCTCGACGTCGTGGGCCGCGGCCCAGGTCTCGTCGAGCAGCACGAGGTCGGCGGAGCCGGCGTCGCCGCGCAGGAACTCCTTCGACAGCGGCGGCCGCTGGTAGGGCAGGTGCGGTTCGTCGGACAACACCGTCAGCGGACCGTCGAAGCCACGACGGCGGAGCATCCGGACGGTGGCCACGGCGGCCTGCCCGGCCCCGACGGTGACGAGGCTGCGTACCGGCTCGGACATCAGTTCTCCTCCTGGCTGCGGGGGCGGGCGTCGACGTGGATCACGCCGTCGACGACCCGGACGTCGTGGACCGGCTGGCACTCGTCACGTCCGTCGGCCCGGCCGGTCACGGGGTCGAAGGCCCACTGGTGGGCGGGGCAGACGACCCGGCCCTGCCACAGCACGCCGCGGGCCAGGGACCGTCCCTTGTGGATGCAGACGTCGTCGAGCGCGACGACGCGGTCCCCGGCCAGGAACAGGGCGACCGGCCTGCCGTCGACCTCCACGCGGAGGCGACGGCGGCGGGCCAGGTCGGCGAGCGGGACGGTGGCGACCCACCGGGTGGTCTCGATGTCGCTCACGTGCACTCCCGGGCGTCGGGCCGCGACGGGCGCGGGGTGCGCGCCCGTCGCGGTGGTCGGTCAGAGGGACGGAGCGACGTAGGTGTCGTAGAGCGCGCGGGTGTAGGAGAAGCGCATCTCCGCGCCCCAGCGCACGAACTGCAGGCAGCGCTGCTGCAGCTCGGGGGTGTCGGCGTGGTCGAGCACGATCTGGTAGCCGCGCTCGCCGTGCACCTCGTCGGAGGTGATGTGCAGGTCGAAGAACTCGATCTCGTCCTCGGTGAACCCGTAGGTCTCGCGCAGCGGCACGATCTGCTTCCGGTAGATGCCCGGGACCTGCGACTCCAGCCCCACCACCAGCGCCGCGGTGGCGACCACGAAGTGCTCGCGCATCGCGACGGCGTAGCACCAGGACTGCAGCCCGCGGGTGACCGCGTTCATGTTGTCCGGGTTCTCGATGCGCTCCTTGCTCGTGCCGCAGGCCTCGCCGAACCGGATCAGCAGGTCGGTGTGCCGGATGTCGGCGAGCTCCTCCTCGTACATGTTCTGGAGGGTGAAGTCCTTGGCGTCGGTGCAGTGGTCGGGAGTGTTGCCGTAGATGTAGCCGAGGTAATCGGCGAACGGCCCGACGTAGTGGTAGTGGTTCTCCGCCCACCGGCTGAAGTGCTCGCGGGTCAGCGTCCCGTCCGCCCAGGCCTGGGAGAACGACGCGTTCTTGGCCTCGCGGCCCTTGATGGCGTCCTCCAGTGCGGCCCGGAAGTCCTCGCGGGAGAGCAGACCCGGCACCGGGGTGCCTGCGGTCTCGTCCACGGTCAGGGTCATGACGAACCCTCCAGATCAGGGATGTGGGGTGGAACCGGGGGCGTCGCTCCGCCTCTCCGGTGACCTCGACGCTAGGCGTCGGCACCCCCGTCCTCCCTGGTCAGACAGCACAAGGATCGGCGACGAGTTGCAGCAGGACGCACTGGCTCCGCCGGCGGACGGGCGCACGACGACGGCCCCGGTCCCCGCAGACCGTCGCTGCGGGGACCGGGGCCGGGTGGGCGCCGCGGGGACTCAGAGCAGCAGGGCCGCCACGAGGGTCGAGACCGCGAGCCCGGCCATCACCGGCAGGAAGCAGCGCCGGGCCAGCTCGATCACCGGGACCCGGGTCACCCCGGCGACGACGAGCAGCGACGACCAGGCCACCAGGACACCACCGCCGGCCCAGACCGAGCCCATCTGCCCGACGGCGGCCAGCGTCGCGGGGTCCACCCCCACGCTGGGCCCGAGCGCACCGGCGAGCGACCCGGTCAGCGGCAGCCCGGAGAACCCGGAGCCCTCCAGCCCGCAGAGCAGGCCGATCACCAGCACCCCGAAGCACATGACCACGGGGTTGCCGGGGATGAACCGCTCGGCCGCGACGACGAGGTCGACCAGCAGGCCGGGGGCGTGGGTCCCGTCCGGCAGTCCCAGGATGCGGCCGGCGAACTCGGCGTTGCCGAGGAAGAAGAACCCCGCGATCGGCAGGACGACGCCCATCGCCCGGAAGGCGAACACCAGTCCGTCGGTGACGTGCTCGCCGACCGAGGTCAGCGCGGCCCGCGGGCCGTCGAGCGCGACGCAGGCGACCACGACGAGCACGGTCGCGAGCCCGCCGACCAGGGCCGCCGCCGACCCGCTCTGCACCGCGGGCACGACACCCACCTGGCCCAGCACCAGGTAGACCATCATCAGGCCGAACGCGGCGGGCACGGCGACGGCGAAGATGCGGGCCAGCCGCTGCGTGCGCGGGTCGTCGGGGGCGCCGTCCGGAGCTGGGCCAGGAGCGCCGGGGCCGTCACCGGGGGCGGGGCCGGCGGGTCCGGGGACGTCCGGGACGCCGCCGGACGCGGGCGGCGGTCCGCCGCCCCCCACCGCGACGCGCTCCTCGACCTCCTCGACGACCGTCACCGGCCCGGCGGCGCCGGGACCTCCGCCGAGCCGGCGGCGCAGCCGCCGGAGCAGCCCCGTCGACGGCCGTGGCCCGGTGACCACACCGGACTCCCACTCCTCCAGCAACGCGTCCGAGGGCGTCCGCATCTGGCGGGCCAGCATCAGCCCCATGATCGTCAGCGCGGTGCCGCCGGTGACGAGCGACAGGAGCAGCGCGATGTCGGCGACCCGGCCGGGGTCCGCACCGGCCGCCGTCGCCGACAGCCCGGGCGCCACCTGCATGACGTAGTCGCTGGACAGCGCCATGCCCTGCCCGGCCACCGCGATCGCCATCGCGGCGCCCATCGCGGGGAGCCCGGCACGGATCGCGGCGGGCACCAGGATGGCCCCGATCAGCGGCACCGCCGGGGTGGGCCAGAAGAACAGGCTGATCACGAACGTCGCGACGATCAGCACCGTCCAGGCCGACCACCCGCCGCGCATGACCTTCTGGAACGGCGTGACCATCCGCTGGTCGGCGTGCATGGCCCGCAGCGTCCCGAGCAGCGCCGTCACCATCGCGATGATCAGGAAGATGTTGAACAGCTCGGACGCGGCGGTGAGCGTGGCGTTGAACAGGGCCTGGATCGCGACGACGGGGTCACCCGTCATCGCGGCGGCCGTCGCGACCGTCGCCAGGAGTGCCGGGACGAGGACGTTCCTCCGGGCGATCGTCGTGCCGAGGATCAGCACGACCCCGCCGAGATAGACCCAGTGCGCAGCAGACAAGGCCACTGCGGCCTCCTTCCCGCCGGGATCCGGCGGTGGTGTGGTGGTGTGTGGTGGTGGTGTGACGGAACACACTCACACCCCGTCGCCACCCCGAGAAGGCCCACAGTGCACAGGCAGCGGGTTTCCGATTGTGCACCGTGCTGTTACGGCACCATGCCCAGGTCGCGGCCGTGCCGGTGTGCACCTTCGCCATAGGCGCCGGGTCGTCGCGCGGGGAGGGTCGCGCGCATGACCGTCCTCGCGCCCGCGTCCTTCCCCCCTTCCGCCCGGGTCCCCGCCCTCGGTGCCGACGGCATGGTGTCCGCCAGCCATCCGGCGATCAGCCGGGCCGGCGCCGAGGTGCTGTCCTCGGGTGGCAACGCCGTCGACGCCGCGCTCGCGATGGCGGCCGTGGCGTGGCTCGCCCTGCCCGGCCAGTGCGGTGTCGGTGGCGACGCGTTCGTCCTGGTCCGCGACCCCGACGGCCGGGTCCGGGCGTTCTGCGGGAGCGGCTTCGGCCCCGACGGCGGCACGCCGGAGCACCACCGCCGCGCGGGGTCCGGACGGCTGCTCCCCCGGTACGGGGCGTCGTCGGTGACCGCGCCCGGTGCGGTCGCGACGCTGGCCGCCCTGCACGCCCACGGCGCCTCCCGGCCGCTGCCCGAGCTGTGGGGGCCCGCGGTCCGGGTCGCGACCCGGGGGCTGCCCTGCACGGCGCGGACCCGCGACGACATCGCCGGACACCGCGACCGCCTCGCCGCCGACCCGGACACCGCCGCGGCGTTCCTCCCGGGGGGCCGGCTGCCGCGGGTCGGGACCCGGCTGGTCCATCCGCGGCTGGCGGCCACGATCGCGACGCTGGCCCGGGACCCGGCCGCGTTCTACACCGGGGCGCTCGCCGACCGGGCGGTCGCGGACCTCGTCGCGGGCGGCGCCCCCTTCTCCGGGGACGAGTGGGCCGAGTCCGGCCGGGTCGTCGCCGAGGACGCGGTCTCCACCCGCTACGCGGGCCACGTCGTGCACCAGACCCCGCTGCCGACGCCCGGCTGGATGGTGCTCGACCAGCTCGCCCTCTGCGACGGCCTGCTGGGCCCCGGCGGTCCGGCCGGGGTGCCCCTCGGCGTCGACGCCGTGCACCGGCTGGCCGGGGCGGCCCGGATCGCCTTCGACGACCGGTTCCGGCTCGCCGGGTCCGACCGGCCCGCCCCGGACCGCAGGCTCGACCCGGTGCTGCTGGCCCGGGGCCGTGAGCTCCTGGGGACCGGTCCGCTGCCGGATCCGGCGGGCGCCCGCCCGGACGGGGACACCACCTCGATGGTCGCCGTCGACGGCGACGGGCGCGCGGTCGGTCTCATCGGGTCGCTGGCGTTCACCTTCGGCTCGGGGCGCGCGGTCCCGGGCACCGGTGTCGTGCTGAACAACCGGCTCGGCCGGGGCGCATACGCGATCCCCGGGCACCCCAACGAGGTGCGGCCGCGGCGCCGCCCCCTGCACACGCTCAACACCTGGATCGTCACCGACGACGCGGGCCGGCTGCGCCACGTCGGCAACACCCCCGGCGGTGACGGCCAGGTCCAGTGGAACACCCAGCTGCTCTCGCACCTGCTCGACCACGGGGCCGGGCCGCAGGACGCGGTCGACGCCCCGCGGTTCACCGTGTTCCCCGGCAGCGACGCCGGTGACCTCGGCGAACCCGCCGAGCTGCGGTGCGAGGACCGGCTCGGCGCGGACGTGCTCGCCGGTCTCGCGGACCTCGGGCACCGCGTCGTCGGGGTCGGTGACCACGGTGCGGGCGGCAGCGCACAGGTCGTGTCGGTGGACCCGGACACCGGCTGTCTCGCCGGCGGCAGCGACGGGCGCCAGGAGGGGGTGGCGCTCGGTGTCTGAGGCCGCCGCACCCGCGCCCCGGGGTCGCTACGTCGCGGCGGTGGTGCACGGCGACGCCGTGCACAGCGCCGGGATGACGCCCCGCCGCAGCGACGGGGTCCTGCTCGTCACCGGCCGGGTGGGGGCCGGGACCGACGCCGCCGCGGCCGTCGACGCGGCCGGTCTCGCCGCCCGCAACGCGCTCGCCGCCTGCACCGACGCCGCCGCCCGCGCCGGCCGGACCCTGCTGCGCCCGGTCGCGATGACGGTGTGGGTCGCCTGCATCGACACGTTCACCGGGCACTCCGCGGTGGCCGACGGCGCGTCCGCGGTGCTGGCCGGCCGCTTCGGCCCCGACGGGCTCCCCGCCCGTGCCGCGGTCGGGGTGTGCTCGCTGCCCGGGGGCTCCCCGGTGGAGGTGGCGCTCGTCGTCGCCCTCGCCCCGGACCGACCGCGGTGACCCGCCCGGCGGCGGCGCCGGCGACGGTGTTCCTCGTCGTCGGGACGTTCGCCAGCACCATCGCCAACACCCTGGTGACAGTGCCGCTGGACCGGATCGTGACCGACCTGGGCGCCCCGCTCGGGGCGGGCAGCCTCGTCGTGGTCGCGTTCAACCTGACCTGCGCGGCGATGCTGCCGCTGGCCGGCTGGCTCGGGGACCGGGTCGGGCGGCGCCGGCTGTTCCTGGTGTCGATGGTGGGGGTCGCCGTGGGCGCGGCGGGCGCCGCCCTGGCGCCCGGGCTGCCGGCGCTGGTCGCGTTCCGCGCGGTGCAGGGGCTCTCCGGTGCGCTGGTGCTGCCGACCGTCCTGGCCCTGCTCACGACCACCGCGGGCCCGGAGCACCGCGCCCGCGCGGTCTCCTGGTGGGCCGCCGCGAACGGCGCGGGCCAGGCGGCCGGTCCCTCGGTGGGTGGGGTGCTGGCCGACGCCACCGGATGGCGCAGCGTGTTCGTGGTGATCATCCCGTTCGCGCTGGTCGCGTTCGGGGGTGCGGCCCGGCTGCTGGAGCGCGACGCCCCGCGGCCGGTCCGGCTCGACGTCGCCGGGGCGCTCACGCTGACCCTCGGCACCCTCGGCCTGCTGGGGGGTGCCGCGACGGCGGCCGCGGCGGGCCCCGCCTCCCCCGCGGTCTGGGTGCCGGTGGCCGCCGGCGTGCTGGCGCTGGTCGCCTTCGTCGTGGTGGAACGGCGGGTGGAGCAGCCCTTCGTCCCCCTGTCGCTGCTGCGCGAGGCCCGGTTCGCCCGCTCCGCGGTCGCCGCGCTGGCGCAGATGCTGTGCCTGACCGCGACGCTGCTGGTGGTCCCGCTGTACCTGCTGACCGCCCGCGGGATGTCGACCGCCGAGGCCGGTCTGCTCGTCGTCGCGGTGCCGGCGGTGATGACGGTGCTGGCGCCGGTCGTCGGGCGGCTGACCGAGGCCTGGCGGCCCCGGCTGGCCCTGCGCCACGGGTTGGGCGTGCTCGTCGCCGCCGAGACGTGCCTGGCCGTCGCGGTCGGCCGGGGCGCCGGCCCGGTGGCGCTGGCCGTGGTGTGCGGTGTGGTCGGTGTCGGCATGGCGCTGACCCAGACGCCGGCGGCGGCGGGCGCGGCGCGTTCGGCGCGCGAGGCGGACTCCGGTGCCGGGCTGGGGGTGTTCAACGCGCTGCGCTTCGTCGGTGCGGCGCTGGGGGGTGTGGTGGTCGCGCTGGCCGTCGGCGACGCGCCCGCGGACCGCCTGTCCACCGTCGTGGTCGCGCTGGTCTGCGCGGGCTGCGCGCTGGTCGCGCTGGGTGTGTCGTTCGCGGGTCGCGTCCCCTGACGCGGGACGGCCCCCGTCGCGCGCGGGCGACGGGGGCCGGTGGGGCGGGAGCGGGTCAGGCCGGGACGGCGGCGACCAGGTCCGCGAAGGCCGCGAGCGTCGCGGCGCCGACGGCCTTGTCCTGCTCCCCGTTGCCGCCGCTGATGCCGACGGCTCCGACGACCTGCCCGTCGTGGACGAGCGGGAAGCCGCCGACGAACACCGTGAAGCGGCCGGGATGCATGTGCTGGATGCCGAAGGCCTCGTTGCCGGGCAGGGCGGGGCCGTCGGGCGCCTCGTTGAACAGGTGCGTCGCCCGCTGGTGCCCGGCCGCGGTGAACGCCTTGGCGATGGCGATCTCCACGCCCGTGAGGCGGGCACCGGTCATCCGGTGCAGGGCGATCGGGTGGGCGCCGTCGTCGGCGATGCAGATGGTCTGGCGGACGCCGATGCGCTCGGCCTCGGTCTCGGCCGCACGCAGCAGGACCAGGGCGTCGTCGAGGGTCAGGCGGTGGACGGTGTGCACGGTTGCCTCCGGGGTGGGGTGGTGGCGGTCAGGGCGTGAGGTAGACGGTCCGGGTGTCGGTCACGAAGTCGAGGGCCTGGCGGCCGCCCTCGGGGAAGGCCCCGCCGGACGACGCGCGGTGCCCACCGAAGGGCGGGGCGACGCCGTTGCCGGTCGTCGGCCCGTTGATCTTGATGACGCCGCAGGGGACCTCGGCGGCGAAGCGGTGGGCGGCGGCCAGGTCGCGGGTGTGCACCGACGCGGCCAGCCCGTGGGTCGAGGCGCCGACGATCCCGAGCGCCTCGTCGAGGTCGGCGACGGGCAGCACCGTGGCGAACGGCCCGAAGACCTCCTCGGTCAGCAGGTCGTGGCCGGCCGGGACGTCGGTGAACAGGGTCGGCGGCACCCAGTAGCCGTCCGGGTCGCGGCCCTCGACGTCCCACGCCGTGGCGACGACCCGGGCCCCCGCCGCGAGGGCGCTCGTGCGCAGCGCGCCGAGCCGGTGGAGTTGGGCCTCGGTGGCCACCGGGCCGGTGGTGGTCGCCGGGTGGTCGCCCGGGCCGACCCGCAGCGAGCGGACCCGGTCGGCGAGCAGCGCCATGAGCTCCGCGGCGACCGGGGTGGCGACCAGGATCCGGTCGGTCGAGGTGCACGCCTGCCCGGTGAGCCCGAACGCGCCGGTCACGATGTCGTCGGCGGCCCGCTCGAGGTCGGCGTCGGAGCACACGACGGCGCAGTTGCGCCCGCCGAGCTCCAGCTGGAGCCGGGCCTGACCGTGCGCGCGGTCGCGGATCAGCGCGCCGACCCGGTCGGAGCCGGTGAAGCTGACCGCGCGGACCCGCAGGTCGCCCAGGAGCACGTCCATCGCGTCCGGGTCGTGGCCGTGCAGGACGGGCATCGCGTCGCGGGGCAGCCCGGCGTCGTACGCGGCCGCGGCGAGGGCCTCACCGACCCCGGCGGTGACCGGCGAGGGCTTGAACAGCACGGTGTTCCCCGCCGCCAGCGCCGGGCCGATCTTGCGGGCGGCCAGCGACAGCGGGAAGTTCCACGGGGTCACCGCGGCGACCACGCCCAGCGGGCCGCGCAGCGTGTGCGCGGTCGTGCCGGGGGTCTCGGCCGGGAACGTGGTCCCCTCCACGAGGAACGCCAGCTGCGCGGCGAGCCGGAACTGCTCGGCCGCCTTGCCGACCTCGCCGCGGGCGGCGGCCAGCGGCTTGCCCTCCTCGGCCGTGACCAGGGCCGCGATCCGGTCGCGGGACTGCTCCAGTGCCCCGGCGAGGCCGGTGAGCACGGCCGCCCGGCGGGCCGGGGTGGTCGCGGGCCAGTCGCTGCCGGCGGCCCGGTCCACCGCGGCGCGGACGTCGTCCGGGGTGGACGGCCGGTAGTGGCTCACGGTGCGGCCGGGACGCGCCGGATCGACGGTCCGGGCCTCGGACCCGGACGCATCCGGGGCGGGACGTGTCGGTGCGGGGTGCACGAAGAACCTCCGGCGGATTGTGGAGTGTGACGGCTACCGCCGATTCTGGGGCGGGGCCAGCATGACCGGCACTGGACGAAGTGCAGCCGCCCACGGATCGGATATAGGCAGATGGCACAGAGCGCAGGACCCGTCGAGGAGCACGACGTCCCGGCCGCCCGGGGCGAGGAGGCCGAGACCGTCACCGTCACCGACCTGCTGGCGGAGCCACAGCTGCGCAACACGCTGGTGGCGGGCCGGGACGGGACGTCCGCGGTCGCGCGGTGGTGCGTGCCGCTGTCCGAGCTGGCGGAGGGCGCCGACCCCACCGAGGCGGGCCTGGTCGTGCACGCCCCGGTGTCACGGCTGCGGGGACCCGACGGGGCGGGCCTGGTGCGGGAGGTGGTGGCCGCGGGCGCGGTCGCGCTGCTGGTGCGCCTCGACCCCGTCGACGCCGCCGCGCCCGCGGTGCTCGCCCGCCTGCTGCCCGAGGCCAGGGCCGCCGCCGACGAGGCACGGCTGCCGCTCGCGCTGCTGCCCTCCGGCGCGGACTTCCGGTCGGTGAGCCGGCTCGTGGCGACCAAGGTGCTGGCCCAGTCGACGCACGTCCTGGAGTACAGCGACCGGGTGCACCGCTCGCTCGGCGAGATCCTGGCCCGCGGCACCGGGATCCCCGCGCTGGCCCACGGCATGTCCCGGATGGCGGGCGTCCCCGCGCTCGTCGTCGACCTCGACGGCACGGTCCTCGCCCACGAGTCCGCCGTCGGGCGGGTCGCACGGGCCCCGGAGCAGGTCGTGCAGGCGCTCCACCGCTACTCCGACACGGTGGGCGTCGCCGCAGGGGGGCACCAGCACGCGGTCTCGCTCGAACCCGTCGGCACCCCGGCGGGCGCGGTGGTGCCGCTGGTCTCGCCGGTCGCGATCGGTGGTGAGCCCTGTGGTCTGGTCGCCGTCCTGGAACCGGTCGACGCCACGGCCCACGACCGCGCCCAGCGCCGCGTCGTGGTCCAGGAGGGGGCCGTCCTGATCGGCGCCGAGATGCTGCGGATCCGGTCGATGACCGAGGCGGAGGAACGGACCCGGGGCGACTTCGTCGTGGACCTGGTCCACGGACGCTTCGCCGACGGCCAGCAGCTGCTCGCCCGCGCCCGTCACCACGGCTTCGTGCCCGACGAGCGGTACGTGACCCTCGTCGTCGAACCCGACCCCCCGGTGTCCGACGACGCCCGGACCGTGCGCCGGTTCCAGGCCGCGGCCCGGGCGGCCGAGCGCATCGAGCACCGCGGCAGTGCCCCCGTGCTGGCCGCGCAGCTCGGCGGCAACCTCGTCGTGGTCGCGCCGGTCGGCACCGGGGCCGACGGGAACGAGCCGCGCGCGCTGGCCGGTGCGGTCGCGTCGGCGGTGCAGGCGAAGCTGTCCGGCACTGCACGCGTGGCGTTCGGCGCCCCCGGTCCCGGCGCGAGCGGCACCGCGCAGAGCTACCGCGAGGCCCGGACCGCGCTCTCGCTGGCCCGGCGGGTCGACGCCGCCCCGGTGATCGGCTACGAGGACCTGCGGATCTTCGTCGCCCTGCGCGAGGTCGCCGACTCCGAGAACGGACGGCGGTTCGCCCGCGAGGTGCTCGCCCCGCTGCGCCGCGCGGACGGGCACAACCGCAGCCTGGAGAGCGTGGTGCTCGCCTACATCGCCGAGTCGGGCAACCTCAACGCGGCCGCGCGACGGCTGGGCCTGCACCGCAACACGACCCTCTACAAGCTCGACCGGGTCTCGCGGGCGATCGGGATGGACATCCGCTCCTCGGACACCCAGTTCATGGTGTGGCTGGCCCACCACGTGGACACGCTCGCGACCGTGAACGACGGGCTGGACGCGGAGCTGGCCCCACCGCCCTGAGCCCGCCCGCGCTCAGGCGTGCCGGACGCACGCCCGCCCGACCGCCCGCGCCGGTCCGCGCAGCGGGGCGCCGACCCCGGCCGGCACGGGCACCGGCACCGGACGGGCGAGGGGCGCGGCCAGCACCACGTCCGGCAGCACCGTCCCCGGCCCGAGGTGCACGTGCTCGCCGAAGGGCGCGGGCCCGGCGACGGCCGGTGCGGCGACGAGCAGGTGCGTCCCGGACGGCACGCGGACGGCGAACCCGCCGTCGTCGCCGGTGGTGACGCGGTCCAGCTGGCGGCCCGCCCCGTCGACGACGGTGACCGTCGCCGCGGCGGGTGCGCCGTCGGGTCCGCGGACCCGCCCGACCGTGGCCGGGACGGGCCCGTCGTCGCCGGTCTCCAGCAGCGCCGGGAGCTCGGCGGCCAGCAGCCCGGCCTCGCGGGCGAGCGCGGCGCCGCGCCCGGTCCCGCCGGCCGGGCCGATCAGCAGGTCGAGCACGGCCGCGCAGCTGCCCGCGGGCACCGGCCGCCCGGCGACGGCGTCCGCGGTGAGCTGCGCGAGGCGCGCACAGCCCGCGGTCAGCGCCGGGGTCCCGGACACCCCCTCGGCGGAGCGGGCCAGGCGCCGCGCGTGCTCGGCGACGGCGGTGCAGGCGGTCAGCCCGTGCGCGACGTCGCGGTGGGTGGAGCCCAGCCAGGTCCGGGTCAGCGGCCGTCCCAGCAGCAGTGTCTGGTGCAGCGCGGCGTCGAGTGCGCGCGCCCCGGCACGCAGGTCCTCGCACGGGCCGGGACGGCGCAGCGCACGGTCGACCGTCCCCAGCAGCTCGGCCAGCGCGTCGAGCAGCCCGCGGCGGGCCTCCTCGGCGGCGGACCGGGTGCGGGTGGGCAGCACGAGCACCGACACCGCGCAGCCGATGAGACCGCCGACCACGGTCTCCTCCAGGCGCAGCACCATCAGGTCCACCGTGAAGGTGCCGAGCAACGCGTAGAGCTCGCCGAGCATCAGCGTGATGAAGAAGATCATCAACGCGTAGGAGAGCCGGAACAGGTAGAGCGCGCCGAAGATGCTGAGCAGGATCACCGGCAGCACCACGGCGACGTCGGGTCCCAGCACCGGCACCAGCGCGATCGCACCGACCAGGCCGATCATGGTGCCGACGATGCGGTGCGCGGCCTTGCGCACCGTCTCGGCGACGGTCGCGGTGCCGGTGAAGGCGATGAACGCGGCCAGCACCGCCCAGTAGTAGCGCTGCTCGGACAGCGCGTCGCCCACCGCGATCGCGACCGCGGTGGCCACCGCGACCTGCACGGCCTGGCGGGTGGTCAGCGACAGCCGCGAGGCGGGACGGCCGGGGTCCGGCGGGCGGTGCAGCCGGGTCACCGTGCCCGCCGAGCCGGGCAGGTTTCCCCCGAACAGCTGGACGGCGGGGGCGAACGCGGCCGCCTCCCCGACGGTCGGGGCGGCGGTGTCCTCCGGCACCGTGCCGGTGGTGCCCGCCCGCACCGTGGAGAGGGCGGCGGTCCAGTCGGCGCGGGCGTCGGCGAGCACCGTCGCGTCGACGGCGAGCCGGCGCGGCCCCGGGGCCGCCACCCGGTCGGCGACCCGTCCGGCCCGCTCGCGCACCGCGTCCCAGCGGCCGCCGTGCAGCGCGGTGAGGACCGTGCGGGCGTCGTCGCAGTCCAGGGCGCCGGGGCCGACCCGGGTCAGTGCGGTCACGGCCAGCTCGGCGTCGAACACCGCCCGGCGGACGATCCGGGCGGCGTCGTCGTCGGCGACGGCGGCCGGGGTCCCCAGCTGCCCGTCGATGACCAGCGCGGCCTCGTTCACCCGGACCAGCAGGCTCGCCAGCCGGGCCTCGGCGCGCTCCCGCTCGGCGGTGCCGGGGGCGTGCCCGTCGAGGGCCAGCACGGTCCCGGCGAGACCGGCGAGCCGCGCCTCGAACGAGCGCAGCATCCGGCGGAGCACCCGGTCGTTGCGGATCGGGAGCAGCACCAGCGTCAGCAGCATCACCCAGACGATCGCGACCGCGACGACGAACGCCACCCCGGGCAGCATCTCCGGGCGCAGGTTCAGGAACAGGGCGAAGAAGTAGCCCATGAACCCGCCCATGCCGCAGACGAAGAACCGCAGCCCGAAGCGCCGCACCCAGACCGCGACGAACACCACCACGACGAACGCGGTCAGCGACGCGATCCGGTTCCGGTCGACGAGCAGTGCCACGCCCATCCCGGCGAGCATCGACAGGGCCAGGAAGCACAGCGTGACCGCCTGCCCGGCGCGGGTGGCGTCGAAGATCCCGAACGAGGCCAGCATCGCCACCACCGCCCCGAGCATCATCGGCACCAGCGGCGGGGTGCCCGTCGTCGTCGCGACGAGGTACTCCACGCCCAGCGTGGTGGCGATCGCCAGCACGGCGCGGACCGCCGAGACGAGCCGGACGAGGCCGGGGTCGGAGGCGACGAACCGGTCACGGGCCCGGAGGAGGCGGTCGGACGCGGTCGGCACAGTCCGTTGCATATGCTAACGATATACCGGATCGTGATCTTCGCGCATCCCGGGCCCGCCGGACGTAGCGTGGGCCGCCAGGACGGATCACGGAGGTGGCGGGTGCGCGGGTACGGGTTCGTGGCGGCGGGTGGCCCGGAGCAGCAGGCGTTCGTCGAGGTCGAGGAACCCCGGCCCGGGCCGGGTGAGCTGCTCGTGCGGGTCCGGGCGGCCGGGGTCAACCCGGGCGACTGGCGGATGCGCGACGGCGACTACGGCGTCGCCGGGCCCGCGGTGCTCGGCCGCGAGGTCGCCGGGACCGTGCTGGAGGTCGGCGACGGCGTCACCGGGTTCGCCCCCGGCGACGAGGTGTTCGGCGGCTGCCCGGACATGCAGGGCGGCTGGGCGCCGCGGGCGCGGGTCACCGCCGGGTTCGCCGCGCACCGCCCGCCGGGAGTCTCCCCCGAGCAGGCGGCGGCGCTGCCGGTCGCCGCGGGCACCGCCTGGGACACCCTCACGAACCTCGACCTGCCCGCCGGGGCGACGCTGCTGGTCAACGGGGCGGGCGGCGGGGTCGGCCTGCCGCTGGTGCAGCTGGCCCGCCGCCGCGGGCTGGCCGTCGTCGGCACGGCGAGCCCCGGCAAGCACGCCCTGCTCGCCGGGTTCGGCGCCGTCCCGGTGGCCTACGGCGACGGCGTCGCCGACCGGATCCGCGCGGCCGCGCCCGGCGGTGTCGACGGCGCCCTGGACCTGGTCGGCGGCGACGCGCTGCGCGCGGTGGCCGGGCTCGTCCCGCCCGCGACGCTGTACTCGATCGCGGACAAGCCGCTGGTCGCACAGCTGGGCGGGCGCGACGTCACCCGCGACCGCAGCACCGCGGTGCTCGACGCGCTCGCCCGGCTCGTCGCCGACGGGGAGCTGGACCCGCTGGTGCGCGAGACCCGCCCGTTCGACGACGCCGGTGCGGCGCTGGCGCTGGTCGAGGACGGTCACGTGACCGGCAAGGTCGTACTGCTCCTCCAGTCCCTCCGGAACAGGAACAGCCCGTAGCGGTGCCCGTCGTCGACCCACTCGGCCTCGGCCCGCAGACCGTGCGCGGCGACGTCGGCGAGCAGGCGGTCGTGCTCGAACTTCGCCGAGAACCCGACGTTGACGCTGTCGCCGCGACGCAGGTGGAGCACCCGGTCCAGCCCGGGCAGCAGCACGGTCTGGTCGCGGCGGGCCCACAGCCGCCCGTCGACGACCCCGGCGCCTGCGTCGTAGTGCGCGATGGCGTGCAGACCGTCGAGGTCGACGACCCCGCCGAAGCGGTGGGCGAGGTGGTCGAGGTGGTTGAGCCGGAACCGGGCGAAGGCGTCGTACCCGGGCGGGTCGTTGTAGCAGGTCTCGAACACCGCGGCGGGTTTGACGAGGTCCGCGGACAGCAGCAGCGCGTCGCCGGGGCGCAGCGTGGCGCCGATCCGGGCGAGCAGTGCGGAGCGCTCGTCGGCCGTGGTGTTGCCGATGTTGGCGCCGAGGAACAGCACCGCCACCGGTGCTCCGCCGTCGTCGCGCAGCCGGTCGAGGCCGGCCTCGTAACGCCCCCACAGCCCGGTGACGGTCAGCCCCGGCAGGTCCGCCATGCGTTCGGCGCTGAGCACGAGCATCTCGCGGCTCACGTCGATCGGCAGGTAGGTCGTCGGCCGGGTCGCCGAGCAGTGTTCGAGCAGCAGCCGCGTCTTCTTCGCGCTCCCGGACCCCAGCTCGGCGACGCGTGGGCAGCCCAACCGGGCCGCGATGTCGGTGCCGTACCGCTCCAGGAGCGCTCGCTCGCAGCGGGTCAGGTAGTAGGTCGGGAGGTCGGTGATCTGCTCGAACAGCGCCGAGCCGAGCGCGTCGTAGCCGAACCAGGGAGGGATCCGCGGCAGCGGCTCGGCGAGGTGGGCGCGCAGCACGGCGACGTCGTCCCAGAAGGACCCCTGTTCCAGCTCGACCGGTGCGGCGGTCACCGGGAGGGCCCGTCCCCGAGCGGGCGCAGGCTGGACTCCCCCGCCGACCAGCGGGCCAGCACCCGGTCGGCGAGCCGGTCGCCGAGCAGCCCGGCGGCCCGGATGCCGAACACGACCTCGGCGGCGAGCGCGGGCTCGATCTGCAGCAGCGGCGCCAGGACGTCGCGGCGCACGACCTGCTCGTGGACGGCGTCGGCCTCCACGTGCTCGTCGTAGAACCGGACCGCGGCCGGGCCGCAGCCGAGCCGGCGCATCGCCCGGACCAGCCGTTCCGACCCCGGCGACGACGTCAGCTCCACCAGCGCGAACTGCCCGACCAGTGCGCCGCGCAGGCCGCGCCGCAGGCCGCACAGCGACATGAAGTTGACCTCGGCGAGGGTCTCGGCGCCGACGACGTCGACGTGCGCGCCGTAGGCGTCGGACAGGCCGAGGTCGCGCATCATGTCGGCGAACAGCACGGCGTGCATGAGGGCGGCGTCGCCCGCGCCGTACTCGTCGTGCTCGACGGTGACCAGGCCCGCCTTGGCGGCCGGGGGCAGCCGCGGGATCACCCAGGCCTGCGGGTCGGCCTCCTTGAGGTGGTAGATCGAGCGGTGCACGACGTACTCGCGCAGCTGCCACAGCTCGCCGCGGCGCAGCAGGTGGTGGGTCACGCCGGTCTCGGCACCGGGCCCGACCGGTTCGACGAGCAGCGCGTCGACGGCGCCGGCGACGTCGTCGGAGGCGGGTACCGCGGCGCGCAGTGCGGCCAGGAACCGTTCCTCCAACCCGACGCGCAGCCCGAGCAGCCGCACGTCCCACTCGTGCTCGTCGCCGATCCCGGCGAAGCCGCGGTAGTGCAGCTCGTAGCAGCAGTGCAGGGCCAGGTGCAGGTCCTCGCCCCAGGGGTCGGCGTCGTCCGGGCCGGGCAGCCCGGCCGGGTCGCCGCGCAGCAGTGCGAGCACCGCCGCCGACAGCGGGCCGCGGGCCTCGGGCAGGGGCGCGATCCCGGTACCGGGTGTGGTGTGCGGCAGGACGGTCATGCGTCGCGCTCCTCCCGGACCCGGGTGCGGTGGCTGGTGTCGCAGAACGGCGGACGACGGGTGCGCCGGCAGGTGCACAGGGCGGTCACCGGCCGCTGCGAGCGGACCCGGGTGCCGTCGGGCAGCTCGACCTCGACGGGGCCGCGGACGAGCACCGGACTGTCGTCGGTCAGTGTCACGCGGGTCGGCTCAGACGGCACGGAGCGCCTCGATCACGACGAGCTGCTCGTCGACGGCGCCGGGCTGCACCAGGCCGCGGGCCTCGTGCAGGGCGGCGCGGGCGCGCATGACCGGGCCGAGCGGGATCCGGGTCCGGTCGGCGACGCGGGCGGTGAGCCCGGCCGCGGCGAGCCGTTCCAGCGAGGCCTCCACCCCGGACACGGCGCTGTGCACCATCAGCAGGGCGCCGCCCGGCTCCAGGTGGTCGGCGACGCCGTCGCAGATCCGGTCGATCACCACCCGGCCGTCGCGGCCGCCGTCCCAGCTGCGGGCCCGGCGGTACCGGGCCGGCCGGTCGGTGCGCGACGGCACGTACGGCGGGTTGGCCGTGACCAGCGCGAACCGGCGGCCGCGGACGGGGCCGAACAGGTCGCCGCGGTGCACGGTGAGCGGTGCGCGGTGCAGCCGCCCGTTGAGCCGGGCCGCGGCCACGGCACGGTGCGACAGGTCGACCGCGGTGACGGCACCGGCGCCGCACCGGGCCGCGGCGAGGGCCACGGTGCCGGTGCCGGTCCCGAGGTCGAGCACGGCGCCACGGGCCCGACCGGAGACGGCGACGGCACGCGCCAGCATCTCCGAGTCCGACTGCGGCCGGTAGACCCCGGGCGGGGTCAGCAGCATCGGGGTCACGGCGGCCGTCTACCCGGGATCCGGCACCCCACTCCTGCGCCGGTGGATCAGCTCCCGCGCAGGTGGGTGGCCAGGAACCGGTCGGCCGTCTCGAACATCGTCACCAGGTTCTCCTGGTTGACGATGGCGTGGCCCTCGTCGTCGAACACCAGGTACTCGAAGTCCACCCCGCGCCCGCGCAGCGCGGCGACGAGGTTGTCGGACTCGGCGCGCACCACGCGGACGTCGTTGGCACCCTGCACCACCATCAGCGGGGTGCGGATGTCGTCGACCCGGGTGATCGGCGAGCGGGCCAGCATGTCCGCCTCCTGAGCGGGGTCGGCGGGGTCGCCGACGTAGCGGAACCAGTTGTTGACCAGGCCGGGTCGGGTGAACTCCGGGACGGTGCGCAGGAAGTCCGCCAGGTTCGAGATGCCGACGTACTCCACCGCCGCGGCGAAGCGGTCCGGGGTGAACGCGACCCCGACCAGGGTGGCGTAGCCGCCGTAAGACCCGCCGAACATCGCGATCCGGTCCGGGTCGGCGTACCCGCGCGCGACGGCCCAGTCGACGGCGTCGAGCAGGTCGTCGTGCATGGCGCCGGCGAACTCCCCGACCGCGGCCTCCATGTGGGCGCGGCCGAACCCGTAGGAGCCGCGGAACTGCGGCTGGAGCACGGCGTAGCCGCGGTTGGCCCACAGCTGCACGCTCGCGTCGAAGCCCCACCAGTCCCGCGACCACGGCCCGCCGTGCGGCATGAGCACCAGGGGCAGGCCCTCGGGTGCGACGCCGACCGGCAGCGTCAGGTAGGCGAGCATGTCCCGGCCGTCGCGGGCGGTGATCGTGACCGCCTCCATCGGCGCCATCGCGGCCGGGTCGAGGTCGGCGCGCGGGCGGAACAGCAGCCGCGACTCCCCCGTGGCGTGGTCGTGGAACCAGGTCTGCGGGTCGCGGTCGTGGGCGAACGTCGCGACCCAGCGGCGCCCGTCGACGTCGCCGGAGACCCCGGACAGGTCGCCGTCGCACAGGCCGCGCAGGGCGGCGAGGACCTCGGCGAAGCCCGGGTCGACCGCGCGGATCTCCTGGCGCGCCCCGAGGTAGCGGACGCCGAGCAGCTCCCCGGTGCCGCGGTGGCGGATCAGCGGCGACGGCAGGCTGGGGAAGATCTGCGCGCGGACGTCGATGTCGTGTTCGGGGTGCCGGTCGACCTCGGTGACCTCGCCGGTGGTGGTGTCGAGGCGGCCGAGGTGCAGCCGGTCGCCGTCGCCGTGGGTGCCGACCCAGATGCCGGTGCCGTCCGGGGTGGGCTCGTAGGGGTACACGCCGAGCGGGTGGGCGTCGCCGTCGAAGGTGGCGACGAGGTCGTCGCCGCGCCACACCTGCGCGACGCCGTCCTCGGTGAGGGTCTCGCGCAGCAGCTCGTCGCCGACGAGGGTCCAGCCCGCTCCCCCGCCGGGGCTCTGCGCGAGCACCGTCATCACACCGGTGGCGACGTCGAGCTCGCACAGGTCGAACTCGACGGGGTTGCGGGCGTTGCTCTGCAGCAGGAGCGTCCCGGGCCGGTCCGGCCGCTGCTCGATCCCGAACATCGTCGCGCCCTCGAACGGGGTGAGGTCCACCGCGGGCGCGTCCGGCGCGGTCAGGTCGACGCGGAACACGTGCCAGTTCTCGTCGCCGCCGGTGTCCTGCAGGTAGAGCAGGTAGCGGGGGTCGTCGGTCCAGAGGTAGCGCAGCACGGTGCGCGTCTCGTCGGCGGTGACGCAGCGCTCGTCGCCGCCGTCCACGTCGGTCACCCACACGTTCAGGCGCCCCTTCCAGGGGGCGAGGAAGGCGATGCGGGTGCCGTCCGGGGAGATCGTGGCGGCGGTGCGGTCGGGCATGCGCAGCAGGTCGCGGGCGGGGATCCGGTCGGGCGGGGCCATGGTGGTCTCCGGGGTCGGGGTGCCGGTCACAGCGCGGTCCAGATCGTCTCGGCGTCGACGACGCGGTGCCGGCGCCGGGTGAGGGCGTGCTCGGCCGCGGCGACCCCCGGTACCGGCAGCGACGCCGGCATCTCCGCCCGCGCGACCTGCTCGCCGTCGCGGTACAGGCGTGCGTCCCAGTCCCGTGCCTGGTCGACCTCGACGGTCCACATCGCGCCGGGCCCGCCGGGCTCGGGGAGAGGGGCCGCATACACCGAGCGGGTCAGGATCTCGTGGCGGCGCAGCGGCCGCAGCCGCGGGCTCACCGGGCACCCGCCGTCGCCGGGGCCGGTGCGGCGGCGTCGGCCGCACCCGGTTCGCCGAGGTCACGGAACGCGGGCGCCACCAGCGCGACGAGCGCGGTGCCGACCGCGACCGCGGCGAGCGCGATCCCGGCGGCGCCGAGGCCGACCGCGGAGGCCAGCGCCGCGACCGGCGCCGCGGTCAGCGCGGGCGCGGCGAGCAGCAGGGTGTTCTGCGCTCCGAGGACGCGGCCGCGCAGGGCGTCCGGGGTGGCCTCGATGGTGAGGACCCCGAGCACCGCGCCGACCGGGGCGTTGGTGAACCCCACGAGCGCGGCGGCGCCGAGCACCACCCACGGCGAGGCCAGGCTCCCGACCAGCGCGAACCCGGCGCCGAAGCCGAGCATCCCGAGCACGAACCAGGTCCGGCGCCGCACCCGGTTCACCAGCGCCGCGTACAGCACGGAGCCGGCCAGCCCGCCCGCGGCGAGCGCGCTCAGCGTCAGCCCGGCGAGCGCGGGCAGGTCCAGCGCCGTGAAGTAGGCGGGCATCAGCGTCGTCTGCAGGGCCGCGATGACCGCGACCAGCACCGCCGACACCAGCGTCGCTCCGAGCACCAGCCGCTGCCCGGCGAGGAACACCCACGACGCCGCGAGATCCCGCACGGCCCTGCGCACCGCACCCCCCGGAGCGGTGCGCAGGACCACCTCGACCCGCCCGGCCCGCGGGTCCAGCAGCGCCGCGGTCAGCGCCGCGAGCAGGCTCGTCAACGCCGTCACCACCAGCACCGTCGACGCCGGCCCGGCCAGGGCGACCAGCAGGCCGCCGATCGCCGGTCCGGCCAGCAGCAGCACGTTGGCCAGGTTCTCCCGCAGCGCGATCAGCCGGTCCAGCCGGCCCGGCCGCGGGTCGAGCCGGACCAGTGCCGGCAGCAGGACCTCCTGCGCGGTCATCGCGGGCACCCGCACGACCGCGCCGAGCACGCCGAGCACCAGGAAGGCGGTCATGCCGAGCCCCCACAGCGCGTCGACGACCGGCAGCGCCGCGACCACCGCGGCCCCCAGGACCCCGGCGACGACGGTGACCAGCCTGCGGTCGACCCGGTCCACGACCAGCCCCGAGACCAGCCCGGTCAGCGCGGACGCCGTGGTGGTGACCGTCGCCAGCACGCCCGCGGCCAGCACGTCCCCGGTGCGCTGCAGGACCAGCAGCGGCAGGACCGCCGCCATGATCCCGCCGCCGAGCAGGGTCAGCCCGTAGGCGGCGAGCCACAGCGCCGGGCTGCGTCGCAGCGTGCTCACCGGACCAGGGCCTTGGTGCTGCGCCGGAACGCCCAGACGACCACCAGCGCGGCCAGCACGGTCAGCGGGGTGCCCATGGCGACCCGGGCGATGCCCAGCCCGCCGGTGGCCTCGGCGACGTAGAGCCACTGCTGGATCCCGAACCGCGCGCCGAGCACCAGCGCCGCGGCACCGGTGGCCAGGTCGTGGGCGCGCAGGACCGCGGGCGTCGAGCGCCAGGGGTGCGTGCCCCCGTGGACGGCGTTCCAGATCACACCGGTGATCGGCCGGCGGGCCAGCAGCGACCCGGCCGTGACGACGAACCCGGCCAGCGAGGCCCAGATGCCGATGACGAAGAAGTCGCGCGCCGACCCGGTCCAGGCGACGATCCCGGCCGCCAGCGCGACGCCGAGCAGGCTGCCGACCGCGGAGCTGAACTTCTCCCGCTGCAGCAGCCGGTAGCCGAACAGGGCCAGACCGGTCGCGACGGCGATGCCGATGGTCAGCGGCAGGGACAGAAAGGCGTTCGCCGTCACGAACACGATCACCGGGATTGTCGAGTAGACGAACCCCGCGGTCCCGCCCATCTGGTCGAGCAGGCTCGGGGTGGCGCGGTCGCGGGTCCTGTCGTGCTGCGGCTCGGTCATGGTCATGCCGTCCTCCCTCGTCGTGATGTGCTGCAACGAGGGAAGGCCGTGCCGCCACGGCACACTCAAGCCCGAGGGCCCGTCGTGTGGTTCAGGTCACTGCCGGCTTGACCGTGCCGCGACGGCACGGTGTGGGCTCACCCCATGACGTGGAGCACCCGGGAGGTAGCCGAGCTGGCCGGCACCAGCCTGCGGGCGGTGCGGCACTACCACGAGGTGGGGTTGCTGGCCGAGCCCGCACGACGGGCGAACGGCTACAAGCAGTACGGGGTCGAGCACCTCGTGCGGCTGCTGCGGATCAAGCGGCTGGCCGACCTCGGCTTCTCGCTGCCGCAGATCGCGGACACCCTCGACGAGGGCGACCATCCCGAGCAGGCGCTGCGCACGCTCGACGCCGAGCTCGCCGCCACGATCGAACGGCTGCAGCGGGCCCGCCTCGAGCTCGCCACGATCATCGACCGACGTGCCCCGGCGGACCTGCCGGTGGCCATGGCGCCGGCGCAGGCGGCCGCGCTGACCGAGTCCGACCGGTCGGTGATGCTGCTCATGAGCCGGTTCATGGGGCCACGCAAGCTGACCGCCTACGGCGAGCTGCTGCGCGACCTGCCGGCCGACCCGACCGACGGCGAGTTCGACCGCCTGCCCGCCGACTCCGGTGAGGAGGTCCGCGCCGGCCTCGCCGAGCGGATGGCGCCGCACGTGCGCCGGATGCGGGAGGCCCATCCGGGCCTGGTCGGCCCCGACGACGACGCCCCGCGCGGAGCACAGGTCCTCGCGGAGACGACGAGTGCGGCGATGCGGGAGCTCTACAACCCGGCCCAGGTGGACGTCCTGGTCCGCCTCGCGGCGCTGCTGCAGACCACCCCCTGACCTGACCACCCCTGAACGGAGAGGACGACCGATGTTCGAACACAAGGTGCTGAAGTACAAGCTCGGCTGGAAGGGCTTCGACTACCCCGGGATGGAGCGGGAGCTCAACGAGCTCGGCTCGCAGGGATGGGAGGCGGTCGGGACCCTCGTGCCCTCGTCGGGCAACGGGCAGGCGCTCGAGGCCGTGGTGATCATGAAGCGGGCGCGGGGGTGATCATCACGGCCGGGTGACACGCCGGCGGGCCGGCGACGATGCGCGACGGCCGCCTGTCCGTCGGGGGCACCCGGCAAGCTGACGGCGTGAGCGAACCCCTGCGCGCCGGGGCGCACGAACGTCTGCGCACCGCCCGGCTCGACACCGCCCTCGCCGCCGTCGGCGACCTGACCCCGCGCTGGGACGAGGTCGAGGAGGCGACCCAGCCGCGGGTGCTGTCGCGGCACGTGGCCCGGGTCGTCGAACAGGCGCTGGCCGACCGGGACCCGGAGCAGCGGGTCGCGCTGGTCAACCGGCTGCTCGCCCAGGTCGAGCGCGAGGAACAGCTCTCCGCCGACCCGCAGCAGCTCATCGCGCTCACCCGGGAGATCGCCCCCGGAGTGCACGAGGTCCGGCGCCCCCTGACCCCGCTGTCGGACGCGGCGCTGTTCACCAACGCCGCCGGCGAGCCGAAGCTGCATACCGCGCTGCAGTCCGAGCTGTCCAGCGCCGACCGTGTCGACCTGCTGTGCGCGTTCATCCGCTGGCACGGCATCCGGCTGCTGGAGAACGAGCTCGACGTGCTGCACGAGCGCGGCGTCCCGTTCCGGGTCATCACCACCACCTACATGGGCGCCACCGAGCAGCGGGCGGTCGACGAGCTCGTCCGGCGGCACGGTGCCGAGATGAGGATCAGCTACGCGAGCGCGACCACCCGGCTGCACGCGAAGGCGTGGCTGTTCCGCCGGGACTCCGGCTTCGACACCGCGTTCGTCGGGAGCTCGAACCTGTCGCGGTCCGCGCTCGTCGACGGTCTGGAGTGGAACGTCCGGCTGTCCTCGGTGGCCACGCCGGAGCTGATCCGCAAGTTCACCTCGACGTTCGACTCCTACTGGGCTGCGCCCGACTTCGTCTCCTACGACCCGGACCTGCCCGCCGACTCCCAGCGTCTCGCCGACGCCCTGGGCCGTCGTGAGGACGACACCACCCCGTTGTCCGGGCTGGAGGTCCGCCCGTTCCCGCACCAGGAGCAGATCCTCGAAGCCCTCGCGACCGAGCGCGAGGTGCACGACCGGCACCGGAACCTCGTCATCGCCGCGACCGGGACCGGCAAGACCGTCGTCGCGGCGCTGGACTACGCGCGGCTGCGCCACGCGCACCCGCGGCTGCTGTTCATCGCGCACCGCAAGGAGATCCTCGACCAGTCCCGGCGCACCTACCGCAACGTGCTCGCCGACGGCGCCTTCGGCGAGACCTACGTCGGTGGGGACCGCCCGCAGCGCTGGAACCACGTGTTCGCCTCGGTGCAGTCGCTGGCGTCCTACGGGGTGGAGAACATCCCGCCCGACCACTTCGACGTCGTCGTGATCGACGAGTTCCACCACGCGGCCTCGCCCACCTACCGCGCGTTGCTCGACCACCTGCGGCCCGCCGAGTTCCTCGGTCTGACCGCGACCCCCGAACGCTCCGACGGCGTCGACGTCCGTGACCTGTTCTTCGAGGGACGTACCGCCGCCGAGCTGCGCCTGTGGGATGCGTTGTCGGCGGACCTGCTGGTGCCCTTCCACTACTTCGGGGTCGCCGACGACGTCGACCTCACCGGGATCGAGTGGAAGCGCGGCAGCTACGACATCACCTCCCTCGACGGCCTCTACACCGGCAACGACGCCCGCGCCGCCAAGGTCATCCGCGAGACCCGCGCCAAGGTCACCGACGTGACCGCGATGCGGGCGCTCGGGTTCTGCGTCTCGGTCGCGCATGCCGAGTACATGGCGCGGGTGTTCACCGCGGCCGGCATTCCCAGTGAGGCGGTCACCGGGCAGACGGCCCGCGACGACCGTGACGGCGCCCTGCGGCGGCTGCGGGACCGTCGGGTGAACTGCCTGTTCGCCGTCGACGTGTTCAACGAGGGGCTCGACGTGCCGCAGGTCGACACCGTCCTGCTGCTGCGCCCCACCCAGAGCGCGACGGTGTTCCTCCAGCAGCTCGGCCGCGGGCTGCGGCGCGCTCCGGACAAGGCGGTGCTCACCGTCCTGGACTTCATCGGCCAGCACCGCCGCGAGTTCCGCTTCGACCTGCGCTTCCGGGCTCTGACCGGCAGCAGCCGGGCCGGGGTCGTCCGCGACGTCGAAGAGGGTTTCCCGTTCCTGCCGTCCGGCTCGGCGATGGTGCTGGACCCGGTCGCCCGCGACATCGTGCTGGACAACGTGCGCAGCCGGCTCCGCCTGTCCCGCAAGGACCTCATCGCCGATGTCCGCTCGCACGGCGAGTCGGCCCTGGCCCGCTACCTGCACGAGTCCGGCGGCGAGCTGGCCGACGTCTACCGCAGCAAGGGTTCCTGGACGGCGCTCCGCCGCGACGCGGGCCTGACCGGCCCGGCCACCGGACCGGACGAGACCGCGCTGCTCCGGCGGCTCGCGATGCTGACCCACGTCGACGACCCCGAGCGGGCCGCCGTCTACGCCCGCGTCGCCGACCCGGCCGGTCCGGGCTACGCCGAGCTGACCGAGCGCGAGCAGCGGCTGGCCCGGATGCTGTTCTTCCAGCTCTGGCCCGACCGCGGCGGGTTCGACAGCTACCAGGCCGGGGTCGACCACCTGCGCCGCCACCCCGCGGTCTGCGCCGAGATCCGCGAGCTGACCGCGTACACGCTCGACCAGGCCCGGCACCTGCCGCGTTCGCTGGGCGAGGGACTGCAGAACGTGCCGCTGCAGAGCCACGCGCACTACCGGCGCGAGGAGATCCTGGCCGCGCTGGACTGGGCATCCTTCGAACGCAAGGCATCCGGGCACGCGACCGGCGTCGTCTGGGCCGACGTCCCACGGGTCGACGCGCTGCTGGTCAACCTGCACAAGACCGAGCGGGACTTCTCCCCCACCACGATGTACCGGGACTTCGCGCTGCAGCCCGACCTGTTCCACTGGGAGTCGCAGAACGCGGCCTCCCCGGAGACGGGGATGGGCCGGCGCTACCTGACCCACGCCGAGCAGGGCAGCCACGTGGTGCTGTTCGTCCGGGACTCCCCCGGCGACGACACCGGCCCGGGCGCGCCGTTCCTGTGCCTCGGCGCCTGCCGGTACGTCTCCCACCAGGGCAGCAAGCCGATCGCGATCACCTGGAAGCTGCGCCGCGCCATGCCGGGCGAGACGTTCCGGGCGGCGAGCGTCGTGGCGTCCTGACCCGGAGCGGGCATCGTGCCGGAAGCGGCATCGCCGGCCGGGGACAGATCCGTCCGGACACTCGCCCTCCGGTTCAGCCTCCCCCACTCGACGCGGCGGCCGCGTTCTGCTGCTCCCACACCGAGAGCACGACCGCGACGACGAACAGCTGCGCCGGCAGGCTCAGACCCGGCAAGGTCGCTTCGGCCCCGCCGCGCCACCAGCTCGACTTCCGGATCGTCCCGGCGGTCCGGTCGCCCTCGACGAGGTGCTGCTCGGAGCTCCACACCGAGGCCCGGCGGAAGCGGTAGGACCGGCCGTCGGCGGTGACGGTCCAGTGCTTGCGACCAGCCCGCTCCGCCGTGGCGACGACGGTCCCCGCGGAGTCGGTCATCGTGTAGGTCCTGCCCCACACGGTCGATCCGATCTGGTACTCGCGGCCCTCGACCTGGATCTGCCCGCCGGAGCGCCACCAGTGCGAGCTGAAGGTGCTGACCGGCGCGCCGTCCAGTGTGAACTCGTAGTCGCGGCGCCATACGCTCGTCCGCTCGGCACGCAGCATGGGGTGATCGAACCATCCGAGTCCTCGGCACACCGCGCAGGCCGGGTGGGCGGGGACTCAGCCGGGCGGCGAGCTGATCATTCCCCCCACTTAGCGTCCCCTTAGGCCGAACGGCCGAATGCTGCCGCCGTGCTCACCACAGATCATGACAAGCGGACGACCCGGATCTTCGCGGCGGTACCGCTGCTGCTGGCCGCGGCGGCGGGCGCCCTGGACGGGGCCTCGTTCACGGCGTTCCACGACGTGGTCGTCAGCGCCATGACCGGCAGCTTCGTCGCGCTCGGCCGGGGGCTGGGGTCGGTGTCGGTGCTCGCCCCCGCGGCCTGGGCGCTGGGCGGCTACGTGCTGGGCCTGGTCGCCGGCACCGTGACGGCCGGTCTGGCCGAGCGGAGGCTGCCGGCCCGGGGCGCCGTCGGTGTCACGCTCGGCCTG
Organism: Pseudonocardia sp. ICBG601; assembly: GCF_020496245.1. Lineage (NCBI taxonomy): Bacteria > Bacillati > Actinomycetota > Actinomycetes > Pseudonocardiales > Pseudonocardiaceae > Pseudonocardia > Pseudonocardia sp. ICBG601. The sequence continues at coordinate 885,781 of NZ_JAHLJA010000002.1, read as the reverse complement.
GAGCTCGCGGTCCTGTCCGCGTTCGGCCTCGCGTGGCTGCTCGGCGGGCCGGGACACGCCTTCCCCGTGGAGCCGATGATCGGGACGGCGACCCTGGCGATGGGACTGCAGGGGGCGGCGCTGCGCCGGATCGGCCCGGCCGGCACCCCCACCAACTACTTCACCGGGGTCGTCACGAACTGGGTGTCGGGCATGGTCGACCCGGCCGGGCGCAGCTGGAACCCCGGCGCCGGTGCCCGCATCGCGGTCTTCGTGCTCGCCGTCGCCGCGACGGGCTCGCTGCACCGGGTCCTCCCGGTCGGGGTGGTCGCCGTGCCGGTGACCCTCGTCGCGGCCGCGACGGCGCTCGCCGCGGCCGCGGCGCGCTCCCGGCGCCCCGTCGGGCTGCGCCCGCACGACCACCCCGCGGACCGGACCCGGTCGATGGTGGCCCCGAGCAGGGCGTGAGCCGTGGACGGTGACGGATTCGTCCCCGTCGGGCAGTCTGACCGGCGTGACCGCAACGGCGCGGCCACGCCGAGGACCGGGGGTCACATGACGACCGAACGGGAACGTTTCCTGCCCACCGAGCAGGGCGAACAGGCCCCCAACGCCGGCCGGGTGCTGGCGCTGCTGTTCGCCGCCAACACGTTCAACTTCTACGACCGGGCCGTCCCGGCGATCGTCGCCGAGCCCGTCAAGCTCGAGTTCGGGCTCTCCGACCTGCAGATCGGCGTCCTGGCCGCGGCGTTCACCGTCGTCTACGCCCTGTGCGGGCTCCCCCTCGGGCGCCTCGCCGACCACCGCTCGCGGGCCCGGATCATGGGCTGGGGCATCGTCGCGTGGAGCCTGCTGACGGCCGCGAGCGGCGCGGCCTGGAACTACGTCTCGCTGCTGCTGATGCGGGTCGGCGTCGGTATCGGTGAGGCCAGCTACGCGCCCGCCGCGAACTCCACGATCGCCGACCTCTACCCGGCGGGGAAGCGGGCGCGGGCGTTCGGGCTGTTCCAGCTCGGGCTGCCGGTCGGGCTCGTGCTCGCCTACTTCTCGGTCGGTGCGATCGCCGAGGCGTTCGGGACGTGGCGGGCCCCGTTCGTGCTGGCCGCGATCCCCGGGCTGCTCATCGCGGCCGGGTTCTTCCTGGTGCGCGAGCCCCGCCGCGGCGCGTCCGAACCGGCGTCGAGGACCACGGTCGAGGCGACGCCCGCACCGGTCGACCGGCCGTTCCGGCGGATCCTGGCCGTCCCGACGATGTGGTTCTTGATCGTCGCCGGGATCGGCGCGAACCTCGCCGCCTACTCGGTCAACACGTTCACCGTGCCGCTGTTCCAGCGCTACTTCGGCGCGTCCCTGACCGGGGCGGCGGTGCTGACCGGCGTCGTCGTCGGCGTGACGGGGCTGGTCGGGCTGCTCGTCGGCGGCTGGGTCTCGGACCGGGCGGCCCGCCGCGGGGCGGGTGCGCGGGTGCTGGTCGGTGCGGTCGCGACGCTGGTGTCGGTCCCGCTGACCTGGTTCGCGCTGTCCGTGGGACCGGAGGCGACGGGCACGTTCGTCGTGCTGTTCGGCGCCGGCTGGCTGTTGCAGTACCTCTACTACACCTCGGCCTACCCGGCCGTCGCCGACGTCGTCGGGCCGCGGCTGCGGTCGACGGCGACGGCGGTCTTCTTCGCCGCGTTCTACCTGCTGGGCGGCGCAGTCGGGCCGGTGATCGCCGGTGCCCTGTCGGACGCGTTCGCCGCAGACGCCCTCGCCGCGGGCGCGAGCCCGGCCGACGCCGCGGCGAACGGGCTGCGGCAGGCCCTCGCCGTGATCGTGCCGCTGTCGATGGCGATCGCGTCGGCGGGGCTGTTCCTCGCCGCCCGCACGGTGCGCCGGGACAACGAGCGGATGACCGCGGCCGCCGGCTGACCCGGGCCCTCAGCCGGGCAGCCGGGTCCAGTCGCGGTCGTCGACGTCGGTGCCGAACGCGTCGAGCGTCACCGTCGTCGAGTCCTGGCGCTGCTCCGGCAGCCGGATCCGGCGCACGTGGGCGCCGTCGAGCCACACCTCGCCCGGCTCGCCGTCGCCGGTGGTGACGGTCAGCCGTCGCCAGCGCTCGCCGCGGTCGGCGACGACGCCGTGGTCGTGGGCCTCGGTGACGTCGGCGAGCCGGTCGAACGCCGCCAGCGGGGTGACGATCCGGCCGGGATCGGTGAGGCCCAGCCGGTCGAGCCTGCGGCCGGGCCGCCCGCTCCAGACCCGGTCCTCGATCTGCACGAACGCGATGTGGTCGTGGCCCACCATGGCGCGGCGCCGGGTGAGGTCGAGGACTCGGCTGGTCACGACCTGCCGCGGCACCCGGCGCAGGACGGCCCGCGCCAGGGCCGGGAGCGGGCGCCGTCGCCGCGGGAGCGCCTCGCCCACGGCGCGGGTCCCGGACATGTCCATCAGCAGGGTGGCACGGGCGGTGCCGGCCGCGACGGTGCGGCCGACGGCGTCGCGCAGCCGGACCATGGCCGGGCTCTCGGTCGTCATCGTGGGGCCTTTCGCAGGTGGCTCGGGGACGAGACCGAGCCTGCCCGTCGTCGCGGTCCGGCGAATCGGTCCGGAGGACGATTCACGTCTCCACCGCAGGGAGGAGGCGGAGCGCAGGAACTAGCCTCGCCCGCGTGGACTTCGACGACGCCGAGACCGTCTACCGTGCCCTCGTCGACGACCACGTCACCGGCCGGGTCCCCCTCGCCGACGGCGTCGCCCGGTTCGCCGCGCCGCTGCGGGCGGCGTGGGTCGAGGACCGGGCCGACGACCGCGTCGAGGGCCTGGCCTGGGCCGCCAGCGGTGCGGTGGCCGCCGCCGCGACCGACCCGGCGCACCACGCGCGTCTCGCCGACCTGCTCGGCGGGGTGCGGGCGCTCGGGCCGCTCACCCGCTCCCCCGACGGTGAGGTCTGCACGGTCTGGGGGCTGACGGTGTTCACCGACCTGCCGTGCGTCGGCGCGCAGCTGCGCGAGGCGCTCGACGTGCACCCGTCCGCGACGTCCGCGCTGTTCGCGTTCGCCGACCGGCTCACCGGTGCCGGGATCCTGGACTTCTCCGGCTGGGCCGGGTGGTCCGACCGGGTCAGTGACCGTCCAGGGCCCTGAGCGCTTCCGGGTCGAGCCGCAGCGACCCGACGGCGACGTTCGCCTCGAGATGGGCGAGGGACGCCGTCCCCGGGATGAGCAGCACCGCCGGGCTGCGGTGGAGCAGCCAGGCCAGCCCCACCTGCGACGCCGTCACCCCCGCCGCCGCGGCGACCTCGCGCACCGCGGGCTCGTCGGCGACCCTGCGCGCGCCCGCCAGCACCCCGCCCAGCGGGTGGAACGGCACCCACGCGACGCCCTCCGCCGCGCACAGGTCGAGCAGCCCGTCGTCGTCGCGCTCGACGAGGCTGTACTCGTTCTGCACGCAGGCGATCCCCGCCGGGAGCGCACGGCGCACGATGTCAGGTTCGACGCTGCTCAGCCCGATCGCGCCGATGGTGCCCGCGTCGCGCAGTGCGGTCAGGACGGCGAGCTGGTCGTCCAGGTCGACGAGCTGGTCGCCCTCGGCACGGATCCGCGAGGTCCCCTCCAGCCGTCGCAGGTTGACCAGCGCGACGTGGTCCGTGCCCAGACTGCGCAGGTTGTCCTCGACGCTCGCCCGCAGCTGCTCGGGCCGCTGTGCGAGCCGCATCGGGAACGGACCGCCCGGATCGGGGTCGGCTCCGACCTTGGTCGCGACGACGACGCCGTCCCCGGGTTGCAGCGCCTCCCGCAGCAGGTCGTTGACCAGGCCGTCGCCGTAGAACTGGGCGGTGTCGACGTGGTCGACCCCCAGCTCGACGGCCCGGCGCAGGAGCGCGACCGCGGCCGGGCGGTCGTCGCGCAGGCGGGCCAGCGCGCTCGCGCCGTAGCCGACGCGGGCGACCGGGCGTCCGGCGAGCGCGTAGGTGCCGCCGGGGCGGTCCGGGTTGCTCATCACGGGTCTCCTCGTCCCCGGTCGTCGCCGACCGGATCCCTTCCGATACTGCCCGCCCGACCGGGTCCCCGTTCCTCCGCAGGGGTGCGCCCCGCCGGGCGAGCGTGTATCTCCTTCACCTGACGCCCAACGCATCGGAGGAGCCCGTGGAGTTCGACATGCTGGTCGAGGTGCCGAAGGGCAGCCGCAACAAGTACGAGGTGGACCACGAGACCGGGCGCATCCGGCTCGACCGGACGCTGTTCACCGCCACCCAGTACCCGGGCGACTACGGCTTCGTCGAGGACACCCTCGGGGAGGACGGCGACCCGCTCGACGCCCTGCTCGTCACCACCGGGGAGCCGCTGTTCCCCGGTGTCCTCGTGCTCGTGCGCACCATCGGCATGTTCCGGATGACCGACGAGGCGGGCGGCGACGACAAGCTGCTCTGCGTCCCGGCCCACGACCCCCGCCTGGAGAACCTGCGCGACATCCACCACCTGCCCGAGTTCCACCGCCGGGAGATCCAGCACTTCTTCGAGATCTACAAGGACCTGGAGCCGGGCAAGAGCGTCGAGGGCGCCGACTGGGCGAACCGGGCGGCGGCCGAGGCGGAGCTGGAGGCGTCGCGGAAGCGGTTCCGGGAGACGCCGCACTGAGCACCTCCCGAACCCCCTGGGACGCGGCCCTGCGGGAGCTGGCCCCCGGTCGGTGGCCCGCGTATCTCACCGCGCACTCCGGCCTGCCCGGCCCGCGGGCGAACCTCACCCTGGTCGCGGCGGCCGCCCGTCGGGCGGACGCGGCGACGATCGGGGCGCTGCTGGCCGACGGCGGCGAGTACCCGGCGACCTGCGCGGCCGCGGCGCTCGGGCGGCGGGCGGCCGATCCCGGGTGCGAGGCCGACGCCCGTGCGCTGGCCGCCGACGACCGCTGGCGGGTACGGGAGGGCGTCGCGCTCGGCCTGCAGCTGTTGGGCGAGGCCGATCCCGGGGCCCTCCTGACCGTCGTGTCGCGGTGGTCGGCGGACGCGGACCCGCTGGTGCGGCGCGCCGCGGTGGCCGCGATCTGCGAGCCGCGGCTGCTGCGGAGCCCGGACGCCGCGGCGGCCGCGGTCGCGGTGTGCCGCCGGGCCACGCAGTGGCTGGCCGCGCTGCCGGACGAGCACCGGAGGCGCCCCGGGGTGCGGACGCTGCGGCAGGCGCTGGGCTACTGCTGGAGCGTCGCCGTCGCCGCGGATCCCGGCCCCGGGCTCGCGGTGTTCCGGGATCTCGACACGTCCGACCCCGACGTCGCATGGATCGTGCAGCGGAACAGGACGAAGAAGCGGCTGTCGTCCCTGCTCCGGGACGAGCGGCCCCGGTGACCGGCCGCCGTCAGCGGCGTCCGTTGCAGGACACCGCGGAGTAGTCGCCGTCGGCCGACTCCTCGGAGATCACGGCGCCGTCGACGAGGATCCGGCAGGAGAGCTCACCGGACCCGCCCGCGGCGGTGACCGAGTAGTCGGTGGGCTCACCGGCGGCCGGGGCCGTGCGCTCCCACGGCAGGTCCGCGCCGGAGACCTGGGCGACCGAGGTGCCCCGGCCGAACGTGATCGTGACCCCCGAGCCGGGCCCGGTGACCTCGTAGGTGATCTGGGCCGCCGCGGACGTCGTGGGTGCAGCGGCGACCTCGGTGGCCGGGACGACGCCGGGCTGGCCGCCGCCCGTCGACGCGCCGAACGCGACCTGACCCTCGCGCCACGCGGCCGGGGTCTCGTCCTCGGTGCCACCCAACACGGCGAGCCCGATCGGCACGGCCGCGGCAGCCGCCGCGACGACGCCGACGACCCACGGCCATCGGCGTCGACGGGCGTCCTCCTGCACGGCGCGGCGGCGTCCACGACGCGGCGGGTCCTCGACGACGTCGTCGGGACCGGGGGCCGGGTCGGGCTGCGGTCCGTCCTCGTCGGGATCGAGGTCGAGGTCACGCGGGTCGTACCCGAGGTCGTGCGGGTCCACGGGCCGGGCCCGGCCGTCGCGGAGGTCGGGGCCCGGCCCGGGCTCCGGGCCGTCCCACGGCGCGGGGGTGTCGCCGGGACCGGCGACCGCGAACCCGTCCACGCCGTACGGCCCGGCGTCGCGGTCCTCGGCCCGGCGCCGTCCGCCGTGCCGGGGACGCCCACTGTGGACGTGTCCGGGCGGCGACACGAGCGTCGGCGGCCGGTGCACCGGGAGCGGCCGGGGCGGAGTCGTCGCGCTCGGGCGCAGCTCCCCGGCGAACGGTCCCTCGGGGTACGGATCGGCCGAGGGTGCGTCCGGTCCGGGAGTCTCCGGAGCGCGGCGACGCCCACGCCGGGAGCCGTGGTCGGTCCGGCCCGCTCCTGGCCGAGCCAGATCATCACGCTCCGTGATCGACCGGGGACGTCCACGGGGCGTGGACGGCCGGGGCTCGGGCTCCCGGGCGGACGGGAAGACGATCCCGGCGACGAGGTCCTCGGGCGAGAGATCCCGGGCCGACGCCTCGACGACGTCGGCCGACCGGTCCATCACCTCGACCGATCGGCGAGGTCCACGTCGGGTCACCGGGGACGACTCGTCCCCGAGCACCCAGCGACCCGAGTCCGGGTCCCATCTCGGTCCTGACACGACGCCCCCCTTTGGTAGCCGTGCCGATTCAACGATTCGGACGCGCGCCGGTTACGGAGCGCGGTCACGGTCACAGAGCGGGAATCCCGTTCGGCCCTGCCGTCGCCCCGTTCGGACGCGCCGGAACCCGCCCGCTGACACCTGGCCCGGTCCGGACGAGAGTGGGCACCATGTCGATCGACCCGCAGTTCCTCCTGGGCCGCCGTACCACCGACGACCTCGCCGACGACCTCGGCGACGCCGTCCGCTCCTGCGACGTCCAGTTCCGCTCCTTCGGCGCACACTCCCGCTTCGCCGGCCCCGTGCGGACCGTGCGGTGCGAGAACGACAACGCCCTGCTCCGCGCCACGCTCGACGGCCCCGGTGACGGCGCCATCCTGGTCGTCGACGGCGGCGGCTCGACCCACTGCGCGCTCATCGGCGACGTCATCGCGGGCCTGGCCGTGGCGAACGGCTGGGCCGGGATCGTCGTCAACGGGGTCGTCCGCGACAGCGTGGCACTCGCCGCGCTCCCCCTCGGCCTCAAGGCGCTGGGCACGAACCCCCGCAAGAGCAGTAAGACCGGGGCCGGGGAGGTCGACGGCACCGTGACGTTCGGCGGGGTCGACTTCGCCCCGGGTGAGATCCTCTACTCCGACGAGGACGGGATCGTCGTCGTCGCGCGGTGAGGTGCCGGCGGCTACCGTCGGCCCATGAGCGCCAAGTCCGACTCCCGGCTCGCCGAGTTCCTGCGCCGGGTGGAGGCGAGCGGCGACGCCGCCGCTCCGGCCGCCGTCGTCTTCGGGACGGGCGAGGTCTCCGAGGTGCAGGAGTCGATCGCGCTGCAGTTCGCCGCGACCGTCCGGGAGCTCGGCCACGTCGAGCCCGCCGGCGGGCCGGACGGCGACCTGCGACGGGTGCGGCTCACCCCGGCGGGCCGGGAGTGGCTCGCGGAGTACGACCGGAGCGCGCCGACGCTGCACCCCCGCTTCTCGTCGTAACCAGGGGCGCGAGAGCGCGGCACGCGCGCCGGACGACGGCGTCGGCGTAGGCGTGGTCGAGCGCCCCGGTCCGCAGCTGCCACCGGTGGAAGACCGGCGCGACGAACAGCTCAAACGCCTCGACGTCGCCCACGGAACCGTCGATGTGGCCGGTGGCCCTCGCCGTCGCGAACCGCCGGGCGAACAGGGCGATCTGCGGGGCGAAGACCTCCTCCAGCACCTGCGCACCGACCGCGGTGTCGACGAGCGCCTCGACGCACAGCGCCCGCAGCAGCGCGTCCCATGCGGGCACCGCGAGCTCGTCGACGACCGCGCGCAGCACCGCGGTGAGGTCGGCCTGCAGGTCACCGGTGTCCGGAATCCCCCCGTCGCCGACGGCCGCGCGCGCGTTGCGGTGGGCCACGGCGTCGACCAGCAGGGCCCCCCGGTGGGGCCACCGCCGGTAGAGCGTGGCCTTGCCGACGCCGGCACGTGCCGCGATCGCCTCCATCGTCACCTGCGGGTACGGCAGCTCCGCCGCCAGGGCCAGGGCGGCCTCGAGCGCGGCCGTGCGCGCCCGTTCGGAGCGGCTGGTCGGCACCGGCGGGCGGTCACGGCTGTCGTCGTCCACGCGATCAGGATAGCGATCGAAACGGAACGTTCCGTATCGTAGGTGCCATGAGTGTGCGTCGCGACGAGGAGAGCCCCGTGACCGAACGACCCGTCTGGTTCGTGACGGGCGCCGGCCGCGGGCTGGGCCGGGCCCTGACGCAGGCCGCGCTCGCGGCCGGCGAGCGGGTGGTGGCGACCGTCCGGCGGGCCGACGCGCTCGCCGACCTGCGTGCGGAGTTCCCGTCGGCGTTGCACGTGGCGACGGCGGACGTCCGCGACCGGGACGCGGTCCGGGCGGCAGTCTCGGCCGGTGTCGCGCGGTTCGGGCATCTCGACGTCGTCGTCAACAACGCCGGCTACGGCCTCGTCGGAGCGGTCGAGGAGGTCGGCGAGGCCGAGGCGCGCGACATCGTGGACACGAACCTGCTGGGACCGCTGTGGGTCGCCCAGGCGGTGCTGCCCCATCTCCGCGCCCGCGGAGCGGGACACATCGTCCAGATCTCGACGACCGGCGCGGTCGGTGCCATGCCGACCCTGGGTCTCTACAACGCGGGCAAGTGGGGGCTGGAGGGCTTCTCGCAGGCGCTCGCCGGCGAGGTGTCACGCTTCGGCATCCGCGTCACCGTGGCCCAGCTGGGCGGGTTCGACACGGACTGGGCGGGCCCGGGGATGCACTTCGCGACCCCCTCCGCCGGCTACGACGACCTGCGTCGCGAGCTGTTCGGGACGGCCGAGGTCCCGTGGCACACGGAGGGGCCGCTCGGAGCGCCCGTGGACGTCGCGGTCGAGGCGCTCCGCCGGCACGTCGCCGCACCCGACGGACCGTTCCGGCTGCTCGTCGGGGCCGATGCACCCGGCCAGGTCACAACGGCGCTCCGGGCCCGGTGCGAGGACTACGCCGGCGACAGCCGCTTCACCTGGCCCGCTCCCGACAGCACCGGTGCTCACCCGTCGTCCCAGCTCCGCGGGGCGACGTAGCCGGTCTGCCCCCTCTCCGGCCCGAGCGCGAGGATCGGGCCGTCGAGCTCCTCCTGCCGCCGTCGCGGCGCTCCGCGACCGGGCGGTCGCGGGGGCTCAGGCGTCTCCCCTGCACGCGCCAGGGTCGGGCGGACGTGAGTTCTGTGGTCGATGTGACTCCGCCTTACAGGTGTCCGGTGGGTGCGCGCGGCAGAGCTCACCTGCAACGATCCTTCGAATCCACCTCCACCCACCCCCGTCGACACCGGCGGTGGCGGCGTTCTCGTGTCACGAGTCGCGTCACGCGGGGCGAGACGATCACCCGAGAATCGCGGCGATCCCCGGTAGCGCGGAAGCAGTTCGGACGCCTCCTCGACCGACCGGTCGACCAGACCCCCGGTCCTGAACACGAGCCCAGGGACCGTCGAGTGCCTGATGCGGTGGCCGACGACGTCGGAGGCGACGCCGCTCAGCTGCTCATGGGTGAGGCGGTCAGGGTCTGTCGGCAGATGCCAGGTCCACCCGAAGGCGTCGGGCGTGTTGCCGATCAGACCCATCGCCCGGCCGACGTCAGGAGTCCGGATCAGCGACCGCTCGCGATCATCCGCAGCCGCGACGGTCCGATGCGCTGCTGCAACCAGGCGCAGCCAGGCAGCGCCGCCGCCGACGCCAGGACATACCCGCTCGTCACCCACTGAGCGCCCGCGAGTGACCCGCCGAGGCCGTCCGCGATCGTGAAGAATCCGACGTCGACCAGCGAGGAATCCAGCCGGCTGGGAAACCGCCGGTGACGATCAGCGCGATCAGAGGGCCGAGCCGAGCGCGCCGCGCGTTCGGGGTCGAGTTCATCGCCTCTCGCATCCGACTGGGATGTACCGCCGGCCCAGTTCAGAGTTCCCGGCCCGCCACCGGGCTCGGCGGCAGTCGCCAGTCCCCGCCACGGTCCTCACTCGAGAAGCGGGCGACAAGCTCGGGGATGCGCAGCGTGGTCGCCACGGCGGTCGCCGCCTGGAAGGCGGTGATCGCTGCACGGCTCTTCGGCATGCCGAGCTTGAGCAGGGCAGGCTTGACGCTCGCCTGGACCTCGTCGATGAACGGGCGCAGGGTGGCGTCGTAGTTCGCGAACGCCGTGGTCAGATCGTCCGGGTGTCGGTTGAGTTCCCCGGCGAGCACGTAGGCGCCGACGAGACCGGCCGACACTCCCATGCCGCTGTAGGGCGACGCGCAGTGCGCGGCGTCCCCGGCGAGGACGACGCGGCCGTTCGACCAGGTGTCGGTACGCACCTGGACAACTTCCTGGGAGTAGAAGAACGGTGCGTCTCGCATGCCGTCGATGAAGCGGTCGACCTGCCAGCCGGCATCGCGGAACCGGTTGGCCCAGAACCGCTTCTGGTCCTCGATCGGGCTGCGATGTATCGCCGATGCCTCCGCAGACTTCTCACGGAGCACGAAGTAGACCTGGGTCTGTTCGGGATTGTGGCTTCGCCGCATGATCTGGCGACCACCCGGAACCATGTAGGTGTCGCGGATGTTGCTGTCCGACCCCGTACGCGGGATGAACCAGTACGCCATGTGGATCCCGACCTGCCAGTACGGCTCGGCCGCGCCGGCGGGAAGGGCCGCCCGACGGACGCGGGAACCCTGACCGTCCGCACCGATGAGGACGTCGTACTCGCCGGTCGTACCATCCGAGAAGTGGGCGGTGACCTTCTCGTCGTCCTGCTCGACCCGGTCCAGGCCGGTCCCGAACACATACTCCGCGTCGTCCTTCGCCAGGTCGTGGAGAATCCGGACCAGGTCGCCACGCATGATCTCGTACTCCGAGGTCAGCGTCTGCCGACCCCGCCCCGAGGCGTTCGCCATGATCGTCGCCCGCGGCTCGCCGCGGGAGTTCACGAACGCGACCCCCGGCTCGTCGACGAGCTCCTCGCGGACCACGTCGAGCACCCCCATACTCCTGATCGCGTCGATCCCCTGCCCACGCAGATCGACCTGGGCCCCGGTGGCGCGGAGCGCGGGGAAACGTTCCACGACCGTCACCCGGTGTCTGCCCTGCCCCAGCCAGTACGCCAGCGCCTGCCCCGCGATTCCGCCACCGCAGATCAGGACCCGCAGCGGCGGTGTCTCACAGCTCGTACTCATGGCGATCCCATCACCCGGCATCTATCGCTGATAGATTCCGTTCCAGTCTCCGACTATCACCGATAGACTGTCAAGGGTGGCGAAGCTGAACCGGGATTCCGTGATCCGCGAGGCACTCGACCTGCTCGACGAGGTGGGGCTGGACAAGATCAGTACCCGCGGCCTCGCACGACGGCTCGGGGTGGAGCAGCCCTCGCTCTACTACCACTTCCGCAAGAAGGAGGATCTCCTCAGCGCGATGGCCGAGGTTGCGATGGCGCCCCACGCGGCCGCGCCTCTGCCAGCGCCCACCGACGACTGGTACGTCTGGTTCCTCGACAACAACCGCAGCTTCCGTCGCACACTCCTGATGCGGCGCGATGGTGCACGTCTGCACGCGGGTGTTCGGCCGGGGCCCTCCGATCGGGAACGCGTCCGCCACAAGATGGCGTTCCTCATCGGCGCCGGCTTCGGAGAGCGGCACGCGCAACTGGCGATGCTCGCCGCGAGCCGGTTCACGGTCGGCTCCGTGCTGGAGGAGCAGGCCGAGACCACCTCTCCCGGGCAGGCCGCGGGCTCCGAGATCCCCCGGATCGACCACGAGCTCGCCTTCGAAGCGGGTCTCGCGCTCCTCACCGACGGGTTCGCACCGCACCGCACCGCACCGACCCGGCGCGACAGCGGTGTCGGTGTCGGTGTCGGGGACGCCTCGCAGTGAGGTGTCCGGCGGACCGGCCACCGGGGTCGGACATGTCACCACGCCGTGACCTCTGTGCGGGCCGACGCGGAGTGGCCCTTCAGCAGCCTCGAACCCACGCGGGTGTGGACGTCCTCGAAGTCGGCCGACGTCGCGTCGAGCGTGTGCCCTCCGACGATCTCCGGACTCCGCCGACCGGCGCGGCCCATCTCGTCCGAGCAGGCCGGCAGGCGGCCCAGATGCCCGGCCAGCACATCGGGAGCGCCGGGCGGGTAGCGGTAGCCGTTGCGGCCGTGGTGGACAGACACCGGGTGTAGGCGCGGAGGGTGGTCGCGTCGACGTCGAGGGTCTCCAGGTAGCGGTCGAGCAGCTGGTCCAGCGTCGCGCTCGTGCGGGGGCTGCGCTGCTCGTCGACAGCATCGAGGAGCCGCGTCCACGCGGCCTCGGCGCGGGCCTCCTGGCGCGGACCGGGCTCGATCACCTCGACGAGGGTGTTCCGCTTCCCCGACACCGGATCCTGGCCGCCGTACACGCGGACGCGCAGGGCACCGCTCGGCAGCCTGTCGATCGTCCCGCGCTGCCTCCGGCGACCGGCCTTCGCCCGTGTCATGACACGAGGATACGAGCCCTTCGTGTCACGAAACGTGTCACGCGGGCCATCGGGTGATCTTGCCGGGGGCTGGAGCCCCTGGTCAGATGCGTGGGCGCGGCAGGGTTCGAACCTGCGACCGCTCGGGTGTAAACCGAGTGCTCTCCCGCTGAGCTACGCGCCCGGGACGGACATCTTCACACGGCCCCGAGGGCCCGACGCCACCCGTCCTGGTCCCGCGGCTCCCCCGGCCCGTTCACCTCCGCGAACGAGACGGTGCCGTCCGGGCGGACGAGGAACGTCCCCCGCAACGCCATGCCCTTCGGTGCGTGGAACACCCCGTAGGACGACGCCACGGCCCCGTGCGGCCAGAAGTCCGACAGCAGCGGGAACCCGAACCCCGCGGACGAGGCCCACGCTCCCAGCGCGAACGTGGGATCGCACGAGATCGACAGCACCTGCACTGAGGAATTCTGGAAGTCCTCGAGCGCGGACTGCACAGCAGCCAGCTCCCCGCCACAGATCCCGGAGAACGCGAACGGGTAGAAGACCAACAGCGCCGAGCGCCCCGACCCGAGTACCGACGCCAGCGAGACCGGCTGTCGGTTCTGGTCGGGGAGCTCGAAGTCCGGGGCGGTCGCGCCCTCGACGACTGGGCTCAGCGCTTGCCCTTCCCCTGCTTCGGCGGCACGAGCTTCGACCCCACCCAGTCGTCCCCGAGCGTCGCGTTGGACGTCTGCGACAGCCCGGCGGTCGGGGCCGCCTCGGCGATCTCGGAGGGCTGGATGTGGCCGTCACGGCCGGTCTTGGGTGTCAGGACCCACACGAAGCCCTCGTCCGAGAGGGGCGTTCGGGCGTCGACCAGGGTGTCGATCAGGTCGCCGTCCCCGTCGCGGAACCACAGGAGGACGACGTCGATGACCTCCTGGGCGTCCTCGTCGAGGAGCTCCTCACCGGTCGTGTCCTCGACGGCCTCTCTGACCTGGTCGTCGATGTCGGTGTCGTACCCGAGTTCCTGGACGATCATGCCCGGCTCGATGCCGAGCTTTGCCGCGATGTCGGACGCACCGGCATCTGCCGCGGTCACCACTCGTTCCCCTTTCACGCTGCTCACGCAGTCCATCGTCTTCGGTTCCGCGTGCGGGCGCCACCCTTCGCGCGAAATCGGATGGGGCATCCGATCACGGGGGCCCGACCGGATGCAACCGGCTCGCGGTTCGCGGCCCGGTGACGCGCAGGTCACCCCGCCCTCCGTTCAGTTACGTACGAGTAGTACCTATCCTCGCGGCCAGAGCCCGACTTCGTGAACGACGAGTTTCGGGACCGCGCCGGAACAGGCACGATGGACCGAGCCACGGCCACGACCGTCGAGTCCGGCCGGCGACGTCGCCCCACAGCCGGCGGCGGAAAGACAGGGCCGGGCGATCCCGGCCACCGACGGAATCAGGCAGGGAGAACCCTTGACCGCGCAGAGCAGCACGCCCGGCGACGACAAGCGCCGCGTCAACGTCATCCGGGACGGGCTGGCCGCCCACCTGCCGGACATCGACCCCGAGGAGACGGCCGAGTGGCTGGACTCCCTGGACGCGGTCCTGGACAACGCCGGGCAGCAGCGCGCCCGCTACCTCATGCTGACGATGCTGCAGCGCGCCCGTGAGAAGCACGTGGGCGTCCCGTCGCTGACCGCGACGGACTACGTGAACACCATCCCGACCGACCGTGAGCCGTGGTTCCCCGGCGACGAGGACGTCGAGCGCACCTACCGGCGCTGGGTGCGCTGGAACGCCGCGATGACCGTGCACCGCGCGCAGCGGCCGGGCATCGGCGTCGGCGGGCACATCTCGTCCTACGCCTCGTCGGCGACCCTGTACGAGGTCGGCTTCAACCACTTCTTCCGTGGCAAGGAGCACCCCGGCGGCGGCGACCAGATCTACATCCAGGGCCACGCCTCCCCCGGCATCTACGCCCGCGCCTTCCTTGAGGGCCGCCTGTCCGAGGACCGCCTCGACGGCTTCCGCCAGGAGCTCAGCCACGCCGGCCCGGGCGGCGGCCTGCCGTCGTACCCGCACCCGCGCCTGATGCCGGACTTCTGGGAGTTCCCCACGGTCTCGATGGGCATCGGCCCGATGAACGCGATCATGCAGGCGCGGTTCAACCGCTACCTGGGCGACCGCGGCTTCAAGGACACCTCCCAGCAGCAGGTGTGGGCCTTCCTCGGCGACGGCGAGATGGACGAGCCCGAGTCGCGCGGCCTGATCCACGTCGCGGCCAACGAGGGCCTGGACAACCTGAACTTCGTCGTCAACTGCAACCTGCAGCGCCTCGACGGCCCGGTCCGCGGCAACGGCAAGATCATCCAGGAGCTGGAGGCGTTCTTCCGGGGCGCCGGCTGGAACGTCATCAAGGTCATCTGGGGCCGCGAGTGGGACTCGCTGCTGCACGGCGACCGCGACGGCGCGCTGATCAACCTGATGAACACCACGCCGGACGGCGACTTCCAGACCTACAAGGCCAACGACGGCGCCTACGTCCGCGACCACTTCTTCGGCCGGGACCCCCGCACCAAGGCGCTCGTCGACCCGATGAGCGACGCCGAGATCTGGAAGCTCAAGCGCGGCGGGCACGACTACCGCAAGGTGCACGCGGCCTACGCCGCGGCGACCGCGCACCACGGCCAGCCGACCGTCATCCTGGCCAAGACCATCAAGGGCTACGGCCTGGGCACGCACTTCGCGGGCCGCAACGCCACCCACCAGATGAAGAAGCTCACGCTCGACGACCTCAAGCAGTTCCGCGACGAGCAGCGCATCCCGATCTCGGACAAGCAGCTCGAGACCGACCCGTACCTGCCGCCGTACTACCACCCCGGCGAGAAGGACGAGGCGATCCAGTACCTGCGGGAGCGCCGTCGCCAGCTGGGCGGGCCGCTGCCGTCGCGCCGGACCGTCAGCAAGCCGCTGGTGCTCCCCGGCGACAAGGTCTACGACTTCGTCAAGAAGGGCTCCGGCAAGCAGGAGGTCGCCACGACGATGGCGTTCGTCCGGCTGCTGCGCGAGCTCATCAAGGACAAGGAGATCGGCGCGCGCTTCGTGCCGATCATCCCGGACGAGGCCCGTACCTTCGGTATGGACTCGATGTTCCCGAGCCAGAAGATCTACAACCCGAACGGCCAGAACTACACCTCGGTCGACGCCGACCTGATGCTCGCCTACAAGGAGTCCGAGCAGGGCCAGATCCTGCACGAGGGCATCAACGAGGCCGGATCGGTCGGGTCGTTCACCGCGGCGGGCACCTCCTACGCCACGCACGACGAGCCGATGATCCCGATCTACATCTTCTACTCGATGTTCGGGTTCCAGCGGACCGGCGACTCGATCTGGGCCGCCTCGGACCAGATGGCCCGCGGCTTCCTCGTCGGCGCCACCGCCGGTCGCACCACGCTGACCGGTGAGGGTCTCCAGCACAACGACGGTCACTCGCTGCTGCTCGCGGCGACCAACCCGGCCGTCGTCGCCTACGACCCGGCGTTCTCCTTCGAGGTCGCGCACATCGTCCAGGACGGGCTGCGCCGGATGGTCGGCGAGAAGCCCGAGAACGTCATCTACTACCTGACGGTCTACAACGAGCCCTACCGCCAGCCGGCCGAGCCGGAGGACGTGGACCGCGAGGGCATCCTGCGCGGGATGCACCGCTTCGCCGCGGCGCCCGAGGGCAACGGCCCCGTGGTGCGGCTGCTCGCCTCCGGTGTCTCGCTGCCGTGGGCGCTGACCGCGCAGAAGATGCTGGCCGACGAGTGGGACGTCCGCGCCGAGGTCTGGTCGGTGACGTCCTGGGGCGAGCTGCGCCGCGACGGTGTCGAGGCCGAGCACGCCAACCTGCTCAAGCCCGGTGACGAGCCGGTCGTGCCGTACGTGACCCAGAAGCTGGGCGACGGCGAGCACGGCGACGCCCCGGTCGTGGCGGTCTCGGACTGGATGCGCGCGGTCCCCGACCAGATCCGCCAGTGGTCCCCGGCGCCGTTCCTGTCGCTGGGCACCGACGGGTTCGGCCTGTCCGACACCCGTCCGGCCGTGCGCCGCCACTTCGCGGTCGACGCCGAGTCGATCGTCGTCGGCGCGCTGTCGGTGCTGGCCAAGCAGGGCCTGGTGAAGACCGAGACCGCGGCCGAGGCCGCGGCCGGCTACAAGATCGACGACCCGCAGGCCGCCGGCCCGCAGATCGGCGACGGCGGGGCCGCCTGACCCCACCGGCACACGACGGCCCGCCGCCCCGCACGGGGCGGCGGGCCGTCGCCGATTTTCGCCCCTCCCAGGGCGGCGCAGATCACGATAGGCTCCGCGCGACGGCGGTGGCGGTGATCACTCGTCCTAGCGACTCGCCGTCCTGACCAGGGCGTCGACCGTGTGCGTCGCTGGCCTGCGGTCCCGGGGCGAGGTGCTCCGGGCCGATGATCTCCAGGGAGCGGGAATGGCAGAAGGCACCGTCAAGTGGTTCAACAGCGAGAAGGGCTACGGCTTCCTCGCCCCCGACGGTGGTGGTGCGGACGTGTTCGTGCACTACTCGGCAATCCAGACGAACGGCTACAAGAGCCTCGACGAGGGACAGCGCGTGTCGTTCGACATCGAGCAGGGGCAGAAGGGGCCGCAGGCCAGCGCGGTCACGCCGCTCTGAGCCGTCCGGTCACCCGTCCGTCGTGGTGACCGGCAGCAGCCCGTCACGGCCGAGGCCCCGCGCGCCCCGGCCGGGTTCCGCGGTGTCCGGGTGTCACCACCCCAGCGCCGCGTGCATCTCCCACACCAGGATCTCGGCCCCGTCCGGTCCGGCGGTGATCCGCCGGCCGCCGTCGTCGACGACCCTGGCCGCGTCGCCCGTACCGAGCTCGTCACCGGGCACGTCCTCCAGCGTCGCGCCCCCACGTACCACGAACGCGTGCACGAACGGGGCGGTCGGCAGCTCCGTCGCCGACCCCGGCGCGAGCCGTGCCACCGACAGGGCCGCCGCGCGCTGACGCAGCGGCAGCAGGGTCGCCTCGCGGTGCCGTTCCAGGCCCGAGGCCAGGACGACCGTGTCCCCGCGCTCCCCCGCGTCCGCCGCACGCACGAGGTGGCGCGGGTCGCCGCCCGGCTCCTCGGGCACCACCCACATCTGCACGAACCGCACGCCCCCGTCCGGCGTCGCGTACTCGGAGTGCCGCACCCCCGACCCCGCTCCCAGGTACTGCACCCCGCCCGGCCCGACCCGTGCGGTCCGCCCGGTGGTGCTGTCGCGGTGTTCCAGCTCGCCGTCGAGGACCCAGGTGAGGATCTCGGTGTCGCGGTGCGGATGCTCGTCGTAGCCGCGTCCCGGGACGAGCCGGTCCTCGTTGTGCAGCAGCAGCAACCCGAAGTGGGTGTTGGCCGGGTCGTAGTGCGCCCCGGCGGAGAAGCTGTGCCGCGAGTCGAGCCAGCCGGTCTCCGTGCGTGCCCGTGAGCCCGCGCGGTACAGCGTGACGTGTCCTGTGGGTGCGTCCATCGTCGTGTCATGCTGCCCGACGTGCACCGCCACCCGGTCGCGGACGCGACGTTGCGCCGCCTCGAGCTCGCCTCGTCCCGGCTGGCCGCGGCCTGCCTGGCGGAGATGGAGCGGCGCTGCCCGTGGTTCGCGGGGCTGCCCGCCGACCAGCGCGCGGGCGTGGCCCTGGTGACCCAGACCGGCGTCGCGAACTTCGTGTCCTGGCTGCGCGAGCCCGACCGCACCACCCCGCTCACCGCCGAGGCGTTCCGGATCGCGCCGCGCGACCTGGCCCGGCGGATCAGCCTGCGCCAGACCGTCGAGCTGGTCCGCATCGCCGCGGACGTGTTCGAGGAGCACCTGCCCCCGCTCGCCGACGACGGCACCGAGCGTCACGAGCTCACCGAGGCCGTGCTGCGCTTCGGCCGGGAGATCGCCTTCGCCGCCGCCACCGTGTACGCCGGCGCCGCGGAGTCCCGCGGCGCCTGGGACGCCCGGCTGGAGGCACTCGTCGTCGACGCCGTGCTGCGCGGTGACACCGACGGCGCGCTCGTGTCCCGGGCCGCGGCGCTCGGCTGGGACCCCGCCGCCCCGGTGCACTGCCTGGTCGGCTCCGCCCCCGGCTCCGGCCCCGAGTCCCCGCAGCTGATCGTGGAGCTGCGCCGGGTCGCCGCGCGGCTCGGCCACGACGTGCTCGTCGGCGTCCAGGGGCGACGGCTGGTGGTCCTGCTGCACCTGACCGGGCGGCCCGCGCGCCGGGTCGCCGACCGGCTCGCCGAGACCACCTCGGCGCGTCCGGCGCCGACCGGGCCCGGGCCGGCGCCGGGGACGAGCGCGGTCACCGCGCGGGTGCTCGCCGAGGTTGCGGCGCACTTCGGGCCCGGGCCGGTCGTCTCCGGCCCGCCCAGCACCGACCTGGCCACCGCGGGCGCCGCCGTCGCCGAGGCACTGGCCGGGCTGGCCGCGGCCCCCGGCCACCCCGACGCCCCGCGCCCGGTCGACGCCGCCGACCTGCTGCCCGAGCGCGCCCTGCACGGCGACCCGGCCGCGCGGCGCCGGCTCGCCGAGGACGTCCTCGCCCCGCTGCACGACACCGGTGGCGAGCTGCTGCGCACCCTGGCCGCGTACCTGGAGGGCGGGGCGAGCCTGGAGGGCTGCGCCCGCGCGCTCTACGTGCACCCCAACACGGTGCGCTACCGCCTGCGCCGCATCGGCGAGCTCGTCGGGCGTTCCCCCACCGACCCGCGGGAGGCGTTCGTGCTGCGCGCCGCGCTCGTCGCGGACCGCACCGCCCGCGCGTCCGACGGCCCGGCCGTCGCCGCGCACACCCCGCTGACTCCTCTGGACCCGACCGGGGAGCATGATCAGGAGGTCGACGGCGTCCGTGTCCCGGTGGGCGGGGCGTTGTCGTGAACCCTACAAACACCGGCCCCTACGGATCGGTAACGAGGCCCCGGTCACACCTGCGGTTCGTAGGTTTCCTACAACTTCGGTGGTCCGACTTCGTCGTAACCGGTATCCCGGCGCCGCCCCCGAGAGGTGTGTGATGTCCCCGTGATCGCCCTGCTCGCACCCGGCCAGGGGGCCCAGACCCCCGGCATGCTCGCTCCGTGGCTGGAGGACCCGGCCGCGGCGGAGGCCGTGGCCGGCTGGTCCGACGCCGTCGGGCTCGACCTGGCGCGTCTCGGCACCACCGCCGACGCCGAGGAGATCACCGACACCGCGGTCACCCAGCCGTTGATCGTCACCCTGGGCCTGCTGGCCGCGCGCCGCCTGCGCGAGCGGGTCGAGCTGCCGTCCGGGACCGTCGTCGCCGGGCACTCGATCGGCGAGATCACCGCCTGCGCGATCGCGGGCGTGCTGACCGAGGACGCCGCCGTCGCCCTCGCCGGGGTCCGCGGCCGTGAGATGGCCGCCGCCTGCGCCGTCGCGCCGACCTCGATGGCCGCCGTGCTCGGCGGCGAGGAGGAGGTCGTGCTGGCCCGCCTCGCCGAGCTGGGTCTCGACCCGGCCAACCGCAACGGGGCGGGCCAGATCGTCGCCGCCGGGGCGAAGGAGGCGATCACCGAGCTCGTCGCGTCGCCGCCGGAGAAGGCGCGGGTCAAGGAGCTCCCGGTCGCCGGGGCGTTCCACACCGCGCACATGGAGCCCGCGCGTGCCGCGCTGGAGAGCCACGCGTCGTCGGTGCCGGTGTCGGACCCGACGCTCACGCTGCTGTCCAACGCCGACGGCGGGACCGTCGACACCGGCGCCGAGGCGCTGCGCCGGCTCGTCGCGCAGGTCACCCGGCCGGTCCGCTGGGACGCCTGCATGCAGACCCTCGCCGACCGCGGGACCGGCGCGACCCTCGAGCTGCCCCCGGGCGCGACGCTGACCGGGCTGGTCAAGCGCGCGGTCAAGGGCACCCCGACGCTGGCGCTCAAGACCCCCGAGCAGCTCGACGCCGCCGTCGACCTGATCTCCGAGCACGGGAAGTGAGCCCCATGCGAGCGACCCCGACCGTCGCCGGGGCCCGTTTCCTGGGCCTCGGCAGCTGGCAGCCCGAGCACGTGGTCACCAACGCCGACCTGGAGAAGCGGGTCGAGACCGACGACGCGTGGATCCGCAGCCGCGTCGGGATCGCCGAGCGCCGGATCGCCGACGCCGACACCTCGCTGACGGCCATGGCGACGGCGGCCGGGGCGGCGGCGCTGACCGACGCCGGCTTCGACCCGGCCGGGCTCGACGCCGTGATCGTCGCGACCTGCACGATGCCCAATCCGATCCCGAACGCCGCCGCCCAGGTGGCGACCGGCCTGGGCGCGAACGGCGTCGCGGCGTTCGACCTCAACGCGGCCTGCGCCGGCTTCAGCTACGCCACGGCCGTCGCCTCGGACATGATCCGCGCCGGTTCGGCCCGGCACGTGCTGGTCATCGGCGCCGAGAAGCTCTCGGACTGGGTCGACTGGGACGACCGCTCGACCTGCATCATCTTCGCCGACGGCGCGGGCGCCGCCCTGCTCGGACCGGCGGCTGGGGAGGACGAGGTGGGCGTCGGCCCGGTCAGCTGGGGCAGCGCGGGCGACCACGCGTCGACCATCCGGGTCCTCGGCGAGACGACGAATAAGCTGCACCAGGAGGGCCAGGCGGTCTTCCGGTGGGCGACGACGGCGATCTCCCCCGTCGCGCTGGACGCGATCGAGCGGGCCGGGCTCACCCCCGCCGACATCGACGTGCTCATCCCGCACCAGGCGAACCTGCGCATCGTCGAGGCGATCGCGAAGAAGCTGCGCCGCCACGGCGCCCGGGAGGACATGGTCGTCGCCGACGACATCGTGCACTCCGGCAACACCTCGTCCGCGTCCATCCCGATGGCGCTGGACCACATGCGCACGGCCGGCCGGGTACGGTCCGGCGACGTGCTGCTCCTCGTAGGCTTCGGCGCAGGACTGTCCTACGCCGGACAGGTCGTCGTCTGCCCCTGACGGGGCACCCGAGACCTGGCACCCGCACCCAACCACCGCGCAAGGAGAACCATCGTGGCTGACAACGCCGAGATCCTCACCGGGCTGGCCGAGATCGTCGAGGAGGTCGCCGGCATCGACACCGCCGAGGTGACCCCCGAGAAGTCCTTCGTGGACGACCTGGACATCGACTCGCTGTCGATGGTGGAGATCGCCGTGCAGGCCGAGGACAAGTTCGGCGCCAAGATCCCGGACGACCAGCTCGCCGAGCTGAAGACCGTCGGCGACGCCGTCGACTTCATCGCCAAGCACCAGTGATCCGTACCGGCGGGCACGCACCGGTAGCGCTGTCCGCCGGGGAGAAGGAGACGTCATGACCGACGGAGTGGTCGTCACCGGTTTCGGGGCCACCACCCCGCTCGGCGGGGACGCCGCCTCCACCTGGGAGGCGCTGCTCGCCGGGAAGTCCGGGGTGGGAACCACCCGGGCCGACTGGACCGAGCGGTTCGACCTGCCGGTGTCCATCTCGGCCCAGCTCGCCGTGGAGCCCACCGAGGTCCTGCCCCGCGTGCAGGCCCGCCGGATGGACCGGTGCGAGCAGGTCGCGATGGTCGCCGCCAAGGAGGCCTGGGCGCACGCCGGGCTCGGCGCGATCCCCGGCGAGGACGGGGCCGCGGTCGAGGCCGAGCGGCTCGCCGTCGTCATCGGCGCGGGCATCGGCGGCGCGCCGACGCTGCTCGCGCAGGACGACCTGCTCGAGGAGCACGGGCTGCGCAAGGTCTCGCCGCTGACCGTGCCGATGCTCATGCCCAACGGGCCGGCCGCGCTGGTGAGCCTGGAGTACAAGGCCAAGGGCGGGGTGCACTCCCCCGCCTCGGCGTGCGCCACCGGCGCCGAGGCACTGGCCTGGGCCTACAAGCTGCTGCGCGACGGGGAGGTCGACGTCGTCCTCGCGGGCGGCGCCGAGTCCTGCATCGTGCCGATCACCGTGGCCGGGTTCGTGCAGTCGCGGACCCTGTCCACCCGCAACGACGACCCGGAGCGCGCCTCCCGGCCGTTCGACACCGGGCGGGACGGCTTCGTCCTCGGCGAGGGCTCGGGCGTGCTCGTGCTCGAGCGCGAGGAGTTCGCGAAGGCCCGCGGCGCCACCGTCCACGGCCGCCTCGCCGGGATCGGTCTGACGTCCGACGCGTACCACATCACCGGGCCCGACCCCGAGGGCGAGGGCCAGATCCGGGCGATGCAGAAGGCGGTGGCCGGGGCCGGTCTGACCGCCTCCGACATCGTCCACGTCAACTGCCACGCCACCTCCACGGTGGTCGGCGACGTGGGCGAGGCGACCGCCGTGAAGCGGGCGTTCGGCGACCACCCGGTGCTGACCGCGCCGAAGTCGGCGCTCGGGCACCTCGTGGGCGGGGCCGGGGCCGTCGAGGGGATCATCGCGCTGCTCAGCGTGCGCGACGACATCGTCCCCGCGACGCTCAACCTGACCGACAAGGACCCGAAGGTCGAGCTGGACGTCGTCTCCGGTGAGCCGCGGAAGATGATCGTGGACGCCGCCGTCAACAACTCGTTCGGCTTCGGCGGGCACAACGCCTCGCTGGTGTTCACCAAGGCCTGACGGTTCCGTGCGGGTCCCCGGCCGGGGGCCCGCACGGCCCGCTCAGCAGGGGGCGCGCAGGATCCCGTCGGGGTTGCCGACGTCCATCCGCGGCGGCGAGCCCGCCATCGGGAAGGCGACCTGCCAGCAGATACGGCCGACGTGCAGGCCGGGCGGGCCGTCGTTCGGATCCTGGACGCTGATGAAGCGCACCAGGGCGAGCACACCGCCGCCGGTCGCGGAGTCGATCCGGTCGATGCGGATGGTGCCGTCGGTGGTGGAGCCGATCCCCTCCAGCCACGTCTCGCGGGGCTGCCGGTCAGCGGTCTCGGGGTTCACCACGCGGGTCCAGGTCGCGTGGTCGCGGCCGTTGACCGCGTTGAAGTAGAGCTGCACCTGCTGCATCACCAGCTGGGCGGCCGGATGCTCGGCCGCGCCCGCGCTGATGGTCACCTCACTGCTGCCCGCGCCGCTGTCGGGCACGGTCTGCGGCGCGGAGGCGGGGGCGACGCCGGAACGGGTCGTCCCGGACACCGTCCACGCGACACCGCCGACGGCCACGAGCGCCACCAGCAGCACGCCGACCGTGATCGCGGCCCGGCCGTTCATTCCTCGCCCCCCATGGGACGACAGTCTGCCCGGCCCGGCTCGGCTCAGCCGACCCGGTGGGTCAGCAGCGTCACCGCCGCGCCGTCGCCGGCGAAGCGGAAGGACTCCAGCTCGTCGTCCCAGGCCGTGCCCAGCAGCTGGTCGAGACGCCGGGACAGCCCGGCGCCGCCGTGCTCGGCCATGACCGTGCGCAGCTGGTCCTCGGGCAGCACGACGTCACCGTTGGCGCTGGTGCGTCCGTGCCACATGCCGAGGCCGGGGACGTGCATGAACCGTTCCCCGTCCACGCCGGGGCTCGGTTCTTCGGTCACCTCGAACCGCAGCATCGACCAGGCCCTCAGCGCCCCCGCGAGAGCCCCGCCGCTACCGGCGGGACCGCTCCAGGTGCACTCGGCCCGCATCTGACCGGACGCCACCGGCTGCGCGGACCACTCGAGGGAGACCCGCGTTCCGAGAACGCCCGAGAGCGCCCACTCGACGTGCGGACAGACCGCAGTCGGCGACGAGTGGACGAACACCACTCCGCGTGTGCTCACTGCCAACCTCCGCTGTCGTCGACGAGGATCGTCTTCCCCTACGTCCTCGGCGCAGCGCGGCCGGTGCTCGGACCCGCGGTACTGATGTGCTGGGTGTGGGTGTGGTGACCTCCGTGGCGTGAGTGGACTCCGGTGGCCTCACTCTGCCCGATTCCGCTCCGAGGAGCCACCCCGACACGACGACCGGGTGAACGGCGCCCGGCGTGTCGCGGCCCGGCGCGCGGGTCAGGCGGTGTAGGTGGCGACGGCGACCCCGGTGGCGGCGTCGGGAACCTCGGTCCGGCGCAGCTCCCCGAGGTCGGCGAGCACGTCGAGGTGCGCCCCGGTCTCCAGGACCGCGAGGGTCCGGTTGAACAGGTCCATGTCCTCCAGCCGGTGTTCCCGCCGGGTCCAGCGCAGGACCCGGGCGACGGCGTCGGCCGTCGGGTGGCCCGCGACGACGGCGTCGCGGCACTGGGCGAGCCGGACGTCGTGGTGGGCCAGCAGCTCGTCGGTGCGGGCGTGCGCGCTGCCGCCGACCGGGCCGTGCGCGGGCAGGAGGGTCGCGTCCGGCCGGGACCGGACCAGGCGCAGCGAGTCGAGGAACTGCCCGAGCGGGCTCGCCACCGGCGACGGCTGCAGGCCGATCGACGGGGTGATGCGGGGCAGCACGTGGTCCCCGGCGAACAGCAGCTCGTGGGCCTCGTCGGCGAACACGAGGTGCCCGCGGGTGTGCCCCGGGGTCTCCACGGCGGTCAGCAAGCGGGTGCCCGCCGGGTCGGCGACGGCGATGGCGGCGCGGTCGGCGATCCACTCGTCGGGGGCCTCCCACTCCTCGGGGAGCGGGCGCGGCCACGGCCCGGCCCGGCCGAGCTCGTCGACGAGGCCGGCGGCACCGGCACGCAGCAGCCGGGTCCGGTCGGGCTCGCCCTGCGGGCGGTCGGGATCGGTGATGATCTCCAGGTTGGGCCGCTCCCCCGCGCCGAGCAGCACCCGGGTGCCGTACTCGCGGCGCAGCACCGCGGCCAGGGTGTAGTGGTCGCGGTGGGCGTGGGTGACGAGGAAGCGACGGACGTCGCCGAAACCGGAGCCCAGCGCGGCCAGCGCCTTGCCGAGCAGGTCGCGGGCCTCGTCGATCGCCCAGCCGGAGTCGATCAGGGTCCAGCCCGTGTCGTCGGCGAGTGCGTAGACGTTCACGGCGCGCAGCCCGTCCTGGGGCAGTGGCAACGGGATCCGGTAGACGCCGGGGGCGCTGCGGAACACGCCCGGCGCGGTCCAGTCGCCGTCCGGGTCGTCATCGGTCACGGTGGGAGCGGCGGTCACCTCCCGACGATAGATGACCGCACACGGGCGTCCGGGCCCGCGGCACCCTCCACGGGGTCACATCATCACCCCGCGTGTCCGGTCGGACACCGAGAGCCGACAGTTTCCGGACAGTCCACCCGAGGGTGGGACATGTTCGCACCGGGAGGGTGGCCCGATCCGCGCTACCGTCCCTGCGTTCGGTGATCAGAGGTCGACCTGGGGGCGGGTCGGCGAAGGAGGGGCGCAGCATGGCGGCAGGGATCCCGGAGCAACGGTCCGGGCAGGACGCGCCGTTCCTCACCGTGGCGGAGGTGGCGGACCGGATGCGGGTCTCCCGGATGACGGTGTACCGGCTGGTGCACTCCGGGGAGCTTCCCGCGGTGCGCTTCGGGCGCTCGTTCCGTGTACCACCCGAGTCGGTGGAGGCGTTGATCGAGTCGGCGCGCTACACCGGCGGGTGAGACACGGAGCCGGAATGCTGCCGGTCGACGCCGCGAGCGCGCGGCGGGTCGCGGACACCTACGACACCGCCGAGGCCCGCACCGAACGGGAGCGGACCCTGGAGCTGCTGGGTCCGCGGGCCGGGGAGCAGATCCTGGTCGTCGGGACCGGACCGGGACAGCTGCTCGACGAGGTCGCCCGGGCCGTCGGTCCGGGCGCCACGGGTGTCGACCCGGACCCGGTGATGGTGACGCTGGCGCGACGCCGGTGCGGCACCCGGGCCGTCGTCACCCAGCGCGCACTGGCCGGTCCGGGCTCGCTGCCCGGCGGGCCGTACGACGCGGTGGCCTGCCTGCAGGTGCTGGAGTTCCTCGAGGACCTGCCGACGGCCGTCGCCGAGCTGTACCGGGTCCTGCGCCCGGGCGGGCGGCTGCTGGTCCTGGACACGGACTGGACCTCGCTGCACTGGCCCGGGCCCGGGCAGGACCGGCACCGCCGCGTCCGCGACGCGTGGTGCACCACGGTGCCGCGGTCGCGGCTGCCCTACGAGCTGGGCCCGCTGCTGCAGCGCGCCGGGTTCGACGGGGAGTGGACGCGCCGGATGCCGATGCGCGGGCCGGCCTCCACCGGCTACGGCGCCGCGCTGCGGGAGATGGTCGCCGACGCCGCGCCGGGCCGGTGCGGGCTCACCCGGGCCGACGTCGACGCGTGGGCGTCGGGCGTCGCGTCCTGCGGCGACGAGCCGTTCTCGGTGGACCGCTGGTTCCTGGGCGCCGTCCGGCCCTGACCCGGCGGGCGTGGCGCGCGGGGCGCCGGTCGGGCAGCATCGCGGCCGTGGGCTCCCCGTCGTCGCAGACACCGATCACCGCGCGGGTGAGGATCGGGCAGCAGCCCGACTTCGTCCGCCTGTTCCAGACGCTGCCCCGGGCCGGCGAGTGGGTCAACTTCGCCCCGCCCGGCCGGGGGCGCGACGACTACGAGGTCGACTGGGTGCTGCACTGGGCGATCGACCCCGACGACACCGACAGCCCGGACGTCACCGTCGAGATCCAGCTCGTCGACCCGGAGTAGGCCGCTACCGGAAGCCGTGGCTGCGGACCGCGGCGACGCCGCCGTCGCGCAGGGCGTCGAGCACCGCGCGTTCGTGCGGGACCGTGTCGGCGGGCAGGTCGGCGAGGGCGAACCAGTCCAGCCCCGCGGTCTTCCCGTCCTCGGCGCGGCGTGGCTCGCCGGTCCAGCGGCGGCAGGTGAAGAAGAAGTCGACGCGTTCGTCGACCGGGTTCCCGTTGCGCTGGGTGCGGTGCACCGCGGTCAGCGGGACGAGGTCGGCGGGGTCGACGGTGACGCCGAGCTCCTCGTGGGCCTCGCGCACCGCGGCGGCGGCCGCGTCCTCGCCCGCCTCGACGTGCCCGGCCGCGGCGGCGGCCCAGTGGCCGTCCATGAACCCGGTGCCGGCGCGCAGCTGGAGCAGCACCTCGGTGCGGTCACCGGTGCCGCGCAGCAGCAGGACGTAGGACGCCGGGACGACCCGGTAGCGCTCGCTCACGCGGTCGACCCTAGGCGCCGGGCCGCGGCATCGGGTCCGCCGATGGCCGGCATCGCCCGTTCACCTCCGCGCCCCCGGGACTTCCCGGCCCCGCCCGGCGCCGTTCCGGGTGGGGCGGGGTCGGCCGCCCAGACTCCGCAGCGGGACCGAGGAGGTCCCCGCGTCCCGCACCCCTGGAGATGAGCAGCCATGTCCGAACGACCGAGCGCGGGCCACCCCCGGACACCCTGGTACCGGCAGCTCTACGTCTGGGTGCTCGCGGGCATGGTCCTCGGTGCCCTCACCGGGCTCGTCGAGCCCGCGTTCGGCCGCTCCCTGGAGTTCCTGGGGGACGCGTTCGTCGGGCTCCTGACGATGGTGCTCGGGCCGATCATCTTCTGCATGGTCGTCGGGGGCATCGCCTCCGTGGCGAGCCTGCGGCAGGTCGGGACGGTCGCGCTGCGCTCGATCGTCTACTTCGAGATCGTCACCACCGCCGCGCTCGTCCTCGGCCTGCTCGCGGTGAACCTGGTGCGGCCCGGCGCCGGGATGGGGGCGGACGCCGGCGCGCTCGCGCTCGACCCGGACGTCGAACAGCACATCGAGACCGGCCGTGCCGTGGAGTGGACCGACCACCTCACCCAGATCGTCCCGGACAACGTGGTCGGCAGCTTCGCCGAGGGCGCGGTGCTGCAGATCCTGCTGTTCGCCGTGCTCTTCGGGATCGCGCTCGCGGTGATCGGGGAACCGGCACGGCCGGTGGCGCGCGGGATCGAGCAGCTCTCGCGGGTGCTGTTCACCGTCGTCCGGTTCGTGACGTACGCGGCCCCGGTCGGCGTCTTCGGTGCGATGGCCTACACGACCGGCACCTTCGGCGCCGCGACGATCGGGTCGCTGCTGGCGCTCGTCGCCACCTTCTACGTGACGTCGATCGTGTTCGTGGTCGTCGTGCTCGGCTCGGTGCTGCTGCTGGTGGGCCTGCACCCGCTGCGGACCTTCCGCTACTTCCGCTCGGAGATCCTGCTGGCGCTCGGGGCCTCGTCGTCGGAGGTCGCCGTGCCCGGCATCGTCCGCAAGCTCGAGAACGCCGGGGTGTCGAAGGGGACGGCCGGGATCACCGTCAGCGCGGGCTACTCCTTCAACCTCGACGGCACGTGTCTCTACCTCACGCTGTCGAGCGTGTTCATCGCCCAGGCCCTGGGGATCGACCTGTCGATCGGCGACCAGATCGTCATGCTCCTGGTGATGCTCCTGTCGTCGAAGGGGACCGCGGGGGTCACCGGCGGCGGGTTCGTCATGCTGACCACGACGGTGTCCTCGCTGCCGTTCCTCCCGGTGTCCGGGGTGATGCTGGTGTTCGGGATCGACCGGTTCATGTCCGAGTGCCGGGCCGTGGTCAACGCGCTGGGCAACGCGGTCGCCGGGCTGGTCGTCTCCCGCTGGCAGGGCGAGACCACCGCCGCGGACGTCACGGCGATCATGTCCGGCCGCCGCCCGGGTCTCCTCCCGGAGCTCACCGGGCCCGGGCCTCCCGACGCGACCGCCGGCGACGGCGGCACGGCCGACGACCCGGCCGGCGGGCCGGTCCCCGGGCCGCGCGGCGACGCGGTCAGCCGTGCCGGTGACCGGGCGTGAGCGGCCCCAGCCTGCAACGGCTGCGGGTGTTCGTGACCATCGTGGACGCCGGTGGGGTCACCGCGGCCGCCCGCACGCTGGGCCTGGCGCAGTCCTCGGTGTCGGCGCACCTGCGCCAGCTGGAGGCCGAGCTGGGCACCCGGCTGCTCGCCCGGGACACGGGCAGGCTGCGGACCACCCCCGCGGGCGACACCATGCTCGAGCACGCCCGCCGGCTGCTCGACCTCTACGCCGAGGCCGTCGCCGGTGTCCAGGAGCTCGGACACGGGCCGGTCGGCGGGACGCTCGCGATCGGCGGGACGGCGACGGCCGGTGAGGGCGTCCTGCCGCGGCTGCTCACCGAGTACACCCGCCTGCACCCCCTGGTCGACGTCGACCTGCGGATCGACAACACCACCGAGACGCTGCGCCGGCTCGACGCCGGCGACATCGGGATCGCGGTCACCGCCGACGACGGCGTGGGCCCCGGGCACGAGAGCGTCGTCGTCGCCTCCGAGACCCAGATCGTCGTCGCCGCCGCGGACCATCCGCTCGCCGGCGGCACGGCCGACCCGGCCGCCCTGCGGGGCAGCACCGTCCTGGTCCGCGAACGCGGCTCCACCACCCGCGCCTACCAGCTCGACCTGCTCGAGCGCTGGGGCATCCCCGGGACGCGGGTGTGGACGGTCGGCGGCACCGCCGCGATCGTGCACGCCGTCGCCGCGGGACTCGGTATCGCCTGCGTGCCCCGGGGGGCCGCGGACGACGCGCTGCGACTCGGCCGGATCGCCGAGCTCGGCCTGGCACCGGCCCCCGCCACCCGACCCGTCCACCTCGTCCTGCGGACCGGCCGCGTGCTGACCCGCCCCGAGTCCGAGTTCGTCACCCTCGCCCGTGAGAGGACCACGCCATGACCACCATCGTCGCCAACGACCGCCACTACCGCGTTCCCGACCGGCCGACGGTGGTCCTCACCGTCGACGGCGGCGACCCCGACTACCTCGACGACGCGCTGCGTCGCGGCATCGTGCCGCGGCTCGCGGGGATGCTCGCCGAGGGCGGGGAGTACCGGCGCGGGGCCTCGGAGATGCCGAGCCTGACCAACCCGAACAACCTCTCGATCGTCACCGGGGTCGCGCCCGCCCTGCACGGGGTGCCGGGCAACTACTGCCGCCTCCCCGACGGCACCCTGCAGCTGTTCGACGACCCCGCGTTCCTGCGCGCCCCGAGCATCCACGCGGTCCTGGCCGAGCACGGGGTGCCGACCCTGATGGTCACGACGAAGGAGAAGCTCCGTCGGCTGCTCGGCCACGGCGGGGTGCCCAGCGTGAGCGTCGAACGGGTCGCCGACCTCCCCGAGTACGGCATCGACGACCTCGCGGCGCTCGTCGGACTCGCCCCGCCCGGCATCTACGACTGGGACGCGAGCCACTACGCCATGCGGATCGGCCTGGCCGTGCACCGCGCCCGGCCGGAGATCCGGCTGTTCTACGTCTCGCTCACCGACCGCGTGCAGCACGCCGCGGCCCCCGGCGACGAGCTGTCCGACCGGTTCCTCACCGAGTTCGACACCCTGCTGGGCGAGTACCTCGACGCCGGGTTCGTCGTCGGCATCACCGCCGACCACGGGATGAACGCCAAGCACGGCGCGGACGGCGAGCCGACCGTGCACTACCTGACCGACGTCCTGGAGGAGGCGGGGGTCGCGGTCGACGAGGTCGTGCTCCCGATCACCGACCCCTACGTCCGCCACCACGGCGCGCTCGGCTCGTTCGCGTGGATCTACCTGCCCGAACCCGAGCGGGACCGGGCCCGCGCCGTGCTCGCCGCCCTGCCCGGGATCGAGGAGGTGTGGGACCGCGCCGACGCCGCGACCGTCCACGAGCACCCCGCCGACCGGATCGGGGACCTCGCGGTCTCGTCGTCGGCGCACGTCGCGCTGGGGACCCGGGCCCGCGACCACGACCTGTCCGGCCTGCACGGCGCCCTGCGGTCGCACGGCGGGCGGCACGAGCAGCCGATCCCGCTGATCACCAGCCGGCCGGTCGCCGGGCCCCTGGCGCGGCGGTTCCGCTCCGGGGTGCTGCGCAGCCGTGACCTGCACGACCTCGTCCTCAACCACCTCTGAGGTCCGGCGGGGCCGACGCGTTCGCCGACGGCAACACCGGGGTAACGCGACGGTCCTACCGTCGGGCGGATGGCGGCCCCCACCTCGCGCCCGGCACCGGTCGGCGACCGGCTCGGCGTCGTGCCGCCGCGGGACTCGGAGCTGCGGTTCCGCACCGTGCACGGCTACCGGCGGGCGTTCCGGGTGGCCGGCTCCGGGCCCGCGGTCGTGCTCGTGCACGGCATCGGGGACAGCTCGGCGACGTGGGAGGCGGTGTTCCCCGCGCTGGCCCGGCGGCACCTGGTCATCGCGCCGGACCTGCTCGGGCACGGGCACTCCGACAAGCCGCGCGCGGACTACTCCGTCGCCGCCTACGCCAACGGGGTCCGCGACCTGCTCGGTGTCCTCGGGGTGCCCCGCGCGACGCTGGTGGGGCACTCGCTCGGCGGCGGCGTCGCCATGCAGTTCGCCTACCAGTACCCCGAACGCACCGAGCGTCTCGTGCTGGTCGGGACCGGCGGGGCGGGTCCGGACGTGACGCCGCTGCTGCGCGCGGTGAGCCTGCCCGGCGCGCACGCGGTGCTGGCGGCCTCGCAGCTGCCACTGCTGCGGTGGCAGCTCGGGTGGGCCGTCGACGCGCTGCGCCTGGTCGGGGCCGACCTCGGCCGCGACGCCGCCGACCTGCTCCGGCTGGTCGACGCGCTGCCCGACGCGACGTCGCGGACGGCGTTCATCCGGACGCTGCGCGCCGTCGTCGACTGGCGCGGGCAGGTGGTGACCATGCTCGACCGCTGCTACCTGACCCGCGGGATGCCGACGATGCTCGTGTGGGGCGCCCGGGACGCCGTCGTACCGCTGGCGCACGCGCGCACCGCGCACGCCGCGATGCCGGGCAGCAGGCTGGAGGTCTTCGACGACGCCGGGCACTTCCCGCACCACAGCGACCCGGCCCGGTTCGTCGGGGTGCTGGAGGAGTTCCTGGGGTCCACCGACCCGGCGCGGTGGAGCCCGGAGCAGTGGCGTCAGCTGCTGCGCTGCCCCGCTCCCCCGCCCGCCGGCGTCGCCGGGGCGCGGCCGGGACCGGTCTCAGCGACCTGACCCCGGGCCCGGGGTCAGAACACGAACCCCAGCCAGGTGCCGGCACAGCCGTGGCAGGCGCCGTGCGTCGTCGCGGCCCGGTGCACCGGGCGCAGGCAGATCACGCAGTGGGTGAGCCGGCGCCGGGCCCGGCGCAGCAGACCGTCACGCACCTGGCGGACGGCGAGCCCGGCGTCGCCGTCGGGGTCGTCGCAGCCGGGCAGGACGGGTACCTCCACCGCGTCCGCCGGGTCCAGCACCGGGAGGTGGCCGTCCCAGCGTGGTTCCGGGCGGGCCAGCAGCACCGGACCGGCCGGGTCGAACCCGAGCATCAGCTGCGGCGGCTCCCCCGCGACGAACCAGGCCACCGGGTCCGGCGTCGCGCCGGGCGGGAGGAGCCCCGCCGAGCGCAGGTCCGCGTCGGTCCAGCCGCCGCGACGCAGGTCGGCCGGGGTGAGCCCGAAGTGCCGCAGCCCGTCGGCGGGCAGGTCGAGCTCGCGCAGCTCCGCCGGGGACGGGACGCCGACGTAGACGGTGCCGCGCTCCCCCGCCGGCTCCGCGACGGGCCCGGTGTCGTGGCCGTCCGCGGCGCGCCACGGGGCGGCGACGAGCACGGCGAGCACCCGCGGGTCGACGCCGAGGCGCCCGGCCACCTCCGCGGTGCGGTCCTCGGTCACGTGGTCCCCGATCCCTGCCTGCACCACACGCGCCGGGGCGGCTCCGGTGTCGGAGCCGCCCCGGTGTGGTGCGGTGTCGTTCAGCTGCAGCCGCTGGTGGAGCCGCAGCCCTCGCAGAGGTAGCAGGATCCGGCGGGGCGCATCTTCGTCCCGCAGGTCATGCACAGCGGTGCGTCGGCGGCCTTGCCCAGACGCAGCTCGAGCAGCTCGGTGGAGCTGCCGACCTCGACCGGGGCCGGATCGACACCGGCCTCCTTGCGCTCCTCGGTCGTCGGCACGGAGGAGCGGAACTCCTCCATGTCGAGCTTCTCGCCGGTGCCGTAGTCGTTCTCGACCTGGGCGGACCGCTCGTCGGAGGAGAAGATGCCCAGCTGGGCGCGCTTCTCGTACGGCAGGTGGTCCAGTGCCAGGCGGCGGAACAGGTAGTCCAGCACCGAGGTCGCGATCCGGACGTCCGGGTCGTCGGTCATCCCGGCCGGCTCGAAGCGCAGGTTGGAGAACTTCGAGACGTAGAACTCCAGCGGGATGCCGTACTGCAGACCCACCGAGATCGACATCGAGAAGGCGTCCATCACGCCGGCCAGGGTCGAGCCCTGCTTGCCGAGCTTGACGAAGATCTCGCCGAGGCCGTCGTCGGGGTAGCTGCCGGCGGTGAGGTAGCCCTCGGCGCCACCGACGGTGAACGACACGGTCTCGCTGGGCCGCTTCTTCGGCAGCCGCTTGCGGACCGGCCGCTGCTCGACGACGACGTGCTTCTCCGGCTCGGCGTCGGCCTTCTTGTCGCCGCCCTTGCCCGCGGACAGCGGCTGGCCGACCTTGCAGTTGTCGCGGTAGATCGCCAGGGCCTTGAGGCCGAGGCGCCACCCCTCGAGGTAGATCCGCTCGACGTCCTCGACGCTCGCCCGCTCGGGCATGTTGACCGTCTTGGAGATGGCGCCGGACAGGAACGGCTGCGCGGCGGCCATCATGCGGACGTGGCCCATCGGGGCGATCGTCCGGTCGCCCATGGCGCAGTCGAACACCTCGTAGTGCTCGGGCTTCATGCCCGGGGCGTCGACCACGTGGCCGTGCTCGGCGACGTACTCGACGATCGCCTCGGCCTGCTCGGCCTGGTAGCCGAGGTTGTCCAGGGCGCGGCGCACCGACTGGTTGACGATCTGCATGGAGCCGCCGCCGACCAGCTTCTTGAACTTGACCAGCGCCAGGTCCGGCTCGATGCCGGTCGTGTCGCAGTCCATCATCAGGCCGATCGTGCCGGTCGGGGCCAGCACCGACGCCTGCGCGTTGCGCCAGCCGTTGACCTGGCCGATCTCCTGGCACTGCTTCCAGACCTCGGTGGCGAGCTTCTGCACCGGGGTGCTGGAGGCGAAGGTGCGGATGCGGTCGTTCTCCGCGGCGTGCTTGCGGACGACGCGCTGGTGGGACTCGGCGTTGCGGGCGTAGCCCTCGTACGGGCCGACGACGCCGGCGAGCTCGGCGGAGCGCTTGTACGCGGCACCGGTCATCAGCGAGGTGATGGACCCGGCGAGCGCGCGGCCGCCCTCGGAGTCGTAGGCGTGGCCGGTCGCCATGAGCAGCGCGCCGAGGTTGGCGTAGCCGATGCCCAGCTGGCGGAACCGGCGCGTGGTGTCGGCGATCGGCTCGGTCGGGAAGTCCGCGAAGCAGATCGAGATGTCCATCGCGGTGATGATCAGCTCGACGGCCCTGGCGAAGGTCTCGGCGTCGAACCGGTCGTCGGAGTCGAGGAACTTCAGCAGGTTCAGCGACGCCAGGTTGCAGCTGGAGTTGTCCAGGTGCATGTACTCCGAGCACGGGTTCGACGCGCTGATCCGCCCCGACTCCGGGGTGGTGTGCCAGTCGTTGATCGTGCCGTCGTACTGGATGCCGGGGTCGGCGCAGTTCCAGGCCGCCTCGGCGATGCCGCGGAACAGCTTGCGGGCGTCGACGCGCTCGATGACCTCACCGGTCATGCGGGCACGCAGACCGAAGTCGGTGCCCCCCTCGACGGCGCGCATGAACTCGTCGGTGACGCGGACGGAGTTGTTGGCGTTCTGGTACTGCACCGAGGTGATGTCGGAGCCGCCCAGGTCCATGTCGAAGCCGGCGTCGCGCAGGACGCGGACCTTGGCCTCTTCCTTGGCCTTGGTCTCGACGAACTCCTCGATGTCGGGGTGGTCGACGTCGAGGACGACCATCTTCGCCGCGCGCCGGGTGGCGCCGCCGGACTTGATGGTGCCCGCGGAGGCGTCGGCACCGCGCATGAACGAGACCGGGCCCGAGGCGGTGCCGCCGGAGGACAGCAGCTCCTTCGACGAGCGGATGCGCGAGAGGTTCAGGCCGGCACCGGAGCCGCCCTTGAAGATCAGGCCCTCCTCGCGGTACCAGTTCAGGATCGACTCCATGGTGTCGTCGACCGAGAGGATGAAGCAGGCGCTGACCTGCTGCGGGCTGGCGGTGCCGACGTTGAACCACACCGGCGAGTTGAAGCTGAACACCTGGTGGATCAGCATCCAGGTCAGCTCGTGGTCGAAGATCTCGGCGTCGCCGTCGGTGGCGAAGTAGCCGTGCTCGAGACCGGCCCGCTTGTAGGTGCCGACGACCCGCTCGACGAGCTGCTTGAGGCTGGACTCACGGGTGTCCGAGCCCACCGCGCCGCGGAAGTACTTGCTGGTGACGATGTTGGTGGCGTTGACCGACCAGCTGCGCGGGAACTCGACGCCGCGCTGCTCGAAGTTGACGGTGCCGTCGCGCCAGTTCGTCATGACGACGTCGCGGCGCTCCCACTCCACCTCCTCGTAGGGGTGGACCCCTTCGGTGGTGAAGACACGCTGCACGGTCAGGCCGGGCGCGCGCTTGGCGCCGGTCTTCCCGCGGCCACGCGACGGCTTGGCCGCCGCGCTCTCACCGGTGTCTGTCGTCGGGCCCCCGACGGTCTCGGTCATGAACTGCCTCCGCACATCCGACGCTTCTCCGCCCGCACGCTGGGGTGCGCGGACGGCTCTCTTCCCGGTACGACCGGCGACGACGACGCGCCGCTCAGCCGTCCGGGTGGTGGCCGGCCTCGTCGTCGGCTGCTTCCCCGGCAGCCGCCGAACGCAGGTCGGCGATCTCCTTCTCGAAGTCCTCGATGGAGGAGAAGGACCGATAGACACTCGCGAACCGCAGGTACGCGACCTCGTCGAGCTCACGCAGCGGCCCGAGGATCGCCAGCCCGACCTCGTGGCTGGGAAGCTCCGCCGCCCCGCGCGCCCGCACCGTCTCCTCGACCCGGTGGGCGAGCTGTTGCAGGTCGTCCTCGTCGACCGGCCGGCCCTGGCACGCCCGCCGAACCCCGCCGACGACCTTCTGCCGGCTGAAGGGTTCGGTCACCCCGCTGCGCTTGACGACGGCGAGCACGGCCTCCTCGACCGTGGTGAACCGTCGTCCGCACGAGGTGCAGGACCGGCGCCGGCGGGTGCATGTCCCGTCGTCGGCGGTCCGGGAGTCGATCACGCGGGAGTCCGGGTGTCGGCAGAACGGGCAGCGCATGGACGCTCACACCCCTCTTCCGTGACGTTCCGGAAACTCTCCGCAGCGATCAGTCCCCCCAACCAGTGGCGGAACGACACCAATGTAACCCCTACATCTAGGGGTACGCCATCCCGGGGCCCACGCCACGCCGAGCTTCGCCCGATCGGGATCCGAGCCTCGCACACCACGTTCCGCGACCGGTCCGTCGCCGACGATCATGGAGCGGGGCATCGGCGCTGGTGGCGCCGAGGAACGTCGCGGGCGGCGCCGTCCGTCGCGCCGCAGGGACCGCGACCGGCGGCCACCCGATGCGGGGACACGCCCTGCGGACGCGCCCGGCGGCACGTCGCCGACTCCTCCGACGACATCCCGGCGACCGCGCCCCGACACCCGTGCGCCATCCCCGCGCACGCCGTCACCCGATGCCACGCCGACACGGCGTCCGCCGCTCCGCACCGTCACCACCTCGGACCGCCCCGCCGCGCGGCGCACAGCCGTGCGCGCCCCGGGCGCGGCGCCGGCCGAGGTCAGCGCACGGCGCCGACCGACGGCACGGCGGCCGCGGGGGCGTTCCAGCCCGCCGCCGCGTCGCCCAGCAGCCCGAGCGCCACCACCGCGGTCGTCGCGCACAGCAGGGCCGCGACCCCGGTGAGGAACCGCTCCAGGCGACCGCGGGCGCGGCTGCGGGCCGGGCGCGGGCGCGCCGGGACCAGGCAGCGCCGGGACGGCGGACGGACGGTGCGCGGTGCCGGCACGGCCACCGACCGCGTACGGGCCGGCGCCGCGGCCGGTGCGGGCCGCGTCAGGGTCGCCGTCGCCCCCGGGGCCGGGTCCGCGGTGGTGCAGCGGGGCGTCCGGACGGCGAGGTTCGGACCGCCGGCGGGACCGGCCCCCGAGGGACCGGGCACCGGGGTGCGCCGGGAACGGGCGGCGGGATGGCGGGCGACCGACTCGGTCAGTGCGCGCTCGCGCGCCCCGTGGGCGGCCCACCGGTGGGCCGCGCGGGCGGCGGCCGACGAGCCGGCACCGGCCGCACCAGCGAGGCCGTCGGCGGCCCGCACCCGCTCCCGGGCGGCGCGCCGGGCGCGCGAGGTGGGGGTGCCGGGCGCCGGGGCGCCGGTCAGGCAGCCGACCGCGCCGTGGTCGCGGATCCGCTCGTCGAGCTCTCGCATGGTTCCTCCTGCCGTCGGACCGCCCGTCCCCCGGACGGTCTCGTCTCCCCCGCTCCCGACCGGCCCTTCCCCGAGCCCGGTCGAACGGGCGTACGAGCGGTGTAGCACCCGGCACCGACAACAACTGCGTTCCCGCAGGTCGTCGCCCGTGCCGGGACGTTCTCAGCGTGGTGCGCCGACCGCGGGCGGCCCGGCCGGGCCCTGGGTGGCGACCGCGACGTCGGCGAGCACCCCGAGCGCGACGACCGCGGCCGCCGAGGCGAGCAGGACACCCGACGCGGCCACCGCACGGCGCACGACGCCCGGCGCCGGGCCGGGACGCACCCCGTCGGTCGTGGTGCGCACCGGGACCCGCCCGATGACCGTCACGTCCCCGATGACCGCCGTACCCACGATCGCCACCCCCGCTGCCGTTCCCGCTGCCGGTCTCCCCCGCGCGGCCGGGCGGCGACGCGGACCGCGTTCGATCGAACCAGTGTTCGATCGAACGCCTGTGCGATGTTGTACCACCGCGGCCCGACGGAATCCACGACACGCCCCGGGCGACTTCGAACGCATGTTTGGCGAACGGGCCCGCGGCGGCTAGGGTCGTCGCCGTAAGTACCCCGAGGAGGCGAATGCGATGGCAGCGGACGACACCGGACACGGTGGTCCCGGCGTGACCGGCACCGCCGCGGACCGGGGATCCGCGAAGGTCCGGGAGTTCCCCGACCCCGCGGCCGACACCCGCGGCCTGACCCCGCGGCAGAAGAAGGTCCTGGCCGTCATCCGGGACTGGGTGGACCGGTACGGCTACCCGCCCAGCGTCCGCGAGATCGGTGACGCGGTGGGCCTCACGTCCACCTCGTCGGTGCACCACCAGCTCCGCACCCTGGAGCGCAAGGGCTTCCTCCGGCGCGACCCGAACCGCACCCGCGCGGTCGACGTCCGCAGCCCGGAGCAGATCGCCGGTACCGACGGGACCGACTCCGACACCGACACCGCCGACCTGCGTTCCGCGCGGCCGGCGCCGGCGTTCGTGCCGCTCATCGGCGACATCGCCGCCGGTGGCCCGATCCTGGCCGAGCAGGCCGTGCAGGACGTGTTCCCGCTGCCGCGCGAGATCGTCGGCGAGGGCACGCTGTTCCTGCTCAACGTCAAGGGCGACTCGATGGTCGACGCCGCGATCACCGACGGCGACTGGGTCGTCGTGCGCCAGCAGCCGGTGGCCGAGCAGGGCGAGGTCGTGGCCGCGATGATCGACGGCGAGGCGACCGTGAAGACGTTCCGCCGCAAGGACGGGCACATCTGGCTGATGCCCGCGAACGACGCCTACGACCCGATCCCGGGTGACGACGCGTCGATCCTCGGCCGCGTCGTGGCGGTCCTGCGCCGCCTCTGACCGTCGCGGACGGCGCCCCGTCCCGCGGTCAGCGGGACCGGCGGCGCCGTCCGTGCAGGGACATCGCGACGGCGCCGGCGACCAGCAGCGTCCCGAGCGCCGCGGCCCCGCCCGCGGCGGGCAGCCACGACGGGTACGTGCGGTACTCCGGCACTTCGGCGGGCTGGGGCACGACCGGTGCCCGCGGAACGGTCGCCGCGGTCACCGCGCCCGGGACGACCGTGATCGCCGCCGCGGTCAGGCCCCGCGCCTCGCTCCCGGAGTGCAACGCGCCCCGGCCGTCCGGGGCGACCGCCTCACCCTGGGCCTCCCCCGGCAGCGGCACCGGCAGCGGTGCCCCGCCCAGGGCCTCGACCAGCGCGTCCGCCGTCGCCGGTCCGCCGGCGGGCAGCGGGAACACCCAGGCGTCGGTGTAGGTCCGCAGCACGGCGGCGCGCCCGCCCTCGGCCCCGGCCGGCGAGACCCCGCCGCCGGTGACCGTGCGCGACCCGGCGGCCCCGAGCGGCCCGCCGCCGGTGCCGGACCAGGGCAGCACGACCTGGGCCACCCGGCGCAGCTCCACGGGGTCCCCGCCGTCGCGCAGCGGAGCGGCGGGCCGGTAGACCCCGGCGGCCCCGGTGGTCTTGTCGACCAGCAGGGGCACGCCGTCGTCGCCGACCAGCAGGGCCTCGACGTCGCGCGGACCGTCGGGGTAGATCAGGTCGTGCACCCGTGGCGGCCCGACCGGGGGCAGCACGACGAGCCGGACCGACCCGCGCTGCGCCCCGTTGTCGCCGGTGTCGGCGAGCCAGAGCTCCCCGCCCGGTCCGAGGCCGAGGTCCTCGACGTCGGTGACCGCGACGTCGGCCTGCCGGGTGCCGGTGACCGCGCAGCCGGCCGGGTCCAGGGTGAACGCCCGCGCGGTCCCGCCGCCGTCGACGATGGCGTGGTAGCGCTGCGGGGCCGCGCCGGGCGGGCCCTCGGCGACCAGCCCGGACAGCTCCTCCAGCCGCGGGTCGTCGATCGAGCAGACCGGGGTCGCCCCGGGCGGCGGCGCGGCCGCACCCGTGAGCGCACCGGACAGGCAGAGGACCGCGGTCAGGCGGCGGGCCACGACCCCGGGACCCGCTCGCCCGGCCGGTGGGACGCTCAGTGGCCCGCCGCCGTCGCCGGCAGGTCGGTGCCGGTCCCGGTCGGCAGGGCCGAGCCCGCCACCGCGAACGGCAGCACCGCGGTGCCCAGCTCGGGCTTCACCCGCGCCCGGATCCGGGTGCCGTCGGCGGTGTGCTCCTCGGCGAGGATCTCGCCGTCGTCGTGCAGCCGCGCGACCAGCGCACCCTCGGTGTAGGGCAGCAGGAGGTCGACCTCGTACTCCGGGCGCGGCAGGCGCTCGGCGATGCGCTCCCGGAGCTGCGGGATCCCGGCGCCGCTGTGCGCGGAGACGAACACCGCGTCCGGCTGGGCGTGCCGCAGCCGGGCCAGCGCGAGGTCACCGGCCGCGTCGGTCTTGTTGATCACGAGCAGCTCGGGCGGCATCGTGTCGCCCGCGGCCTCCCCGACCTCGACGAGCACCTGGCGGACCGCGGCGATCTGGTCGTCGGGCAGCGGGTCGGACCCGTCGACGACGTGCACCAGCAGGTCGGCCCGGGCGGCCTCCTCCAGCGTGGAGCGGAACGCCTCGACGAGCTGGTGCGGCAGGTGCCGCACGAACCCGACGGTGTCGGTGAGGGTGTAGTCGTGCCCGTCGGGCGTCTGCGCCTTGCGGGTGGTCGGGTCCAGCGTCGCGAACAGCGCGTCCTGCACCAGCACCCCGGCGTCGGTGAGCTGGTTGAGCAGGCTCGACTTGCCCGCGTTGGTGTAGCCGACGATCGCGACCGAGGGGATCTCGTTGCGGCGACGGCTGCCGCGCTGGGTCTCGCGGACCTGGCGCATCGCACCGATCTCGCGGCGCAGCTTCGACATGCGCGCGCGGATCCGGCGCCGGTCCAGCTCGATCTTCGTCTCACCGGGGCCACGGCCACCGATACCGACACCGCCCGCGGCGCGGCCACCGACCTGCCGGGACAGCGCCTCACCCCAGCCGCGCAGCCGCGGCAGCAGGTAGGACAGCTGCGCGAGCTCGACCTGGGCCTTGCCGTCCCGGGAACGGGCGTGCTGGGCGAAGATGTCGAGGATCAGCGCGGTCCGGTCGATGACCTTGACCTTGAGCCGCTCCTCCAGCTGACGGAGCTGGCCGGGCGAGAGCTCGCCGTCGCAGATCACGGTGTCGGCGCCGGTGGCGCGGACGGTCCCGAGCAGCTCCTCGACCTTGCCGGAGCCGATGAACGTGGCCGGGTCCGGGCTGGAGCGGCGCTGGACGAGGCCGTCCATCACCTCGGAACCGGCGGTCTCGGCGAGGCGGGCCAGCTCGGTCATCGAGTTCTCGGCCTGCTCGGCCGTGCCCTCGGTCCAGACGCCGACGAGCACGACCCGCTCCAGCTGGAGCTTGCGGTACTCGACCTCGGTGATGTCGGTGAGCTCGGTGGACAGCCCGTGGATCCGGCGCAGCGACGTGCGCTCCTCCAGGTCGAGCTCGCCACCCGTCGGAACCGGGTTCGACGTGGAGGGGGTCACGGAGGGGTGCGTGTGGGCATCAGTCATCTTGACGCCATCCTCCCACGTCGCGGGGCCCGTGTCCGCCCGGATTCGCGATGCTCAGGCGGGCGCGTCCCACCACGCGCGGTCCAGCTCCCCGGACGCGAGCAGCACGGCCGGGCCGTGCAGCGTCGTGGGCCCGGTCCGCTCGTCGGTACCCGCCTCCACCGTCACCCGCAGCAGCCCGCCCGGGACGGTGACCTGCACGTCGCCGGCGGGGTGCCCGGCGTGCCGCAGCGCGGCGACGGCGGCGGCGACGGTCCCGGTGCCGCAGGAGCGGGTCTCCCCCACCCCGCGCTCGTGCACCCGCATCCGGATGCGGCCGCCGTCGGCGGGACCGTCCAGCGGGGTCAGGAATTCGACGTTCACCCCGTTCGGGAACAGCGCCGGGTCGAACGAGGGCGCGCGGGTCAGGTCGAGGGTGTCCGGGTCGGCCGCGGTGACGCAGGCCAGGTGCGGGTTGCCGACGTCGAGGGCGATGCCGTCGAAACGCGCGTCGCCGCTGGTGGCGACCGACGCCGGGCCGACGCCGACCGTCCCGAGCCCGACCGAGACCCCGTCCGGCCCGACCGCGGTGTCGAGCACCCCGTTGCGGGTGCCGACCGGGCCGCCGGTGGCCCAGCCGCGCTCGTGCAGGTAGCGGGCGAACACGCGCAGGCCGTTGCCGCACATCTCGGCGAGCGAGCCGTCGGCGTTGCGGTAGTCCATGAACCACTCGACGCCGTCGGCGGGCTCACCGACGCCGGGCTCCCCGGCGAGCTTCGCCCAGCGCACGACCCGCAGCACCCCGTCCGCACCGAGGCCGCGGCGGCGGTCGCACAGCGCGGCGACGCGGGCCGGGGTGAGGTCGAGCGCGGCGTCCGGGTCGGGCAGCACCACGAAGTCGTTCTGCGTGCCGTGCCCCTTGCTGAACGCGATACCGCCGGTCATGCCACCAGCCTACGAGCGAGCACCGCGCGCGCCGAGGCCACCAGGTCCGGGTCGGCGCCGTCGAGCCAGTGGATGCGGCGGTCGCGGC
Organism: Pseudonocardia sp. ICBG601; assembly: GCF_020496245.1. NCBI lineage: Bacteria > Bacillati > Actinomycetota > Actinomycetes > Pseudonocardiales > Pseudonocardiaceae > Pseudonocardia > Pseudonocardia sp. ICBG601. The sequence continues at coordinate 843,189 of NZ_JAHLJA010000002.1, read as the reverse complement.
GGAACCAGGAGCGCTGGCGGCGCACGAACCGCCGGGTCGCCCGGACCGTCTCCTCCCGGACGCCGGCGAGGTCGGGGTGGGCGGGGTCGCGGTCGAGGGCCTCGATCACCTGCCGGTAGCCCAGCGCGCGGGACGCGGTGCGGCCCTGCGCCAGCCCGTGGCGGAGCAGGGCGCGGGTCTCGTCGACCAGACCGTCGTCGAGCATCCGGTCCACCCGCAGCGCGACGCGCTCGTCGAGCTCGGCGACGTCGCGGTCCACGCCGAACAGCACGGCGTCGTAGCGGGGGGTGCCCGCGCCGGGCAGCGTCGCCCGGAACGGCCGGCCGGTCAGCGCGATCACCTCGAGCGCGCGGACGATCCGCCGCCCGTTGGAGGGCAGCACCTGCTCCGCGGCGGCCGGGTCGACCGCGGCGAGGCGGGCGTGCAGCGCGCCGGACCCGTCGCGTTCCAGCTCGGCCTCCAGCGCGGCGCGCAGCTCCGGGTCGGTGCCCGGGAACTCCAGCTCGTCCAGCACGGCCTGCACGTAGAGCCCCGAGCCGCCGACGAGCACCGGGGTGCGCCCGGCGGCACGCAGCTCCTCGACGACCCCGCGGGCCTCGCGCTGGTAGGCCGCGACCGAGGCGGTCTCGGTGACGTCGAGGACGTCGAGCTGGTGGTGGACGACGCCGCGCCGCTCGTGCGGGGCGAGCTTCGCGGTGCCGACGTCCAGGCCGCGGTAGAGCTGCATCGCGTCGGCGTTGACGACCTCCCCGTCCAGCGCCAGCGCCAGCTCCAGGCCCAGGTCCGACTTGCCGGTCGCGGTCGGCCCGACCACGACCACCAGCGGCGGTGCCGTCGACGGAGGGGCGCTCACGCCGGTTCCCACAGCGCCACGTGGTAGGCGACGCCGTAGGGCATCGAGGTGTGCCGGTGCGCCGCCGTCCAGGCCCGCCCGCGCGCGGCACCGGCCAGCACCTGCCACGGCGCGCGGCCGGACGCCCAGAGCGCGGCGGCGCCGTCCGGGTCGAGCCGGGCGAGCGCCTCGGGGTCACCGGCGTCGAACGCAGCGGCGACGACGGCGTCGAACGCCTCGGCGCGGCCGTCGAACCCGCCGGGGGCCTTCGCGGTGTGCTTGGCCGCGCCGTCACCGACGACGAGCAGCCCGACCCCCTCACCGGCGAGCTCCGCGCCCAGCGCCAGGCAGTCGGCGGCCGGGGTGTCCGGCGCGACGAGCTCGCCGCGCGCCGACCCGACCCCGGCCGGCGCCGCCGCCCAGGCCGCGACCAGCAGCGGGAGCGGCAGCTCCGCGCCCTCGTCGGGGCCGTCCGGGCCGGGCAGCGCGACGGGGACGTCGCGGCCGTAGCCGGCGAAGGTGCCCCGGGTACCCGGGGCGACGGTGCGCCGCCCGCCGGGATCGGCGCCGACGACGACCCAGCTGTCCGCGGCCGCGGCCAGACCCGCCACGGCGGTGGCGACGGCCTCGCGCAGCCCCTCGGTCTCGACCGCCGCGTCGCCGCTCAGGGCGGGGACGAGGAGCGGGGGCTGGGGCAGGACGGCGATCGCGGCGGGCACGGGATCCGAGGGTAATCAGCGCTCCCCCGCCGCGACGCCCGTACCCGGCCGGGGGGCACGCGGTTCCCCCGAGGGCGGTGGACCTGCTTGAATCGCCGTTCCGGCCTCCGCACCGCGCGAGGGGCCCGGTGCGCGCACGGCCCCGGACGGACATCCGCACCGGGGCGCCCGCCCCCGCGGCGGGCCGAACGAGGAGGACCTACCGGTGTCCGAGACCCACGCGACCGACGCTGCAGGACAGGGTGCCGAGCCCACCCGGCCCACCCCGCCGAAGCCGGGGCCGCCCCGGCCCGGCCCGCGGCCCGGACCGCCGCCCGCCGCGCGACCCGCGCCCACCCCGGCCGCGGTCGCACCGCCCGCGCCGCCCGCCGCGCTGCCGTCGCCGGTGCCCTCGGCGGCCGGTGACCCGGGCCGCTGGGGCCGCGCCGACGACGACGGGACCATCACCCTGGTCACCGCCGACGGCGAGCGGGTCGTCGGCTCCTACCAGGCCGGACCGCCCGCGGAGGGCCTGGAGCACTACGCGAAGCGGTTCGACGCACTGGTCACCGAGACCGAGGTGCTCGCCGCGCGGATCGCCGGCGGCGGGGACGCGAAGGCGTCGCTGACCGCGCTCACCGCGCTGCGCGAGGGCCTCGGCGAGGCGCACGTGGTCGGGGACGTCCCCGCCCTGCGCGAGCGGCTCGACGAGCTGGTCGGCCGGGCCGAGCAGGGCGTCAGCGCGGCGAAGGAGGAGCGCGAGCGCGCCCGGCACGACGCCGTCGCCCGCAAGGAGGCGCTCGCCGTCGAGGCCGAGAAGATGGCCGCGGACTCCACGCAGTGGAAGCAGGCCGGGGACCGGTTCAAGGCGATCCTCGACGAGTGGCGCACCGTCCGCGGCGTCGACAAGAAGACCGACGAGCAGCTGTGGAAGCGCTTCTCGAAGGCCCGTGAGGCGTTCAACCGGCGGCGCGGCTCGCACTTCGCCGACCTCGACCGTCAGCGGGTCACGGCGAAGGCCCGCAAGGAGGAGCTCGTCGACCAGGCCGAGGCCCTGGCCGACTCCGACGAGTGGAACGCGACCGCGGCCGCCTACCGCGACCTGATGACCGAGTGGAAGGCCGCGGGCCGCGCCCACCGCGAGGCCGACGACGCGCTGTGGGCCCGCTTCCGCGGCGCGCAGGACCGCTTCTTCGCCCGCCGTGGCGAACACTTCTCCGCCCGCGACACCGAGTTCGCCGAGAACGCCGAGGCGAAGCGGGCCCTGCTCGCCGAGGCCGAGACGATCGACCTGTCCGACCCGGACGGCGCACGGGCCCGGCTGCGCGAGGTCCAGGAGCGCTGGGAGGCCATCGGCAAGGTCCCGCGCGAGGAGATCCGCACCCTGGAGGGGCGGCTGCGCGGGATCGAGGACAAGGTCGCCGCCGCCGCGGACGCGCAGTGGCGCCGCACCGACCCCGAGGCCCAGGCCCGCGTGGAGCAGTTCCGGGTGCGGGTCGAGCAGTTCGAGGCGCAGGCGGAGAAGGCCGAGGCGGCCGGCGACGGCAGGCGCGCCGAGCAGGCCCGTGCGCAGGCGGCGCAGTGGCGGGAGTGGCTGACCGCCGCCGAGCAGGCGGTCGACGAGCGGTAGGGGTCAGTCGCGCTGCAGCGCGGCGCCCGCCCACACGAAGGTCAGCAGCACGACCGCGATCACGCCGAGGACCATCCCGAACCCGGGGCCGGCCTCGGCGCCGGTCTGCTGCGACCAGATCGCCCACAGCCCGTTCACCGAGGAGATCCCGCAGCCGAAGGCCGCGAGCCACGCGAGCGCCCACAGCCGGGTCAGCAGCGCGGCCGCGGACACCACGACGGCGAACCCGGTCATCGTGAACGAGAACAGCGTCGGCAGCGGCCCGGAGGTGCCGGAGGCCAGCACCTGCCAGCCCGGGGTGCCCGCCACCCACGGCAGCAGCAGCGCGGCGACGGCGGCGACGATCGCCACCGCGATCAGCATGGCGCGCGCGCCCGGGTCGATCCGGCGGGCGACACCGCGCCCGGCCCGGTCGATCTCGGCGCGGGTCTCCGGGGACACGTCGCTCATCGGGTACCTCCGGTGGTGGCGGGGACGCCGCAGGACGGCGCGGCGGGTGCCGGCTCGGGCACCGGGGCGCCGAACGCGGGCAGTCCCAGGGTGGTGGGTGCCCCGGACGGGCGCTCGCCGGCCTCGGCGGCGTCGCCGGCGCGGGTGCGGCGGTGGGTCAACACGCCGCCGTCGGCGACGAGGTGGTGCGGGGCACCGCGGTCGATCCGGACGGTGACGATGTCACCCGGCCGGATGCCGGTCGCGTCCCCGGGCGCGAAGTGCACGAGCCGCCCGTCGCGGGCGCGGCCGGTGAGCCGGGCGGTCGCCGCGTCCTTGCGGCCCTCGCCGGTGGACACCAGCAGCTCGACCTCGGTGCCCTCCTGCCTGCGGTTCTCCTCCCAGGAGATCCGCTCCTGCAGCGCGACGAGGCGCTCGTAGCGCTCCTGCACGACGGCCTTGGGCAGCTGGTCGGGCAGGTCCGCGGCGGGCGTCCCGGGGCGCTTCGAGTACTGGAAGGTGAACGCCGCGGCGAACCGGGCCCGCTCGACGACGTCGAGGGTGTCCTGGAAGTCCTGCTCGGTCTCGCCGGGGAAGCCGACGATGATGTCGGTGGTGATCGCCGCGTGCGGGATCGACTCCCGCACCTCGGCCAGGATCGACAGGAACCGCTCCGAGCGGTAGCTGCGGCGCATCCGGCGCAGGACGTCGTCGGAGCCGGACTGCAGCGGCATGTGCAGCTGCGGGCAGACGTTCGGGGTCTGCGCCATCGCGGCGATCACGTCGGAGGTGAAGTCGCGCGGGTGCGGGCTGGTGAACCGCACCCGCTCCAGCCCCTCGACCTCGCCGCAGGCCCGCAGCAGCTTCGAGAACGCCTGCCGGTCACCCATGTCCGAGCCGTAGGCGTTCACGTTCTGCCCCAGCAGGGTCACCTCGAGCACGCCGTCGGCGGCGAGGGTCTGCACCTCGGCGAGCACGTCGCCGGGGCGCCGGTCGCGCTCCTTGCCGCGCAGCGACGGCACGATGCAGAACGTGCAGGTGTTGTTGCAGCCCACCGAGATCGACACCCAGCTGGCGTAGGCGGAGTCGCGGCGCGCGGGCAGCGTCGAGGGGAACACCTCGAGCGCCTCGGCGATCTCGACCTGCGCCTGTTCGTTGTGCCGGGCCCGCTCCAGCAGCGTCGGCAGGGCGTGCACGTTGTGCGTGCCGAACACGACGTCGACCCACGGGGCCCGCCGCGTGATCGTGTCGCGGTCCTTCTGGGCCAGGCAGCCGCCCACGGCGATCTGCATGTCCGGGTTCGCGACCTTGCGGGGGCGCAGGTGCCCGAGGTTGCCGTAGAGCTTGTTGTCCGCGTTCTCCCGCACCGCGCAGGTGTTGAACACGACGACGTCGGCGGTGTCGGGGTCCTCGGCCCGGGCGTACCCGGCGTCCTCCAGCAGACCGGCCATCCGCTCCGAGTCGTGCACGTTCATCTGGCACCCGTAGGTGCGCACGGTGTAGCTGCGGCTCACACACCCGAGGGTAGGCGCCCGGTGCGACGACGCCGGGACGGGGCCGTCGGGGATGATGGGCGGGTGCACCGGCCCGGGCCCCCGCTGACGAGGCGCACCGTGCTGCGCGCGGGGGCGGCGCTGGGTCTGGGGGCGGGGCTGGCCGCCTGTACCGGGCCCCGGCCCGCCGCCCCCCTGGTGATCGCCGGCGGGGTGCAGCCGGGGGTGTACATCAACCTCGCGCGCACGCTGTCGGAGATCTGGCGGGAACGGCTCGGGCTCGCCGCGGCCCCGCAGGTGCTGGAGACCGCGGGCAGCGCGCAGAACATGGACCTGCTGACCACCGGTGCGGCCGCGGTCACGATCAGCCAGGTCGACGTGGCCGCCGACGTCGCCGCCCGCACCACCGGTCCGGCCGAGCCGCGCGCACTGGCCCGGCTCTACGACGACGTCACCCACATCGTCGTGCGCGCCGACTCCGGCCTGCGCACCATCGCCGACCTGCGCGGACGACGGGTGTCGATCGGCCCGGGCGGCAGCGGCTACCAGCCGATCGCGACCCGGCTGCTCGACGTCGCCGGGATCGGCGTCGCGGGCCTGGGCACCCGCGCGGAGCTGGGCCTCCCGGACGCGGCGGCGGCGCTGCGCGAGAACGGCCTCGACGCGTTCTTCTGGTCCGGCGGGGTCCCCACCGACGGCGTGCGGGAGCTGGCCGCGCAGGTCCCGATCCGGCTGCTGGAGCTCGGCGGCGTGCTCGACCGCATGCGCGACCGGTACCCCGTCTACTCGGTGGCGACGGTCCCCGCGAACACCTACGGCCTGCCCGGCCCGGTCTCCTGCCTGTCGGTGCGCAACGCGCTGCTGGTCACCGAGGGGATGGACGCCGACCTGGCCGGCGCGCTCATCCGCGCCGCCTTCGACGAGCAGCCGCGGCTGGCCCAGGCCAGCCCGGCCGCGGTGACCGTCGACTCCCGCTCGGCGATCGGCACCCAGCCGATCCCGCTGCACGAGGGCGCCGTCGCGTTCTACCGGGCCACCAAGGGCTACTGAGGTGCCCCGGGGCGCAGCCACAGCGTGACCCGCAGCCCGCCGCCCGGGGCGTCGCCCAGCTGCAGGCTCCCGCCGGCCGCGGCGGCGGTCCGCACCGCGATGGCCAGGCCCAGCCCGCTGCCCTCGACGTTGGTCTGCCCGGGCGCCCGCCAGAACCGGTCGGTGGCGCGCGCCCGGTCCTCCGGCGCCAGGCCGGGACCGCCGTCGACGACGCTGACGCCGATCCGGTCCGCGGTGCGCAGCGTCGCGACCCGCACCCGTCGCCCGGCCGGGGTGTACTTGAGCGCGTTGTCGAGCAGCGCGTCGAGCACCGACTCCAGCGCGGGCTCGCCGATCCGGGCGTGCAGGCCGTGCGGGCCGCTGCGGCGCAGCTCGATCCCGGAGTGCTCGGCCAGCGGCCGCCAGTTGTCCACCCGCTCGGCGATGACGACGTCGAGGTCGGTGTCCTCGGCGTCGCCCGGGTCCTCCACCGCGCGCTCGGCGCGGGCCAGCGCGAGCAGCCCGTCGAGCACCCGGGACAGCCGCTCGGCCTCCTCCATCGCCGCGAGGTGGTCGTCGGCGGCGGCCGGGTCGACGTGCCCGTCGAGGTTCGACAGCCGCAGGCGCAGCGCCGTGAGCGGGTTGCGCAGCTGGTGGGAGGCGTCGGCGACGAACGCGCGCTGGGCGGCCAGCGCCTCGCGCACCGTCTCGGTCATCCGGTCGAAGGACCCGGCCAGCGAGCGCAGCTCCGGCGGGCCGCTGCGCCGCGACGGCGGACCGGGCGGCCCCCCGGCGACGACGGCCGTCCCGACCCGGCCCATCGCCTCGTCGAGCCGGCGGACCGGGCGCAGCACCCAGGCGGTCAGCGGCAGCGCGACCAGGGTGCCGGCGAGCAGCGCGAACACCGCGGCCCCGGCGATCAGCGACCAGGTGCGCACCGCCTCGGCCCGCAACGCGTCGGTCGGTGACACCGTCGCCACCGCGCCGACGACCTCGCCGTCGACGAGCACCGGCTCGGCCAGCACGAGCGGCCGGGCGTCCCACGGCATCAGCAGCGGGTAGGTCGACGAGCGGCGCCCGGCCAGCGCGACCGCGGTCCGCTCGGTGGCGTAGTCCCCCAGCTCGGGCAGCCGGTCGGCCGGGCGGGACGCGGTCAGGGTCCGGCCGGTCCGGTCGAACACCAGCACCGCGACGCCGTAGACGTCGTCGTAGCGGGTGATCTCGTCGGTGAAGGTGGTGAGCGCGGAGCTGCCCGCGGGGGCCTCGATGAGCGGGCGCTGCGCGGTGGAGGCGAAGGAGATCGTGTCGGTGAGCCGGTCGGTGAAGACCTCCTCCTGGGCGCGCTGGGCGGCGGTCCAGGCCAGCGGGACGCCCAGCCCGGCGGCGAGCAGCCCGACGAGCACGAGCACGACCAGCAGCAGCCGGCTGCGCACGGGTCAGTCCTCGGTGGCGGCGAAGCGGTACCCGACGCCACGCACGGTGCGCACCAGCTCGGGGCGGCCGAGCTTGGTCCGCAGCGTCGCCACGTGCACGTCGAGGGTCCGGTTCGCGCCCGCCCAGCCGCGCCCCCACACCTCGGCGACGATCTGGGCGCGGGTGCAGACGGCGCCGTCGGCGCGGGCGAGCAGCGACAGCACCTGGAACTCCTTGCGGGTGAGCACGACCTGCTCCCCGGCGACGGTGACCTCGTGCCGTTCGGGGTCGACGCGGACGTCGCCGACGGTCACCGGGGCCGACCCGGCCGGGGCGACCGTGCCGTCGTCGCCGACCTTGCGGCGGCGCTGCACCGCGTGCACGCGGGCCACGAGCTCGCCGATGTCGTAGGGCTTGACCAGGTAGTCGTCGGCGCCGGTGTGCAGCCCGGCGATGCGGTCGGTGACCTCGCCGCGGGCGGTCACCATCAGCACCGGGACCTCGGAGACGGCGCGGATCGCGCGGCAGACGTCGAGCCCGTCGGCGTCGGGGAGGCCCAGGTCGAGCAGCACGACGTCGACGCCGTCGAGGTGGTCGACGGCGCCGCGGCCGTGGTCGAGGCGGGTCGTGGTCATCCCGTGCCGGTGCAGCGCCGGGCGCAGCGCGGCGGCGACCCGGTCGTCGTCCTCGATCAGCAGGATGTGCACCGCTGTCCGCCCTTTCCGTTATGTGGCCGAGACCCTAAAGGTTCCTCAAGGTGATGGACTCGCTTGTCCGTTCCGTCCAGGCTCTCGCCATGTCCGGAGGCAGCATGACCAGCCCGCCCGCGTCCAGCACTCCCATGGTGCGGATGGCCGGGGTGCAGAAGCACTTCGGCGACCTCCACGTGTTGCGCGACATCGATCTGGACGTCGCCCGTGGGGAGGTCGTCGTCGTCCTCGGCCCCTCCGGTTCCGGCAAGTCCACACTCTGCCGCACGATCAACCGGCTCGAGCCGATCGACACCGGAACGATCGAGATCGACGGCACCGCGCTGGCGGCGGAGGGCAAGGCGCTGGCCGCCCTGCGCGCCGACGTCGGCATGGTCTTCCAGTCGTTCAACCTGTTCGCGCACAAGACGATCCTGGAGAACGTCACGCTGGCCCCGCTCAAGGTCCGCGGCGTCTCCAAGGCCGAGGCCGAGAAGACCGGGCTGGCGCTGCTGGAGCGCGTCGGCATCGCCAACCAGCGCGACAAGTACCCGGCGCAGCTCTCCGGCGGCCAGCAGCAGCGCGCGGCGATCGCCCGCGCGCTGGCGATGAAGCCGAAGGTGATGCTCTTCGACGAGCCGACCTCGGCGCTCGACCCGGAGATGGTCAACGAGGTGCTCGACACCATGACCTCGCTGGCCAAGGAGGGCATGACGATGGTCGTCGTGACCCACGAGATGGGCTTCGCCCGCCGGGCCGCGCACCGCGTCGTCTTCATGAGCGACGGCGAGATCGTCGAGGACGCGACCCCGGACGAGTTCTTCACCGCCCCGCGCAGCGACCGCGCCAAGGACTTCCTCGGCAAGATCCTCTCGCACTGAGGACGCCTTCCACCACCACCCCCGACGAGCGGAGCGAACCGTGAAGAGAACCCGCATCCTGGTGGCTGCCGCCCTGGCCGCCACCCTCGCCCTGGCCGGCTGCGGCCGCGAGGGCGCCCCCGGCGCCGAGGGCTCGGGCTACCAGCCGACCGTCGCGCAGAACGTGACCGTCGAGGGCTCTCCCACCTTCGACGCCATGAAGCAGCGCGGCCGCGTCGTCGTCGGCGTCAAGGACGACCAGCCGAACCTGGGCTTCCGCGACGCCACCACCAACGAGTTCTCCGGGTTCGACATCGACATCGCCCGGATGGTCGCGGGCGGTCTCGGCTTCTCCCCCGACCAGATCGACTACAAGGTCATCCCGTCGGCGGCGCGCGAGGACAACATCGAGCGCGGCGACGTCGACTACTACGTCGGCACCTACACGATCAACGACAAGCGCAAGCAGCGCGTCGGGTTCGCCGGTCCGTACTACGTCGCCGGGCAGAGCCTGCTCGTCCGCGCCGACGACAACACGATCACCGGCCCGCAGACCCTGCAGGGCAAGCGGGTCTGCTCGGTCACCGGCTCCACCCCGATCCAGCGGGTCAAGGACCAGAAGCTGACCGACCAGGTCGTGGAGTTCCAGACCTACACCCAGTGCGTCGACCAGCTGATCAACAACCAGGTCGACGCCGTCACCACCGACGACGCGATCCTGCTCGGCTACGCCGCGCAGAACCCGCAGCAGCTGAAGGTCGTCGGCGAGAAGTTCTCCTCCGAGCCCTACGGCATCGGCGTCCCGAAGGGCGACACCGCACTCCGCAACAAGATCAACGACCTGCTGCAGGCGTCGATCGACGACGGCACCTGGAAGACCATCTACGACGGCACCCTGGGCAAGTCCGGTACCCAGACCGAGCCGCCGGCCATCGAGCGCTACTGATCCCGCCCGCGGCCCGGCGGGGCGGTGACCGCGTCACCACCCCGCCGGGCCGCGTCGGGTCCAGACACGTCGGGACCAGAGAAAGGAGAGCCGCCCGGTGGATGTCCTGCTGGACAACCTCGACCTCTACGTCGGCGGGTTCGCCGGCACGATCGGCCTCTTCGTCGTCGCCGCGATCGGGTCGCTGCTGCTCGGCACGCTGGTGGCGGGCATGCGGGTCAGCCCCGTCCCCGCGCTGCGTGCCTTCGGCACCGGCTACGTGACGATCCTGCGGAACACCCCGCTGACGCTGGTGCTGTTCTTCTTCGCGTTCGCCTACCCCCGCCTCGAGCTCGTCCAGCTCAGCTTCTTCGCGCTGGCGAGCGTCGGCCTGATCCTCTACACCGCCGCGTTCGTGTGCGAGGTCGTGCGGTCGGGCATCAACACGGTCCCGGTCGGACAGGCCGAGGCCTCGCGGGCGCTGGGCTTCACCTTCACCCAGACCCTCGGTCAGGTGGTGCTCCCGCAGGCGGTGCGCGCCACCGTCCCGCCGATGACGAACATCCAGATCGCGCTGCTGAAGAACACCACGATCGCGTCCGGCTTCTCGGTGTTCCAGGCCGGCGGCATCTACCAGAACCTCTCCGAGCGCGGCTACAACGTGCTCGTCGGGCTGCTGTGGGTGGCGCTGATCTTCGTGATCCTGGTGGCCCCGCTGACCTGGATGCAGCGCCGCCTCGACGCCCGCTGGGGGGTGGCCCGATGAGCTCGGTCCTCTACGACATCCCGGGCCCGGCGGCCCGCGCCCGCAACCGCACGATCGGCGTCGTCGGCGTCGCGGTGATCGTGGCGATCCTCGGGTTCGTCGTCTACCGCTTCTGGGCCACCGGCCAGTTCAGCGGCCGGATGTGGGACTGGATCACCTACGAGGCGATCCAGATCCGGATCCTCGAGGCGCTGTGGAACACCATCCGCGCATTCGCCGTCGCGGCGGTCCTGTCCCTGCTGTTCGGGGCGGTGTTCGCCGCCGGGCGGCTGTCGGACCACGCGTGGATCCGGGTCCCGTGCACCGTGATCGTGGAGTTCTTCCGCGCCGTCCCGCTGCTCGTCCTGATCTTCATCATGTACTACGGCATGTCGCAGGGCGCGGGCATCGAGATCACCGCGTTCTGGGCCGTCGTGCTCGGCCTGATGCTCTACAACGGCTCGGTGCTCGCCGAGGTGTTCCGCGCCGGGATCAACGCGGTCCCGCGCGGGCAGAGCGAGGCCGCCTACGCCCTGGGGCTGCGCAAGACCCAGGTGATGTCCTCGGTGCTGCTCCCGCAGGCGGTCCGCTCGATGCTGCCGACGATCCTGTCGCAGCTGGTGGTGGTCCTGAAGGACACCGCGCTCGGCTTCCTGATCCTCTACGAGGAGCTGCTGCTCGTGGCCCGCCAGCTCGGCAGCCAGGTGCAGCTCGGGTCGCCGATCCTGCAGGTCGCGCTGGTCGTCGCGGTCATCTACATCGGGCTGTGCCTGATCCTGACCGGGCTGTCCCGGCTGGTGGAGAAGCGGCTGTCGCAGGGCCCGCGCAAGGCCACCGCGCAGGCGGCCCCGGAGCCCGTGCCCATCGGCGGCGGCGCGGCGGTCTGAGCCCCGACACCCGGGCCCGGGAGTACATCGCGTCCTCCCGGGCCCGTCGTCGTCCTACAGGTGCCGCAGGAACGCGTCGGGGTCGGCGAGGAAGCTCCGGGTCAGGACGACCGGGAGCGCCTCGTCGTACCCGACGCGGCGGACCGCGCCGTCGTCGCCGATCTGCAGGACGGTCGCCCCGGGCAGGGCGAGCAGGATCGGCGAGTGGGTGGCGACGACGAACTGGCTGCCCTGCGCGGTCAGGTCCACCATCCGGGCCAGCACCGCCAGGGCCCCGGTGACCGACAGCGCCGCCTCCGGCTCGTCGAGCAGGTAGAGGCCGCGCGGGAAGAACCGGTGGCGCAGCAGCGCCAGGAACGACTCGCCGTGGCTGCGCTCGTGCCCGGAGCCGCCGTAGGCCGGCAGCAGCGGCGGGCCGCCCGGCTCCCGGTCGAGTCGTTCCACCTCGGACGCCACGTTGTAGTACGACTCCGCACGCAGGAAGAAGCTGGTGCGCTCCCGGCCCGGCCGCCGGGCGACCCGCACGTGGGACCCGAGGTCGGACTCGCTCGCCCGGGTCGCGAACCGGAACGACCGCGACCCGCCCTCGGGGTTCAGCCCCAACGCGACGGCGACGGCCTCCACCAGCGTCGACTTCCCGGACCCGTTCTCCCCCACCAGGAACGTCACGCCCGGGTAGAGCGCGAGCCCGCCGTGCTCGCGCAGCCACCGGACCACGGGGAGCTCGAACGGGTAGCCGCGCGACGGGGCCGCGGGATCGAGGGACATGCGGGCGATGAAGTGCCCCGCACTCACAGGTTCTCGATCTCCACCGGCTCGATGTCCTCCTCCGCGGGCAGCGCGAACCCGAACACCCGGGAGTAGAACGCGAGCTCGGCGTCGAGGGCCCGGCGGATGTTCGCGGCCTGCCGGAAGCCGTGCTGCTCCCCGGCGAACAGCAGGTAGGCGACCGGCACCCCGCGCCCGCGCAGCGCATCGACGATCATCTCCGACTGGTTGGGCGGGACGATGGCGTCCTCGTCGCCCTGGAGCACGATCAGCGGGGTGCGGAAGCGCCCGACGTGGGTGAGCGGGGAGCGCTCGGTGTACACCGCCTCCGCCGCGGGCCACGGCCCGACCAGGCCGTCGAGGTAGCGGGACTCGAACTTGTGGGTGTCCCGGGCGAGCGCGGCCAGGTCGGCGACGCCGAAGTGGTCGGCCCCGGCGGAGAACGGGGTGTCGTCGCGGGCGAGGGCGGCCAGGGTGGTGAACCCGCCCGCGGAGCCACCGCGGATCGCCATCCGGGCCGGGTCGACGCGGCCGGTGTCGGCGAGCGTGCGGGCCGCGGCGAGGCAGTCGGCGACGTCGACGATCCCCCAGGCGCCCTTCAGCTGCTCGCGGTAGGCGCGGCCGTAGCCGGTGGAGCCGCCGTAGTCGACGTCGACGACGCCGAACCCGCGGCTGGTCCAGTACTGCACGGCGACCGAGAGGACCGGGGTCGCGGAGCCGGTCGGCCCGCCGTGGATGACGACGAGCAGCGGCGGCAGCTCACCCTCGGGGGCGTCGTGGCCGCCCAGCGGCGGGTAGAACAGCGCGTAGCCGGTGCGCGGGCTGCCCGCGGCGTCCGAGGACAGGAACGTGATCGGCTCGGGCACCGACACGGTCTCCGGGTGCAGGCCGAGGTCGCGCGGGGCGCGCAGGGTCTGCACCCCGGCCGCGCCGGGCTCCCCCGCGCCGTCCGGGGCGGGCACGACGCGGTGCACGCCCGGCTCGGCGGTGGGCGTCCCGGCGACGCAGACGACGGCGTAGGGCCCGTCGGCGCGCACCGAGCCGATCGCGGTGAACGGGGTGTCGAGCTCGATGATCCGGCCGTCGACCTCCCGCACCACCAGCGCGTCGAAGCCCCGCGAGGAGCGGGCGAACACGACGCGGCCGTCCTCCAGGACGGCGTAGCGCGACCCGCCCAGCACCCAGCCGGGCACGCCGATCTCGGCGTCGATGCGCACGAGCGCCTCGATGTCGTGGCCGGGCAGCCAGCGGTAGAGGTTCCACCAGCCGGTGCGGTCGCTGAGGAAGGTCAGGGACCCGTCGGGCTGCCACTGCGGCTCGGTGACCGACTCCCCCGGCCCGCCCGCGACGACGGTGTCGACCCCGGACGCCAGGTCGCGGACGGTGAGCTCGACGTCGTCCCACGGCATCGACGGGTGGTTCCAGGACAGCCAGGCCAGCGTGCCGCCGTCCGGGGAGATCCGCGGCGCGGCGACGAAGTCCGGGCCGCCGACCAGCACCTCCGGCGTCGACGGGGCGCGGGCGTCGAGCCGCACGATCTCGTTGACGACCTCGGCGGCCGGGGTGTGCGCGGCGTGGTGGCGCTCGCGGACCACGACCATCCAGGTGCCGTCGGGGGCGACGTCGCCGTCGGCGTGCCGGTCGCCGCGGGGCACCGCGGGCTCCGGGGTGAGCGCGACCGGGGCGGCGCCGCGGTCGAGCCGGTACAGGCGCTGGTCGGCCCACTCGACGTACCAGACGACGCCGGGGCTGCCGGCGTGCAGCCACCACGCGCCGCCGCCGTACTCGTGGACCGCCGAGCGGGCGTTCGCGCCCTCGGGCAGCAGGTCGGTGCGCGAGCCCGCGGCGTCGCCGCCGGTACGGCGCACCAGCTGGGTCCGGCCGCCCTCCGCGGCGCGGCCCTCGGCCCAGACCACCCCGGTGTCCTCGGTGCCGGGCGCACCGTCGGGGCGGACCTCCCCGAGCCGCACCGCGGCCGTCACCACCACTTCGGACGTGACCGGTGTCGGCCACGACCCGTACCCGGAGATCGTCACGGCGCCCACGCTAGTCATCGCCGGGCCGCCGTGCCCGTAGGTTGTCGCCGTGCCGACACTGCGTGCGCTGGAATGCCTGGTGGCCGTCCTCGACCACGGGTCGGTGACCGGGGCGGCCGCGGCCCTGCACCTGTCCCAGCCCGCGCTGTCCCACCAGCTGGCCCAGCTCGAACGCGAGATCGGCACCCCGCTGCTGGAGCGGCTGCCGCGTGGGGTGCGCCCGACCGTCGCGGGGCGGGCGGTGCACGCCGACGCCGTCGCCGCGTTGGCGGCCGCGGACCGGGTGCTGACGACGGGGCGCGCGGTCGCCCACGGCGGCGCCGGGGTGCTGCGGGTGGCGTGCGCGGAGACGATGACCGCGGGGCTGCTCGCCCCGGTGCTGCGGGCCTCCTCCGGTGCCGCCGCCCGGACCCGGGTGGAGCTCACCGAGCTGACCAGCGCCGACGAGATCGCGGCCCGGGTGGCCGACGGCGCGGCCGACGTGGGGGTGTCCCCGCGCCCCGGCCGCGACGGCGTCGACGCCGAGGTGCTCGGCCGCGAGCCGCTGGTCGCGGTGCTCCCCCGTCGTCACCCGCTCGCCGGCACACCGGGCCCGGTCCCGGTCGCCGCGCTCGGCGACGGCCCCGTGGTGCACTACGACCCCCGCAACGGCCTGGCCGGCTGGCTCGACACCCTCGCCGCCGGGCACGGCGTCGCCCTCGACGCGGTGACCCGCACCCGCAGCGCGACGACCGCGGCCCGGCTCGCCGACGCCGGGCTGGGCGTCGCGGTGGTGCCGGTGACGGCACTGCCCGCGGGCGCCCCGGGCGTGGTGCGGGCGCTGGACCCGGCGCAGGACCGGGAGGTGGTCGCGCTGACCCGGCCGGGCCGGGACCCGGTGGTGACGGCGTTCGTCGCCGCGCTGCGACGGCGCGGGGTGCCCGTGCCCGCCGCCGTCGCCGCGCAGCTCGCCCCCTAGAGCGGCGCGGGTCAGGCCAGCCGGCCGCCGCCGTCGACGTGCAGGGTCGTGCCGGTGACGAAGGGGTTGGTGAGCAGCGAGCGGGCCGCGGCGGAGAGCTGGGCCGGGGTGCCGATGCGCCGCGCCGGGTTGGCCGCGGCGGTGGCGGCGAGGAAGGCGTCCTTGCCGTCGCCGAGCCGGTCCCACTGGCCGGAGTCGACGATGCCGGGCGAGAGCGCGTTGACCCGCACCGGGGAGAGCTCGACGGCCAGGGCCTGCGCGAGGAACGCGACGGCGCCGTTGGTCGTCGCCATCACCGACCGTCCGGGGGCCGGGCGCCAGGCCGCGACGCCGGAGAACAGCAGGAACGAGCCGCGCACGAGCGGGGCGAGGTGCTTGGCCAGCAGCAGCGGGCCGATGACCTTCGCGTCGAACGCGGTGTGGACGGCGTCGCGGTCCAGCTCCGCGACGGGCCCGTTCGCCGGTGCGGCGGCCAGCGACACGACGTGGTCCAGCGGCCCCGAGGTCGCGGCGAAGGCGGCGATGCTCCCCTCGTCGGTCAGGTCGATCCGGGCGGTGGCGGCGCCGACCTGTGCGGCCACCGGGGCGAGCCGCTGCGGGTCGCGCCCGGCGAGGGTGACCGTGGCCCCCTCGGCGACGGCGTCGGCGGCGAGCGCGCGGGCGATGCCCGAGCCGCCGCCGACGATCAGCAGGTCCTGTCCGGCCAGTGTGGTGATGTCCATGCCCGGTACAGCGCCGCCGGGCCGTCGCACAGTCCCGTCGCGCGATCGATGCTTCCGAGCGCTGCGATAGACGTCGTCTATGCCTCGGCCAGCCGCAGCGTCGCCCGGGCCCGGGCGAGCACCGGCGCGTCGACCATCTCCCCGCCGAACCGGAACACCCCGGGGTGCCGCTCCGCCTCGGCGAGCAGGGCGCGGGCGTGCTCGATCTCGGCGTCGCCGGGCCGGAACCCGCGGCGCACGACCTCCACCTGCGACGGGTGGATGCACACCTTCGCCGCGAACCCCGCGTTCGCCGCGTCGACGGTGTCGGCGAGCAGGGTGTCGGTGTCGGCGATGTCGGTGAGCACGGTGTCGACCGGGGCCGGGCCCGCGGCGCGGGCGGCGTAGAGGATCCGGGTGCGGGCCTCGGTCAGGGCCGGGCCGTAGCCGCCGCCTGCCGCGCGCCCGGTGCGCCCGCCCAGGTCGGCGAGCAGGTCCTCGCTGCCCCACATCAGGCCCGAGCAGTTCGACGCCCGGGCGATCGACGGCGCCTCCAGCACCCCGTGCGCGGTCTCGCACAGCGCGATCACCGGGTGCGGGGCCAGCGCCTCCACCGCGGCGGCGCTCGTCGCCATCGGCAGCATCAGCGTGAGGTCGGGGTAGGCGGCCAGCGCGGCGACGTCGCCGTCGTGGGCGGGGGTGCCGGGCGCGTTGACCCGCACGACCACCCGGGTGCGGTCCAGCTCCGCCAGCGCGGCGACGACGGTGTCCCGGGCGCCGTCCTTGTCGTCCGGGCCGACGGCGTCCTCCAGGTCGAGGATGACGGCGTCGGCCGCGGCGAGCGCCTTGGCGAACCGGTCGGGCCGGTTGCCGGGGCAGAACAGCAGGGCCGGCCCGTGGTCGAGGGGTCGGGCAGTGGTGTCCACGGGTGGGTCCCTCCGGTCGGACGGCGAGTCTGGTCCGACCAGGATCTCCGGTGCGGCGATGATCGGCTCACCGGGGCCCGGCCTCAGCGCCGCACCGCGGCCGCCTCCCGCAGCAGCCGGACCGCGACCGGCAGCGCGCCGGGCCGCAGCACCGGCGCCAGCCCGACGATCCCGCGCATCCCGGTCCACCAGCGGACCTGCCCGTCGGTGCGGAGCACACCGACCGCCGGCGCTCGGCACCCGGCGACGGCGGCCGGCAGGTTCGGGTAGATCTCGGCCAGCCGCGGCTCGTGGCAGGACCGCGCCCGGACCCGGACGGTCACGCAGCCCGGCAGCTCCTGGGCGATCCGCGAGCACGGCGCGCAGGCCGCGTCGTGCACCACCACCAGCTCCCGGATCCGCGTGCGCGCCACGGCGCCATCATCGCCTGCCCTCAGCGGCCGAGCACCGCCGCGGCCAGCGCGCCCGGGTGCGACAGCATGGGGTGGTGCCCGCCGGGGACCATCTCGGGCACGACGCCGCGCAGCCGCCGGGCGAGCATCGTCCGGACGAACGCGGCCGGGAACAGCTTGTCCTCGCGGCACAGCAGGTACCGGGTCGGCACGTCCGGCCAGGCCGCACGCGGCCACGGCTGGGTCCACGGCGTCGCGGACTGGTCGCGCTCGTGACGCAGTGCCTCGTTCGCGACCGACTCGTCGACGTCGTGGTAGAAGAGCCCGACGACGTCGTCGGGGTCGCGCCCGTCGCGGGCGTCCTGCTCCGCGAGCGCCGCCCCGGCGCCGGTCGCGTCGCCCCACTGCGCCGCGGACTCGCCCGGCAGCGGCACCATCGCCGTCACCAGGACGAGCTCGCGCACCGCGACCCGGTCGCACACCAGCGGTGCGCTGAACCCGCCGAAGGAGTGCGCGACGACCACGAGGTCCTCGGCACCGCCGACCGCGGCCACGACGGCGTCGGCGTAGATCTCCAGCCCGGCGGTGTCGTCGTCGCAGGGCAGCTCGACCGGCACCGCGCGGTGGCCGCGCCGGGTCAGCTCCCGTTCCAGCGGGCCCCAGTACCAGGTGTCGGTCCCCGCCCCGGGGACGAGCGCGAAGGTCGTCATGACGGTGACGACCGCCCACCGGGGGCGTTCTCATCGCCTACCGTCGGGGGCGGAACCGAGGAGGCCCGATGACCGACCCGACCCACCTGCCCGCCGTCCCCGACCCTGCCGTGCCCGACCCGGTCGAGCCCGTCACCGACTACACCGACGACGGCGTCCCCACGTTCTCCTACGTGCGCGACCGCATCGAGGGCCGCGCCGCGACCGCGGCGGCCGCCGAGGAGCTCGCGGGCGGCGACGCGCGCGCCGCGGAGGCGGAGGACGCGTTCGCCGAGCGCGAGCGCAAGGCCGCCGACCGGCTCGCCGAGATCCGCCGGTCGATGGAGCGCTGAGCGACCCGTCGCACCCCCGGCGCGGTCCCCGCACCCCGTGCGGCGGGTGCGACGGCCGCCGCCGGGGTGCGGGGGCACGCTCAGCTCCCGGAGCGCCGGAAGATCTTGTCCCCCAGCCACACCAGCGGGTCGTACTTGCGGTCCACCGCGCGCTCCTTGAGCGGGATGAGCGCGTTGTCGGTGATCTTGATGTGCTCGGGGCACACCTCGGTGCAGCACTTGGTGATGTTGCAGAACCCCAGCCCGTGCTCCTCCTGGGCCTCGACGGCGCGGTTGCCGTGCGCGTCGAGCGGGTGCATGTCCAGCTCCGCCATCCGCATCAGGTAGCGCGGCCCGGCGAACGCCTCCTTGTTCTCCTCGTGGTCACGGACCACGTGGCAGGTGTTCTGGCACAGGTAGCACTCGATGCACTTGCGGAACTCCTGGCTCCGCTCGACGTCGACCTGCGCCATCCGGTACTCGCCCGGCGCGACGCCCTCGGGCGGGGTGAAGCTGGGGATCTCGCGGGCCTTGGTGTAGTTGAACGACACGTCGGTCACGAGGTCGCGGATCACCGGGAAGCTGCGCAGCGGCGTGACGGTGACGACCTCCTCGTCGTCGAAGGTGTTCATCCGCGTCATGCACATCAGCCGCGGCCGGCCGTTGATCTCCGCCGAGCACGAGCCGCACTTGCCCGCCTTGCAGTTCCACCGCACGGCCAGGTCGCCGGCCTCGGTGGCCTGCAGCCGGTGGATGACGTCGAGGACGACCTCGCCCTCGTTCACCTCCACCGGGTAGTCGACCAGCTCGCCCTTGGTGTCGTCGCCGCGCCAGACGCGGAAGTGGTGCAGGTGACTGCTCACTGGTTCCCCTCCGCGGAGTCGGCACGGTGACCGCCCAGCTCGTCTCCGGTGTAGTACTTCTTCAGCTCGTCCATCTCGAACAGGTCGAACAGGTCCGACCGCATCGGGAGCTGCTCCTGGCGGGTCAGCTCGACGTCGTCCTCGCCGATGGCCCGGCACACCAGCAGCAGGTGCCGCCAGTCCGAGTCCATGACCGGGAAGTCGTCGCGGGTGTGCCCGCCCCGGGACTCCTGGCGCTCCAGCGCCGCCTTCCCGGTGCACAGCGCGACGAGCAGCATGTTGCGCAGGTCCAGGGCCAGGTGCCAGCCCGGGTTGAACCGGCGGTGCCCCTCCACCGAGACCGTCCGGGTGCGGGTGGCGATGTCCTCGAGCTTCTTCAGCGCGAGCTCCATCTCCTCGCCCTTGCGGATGATCCCGACGAGCTCGTGCATCGTCTTCTGCAGCTCCTGCTGCACGACGAACGGGTTCTCCCCGCCCGCGGTCGCGCTGGAGAACGGCAGCATCGCCCGCTCCAGCGCCGCGGCGACGTCGGACTCGGCCACGGCGGGCCGGCCGGCGTCGGCGTGCTGCGCGGCGTGCAGCCCGGCGCGACGGCCGAACACCAGCAGGTCCGACAGCGAGTTGCCGCCGAGCCGGTTGGAGCCGTGCATGCCGCCCGCGACCTCGCCCGCGGCGAACAGGCCGGGGACCTTCGACATCGCGGTGTCCGGCTCGACCTCCACCCCGCCCATCACGTAGTGGCAGGTCGGGCCGACCTCCATCGGCTCCTTGGTGATGTCGACGTCGGCCAGCTCCTTGAACTGGTGGTGCATCGACGGCAGCCGCTTGAGGATCTCCTCGGGCTTGAGCCGGGTGGACACGTCGAGGAACACCCCGCCGTGCTCGGTCCCGCGCCCGGCCTTGACCTCGGAGTTGATCGCCCGGGCCACCTCGTCGCGGGGCAGCAGCTCCGGCGGGCGCCGGTTGTTGTCCGGGTCGGTGTACCAGCGGTCGCCCTCCTCCTCGGAGGTGGCGTACTGCTCCTTGAACACGTCCGGCACGTACTCGAACATGAACCGCTTGCCGTCGGTGTTGCGCAGCACGCCGCCGTCACCGCGGACCGACTCGGTGACCAGCAGGCCCCGCACCGAGGGCGGCCACACCATGCCCGTCGGGTGGAACTGCAGGAACTCCATGTTGATCAGCGTCGCGCCGGCGCGCAGGGCCAGTGCGTGGCCGTCGCCGGTGTACTCCCAGGAGTTCGACGTGACCGAGTAGCTCTTCCCGACCCCGCCGGTGGCGAGCACGATCGCCGGGGCGTCGAAGCGCACGAACCGGCCGTCGCCGCGGAAGTAGCCGAAGCAGCCCGAGATCGCACCGTCGGTGGTGAACAGCTCGGTGATCGTGCACTCGTGGAAGACCCGGATCCGGGACTCGGCGTCGCCGGTCTCGGCGAGGTCCTCCTGCTGCAGCGAGACGACCTTCTGCTGCAGGGTCCGGATCAGCTCCAGACCCGTCCGGTCGCCGACGTGCGCCAGCCGCGGGTAGGTGTGCCCGCCGAAGTTGCGCTGGCTGATCTTGCCGTCCTTGGTGCGGTCGAACAGCGCACCGTAGGTCTCCAGCTCCCAGACCCGGTCCGGGGCCTCCTTGGCGTGCAGCTCGGCCATCCGCCAGTTGTTGAGGAACTTCCCGCCGCGCATGGTGTCGCGGTAGTGGACCTGCCAGTTGTCGTTCGGGTTGGCGTTGCCCATCGACGCCGCGCAGCCGCCCTCGGCCATCACGGTGTGCGCCTTGCCGAACAGCGACTTGGAGATGATCGCCGTCCGCTTGCCCTGCAGCCGCGCCTCGATCGCCGCCCGCAGGCCGGCACCGCCGGCCCCGATGACGACGACGTCGTAGTCGTGCCGCTCGATCTGTTCGTCCATCTCGGTGCTCACCCCACGATCCGCAGGTCGCTGATCCAGCCGGCGGAGACGGCCATGACGTAGAAGTCGGTGACGGCGAGGCTCACCAGCGTCGCCCACGCGAACTGGTTGTGCCGCGTGTTCAGCTTCGAGACCTGGGTCCAGAGCTTGTAGCGGACCGGGTGCTTCGAGAAGTGGTTGAGCCGCCCGCCGACGGCGCTGCGGCACGAGTGGCACGAGAGCGTGTAGCCGAACAGCAGCACCACGTTCACGACCAGGATGATGTTGCCCAGCCCCAGGCCGAACCCGCC
This sequence comes from Pseudonocardia sp. ICBG601, assembly GCF_020496245.1. Lineage (NCBI taxonomy): Bacteria > Bacillati > Actinomycetota > Actinomycetes > Pseudonocardiales > Pseudonocardiaceae > Pseudonocardia > Pseudonocardia sp. ICBG601. The sequence continues at coordinate 821,700 of NZ_JAHLJA010000002.1, read as the reverse complement.
GCCGGGCTTGGCGAAGGCCAGCACCGCGTCGTAGGCGTTGATCAGCGTGATGATCCCGGCGATGTAGAAGAAGTAGCGGTGCGCGTTCTGCAGGATCAGCGGGAAGCGCGTCTCACCGCTGTAGCGCCGGTGCGGCTCGGCGACCGCGCAGGCCGGCGGGGAGAGCCAGAACGCCCGGTAGTAGGCCTTGCGGTAGTAGTAGCAGGTCAGCCGGAACAGCAGCAGGAACGGCAGGGAGACCGCCGCGTAGGGCAGCCACCAGACGTCGGGCAGGAACCGGCCGAAGTGCGACGCCTCCTCGACGCAGCCCGTCGAGACGCACGGCGAGTAGAACGGCGTCAGATAGCCGTACTCGGGGACGAAGTAGTAGTTCTGCATGAACGCCCGCACGGTCGCGTAGGCGACCCAGGCGACGAACGCCACGAAGGTGGCCAGCGGGGGAAGCCACCATCGGTCCGTGCGCAGCGTGCGCGCGGCGATGGTGGCCCGGCCGGTGGACGCGTCAGTGGTGGATGACACGTACGGGAGCTCCTGTCGTCTCGACGACGCCGAAGAGACCTGACACGACGTCGTGTCCTCGTGAACACCCGCCGCACACACGGTGCGGTGGTCGCCAGAGAGTACGACCCAGATCACATGTGATCTACGTCGGGACGGCGATTGGCCGTCCTATCGAGACGTGGCTCACACGTCACGGGCCGTCGAGACCCGATTCGCGCAGCGTGACGTTCAGCCGCCCGGACCGCAGGCCGGTGCCGGGCGGTCCGGGGTCGTCGAGCAGCCGGGGCACCCCGTGGAACGCCAGCCGGCTCGCCCCGCCGAACACCACGAGGTCACCGGAGTACAGCTCGACGTCGGTCCACGGCCGCCCGCGGTGCCCGGCGGTGCCGAGCCGGAACACACACGCCCGCCCGACCGACAGCGACACCACCGGGGCGGGCGAGCGTTCCTCGCGGTCCTGGTGCAGGCCCATGCGGGCGTCGCCGTCGTAGAAGTTGACCACCGCGACGTCCGGCCGGTACGCCTGCGCGTCCGGGTGGCCGGTCGCGGCCAGCGCGGCCCGGCCGAGGTCGGCCAGCCACGACGGGACCGGCGGGACGGCACCGCCGTCCTGGTCGTCGCGGGTGCGCGAGTAGCGGTAGGGCAGCCAGTGCCACCCCAGGCAGACGCTGCGGACCGACATCACGCCACCGCCGGGGAGCGTCACCGTGCGCAGACCGGGACCGTCGCGGACCCACCCCCGGCAGGCGTCGGCCAGCCTGCGCTGCCCGGGGAGGTCGAGCCAGTCCGGGACGTGCACCGCGCCGGGCCCGAGCGCACGCCGCTCCCGTCCGAACAGTCCGTCCACGACCCCTCCCCCACGACGCACGACGGCCCGGGCACCCCGCGGAGGAGGTGGCCCGGGCCGTCGCGACGGTGTGTCCTACTTCTTCCGGCCGCCCACCGTGGCCGCGAGGTAGTCGCGGTTCAGCTGGGAGATCACGTCGAGCGGGATCTCCTTCGGGCAGGCGGTGGCGCAGGCGCCGGTGTTGGTGCAGCCGCCGAACCCGGCGGCCTCGTGCTCCTCCACCATGCTGACGACGCGCTCGTAGCGCTCCGGCTGGCCCTGCGGCAGCTCACCCAGGTGGGTCAGCTTCGCGCCCAGGAACAGCGACGCCGACCCGTTCGGGCAGGCCGCGACGCAGGCACCGCAGCCGATGCAGTTCGCCGCGGCGAACGAGCGGTCCGCGGCGACCTTCGGCACGGCGTTGGAGTTGGCCTCCGGCGCCGACCCGGTGTTCACCGAGACGTAGCCGCCGGCCTGGATCATCTTGTCGAACGCGGCGCGGTCGACGACGAGGTCCTTGATGACCGGGAACGAGCCCGAGCGGAACGGCTCGATGACGATCGTGTCGCCGTCGGAGTAGTGCCGCATGTGCAGCTGGCAGGTGGTGGTCGCCCGCTGCGGGCCGTGCGGCCGGCCGTCGATGACCATGCTGCACGAGCCGCAGATGCCCTCGCGGCAGTCGTGGTCGAACGCGACCGGCTCGTCGCCGGAGAGGATCAGCTTCTCGTTGAGCACGTCGAGCATCTCGAGGAACGACATGTCCTCGTCGGCGTCGACGGTGTAGGTGACCAGGCGCCCCTTGTCGACCGCGTCGCGCTGGCGCCAGACCTTCAGGTTGAGCTTCATGTCCGTCGGTCCTCTTACTTGTAGCTGCGCTGGGTCGGGTGCACGTACTCGAACGTGAGCTCCTCCTTGTGCAGGACCGGAGCCTGCCCGCGGCCGGTGTACTCCCAGGCCGAGGTGAAGGAGAAGTTCTCGTCGTCGCGCTGCGCCTCGCCGTCCTCGGTCTGGCTCTCCCCGCGGAAGTGACCGCCGCAGGACTCGCGACGCACGAGCGCGTCGAGACACATGAGCTCGCCGAGCTCGAGGAAGTCGGCCACCCGGCCGGCCTTCTCCAGGCTCTGGTTGAGCTCCGCGCCGGTACCCGGCACCTTGACGTTGTTCCAGAACTCGCGACGGAGCTCAGGGATGCGGTCCAGCGCCTTGCGCAGACCCTCCTCGGTGCGCTCCATGCCGCAGTAGTCCCACATGATCTGGCCCAGCTCGCGGTGGAACGAGTCCACCGTGCGGGTGCCGTTGATCGACAGGAACTGGTCGATCCGGTCGGTGACCGACTGCACGGCCTCGACGACCTCGGGCGCGTCGTCGGGGACGGCGTCGAGCTCGTTCTTGGCCAGGTAGTCGCCGATCGTGACCGGGAGGACGAAGTAGCCGTCGGCCAGACCCTGCATCAGCGCGGACGCACCGAGCCGGTTCGCACCGTGGTCGGAGAAGTTCGCCTCGCCGGCCACGTAGAGACCCGGAATGGTCGACTGCAGGTCGTAGTCGACCCAGAGGCCACCCATCGTGTAGTGCACGGCGGGGAAGATCCGCATCGGGACCTCGTACGGGTTCTCACCCGTGATCCGCTCGTACATCTCGAACAGGTTGCCGTACTTGTTCTCGACGGCCTTGCGGCCGAGGCGCTGGATGGCGTCGTCGAAGTCCAGGTACACGCCCAGGCCCGACGGTCCGACGCCGCGCTTCTCGTCGCAGACCTCCTTGGCGGCCCGGGACGCGATGTCGCGGGGCACCAGGTTGCCGAACGCCGGGTACTTGCGCTCGAGGAAGTAGTCGCGCTCCTCGTGCGGGATCTCGTTCGGCCCGCGGTCGTCGCCGAGCTTCTTCGGGACCCAGACGCGGCCGTCGTTGCGCAGCGACTCCGACATCAGGGTCAGCTTCGACTGGTGGTCGCCGGAGACCGGGATGCAGGTCGGGTGGATCTGGGTGAAGCAGGGGTTCGCGAACAGCGCGCCCTTGCGGTGCGCCCGCCAGCCGGCGGTCACGTTGCAGCCCTTGGCGTTCGTCGACAGGTAGAAGACGTTGCCGTAGCCGCCGGAGGCGAGCACGACCGCGTCGGCGGTGTGCACCTCGATCTCGCCGGAGACCATGTCGCGCGCGACGATGCCGCGGGCACGACCCTCGACCATGATCAGCTCGAGCATCTCGTGCCGGGCGTACATCTCGACGGTGCCGGCCTTCACCTGGCGCTCCAGCGCCTGGTAGGCGCCGATCAGCAGCTGCTGGCCGGTCTGACCGCGGGCGTAGAAGGTGCGGGAGACCTGCACGCCGCCGAACGAGCGGTTGTCGAGCAGACCGGCGTAGTCGCGGGCGAACGGGACGCCCTGCGCGACGCACTGGTCGATGATCTGGCGGGAGATCTCGGCGAGCCGGTGGACGTTGGACTCCCGCGCGCGGAAGTCGCCGCCCTTCACGGTGTCGTAGAACAGCCGGTAGACGCTGTCGCCGTCGTTGCGGTAGTTCTTCGCCGCGTTGATGCCGCCCTGCGCGGCGATCGAGTGCGCGCGCCGCGGGCTGTCCTGGTAGCAGAACGTCTTGACGTGGTAGCCGGCCTCGCCGAGCGTCGCGCTCGCGGAGCCGCCGGCCAGGCCGGAGCCCACGACGATGATCTTCTTCGAGCGCTTGTTCGCCGGGTTGACCAGCTTGACGCCGAAACGACGACGCTCCCAGCGGGTCTCGATGGCGCCCGAGGGGACCGCCTTGTCGACGACCGGCTCGCCGGTCGCGTAGTCGGCGTAGGAGATGTGGTGGGACGAGGCGTCAGTCATGGGTCAGACCACTCCGAACGTGACGGCGAGGGGCACCGAGATGAAGCCGAGGGTCAGCACGGCGGCGAAGACCGTCGACACCACCTTGATGGTGCGCTCACGGCTGTTCGACGACCACCCGAGCGTCTGGATGCCCGAGAAGATGCCGTGCTGGACGTGGAAGCCCAGCGCGACCACCGCGAGGACGTAGAACAGGGTGACGTACCAGCGGGCGAGGGTGAAGTCGGCCGCGAGGTTGTCGGCCACCGCGAGGTGCACGCCGTTCGGGTTCAGCGTGCCCGCGGTGAGGTCGAGCAGGTGGTAGATCACGAACAGCGCGATGATCACGCCGCCCCAGCGCATGGTGCGGGCCGCGTAGCTGCCCTTGACCTGGTAGGAGCCACCCGCGTACTTGATCGGGCGGGCCCTGCGCGCACGCAGGGCGAGCATCGTCGCCGACCAGATGTGGGCGACCACCGCGACGACCAGCACCACGCGGACGATCCAGAGCATGCCCGAGTAGGGCAGCGCCGGCTCCAGGATGGTGCGCAGCCAGGCCGCGTAGTGATCGATCGCCTCGGGGCCGAAGAAGATCTTCAGGTTCCCGATCATGTGCAGCGTGACGTAGCCGAGCAGCACGACGCCGCTCACCGCCATCACGAACTTCAGCAGCGCACTGGGCGTGCGCGGGCGCCGGGGTGCGGCGGGCTTGGCTCCGCCGCCGGCCCGGGACTTCTCGGACATCGTGACCACGTCCTCCAGTGGACATACCAACGGGTAAGGCAGTCCAATGCATGAAACGGTCTCCGCTCATAGCCGTAAGCTATGCACGTGACACTTCAGCAGCTCATGTACTTCGTCGCCGTGGCGAACGTGCGCAGCTTCACTCGGGCGGCCGACCAGGTGGGGGTCGCCCAGCCGACCCTGAGCCGCGCGCTGCGGGCGCTGGAGGACGAGCTGGGCTCCCCACTGATCAACCGCGGGTCGGCCGTCACGCTGACCCCGGCCGGTGAGGCGGTGCTGCCACTGGCACGCAGGATGCTCGCCGATTCCGACATGGTCCGCACGACGGTGGCCGAGATGGTCGGCCTGCGCAGCGGCCGGGTGCGGGTCGGGGCGACGCCGTCGCTGTGCATCGGCGTGCTGTCCGACGTGCTGCGGGTCTTCCACGCCCGGCACCCCGAGATCGCCGTCGAGCTCGCCGAGGACGGCTCGCAGCCGCTGGAGGCGGCGCTGGTGCAGGGGGAGCTGGACGTCGCGCTGGTGATCGTGCCCCCCGACGGGGTGGACCCGACCCTGCACACCGCTCCCCTGCTGCGCGAACGGCTCTCGGTCGCCTCGCCGCGGGCGCGCAGGCCGCTGACCCCGCGCGGGTCGATGACGGTGTCCGAGCTCGCCCGGCACGACCTGGTGATGGTGCGCCAGGGCTACGACCTGCGGGAGGTGACCCTGCGGGCCTACGCCGTCGCCGGGGTCACGCCGCGGATCGCCGTCGAGGGCGGCCAGATGGACGCGGTGCTGCGCATGGTCGAGGCCGGCACCGGGGTGGCGGTGGTGCCGGACCTGACGTTCATCGGGCGGCCGCGGCTGCGGCGCACGGTGCTCAACCCGGCGATCCACCGCACGGTGGCGCTGGCGCGGCGGGCCGACATCGCCCCCACCCCGGCCGTCATCGCCTTCGCGGACACGCTGCTGGAGCACATGTCCGACACCTCGGCGTCGCTGCGGGAGGGCACGACCGACGTCCAGGTGCTGCACCGGCACCGGACCGGCCGGGAGCTGCTCGGCTGAGGGCCGGGGTCAGTCGGGCACCGGGAACAGCGGGGCGCGGCCCTCGGGGGTCTCCGGCGGCGGGTGCGGGTCGAGCACCCGCAGGTGTTCCAGGGTGCCGGTGACCTGCAGGACCCGGCGGACCTGGCGCGCCGTGCCGCAGTACAGCTCCAGCACCACCCCGGCCGCGGCGGCGTCGCGGTGGCAGTCCAGCAGCGCCGCGATCCCGGCCGAGCCGAGGAAGCCGACCGCGGACAGGTCCAGCACGATCCGCGGGGCCGCGGCGAACCAGGCGCCCACCTGCTCGGCCAGGAACGGCGCGGTCGCGACGTCGACGTCGCCGACGGCGTGCAGCGCCACCGGCCCGGACGGGTGTGGCACCGCCTCCAGGGCCAGGCCGCCGCCCTCCGCGGTCGCGGCGGACAGGCCGGGCACTCCTCCCGGGCCGTCCGTCGGATCGGTCATCACCGGCCGCCTCCCGCGGGGCGCCGCGCCACCGCCGGGGCCAGAGTGCCAGTACCGCACGCCGACCGCCCGATGGCGGCGGCGTCGTCGCCCCGTCGACGCGCGGGATGCCGCCGGTCTTCCTAGGCTCGGCGGGTGGCCCATCACGATCTCGCAATCGTCGGCACCGGATCCGGGAACATGATCGTCGACGACCGCTTCGACGGTCTCGACGTCGCCCACGTCGAGGCGACCCGGTTCGGCGGGACCTGCCTCAACGTCGGCTGCATCCCGACCAAGATGCTCGCCTACACCGCCGAGGTCGCCGAGACGGTGCGCACGGCGTCGTCCTACGGCGTGGACGCCCGGATCGACCGGATCCGCTGGAGCGACATCCGCGACCGGGTCTTCGCCCGGCTCGACCCGATCGGCGAGCAGGGCCGCGACTACCGCCGTGACCACGGCACCGTCTACGACGGCACGGCCCGCTTCACCGGGCCGCGCGCGATGACGGTGGACCTGGCCGACGGCGGCACCGCGGAGTTCACCGCGGACCGGATCGTGCTCGCCGTCGGGGGGCGGCCGGTGGTCCCGCCGCCGGTCGCGGACTCGGGCGTCCCGTTCCACACCTCGGACACGATCATGCGGATCGACGAGCTGCCCGAGCACCTGGCGATCATCGGAGGCGGCTACATCGCGGCCGAGTTCGCGCACGTGTTCGGCGGGCTGGGCTGCGAGGTCACGATCGTCGAGAGCTCCGACACCCTGCTCGGCGGGATGGACGAGACCGTCGTGGAGCGGTTCACCGACGCCGCCCGCGAGCGCTTCACCGTCCACACCGGCCGGACGGTGGAGAAGGTCACCGGCGGCGAGGGCGACGTGCGGCTGCACCTCGACGACGGCACCGAGGTCCGGGCCGACCGGCTGCTCGTCGCGGCCGGGCGCCGTCCGAACTCCGACCGGCTCGACCTGGACCACGCCGGGGTGGACATCGACGACGCCGGCCGCGTCGTCGTCGACGCCCACGGCCGCACCACCGCCGACGGCGTGTGGGCGCTGGGTGACATCTCGACCCCGCACCCGCTCAAGCACGTCGCGAACCACGAGGCCGAGGTCGTCGGGCACAACCTCGCCCACCCCGACGAGCTGCGCGAGGTGGACCACGGGTTCGTCCCGGCCGCGGTGTTCACCACCCCGCAGATCGGCACCGTGGGGCGCACCGAGCAGCAGTGCCGCGAGGAGGGCCTGGAGTTCCGGGTCGGGTTCCACGAGTACGCCGACGTCGCCTTCGGCTGGGCGCTGGAGGAGCAGCGCGGGTTCTGCAAGGTCCTCGTCGCCCCCGACGGCACGCTGCTGGGGGCGCACCTGCTCGGCCCGCAGGCGTCGACGATGGTCCAGCAGCTGGTGCAGGCGATGGTGCTGGGCGTGACCGCGCAGCGTCTCGCCGACGTCCAGTACTGGATCCACCCCGCGCTGACCGAGGTGCTGGAGAACGCGCTGCGCGACGCCGTCGAGGAGGACTAGGCCCGCCGCTCGGCCAGCTCGGTGACCACGGCCAGCCCGACCACCACGGCGAGCACGACCAGCCCGATCACGATCGCGGGCAGGGCGTGCCCGGCGACCAGCGCGACCGCCGCGGCCACGACCAGCACCGCGGCGGCGACGTAGCGCGACCGCCCGACCGTCCCGGTGCGGCCCTGCAGGTAGAGCTTGTTCCCCGCGAGGTAGAGCAGCGGCCCGCCGACCGAGGTCAGCACCAGGGCCGGGGTGTTCTCCGGGTGCGTGAGGTGCAGGTCGATCGCGACCGCGAACAGCACGGCGCCGGCCACCATCAGGCCGTGCGCGTAGGCGAACGCGGCCCGCGCCGCGCGGGTCGACCCGTCACCGGAGCTCGCCCGGGTGCCGTGCCCGGCGAGCGCGAAGTAGGACCACCACAGTGCGACCAGGCCGGCGAACCCGAGCAGGGTGATCACCACCGCGTAGGGGGTCACGACCTCCATCTCCGACAGCGTGAAGCCCATGATCAGGATCGACTCGCCGAGCGCGATGATGAACACCAGCCGGTTGCGCTCGGCGAGGTGCTCCACGTCGGTCGGCCAGTCCTCCAGCGGGGTGTACCCGAGCCCCGGCACCCGGAACTCGAACCGCGGCCCCGCCATGTCGACGGCGACGGCCAGCGCCCAGACGACCAGCCGGGCCACCGGCGGGAGGAACGCGCCGACGACCATCAGCACCGACGCGACGGCGCTCCACACCAGCAGGTTGCGGTAGTTGCGCGCCATGACGTGCCCGCGCGCGCTCACGACGAGGAACAGCGGGCGCCCGATCTGGGCGGCGGCGAAGCACAGCGCGAACAGCAGCCCGGAGTCGCCGAACGCGCCCGGCAGGGCGAGCGCCATCCCCAGCGCCGCCAGCATCAGCCCGGCGTTGAGCATCCGGACCGACGGGCGCGCCGGGTCCAGGTAGTTCATCGCCCAGGCCGAGTAGTTCCACAGCCACCAGACCGCGGCGAACAGCACCGCCGTCTCCAGCGCCCCGAGCGGGGTCAGGTGGTACAGCAGCGTGTGCGAGACCTGGACGATCGCGAACACGTAGACCAGGTCGAAGAACAGCTCGATCGGGGCGACCTCGGAGTCACCCGTCCGGCGCAGCACCCGCGGCCGGGTGTCCGGTGTCGTCATCGATGGGTCCTTCCCCGTGTCGGCGCAGCCGAAGGGTAGTGCGGCGCGCAACGATGGCCGACGTGAACCTCGGCCTGCGTGCGATGCGCCCCCGCGACCCGGACGAGCCCCACCGGGCGGCGAGTCCGCTGGAGCTGTTCTTCGACCTGGTCTTCGTGGTGGCGGTGTCGCTGTCGTCGGCGGCGCTGCACCACTCCGAGTCCGGCGGGCACGTCGGCGCCGGGGTCGGGTCGTATCTGCTGGTGTTCTTCGGCATCTGGTGGGCCTGGATGAACTTCACCTGGTTCGCCTCGGCCTTCGACGTCGACGACTGGCTCTACCGCATCACCACCCTGGTGCAGATGGCCGGGGCGCTGGTGTTGGCCGCGGGGACCCCGTCGGCGATGGCCGGTGAGGGCTACGGCGTGCTCGTCGCGGGCTACGTGGTGATGCGCCTGGCGATGGTCACGCAGTGGCTGCGGGCGGCCCGCTCGCACCCGGAGCTGCGGGTCACGGCGCTGCGCTACGCGGGCGGCATCGTCGTCGTCCAGCTGCTGTGGATCGCCTGGGTGCTCGTGGACCCGCACCCGGTGGGGTTCGTCGTGCTGGCGCTGGCCGAGCTGGCGGTCCCGGTGGTCGCCGAGCGGGCGCGGACGACGCCGTGGCACCCGCACCACATCGCCGAGCGCTACAGCCTGTTCACCCTGATCCTGCTGGGCGAGTCGGTCCTGGCGTCGACGACGGCCGTGGTCGACGCGCTGTCCTCCGCCGAGCACCTCGGCCCGCTGCTGCTGCTCTCGGCGTGCGGGCTCGTGCTGGCCGCGGGCATGTGGTGGGTCTACTTCGCCCGCGACCAGCACGAGCACCTGCGGGCCATGCCGCGGGCGCTGGTGCACGGCTACGGCCACTACCTCGTCTTCGCCGCGGCCGGGGCGTTCTCGGCGGGCATCGAGGTGGCCGTCGACGTCGACACCACCGCGACCGGGCTGTCCGCCGCCGCGGCCGGGGCGACGCTGACCGTGCCGGTCGCCCTGTTCGTCCTCGGGGTGTGGGCGCTCGCGCTGCGCCCCACGCTCACCGCCGGGCGCAGCGCCGCCGTCGTCCTGCTGGCGGTGCTGCTGGGGCTGTCGGCGTTCGCGCCGTTCACCCCGGTCGTCGCCGCGGTGGTGATGGTGGCGGTGGTCGTGACCGTCGAGACAGCACCCGCCCGGAACACCGTCGCCGCGTGACGGGTTCGGAGGTGACATGGGCCGGGTGTGGATCGACAAGCAGACCCCCGAGGTGTTCCGGGCGATGACCGACGTCGTCGCGGTCGTGCGCGAGCGCGCCGCCGCGGCCGGGGTGGACCGGGACCTGCTGGAGCTGGTGAACCTGCGGGTCTCACAGATCAACGGCTGCGAGACCTGCCTGGACACGCACTGGCGGGCGGGGCTCGCGGCCGGGCTGACCCCGCAGCGGATGACGCTGCTCCCGGCCTGGCGCGACAGCGCCCTCTACGACGACCGCGAGCGCGCCGCACTCGGTCTCGCCGAGGCCGTCACCCGGACCGCCGGGACCCACCTCGACGACGACGCCTACGCCGCCGTCCGCGGTGACCTCACCGACGACGAGGTGTCGGTGCTGGTCTGGGCGGCGATCACCATCAACGCGTTCAACCGGGTCTCGATCCTGTCGGCGCACCCCGTCCCCGAGCGCGACGCCGACGGCCGCGTGGTGCGGCGCCGGGCGTCCTGAGAGGCTGAGCACATGTCCGGCGACACCGACGACACCGTGGTCACCCACGACACGGGCCACCACCGATACGAGATCCTGATCGACGGCACCGTGGTCGGCCGGGCCGAGTACGTCGACGACCACGAGCAGCGGATCTTCCACCACACCGAGGTCGACCCGGAGCTGTCCGGGCGCGGGCTCGCGAGCACCCTGGTCCGCTTCGCGCTGGACGACACCCGCGCCGCCGGGCAGCGGATCGTGCCGGTCTGCCCGTACGTGCGGCGCTGGGTGTCGACCCACCAGGGCTACGCCGACATCCTCGACCTGGTGACGCCCGACGCCGTCGCCACCGTCCGGCGGAGGGCGCGGTGAGCAACGTCGAGACCGCGCCGGAGGAGGTCGTCTGCGGGGGCGACGCCGCCGCCGCGGAGCTGGTGACCCCGCGCGACGTGCCGCTGGGCGGGCCGCGCGCGATGACGGTGCGCCGCACGCTGCCGCGCCGTACCCGGTCGCTGATCGGGGCCTGGTGCTTCCTGGACCACTACGGCCCGGACCGGGTCGCCGACACGGGCGGGATGGCCGTGCCGGGGCATCCGCACACCGGGCTGGCGACGGTGTCGTGGCTGTTCAACGGGGAGGTCGAGCACCGCGACACCACCGGCGCGCACGCGATCGTGCGCCCGGGTGAGCTGAACCTGATGACCGCGGGGTCCGGCATCGCGCACTCGGAGTTCTCCACGCGAGGTACCGAGGTGCTGCACGGGGTGCAGCTGTGGCTGGCGCTGCCCGCCGCGCACCGGGACACCGCGCCCCGCTTCGAGCACTACGCGCCGCCCCGGGTGCGGGCCGGGGACGCCGCGCTGCGGGTGTTCCTCGGGTCGCTGGCCGGGTCGACGTCGCCGGTGGAGACGTTCACCCCGCTGCTGGGCGCCGAGGTCGTACTGCCCGCCGGGGCGGCGGTGACGCTCGACGTCGACGCCGGGTTCGAGCACGGCGTGCTGGTCGACGCCGGCTCGGCGCGGGTGTGCGGGACGGCGGCCGCGTCCGCCGAGCTCGTGTACCTCCCGCCGGGCCGGACGACCCTGGACCTGCACGCCGGCGACGACGGCGCCCGCCTCGTGCTGCTCGGCGGGGAGCCGCTGGGCGAGCAGATCGTGATGTGGTGGAACTTCGTCGGTTCCACCCACGACGAGGTCGCGGCCTACCGGGAGCAGTGGCAGGACGAGCGTGCCGCCGGAGGGCGGGACGGTGGGCGCTTCGGGGTGTTCCCGGACGCCTGGGAGTCGACGTTGCCGGCGCCGGAGCTGCCGAACGCGCGGTTGACGCCTCGGGGGTAGGGCGGGGTTCGCGGATCGCGAAACGTGGAGACGTCTCCGCAGGTCAAGGATTCGCAATAGTGAACGGAAACTTGGTTCTCGAACACTAGTTCGAGTATCGTCGATGGTGTGACCGCCACCCAGGAACCACCCGCCCACGCCACCGGCGTGCCCGGCGGCGGGTTCCCCTCCGGTGACCTCACCCTGCTCCGGTTCCTCGTCGAACAAGCCCTCAGCGCCGACACCTGCGCGTGGTCCGAGTCGGAGTTGGTCGACCAGATCCAGGAGATCGAAGCCCTCCAGGCCTCGCTCGCCGCGCTCCAGTCCACCCGGATCCGGGCCTTCGCCCGCTCCCACGTGGAGAACGGCCCGGCCGACCTGGATCCCGAGAAGCTCCACCGCAGCGTGGTCGCCCAGATCCAGCTGGCCTGCCGGGTCTCCACCGCCGAGGCCCGAACCCGGGCGGCGAACGCCCGCGACCTGCACTCCGGGCTCGACCGGATCCGCGGCCTGCACCGAGCCGGCGAGCTCAGCGCCGCGAAGGTGTCCGCGATCGCCGTCGAGTGCCGCGACCTGAACACCACCCAGCGGGCGCGGGTCGACTCCCGGCTCGCCGCCGTCCGCGACCTCACCCGGTACGGCATCGGGCGGCTGCGGGCGATGACCCGGCGTCTGGTCGCCGAGATCGCCCCCGACCGCTTCCGCGCCCGCGTCCACGCCGCCAAGGCCGAACGCCGAGTGACACTGCGCCCGGCACCGGACGCGATGAGCTATCTGACCGCCTACGTGCCGGTCGAGCAGGGCGCCGCATGTCTGGCCGCGCTGCAGAAGGCCTTCGTCGAGGTCCAGGTCGACCCCGAGCCCCTGACCCGCACCCGCGGACAGGTCCTCGCCGACACCCTCGTCGAACGCGTCACCGGACAGGCCACCGCGACGGCGGTGAACCTCGAAGTACAGGTCACCGTGCCCGTGCAGTCCCTGCTCGACCCGCATTCCCCGCTGCCCGCCGAGATCCCCGGGCTCGGACCGGTGCCGGTCGACCTGCTCGCGAACCCCGAGGGCACCAAGTCGCTGCGCAGACTGCTCACCGACCACGGTCTGGTCATCGGCGGCGACTCCCGCAGGCGCACCTTCACCGGGCTCCTCGCCACCCTCGTGAAAGCCCGCGCCGGGAACCGGTGCACCGAGCCCTACTGTGACGCTCCCGTCCGTCACCTCGACCACATCCAGCGGAATGCCGACGGTGGGCGGACGGAGCTGGAGAACGGGCGCGGGGTGTGCGAGTTCCACAACCACGTCCGCGAACAACCCGGCTGGCACGTGGCTCGCGCCCCCGACCGGGGCCGTCGTCACCACCACTCCGACCGGGCACACCTACCGCGGACCGGACTGACGACGATGCTGCTCGCAGACGTCACCCACATCGCATCGACGTCACACCGACCTGCACCGTCGACGACTGAGCCTCGGGGTCCCCGACCAGGGACGTGGTGCGGCGGTTCAGCCCAGGTCGGCGCGCACCACCGGGACGACCCGGCGCAGCTGCTCGAGCAGCAGGTCGGCGTCCCGTCCGTCGCGGGTGACGACGAGGTCGACCCGGCCGATCTCGCCGGACATGTCGACCCGCAGCGAGCGGACCTTCCAGCGGCGCGACCGCAGCATGGTGAGGACCTTGTACAGGCCGTCGTCGGCGTCGGTCAGCAGCAGCGAGACGACGTGACCGTGCTCGGCGGGATCGCTGTCGGTGCTGGTGCGCTCGGCGGTGAGGGCGTTCATCGGATCTCCGGTGTTCGAGGGCGAACGTCAGGATCCGGCCAGGTCCGGCGGGCACGACGTGCCACGCGCCGGCTCCCTGGCTTCAGCCGGCGCGCCGGGTAATGATCCGACCGCGCACGAATCGAGGGTAACAGCCGTCACCACCCCCGGGCAGAGCCGTGGCGATCGCGACGCGGATGCTGACCCCGTGCGGTACGTGGCGATCGGGGACAGCTTCACCGAGGGCGTGGGCGACGAGGACGCGGCGGGCGTCCCCCGCGGCTGGGCCGACCGGGTCGCCGCCGGGCTGGCCGGCGCCTCCGGCGAACCGGTGCACTACGCGAACCTGGCCGTGCGGGGCCGGCTGCTGGCCGACGTCGTCGGGCCGCAGCTCGACGCCGCGCTGGCGCTGGACCCCGCACCGACGCTGATCACGCTCAACGGTGGCGGGAACGACATGCTGCGCCCCCGCACCGACGTCGACGGGCTCGCCGCGCTGACCGCCCGCGCCGTCGACCGCTGCGCGGCGGCGGGGGTCCGGCTGGTGCTGCTCAGCGGCGCCGACCCGTCGGACCGCCTCCCGCTGGGACGGGTCGTCCACCGCCGCGGCGCCGAGCTGTCGGCGACGGTGCGCACGCTCGCCGCCGCCCGCGGGCTCACCTTCGTCGACGTGTTCGGCGACGCCGAGATCCGCAGGCCCGGCTACTGGTCGGACGACCGCCTGCACCTGGGCACGCCCGGGCACCTGCGCGCCGCCGGGCTGGTGCTGGAGGCACTCGGGGTGCGCGGCGCGACGCCCGCGACGACCGTCGCCACGACCCCGCCGACCGGGCCGGCCGCGGGGCTCGCCTACTACCGCGCCCACGTCCTGCCCTGGGTCGGACGACGCCTGCGGGGCCGGTCCTCCGGGGACGGCCGCCCGGCGAAGGCCCCGGCCTGGACGGTCGTCCCGGCGCGCTGAGCTGCGGCGACCCGCGACACCGCGATCACGGAAGCCGCTGGGAGTGCGTTCGGGCAGGTCCCGCAGCGCGTCGAGCCGGTGGTGATCACGCGGCGGCGCTGAGGGTCACAGGTCGGCCAGCGCGGACAGCGGGGACTCGACGGCGTCGGCGACGAACCGCAGGAACCCGCCCGCGGTGCCGCCGTCGCAGACGCGGTGGTCGAACACCAGTGACAGCTGGGTGATCGACCGCGGGACGACCACGCCGTCGACGACCCACGGCCGCGGCAGCACCCGTCCGACGCCCAGCATCGCGACCTCGGGATGGTTGATGATCGCGGCGCTGCCGTCGACGCCGAGCACCCCGTAGTTGTTCAGGGTGAACGAGCCGCGGGTCAGCTCCGCGGCGGTGACCGAGCCGTCCCGGGCGGCCGCGGTGAGCCGACGGATCTCGGTGTCGAGTCCGCGCATCCCGAGGCGGTGGGCGTCGGCCACCGAGGGGACGACCAGGCCACGGTCGGTCTGCGCGGCGATGCCGAGGTGCACCCCGTCGAGGTGCACGATCTCCCCCGCCTGCGTGTCGACCCGGGCGTTGAGCTCGGGGAACCGCGCGAGACCGGCGACGACGAACCGGGCCAGGATCGCGAGCAGCCCGACCGGGCGACCGTCGGCGCCGGCGAGCTGCGGGCGCAGGGCGAGCAGGTCGGTGGCGTCGACGTCGACCCAGGTCGTGGCCTCGGGGATCTCGGCGCGGCTGCGGGTCAGGGTCTCGGCGACGGCGCGGCGGACCCCGCGGAGCGGCACGACCTCGCGCACCGCGAGCCCGGTGCGGGGGTCGCGGTCCGGTGCGATGGCGGTCGTCGCGGCGGGCGGTGCAGCAGCGGCGGGCGGTGCTGCGGCGGGCGGCGCGGCGGCGGGCGGCGCGGCAGCAGGCTCGGCGGCGGCAGCCTCCGCGGCGCGTGCGGCGGCGAGTGCCACGTCGTGGCGCAGCACCATCCCGCCGAGCCCGGTCCCCTCGACCGTCGCGAGGTCGATGCCGTGGTCGCGGGCCAGCCGCCGCACCACCGGCGACTGCACCGGCCGGCGCTCCCCCGGCGCGCGCTCGGCGACGGACGTCGCCGCCGGGACCGCGGGCGCGGCAGCGGGCTCGGGCTCGGGCGAAGCGGCGGGTGCGGCGGCGGGCTCGGGCGCGAGCGCGGGGGCACGCTTCGCGGCCCGGCGACGCCGGCGGGCCCCCTCGTGCCCGCCGGACGTGCCGTACCCGATCAGGACGTTCCCCGACCCGGCGTCCTCGGCGTCCCCGACCGACACCAGCGGCTCCCCGACCCGCAGCGTCTCGCCCTCCGCGCCGTGCCGGGTCAGCACCGTGCCCGCGTACGGCGACGGCACCTCGACCACGGCCTTCGCCGTCTCCACCTCGGCCACGGGCTGGTCGACGCCGACGGTGTCCCCGTCGGCCACGAGCCAGCGGACCAGCTCGGCCTCGGTCAGCCCCTCCCCCAGGTCGGGCAGGGTGAACACCTGCGCGCTCACGCCGCGTCCTCCCAGCCGAGCGAGTCGACGGCGTCGAGCACCCGGTCCACCCCGGGCAGGTGGTGCTGCTCCAGCTTCGGCGGCGGGTAGGGCACGTCGAACCCGGTCACCCGGCGCACCGGCGCCTCGAGGTGGTGGAAGCACCGCTCGGAGACCCGGGCGGCGATCTCCGAGGCGACCGAGGCGAACCCCGGGGCCTCCGCGACGACGACCGCCCGCCCGGTCCGGCGGACCTGCGCGCAGACGGTCTCGTCGTCGAACGGGACGATCGACCGCAGGTCGACCACGCCCAGGTCACGGCCCTCGCGGGCGGCCTCCTCGGCGGCGGCGAGCGCGACCGGGACCGTCGGGCCGTAGGCGATGAGCGTCGCGTCGACCCCGGGGCGGCGGACGACGGCACGTCCGATCGGCGGCACCGGGACGGTCGTGTCCACCTCCTCCTTGGTGAAGTAGTGCTTCTTCGGCTCCAGGAAGACCACCGGGTCCGGGTACTCGATCGCCGCGCGGAGCAGGCCGTGGGCGTCGGCGTTCGTGGCCGGGGCGAGCACGGTCAGCCCGGCGGTGTGGGCGTAGTACGCCTCGGAGGAGTCGCAGTGGTGCTCGACGCCGCCGATCCCGCCGGCGTAGGGCACCCGGATGACCATCGGCAGCCGCATCCGGCCCGAGGTGCGGTTGCCGAATTTCGCGACGTGGCTGGCGATCTGCTCGAACGCCGGGTAGGCGAACGCGTCGAACTGCATCTCGACGACGGGCCGCAGCCCGTTCATCGCCATCCCCACCGCCGTGCCGACGATGCCGGACTCGGCGAGCGGGGTGTCGAAGCAGCGGTGCTCGCCGAACTCGGCGGTGAGCCCGTCGGTGACCCGGAACACCCCGCCGAGCGGGCCGACGTCCTCCCCGAACACGACGACGGTCGGGTCGGCGGCCATCGCCTCGCGCAGTGCCGTGTTGATCGACTGCGCCATGGTGAGCTTCACGGGACCGGTGTTCACGGCATGACCTCCAGCTCGGCGCGCAGCTGGTCGCGCTGCTCGCGCAGCTGCGGGGTGGGGTGGGCGTAGACGTGCGCGAACAGGTCCTCGGGGTCCACCGGGGACTCGGTCGCGATGCCGGTGCGCAGGTCGGCGGCCATCCGCTCGGCGTCGTCGGTGAGAGCGCGCTCGGCGTCGTCGTCGAGCAGGTCGTCGGCGCGCAGCCGGGCGCGCAGGCGTACCAGCGGGTCTCGGACGGCCCAGGAGGCGACCTCGCTCTCGTCGCGGTAGCGGCCCGCGTCGTCGGCGTTGGTGTGGGCCTCCATGCGGTAGGTGTCGGCCTCCACCAGCGTCGGGCCGCCACCGGAGCGGGCCAGGGCGACGGCGTCGTCGAGCACGGTGAGCAGCGCGGGGAGGTCGTTGCCGTCGACCCGAACGCCGGGCATGCCGTAGCCGACCGCCTTGTCCGCGAGGCTGGCGGCGGCGCTCTGCCGGTGCAGCGGCACCGAGATCGCGTACTTGTTGTTCTGCACGAGGAACACCACCGGCGCGCGGAAGACCGCGGCGAAGTTCAGCGCCTCGTGGAAGTCGCCCTCGCTGGTGGCGCCGTCGCCGCAGAGCGCCAGGACGGCGTCGGGCTCGCCCTTGAGCCGCGCCGCGTGGGCGACGCCGACCGCGTGCAGCAGCTGCGTCGCGAGCGGGGTCGCCTGCGGGGCGACGCGGTGGGCGGCGACGTCGTAGCCGCAGTGCCGGTCCCCGCGCAGCATCGTGAGCACCTCGACCGGGTCGACGCCGCGGGCGACGATCGCGGCGGTGTCGCGGTAGGTCGGGAAGAGCCAGTCGCCGTCGGCCAGCACCATCGCCGCGGCCACCTGGCAGGCCTCCTGGCCGCGCGAGGACGGGTACACGGCCAGGCGCCCCTGCCGGACCAGCGCGCCGGCCTGTTCGTTGAGCCGCCGGGCGTGCACCAGGCCGCGGTAGCCGGCGAGCAGCCGGTCCGGCGGCGGGAGCTGCGCGCCGGGCACGGTGGTGCCGTCCGGTTCCAGCAGGCGGACGGTCTCGCGCCGGTCGTCCACGATGACTCCCCTCCGTGCGGACACTGTGCCTCGAGAATGGCGCATGATCCGTACGATCGGCCCGGACCGAGGAGATGACGAGACGATCGGCCCGCAGCACGGCACAGCCCCGGACGAGTGGTCCGGGTCACCGGTGCCCGGCGGGGCCCGGTGAGACGAACGGAGGGTGCCGGTGCTCGACGACATCGACCGGCGGATGGTCGCGGAGCTGCAGCGCGACGGCAGGCTGACCGGGCGCGCGCTGGCCGAGCGCCTGACGATCTCGCGGGCGAACGCCTACGCCCGCCTCGCCCGGCTCGTCGACGACGGCGTGGTCACCGGTTTCACCGTGCTCGTCGACCCGGACAAGGTGGGGCTGCACACCTCGGCGTACGTGACGTTGACGGTGCGCCAGAACAGCTGGCGCGAGCTGCGCGAACAGCTGCGCGCGATCCCCGAGGTCCGGCACATGGCACTGGTCGGCGGGGACTTCGACGTGCTGCTGCTGGTGCGCACCACCGGCAACGACGCACTGCGCAGCGTCGTGCTCGAACGCCTGCAGGCGCTGCCGACGGTCGTGTCGACGCGGACGATCCTGATCTTCGAGGACGAGTCCCGCTAGCTGCGGGCGGGCGTCTCCCGCTCGGCCCAGGCGGTGTCGAGGAGCTGCCGCAGCGCGTCCGCCGGCTGGGCGCCGGCGACGCCGTAGCGGTCGTCGACGACGAGGAAGGGCACCGAGGTGATGCCGAGGCGGCGGGCCAGGTCCTCGTCGGCGCGGACGTCGTCGAGGTACCGGTCGGAGCCGAGCACGGCGCGCACCCCGTCGTCGTCGAGGCCGGCGTCCACCGCGATCCGGGCGAGCGCCCCGGGGTCGCCGATCGGCTCGCCGTCGGTGAACGAGGCCCGCAGCAGCCGGCCCTTCAGCTCGTCCTGCACCGTGGCGCCGCCGGTCTCCCAGGCGTGGTGCAGCAGCCGGTGGGCGTCGACGGTGTTGCCGTGCCGGGCCCGGTCGAAGCGGAACTCCAGGCCGTCCTGCGCGGCGGTGGCGGCGACGCGCTCCTGCATCCGCCGGGCCTCCTCGACGCTCATGCCGTACTTCGACGCCAGGTGCTCGGCGCCGCCGCTGCGCTCGCGGGGTGCTTCCGGCTCCAGCTCGAAGCTGCGCCACCGCAGCGTCACGTCGTCGCGGTGGGCGAATCCGGCCAGCGCGACCTGCAGCCGGGCACGCCCGATCGCACACCACGGGCAGACGACGTCGGACCAGATCTCGAGCTTCACAACCGGCCGCAACCGGCCGGGGCCCCGCCGCATTCCCTCAGCGGCGGTCCTTGAGCCGCTGCAGCTTCCCGACCGAGCGCTCCAGGGTGTCGGGGTCGACGACGTCGCAGGTCACGGAGATGCCGACGGTCTCCTTCACCGCGCGCACGAGCTCCGCGGCGGCCGGGTCGCGGCGGTCGGCGGGCGTGTCGCCGCGGGCCTCCACGCGCACGGTCATCGCGTCGAGCCTGCCCTGGGTCGTCAGCTCCAGCTGGAAGTGCGGCGCGAGCCCGGGCGTGCGGAGCACGATCTCCTCGATCTGGGTCGGGAAGACGTTCACACCGCGCAGGATGATCATGTCGTCGGACCGGCCGGTGATCTTGGCCATCCGCCGCATCTGCGGCCGCGCGGTGCCCGGGAGCAGCGTCGTGAGGTCGCGGGTGCGGTAGCGGATGATCGGCAGCCCCTCCTTGGTGAGGCTGGTGAACAGCAGCTCGCCCTCGGAGCCGTCGGGCAGCGGGGTGCCGTCGGGCGGGTCGACGACCTCGGGCAGGAAGTGGTCCTCCCAGATGTGCAGGCCGTCCTTGGTCTCCACGCACTCCTGCGAGACACCGGGTCCCATGACCTCGGACAGGCCGTAGATGTCGACGGCGTGGATGCCGGCCCGCTCCTCGATCTCGGCGCGCATCTGCTCGGTCCACGGCTCGGCGCCGAAGATCCCGACCTGCAGGCTCGTCGACCGGGGGTCGACGCCCTGGCGCTCGAACTCGTCGAGCAGGGTGAGCATGTAGCTCGGGGTCAGCATGATGACCTCGGGCTCGAAGTCGCCGATGAGCTGCACCTGGCGCGGGGTCATCCCGCCGGAGACGGGGATGACGGTCGCGCCCAGCTTCTCCGCGCCGTAGTGCGCGCCGAGCCCGCCGGTGAACAGGCCGTACCCGTAGGCGACGTGCACGCGGTGGCCGGGGCGCCCGCCCGCGGCCCGGATCGACCGGGCGACGAGCCCGGCCCACCGGTCGAGGTCGCCCGCGGTGTAGCCGACGACGGTCGGGCGGCCCGTGGTGCCCGACGACGCGTGGATCCGCGCGATCCGCTCGCGCGGCACCGCGAACATGCCGAACGGGTAGGTCTCCCGCAGGTCGGCCTTGGTCGTGGTCGGGAACTTCGCGATGTCGGCGAGCTCGCGGCAGTCGTCGGGGTGCACGCCGTGCTCGTCGAACTTCGCGCGGTAGTGCGGCACGTTGTCGTAGGCGTGCCGCAGCGACCACTGCAGACGCTCCAGCTGCAGCGCGCGCAGCTCGTCGACCGACATCCGCTCCGCGGGGTCCAGCAGCTCGGCCGGGGGCGCGTCGCCCGGGCGCTTCGTGGCGGTCGTCATCACGCGTCCTTCTTCGCGACGAGGGTGAGCACGTCGTAGCGGGCGACGGACTCGCCGTCCTGCCGCGTGACGTCGGCGTCCCAGCGGACCTCGCCGTAACCGGCGGACTCGCGCGGGGTGAGCTGCTTGCAGGTCAGGGTCACGGTGAGCTCGTCGTCGAAGCGGACCGGGGTGAGGAACCGCAGTCCGTCGACGCCGAAGTTCGCGAGCACCGGGCCCGGGTCCGGGTCGACGAACAGGCCCGCGGCCAGCGAGACGACCAGGTAGCCGTGCGCGACGCGCTGCCCGAACAGCGGGTTCGCCGCGGCGGCGGCCTCGTCCATGTGCGCGTAGAACGTGTCGCCGGTGAACTCGGCGAAGTGCTCCACGTCCTCCCGGGTCACCCGGCGCGGGCCGGCGACCAGGCAGTCGCCGGGGCGCAGCTCCTCGAGATGCTTGCGGAACGGGTGCACGTCGGTGGTGTGGCGCTGCGCGCCGGTGACCCAGCGGCCGGTGATCGCGGCGAGCGAGTCGGGGTCGGCCTGGACCGCGGTGCGCTGCATGTGGTGGAACACCCCGCGCACGCCGCCCATCTCCTCGCCGCCGCCGGCGCGGCCCGGGCCGCCGTGGACGAGCTGCGGCAGCGGCGACCCGTGCCCGGTGGACTCGCCAGCGTCGCGGGCGTTGAGCACGTGCACGCGGCCGTGGAACGGCGCGACGCCGAGCACGACCTCGCGGACGAACCCGGGGTCGGCGGAGACGACGGACCCGGCGAGCGAGCCCTGGCCGCGGGCGGCGTAGTCGATCAGCTGCTCGGTGGTGTCGTAGGGCAGCACGGTCGACACCGGGCCGAACGCCTCGACCTCGTGCGGCTCGGCGCGGTCCGGGTCACCGACCAGCAGCAGCGGGGAGACGAACGCGCCACGGTCGGCGTCGGCGCCGGTCACCTCGACGCGGTCTGGGTCGCCGAACACGATCCGGCCGGCGTCGCGCAGGGCCTTCACGCTGCGGCGGACCTCCTCGCGCTGGTCGAGGCTCGCAAGCGCCCCCATCCGGACGCCCTCGGCGCCGGGGGCGCCGACCACGACCCTCGCGAGCCGCGCGGTGACGGCCTCGACGACGGCGTCGACGTGTGCGCGCGGCACGAACGCGCGCCGGATCGCGGTGCACTTCTGCCCGGCCTTGACCGTCATCTCGGTGGTCAGGGCCTTCACGAACAGGTCGAACTCCTCGGTGCCGGGCGTCGCGTCCGGGCCGAGCGCGGCCAGGTTCAGCGAGTCGGCCTCGGCGGAGAACCGCACGGAGTTCCGGACGATCCCGGGGTGGCTGCGCAGGGTCTGCGCGGTCGACGCCGAGCCGGTGAAGCTCACCAGGTCCTGCCCGGTGAGGTGGTCGAAGGTGTCGCCGATCGAGCCGGCGACGAACTGCACCGACCCCTCGGGCAGCAGGCCGGAGCCGATGATCAGCTCGGCGAGCTCCGCGGTGAGGAACGCCGTCGGAGACGCGGGCTTGATCAGCGTCGGGACGCCCGCGAGGAAGGCCGGGGCGAGCTTCTCCAGCGGGCCCCAGACGGGGAAGTTGAACGCGTTGACCTGCACCGCGACCCCGTGCAACGGGGTGAGCACGTGCTGGCCGAGGAACGTCCCGCCCCGGCCGAGCGGCTCGACGTCGCCCTCGACGTGGATCGTGTCGTTGGGCAGCTCGCGCTTCGCCTTGGAGGCGTAGGCGAGCAGGACGCCGATGCCGCCGTCGACGTCGAACTTCGAGTCGCCGAGGGTGGCGCCGGTCCGCGCGGAGACGTCGTAGAGCTGCTCGCGGTGCTCGCGCAGGTGCTGCCCGAGCGCCTTCAACAGGGCGGCACGCTGGTGGAAGGTGAGCTCGCGCAGCGCGGGCCCGCCGGTCCGCCGCCCGTACTCCAGCGCCCCGGCGAGGTCGAGGCCGTCGGAACAGATGCGGGCGACCTCCTCGCCGGTCACCGCGTCGTACAGCGGGCGGCCCTCGCCGCTCCCGGTCTGCCAGGTACCGGAGAGGTGACTGCGGAGCAGGGTCATCGGCGAGCCTCCGTCGCGCTTCGTCGTCGCGGGTCAGCGATTGAACCGACCGTTCGTTCGGGCGAACCTAGCACCGGTCCACAGAACCGCACCAGGGTCCGTCCGGACGCCGGCAGGACGGGAGACCGATCGTTCGGTCGGCCGCTAGGCTCACCGGATGACCTCCCCCGCCACCGGCACCGATCCCGCCGTCCTCGTGACCCGCGACGAGACCGACCCGTCGGTCGCGGTGGTCACGCTGAACCGGCCCGCGAAGTACAACGCGCTCACCGTCGAGCTCAAGGAGGCGCTGCTCCCCGCGGTCGTCGAGGTCGCCGGGGACGAGTCCGTGCGCGCGATCGTGCTGACCGGCGCGGGGAAGGCGTTCTGCGTCGGGCAGGACCTGGGCGAGCACGCCGCGGCGCTCGACGCCGACCCGGTCGACGCCCTGGGCACCGTGCGCCGGCACTACAACCCGCTGATCCGCGCGCTCAACGAGGCACCGAAGCCGGTGGTCGCCGCGATCAACGGGCCCTGCGTGGGCGCCGGGCTCGGCATCGCGCTGGCCACCGACCTGCGGATCGCCGCGGAGGGGCTGAAGTTCGCGACCGCGTTCACCGGGATCGGGCTGTCCACCGACAGCGGCCTCGCGGCGTCGCTCGCGCACGCCGTCGGCGTCTCCCGGGCGACCGAGCTGGTGCTGCTGAACGAGCAGTTCACCGCCGAGGACGCCCGCAACTGGGGCCTCGTGCGCGACGTCGTCCCGGCCGACCAGGTCCTCGGCACCGCGCTGGAGCTCGCGCGCCGGCTGGCCGCCGGACCCACCCGCGCCTACGCCGAGGTGAAGGGCGCGCTGCGCTTCGGCGCGGTCAACGAGCTCCCCGCCGTCCTGGAGTACGAGGCCGACGCCCAGGTCCGGCTCTCGACCACGCGCGACCACCAGCAGGCCGTGAGCGACTTCCTCGCGAAGAAGAAGCCCGTCTTCGAGGGCCGATGAGCTCGCCGGTCAAGCGGGCCCGGCGACCCAGCGGCGGCCGCGACGCGCTGCTCGAGACCGCGGTCGGGGAGTTCATCGACCGCGGCTACGACGCGACGTCGATGGAGGACCTCTCGCGGGCCGCCGGGATCACGAAGTCGTCGTTCTACCACCACTTCGCGGGCAAGGAGGCGCTGCTGCGCGCGGCGCTGGAACGCGCTGTCGACGGACTGTTCGGCGTGCTCGACCTGCCCGAGGCCCGCACCGGCTCCCCCGCCGACCGGCTGCGGGTGATCGTCGCCGCGCAGGTCAGGGTGCTGATGGCCGAGCTCCCGTACGTCACCCTGCTGCTCCGGGTCCGCGGCAACACCGAGACCGAGCGCTGGGCGCTGGAACGCCGCCGTGCGTTCGACGCGGCCGTGCGAGCCCTGGTCCGCGACGCCGTCGACGCCGGCGAGGTCCGCTCCGACGTCGACCCCGCCCTGGCCGCACGGCTGCTGTCCGGCACGATCAACTCGATCGTCGAGTGGTACCGCCCCGGCCGCCCCGGGACCGCCACCCTGCCCGAGGACGTCGTCCGCGCCGCGTTCGCCGGCATCGTCCCGGCGCCGTGACCGACGTCCGGGTCCGCGTCCGCCCCGAGGTCGACGACGTCGCGCTCTCCGCGCTGCACGCCGCCGGGTTCGACGAGACCCCACGCCTGCGACGCTGGTCCGCCCAGCTCGCCGCACACAGCCTGAGCTGGCTCGACGCCCGCGACGGCGACGCGCTCGCCGGGTTCGTCAACCTCGCCTGGGACGGCGACCGGCACGCGTTCCTGCTCGATCTCGTCGTCGCCGACGGGTACCGCCGCCGCGGGATCGGCCGGGCGCTGGTCGCCGGGGCCGTGGAGCAGGCCACCGCGGCGGGCTGCACCTGGCTGCACGCCGACTTCGCCCCCCACCTGACCCCCTTCTACCGCTCCTGCGCCCTCCCCCCTACCGACGCCGGCCTCCTGCGCCTGCACCGCTGAGCAGTCGATCAGCACGTTCTCGCCCGTGACGGGGCGGAAACGTGCTGATCGATCACGCGTGACCGCCTCGGGACGTCAGGCGGCGGCGAACCTCGACGGCCAGGAGGTCGGGGTGGGCCAGCCCGAGCGCGACCACGACCTCCACCGGTACCCCGCGCGGTGCGCAGTCCGCCCCCAGCATCTCGGCCGCGGCCCAGCCGCCCAGCGCGGCCCGCCCGGTCCCGGCTCCGATCGCCCCGACCGCGACCGCCCCGGCCTCGCACCGCAGTAGGAAGGTGTCCGGGACGTGCGCGGCGACGAACACCCCGCGCACGACCGGACGGAACCGGGGCCCCCGCAGCTGCTTCGAGGTGACCACCCCGGCGCGCACCGCCGCAGTGCCGAGGAACGGTCGCGTGAGATCCATGCCCCTTGGACCGCCCCACCCACCGCCCGGTTCCTCCGGAGTCCCGGCCCGGCACCGACCACCGCGCGGGGGCCGGGGTTGCGGGATCCCCCGCTCATCCGCCACACTCGTAGCCGAACGAACATTCGGTACGGAGGTGTCCAGTGACGAGCACCGCGCCATCCCCGGCGGAGCTGGAGGAGCGGTTCGACGCGACGATCGCGGCGGACCAGCGGATCGAGCCGCGGGACTGGATGCCCGAGGCCTACCGCAGGAGCCTGATCCGGCAGATCGCCCAGCACGCGCACTCGGAGATCATCGGGATGCAGCCGGAGGGCAACTGGCTGCTGCGTGCGCCGTCGTTGCGGCGCCGGGCGATCCTGCTGGCCAAGGTGCAGGACGAGGCCGGCCACGGCATGTACCTCTACGCGGCCGCCGAGACCCTCGGCGTCGACCGCGAGGAGCTCACCGAGAAGCTGATCGACTCGAAGCAGAAGTACAGCTCGATCTTCAACTACCCGACGCTGTCCTGGGCGGACATCGGCGTCATCGGGTGGCTGGTCGACGGCGCGGCGATCGCGAACCAGGTCCCGCTGTGCCGCTGCTCCTACGGGCCCTACGCCCGGGCGATGATCCGCATCTGCAAGGAGGAGTCGTTCCACCAGCGCCAGGGCTACGAGTCGCTGCTCGCCCTGACCGCGGGGACCGAGGCGCAGAAGCGCATGGTCCAGGAGTCGGTGGACCGCTGGTGGTGGCCGTCGCTGATGATGTTCGGCCCGGCCGACGGCGACTCCCCCAACACCCACCAGTCGATGGCCTGGGGCATCAAGCGCCACACCAACGACGAACTGCGCCAGCGCTTCGTCGACATGACCGTCCCGCAGGCGGCGGTGCTGGGCGTCACGCTGCCCGACCCGGACCTGCGCTGGAACGACGAGCGGCAGGCGCACGACTTCGGCGAGCCGGACTGGTCGGAGTTCACCGCCGTGGTCTCCGGGGCGGGGCCGGCGAACCGGCAGCGGCTGGACCACCGCCGTCGCGCGCACGAGAACGGGGCGTGGGTGCGCGAGGCGGCGCAGGCCTACGCGGAGAAGCAGGAGGCACGGGGATGAGCGAGCAGGACATGACCGCCGAGGGCGGCCACGGCGCCGTCCCGACGACGGGTGTCGAGACCGGGCAGGGCGAGAAGCCGAGCCGTCGCGCCTGGCCGCTCTACGAGGTGTTCGTCCGCGGCAAGCGCGGGCTCAACCACGTCCACGTCGGGTCGCTGCACGCCGCGGACGACGAGATGGCCCTGCACAACGCGCGCGACGTCTACACCCGCCGCAACGAGGGCGTGAGCATCTGGGTGGTCCGTGCCGACGCGATCACCGCGTCCAGCCCGGACGAGAAGGACCCGTTCTTCGCCCCGAGCGGGGACAAGGTCTACCGGCACCCGACGTTCTACGCGATCCCGGAGGAGGTGCCGCACCTGTGAGCGGCTCCGTCTACGACGGCCTGACCGAGGAGGGCGACGACCCGCGCTGGGCGTTCGGGTCGGGGTTCGAGGACAGCGAGGCGGACATCGTCGCGCCGGTTCCCGCGGGCACCGATCCGGCGGACCTCGCGGAGTACTGCCTGATGCTCGGCGACGACGCGCTGGTCCTGTCCCACCGGCTGACCGAGTGGGTCTCGAACGCCCCCGAGCTGGAGGAGGAGGTCGCGCTCGCCAACACCGCGCTCGACCTGCTCGGCCAGGCCCGGGTGCTGCTGTCGCGCGCCGGGCACCTGACCGGCCGCGACGAGGACGCGCTGGCCTACTGGCGCGAGGTGTCGGAGTTCCGCTGCGTCGGGCTCGTCGAGCCGTCCGACGACCTGGACTTCGCCCGCGCCATCGCCCGGCTGCTGGTGTTCTCCACCTGGCGGCTCGCGCTGCTGCACCGGCTCACGGACTCCGCCGACCCGGTGGTCGCCGCCGTCGCCGCGAAGGGGGTCAAGGAGGTCACCTACCACCGTGACCACGCCGCGCGCTGGACGCTGCGCCTCGGCGACGGCACACCGGAGTCGCACCGGCGCATGCAGGACGCGCTGGAGTGGGTGTGGCCGCACCTCGGCGAGCTGTTCCGCACCACCGACACCGAGCGACGCCTGGTCGCCGCCGGTGTCGCCGTCGACCCGGCGGACACCCGCGAGGAGGTCGACGCCGTCCTCGCGCAGGTGATCGGGCGCGCCACGCTGACCGTGCCGCAGGTCCCGCCGACCGGCACGATCGGGGGCCGCGGCGGCCGCCAGGGCGTGCACACCGAGAAGCTGGAGCCCGCGCTCGTCGTGCTGCAGAGCCTCGCGCGCCGGCACCCCGGGGCGTCCTGGTGAGCGGGGCGGGCGGGGTCGTCGCGCAGGTCGTCGACCCCGAGATGCCGATGCTCACCCTCGACGACCTCGGCGTGATCCGCTCGGTGTCCGAACAGGACGACCGCGTGACGGTCACGATCACCCCGACCTACTCCGGGTGCCCGGCGATCGAGGAGATGCGCGCGGACATCCGCGGCGCGCTCACCGCGGCCGGGTACGGGCGAGTCGAGGTGCGGACTGTGTTCTCTCCCGCGTGGAGCACGGACTGGATCAGCGAGGCCGGGCGGCGCAAGCTCGCCGAGGCCGGCGTCGCGCCGCCCGGGAGCGCCCCGCGGACGGGCGGACCGATCCCGCTGACGCTGGACGCGCCGTCGACGGTCGTGCCCTGCCCGCAGTGCGGGTCCCGGGCGACCGAGGAGCTGTCGCGCTTCGGCCCGACCGCGTGCACCGCGCTGCGGCGGTGCACCACCTGCCGTGAGCCGTTCGAGCACATGAAGGAGATCTGATGAGCGAGCGGCGCGCGGCGGCGTGGCAGGCCCGGGCCAACCAGGCGTACGGCCGGACGACGCTCGCCCTGGACGACGAGATCGAGGCCCTGCTGGCCGGGGACGACGCGCTGCCCGCCGGCTTCCACCGGCTCGTGGTGACCGAGGTCGACCGGCTGTGCGACGACGCCGTCGCCGTCACCTTCGACGTCCCCGAGGACCTGCGCGGGCAC
Source organism: Pseudonocardia sp. ICBG601 (assembly GCF_020496245.1). Classification (NCBI taxonomy): domain Bacteria; kingdom Bacillati; phylum Actinomycetota; class Actinomycetes; order Pseudonocardiales; family Pseudonocardiaceae; genus Pseudonocardia; species Pseudonocardia sp. ICBG601. The sequence goes on along the minus strand of NZ_JAHLJA010000002.1, from coordinate 793,343 downwards.
TACGACTTCCGGCCCGGCCAGTACCTGACCCTGCGGAAGGACACCGCCGACGGCGAGGAGCGCCGGTCGTACTCGATCTGCTCCGCCGCCGGGACCGCGCCGCGGGTGGGGGTGCGCCGGGTCGACGGCGGCCTGTTCTCCGCCTGGCTGGTCGACGAGGTGGCCCCGGGCGACGTCGTCGAGGTCGGCCCGCCCGCCGGGTCGTTCACCCCGGAGCTGACCGCGGGCACGCACCACGGTCTCGTCGCCGCCGGGTCCGGGATCACCCCGGTGCTGTCGATCGCGGCGTCCCTGCTGGCCGCGCACGACGACACCCGCGTCACCCTCGTCTACGGCAACCGACGGACCGACACGGTGATGTTCACCGAGGAGATCGCCGACCTGAAGAACCGCTACGGCCCGCGGCTGCACCTGCTGCACGTGCTCTCGCGCGAGCCCACCGAGGCCGAGATCGTCAACGGCAGGCTGGACGCCGACCGGCTGCGGCTGCTGTTCACCGCGCTGGTCGACACCGCCGACGTCGACGACTGGTGGCTGTGCGGCCCGCTCGGCATGACCGAGTCCGCGGTCGCGGTGCTCGGTGAGCTGGGCGTCGAGCGGCGCCGGGTGCACCGCGAGCTGTTCTACGTCGACGAGCCGCCGCCGGAGGTCGACCGCCACGAGCCCGAGCCGGACGGCGACGGCGCGCAGGTCACGGTCGTCCTCAACGGACGGTCGACGACGCTGGCCGTCCCGGCGGGCGAGTACGTCCTCGACGCCGCCCAGAAGGTCCGCGGCGACCTGCCGTTCGCCTGCAAGGGCGGGGTGTGCGGGACGTGCCGGGCGAAGGTGACCGACGGCGAGGTGACCATGCGGCGCAACTACGCGCTGGAGGACGACGAGGTCGCCGCCGGGTTCGTCCTCACCTGCCAGTCCCGCCCGGTGACCGACACCGCCACGGTCGACTACGACGCCTGATACTGGCGGGCATGACCACGTCGCGTCGCGGCCACCCGGTGGGACCGACCGGGTCGGTCGTGGTGCGCGCGCTCGGCCTGCTCGACGCGTTCGGTCCCGACCGGCCCGCGCTGTCGCTCAGCGACCTCGCCCGGCACGCCGACGTCCCGTTGTCGACCGCGCACCGGCTCGTCGCCGACCTGGCGGCGTGGGGCGCGCTGGAACGTGACGACGAGGGCCGCTACCGGATCGGGCTGCGCGTCTGGGAGCTCGGCGCGCTCGCCCCGCGCGGGCAGGCGCTGCGCGAGACGGCGCTGCCGTTCCTGGAGGACCTGTCCCGGGTCACCCGGGAGAACGTGCAGCTCGCGGTGCGCGAGGGCGCCGAGGTGGTGTTCGTCGAGCGGCTCGCCGGGTCCGGCGCGGTCCCGGTGCAGACCCGGGTCGGGGGGCGTTTCGCGCTCACCGCGACCGGGGTCGGTCTGGTGCTGCTCGCGCACTCGCCGCCGGAGCTGCAGGACGAGGTGCTGGGCGCGCGGATCGAGCGCTACACCCCGTTCACGGTGACCGACCCGCAGCGGATGCGCCGCATGCTCGCCGACGTCCGCCGCGACGGCCACTCGGTCAGCGACCGGCAGGTCACCGACGACGCGCTGTCGGTCGGCGCCCCCGTCTCCGACGCCCGCGGCCAGGTCGTCGCGGCCGTCTCGCTCGTCGTGCGGCACGGCAGCGTGTCCGCCCGCGCGCTCGCCCCGCTGGTGCGCACCACCGCCGCCGGGATCAGCCGCGCGCTCAGCACCACCACGCGCTGAAACCCTTCCATTCTCCGGAAGGGACGTACGGCGCGGCCCCCGTCGCCCCGCATCCTCGCTGCACCACCACGACCGCGCGGCGACGACGGAGTCCCACCATGCGCCCACCCCCCGCGGCGGACACCGTCCGCCGTCTGCTCGACGACGCACCGATGTCCCGCCACCAGTGGGGCGCGGTCGCGGCGTGCGTCCTGCTCAACGTCCTCGATGGCTTCGACGTGCTGGTCATGGCCTTCACGGGCCGCTCGGTCGCCACCGAGTGGGGGCTGTCCGGCAGCCAGCTCGGCCTTCTCCTGTCCGCGGGCCTGGTCGGCATGGCCGCCGGGTCGGTCCTCATCGGACCGTGGGCGGACCGGGTCGGGCGACGGCCGGTCGTGCTGGGCTGCCTCGTCGTCGCGGGGCTGGCGATGCTGGGCTCGGCGGCGGCGCAGTCCCCCGGCCAGCTCGGCGCGCTGCGGCTGGTCACCGGGCTCGGTGTCGGCGGCATCCTCGCCACCAGCAACGTCGTCGCCGCCGAGTACGCCTCGGCCCGCTGGCGGGGGCTCGCGGTCAGCCTGAACTCCACCGGCTACGCGATCGGGGCCGTCCTCGGCGGCGTGCTCGCGGCCACGCTGATCGGGCAGTTCGGCTGGCGGTCGGTGTTCCTCGCCGGGGGTCTGGCCACCCTGGCCGCGGTCCCGCTGGTCTGGTGGCGGCTGCCGGAGTCCCTGGACTTCCTGCTCGTGCGCCGCCCGGCCGGGGCGCTGGAGCGGGTCAACGCGCTGCTGGCGCGGATGGGGCACGCGGCGCTGCCCGCCCTCCCCGACGGCGCCCCGGTGCGGACCGGCGTCGCCGCGGGGTACGGGGCGCTGCTGCGCCCGGCGCTGCGGCGCACCACGGTGCTGCTCTGGGTCAGCTTCTTCTGCGTGATGGCCGGGTTCTACTTCGTCACCAGCTGGACGCCGACCCTGCTCGTCGAGGCCGGGCTCTCCCCGGACGCGGGCATCGCCGGCGGCACCCTGCTCAACGTCGGCGGCATCTTCGGCGCCGCCGGGCTCGGCCTGCTCGCCGCCCGGTTCGCGCTGCGGCACGTGCTCGCCGGGTACCTGCTGGCCACCGCGGTGCTGCTGGCCGTGTTCATCACCAGCACCTCCTCGCTCGCGGTGGCGTTCGTCGTCGCCGCGCTGGTCGGGCTGTTCGTCAACGGCTGCGTCGCCGGGCTGTACGCGATGGCACCGACCTCCTACGGCGCCGACGTGCGCACCACCGGCGTCGGCACCGCGCTCGCGGTCGGCCGGTCCGGGGCGATCCTCGCGCCGACCCTGGCCGGGGCGCTGCTCGACGGCGGCGCCACCCCGCAGTCGCTCTACCTGCTCTTCGCGGCCGTGTTCGTCGGCGCGGCCGCCCTCGTCCTGCTGCTCCGCCGATCCGGCACCCCCACCACCCAGGGAGTCCCCGCATGAGCTCGATCCCCCGCGACCAGTGGTACGTCGCCGCCTACTCCGCCGAGATCGGCCGCGAGCTGTTCGGCCGCACGATCTGCGACGAGCCGATCCTGTTCTGGCGCACCGAGGCCGGCCAGGTCACCGCGCACGCCGACCGCTGCGTGCACCGCCGGTTCCCGCTGTCCCAGGCCCCGAGCCGGCTCGTCGGCGACACCGTCGTCTGCGGCTACCACGGCTTCACCTACGGCGCCGACGGCAGGTGTGTGGCGGTGCCGGGGCAGAACCGGGTGCCACGCACGGCCCGGCTGGCGGCCTACCCCGTCGTCGAGCAGGACTCGCTGATCTGGGTCTGGATTGGCGACCCGGAGCTCGCCGACCCGCTGCGCATCCCCCGCGCGACCTACCTCGACGACGCCGCGTGGACCACGGTGCGCGGGATGGAGCCGCTGGCCGCCCGGTTCTCGCTGCTGGTGGACAACCTGCTCGACCTGTCGCACGAGACCTACCTGCACGGCGGCTACATCGGCACCCCCGAGGTCGCGGCCACCCCGATCTCCACCGAGGTCGACGAGGACGCCGGCGTCGTCTACGTCTCCCGGCACATGGCCGACGCCGAGTGCCCGCCGTTCTACGAGCGCTCCACCGGCCTGTCCGGGCGGATCTCGCGCTGGCAGGACATCGAGTACACCCCGCCGTGCCTGTACAAGCTGCACTCCCGGATCGCGCCGGTCGGCTCGGTCCCGCACCCCGACGGCTCCGACCCCGACGCCTTCCACGTGGAGGTCGTCTACGCGATCACCCCGGAGACCGAGCACTCCACACACGACTTCTGGATGGTCGCGCGCGACTTCGCCCTCGACGACGTCGAGGTCTCGGCGTTCCTCGCCGAGCAGAACCGCACCGTCGTGCTGCAGGACGTCGAGGCGCTCGACGTGCTGGAGAAGGTGATCGCGACCGAGCCGGCGGGCTACCAGGAGCTGTCGGTCAACATCGACACCGGCGGGCTCGCCGCACGCCGGATGCTCGCCCGGATGGCCGGTTCGGCACCGGCGGTCCCGTCCCCGGCGCCCGCCCGGTGAGCGCGATCCCCGAGGCCCCGCCCGTCCTGCACGGGCACCGTGTCCAGCGCATCCACTGGGTGCTGGGCACCGACCTGCTGCGCGCGGTGTGCCACTGCGGCGCCGAACGCGTCTTCGACGACCCGGTGCCGCTGTGGGACTGGCTGCTGGGCTGCCCCGAGGACCACGAGACCTGGAGTACGTCGTGACCGAACCCGAGCTGCACCTGGTGGTGGAGAAGAAGGAGCTCCTCGCCGACGACGTCGTGCTGCTGACCCTGCGCGACCCGTCCGGCGCCGAGCTGCCGGAGTGGACGCCCGGTGCGCACCTCGACCTCGTCCTGACCGCGGACCTCGTCCGGCAGTACTCGCTGTGCGGGGACCCGGGCGAGCGCTCGGTCTACCGGGTCGCGGTGCTGCGCGAACCCGCCGGGCGGGGCGGCTCGGCGCACGTGCACGACGTCGTCGCCGAGGGCGACACGGTGCTGGTCCGCGGGCCGCGCAACCGGTTCGCACTCGTCGACGCCCCGGGCTACGTGTTCGTCGCCGGCGGGATCGGCATCACCCCGCTGGTCCCGATGATCGCGGCGGCGCACGCCGCGGGCGCGGACTGGCGGCTGGTCCACGGCGGGCGCAGCCGGGCGTCGATGGCGTTCAGCGAGCTCGCCGGGCGTCACCCCGACCGGGTGGCCCTGGTGCCGCAGGACGAGGCCGGGCTGCTCGACGTCGCCGGGATCGTGGCCGCGGCCGCCGGGCGACCCGTGTACTGCTGCGGCCCGGAGGGACTGCTCGCCGCCGTCGAAGCCGAGGGGGAGCGTCTCGGCGTGCCGGTGCACGTGGAACGGTTCTCCGCCCGGCCCGGCGCGCTCGACGGCCCGGACGAGGCGTTCGAGGTGGAGTTGTCGGGGTCGGGGACGGTCGTCGCCGTCCCGGCGGGCTGTTCGATCCTCGACGCCCTGGAGGGCGCCGGGATCGCGACGCTGTCCTCGTGCCGGGAGGGGACCTGCGGGACCTGCGAGACCGGGGTCCTCGCCGGCGAGCCGGACCACCGCGACTCGCTGCTCACCGAGGAGGAGCAGGCGTCGAACGAGGTGATGATGCTGTGCGTGTCGCGGTCCCGGTCGCCGCGGCTGGTGCTCGAGCTCTGAGCCCGGGCGCCCCGTAGGGTCGGGCGCGTGTTCGTCAAGGTGTGCGGGCTGCGGACCCCCGGTGACGTCGACGCGGCCGTGGCCGCCGGCGCCGACGCGGTCGGGTTCGTCGTGTACCCGCCGAGCCCCCGCCACGTCGACCCGGCCGACCTCGGCGCGCTCGTCGCCCGGGTGCCGGACGGCGTGCGGTCGGTGGTCGTCGTCGCCGACCTGCCCGCCGACCGGGCCGCGGCGGTGACCGCCGACGCCGGCGCCGACGTGCTGCAGCTGCACGGCCGCTACACCCGCGACGACTTCACCGCGGCCGCCCGCGCGCCGATCACCCTGTGGCGGGCGACCTCGCTGGCCCACGACCCCGACCTCACCGTGGGCCTGTACGGCGAGGACGTGCTGCTGCTCGACTCCCCCGTCGCCGGGTCCGGCGAGCGCTGGGACGCCGAGGCGCTCGACCCGAAGCCGGACGGGCCGTGGTTGCTCGCGGGCGGGCTGGACCCGGACACCGTCGCCACCGCGGTGCGCCGGGTCCGTCCCTGGGGCGTCGACGTCTCCAGCGGCGTCGAGTCGTCCCGCGGCGTGAAGGACCACGCCCGCATCCGCGACTTCGTCGCCGCCGCCCGGGCGTGATGCACGATCCTCACGGATGATGCATGATCCGTGAGGATCAGGCATCGTCTCGACGTCGAGGAGCCGTCATGGCCGCGGGCGCACTGCAGGGCAAGGTCGCGATCGTCACCGGAGGGGCGTCCGGCATCGGCCGGGCCACGGCCGGGCGGTTCGTCGAGGAGGGGGCGTCGGTCGTCGTCGCCGACCTGGACGGGGAGGCGGCGGAGCGCGCCGCCGCCGAGCTCGGTGAGCGGGCGGTCGGACTCCGGGTCGACGTCACCGACGCCGCGGCGAACGCCGCTGCCGTCGAGCGGGCCGAGGCCGCGTTCGGCCGTCTGGACCTGCTGTCCTGCAACGCCGGGCTCACCGGCTTCCCCGTCCCCGCGCTCGACGCCGACCCCGAGGAGTTCTCGGCGATCTTCGACGTCAACGTGAAGGGCGTCTGGCTCGGTGTGCGCGCCGCGGTGCCCGCCATGCGGCGCACCGGCGGCGGCGCGGTCACGATCACCGGGTCGGTGATGGGCGAGCGGACCCGTCCCGGGTTCGGCGCCTACGCCTCGTCGAAGGCAGCCGCCAACCACCTCGCCCGCACCCTGGCCCTGGAGCTGGCGCCCGACATCCGGGTCAACTGCCTGGCCCCGGTCGCCACCGACACCCCGATGCTGCCGAAGTTCCTCGGCACCGACGACCCCGAGGCGGCTCGCGAGCGCTTCGTCGCGGGCATCCCGCTGGCCCGGCTCGCGGAGGCGGGCGACGTCGCCGACGCCGCGGTGTTCCTCGCCTCCGACGCCGCCGCGTTCCTGACCGGCGTCGTCCTGCCCGTCGACGGCGGGCGGAGCATCTGATGACACTCCCCCTGGAGGGACTGCTCGTCGTGTCCTGCGAGCAGGCCGTCGCCGCACCGCTGGCGACCCGGCACCTCGCCGACCTCGGCGCCCGCGTCATCAAGATCGAACGCGAGGGCTCGGGCGACTTCGCCCGCGACTACGACGAGACCGTCCACGGCATGTCCAGCCACTTCGTGTGGCTGAACCGATCCAAGGAGTCGGTCACCCTCGACCTCAAGTCCGACGACGGCCGCGCCACGATGCTGCGGCTGCTGGAACGGGCCGACGTGTTCGTGCAGAACTTCGCCCCGGGTGCCGCCGAGCGGCTCGGGCTCGGTGCCGCGGCGCTGCGCGAGCGGTACCCGCGGCTGGTGACCTGCTCGATCTCCGGCTACGGCTCGTCCGGCCCGTACCGCGACGCCAAGGCCTACGACCTGCTCATCCAGTCCGAGGCCGGGCTCGTCTCGATCACCGGGACCGAGGACGCGCCGGCGAAGAGCGGCATCCCGGCCGCCGACATCGGTGCCGGCATGTACGCCTTCTCCGGCATCCTGTCCGCGCTCTACGAGCGGGAACGCACCGGGCAGGGCACCGACCTCGAGGTCAGCCTGTTCGACTCGCTGGTGGAGTGGATGGGCTACCCGCTCTACTACGCCGGCTACGGCGGCACCGCCCCGAAGCGGACCGGCACCAGCCACGCCGCGATCGCCCCGTACGGCACGTTCTCCGCCGGCGACGGCACCGACGTCGTCCTGTCGATCCAGAACGAACGCGAGTGGGCGACGTTCTGCGAGGTCGTGCTGCGCCGCCCGGAGGTCGCGACCGACCCGCGGTTCGCGAGCGGCCGGGCCCGGGTGGAGAACCGCCCCGACCTGCACGCCGAGATCGACACCGTGCTCACGGGCCTGACCGGCGACGAGCTCGTCGCGCGGCTGGTCCAGGCGCGGGTCGCGCACGCCCGGCAGCGCGAGGTCGGGGAGGTCCTGGAGCACCCGCAGCTCGCCGCGCGCGACCGGTGGACCGAGGTCGGCAGCCCGGTCGGGCCGCTGCGCGCACTGCAGCCGCCGATCACCGTCGCCGGACGGACCGCGCGGATGGACCCGGTCCCGGCCGTCGGCGAGCACACCGCGGCCGTCCTCGCCTGGCTCGACGAGCGGTGAGCACCAAGCGGGACCGGATCGTCGACGAGCTACGCCGCGACATCCTCGGCGGCGGCCTCGCCCGCGGGACGCCGCTGCGTCAGGACGAGCTGGCCCGCCGGTTCGGCGCGTCCATCACCCCGGTCCGCGAGGCGCTGAGCCTGCTGTCCGCGGAGGGGCTGGTCGTCGCCGAGCACCACCGCGGGGTGCGGGTCGCCGGCGTCGACGTGGACCGGGTGACCGCGACCTACGTGGTGCGCCGGCTCACCGAGGCCTACGCGGTCCGCCGCGCGACGCCGCGGGTCTCGCGGCACGACCTCGCCCGGGCCCGCGCCGTCCTCGACCACCCCGCCGACGACCCGGCCGCCGCCCGCGAGCGGAACCGCGAGTTCCACTTCCTGCTCTACGACCGGTGCGGCGTGCCCGCGCTGCCGGAGCGGATCGCCGCGCTGTGGCAGGCGTTCCCGTGGGACCTGACCCTGCACGACGACGACCGCGCCGCAGCCTCGGCCGCCGAGCACCGGGCGATCCTCGACGCGGTGACCGACGGCGACGCCGACCGGGCCGCTGCCGCGACCGAGGAGCACGTGGCGGGCGGGTTCGCCTCGCTGCTCCGCGCGCTCGGCGGGGCGCGGGCCGGGGACCCGTTCGACGACTAGGGTCGCGCGGATGGACTGGGTACGGCACGCGATCTGGTGGCACGTGTACCCGCTGGGGTTCACCGGGGCCCACCCCGACCGCGGCGACGGCGCGGACCACTCGCTGCGGCGGATCATCGGCTGGCTCGACCACGCCGTCGCGCTGGGGGCGAACGGGCTCCTGCTCGGCCCGGTGTTCGCCTCGGCCACCCACGGCTACGACACCACCGACCACCTGCGGATCGACCCGCGCCTGGGCTCGGACGCCGACTTCGACGCGCTCGTCGCCGAGGCGAAGGGACGCGGCCTGCGGATCCTGCTCGACGGCGTGTTCAACCACGTCGGCCCCGAGCACCCGCGGCTGCTCGCCGCCCGCGCCGACCCCGGCGGGCCGGACGACGCCTGGTTCCGGCACACCGACGACGGGGAGATCGCCGTCTTCGAGGGCCACCCCGGCCTGCACACCCTCGACCACGACAACCCCGCGGTCCGCGACCACGTCGTCGAGATCCTCTGCCACTGGCTCGACCGCGGCGCCGACGGGTGGCGGCTCGACGCCGCCTACACCGTTCCCGACGACTTCTGGGCCGACGTGCTCCCCCGCGTCCGCGAGCGCCACCCGGATGCCTGGTTCCTCGGCGAGGTCATCCACGGCGAGCACGACGCGATCACCGCCGCCACCACGATCGACGCGCTCACCCAGTACGAGCTGTGGAAGGCGATCTGGTCGAGCCTCAACGACGGCAACCCGCACGAGCTGGCGTGGGCGCTGCAGCGCCACGACCGGTTCGTCGCCGCCGCGGTGCCGAACACCTTCGTCGGCAACCACGACGTCACCCGGCTCGCGTCGCAGCTGCACGACCGCCGCCACATCGAGCTGGCCGTCGCCGTGCTCTGCACCGTCGGCGGCACCCCCTCGGTCTACGCCGGCGACGAGCTCGGCCTCACCGGGGTCAAGGAGGAGCGGGCCGGCGGCGACGACGCGGTCCGCCCCGAGTTCCCCGCCGACGGGTCCCTCCCCTCCGGCGCCGACCCGCACGTCCTGGCCGTGCACCAGGAGCTGATCGGGCTGCGCAGGCGCCACCCCTGGCTGTACGACGCGCGGACCGAGGTGGCCGAGGCCACCGACGACCGGCTCGTCTACGTCAGCCACGGCGACGGCGGCGCGCTGCGGGTCACCCTCGACTACGCCGCGGGCACCTGGGACGTCCAGGACGCCTGACCACCTCGGCAACAGGTGGATCACGGTTGATCCTTCCGGCCGAGCGGCCCGCCACTCGCAGCACCGCGACGGCCGGTGGTCGCGGACCGGCCCCACGCGGACAACCCGATCCGTACGGTCGATCACGGAACGGTCACGGTCCTGATCCCCAGCAGGACCCGCGCGCCCCGCTCCCCAGGCACACGGGCGCAGCCGTCTCCGACGAGGAAGGACGCCCTGCGTGCCGAGGAACATCCCCGGCTCCGTGGCGGCCCGGCGCTCCCCGAGCCGGACCGACCCGAGCCGACCCCTGCCGTCGACGACCGTCGTCACCCGTGACGTCGGCCCGGAGCGGGGCGGGAGGCACCGCCGCGCGGGGCGGGCCCGCACCCTGCAGGCACTCACCTCCGCGCTCGCCGGTGGCGGCCTCGTCGCCGCGCACGCCGCGACGGGCGGTGGACTCCCCCGGGTCGACGACCTCGCCCTGCAGGCGTTCAGCACCCCGGCCGCGGACGCCTCGCTCACCGAGGCGGCCTCGGCCACGCCGTCGGCGCACGCCGGCGCGGCCCGGTCGCTGGCCGAGCCGCCGCCCCCGGTCGACGTCGACGCGATCGTCGGCGCTGCGGACGGTGCGGTCGGCTCCGCGGTGAAGGCCCGCGACGAGGCGCGCGAGCGCGCCCGTGCCGCCGCCCGCGAGGCACGGGAGGCGGCCGCGCGCGCCGCCGACTCCGCGCGGTCCTCGGCCGGGAGCTCCGGCGCCCCCTCGGGCGGCGGCCCGACCGGGTCCACCACGTGCGCCCTGGGCACCGCGGGCATGGAGGGCGTCGCCGCGAACGTGGCGACGGCCGGGGAGAAGCTGCGCTGCCTGTTCGGCGTCGACTCCGTGCTGGGCATCGGCAGCCGCGGCAACGCCTCCGACCACCCCAGCGGCAAGGCTCTGGACTTCATGGTCGACAAGGCGACCGGCGACCGGCTCGCCGCCTACGCCAAGCAGAACTGGGACGACCTCGGGATCTCCTACATCATCTGGCAGCAGCGCATCGACACCGGCAGCGGCTGGAAGGCCCAGGAGGACCGGGGCGGGGCGACGGCGAACCACATGGACCACGTGCACATCTCGTTCACCTGAGTCACGGCTGCTCCAGGCGCTCCGCCGCGTACACGGCGATCGCGTCGCGCAGGTAGCCGCTCAGCCCGGCGCCGTGCGCGTCGATCTGCCCGGCGAAGCGCGGGTCGTCGGCGTAGAGCTCGCCGAGCCCGGTGTAGGCCTCGCGAGCCGGCACCCAGAACCGGCTCACCCAGCGATGGTGGTCGGCGACGATCTCCTGCACCGACGGCGCGTCGACCGGGTCCCCGGCGGAGCGTGCCGTGGCGAGCCGGCGCAGGACCGACTCCCAGTCCGCGGTCAGCTCCGTTGCGTCGGCGCGTGTCCAGTCGGCGACGCGTTCCTGGACGGCGACGGCGTCGGCGCCCCAGCGGTCCCGGGCCTCGGCCCCGTGCGGGTCGTCCCGGAATGCCTCGAACATCTCCTCGGCGGTCATCTCGCCTCTCCCCTCTCGTTCTCCGATGGATCGTGCGACGGTGTCGGCGAGCCGGCGCAGGCGCGCGATCTCGTCGAGGAGCCGCCCGTGGTGGACACGCAAGGCGTCCACCTCCGCGGCGTCCGACCCGGTGTCGAGCACCGCGGTGATCTGCGGCAGGCCGAGTCCGAGCTCCCGTAGCAACAGCACGTGCTGCAGCCGACGCAGCTGCGTCCGGCCGTAGAGGCGCCGTCCACCCGGGCCGGTCCCGGCCGGGGGCACGAGTCCGATGTGGTCGTAGTGGCGCAGGGTGCGTGAGCTGACCCCGGCCAGGCGAACCACGTCGTCGGTGCTCCAGCAGGGCTCGTCCGTCATGGGAGCGACGGTAGAAGTTGACGTAGCGTCAACCGCAAGTGTCAGTCCGGTCCGCGGTAGGTGTGCCCGGTCGGCGTGGTGGTGACGACGGCCCCGTCGGGGGCCCGGGCGATGTGCCATCCGGGTTGTTCGCGGACGTGGTTGTGGAACTCGCAGACTCCGCGCCCGTTCTCCAGCTCCGTCCGCCCACCGTCGGCATCCCGCTGGATGTGGTCGACGTGACGGACGGGTGCGTCGCAGTAGGGCTCGGTGCACCGGTTCTGCGCCCTGGCTTTGACCAGGGTGGCGAGCAGGCCGGTGAAGGTGCGCTGTCGGGAGTCCCCGCCGATCACGATGCCCTGGTCGGTGAGCAGCCGGCGCAGGGACTTCGTCCCCTCGGATGTGGCGAGCAGATCGGCCGGCACCGGTCCGAAGCCGGGGATCTCCGCGGGGATCGGGGACTGCGGGTCGAGCAACGCCTGCACGGGCACGGTGACCTGCACTTCGAGGTTCACCGCGGTCGCGGTGGCCTGACCGGTCACCCGCTCCACGAGGGTGTCGGCCATCACCTGCCCGCGGGTGCGGGTCAGCGGCTGCGGGTCGACCTGGACCTCGACGAACGCCCTCTGCAGCGCGGCGAGGCAGGCGGCGCCCTGTTCGACCGGGACGTAGGCGGTCAGGTAGCTCATCGCGTCCGGCGCGGGCCGCAGGGTGACCCGGCGCTCGGCCTTGGCGGCGTGGACGCGGGCGCGGAACCGGTCGGGGGCGATCTCGGCGACCAGACGCCGGGTCATCGCCCGCAGCCGCCCGATCCCGTACCGGGTCAGGTCACGCACGGCGGCGAGCCGGGAGTCGACCCGCGCCCGCTGGGTGGTGTTCAGGTCGCGGCACTCGACGGCGATCGCGGACACCTTCGCCGCGCTGAGCTCGCCGGCTCGGTGCAGGCCGCGGATCCGGTCGAGCCCGGAGTGCAGGTCGCGGGCGTTCGCCGCCCGGGTGCGGGCCTCGGCGGTGGAGACCCGGCAGGCCAGCTGGATCTGGGCGACCACGCTGCGGTGGATCTTGTCGAAGTCGCTCCGGTCGTCGACGCGCCGGTTCTCGACGTGGGCCTGGGCGAAGGCACGGATCCGGCTCGCCTGCAGGGCGGCGAGGGAGGCCTGGAGCGACTCGATCTCCTGGATCTGGTCGACCAGCTCGGCCTCGGACAGCCCTTCGGTGTCAGTGGCGAGTGCCTGTTCGACATGGAACCGGAGCAGGGTGAGGTCACCGGAGGAGAACCCGTCGCCGGGCACGCCGGTGGCGTGGGCGGGTGGTTCCTGGGTCGCGGTCACACCATCAACGATACTCGAACGTGTGTTCGATCGCTAGTTTCCGTTCGCTAGTGCGAATTGCTGAGCTGGGACAACGGCGGGGCGCGGTCGACCGAACCGACCGCGCCCCGCCGACGCTGCCCACGGCCCGAGCCGTGCGGCGGCCGAGCCCACCTCAGCCCAGCAGCGCCCGCATCTCCGCGATCTCCGCCTGCTGCGCGTCGACGATCCGCTGCGCCAGCTCCCGGGCCCGCGGGTCCACCCCGGTATCGAGCTCCGCGCGGGCCATGGTCACCGCCCCCTCGTGGTGGGCGATCATCATCTCGAGGAACGACCGGTCGAACGCGGCGCCGGACGCGCGTCCCAGACCGGCCATCTGCTCGTCGGACATCATCCCGGCCATGTCGCCGTGACCGCCGTGATGGTCCGCGGCGGGTGCGGCGCCCCAGTCGGCCAAGAACCCCTGGAGCCGGCCGATCTCCGGGCCCTGGGCCGCCTCGATCCGGGCGGCGAGGTCGCGCACCCGGGCTCCGGCGCGGCCGTCGGCGAGCCGCGCCATCGCGACCGCCTGCTCGTGGTGCGGGATCATGCCCTGGGCGAAGGCGACGTCGGCGCTGCTCGACGAGGCCGCGGGCGGGGCGGACGCTCCCCCGCCGGCACAGCCGGTCAGGACGAGGGCAGCGGCCAGCGCCGTGGCGGCGAGCGCCACGTTAGTGCGTGTCATGTGTCGGTACTCCCGTGTCGTGGGTGCTCGGCGGCTCCGGCGCTCTCCCGCGCCGGAGGCCGGTCACGTCCGCGACACGCAGAGCAGCGCGAGCCGCCGTGGGACCGGGGGCGGGCGGGCCGTCGGTGCGGTCCGCGGGCGCCCCGGACCGGCCGGCCGGCGCGACGACGGCAGCGGCGCGAACCCGGACAGCAGCACCGCCGCGGCCAGGACGACCCCGGCCGCGAGCACGGCCAGGCACAGGTGCAGCAGGTGCGACGCCCCGTCGTGGGGCATGCCGTGCGGGTCGGGAGTCGACGACCCCTCCACCCGTGCGGGACCGAGGGTGCGGCGACCGCGGGAGCGTGGTGTACACCGGAGGGCGCGGGTGGCGCCGCGAGCGCGTGCATCCCCAGCAGCCCGAGCAGCACCGGCAGCACGAGCACGAGCAGCCGGGTCCGGTCCGTCACACCCCGGACGCTACAGCCCGGGTGGATACCGTTACCCCCTAGGGGTATGGTGACGGTGGACCCCGAGGAGGACGCGATGCCCGGCTACGCCGACACCAAGGACGCGCACGTCAAGCGGATGCGCCGGATCGAGGGCCAGGTCCGCGGCATCACCAGGATGATCGAGTCCGACAAGTACTGCATCGACGTACTGACCCAGGTCGCCGCGGTCAACAAGGCCCTCGAGGCCGTCGCGCTGGGTCTGCTCGACGAACACCTGAAGCACTGCGTCGCCGACGCCGCCACCGAGGGTGGCCCCGTCGCCGAGGAGAAGATCCGGGAGGCCAGCGCGGCGATCGCCCGGCTGGTCCGATCCTGACATCCGAACGGGAGAGAGCACGATGAGCACCGCCAGCTACACCGTCACCGGCATGACCTGCCAGCACTGCGTCGCCTCGGTCACCGAGGAGATCAGCGAGATCGCCGGCGTCACCGACGTGGCCGTCGACCTGCCGACCGGCGCCGTCACCGTCACCAGCGACGACGAGATCTCCCCCGACGCCGTCCGTGACGCCGTGCACGAGGCGGGCTACCAGCTCGTCTGAGCACCCCTGACCACCCACCCGGCGCGGGTCGCCACCGCCACCCGCGCCGGGTCACCCCCGGAGGACCGACCATGAGCGACACGTCCCCGGCCCACGGACCCGTCACCGCCCTGCCCCGCGCAGCCGCGACCGGGACCGTCGCCGAGAACGGCGCGGGCAGCACCGTCACCGAGATCGAGCTCGCCGTCGGCGGCATGACCTGTGCGTCCTGCGCCAACCGCATCGAGCGCAAGCTCAACAAGCTCGACGGCGTCACCGCCACCGTCAACTACGCCACCGAGAAGGCCCGGGTCAGCGCGCCCGGTGGGATCGGCATCGACACGCTCGTCGGGACCGTCGAGGCGGCCGGCTACACCGCCACCCCGCCGAGCGCGGAGGCCGACGAGGACCCCGAGCGCGACCTGCGCGACCTGCGGAACCGGCTCATCGGAGCCGCCGTGCTGTCGGTGCCGGTCGTCGTCGTCGCGATGACGCCCGCATGGCAGTTCGTCGGCTGGCAGTGGGTCTCGCTGCTGCTGACACTGCCGGTCTGGGGCTGGGCGGGCGCGCCGTTCCACCGCGCCGCCTGGACCAACCTGCGCCACGGCGCCGCCACGATGGACACCCTCGTCTCGATGGGGACGACGGCCGCGCTCGCCTGGTCGCTCTACGCGCTGTTCCTCGGCACCGCCGGGATGCCCGGCATGGTGCACCCCTTCGAGCTGACGATCTCGCGCACCGACGGCAGCGGGAACATCTACCTGGAGGTCGTCGCCGCGGTCGTCACGTTCGTGCTGGCCGGGCGCTACGTCGAGCTCCGCTCCCGCCGCCGGGCCGGTGCCGCGCTGCGCGCGCTGCTGCAGATGGGCGCGAAGGACGTGACGGTGCTCCGCGACGGCGCCGAGGTGCGCGTCGCCGTCGACGAGCTCGCCGTGGGCGAGGAGTTCGTCGTGCGCCCCGGGGAGAAGGTCGCCACCGACGGCGAGGTCGTCGACGGCCGCTCGGCGGTCGACGTCTCGATGCTGACCGGCGAGTCGGTGCCGGTCGAGGTCCGGGCCGGGGACACCGTCGTCGGCGGGTGCGTGAACTCCGGCGGGCGGCTCGTCGTGCGGGCCACCCGGGTCGGCTCGGACACCGCGCTCGCACAGATGGCGCGGCTGGTCGAGGAGGCGCAGAACGGCAAGGCCGAGGTGCAGCGCCTCGCCGACCGGATCTCCGCGGTGTTCGTGCCCGTCGTCGCCGTGATCGCCGCCGCGACGCTGCTGGTCTGGATCCTCACCGGCGCCGTCGCCTCGACCGCGTTCACCGCGGCCGTCGCCGTGCTGATCATCGCGTGCCCGTGCGCGCTCGGGCTGGCCACGCCGACCGCGCTGCTCGTCGGCACCGGGCGCGGCGCCCAGACCGGCATCCTGATCAAGGGGCCGGAGATCCTGGAGTCCACGCGCCGGGTCGACACCGTCGTGCTCGACAAGACCGGCACCGTCACCACCGGCACCATGGCGCTGACCGGCGTGCACACCGGCGACGGGACCGACGAGGCGACCGTGCTGCGCCTCGCCGGGGCGCTGGAGCGCGCCTCGGAGCACCCGGTCGCCGCCGCGATCGCCGGGGCGGCGGCCGAGCGGGTCGGTGACCTGCCCGCCGTCACGGACTTCACCAACCACGAGGGCCTCGGCGTGCAGGGCGTCGTCGACGGCCACGCCGTGCTCGTCGGCCGTCCGCGGCTGCTCGAGCAGTGGTCGGTCCCGCTGTCCGACGACCTCGCCGCGGTCGCCGCGGACGAGGCCGCGCGGGGCCGTACGACGGTCGCCGTCGCGTGGGACGGGGCCGCGCGTGCCGTGCTCGTCGTCGCCGACACCGTCAAGCCGACCTCGGCCGAGGCGATCGCGGAGTTCCGCAGGCTCGGGTTGCGTCCGGTGCTGCTCACCGGGGACAACCGGGCCGTCGCCGAGACCGTCGCCCGTGAGGTCGGCATCGAGCCCGGCCCGGACACCGTCATCGCCGACGTGCTGCCCGCGGACAAGCTCGCCGTGGTGGAGCGGCTGCAGGAGCAGGGCCGGGTCGTCGCGATGGTCGGCGACGGCGTGAACGACGCGGCCGCGCTCGCCCGGGCCGACCTGGGCCTGGCCATGGGCACCGGCACCGACGTGGCGATCGAGGCGTCGGACATCACCCTGGTCCGGGGTGACCTGCGGGCCGCGGCCGACGCCGTCCGGCTGTCCCGGCGCACCCTGGGCACGATCCGGGGCAACCTGTTCTGGGCGTTCGCCTACAACACGGCCGCGATCCCGCTGGCCGCGTTCGGGCTGCTCAACCCGATGATCGCGGGAGCGGCGATGGCGTTCAGCTCGGTGTGCGTGGTGCTCAACAGCCTGCGGCTGCGCCGGTTCCGCCCGCTGGCGGACTGACCCCCTCCGCCGTCGGGTCGCGGCTCAGGTGCTCGGCGATCGCGCGGAGCTTGATGTTGAGGTGCTGCGAGGCACGGGTGAGCCGGTCGAACGCCTGCTCCGAGGAGATCCCGTAGCGCTCCCGCAGGATGCCGATCGCCTCGCCGATCACCTGCCTGCTGCGGACCGCCTCCTGCAGGTTCTCCCGCGTACGCACCGCGTCGATCGCGACGGCGGCGTGCGCGGCCAGCACCGCGATCCGGTCCTGGGCGGCGGTGTCGAACGCGCCGGCGGCGCCGAAGACGTTCAGGGCGCCGGTGGTGCGCTCGTCGGTGAACAGCCGGGAGGCCACCACCGAGCCGATGCCGCGGCGCGCCGCGGCCGGGCCGAACCGGGGCCAGCGCCCGTCGTGCCCCAGGTCGGCCGACACGACGTTGCGGTCCGCGCCGATCGCCTGGAGGCAGGGGCCCTCGCCCAGCTCACGCTGCAGATCGTCGACGGTCCGGGCGCCCGGACCGGTGCACGCCGGGGTGGCGACCTTTCCGCCGGAGGTCAGCGTGAGCGTGGCGTGGGTGCAGCCCTCGACGAGCGCGGTGCACGCCTCGAGCACACGGTCGCACGCGTCGGCCGCGTCACGGGCCGCGTAGAGGTGACGCGACAGTCCGGCCATCGTCCGGGCCAGCTCCTCGGGCGCGCGCCCGGCGTCGTCGTCGGCGCGGAACTCCGACGACGCCCCCTCGGACAGGTCCTCGGTCCAGGAGGTCCGGCGTCCCGGCATCAGGCGCTCCTCGTCCGTTCGCGGTGATCGAGGTGAGGTTCGGGGCGGCCCCGCCGGCTGCAGGATCTCAACCGACAGGACCTGGGCCGGCGTACGCCCCGGGTACGAGTGCCGACATGGACCTGACGTACCCCGTCGGCGGCCGCCCACACGTCACCGGTCCGCCGGATGCAGATCCGGGCTGCGGTCGGCCGGTCCGGCGTGCAGGTGGTCCAGGCAACGCCGCAGGTGCAGCACGATCCCCGACGCGGCGAGGCTCGACTCCCAGCCCGCGCGCTGGGAGTCGAGCCGGTCGGTGACCCGGTCCAGCGCCTCCCGGGCGGCGGCCAGGTGGCGGCGGTGCCCGTCGAGCCCGGCGGGTGCGGGGCCGCGGGTGAGGTGCGCCAGCTCCGCCGACCGGATCGCGGTGGCCAGGTCACGCATCGCCTCCGCGACCGGGGTGCGCAGCTCCGGGTCCAGGACGAGCACGGTGCGCTCGGCCCACGCCGTCTGGGCCAGGACCGTGCTGATGTCGCGGACGAGCACCGCGAGCTGTTCCAGGGTCTGCGCGGCCTCGTAGAGCTGCTGGCCGCGGGCCCGGTAGGCACGCGCCCGCAGGTTGGCCCGCCGGCCGGCGTCGGCGGAGCGGACCGCCTCCCGGGTCGCGTCGATCAGCGGCTCGAAGTCGTGGCGGTGGCGGGTCCACTCCTCGCGCTCCGGCGGCCACCGCTCGGCCAGGACCTCCGCCATCTCCTGCAGGTGGTCGGCGATGCCGTCGCGCAGCCGCGCCACCACTCGGTGCGCGCGGGCGTTCTGCGGCGGAGGCGGCAGGGCCAGGGTGACCGCGACCCCGACGAGCACGCCGAGCAGGGTCTGGCCGAGGTAGCCCGCCATGAAGCCGGACGGGTCCGTCGCACCGATGAGGATCGTGAACAGCGCCGCGGTGGGGACGAGGTCGCGGGCCGCGGAGAGGATCGGGACGGCACCCACCGCGATGCCGGCGAGGACGGCCGCGGCCACCGCCCACCACTGCGCGCCGCCCAGGTGCAGGGCGGCGGCACCGAGGCCGACGCCGAGGCCGGTCGCGAGCACCGCGTACAGGCTCTGGCGCAGCGAGTCGAAGACGGTCGGGTAGCAGACGAGCAGGGCACCGAGCGGCGCGTAGTAGGGGTACTGGCCGAGGACACCGGGGACGAGGGTGGCGAGATACCAGGCGGCGCCGGCCGCGGCGCCGGCGCGCCAGGCCAGCCGCATGCGGTGGCGCAGTCCCTCGGTGAACGGGGAGGCCGGGGAGTTCGGGTGGTGCGGGATCAACGACGGCTCCGTCGGTCGTGCAGGTGGTGCGGGAGCGGGGCCGGCTGTTCGACCGCGAAGGGCGCGCACTACCCGCGACCGCGCGGGACAAACCCGGGTGGTGGCAGGGTGTGCCGGTGCGCGCCATCGTGATCGGCCACGACCACGTCGCCGGGCTCGGGCTGCTCGGCCGTGCCCTGGAACGACGCGGGATCCGTCCGGAGTGGACGACGGTGGTGCCCGCGGACCGGTACGACACCCCGGACGTCGACGCCGGGTTCCCCGACCCCACCGGGGCCGGCCTGGTGGTCACGCTCGGCGCGCCGTGGCCGAGGGAGCGGATCGCAGGGTGGGCGGCCCGTGAGGTCGCCTTCCTGCGCCGGACGCACGACGCCGGGGTGCCGGTGCTGGCGGTCTGCTTCGGCGCCCAGCTCCTCGCCGAGGCCCTCGGCGGCTCCCGGACGACGCTGCCGGCCGCGCGGATCGGATGGCACCCGGTCGACCCGGTCGACGGCCGCCTCCCGGCCGGGCCGTGGTTCTGCTGGAACGCCGAGCAGCTCGTCGCGCCGCCCGGGGCGGAGCTGCTCGCCACCAGCGGGGCCGGGCACGAGGCGTTCGTGGCCGGTCGCAGCGTGGGCGTGCAGTTCCACCCCGAGATGACCGTGGACCTGCTGGAGCGCTGGTACTCCCTCGGCGTGCCGGACGGTCTCGACGCCCACGCGCTCCGGGCGGCGACGGCGGCGCAGGACCCGCAGCGGCTCGCCGAACGGGCCGAGCGGGTCCTGGCGCTCGCGCTCAGGCCCCCAGGAAGTGCTCCAGGGTGATCGGCAGCGACCGGACCCGCACGCCGGTGGCGTGGTGGGCGGCGTTCGCGACGGCCGCGGCCACCCCGACGATCCCGATCTCCCCGATCCCCTTGGCGCCCACCGGGTTGACGTGCGGGTCGTCCTCGTCGACCCACTCGGCGTCGATGTCGCCGACGTCGGCGTTAGCCGCCACGTGGTAGCCGGCGAGGTCGTGGTTGACGACGTGCCCGCGGGCCGGGTCGACGACGCCCTCCTCGTGCAGCGCCATCGACAGCCCCCACACCATCCCGCCGAGGAACTGCGAGCGCGCGGTCAGCGGGTTGAGGATGCGGCCCGCGGCGAACACCCCCAGCATCCGCGGCACCCGGATCTCCCCGGTGTCGGCGTGCACCGCGACCTCGACGAAGTGCGCCCCGTGCGCGCCCATCGCGTACTCGGCCATCGCCGGGTTGTGCCCGGCGACGCCGTCGGCCTCCGCCGCGTCCTCGGGGTCGGTGCCCCACTTGTCGCGGAACCGGTCGGCGGCGTCGACGATCGCCGTCGCCCAGGACGCGGTGCCCGCGGAGCCGCCGGCCACGGTCGCGTGCGGCAGACCGGTGTCGCCCAGGTTCAGGTCGACCTGCGCGGGTGGCACCCCGAGTGCCTCGGCGGAGATCTGGGTGAGCACCGTGCGGGCGCCCTGCCCGATGTCGGCCGCGGCGATGTCCACCCGGTAGCGGCCGGGCGCACCGGCACCGCCGGCGTCGAACCGGATCGCGGCGGCGGAGCCGGGCATCGCGAAGGACGGGAAGAACGCGGCGGCCACGCCGGTGCCGTGCCACCAGCCGTCGACGAGCCGGGTGCGCGGGCGCGGGTCCCGGTCGGCCCAGCCGAACCGCTCGGCGCCGCGCCGCAGGCAGGCCACGAGGTTGCGGCTGGAGAACGGCCTGCCGGTGTCGGGGTCGACGTCGGGCTCGTTGAGGATCCGCAGCTCGACCGGGTCGATCCCGAGGGCGACGGCGAGCTCGTCGAGCGCGGACTCCGCGCCGAAGCTGCCGGGCGCCTCGCCGGGTGCGCGCATGAACGTCGGCGTGGACAGGTCCAGCGGCACGACCCGGTGCGAGGTCCGCCGGTGCGGCGACGCGTACAGGTGCCTGCTGATCACCGCGGTCGGCTCGCCGAACTCGGCCATCCGCGCCCCGGACTCGACGACGTCGTGGCCGAGCGAGTGCAGCCGCCCGTCGGTCCCGGCGCCGAGCCGGATGCGCTGCACCGTCGCCGGGCGGTACCCGGTGGTGTCGGTCATCTCGCGGCGGGTCAGCGACAGCTTCACCGACCGGCCGGGGACCGCGCGCGCGGCGAGCACCGCCAGGACCGACCCCGCGTGCAGCGCCCCCTTGGTGCCGAACCCGCCGCCGACGTGCGGCGAGACGACGGTGACGGCGTCGTCGCCGATCCCGAACAGGGCCGCGACCTGGCGTCGCGCGTCCCAGACGGCCTGCGAGGACTCGAACAGCGTGAGGTGCCCGCCGTCCCAGCGCGCGACGGTGGAGTGCGGCTCCATCGGGTGGTGGTACTCGATCGGCGTCGTGTAGGTGGCGTCGACCTGCACGGGGGCCTCGTCGAACGCCGTCTCCGGGTCGCCGGTGCGTGTGTCCGGCGGGAACGCGACGACGACCTCGGGGGTGTAGGCCTCGGCCGACTCCGGGTCGAACGCGGTGGTGGCGGGCTCCGCGTCGTAGTCGACGACGACGAGGTCGGCCGCCTCCCGGGCCGCCTCGGCGGTCTCGGCGAGCACCGCGGCGACGTACTGGCCGCGGTGGTGCACGGCGCCGGTCTGCAGGACGGCCTGCTCGGTGTTCGCGCCGTCGTCGAGGCGGGGCGCGGTGTCCGGGGTCAGGACGGCGACCACCCCGGGGACCGCGGCCGCGGCGGTGGTGTCGACCGAGCGGACCCGGCCGCGGGCGATCGTCGCCCCGACGCCGCGCAGGTGCAGCGGTGCGGCGGCGTCCTGCTCGTAGGCGTAGACGGCGTTGCCGGTGACCTTGGCGGGGCCCTCGATCCGGGTGTGCGACGTGCCTGCGGCGCCGTCGGTCGTGGTGCCGGGGGTGACGGTGCTGGTCATGCGGCCTCCGTCCGGTGCGCGGCGAGGCCGCGCAGGGTGGCGGTGACCGTGCCGGCCACCAGCGGGATCTTGAAGGCGTTGCCGCCGACGGCGGTGTCGACGGCGCGGGCGTCGGCGGTCTCGGCCGCCGCGGCGGCGCGGAACGCCTCGTCGGTGGCGGGCCCGCCGAGCAGCGCCTGCTCGGCGCGGTGCGCCCGCCACGGCCGGTGCGCGACCCCGCCGAGGGCGATCCGCACGTCGCGGACGGTGCCGTCGTCGGCGACGTCGAGGGCCGCGGCGACCGACACCAGCGCGAACGCGTACGAGGCGCGGTCGCGGACCTTGCGGTAGGTGGAGTGCGCGGCGACCGGCAGCGCGGGCAGCTCGACCGAGGTGATCAGCTCCCCGTGCTCCAGCACGGTGTCGCGGCCCGGGTCGTCGCCGGGCAGCCGGTGCAGCTCGGTGGCGGCGACGGTGCGCTCCCCGTCCGGGCCGAGGACGTGCACGCGGGCGTCGAACGCGGCCAGCGCGACCGCCATGTCCGACGGGTGGGTCGCGATGCAGCCGCCCTCGGGTGCGCCGAGGATCGCGTGGTGGCGGGCCCAGCCGTGCTGCGCGGAGCAGCCCTGCCCGGGGTCGCGCTTGGTGCAGGGCGCGGTGAGGTCGGCGAAGTAGGAGCAGCGGGTGCGCTGCAACAGGTTCCCGCCGGTCGTCGCCATGTTGCGCAGCTGCCCCGAGGCCCCGGCGAGCAGCGCCGCGGACAGCGCCGGGTAGTCGCGTCGGACCCGCGGGTCCACGGCGACGTCGGTGTTGCGGGCGCCCGCGCCGATGGACAGGCCGCCGTCGGCGGTCGGGGTGATCCCGGTGGGCAGCAGGCCGGTGACGTCGACGAGCGTGCCCGGCTCGACCAGGCCCAGCTTGAGGTGGTCGACGAGGTTGGTCCCGCCGGCCAGGTAGGCGGCGGACGGGTCGGCGGAGACGGCGGCGACCGCGGCCTCTGCGTCGCCGGGACGGGTGTAGGCGAACGGCTTCACCGCGACGCCCCCGTCCCGGTGCCCACGGCACCGACGGCGTCGACGATGCCGGAGTAGGCGGCGCAGCGGCACAGGTTCCCGGACAGGCGCTCGGCGATCTCGGCGCGGTCCAGCACGGCCGGTCCGTCGCCGGACAGGTCGGCGGTGACCGCGCTGGGGTGCCCGGCGCGGGCCTCGTCCAGCATCCCGACGGCCGAGCAGATCTGGCCGGGGGTGCAGTAGCCGCACTGGTAGGCGTCGTGGGCGACGAAGGCCTCGGCGAGCGGGTGCAGGTCCGCGCCGGTGCCGAGGCCGTCGGCGGTGGTGACCGCGGCGTCGTCGTGGGCGACGGCGAGCGAGAGGCAGGACAGCACGCGGCGGCCCGGCCCCTGTTCACCGGGTGCGGCCAGCAGGACGGTGCACGCACCGCACTGGCCGTGGTCGCAGCCCTTCTTGGCGCTGGTCACGCCGAGCCGGTCACGCAGCGCGTCGAGGACGGTGGTCCGGGTGTCGACCGTCAGCTCGTGGCGACGGCCGTCGACGGTGAGGGAGATCGTGGAGTCCACGATGGTGCGCTCCTTCGGGAGACGGAGTGGAGACCTTGAAACGGAGCCTCCTCCGGAAAATATAGGAACGATGTTCCGGTTACGCAACCCGGAGGCCCGCGAGGAAGAAGCCGACGGCGCGGCGGGCGTCGTAGGCGGGGTCGGCCTCGGCACCGAAGCACAGGTTGCCGATCCCCCGCAGCACCTCGTAGGCGGTGACGTCGGACGGCAGCTGCCCGGCCTCCCGCGCCGCCCGGACGATCTCCTCCCCCGCCGGCAGCAGCCGCTCCAGGAACAGCTCGTGCAGGGCGGCGGAGCGGCCGTCGTCGTGGACGAGCATCGCGACCAGCCCGTGCTTGGTGACGAGCAGGTCGACGAACTCCCCGACCCAGGCCGTGAGGGCGTCGAACGGCGTCGGACCGGCGTCGAGGCAGGTCCGTGCGGCCGCCGCGCACCCCTCGACCTGGTGCCGGTAGACGGCGACGACCAGGTCGGGCCGGGTCGGGAAGTGCCGGTAGACCGTCCCCACGCCGACACCGGCACGGGCGGCGATCGCCCGGACCGGCGCGTCGACGCCCGCGGTCACGAACTCGGCCGCGGCGGCCTCGAGCAGGGCGGCACGGCTGCGCCGGGCGTCGGACCGGACCGGTTCCCGCTGCACACCCACCGCACACTCCCTTGCCGACCGGAACACTGTTCCGTATCGTACCCGGAACATTGTTCCGTTTCATCTCCCGCAGGAGCCCCCGTGTCCCGAGCGTCCATCGGCATCATGACCGCCCAGATGCAGACCACCTACGACGACCTGCTGCGCGTCTGGCTCGAGGCCGACGAGCTGCCCGGCATCGAGCACGCCTGGCTGTTCGACCACCTCATGCCGATCGGCGGCGACCCGCTGGGGCCGGCCCTCGACGGCTGGACCACCCTGTCCGCGCTGGCCGCGCGGACCCGACGGCTGCGTCTGGGCCTGCTGGTCACCAGCAACCGGTTCCGCCCGCCCGCGGTGCTGGCCAAGATCGCGACGACGGTCGACGTCGTCTCCGGCGGGCGGCTCGACCTGGGCATCGGCGTCGGGTCCCGCCCGGACCACCCGCTCGCCCGCCGCGAGTACGAGGCGCACGGCCTGCCCTTCGCCGCCACCGCCGACGCCGTCACCGCGCTCGACGAGGCCTGCACGGTGATCCGGCGGCTGTGGACCGAGACCGAGCCGTTCGACGTCGACGGCGAGCAGGTGCGGCTCACCGGCGCGTTCGGCAGCCCGAAACCGGTGCAGGCCCACCCGCCGATCGTGATCGGCGGGCGGGCCAGGGCGACGCTGCGGATCGCGGCACGGCACGCCGACGTCTGGAACATCCCCGGCGGCGACCTCGACGACGCCGTCGCCCGCAGCGCGATGCTCGACGGGCTGTGCGCCGACATCGGCCGGGACCCGGCGGAGATCACCCGGTCGATCCACCTGGGCGTCTCCTACGACGATCCGCAGGACGCCCGCGAGCGGGTCTCCGCCGCCGTCGCCGCGGGGTTCGGGCACGTGGTCCTCGGGCTGCCCGCGCCGTTCCCGGAGGGCGCCGCCCGCTGGGTGGCCGACGAGATCGTCGCGCAGGTTTAGCCGACCGGGTAGTTCGGTCATCTAACTACCATGACCTCCTCCCGGCACGCCCTGATCTCCGGCGCCGGCATCGCCGGCTCCGCGCTCGCCCTGCGCCTGGCCGCGTACGGCTGGCGGACGACCGTCCTGGAGCGCGCGCCGCGGCAGCGCGACGAGGGGCACAACATCGACGTCCGCGGCACCGCCCGCGAGGTCCTGCGCCGGATGGGCCTGGAGGACGCCGTGCGGGCCGCCGGCACCCGGGAGGTCGGCTTCCGCGTGATCGGCGACGACGGGCGCCCGGTCGCCGAGATCCCGATGGACCCGACCGGGTCGACCGACGGTCCGACCGCCGAGCTGGAGATCCTGCGCGGCGAGCTGGCCCGGGTGCTGATCGAGGCCGCGCCGGGGTCCACGACGTTCCGGTTCGGCACCCGGATCGCCGGCGTCGAGGACCGGGGCACCGGCGACGGCCCGGCCCGGGTCGCCCTCGACGACGGCACGACCGTCACCGCCGACCTCGTCGTGGTCGCCGAGGGACTGCGGTCGCGCACCCGCGACCTGGTGTTCGACGACGTCACCGTCCGCGAGACCGGTCTGTACGGCGCCTACCTGACGATCCCCCGCACCGCCGACGACGACGCCTGGTGGAACTGGTTCCACGAGACCGGCTCGCGCGGGGTGCACCTGCGCCCGGACAACCTGGGCACCACCCGCGCCATGCTGACCTTCCTGTCGGGGGTGCGCGGCCTGGAGACCCTCGGCGACGCCGACGTCCGCACCGTCCTGCGGCAGACCTTCGCCGACGCGGGCTGGGTCGCCCCGCGGATCCTGCGCGAGCTCGGCGACGGGCCGGACGGGGCCCCGATGTACTTCGACGCCGTCGGGCAGGTCATGGCCCCGCACTGGAGCTCGGGACGGGTGGTGCTGCTCGGCGACGCCGCGTACTGCCCGTCGCCGCTGGGCGGCGGGGGCACGAGCCTGGCCCTGATCGGTGCCTACGTGCTGGCCGGGGAGCTGGCCTCGCGCCCCGGCGACACCGCGGGTGCGCTGCGCCGCTACGAGGAGCTGCTGCGGCCCGCGACCGAGCAGGCGCAGAAGCTGCCGCCGCTGACGCTGGCCAACCCGCGGACCCGGGCCGGGATCCGGACGCTGCGCACCGCGTTCCGGGCCGTCGCGAGCCCGGTCGGGAAGCGTGTCACCGGACTGCTCGGGGCCACGCCGACCGGCGCGGTCGACGCGTTCCGGCTCCCGGACTATCCGGCGCCGAGCTCGTCGAGCGTGGCGACGACCGCGCGCAGGTAGCGCTCGACGACCGCGCCCTCGTCGTCGGAGAGGCGGCGGGCGACGTCGTCGAGGGCCCGCACGACCGGCTCCCACTGCGCGAGCCGCGCGCGGAAGGACTCCTCCCGCGAGCGCACGGTGACCCGGCGGCGGTCGTGCGGGTCGGGCACCCGCTCGAGGTGGCCGGCCGCCTCGAGCCGGTCGATCAGCGCGGTGGTGGAGGCCGGCCGCAGGTCCAGCCGCCGGGCCAGCTCGGTCGGCCCGAGCGAGCCGTGCACGTCGAGCAGCCGCAGCGCCCACAGGTCGGTCGGGTGCAGCCCCGCCCGCCGGGCCTGCCTGCCGGTGAACTCGTGGGTCGCCCGGTTCACCGCCTCCAGCGCGACGGTCGGGCCGGCGAGCCCCTCCAGCAGGTGTCGTCGCTCGCCCATGCGGCCTCCCGGCGTCGGTCCACGGCACCGTATCCGGACGGGCCCGGCCGCATCCGCGACGGGACCGGTCACGAGCTGGTCACGAATTCGCGACGCCGACCCGGGGACGACTCCCCGCTCGCCACCGCGAAATGGGGATGATTCCGCGTTAACTGATCGACGACCCGCAGGTGACGGCCCTGCGCGACCATCCACCCGATCGGGTGACGACGCATTTCTGCGCACCATTCCCGACGACGACCCGACGATTTCCCGGAACCGCACCGTGCGTAATCTCCGGAATCGTGATCGAGCTGGAGGGGGTCTCCAAGGTCTACCGGACCGGAGCCCTCGAGCTGCGCGCACTCGACGCCGTGGACCTGCACGTCGACGACGGCGACCTCGTCGCGATCATGGGTCCCTCCGGCTCGGGCAAGTCCACGATGATGAACATCCTCGGCTGCCTCGACGTGCCGAGCTCCGGCGCCTACCGGCTCGACGGCATCGACGTCGGACGGATGTCGGACAACCGGCTCGCCGACGTCCGGCTGCAGAAGATCGGTTTCGTCTTCCAGTCGTTCAACCTGCTGCCGCGCACCTCGGCGCTGGCCAACGTGGAGCTGCCGCTGGTCTACGCCGGTGGGCGCGACCGCCGGGGCCGGGCGCGGCGCGCGCTGGAGCGGGTCGGGCTCGGCGACCGCGGCGACCACCGGCCCAACGAGCTCTCCGGCGGCCAGCAGCAGCGCGTCGCGGTGGCCCGTGCCCTGGTCACCGACCCGTCGATGATCCTGGCCGACGAGCCGACGGGGAACCTCGACACCGCCTCGACCACCGACGTCATGAACCTGTTCGTGGAGCTGAACGAGAGCGGCCGCACCGTCGTGCTGATCACCCACGAGCCCGAGGTCGCGGAGTTCGCCAAGCGGGTCGTGACCCTGCGCGACGGCCGGATCGTGGGTGACGAGCGCCGATGACGATCTGGGAGTCCGCGCGGATCGCGGTACGGGGCCTGCGGGCCGGGCCGCTGCGGTCGCTGCTGACGATGCTCGGGATCATCATCGGGGTCGCCGCGGTGATCGTGCTGGTCGCGTTCGGCAACGGTCTGCAGCGCTTCGTCGCCGACGCGTTCGGCCCGCTCGCCAACCAGATCCAGATCACCCCGGACCGCGGTGGCATCAGCGGCAGCGGCACCCCGCGCGACCTCACCGACGCCGACGTGCGCGCCCTGCGCGACCGGGCCTCCGCACCC
Source organism: Pseudonocardia sp. ICBG601 (assembly GCF_020496245.1). Classification (NCBI taxonomy): domain Bacteria; kingdom Bacillati; phylum Actinomycetota; class Actinomycetes; order Pseudonocardiales; family Pseudonocardiaceae; genus Pseudonocardia; species Pseudonocardia sp. ICBG601. The sequence goes on along the minus strand of NZ_JAHLJA010000002.1, from coordinate 765,229 downwards.
GCGGTCGCCTCGGTCAGCCCGACGGTGACCGGCTCGGCGCAGCTGCAGCTGGCCGGTGGCGGGAGCGTCCGCAGCGGCGTGACCGGCGCCGACGCCGACTACCTCGACATCACCAACCGGGAGCTCGTCGTCGGGTCGTTCTTCGACGACCGGCAGGCCACGACCCGGGCGAAGGTCGTCGTGCTCGGCCCCAACCCGGTGGCGACGCTGTTCGGCGGCCGCGCCGGCGACGCGCTGGGCTCGGAGGTGCGGATCGGCCGTACCTCGTTCCGGGTGATCGGCGTGCTCGCCGCCAACGGCCAGCAGGACGACATCGCCGTCATGCCGCTGGGCGCCGCGCGCGCCTACCTGACCGGTGGCGGCGACGTCGTCGACCAGATCACCGTGCGCGCGGTGTCCACCGACGCGGTGCCGCAGGCGGTCGAGCAGGTCACGACGGTCCTCGACGACCGGCACCGCATCGACGACCCGCAGGACCGCGACTACACCGTCACCGCGCTGCAGAGCCTGCTCGACCAGTCCTCGCAGGTCCTGAGCTTCGTGACGATCTTCGTCGCGGCAGTCGCGGGCATCTCGCTGCTGGTCGGGAGCATCGGCGTCGCCAACATCATGCTGGTCACGGTGACCGAGCGGACCCGCGAGATCGGCATCCGCAAGGCCATCGGCGCGCGCCGCCGCGCGATCCTGCAGCAGTTCCTCATCGAGGCGATGGTGCTGACCGGCATCGGCGGGGTCATCGGGATCCTGGTCGGCGTCGGCGTGTCCGTGCTGGCCGGGATCGTCCTGCCCCGCCTCGTACCCGACTTCCCCGCCCCGACGGTGTCGGCCGGATCGGTGGTGCTCGCCTTCGGGGTGAGCCTGCTGATCGGGCTGCTCGCGGGCGGTTTCCCCGCCAACCGGGCCGCACGGATGCGGCCCATCGACGCCCTGCGGCACCAGTGACAGCAGCTGAGGAGCACTTCATGACCCGACTGCGGCTCGCGGGCAGCCTGCTGCTCGCCGGACTCGTCGGCCTCACGGCCTGCACCGGAGGGGACCAGCCACCGCCGACGGCCGTCGTCGACCGGGGTGTGGTCTCCACCGGGGTGTCGGCGTCGGGCTCGCTGGTGTCGATCACCCAGCAGAACCTCGGGTTCACCGACGGCGGCCGGATCACCGAGCTGCTGGTCGAGGTCGGCGAGACCGTCGCGGCGGGGCAGCCGCTGGCCCGGCTCGACGACGCCGAGGCCCGGTCGAAGGTCGCCTCCGCGCAGGCCGGGCTGGACCAGCAGCAGGCGTCGCTGGGCAAGCTGACCGGCGCGAACACCGTCGAGGCCGCGCAGGCGTCGCTGGCCTCGGCCGAGTCGGTGCTGGCCGCGACCCGGGACCAGGTCGGCGCGCAGAACGCGGCCAACGACACCGCCGTCGAGCGGGCGAAGGTCCAGCTCGCCTTCGACCGCAAGCAGCTCGCCGCGGCCCAGCAGCAGCTGGAGACCGACCGGCGGGCCTGCAAGCGCTCCGGTGGCAGCACCGCGACCGCCACCCCCGAGCCCACCACCGACCCGTCCGGCGGCGGGCTGCTCGGCGGCCTGTCCGGCGGGTCCGGCGCGTCGGGCGGGTCCGGCCTCGGCGCGGCCGCGACCGACCCGGCCTGCACCGCCGTCGCCGCCGACGAGCAGGCCGTGACGACGGCGAAGGGCCAGGTCATCACCTCGCAGACGGCGCTGTCGCAGGCCGAGGGCAGCCGCGACACCGGTGCCGCCTCCGGCCGGGTGTCGATCGCGAACGCCGAGAGCGCGGTGTCCGACGCCCGCTCCCAGCTCACCGGGGCGAACAACGACGCACCGGCCGACGTCGCGGTGCAGGACGCCGTGGTCGCCGACGCCCGCAACACCCTCGCCGACGCCCAGCGCGCCCTCGACGACACCCTGCTGCGCGCCCCGGTCGCCGGCACCGTGTCCGCGATCAACGGCGCGGTGGGCGACGTCGTGCCCGCCGCGAACGCCGCGACCGCGCTCGCCCCCGGCACCGACGCCCGGATCCCGCAGGCCGTCGGGTCGGCCTCGGCGGCCTCGGGCGGCGCGGGAGCCACCGGGGGCGGCGCGTCCGCGGCCGGCGGGGCACCGTTCCTCACCCTCAACGACCTGCAGACCTACCAGCTGGTCGTCCCGTTCGAGGAGAGCGACGCCGCCCGGGTCGCCCCGAACCAGACCGTCGACGTCACCGTCGACGCGCTGCCCGGGGTGAGCCTGCCGGCGACCGTGGTGGCCGTCGCGCCGACCGCGACGCAGCTGTCGGGCGTCGTGAGCTACTACGCGACCGTCGTGCTGAACCGCACCGACCCGCAGCTGCGCGACGGCCAGACCGCGCAGGCCGACGTGCGCACCGAGGCCCGCAACGGGGTGCTGCGGGTGCCGAACACCGCCGTCCGGCAGGAGGGCGGCCGCTCGGTCGTCGACGTGCCCGGCGACGACGGCGCCGCGGTGACCCGGCAGTTCGTCCCCGGCCTGGTCGGCGACCAGTTCACCGAGGTCCGGTCCGGCCTCGACGACGGCCAGCAGGTCCTGCTGCCGCAGGCCACCGTCGAGGCGACGCCGGGACGTCCCGGCGGCGGCGGTGGAGCGGGCGGGAACTGACCCGCCGGTGCGGGGTCAGCCGCTCATGCCGCCGTCGATCGCGAAGGTCGAGGACGTGACCATCGCGCTCGCGTCCGAGGCCAGGTAGAGCGCCGCGCGCGCGATCTCCTCGGTGGTGGTGTGCCGCCCGAGCGGGATCATCGCGTCGAAGTCGAGCGCCGCGGCGGCCTGGTCCTTGCCGGTCGCGCGCATCTCGATGTCGTCCTGGAACGGGGTCGAGGTCGGGCCCGGGTGCAGGGTGTTGACCCGGATCCGGCGCGGCGCCAGCTCCTTGGCCGCGGACCTCATCAGCCCGACCTGGCCGTGCTTGGCCGCGACGTAGGCCGACAGGTCGCCGAAGCCGACCAGCCCGACGACGCTGGAGGTGATGACGACGCTGCCGCCGTCGTTCATGTGCGGGGTCGTGTGCTTGAGCATGTGGAACGCGCCGAGCACGTGGATGGCCAGGGTGCGGGCGAACACCTCCGACGGGTAGTCGGTGATCCTCGCCAGCTCCCCGGAGTTGCCCGCGTTGCTGAAGAGCACGTCGTAGCGGCCGTAGTGGGCCGCACCGGCCCGGACCGCCTCGGCGACCGCCGCCTCGTCGGCGACGTCGGCGACGGTGGCGATCGCGTGGTCGGCGCCGAGCTCCTCGGCGGCGGCCTTCAGCCGCGGTTCGTCGATCCCGACCAGGTGCACCCGCGCCCCCTCGGCGACGAAGAGCCGGGCGGCCGCCAGGCCGATGCCGCTCTCCCCTCCGGTGATCAGCGCGACCTTGCCCTCGAGTGCACCCATCGTCGGGTCTCCCTGCGTGGTGTCCGGTGTGTGTCGTCGGCCGACCGGGATCGGCCCCTGATCTCCTACCGGACCGCGGGTGCCGGCGTCGACCGCGGAACGGGGTATTCGGTTGTGCATGACCGATCGCGGACGGGGAAGTCCGTGATCATGACTGTCACGACGCGCCGTCCCACCCCGCCCACCAGCACCGAGGAGATCGCCCGGTACGTCGCCGGCGCCGGCATGCTGCTCGCAGGCGTCGGCCACCTGACCTTCGCCCGGGAGGGCTTCCGGGCGCAGGTCCCGCACTGGATCCCGTTCGACGCCGACGCCACCGTCCTCGTCTCCGGCGGGGTGGAGCTCTCGGCCGGGCTGGGCCTGATCGCGCTGCCGAAGGAGCGCCGCCGGATGTCGGCGCTGCTCACCGCGTTCCTGGTCGGGATCTTCCCGGGCAACATCTCCCAGTTCCGGCACGGCCACGACGGCGCGGGGCTCGACAGCGACCGCAAGCGGATCGTGCGGCTCGCCGCCGAGCCGCTGATGTGGGCGGTCGCGCTGCACGCGGGCGGCCACCTCCGGCGGATGTTCCGCCGCTGAGCACCGGCATCCTGCTTCACCGGGCGCGGTCGGCGGCCGTGCGCGCCCCGGGGACGGTCCCGGCACCGTGACCGTCCCCGGCCGTCGCCGGGATGGTCCGCCAGGCGACGACCGCGGCGGCCAGGGTGACGGCCGCGGCGATCAGCGACGTCGTCTGCATCGCCGTGGTGAACGCCGCGCGGGCGCCGTCGAGGACCGGCGAGGCCGGGTCGAGGGCGTTCGTGCCCACGGCGAGCGAGTCGGTCACCGCGGCCCGCGCCGCCGGGTCCAGCCCGTCGGGCAGCGTGAGGTGCCCGCGGTAGACCAGCGAGACCACCGACCCGAGCACGGCGACGCCCATCGCGACCCCCAGTTCCAGGGCCGTCTCGGAGATGGCCGAGGCCGCGCCCGCCTTGCGCGGCGGGACCGAGGACACGACCGCGTCGGTGGTGAGCGTCTGGGTCAGGCCGACGCCGAGCCCCAGTGGGACCAGCGCCAGCGCCAGCCACAGGTAGCTGGTGAACCCCTCGGTCACCGCGACGGCCACCAGCCCCGCGGTGACCAGCGCGAGGCTGACCGCGATCGCCCGGCCGAGCCCCAGCGCACGCGAAAACCTCCCCACGACGGCCACGACGGCGATCGCCGACAGCGTGGTCGGCAGCTCCCCGAGCCCGGCCTGCAGCGGCGAGAACCCGCGCACGAGCTGCAGGTACTGGGAGAAGAAGAACAGTGTCCCGATCAGGGCGAACACCGCCATGAACCCGGCGAACACCGACCCGGCGAACGCGGGGCGGGCGAACAGGGACACGTCGATCAGCGGGACCGGCAGGCGTCGCTGACGACGGACGAACAGCGCCCCCAGTGCGAGCCCGGCGGCCAGTGCGGCGACCCCGGTGACGTCGACACCCGCGGCGACGGTGTGCTTGACCGCCCACACCACCGGCACGATCGCGGCCATCGACAGCAGCGCCGAGAGCAGGTCGAACGGGCCGGGCTCGGGGTCGCGCGACTCGGGGAGCAGCCACATCCCGGCCACGATCAGCACGACCATGATCGGCACGTTGATCAGGAACACCGCGCCCCACGAGAAGTGCTCCAGCAGCGCGCCGCCGACCAGCGGCCCGACCGCGGCGCCGCCGCTCGCCGCGGCGGCCCAGCCCGCGATGGCCCGGGCCCGCTCGGCCGGGTCGGTGAACACGGTGCGGATCAGCGACAGCGTCGAGGGCATCAGGGTCGCCCCGGCGACGCCGAGCAGCAGCCGGGCCGCGATCAGCATGGCGGGGCTGGTGGACAGCGCCGCGAACAGCGACGCCGCACCGAACGCCGCGGCGCCGACGAGCAGCAGCCGCTTGCGCCCGACGCGGTCGGCCAGCGAGCCCATCACGACGAGCAACCCGGCCAGGGCGAGGGAGTAGACGTCGCCGATCCAGAGGACCTCGTTCGCCGTCGGCGACAGGTCGGCGGTCAGCGAGGGCACCGCCAGATAGAGCACGGTGTTGTCGATCGCCAGGACCAGGACGGCGATCGACAGCACCGCGAGGGCCGCCCAGCGGCGGCGGGGCGGGAGCTCCCGGGGAGCGACGACATCGGACATGCAGAAAACTGTACCGACTGGTCGGTGAAGTTTCGACGTGGTGTCCGCCTCGCCGACCCGGGACGGGAGGATGGACCGATGGGTCGCACGTCCGGACGGTCCCCCGAGGACACCCGCAGGCTGGTGCTCGACGCCGCGGGCTCCGCCATCCGCCGCGGCGGAATCGGCACGACCCTCGACCGCGTCGCGCGCGAGGCGGGGGTCTCCAAGGGCGGGCTCGTCTACCACTTCCCCAGCAAGACCGCGCTGCTCGTCGCGCTGGCACAGGCGGAGCTCGACACCTTCCGCGACGCCGTGCACGCCCATCTCGACCGACCCGAGGGGACACCGGGCCGGCTCGTGCGCGCCTACGTGCGGGCGAGCCTGGCCCCGGTCGACGAGGGCGAGGCACTGGAGCGGTTCACGCTGATCGCGCAGCTGCTGGCGGTGCCGGAGGTCCTCCACCTGGCCCGGGCCGACGACGAGCGCTGGCAGGCCGCGCTGGCCGCGGACGGGGTGCCGGAGGCGACGCGCACGCTGGTCCTCGCCGCCGCCGACGGGATCGGCGGCCGCCCACTGTGGGCGGCGGACCTGGCCCCGCCGGCGCGGGCCCGGCTGGAGGCGGACCTGCTCGGGATGGTGGACGCGGCGCTGGAGCACTGAGCGGCCGTCACGTTCGTCGGACCACCCGACCCGTTCGCCGAGACGCCGGTGGCGATCGTTCCACCGTGCACCGATCGCTGCCAGGGTGAATCCCGCCAACCGTCCGACGCGGCCGTGGGGCCGCAGTGAGAAGGGACCACCGTGGGCGACATCGCCGGCAAGGTCGACAAGGCGTACGAGGACAAGAGCGTGGCCGAGCTGGCCGACGCCCCCGTGGACGCGCTCAAGGGCGTCTCCGAGGGCGACGCGAAGCTCCTCAAGGAGGCGTTCAACATCACGACCGTCCGTGACCTGGGCACCAACAAGTTCTTCCTCTGGGCGCAGGCGATCAGCAAGCTCGCGGACTGAGCACCCCGGTGCGGGGCGGTGCGGGCGCCACTGCCGCACCGCCCCGCACCCCGCGGCGGACACACACTCTTCACACGGTTACCCCGCGCGGCCCTACCCCGGTCCGGCCCGTACTCCCTAGCTTGTCCCCACACCCGGCGGTCCCCGCCGGTGCGGACGCGCCCAGGAGGACGACATGGCCCAGGACCCGTCGGACTACCTGGAGCGACGCCGGCTGCGGACCGGGGCGGCGGGCTGGGTCCTGCTCGCCGGGCTCGGCGTCAGCTACGTCATCTCCGGCGACTACTCGGGCTGGAACTTCGGCCTCGCCCAGGGCGGGTTCGGCGGGCTGCTGATCGCCGGCGTCGTCATCGCGGGCATGTACTTCGCGATGGTGCTGGGCATGGCCGAGCTGTCCTCGGCGCTGCCCGCCGCGGGCGGCGGCTACACCTTCGCCCGCCGCGCGCTGGGCCCGTGGGGCGGGTTCGCCACCGGCACCGCGATCCTCATCGAGTACGCCATCGCCCCCGCGGCGATCGCCACCTTCATCGGCGCCTACGTCGAGTCGCTGGGCCTGTTCGGGATCACCGACGGGTGGTGGGTCTACCTCGCCGCCTACCTGCTGTTCATCGGCATCCACATCGCCGGTGTCGGCGAGGCACTCAAGGTCATGTTCGTGATCACCACGGTCGCCGTGCTGGGACTGGTGGTGTTCGCCGTCGCCGCGGTGCCGCTGTTCGACACCGCGAACCTCGTCGACATCGCGCCGACCGCGGCCGCCGGAGCGTCGCCGTTCCTGCCGTTCGGCTACCTGGGGATCTGGGCGGCGGTGCCGTTCGCGATCTGGTTCTTCCTCGCGCTGGAGGGCGTCCCGCTGGCTGCGGAGGAGGCACGCGACCCCGAGCGGAACGTGCCCCGCGGGATCGTCGCCGCGATGCTGGTCCTGCTCGTCACCGGGGCGCTGGTGCTGGTGCTCGCGACCGGCGCGCTCGGCGCGCAGGCGCTGTCGGAGTCGGGCAACCCGCTGGTCGAGGCGCTCGGCGGGTCGACCGCGGGGGTCGTGGTCAACTACGTCGGGCTGGCCGGGCTCGTCGCGAGCTTCTTCTCGATCATCTACGCCTACTCCCGCCAGACCTTCGCGCTGTCACGCGCCGGGTACCTGCCGCGGGTGCTGTCGGTGACCAACGGCCGCAAGGCCCCCACGCTCGCCCTGATCGTCCCCGGCGCGATCGGCTTCCTGCTCTCGCTCACCGGGCAGGGCGCGGTGCTGCTCAACATGGCGGTGTTCGGCGCAGCCCTGTCCTACGTGCTGATGATGGTCAGCCACATCGTGCTGCGCCGGACCGCGCCGGAGATGCCGCGGCCCTACCGGACCCCCGGCGGCGTCGTCACGACCGGGTTCGCGCTGGTCGTCGCCGTGCTCGCGGTCATCGCGACGTTCCTCGTCGACCCGGTCGCGGCGGGCGCGACCCTCGGCGCCTTCGCCCTGTTCATGCTGTACTTCGCGCTCTACTCCCGACACCACCTGGTCGCCGCGGCCCCCGACGAGGAGTTCGCGGCGCTGGCACAGGCGGAGGCCGAGCTCACGTGACGACCCGCAGGGCCTCCGTCGGGGGGCACACCCACGAGTTCGCGGACCTGCGGGCGCTGCTGGCCGCGGCCACCCCGGAACGCTCCGGGGACGTGCTGGCCGGTGTCGCCGCCCGCTCGGAGTCCGAGCGCGTGGCCGCCCAGACGGTGCTCGCCGACCTGCCGCTCGCGACGTTCCTGGAGGAGCAGGTCGTCCCCTACGACGACGACGAGGTGACCCGGCTGATCGTCGACTCGCACGACCGCGCGGCGTTCGCCCCGGTCGCGTCGATGACCGTCGGCGGGTTCCGCGAGCACCTGCTGGACCCGTCCACCGACACCACCGCGCTCGCGCCCGGCCTGACCCCGGAGATGGTCGCGGCGACGGCCAAGCTGATGCGGCTGCAGGACCTGATCGCCGTCGCGCGGCGCACCCCGGTCGTCACCGCGTTCCGCTCGACGGTCGGGCTGCCCGGCACGATGGCGACCCGGCTGCAGCCCAACCACCCCACCGACGACCCGGCCGGGGTGACCGCGTCCATCGTCGACGGGCTGCTGCTCGGCTGCGGCGACGCCGTCATCGGCATCAACCCGGCGACCGACTCGCCGCAGCGCACCACCGACCTGCTGCACCTGATCGACGAGGTGCGCACCCGCTACGACATCCCCACCCAGTCCTGCGTGCTCGCCCACGTCACGACCTCCATCGAGATCATGGAGCGCGGCGCCCCGGTGGACCTGGTGTTCCAGTCCGTCGCCGGCACCGAGGCGGCGAACACCGGGTTCGGGGTGACCCTGGCGATGCTGCGCGAGGCGCACGACGCGGCGCTGTCGCTGGGCCGGGGCACCGTCGGCACGAACTGCATGTACTTCGAGACCGGGCAGGGCTCCGCGCTGTCGGCCGACGCCCACCACGGCGTCGACCAGCAGACGCTGGAGGCGCGGGCCTACGCCGTGGCCCGCGCATTCGACCCGCTGCTGGTCAACACCGTCGTCGGGTTCATCGGGCCGGAGTACCTCTACGACGGCAAGCAGATCACCCGCGCCGGGCTGGAGGACCACCTGTGCGGGAAGCTGCTGGGTGTCCCGATGGGTGTCGACGTCTGCTACACCAACCACGCCGAGGCCGACGCCGACGACACCGACGCCCTGCTCACGCTGCTCGGCGCGGCGGGCTGCTCGTTCGTCATCTGCGTGCCCGGCGGCGACGACGTGATGCTGCACTACCAGTCGCTGTCCTTCCACGACGCGCTCTACGCCCGGCAGGTGCTGGGTCTGCGCCCGGCGCCCGAGTTCGGGACGTGGCTGTCCACGATGGACATGCTGGCGCCGGACGGGCGACTCAAGGAGCTCGCGCCGTCCGCGGTCCGGGCGCTCACGGCAGGTGTGCGGTGAGCGGGTCCGACCCGCTGGAGCTGCTGCGGGCCTCCACCCGGGCGCGGGTCGCGCTCGGCCGGGCCGGGGACGCGCTGCCGACCGCGCGGCTGCTGGAGCTGCGGGCGGCGCACGCCGCGGCCCGCGACGCCGTGCACATCCCGCTCGACGTCGACGCGCTCGCCGACCGGATCGCCGCGCTCGGGGTGGACACGCTGCGCGCCGCCGGGGCCCCGGCCGACCGCACCGAGTACCTGACCCGGCCCGACCTGGGCCGCCGCCTCGCCGACGGCACCGACCTGCCGCGCGGGGAGCACGACGTGGTGCTCGTCGTCGCCGACGGGCTCTCGCCCCGCGCGGTCGCCGAGCACGCCCCCGGGATGCTGGCCGAGATCCTCGACCGGCTCGACGGGTGGCGGGTGGCGCCGGTCGTCGTCGCCACCCAGGCCCGGGTCGCGCTCGGCGACGAGATCGCGACCGCGGTCGGGGCGCGGCACGTCGTCGTGCTCGTCGGGGAGCGGCCGGGGATGAGCTCGGTCGACTCGCTCGGGCTGTACTTCACCTACGACGCCCACCGGGGCCGCCGCGACTCCGAGCGCAACTGCATCTCCAACGTCCGCCCGCCGCACGGCACCGGCTACGCCGCCGCCGCGACCACCCTCGCCCTGCTGATGAGCGAGGCCCGGCGGCTGAAGCTGTCCGGGGTCGCGCTCAAGGCCGATCCGGCGCTGCCCCCGGGCGCTCCGGACGGCTGAACACCGCGGGCCGCTTCTCCAGGAAGGCCGCCATCCCCTCCGCCCGGTCCGGCGTGGCGAACAGCGCGTGGAAGGCCCGGCGCTCGAACCGCAGCCCCTCGGCCAGCGAGGTCTCCAGCGCGACGGCCACGGCCTCCTTCGCCGCGGCGGTGGCCGTCCGCGACATCCCCGCGATCGTGGACGCGACGGCGAGGGCCTCGTCGAGCAGGGTGTCCGCCGGGACCACCCGGCTGACCAGGCCGGACCGCTCGGCCTCCGCGGCGTCCATGGTGCGCCCGGTGAGGCACAGGTCCATCGCCTTCGCCCGGCCCACCGCGCGGGTGAGCCGTTGCGAGCCGCCGATCCCGGGGATGACCCCGAGCCGGATCTCGGGCTGCCCGAACCGGGCGGTGTCGGCGGCGACCAGCACGTCGCACAGCATCGCGAGCTCGCACCCACCGCCGAGCGCGTGCCCGGCGACGGCCGCGACGAGCGGGGTGCGCAGCCCGGTCAGGCCGTCCCAGCCGGCGAACAGGTCGGTCGCGACGACCTCGGCGTGCGACAGCCCGGCCATCTCGGCGATGTCGGCCCCGGCGGCGAACGCCCGGTCCGAGCCGGTGATCACCACCGCACCGACGGCCGGGTCGGCGTCGAAGGCCCGCACGGCGGTGATCACCTCGTGCATGAGCTCCTGGTTCAGCGCGTTGAGCGCCTTCGGCCGGTCCAGCCGGACCAGCCCGACCCCCTCGGCCGGGGTGCTGACGACGATGGTGGTGTACCCGGTCACGACTGGTCCCTCCGGATGTCGGTGATGATCGCCGAGAAGTCCTGGGTGCGCGGGTCGCGCGCGGTGAACTCGGCGTAGCGCTCGGTGGCGCGCCTGCCGACCGCGGTGTCGACGCCGGCCTCGGCGGCCGCGGCGTCGGCGAGCCGCAGGTCCTTGAGCATGAGCTGGGCGGCGAACCCGCCGGTGAAGTCCCGGTTGGCCGGGCTGGTGGGCACCGGACCGGGCACTGGGCAGTTGGTGTCGACCGCCCAGCACCGGCCGGACGAGGTGGACAGGACGTCGTAGAGGGCCTGCGGTTCCAGCCCGAGGCGCTCGGCCAGCACGAACGCCTCGGCGACCACCACCATCGACGCGCCGAGCACCATGTTGTTGCACATCTTCGCGACCTGGCCCGCGCTCGGCCCTCCGCAGTGGACGGTGCGCTTCCCGAGCACGGCGAGGACCGGCCCCGCCGCGTCGACGGCGGCCTGCTCGCCGCCCACCATGAAGGTGAGCGTCCCGGCCTCCGCACCCACGACGCCGCCGGAGACGGGGGCGTCGACCGACGGGTGCCCGGTCGCGGCGGCCCGCGCGTGGGCCGCCCGGGCGGAGGCGACGTCGATGGTCGAGCAGTCCGCGAACAGCGCGCCGTCCGGTGCGGCCGGGAGCAGCTCGTCGTGGACGGCCAGCACGTGCTCTCCGGTGGGCAGCATGGTGATCACCACCTCGGCGTCGCGGACGGCGTCGGGGCCGGTGGGGCGCACCGTCACCCCGGCGGCGGCCGCGGTGTCGCGGGCCGCCGGGGCCGGGTCGTACCCGGTGACCTCGTGCCCGGCGGCGACCAGGTTGGCGGCCATCGGGCCGCCCATGTTCCCCAGTCCGACGACGGCGATCCGGCTCATCGGTCCTCCCCCAGTCCCAGCTCGTCGGTGTCGGTGAGCGGCGCGAAGAAGCCGTCCACCAGGGTGTCGTCGACCTGTTCGAGCACCGGTGGGTTCCAGCGCGGGTTGCGGTCCTTGTCGACGACCTGCGCGCGGATCCCCTCGACCATGTCCGGTTCGGTGAGGCAGCGCAGCGACACCCGGAACTCCTGGTCGAGCGCGTGCTCCAGCGACGGGAGCCGGCGCGCCCGGCGGACCGACTCCAGCGCGACCTTCACGCACGACGGCGAGCGCTGCCCGATCGTCTTGGCGGTGTCCTCGGCGTCGGGCACGCCGGACGCCGAGAGCCGGGCGACGATCTGCTCGGCGGTGCCGTCGGCGTAGCAGCGGTCGATCCACCAGCGGGACGCGCCGAGCCCGGCCTCGGGCTCGGGGGCGGCGAGGTGCTGGAGCAGGTGCCCGAGGTGCTCGTCGAACGCGGTGCCGGTCACCCGGACGTCGCCGAGCGCGGCGAGCAGCGCCGGGACGGTGTCGGTCGGCAGGTACCAGTCGGCCAGGCCCATGGCCAGGGCGTCGCCCGGGCCGAGCCGGCACCCGGTCAGCGCGGCGTGCGTGCCTAGCTCACCGGAGGCACGGCCGAGCAGCCAGGTGCCCCCGACGTCCGGGACGAACCCGATCCCGGTCTCGGGCATGGCGATCTGCGTGCGTTCGGTGACGATCCGGTGGCTCGCGTGGGCCGAGACCCCGACCCCGCCGCCCATGACGAGCCCGTCCATGACCGCCACGAACGGCCGCGGGTAGCGGGCGATCCGGGCGTTCAGCCGGTACTCGTCGCGCCAGAAGTCCCGGGTCGCGGTGCCGCCGGCCCGCGCGTCGTCGTGGATGGCGCGGATGTCGCCGCCCGCGCACAGGCCGCGCTCGCCCGCGCCGGTCAGCAGCACCGCGCCGATCCCGTCGTCGTGCTCCCAGTCGTCGAGGGCCGCGGCGATCGCGCGGACCATGTCGTGGGTCAGGGCGTTGATCGCCCGGGGGCGGTCGAGCTCGATGTGCCCGATCCGGCCGGTGCGTGTGAGGCGCACGTCGCTGCAGGTGGTGGTCACTGGTCCGCTCCCATCAGTCCGCGGGAGACGATCACGCGCATCACCTCGTTGGTGCCTTCGAGGATCCGGTGCACGCGCAGGTCCCGCACGATCTTCTCGATGCCGTACTCGGCGAGGTAGCCGTAGCCGCCGTGCAGCTGCAGGGCGGTGTCGGCGACGTCGTGGCCGGTGTCGGTGGCCAGCCGCTTGGCCATGGCGCAGAGCCGGGTCGCCCCGGGTTCGTCCGCGTCGAGGGCCCGGGCCGCGCGGTGCAGCAGCAGCCGGGCCGCGGTGAGCTCGGTGTGGGCGTCGGCGACCCGGAACCGCAGCCCCTGGCGCCGCGCGAGCGGCGCCCCGAACGCGGTGCGGTCGGTGAGGTGGGCGACGGCCCGGTCCAGCGCGGCGCGAGCCCCGCCGAGCGAGCAGGCGCCGATGTTGAGCCGGCCGCCGTCGAGCCCGCCCATCGCGATCCGGAAGCCCTCGCCCTCGGCCCCGAGCCGGTCGTCGTCGGACACCCGCACCCCGCGCAGCACGACCTGCCGGGTGGGCTGGGCGTTCCACCCCATCTTGGGCTCGTCCGGGCCGAACGCGAGCAGGTCTCGGGCGACGAGGAACGCGCTGATGCCGGCGGCGCCGGGCCCGCCGGTGCGGGCGAACACCAGGTAGCGGTCGGAGGTGCCCGCACCGGAGATGAACTGCTTGACGCCGTCGAGGACCCAGTCGTCGCCGTCGCGGACGGCGGTGGTGCGCAGGGCCGCGGCGTCGGAGCCGGCGTCGGGTTCGGTGAGGCAGTAGGAGGCGAGCTCGTCCATCGCGCACAGCGCGGGCAGGTACCGCTCGCGCTGGGCGGCGGTGCCGTGCCGGTCGACCATGCCGGTGACCATGTTGTGGATCGACAGGTACCCGGCCAGCGACGGGCAGCCGGTGGCCAGCGCCTCGAACACCAGCGCGGCGTCCAGCCGGGACAGTCCCGTCCCGCCGTGGTCCTCCGCGACGTACAGCGCGGCCATGCCCAGCTTCGCGGCCTCGCGGAGCACGTCGACCGGGAAGTGCTTGTCGCGGTCCCACGCCACCGCGTGCGGCGCGAGGCGCTCGGCGGCGAAGGTCTCGGCCGTGGCGACGAGGTCCCGCTGGAGGTCGGTCAGCTCGGCGGTCTCGGCGTACCGGGCGGTCACGACATCGTCGGGATCACGAAGGAGGCGCCGTCCTTGATCCCGGAGGGCCAGCGCGAGGTGACGGTCTTGGTGCGGGTGTAGAAGCGGAACGCGTCCGGGCCGTGCTGGTTGAGGTCGCCGAATCCGGAGGCCTTCCAACCGCCGAAGGTGTGGTAGGCGATCGGGACCGGGATCGGCACGTTGACGCCGACCATGCCGGTCTCCACCTTCGCCGCGAAGTCGCGGGCGGCGTCGCCGTCGCGGGTGAAGATCGCGACGCCGTTGCCGTACTCGTGGGAGTTCGCGATCCGCAGCGCCTCGGCGTAGTCGGCGGCCCGGACCACCGACAGCACCGGGCCGAAGATCTCGTCGTGGTAGAGGCCCATGTCGGTGGTGACCCGGTCGAACAGCGTCCCGCCGACGAACCAGCCGCCCTCGGCGCCCTCCGGTGCGGGCACCCCGCGCCCGTCGACGACGAGCTCCGCGCCCTCGTCGACGCCCGCGTCGATCGCGCCGGTGACCCGCTCGACCGCGTCGGCCCCGACCAGCGGCCCGAGGTCCGCGGTCTCGGAGTCCGAGCGGCCCAGGACCAGGCCACGGGCACGCTCGGCGAGCTTGGCGACGAGCCGGTCGGCGGTCTCCTCCCCCACCGGGACCGCCACCGAGATCGCCATGCAGCGCTGCCCGGCCGAGCCGAACGCGGCGCCGGACAGCGCGTCGGCGGCCTGGTCGAGGTCGGCGTCGGGCAGCACGACGAGGTGGTTCTTCGCCCCGCCGAAGCACTGCGCGCGCTTGCCGTGCGCGGTGGCGGTCGCGTACACGTGCCGGGCGATCGGGGTGGATCCGACGAACCCGACGGCGGCGACGTCGGGGTGCACCAGCAGGGCGTCGACGGCCTCGCGGTCACCGTGCACGACGTTGAGCACGCCCGGGGGCAGCCCGGCCTCGGCGAAGAGCTCGGCGATCCGGACCGGCACCGACGGGTCGCGCTCGGACGGCTTGAGGATCACCGCGTTGCCGCAGGCCAGCGCGGGTGCCGCCTTCCACAGCGGGATCATGGCGGGGAAGTTGAACGGCGTGATCGCCGCGACCACGCCGAGCGGCTGGCGCATCGAGTAGACGTCGATGCCCGGTCCGGCGTCGGTGGAGTACTCCCCCTTGAGTAGGTGCGGGGCCCCGGCGGCGAACTCGACGACCTCGAGCCCGCGCTGCAGGTCGCCGCGGGCGTCGGGGAGCGTCTTGCCGTGCTCGGAGGACAGGAGCGCGGCCAGCTCGTCGGCGTGGGCGTTCGCCAGCGCCAGGAAGCGGAGCAGGACCCGCGCCCGGCGCTGGGGGTTCCACGCCGCCCACTCCCGCTGCGCGGCCACCGCGGTGCGCACGACGTCGTCGACGTCGCCCGCACCGGCGAGCCGGACCCGGCTGCGGACGGTTCCGTGGTTGGGGTCGAAGACGTCGGAGAATCGCGCGGACGCACCCGTCCACGGTTTTCCGGAAACGAAATGGTCGATGACCTCGGACATGGGAGTGCCCCGTTCGACGAGATGGAAAAGGAGCCGGAACGGCGTCCGCGACAGCGTCCGCCTTGGCCCTATGACCATAAAGTCGGACGTCCATCTATGTCCACTGCCTGCGTGGATGTGTTCCGGAACACCATTCTTCGTCGAATTCCGGGCATGCCGAGAACCGGACGGGGCATCGGACCCGTCCGGTTCTCTGACGCGTATTCAGGGTGTCATCGAATGGCGTCCACCTCCCGCCGGGACTTCCCGTCGTACTGCGCGACGGGACGGATCAGGACGTTGTGTGCGGCCTGTTCGATCACGTGCGCGGTCCAGCCGCTGATCCGCGACATCGCGAACAGCGCGGTGAACAGCGGGGTGTCGAACCCCATGAGGTGGAACAGCGGACCCGCGGCGTAGTCGAGGTTGGGGCGCAGCCCCTTCTCGCGGAGCATCGCGCCGGCGAGGACCTCGTAGTGCGCCATCAGGTCCCGGCCGCCGCGCAGCTCCGCGACCCGACGCATCTGCGCGTGCAGCGCGGGCACCCGCGAGTCACCGCGCTTGTAGACCCGGTGCCCGAAGCCCATCACCCGCTCGCCGGCCTCGAGCCGGGCGGCCAGCCAGTCGTCGACGTGGTCGGGGTCGCCGATCTCGGCGAACTGGGTCATCACGGCCTCGTTCGCCCCGCCGTGCAGCTCGCCCTTGAGCGCTCCGAGCGCGGCGACGACCGCGCTGTAGAGGTCCGACCGGGTGGAGGTGACGGTCCGGGCGGCGAAGGTGGAGGCGCTGAAGCCGTGGTCGGCGTAGAGGATCATGGCGATCTCGAACGCCCGCACGACCTCCGGTTCGGGGACCTCCCCGAAGGTCATGTGGAACACGTTCTCGGCGTGGCCGAGGCCGGGGTCCGGTGGGATGGGGTCCAGGCCGCGGCGACGCCGCTGGTCCAGCGCGACGACCGTCGGCAGCACCGCGAGCAGCTCCACGGCCTTGTCCGCACTCGCGTCGGTGGAGCGGTCCGCCGTCGCGGGGTCGGCGGCACCGATCCGGCTCACGGCGGTGCGCAGCACGTCCATCGGGTGGCAGTCGGTCGGCAGCGACAGCAGCATCGCCTCGCACGCGGGGTCCAGCGCCCGCAGCGACCGTTCGCGCCGCTCCAGCGCGGCGAGCTCGGCCGCGTCCGGCAGCTCGCCGGTCCACAGCAGGTGCGCCACGTCGAGGAAGGTGTGGCGCTCGGTCAGCCCGGGCGCCGGGTAGCCGCGGTAGAGCAGCACGTTGCGGCAGGGGTCGACGTCGGAGATCGACGTCGTGTCGGCGACGACCCCCACCAGGCCGCGCCGGACGTGGGTGTCCCTCGGGTTCTCGGTCATCGGTGTCCTCCTCCGGCGGGAGCCGCGGCGCGGTCCCGGGTGCGGTCGCCGCCGTGGGCTCCGGGCGGGAGCACGCCGGCGGGACCTCGTGGTGTTCCTGCGTCGCGCGGGTCCCGGCGGCCACGGTCGGTGGCGGCCGGGGCCCGCGGGCCGGTGACGGGGTGGATCACGACGTCCATGCCGAGGGCGGCGAGCTGCGTGACGGTGGGCAGCAGGACGGGGGTCGGGTCGCCGCCGGTGACCGTGGTCGCGGTCACGAGCAGCGGGACGGCGAGGGCCTCGCGCAGGACCGTGTACGCGGTCCGCGACACGGGCGCCTCGACGACGATCACGTCCGCACCGGCGCCGACACAGGCGCGGGCACGGTCGATGGTCTCGATCAGGCCGCCGGCGGCGCCGGCGGTGGTGCGGACCCCGATCAGGAGGTCCGGGTCGTGGCGGACCCGTACGGCGGCGCGGACCCGGGCCGCGACGTCGTCGGCCGCGTAGTCGGCGGGATCGGTGTCGTCGAGGTGCACACCGGACGCGCCGGCGGACTCGAACCGGGCGACGTCGTCGGCGTCGCCGTCACCGCCCAGGTCCACGAGGACCGGCAGCGGGGTGGCCCGCACGATCCGCGCGGTCAGCGCGACCGGCTCCTCCATGCCCGCGGTCGCCGCCGTCACGTGGACGCCGTCGAGGCCGAGTGCGGCGACCTGACGCGCGGCCGCGGTGGTGGTGACGGTCTGGAAGCGCAGCGGTCGCGCCCCCGGCCGGGCACGGCCGAGCGCCGCGCGCAGCCCGGTCCGCCTGCGGACCGGGGGGACGTCGGTCTGCAGCATCAGCGCACCCGTTCAGCCGTGGAACTGCTCGGACTCGGTGGACCCGGCCAGCGCCGTCGTCGACGACTCCGGGTTGACCGCGGTGGAGACCGCGTCGAACCAGCCGGTGCCGACCTCGCGCTGGTGCTTGATCGCGGTGTAGCCGTCGGCCTCGGCGGCGAACTCACGCTCCTGCAGCGCCACGTAGGAGGTCATGCCGTTCGCGGCGTAGCCCTTGGCCAGGTCGAACATCGAGTGGTTGAGCGCGTGGAAGCCGGCGAGGGTGATGAACTGGAACGCGTAGCCCATCGCGCCCAGCTCGCGCTGGAAGCGGGCGATCGTGTCGTCGTCGAGGTGCTTGCGCCAGTTGAACGACGGCGAGCAGTTGTAGGCGAGCAGCTGGTCCGGGAACTGGCCCTTGATCGCCTCGGCGTACTTGCGCGCCAGCTCCAGATCCGGCACCGAGGTCTCCATCCACAGCAGGTCGGAGTACGGCGCGTAGGCCAGACCGCGGGTGATGCAGGGCTCGATGCCGCCGGTGACCCGGTGGAAGCCCTCCGCGGTGCGCTCGCCGGTGAGGTAGGGCCGGTCACGCTCGTCGACGTCGGAGGTGATCAGGTTGGCGGCCTGGGCGTCGGTCCGGGCGACGATCACCGACGGCACGTCGGCGATGTCGGCCGCGAGCCGCGCCGCGTTCAGCGTGCGGACGTGCTGCGAGGTCGGGACCAGCACCTTCCCGCCCAGGTGCCCGCACTTCTTCTCCGACGCGAGCTGGTCCTCCCAGTGCACGCCCGCCGCCCCGGCGGCGATCATGGCCCGCATCAGCTCGAAGGCGTTGAGCGGACCGCCGAAGCCCGCCTCGGCGTCGGCGACGATCGGCACCAGCCAGTGCGGGTCGTCCCCGCCGTCGGCGGCGGCACGGCCCTCCAGGGTGCTGATCTGGTCGGCCCGCAGCAGCGCGTTGTTGATCCGGCGCACCACCGACGGCACCGAGTTCGCCGGGTAGAGGCTCTGGTCGGGGTAGGTCTGCCCGGCCAGGTTGGCGTCGGCCGCCACCTGCCAGCCGGACAGGTAGATCGCCTCCAACCCGGCGCGCACGCTCTGCACCGCCTGGTTGCCGGTCAGCGCGCCGAGTGCGTGCACGTAGTCGCGCTCGTGCAGCAGCCGCCACAGCCGCTCGGAGCCCAGACGGGCCAGGGTGTGCTCCTCGCGGACGCTGCCGGCCAGCGCCACCACGTCCTGTGCGGAGTGCCCGCGGGTGGTCCCGGCCCAGCGCGGGTCCTGCGCCCACTGCCGCTCCAGCTCGTCGATCCGCTCCTGGCGATGGGTCCCGGTCATGTCGTGCTCCTCTGCGAAGGTCTCGTCCGTGTCCGCGCTCACGGCCCGGCCGGTGGTGACCGGCGGGTGTGGCGATCTCTCGAACGGGGTGCGACCAGCATCGGAGCCGGGACCGGGGTCCGGCGACGGTGGCGACCTGCCAACTCCTGCGCATCTTCCGGCCGGATTCTGCGAAGGTTGCGAAGGGTGTCCTCGGCTACAGTCCGCAGCATGGCGACCTCAGGCATCCCGGGGACCCGGTTGCGCGCGCTGCGCGAGACCCGCTCGATGAGCCAGGCCCAGCTGGCCCGCACCCTGGAGATCTCGCCCAGCTACCTCAACCAGATCGAGCACGGCTCGCGCCCGCTGACCGTGCCGGTCCTGCTACGGATCACCGAGGTGTTCGGCGTCGACGCGGCGTTCTTCGCGGCCCGGCGGCCCGAGCGACTCGTCGCCGAGCTGCACGAGGTGTTCGCCGAGACCACCTCGGCCGCCGGGTCGGTCCCGGTGGGCCAGATCGAACGGCTCGCCGCGGAGCTGCCCTCGGCCGCCGACGCGGTCCTGGAGCTGTACCGGCGCTGGCGACGCGCCGACGAGCACCTGGCCGCGGCGGCCGACGGCCCGCGCGACGGCAGCGACCGGATCCGGTCGGCGTCCCCGCACGAGCAGGTGCGCGACTACTTCTACCGGCGCCGCAACCACGTCGCCGAGCTCGACGACGCCGCCGAGTCCCTGGCCACCGGGATCGGGGTCCGGCGCGGCGAGGTGCGGCGCGCGCTGGCGGAGCGGCTGCGCAGCGTGCACGGCGTCGGCATCGCCGGGCTGGAGGACGACCGCGGCGGCGCCGGCGAGCTGCACCGCTACGACCCCGTCGACCGGGTGCTGCGGCTCTCGCCCACGCTGCGTGCCGGGCAGCAGGCGTTCCGGATGGCGACCCAGCTCGCCCTGCTGGAGCACGACGACACCATCGAGGCCCTCGCCGCGCAGGAGCCCGTCGACGCCGACACCCACACGCTGACCCGGATCGGCCTGGCCCGGTACTTCGCCGCCGCCCTGACCCTGCCCTACGGCGAGTTCCGCACGACGGCGGAGACCTTCCGCTACGACATCGAGCGCCTGTCCGACCACTTCGGACAAGGCTTCGAGACGATCGCGCACCGGCTGTCGACGCTGCAGCGCCCGTCGGAGCCCGGGGTCCCGTTCTCGTTCGTGCGGGTGGACCGGGCGGGGAACATGTCCAAGCGCCAGTCCGCGACCGGCTTCCACTTCTCCCGCGGCGGCGGGACGTGTCCGCTGTGGAACGTCTACCGCGCCTTCGCCTCCCCCGGCGAGATCGACGTGCAGGTCGCAGCCATGCCCGACGACGCCCGCTACCTCTGGGTCGCGCGCACCGTCACCGGCTCGCAGCGCCGGTGGGGGCGGCCGGGCAAGACGTTCGCGATCGCGCTGGGCTGCGAGCTGCGCCATGCCCACCGGCTCGTCTACTCCGACGGGCTCGACCTCGACAACCCGGCGGCGGCCACCCCGATCGGCGCGGGGTGCCGGGTCTGCAGCCGGACCCGCTGCCCGCAGCGGGCCTTCCCGCGCCTCGACCACGCGACCCAGATCCTGGAGGACCGCAGCACCTTCGTGCCCTATCCGGTGTCGACCGGCGGCTGAGCGGCCCGGGCCGCCACCGCCGCCAGCCCCCGCAGGACGGGGCGCAGCTCGTCGAGGGTCAGGCGGGCGGGCTGGACGTGGCAGAGCAGCTCGGTGGCGTGGGGCAGGCACGGGTCGGCGGCGAGCGCGGCGAGGACCTCGGGGCCGGTCCCGGCGTGGACGTTCCCGGCGGCGAACCAGGCCGACGGGTCGTGCCCGCGCCGGGCGACGTGCGGGGCGAGCAGGGCGTGGACGGCCGCACGGGACGCGCCGGGCAGCACCGGCCGCGACAGTCCCACCCGGGCTCCCCCGGCCGCGCGGAACCGCCCGAGCAGCCGGGCCGAGCGGTGGTCGTCGGGGCCCGCGGGCCCGGAACGGCGACCGGACAGCAGCCCCAGGCCGTGCCGGACCGCCGTGTCGACCCCACCCGCCGACGACGTCGCCAGCCACACCCGGTCCCGCAGCCCCGGGGCCGCCGGCGTGACGGCACCGGTCAGCGCGTCGAGGGCCTCGTCGAGCCGGGCGTGCCGCTGCGCCGGGTCGGCCCCGAACGCCTCCGACACCCCCGGGTCCGACCCGGCACCCAGCCCGAGCTCCAGCCGGCCACCGCTGAGCACGTCCACCGTGGCCGCGTCCTCGGCGAGCCGTAGCGGGTGCTCCAGCGGCGCGACGACGACGGCCGTGCCCAGCCGGATGCGCGCGGTACGGGCCGCGACCGCGGCGAGGACGACCAGCGGCGAGGACACGTGGCCCTGCTGGGCGCCGAGATGGTGCTGGGCGACCCAGAACGAGGAGAACCCGAGCTCCTCGGCGAGCACCGCGAGCCGGACGGTGTCGTCCAGCTCGGACGCGGCGTCGCGGGGGCCCGCGCCGTGGGTGAGTACGCCCCATCTCACACCAGACACTGTGGACATCTGAGCAGGTTTTCATACATTGGTCCGGTGTCCCGCCCCCGACTTCGCGCCGCGACCGCCGCGCTCACCGCCCTCCTGCTGACCGGCTGCGGCGCCGCGGTCACCGACGCCCCCACCGCGGGCGCCCCGGCCGCCGGGTTCCCGGTCGTCGACGACAACTGCGGCGTCACCACGACCTACCAGGCGCCGCCCACCCGCGCGGTCACCCTGACCTCGAACGCCACCGAGCTGCTGCTCGAGCTGGGCGTGGAGCGGTCGATGGTCGGCACCGCGTACCTGAAGAACCGGCCGATCGGCGAGCGCTACGCGCAGGCGTACGCCTCCGTCCCGGTGCTCGCGCCGGGTCAGCCGGCGCTGGAGCAGCTGCTCGCGGCCGAGCCCGACTTCGTCTACTCCGGCTACCCGGACGGCTTCTCCGAGTCGAACGGACACACCCGCGCCCGGCTCGCGGAGCTGGGGATCGACACCCACCTCAACCCCGAGTCCTGCCGCGAGGGACGCTCCGGGTTCGAGGACCTGTTCGGGGAGATGACCCGCATCGGGGCGATCTTCGGGGTGCCGGAGCGGGCCGGGCAGAGCGTCGACGCCCTGCGCACGCGGCTCGACGCCGTCGCCGAGCGGCTGGGGACGGTCGAGCCGGTCGACGTGTTCGTCTACAACAGCGGCACCGACGCCCCGCGCACCGCGGGCGGGCGGGCCCTGCTCACCGACATGATCGAGCGCGCCGGCGGCCGCAACGTGTTCGCCGACCTCGACCAGCGCTGGGGCGAGGTGTCGTGGGAGCAGGTCGCGCGGCGCGCCCCCGACGTCGTCCTGATCTACGACTACCTGGACCCGAGCGTCGAGTCGAAGATCGCCACGCTGCGGGCGACCCCCGCGGTCGCCGGGCTGCCCGCGCTGACGCGCCCCTTCCCCACCGTCCCGCTGTCGGAGGCCCAGCCCGGCCCGCGGTCGGTCGACGCCGTCGAACGGCTGGCCCGCGAGCTGCACCCCGACCGGTTCCGGTGACCCGGCGGGAGCAGCTCGTCGCGGCGCTGCGCCCGAACGGTCCGCTCCCCGCGACCGGGCCGGCACCACGCGGCACCGCCGGGCACGGCCGTGTGTCGACGACGGCGGCGGTGGCCGTCCTCGGCGTGCTGCTGGTCCTCGCCGCAGGCCTGGCCCTGACGACGGGCTCGGTGTCGGTGCCGTGGTCGCAGACCTGGCGGATCCTGGCCCACCGGCTCGGTGGCACCGCCCTGGTGCCCGACCCGGACTGGTCCCGGGCCGAGGACCTGATCATCGCCGACACCCGGCTGCCCCGGGTGCTGCTCGCCGGGCTGGTCGGCGCGGCGCTGACCGTGGCCGGGATGGTCCTGCAGGCCGTGGTGCGCAACCCGCTGGCCGGCCCGGGCGTGATCGGGGTGTCGTCGGGCGCGGCGACCGGCGCCGTCGTCGTCATGCGGTTCGGGCTGCTCGGTGCGGGGGCGCTCACCCTCAACGTGGCCGCCTTCGCCGGGGCGCTGCTCACGCTCGCCGTCGTGCTGGCGGTCGCCCGCTCGGCCGGGCGGATCACCGTGCTGCGGCTGATCCTCGGCGGGGTCGCGGTCGGGTCGGTGCTGTCCGCACTGACCAGCCTGCTGGTGCTCACCGCGCCGAGCCCGACGCTGGCCTCCCAGGTCCTGTTCTGGACCCTCGGCGGGTTCGGCGCCGCCCGCTGGGAGGTGCTGGTCGTCCCGGCCGTCGTGCTCGCCGCCGGGGTGACGGTGCTGGTGTCGCGCTCCCGCGACCTGGACCTGCTGCTGGCCGGCGACGAGAGCGCCGGTGCGCTGGGGCTCGACGTGCACCGGTTCCGGCAGGCGATGTTCGTCGTCGTCGCGGTCCTGGTGGGGGTGACCGTCGCGGTCAGCGGGGTGATCGGGTTCGTGGGCCTCATGCTGCCGCACGTCGTGCGGTTCCTGGTCGGTTCCGGGCACCGGCGGGGCCTGCCGGTCGCGGTGCTGGTCGGCGCGCTGTTCACCGTGCTCGCCGACCTCGTCGCCCGGACCGTCGTCATCCCCGAGGAGCTGCCGGTCGGCATCGTGACCGCGCTGGTCGGCGGACCGTTCTTCGTGTGGCTGCTGCGCCGCGACGGCCGCAGGCAGGACGCCCGGTGACCCCGCTGGAGATCCGCGACGTGCACGTCGTCGCCGGGCGGGCGACCCTCGTCGACGGGGTCTCGCTGTCGGTCGGGGCCGGCGAGGTCGTCGGGCTGCTCGGCCCGAACGGCAGCGGCAAGTCCTCGCTGCTGCGCACCGTCTACCGGGTCGGGGTCCCGGCGTCCGGCTCGGTGCTGGTCGACGGCTCCGACGTCCGGAGCCGCCCGGCCCGGTGGGTGGCGCAGCGGGTCGGGGTGGTCCTGCAGGACATGCCGTCGGACTTCCCGCTCACCGTGCGCGAGGTCGTCGCGATGGGGCGCTCGCCGCACAAGCGCCCGCTCGCCGCGGACGACCCCGTCGACCACGCCCTGGTCGGCTCCGCCCTGGAGCTGCTCGACCTCACCACCCTGGCCGGGCGCCGGTTCGCCACCCTGTCCGGCGGCGAGCGGCAACGCACCCTGGTCGCGCGGGCGCTGGTCGGGCGGCCCGCGCTGCTGGTCATGGACGAGCCGACCAACCACCTCGACGTCCGCCACCAGCTGGCGCTGCTGGAGCTCGTCCGCGAGCTGGGCCTGCCCACCCTGGTGGCGCTGCACGACCTGAACCTGGCCGCGCGCTACTGCGACCGGCTGTGCCTGCTCGACGCCGGGCGGGCCGTGGCGACGGGGACCCCCGCCGAGGTGCTGACACCCGAGCGGATCTCCGCGGTGTACGGCGTCACCGCGACGGTGCTGGACCATCCGTCGGCGGACTGCCCGCTGGTCGTGCTCTCCCCCTGAGTGCGCCCGGCCGGCCGGTCAGCGCCGGGTGAACACCGCGGGCCTGCGGTCCAGCACACCGCGCACCGCGTCGCGGTGGTCACGGGTCCCGGCCAGCCGGGTGAAGTGCGAGGCCTGCAGCGCGCGGGCGCCGTCGGCGTCGAGGTCGTGCGCACGGCCGACCGCGGCCTTGGTCGCCTCGACCGCCAGCGGTGCCCGGGTGGCGATCCGGTGCGCGCGCCCGCACGCGGTCCGCAGCAGGTCGCGCGCCGGGACGACCGTGCCGACCAGCCCGGTCCGCAGCGCGGTCGCCGCGTCGCAGCGCTCCCCGGTCAGCAGCATCTCCCGGGCCGGTCCGAGACCGATGAGCCGCGGCAGCCGCCAGACGCTCATGATCAGCCCGACGTTCACGCCCGCCGCGACGAAGAACGCGTCGTCGGCCGCGACGCGGATGTCGCAGGCCAGCGCGAGCTCGAGCCCACCGCCGACCGCGCCCCCGGTGACGGCGGCGACCACCGGGACCCGCAGCTCCTCGATCCGGTCGGTGAGCCGCAGGACCCCGTCCAGGAAGTCCGCGGAGGTGCCGTCGTCGCGGGCCCGTCGTTCCTCGCCGAGGTGCCCGCCCGCGCTGAAGTGGCCGACCCCGGTGAGGACGAGCGCCCGGACCGCGGTGTCGGCCTCCACCGCGTCGAGCGCGCGCCCGACCGCCGCCCGTACCGGGGCGGAGAGCGCGTTGGCGGGCGGATGGTCCAGGGTGAGGACGGCGACGTACGGGCCGTCACGGGTCAGTCGCACCCCCGGTGGGTCCACCGGGTACTCGGTCGGGGCGGTCGGGTGGAGGCTCATGGGCACCTTCCGGGCGACGGCACCCCGGCCCGCCCGTGATCGACGGGCGGGCCGGGGTGCGGGGAACCGGCGGTCGGCCGGTGGCGGGACGGCACCGGGTCAGGCCGGGCCGGGCACCTCGCGGCGGGCGGCGCCCTCGTACGCCGCGAGCGGGCGGATCAGCGAGTTCGCGGCCAGCTGCTCGGAGATGTGGGCGGTCCACCCGGTGATCCGCGACATCACGAACAGCGGCGTGAACATCGGGATGTCGAACCCCATCAGGTGGTAGAGCGGGCCCGCCGGATAGTCGAGGTTGGGGTGCAGGCCCTTCTCCCGCAGCATCGCCGCGGCCAGCGCCGAGTGGGTGGCCAGCAGCGTGCCGGCGCCGCGGAGCTCGACGACCTGTTCCAGCGCCGCCTGCAGGGTCGGCACCCGCGAGTCGCCGCGCTTGTAGACGCGGTGCCCGAAGCCCATGATCTTCTTCTTCTGCGCGAGCGCGTCGGCCAGCCACGCCTGCGCGGCGTCCGGGCCGTCGATCCCGGCGAGCATGTGCATCACGGCCTCGTTCGCGCCGCCGTGCAACGGCCCCTTGAGCGCACCGATCCCGGCGACGACGGCGCTGTAGAGGTCCGACAGCGTCGAGGTCACCACGCGCGCGGTGAACGTGGAGGCGTTGAAGCTGTGCTCGGCGTAGAGGATCATCGAGACCTCGAACGCCCGGACGACCTCCGGTTCCGGGACCTCCCCGAAGGTCATCCGGAAGAAGTTCGCCGCGTAGCCCAGGTCCGGGTCGGGCGCGATCGGGTCCAGTCCGCGCCGGCGCCGCTGGTCGATCGCGACGACGGTCGGCAGTGCGGCCAGCAGCCGCAGCGACTTCTGCGCGTCGGCGGTCGGGTCGTCCTCCTGGGCGTCCTCGGAGCCGAGCCAGCTCACCGCGGTGCGCAGGGTGTCCATCGGGTGGCAGGTGGTGGGCGTCGACAGCAGCAGCGCCTGCAGGCTGCGGTCGATCGGGCGCAGTGCCCGCTCCTGCGCCTCCAGCCGGGCCAGCGCCGCCGGGTCGGGCAGCTCGCCGTGCCACAGCAGGTGGGCGACGTCGAGGAAGCCGCGGTGCGCGCAGAGGTCCTGCACCGGGTAGCCGCGGTAGAGCAGCGAGTTCGTGTCGGCGTCGACCTTCGAGATCGCCGTGGTGTCGGCGACGACGCCGGCCAGTCCCTTGCGGACCTCGGGCGGGGTGTCGATGACGGTCATGCGGGGTCCTCCTCCTGGTATCCGGCGAGGCGGGCGTCGAAGGCCGCGTACTCGTCGTAGCCGAGCAGCTCGTAGAGGCGTGCGCGGGTCTGCATCCGGTCGACGACGCCGGACTGGGTTCCGGTGCGCCGGATCTCGGCGAGCCCGGCCTCGGCGGCGCCCATGGCCAGCCGCAGCAGGGTCACCGGGTAGATCACGACGTTCATCCCGAGCCGGGCCAGGGTGTCCGCCGTGAGCAGCGGGCTCCTGCCGAACTCGGTCATGTTCGCCAGCAGCGGGACGTCGAGCGCGTCGCGGAACGCCGCGTACTCGCTCTCCGAGGCGAGCGCCTCGACGAACACCATGTCCGCGCCGGCGTCCACGTAGGACCGGGCACGGGTGACGGCGGCGTCGAGCCCCTCGACGCCGCGGGCGTCGGTGCGCGCGCAGAGCACGAGGGCGTCGTCGCGGCGGCCCCGCACGGCGGCCCGGATCCGGGTGCACATGTCCTCGGTGGACACGAGCTCCTTGCCCGCGAGGTGGCCGCAACGCTTCGGGTCGACCTGGTCCTCCAGGTGCAGGCCGGAGACGCCGGCGTCCTCGAAGGACTGCACGGTGCGCGCGACGCACGCCGGGCCGCCCCAGCCGGTGTCGGCGTCGACGAGGGTCGGCAGGTCGGTCTGCCGGGCGATCGTCGCGGCCCGGGCGGCGACCTCGGTGGCCGTCGTCAGCCCGACGTCGGGCAGCCCCAGCTCCGCCGACAGCACCGCACCGGAGACGTAGACGCCGTCGAAGCCCTGGTCGGCGACGAGCATCGCCGACAGCGCGTTGAACGCCCCGGGGAACTGCAGGAGCCGCCCGCTCGCCAACGCCTCGCGGAACGCCACCCGGCGCCCGTGCGCGGTGGTGGTCGTGCCGAGCATCAGAACACCCCGCGGCCCGGGGCGCCCGCGAGCGACGCCGGGACGACGGTCAGCTCCCCCAGCTCGCCCGCGTCCAGCTCGGGCAGCCGCAGGGCGTGGTCGAGGAAGCGGTCCTGCTCGACGCGGTCGACGGTGTCGCGGGCCAGGTCGCGGAACTTACCGACGTACTGCTCGCGGCCGAACGGTCGGGCGCCGAGCGGGTGCGCGTCGGCGACGGCGATCTCGTCGACCAGGGTCGACCCGTCGGTGAGGGTGATCTCCACCCGGCCGCCGAACGCCTTCTCCGCGGGGTCGTGGGAGTGGTAGCGGCGGGTCCACTCCGGATCCTCGACGGTCGAGATCGCGTGCCACAGGCGGACCAGCTCGCCGTCGGCGGCACGGTGCGGCGGGTAGGAGCGCTCGTGGTGGAAGCCGCCGTCGAGCAGCGCGACCGCGACGATGTAGGGGATCGAGTGGTCCAGGGTCTCCCGGGACGCCTGCGGGTCGTACTTCTGCGGGTCCCCGGAGCCGGAGCCGATCACGTAGTGGGTGTGGTGGCTGGTGTGGATGACGATGCTGCGCACCGCGTCCGGGCCACCGGCCTCGCGCAGCCGCGGGCCGAGCCTGCGGGCCAGGTCGATCAGCGCCTGGCTCTGGTACTCGGCGGAGTGCTCCTTGGTGTAGGTCTGCAGGATCGCCTGCGGCGCCTCGCCCGGCGCCGGGAGCGGCACGGTGTAGCCGGCGTCCGGGCCGTCGAGCAGCCAGGCGATCACGCCGTCCTCGCCCTCGTAGATCGGCGACGGCGCGCCCTCCCCGAGCATCGCCCGGTCGACGGCCTCGATGGCGACCTTGCCCGCGAAGGCGGGGGCGAACGCCTTCCACGACGAGATCTCGCCCTTGCGCGACTGCCGGGTGGCGGTCGTCGTGTGCAGGGCCTGCTGCACGGCCTGGTAGGTGACCTCGGTCGGCAGGTCGAGCAGCGCGCCGATGCCCGCGGCGACCGACGGGCCGAGGTGGGCGACGTGGTCGATCTTGTGCTGGTGCAGGCAGATCCCGGTGACGAGCGCGACCTGCACCTCGTAGGCGACCGCGATCGCCCGGGTGAGCGCGGCGCCGTCGGCACCGGTGTGCTGGGCGACGGCCAGCAGCGGCGGGATGTTGTCCCCGGGGTGGGAGTAGTCGGCCGCCAGGAACGTGTCGTGGAAGTCCAGCTCCCGCACCGCGACGCCGTTCGCCCACGCCGCCCACTCCGGCGAGACCCGCTCCCGGGTGCCGAACACGACCGAGCCCGCACGGTCCCCGGCCGCCGCGTGCCGCAGCGCCTGCGCCCGGGCGGCGACGACCGGGCCGCGGTCCAGCGACGCCGTCGCCACACCGGCGTTGTCGACGAGCCGGTTCACGACCATGTCGGCGACCTCGGCGGGCGGGGCGACCGGGTCGGCGGCCACCTCCGCGATCTTCCAGGCGAGCTGGTCGGTGCGGGCGAGGTTCTCCTCGCTGCGGTGCACCCGGACCTTGTGGTCGACGGTCATGCGGGCTCCTCCTCGTGAACGGCCGGTCGGCCGTGGGACCGACACTCGCGCAGCGGGGAGGTGGGGGGCCAGGACGTGTACGTGGTGAATCCGAACCGGGTAGCCGGGCCGATCTGCGAAGGGTGCGAAGACCCGGCTCAGGAGCGGCGGCCTCCCGGGCGGGGAAGGACCAGCGGGGTCCCGGTGAGCGGGTCCGGCATCACCAGCGCGTCCACCCCGAACACCGAGGAGACGAGCTCCTCGGTCACGACGGCGGACGGCACCCCCTCCGCGACGATCCGCCCGTCGCGCACGGCGATCAGGTGGTCGGCGTAGCGGGCGGCGAGCTCCAGGTCGTGCAGCACCATCACGACGGTGCGGCCCTGCCCGGCGTTGACCACGCGCAGCAGGTCGAGCACGTCGAGCTGGTGGGCGAGGTCGAGGAAGGTGGTCGGCTCGTCGAGCAGCATCGTCCCGGGCCCCTGGGCCAGGACCAGCGCGATCCAGGCCCGCTGCCGCTGCCCGCCGGAGAGCTCGGCGACCGGCCGGTCGGCCAGCCCGGTCAGGCCGGTCGCCGCGAGCGCGCCGGAGACGGCGGCCTCGTCCTCGGCCGACCACTGCCGGAACCAGCGCTGGTGGGGATGGCGCCCGCGTCCGACGAGGTCGGCGACGGTGATGCCGTCCGGGGTCGTCGGCTGCTGCGGGAGCACCCCGAGCCGGCGGGCCAGGTCGGTCGCCGGGAGCCGCGCGATCTCGGCGCCGTCGAGCAGGACACGTCCCGCGGCGGGCCGCAGCAGACCGGCGAGCCCCCGCAGCAGGGTGGACTTGCCCGAGGCGTTGGGCCCGACGATCACGGTGATCCGCGACGCCGGGACGGTCACGGACTGGTCGTCGATCACGACCTGCCCCGGGTGGTGGCCGAGGGTCAGCCGTTCACC
Source organism: Pseudonocardia sp. ICBG601 (assembly GCF_020496245.1). Taxonomy (NCBI): domain Bacteria; kingdom Bacillati; phylum Actinomycetota; class Actinomycetes; order Pseudonocardiales; family Pseudonocardiaceae; genus Pseudonocardia; species Pseudonocardia sp. ICBG601. The sequence goes on along the minus strand of NZ_JAHLJA010000002.1, from coordinate 735,349 downwards.
GGACAGGGTCATCCGCTCGCTCCGATCCGGTTGGCGCGCACCAGCAGCGCGATGAGTACGGGCGCCCCGACGACGGCGGTGACGACCCCGACCGGCAGCTCCCGCGGCGCGAACACGGTCCGGGCCGCGAGATCGGCGACGACGACCACGAGCGCGCCCGTCCCGGCCGAGGCGAGCAGGCCGGGGCTGCGTTCCCGGAGCACCCTGCGCACGATCTGCGGCGCGACCAGCGCGACGAACCCGACCGGCCCGGCCGACGCCGTCGCCAGCGCGGACAGCCCCACCGCCGCGGCCAGCATCACGGTGCGGGCCCGCCCCGCGCGGGGGGACAGCGACCTCGCCAGGTCGTCCCCCAGCTCCAGGACCTGGAGCCGGCGGGCCGCGGCGAGCACGACGGGCAGCAGCAGGCACAGCCCCGCGGCGACCGGCGCCACGTCCGGCCACGAGCGGCCGGACAGGCTGCCGACCAGCCAGACCGCCGCCGAGTAGGCCACGTTGACGTCGGCGCGGCTCAGCAGGAACGTCGCGGCGGAGCCCAGCATCGCCGCGACGCCGATCCCGACCAGCACGAGCCGGTAGCCGGAGAACCCGCCCCGCCAGGCGACCGCGTACACGGTGAGCGCGGCGAGCAGCGCGCCGGTGAGCGCACCGCCGGTCACCCACGCCGCCGAGGCCCCCCACACGACGATCATCACGACGGCGCCCGCGGACGCCCCCGCGTTGATCCCGATGACGTCCGGGCTGACCAGCGGGTTGTGGGCGAGCCGCTGCAGCACGGCCCCGGCGACGCCGAAGGCCGCGCCGACCAGGACCCCGGTCAGCGCCCGCGGGAGCCGGTGGGTGACGACGAGGTCGTAGGAGATCAGGGTGCCGTTCCCGGCGAGGGTGTCGAGCACGGTCCCGAGCGGGAGCGGGTACTCCCCGACCGTGACCGCGACCAGCCCGACGGCCACCGCCGCCGTCCACGTCGCGAGGCCCAGGACCAGGCCACGGACGCCGATCCGGGCCGACACCGGCCCGCGGCGCAGGACCAGGGTCGCGCTCACAGGGCCGCCACCCTCCGGGTCCGGACCAGGTACAGGAACGCGGGCCCGCCGAGCAGGGCCGCGGTCACCCCGAGATGGACCTCCTCGGGGGCGATGACGACCCGGCCGACGACGTCGGCGAGCAGCGCGACGCCGGCCGCGAGCAGCGCCGAGAGCGGCAGCACCCACCGGTGGGCGGCACCGACCAGCGCCCGCGCCGCGTGCGGGGCGACGAGCCCGAGGAACACGACCGGCCCGGCCAGCGCGGTCGCCGTCCCCGCCAGGACGACGACGGCGACGAGACCGGCCACCCGCGTCGGGCCGGGACGGGCGCCGAGGCCGCGCGCGGCGTCCTCCCCCAGCGCGACGGCGTCGAGGCGCCGGACCAGTGCGACCGCCAGCACGACCCCCACCAGGGCGAACGGCAGCGCCTGGCCGACGGTGGCGAGGTCCGCCCGGGCCAGCGACCCGATCACCCAGTACCGGTAGCGGGCGAACAGGTCCCGGTCCAGCAGCACGAACGCCGAGGTGACGGCCGTGAGCAGCGCGGAGACCGCGGCACCGGCCAGCGCGAGCTTGACCGGTGTCACGCCGTCGCGGCCCGACCCGCCGATCGCGTACACGGCCACCGCCGCGCACGCCCCGCCGAGGAAGCCGAACCACACGTACCCGGTGAGCGACCCGACCCCGGCGGTCATCGTCGCGATCATCGCCGCCGCCGCGCCGGCGTTGATCCCGAGCGTGTCCGGGCCGGCGAGCGGGTTGCGTGTGATGCCCTGGGCCACCGCGCCGGCGAGCCCGAGGCAGGCTCCCGCGAGCAGACCGCACAGGGTGCGGGGCAGCCGGACGTGCCGGACGACGAAGTCGGTCCGGCTCCCGGTGAAGTGCAGCAGGCCGGTCGACAGCTCGGACCAGGTCAGTGGCCGGGCCCCGACCTTCATCGACAGCACCGTGGCCACGAGGACGACGGCCACCGCGCCGGGCAGGGCCCAGGGCGCGGCGGACCGGACCCGGACCGCGGACGCCGGGCTCACTCCGGATGGACGAGGTCGGCGACCCGCTCCGCCGCGTAGGGCCCCCGGATGCCGGCGGCACGGTCGGCGAACAGGAACGGGTACACGCGTCCCTCGCGGACCGCCGTGCTCCCGGCGAGCGCCGGGTCGGCCCGGATCTGCGCCACGTCGGCCTCGCCGTCGGCGACGGTGGTGGCGGCGTCGCAGCAGGTCGAGGTCAGGATGACGTCCGGGTCCCGGGCGATCAGCTCCTCCTTGGACACCGCGACGTGCCGGCGCTCGGTGAGGTCGCCGAAGGCGTTCTCGGCACCGGCCATCTCGAGGACCCGGGTGCCGAAGTCGATGCCCGAGGCGACCCGGTAGCTGCCGTCGTCGTCGTTGAGCAGAATCGCGACGCGGGGCCGCGGCGCCCCCGCCACCCGCTCCTGCACCGCGGTGACCTTGGCCTGCAGCTCACCGACCAACTCCTCGGACCGTTCCGCGGCGCCGAGGACCCGGCCGAGCGAGCGCAGGTCGGCGTAGACCGTCTCCATCGACACCTGTCCCGGGTCGATGGCCTCGTCGGACAGCCCGTCGGCCGACGGGCACAGCGGTGCGTTGACCCAGGTCCGGACGCCCAGCGCCGCCAGGTCGGCCCGGGTGCTGATCGACTCGTCCCCGGTGGTGGCGAACACGTTGTTGTAGCCGGCGAGCACGAAGTCCGGCTCCGCCGCGAGCAGTGCCTCGCGCTGGGGCAGGTCCTGGGTGTAGGGCTTTCCCTGCTGTGCCGCGGCGTACGGCTCGACGACCTGCGCGTCGAGGAACGCGGTGCCCACCAGCCGGTCGGACAGTCCCAGGGCGTGGACGGTCTCGATCGCGGGCTGGTAGAGCGCGTAGATGCGCTCGGGCGGCGCCGGGACCGTCACCTCGATCCCGCAGTTGACCTCGGTGACGGCACCGGCCGCGTCCGGCGCGGCCGCCGGGGCGGGCGGCCCGCCGCAGGCGGACAGGGCGAGCACCGCGGCGGACAGGACGGCGACCGGCAGGACCCGGCGGGGGACGGACATCGCAGCTCCTCGTCGATCGGCGACAGCCGAAGGTTGACGAACTGTTCATATGTCACGGTGTGGTGCGGGCGCCACCGTTCCCGGATGTCCGGAACATCACTCCTGTCCGGCTGCGGTCAGCCGCTGACCCGCGGGTGGACGTCGGTGGGCCAGTTGTCGTCCGCCGCCCCGCGCGCCTCCTGCCGGGTCGTCCCGTCCCGCGACGGGTCGGTGGACGCGGCGTCGGCGTCGGCGTACTGCTCCCGGATCGCCTCCTGCGCCGACTCCGGCAGCTCGTGCAGCATCGCCTGGACCCGCTCACGGCGGCGGTGCACCGCCTGCCGGTCCGGCATCCCGGTCGAGGCCACGAGCTGCGGCTTCATCTCGGGACGCCCCTCCAGCTCACCGCCGGCCTCCTCCATCTCCCGGGCGGCCTGGGCGGCGTCCTTCTCCTCCGACATCCCGATCGGCCCCTCGCGACGCCCGTTGAGGAACTGCGCCACGACCGGCTCGTCGGAGGTCAGCAGCACCTCCCGCGGACCGAACATCGACAGGTGCTTGCGGTAGAGCAGCCCGATGTTGTCCGGGACCGTCTGCGCCGAGTTGATGTCGTGGGTGACGATCAGGAACGTCGAGTCCGTCATCGCGTTCAGATCGATGATCAGCTGGTTCAGGTACGCCGTCCGCACCGGGTCCAGACCCGAGTCCGGCTCGTCGAACAGAATGATCTTCGGATCCAGCACCAACGCCCGCGCCAACCCCGCACGCTTACGCATACCACCCGAGATCTCACCCGGCAGCTTGCCCTCGGCACCGACCAGACCGACCATGTCGATCTTCTCCATGACGATGTCGCGGATCGCCGACTCCGACTTGCGCGTGTGCTCCCGCAACGGGAACGCGATGTTGTCGAACAGGTTCATCGACCCGAACAACGCACCGTCCTGGAACAGCACCCCGAACAGCTTCCGGATCTCGTACAGCTCGGACTCCGAGCACTTGCACAGGTCGACGCCCTCGATCACGATCGACCCCCGCTCCGGCTTGAGCAGCCCGATCAGGGACTTCAGGAACACCGACTTACCGGTACCCGACGGTCCGAGCAGCACCGACACCTCGCCCGCGGGCAGCGTCAGGGTCACGTCCGACCAGATGTTGGCCCGACCGAAGGACTTCGTCAGTCCCTCGACCTTCACCTCGACACCCGTCATGGGGTCACGTCTCCTTCTCGCCTAGAAGTTGCGCAGGTCGGACACGAGCCACCGGCCGTCGACCCGCTGGACCGTGACCTCGGCGCGGCCCGCGGTGGTGCGCGGCGGCTCGCCGGTGCGGGCGGCCTCCTGCGTGAAGTAGAGCAGGGCGGTGACCCGGTCGGCGTCGGCGGACACCACGCCGGCCCGGGTGACGACGGTCCGTGTCCCCACCCCGCGGTCCAGGGCCGGTCGGACGACGGAGTCGAGCACCGAGTCGAACTGGCGTCCGAAGTCGCCGGTGACCAGGCCGCGGGCGCGTGCGACGTCGGCGTCCTTCGACGCCGGCTGGTAGCTGAGGACCTGCTCGACACCGGTGCGGGCCGCCGCCAGTCCGTCCACCCGGGCCTGTTCGGTCTGCTGCGCAGGCCGGACGACGGCGGCGTACAGCACCGCCGCGGCCACGAGCAGCAGCACGGAGACCACCGTCGTCGTCCACAGCAGCGTCCGGCGACGCCGGGACAGGCCGCGCCGGGCGGCGCCGAGCGCGGCGCGCAGGCGGGCACCGCGGCCGGGACGGGTCCCGGTGGTGTCCCCGCCCCCGCCGGCGTCCGCGGCGGGGGTCGTGGCGGGCCCGGGGTCGGTCACCGCGACCGCACCGGCGCGGTCCGTGCCGGTCTCGTCGTCGTGCGTCACGGGGCCACCTCCACGGTCGACACCTTCCACGCCCCGTCCTCGTGCCGCAGCCCGAGCAGCAGCCGGAAGTCGCGCGGGGCGCCGTTGGGGACCTCGGTGTTGCGGACCGTGGTGCTGGCGCTGACCAGCACGGTCGCCGTGTCGGCGTCGATGTGCTCGATGCCCACCGCGTCGATCCCTCCCTCGGCCTTGACCTTCCCCTGCGCCAGGATGGCCCCGAACACCTCCGAGAAGCGACCCAGCTCGGTCCGGAACGGGTCGGTCGCGACGGCGAGCATGTTGTCGACGTTGCCCTTCGCGTTGTCGGCGTCGATGCCGATGAAGTCCCGCACGACCTGCGACGCGACGGCGGTCGCCTCGTCCCGGTCGGCGACGGTGCCGGCGGTGCCCCGCCACGCCAACACCGACAGGACCGCCGCGGCGAGGGCGACGACCAGCAGCAGCGCGACGGCCGCCACGGCGAGCCGCCCGCGCCGTCGCGGGGCGTCCGCGGGAGCGGCCCCGTCCGGCTCCGCACCGACCGGGCCGGCGCCGGCGGGCGCGGTGTCCGTCGGGTCGGCGTCCGTCGGGGCGGCGTCCGCCGTGTCGGCGTCCGTCGGGGCGGCGTCCGCCGTGTCGGGGTCGGTCGCCGTGTCGGTCACACCTGGTCCAGTCCGGCGATCAGCCATCGGCCGTCCACCTCCCGCATCGTGAGCGTCGCCTGGACGGTGTCCACGCGCTCGCCGGCGTTCGTCGTCGTGCTCTGGTTCAGGAACACCAGCACCTGGGCGTCCGAGCCGGACCAGCCGACCCAGCCGGCCCCGACGACCCGGGCGATCGTCCGCGCGCCGAGCCGTTCCGCGTTGGGCCGGACCTTCTCGTCGAACAGACGCCGGTAGTCGTCGTGGAAGTTCCCGGTCGTGGTGTCGTCGACGACGGTGGACGCCGCGTCGAGCTTGCGTCCGTCGTAGGACAGCAGGGTCTGGGCGCCGGCCGTGGCCGCGGCCAGGACGTCGTCGCGGGTGCGCTGGTCGTCCGACCGCGCGACGAGCAGCCACGCGCACACCCCGGCGGCGACGGCGAGCAGCGCGATCACCACGAGCAGTGCCACCACGAGGCCCCGTCGCGAGCGCGGCCGCGCCCCCGGGCCCGGGGTGTCCGCGGCGTCGGTGTCCGGCGCGCCCGCGGTGTCCGTGCCCGTCGTGTCCGCGCCGGTCACGGCACGAACTCCAGCCTCGACACCAGCCATCGTCCGTCCTCCTGCTCGACCGTCATCCGCATCCGGTACTGGCGGGGTTCGCCGTCGGGGACCTGCGCGTTGTGCACCGTGGAGTCGGCGGACACCAGCACGACCGCGCGGCCGGGTCCGCGTTCGGCGACGCCGGCCGCGGACACCTCACCGGTCGAGCTCACCTTCGCGTCGCGGATGGTCCCGGCGAAGGTCCCGGACCGGCTGCCCAGCTGCTCGTGGAACTCCCCCGTCGTCGCGTCCTCCAGCCGGCGCAGCGTCGCGTCCGCGGTGTCCGGGGCGATGGTGAGCAGGTCGGTCGCGGTCTGCCGGGCCGCGACCAGTGCCGGCTCGTCGTCGCCGGTCCCGCCGACGAGACGGACGGCCAGCACCGTGACCAGCGCGGCGAGCAGGAGCGCGACCACGCCCAGCCCGATCGGCAGGGCGAGCGACCGCGGCGGCAGCCGGAACCGGGGGCGGCTCATCCCTCCACCCCCAGCGGGTCGAGCACGATGGCCTGCCACCCGCGGTTCGACGACCGGACCCTGTTCCCGTCGACGATCGGGGTGTTGCTGCCGGGGGCGAGGAAGACGCCGTCCAGCGACGCGGCGTCGGAGGGGGTGTAGCCCTCCTCCCCCGGCGAGAACGGCTGGTTCTCCTCCGGGTTCGTGTTCCCGTCACCGGTGGTCGGCAGGTTCCCGGGTCGCAACGGGTTGTCCTCGACCCGGTCGCTCTGGCGGCCCGCCACCTCGAGCTGGGTCGCGACCGCCGCCTCGCGCGCCGCGGCCGCCTCCTCCGGGCTCTGGAAGCGGAAGCCGCAGGACGCGGCGTCGGGGCCGCGGCCGTCGGGGATCGGGGAGCCCGGCGGGCAGAGGTAGGCCTTCCCGCCACGGGCCGCCTTGAGCGGGTCCGGGTCGGTGCAGCGCACGCCCACGCCCGGGCGGGCCGGGGAGACGTCGGTCGGCGGCCGCCGGTCGACGATGAACCCGTCCAGGCAGGGCGCCGGGTCGTTCACCTGCGTCTGCAGGTTGATCATGATCGTGCCCGGGACGGGCGAGCCGCTGACCGCGCCGATCGAGGCGTCGAAGGTCGACGGCAGCAGGGTCAGCGTCTGCTCCAGGTGCGGGACGTAGACGCGGGCGACCTCGCCGACCGAGGTCAGGTTGTTCAGCAGGTCCGGGAGCGGGTCCCCGATCTGCTTCACGAACCCGGCCACCTCGTCGAGCGCCGGCGGGAAGCGGTCGAGGGTGCCGCGCAGCGCGGGGTCGGCCTCGGTCAGCCGCCCGGTGAACGACGCCAGGTTCGCGACGTAGGTGCGGATGTCGCCGGAGGTCGCGTTCTGGGTGGCGAGGACCGGGTCGAGGTCGTCGATCAGCCGCACCGTCGGGTCGAGGTTGGCGGTCGCCTCCCGGGTCAGCAGGTCGAAGGAGTCGATCAGGCGGCCGAGGTCCTCGCCGCCACCGGCGAACGCCTCGCCGAGCTCACCGACCGTGGTGTTCAGCTTCTGCCCCGGCACCGACGCGGCGAGCGCGTTGGCCTGCGAGAGCAGCTCCCCCGTCGTCGTCGGGAGGGAGACCTGCTGCACCGGGACGACCGCGCCGTCGGTCAGGAACGGGCCGCCCGTCGTGCGCGGCTCGAAGTTGATGTACTGCTCGCCGACCGCGGAGATGCTGCGGACCTCGACCGCGGAGTCCACCGGGATCGGGTGGTCGTCGAGCACCTGGATGTCGGCCTCGACACCGTCGCGGGTCAGCCGCACCGCGTCGACCTGGCCGACGGTCACCCCGCGCAGGCTCACCACGCCGTTGACGTAGAGGCCCGCGCCGGCGGGGAGCTGGACGGTGACCGCGTTCCGCCCGATGCCCAGCATCCGCGGGACGTTGAGGTAGGTGACCGCGCCCCAGCCGACGGCGATCGCGGCGATCACCAGGAAGGCGACCAGCTTGCGTGCGGTCGTGCGGGAGATCCGCACCGACGAGGCCCTCATCGGCCACCTCCCAGGAGTCCGCCGAGGATGCCGTCGGACCCGGACCCGTCCGGCGGGTCCGCGGGCCGGTCGGCGCCCGGCAGCGGCAGCACGCCGTCGAGCGGCTTCGTCAGGTCCTGGAACGGGGCCAGTGGCGCCGTCAGGGCCGGCGGCGCGCCCAGCGGCGGGACGGCCAGCACGCCGGGCCCGTCCGGGCCGGGCAGCTGGAAGCCGTCGAGCAGGTTGCGCCGCAGGACCTCCGGGGTGAGGTCCAGGGTCAGGAACAGGTTGCCGTAGTCGCCCTTGAACATCCCCGGGAACGCGGTCGACGCCGGGAACGGGAAGGTGAGCAGCAGCTCGATTCCCTGGGTGAGGTCGGTGCCCGCGTCGGCCAGCCGGGCGACGGCGGGCCGGATCTGCCGCAGGTTCGCCAGCAGGTCCTCCTTGGACCGGTCGGACAGCGTCCCGACCGCGGAGTCGAGCCGCTGCACCTGCTCCAGGGTGCGGACCAGGTTCTCCCGGTCCTCGTTGAGCACCTTCAGCGCCCCGGGGATCGTGTCGATGCCGCGGGCGAGGGTGGCGTTGTCGGCGTTCAGCGTGCCGCCGAGCCGGTTCACCGCGTCGAGGGCGCGGACGATGTCGTCGCGCTGGGCGTCGAGCCCGCCGACGAACCGCTCCAGGTTCCCCACGAGGGAGCGCAGGTCGTCCTGGCGACCGTCGAACACCCGGTTGAGCTCGGTGGTGATCGTGCGGACCTGCTGCAGCCCGCTGCCGTTGAGCACGACCGACAGCGCGCCGAGGAGCTCCTCGGTCTCGGGGTAGCGCCCGGACCGGTCGAGCCCGATCACGGCGCCGTCGGTGAGGCGGCCCTCGGGGGCGGCCCCGTCCGGCGGGGCCAGCTCCAGGTACTCGGCGCCGAGCAGGCTCTTCTGCGCGACCCGGGCGACGGCGTTGGCCGGCAGCACGGCGGCCTTGTCCAGGCTGACGGTGAGGACCGCCTTCCAGTCCTTCACCTCGGTGCGCACGACCGACCCGACGGGCACGTCGGCGACCATGACCTCCGCGTTCGGGACGAGGTTCGCGACCTGCTCCATCTCCACGGTGACCTGGTAGGCGTCCGGGCCCGTCCCGGCCCGCAGCGGGAGGGGCAGCTCGCCCAGGCTGGAGAACCCGCAGGCACTCGTCGCGACGGCGACGGTGGCCAGGGCCGCCACCACCCGGGCGGTGCGCGCGGCTCGGCGCGTCATCAGTTGCCTCCCAGCGACGGGATGGACGGGAGCGCCGGGGCCGACGGGTCGCCGTATTGCAGCGGGTTGACCGCCACCGGCGGCGAGTCGACCCGGGCGAGGTCGAGCAGCGGGCCCAGGCCCGCCCGGCAGGCGTAGGCCGCGGCCGGGTCGGCCTCGCGGGACGGCGCGACGGCGGCCGCCGCGTCGCAGACGAACGCGGCCGGGCTGCGCAGGTTGGTCACGGCGACGTTCGCGGTGACCGCGCCGGTCTTCTCGTCGATGAAGTTGGCGAAGTTCGACACCAGGAACGGCGCCTTCTGCAGGAGGTCGCCCAGCGCCTGCCGGTTCTGCGACACTGTGCGGACGACGTCGTCGGCCTTGCGCAGGTCCTCGGTGAGCTGGTCGCGGTTGTCGGCGACGAAGCGCTGCACGACGGGTGCGGCCCGGTCGAGGCTCTCCAGCACCCTGGCCAGGGCGTCGCGGTTGTCGGCGAGGATCCCCGACACGTCCGCGAGCTGGCCCTGGAAGCGCTGGACCTGGGCGTCGGCGTCCTTGAGCGCGGTGACGAAGGTCTGCAGGTTCCGGACGGTGGCGAAGATGTCCTCGCGTCCGTTCGCCAGCGTCGACGCCGCGTCGGAGAGCTTCCGGATGGTGTCGCGGATCAGCGGGCCCTGGCCCTGCAGGTTCGCCGAGGTCGTGTCGAGGAGCCGGTTCAGCGCACCCTCGGTCTCGGCGGACTGCGGCGCGAGCGCCTTCGCCAGCCCGGCGACCTCGGTCTTGATCCGGTCGAACTCGACCGGGGCGACCGTGCGCTCGCGGGGGATCTCGGCGTCGTCGGCGAGCTGCGGGCCGCCGTCGTAGGGCGGTCCGAGCTGCACGTACCGGACGCCCACCAGGGTCGGGGAGATGATCGCCGCGGTCGCGTCGGCCGGGAGCGGGACGTCGGCGTCGTAGCTCATGACGACCTTCACCGCGTCCGGCCGCGGCTCCACCGAGTCGATGGTGCCGACCTGCACGCCGAGGACGCGGACCTCGTCGTGCGGGTAGAGGTTCACGGTCTGGTCGAAGTACGCGGTGACGGTGCGGGTACCGGGGCTCACCAGGGCCCAGACGGCCGCACCGGCCGCGACGACGAGGACCACCACGAGCAGCAGCACGCGGTTGCGGGTCACGAGAGCCATCAGTTCCCGCCTCCCTGCGGGGTACCCGGTGCCGGGCCGACGGCCGGGGAGACCGGGGTCAGCTGGTCGAGCACCGAGGGCAGGTTCTGCTGGGCCAGGTTCGTGGGCACCAGGTTCGGCACGAGGGCGAAGAACCACGGTCCGCTGGAGATCGCCTCGCCGAGGCTGCCGGCGTAGGTGTCCAGGCCGGTGATCGCGGCGGCGAGGTTGCGGTCGTTGGCCCGCAGCAGGTCGAGGGTCCTCTCCAGCTCGTCGAGCATCGGGCGCAGCTGCTGCTGGTTGTCGCGGGCGAGCCCCTCGACCTCCTGGACGGCGCCGGTGACGTTCAGCAGCAGCGACCGGATCACCTCGCGACGGGCCCGCAGCTCCTCGAGCAGCAGGTTCCCGTCCGAGACGAGCGTGGTGATGGAGCCGCTCCGCTCGGCGAGGACGCCGGAGACGCTCGCGGTGTGCGAGAGCAGCTCCTGCAGCTCCGCGTCCCGCGAGGAGATCGTCTGGGACAGCCTGCCCAGCCCCTCCAGCGCCGAGCGCAGCTCCGGCGGGGTGTCGGCGAAGGTGTCGGCCACGGTGTTCAGGGACTCCGCGACGCGGGGCACGTCGAGGTCCTCGGTCTTGCGGGTGAGGGTGTCCAGCAGCTCCTGGACGTCGTAGGGCGCGGACGTCCGGTCGAGCGGGATCTGCGCCCCGTCGTCCAGCCGTCCTGGCCCGGACGGGCGGACCTCGAGGAACTTCGCGCCGAGCACCGTCGCCGTCTTGATCGACGCGCCGGTGGACTCGCCGAGGGTGCTGCCGTCGAAGACGGTGAACCCCACGTCGACGGTCTTGCCGGCGAGCTCGACGGAGTCGACCTTGCCGACGACGACGCCGGCCAGCCGGACCTCGTCGCCGGTCTTGAGGCCCGCGGCCTCGGAGAACAGCGCGGAGTAGGTGCCGGAGGTGAGCTGGCGGTAGAGGTAGCCGGAGTTCAGCGCGATGACGGTCGCGACCACCGCGATCACCAGCGCGACGGCCCCGATCCGGAGGAGGTTCATCTCCTCGAAACGGCGGCGGGTCAGAACTGGCATCTCGCCTCCTGGCTCGCGATGGTGTCGGTCATGATCGGCGGGCCGACCCCGGGGTCGAGGCGGACCTGCACGCCGCAGAGGTAGAACTGGAAGCCCTGCTGGTAGATCCCGGCGCGGCCGAGCAGCTGGTAGTAGCCGGGCAGCTGCTGGAAGTAGACGTTGAGCCGGTCGGAGTCGTCGTTGACCAGCCGGGTCAGGCGGTCGAGCTCGTGCACGGTGCCGGCGACGTCGGGCCGGGCCTCGCGGACCAGGCTCTCGACGGTGCCGGCCAGGTGGTCGGCGCGCTCCAGCGACCGCCCGATCGAGCCGCGGTCGGCGGCGAGCCCGCTGACCAGCGTCTGCAGCTGGGTGACCAGCTCGTGCACGTTGTCCTTGCGCGCGTCGAGCGTGCCGAGCACACCGTTGAGGTTGGTGACGACCTCGCCGATGACGCGGTCGCGGTCGGCCAGGGTGCCGGTCAGCGTGCCGATCTGGCCGAGCAGCGTGCGGACGGAGCCGCCCTGCCCCTGCAGCACCGAGATCAGCGACTCGGCGAGCTGGTTGACCTGCGCCGGCTGGAGGCCCTCGAACAGCGGGGTGAAGCCGTTGTAGAGCTCGTCGAGGTCGATCGCGGGCCGGGTCCGGGACGCCGGGATCACGCCGCCGTCGGCCAGCTGCGGGGTCGGCTGTGCGCCCCGCAGCAGCTCCAGGTAGCGCTGCCCGAGCAGGTTCTTGTAGCGGACCGCGCCCTCCGACGCCTGCTCGACGGGGACGTCGGAGCGCAGCGAGAACTCGACCCGAGCGAGGTTGTCGGCGCCGACGTCGACGGACTCGACACGACCGACGGTCACGCCGGCCACCCGGACATCGTCCTTGGCCTTCAGGCCGGAGGCGTCGACGAACTCGGCGGTGTAGCGGGCCGTCTCGCCGAACCGGACCGAGCCATAGGCGACGACGACGAAGGCCGCGCACAGGGCCGCGACCACGGCGAAGACCACGACCCGGACGAGGTTGCCCCGGATGCCGCTCATCGGCCTCCTCCTTCCGCGGTCGGGCCGGCGGGGGCGGTGAGCGCACCGAGTGCGGCCGGGGCCCCCCCGAGGCGTTCCTGGATGGTCGGGCCGAGCTCGTCGCCGCCGATCAGGACCGCGATCGGGGTGTCCCGGACCTGCACCGGTGCGTCGCGGGTGTCCAGACGCGGGGAGCCGTCGGGGTAGAAGGCGTGCCGCGGGAACGTGCCCGGTGCGGGGATCCCGGTGCCGCAGTTGGGCTGGTCGATGCCGAGGGACGGCGCGTTCTCGGGGGTGTAGCCCTGCTCGCCCGGCTGGAACGTGGTGAGCGAGCGCAGGCCCGGCTGGGCGCCGCCGAAGGTCGGCAGCAGCAGCTTCTGCAGGTAGTTGAGGCTGTCGAAGGTGCAGGGGAAGGTCGGCGCGTAGCGGCCGAGCACCTCGGTGGTCGGGCGGAGCGTCTTCAGGGTCCGGTCGAGGCCGTCGGTGTTGGCCTCCAGCACCCCGGAGACGTCGGTCGCGAACATCGACAGCGACGCGAGCGTGGCGTCGATCCCCGCCTGCTTCTCGACGATGGTGCCGCCGGTGGTCGTGACGTTGCGGACCACGTCGAGCAGCTGCGGGCTGACGTCGGCGTAGGTGTCGAACACCGGGGCCGCGGCCTGCAGGTCGCGCTGCAGCGCGGGCAGCGACGGGTTGATCCGCTCCAGGTACCGGTTGAACGACACCAGCGTGGCGCCGAGCTTGTCGCCGCGGCCGTTGAGCGAGGTCGACAGGGCGCCCAGCGCCGTGTTGACCTTCGCCGGGTCGATCGTGGTGAGCAACCGGTTCAGGTTGTCGAAGACCAGGTTGGCCTCGGTCTGCACCGCGGCGGCCGGGACGACGGCGCCGGCGGCCAGGGTCGTCGTCGACGGCGAGGCCGGCGGGACGAGGTCGACGTACTTGGGGCCGAACACCGTCGGCGAGATGATCTGCGCGGTCACGTCGCCCGGGATGAGGTCCAGCTTGGACGGGTCGATCGCGAGGCTGACCACCGCGCCGCCGTTCCCGTCCGGCTCGACGGCCGAGACGCGCCCGACCCGCACGTCGCGCAGGGCGACGTCGGCGTCGGGCTGCATCAGCAGACCGGCCCGGTCGGTGCGGACGGTGGCGGGCACACCCGGGGTGAAGACGTCCAGGTAGGACGCCACCACGAGCGCGGCGCACAGCAGCAGCACCCCGATCGCGGCGAGGCCGCGGACCTCGTGCCGTGTCTCCGCCCCGCTCATCGGGACAGGTGGAGGGTCTCGGGGTCCGCGTAGAGCAGGACCGCGGTCACCAGCGCCGTCACCATGACCGCGATCAGCGACAGCCGGACCGCGCGCCCGACCGCGGCGCCCACCCCGGCGGGACCGCCGGAGGCGGTGAAGCCGTAGAAGGCGTGGATCGACATCACCACGAAGGCGATCAGGGTGACCTGCAGGACCGAGGTGAGCACGTCGGTCGGGACCAGGAAGGTGGAGAAGTAGTGGTTGTAGGTGCCGACCGACTGGCCGTAGCCGAGCACCACGATCAGCTGGGTGGTGGCGAAGCAGGCGATCAGCGCCAGTGCGTAGAGCGGGACGATCGCGATCGTGCCGGCCAGGATCCGGGTCGTGACCAGGTAGGGCACGGCGGGGACCGCCATGACCTCGATCGCGTCGATCTCCTCGCTGATCCGCTGGGCGCCGATCTCGGCGGTGAACGCGGCACCGATGGTGGAGACCAGCGCGACCCCGCCGATCAGCGGGGCGGCCAGCCGGATGTTGATGTAGCTGGCGAGGAAGCCGGTCAGGGCGTCGGTGCCGACGGCGTTCAGGGCCTCGTAGCCCTGGAGGCCGACGATCGCGCCGGCGCTCGCGGTCAGGATCGACACGACGACGACGCTGCCGCCGATCAGGACCAGCGCGCCGGTGCCGAAGCTGATGGCGGTGAGCTGGCGCAGCACCTCGCCGAGGTAGCGGCGGACCACGACCGGGATGCCGGCGTAGGCCTTCAGGTAGAACTCGACCTGCTCGCCGACGACGCGCAGGCCGGCCCGGGGGCGGTCCACGGCGCGCCGCAGGGCGGAGCCTTCGGATGTGTTCACGAGCGGGTCCTCAGATCCTTTCCAGCTTCAGCTGGATGTCGACCGCGGTCAGCAGGGCGTTGATGATGAAGAGCAGGACGAAGGAGATGACGACGGTCTCGGTGACGGCCTGGCCGACGCCCTTCGGGCCGCCCTCGGTCTTGAGCCCGCGGTAGGAGGCGACGAGACCGGCCAGGGTGCCGAACAGCAGCGCCTTGAACGAGCTGACCAGGAAGTCACCCTCGTCGGTGAGCAGCGTCAGCGTCGCGACGAACTGCCCGGCCGAGGCGCCCTGCAGCCCGACCGACACCACGTAGGCCACGATCTCGCCGACCACGGTGATCACCGCGTTGAGGCAGAGGGCGACCACCGCCGAGGCCAGCACGCGGGGCATCACGAGCCGGTGCAGCGGGTCGATGCCCATGACGTTCATGGCGTCGATCTCGTCGCGGATCTTGCGGGCGCCCAGGTCCGCCGCGATCGCGGTGGCGCCGGCGCCCGCGGTGACGAGCACCGCGGCGACGGGTCCGATCTGGCGGAGCACCGCGAGGCCGGTCACCGCGCCCGCCACGTCCAGCGCGCCGATCTCGGCGAGCAGCTGGTTGATCAGCAGGATGACGACGCCGACGAACGGGATCGTCACCATGATCGCCGGCGCGAGGGAGACCGAGGCGATGAACCGCGTCTGGGACAGGAACTCGCCCAGCGGGAACGGCCGCTTGGTCACCGTGCGGGCGGTGTCCAGGACGAACGCGGTGAAGCTGCCGGTCGTCTGCACGATCCCCCGCAGCGACGGCGCCCGGGTGCCGCTCACCGGCGACCCCCCGTCGTCGCCCCGTGGGGAGTCCCCGTGGGGGCGGTACGCGTCCTCGTCATCGAGTGACCTCCGTCATCGGCCCGGCCTAGTCCTGACTTCTTAAACGAGGATTAGATTCGGGAGTTACGGCGGCCGCGGAGGTTTTTCCGTGCGGCCGCTTGTTCACCCGACGGTGTCGCGCGACGGGTCGCCGGTCCGGCGGGGCGGACCCGGACATCCCGGACCCCGCGCCGCACGAGGGCACGTTCCCGCAGCTCGGAGCCACTGCCCGGATCGGCGGCCGGGACGGCGGCCCACGGCGACGGACGGCACGGCGGGGCACCCGACCGGGGGCCGCGCCGGCACCGGCGCCGGGCCCGCGCGGACGCGACACCCTCCCGCCACCTACCTAGTGGCGATTCACCTACGAGCGGTCAGAGCAGGACGAGCAGACCGAGCGCGACGCCGAACACCAGCACCCAGGCGTCGAAGGCGCGGCGCAGCGCCACCGGTGCGTGCCGCAGCTCCATGAACTCCCGTCCGACGACCCAGGCCTTGCCGAACGCCACCGCCAGGACGAGGGCGAACACCGCACGGGCGCCGTCGCCGTCCGCCGGGTGGTGCGCCCCCGCCCACCAGGACAGCAGGGTCACCACGACCAGCCCGGCCCACACGAGTGCCGGTCGCACGGCGCTCATCGCGGGAAGCCCAGGTAGAGGAGGGCGAACAGCACGAGCCACAGCAGGTCGACCATGTGCCAGTAGGCCGCGGCGCCCTCGGCCGTGCGCACCCGGCCCGCGGTCCCCGCGCGCAGCCGCCACCACACGACGCCGAGCAGCACCAGCCCGACCGCCACGTGGAACAGGTGGATCCCGGTCAGCACGAACCAGTAGGTGAACAGCAGCGACGTGGTCGGGGTGTTCCCCGCGGCGACCTCGGCGGCGTACTCACCGGTCTTGAGGACGGCGAAGCCGGCACCACAGGCGACGGTGCCCGCCAGCAGGACACGGGCGACGCCGGCCCGCCCCTCCCGGACCGCGCGCACCGCGTAGGCGACGAGCAGCGAGCTCGTCAGCAGGACCAGCGTGTTGACGCCGCCGGTCGTCGTGCCCAGCGCGGCCGCGCCGTCGGCGAACCCGGCCGGGTCGGCGCGGCCCTGCACGACGAAGGCCACGAAGAACGCGCCGAACAGCGTCATGTCACCGAGCAGGAACACCCAGAGCCCCGCCTCGCCGGGCACGTGGCCGTCCGCCCGGGGCGCCTCGGCGGGCGCCGTCGCCGGGGCGGCGGCCCGGGCCGGTGGGGCTCCGGCCGGGAGGAGGAAGTCGGGGAGGTCCGCGGTCACGACGCGGGCGCCGTCGCGACCGGGGCGGGCGCCACGACGCCGGTCGGGTCGGTGAGCACGGCCCGGCGGACGAGCAGGAACATCCCGGCCAGCCAGGCCCCGTAGACGACGGTGCCGAGCCAGAAGACGAAGACGCCGTTCCAGGCGAACGGGCCGCGGAGGAAGAAGAAGGCGAGCACGGCGGGGCAGAACAGGAACGCCGCCCAGAAGTTCGCGTACGCGCTCCACCGCGGGAAGACCTGCACCCCCGAGCGGTCACCGAGGACGGCGAGACCGATCGTGATGTTCTGCAGGGCGAACGGCGCGACCGGGGTGAGGAAGAGCAGCCAGGCCGTGTCGTGCAGCAGCTGCACCAGCTCCGGCGCGCGGTCGGCGCGCAGCCCGGCGACACCCAGCAGCAGCATCGGCACGAGCAGCAGCACGACCGTGACCGCGCCCAGGAGGAGCTGCAGGAACGACAGGATCGGCACCCGCCCCTCCATCCGCAACATCTGCACCGAGATCGCCGCCAGCAGCGGCGCGGGCAGGCACATCCCGACCGAGGTCACGACCAGCCCGGCCCGGGTCGTCGGCGAGCCGTAGAAGGCCACGACTTCGGCGAGCCCGTCGGTGGGCCCGGGTGGCAGCGGGAGGACCCCGGCCAGCGCCCAGCCGCCCAGCGCGACGACCAGCGTCGCCGGGCCGGCCCAGGCGCACAGCAGCTGCACGCGTCGCACGTCGGTCATGGCGGTCACGCCTCCCCGCTCCGGACGGGCCCCCGGCACCGTCGCCGACGATCGACCCTTTGTTAACCTACATTAGAATAGTGACGCTCCGGTTCGCCGGATCGGGTGCCGGCGCCCCGGCCCGGCCGCGTCACCACCGGGCCCCGCCCGCCGACCGAGGAGACCCCATGCGCCGAGAGCTCTACACCGACGACCACGAGCAGTACCGCGCCACCGTGCGCGAGTTCCTGGCCCGCGAGGTCGAGCCGCACTACCTGGACTGGGAGCGCGCGCACGCCATCGACCCGGCGGTGTTCCGCACCGCCGCCGAGCAGGGCGTCTACGCGCTCTCCGTGCCGGAGGAGTTCGGCGGCGCGGGCGAGACCGACTACCGGTACCGGATGGTGGTGAACGAGGAGGTCGCGCGGGTCGGCGCGACCTCCTTCGGGATGACCCTGGGCCTGCAGGACGACCTGGTGCTCGCCTACCTGCTCGACCTCACCACCGACGAGCAGAAGAAGCGCTGGCTGGCCCCGTTCGCCCGCGGCGAGATGCTCGGCGCGCTGGCGATGACCGAGCCCGGCACCGGCAGCGACCTGCAGGGCATCCGCACCTCGGCCCGCCGCGACGGCGACGGCGACGGCTGGGTGCTCGACGGCTCCAAGACCTTCATCTCCAGCGCCCTGTCGGCCGACTTCGTGATCGTCGCCGCGCGCACCGACCCGGAGGCGGGCTCGCGCGGGTTCAGCCTGTTCGTCGTCGAGCGGGACATGTACGGCTTCCGGCGCGGGCGCCGTCTGGAGAAGGTCGGCCTGCACGCCCAGGACACCGGCGAGCTGTTCTTCGACTCCGTCCGGCTGCCCGCCGAGAACCTGATCGGCACCGAGGGCCACGGCCTGATGCACCTCATGAGCCACCTGCCGCAGGAGCGGCTCGGCCTGATCTCCTCCGCGGTGACCGCGGCGCGGGCGGTCTACGAGCACACCGCCCGCTACTGCTTCGAGCGCCAGGCGTTCGGGCAGGCCATCGGCGACTTCCAGAACTCGCGGTTCGTGCTGGCCGAGATGGAGACCGAGCTCGAGGTCGCCGAGTCGTGGACCGACCGCGCGGTGCTGGCGTTCAACCGGGGCGAGCTGACGCCGGTCGAGGCCGCGAAGGGCAAGTGGTACCTGACCGAGCTGCAGAAGCGGATCACCGACCGGTGCGTGCAGCTGCACGGCGGCTACGGCTTCATGCTCGAGTACCCGGTGGCCCGCGCCTTCGCCGACGGCCGCATCCAGACCATCTACGGCGGCACGACCGAGATCATGAAGGAGATCGTCGGGCGGGACATCGCCGCCCGCTACCGCGGCTGAGCGGGTCGCCGGCGGCCGGTCCCCCGGCCGTCGGCGACACCGGCCGGGTGCGCCGATCCCGGCCAGCGGAAGCGGCTCGGACTATCCTTCCCCGGTGGCACGGAAGACGAACGCGGTCGTACCGGCCGAGCCGGACGGCACCGACAGCAGCGACAGCAGCGACAGCAGCGACAGCAAGTCGGCCCGCACCCGGGCCCGCCTGCTGGACGCCGCGGCGCAGGTGCTGAGCCAGAGGGGCTTCGCGGGGACCCGGCTGTCGGACATCGCGCAGGTCGCGAAGATCCAGGCGCCGGCGATCTACTACTACTACCCCTCGCGTGAGGACCTCATCGAGGACGTCGTGGCGACCGGGGCGGCGTCGATGCGCGAGCACCTGACCGCGGTGCTCGGGGCGCTGCCCGACGGCACCCCGCCCGCCGACCGGCTCGCCGCCGCGGTCGAGGCCCAGCTCCGCCACGAGCTGCAGCTCTCGGACTACGCGCGGGCCGTCGTCCGCAACGCCAACCAGCTGCCCGAGCACCTGTCCGCGCGGGCCCGGGAGCAGATCGCCGAGTACCACGAGATCTGGCGCGGGCTGATCGAGGACCTGCGCGCGGCCGGACAGCTCCGCCCGGACGTCGACTCGTCGATCGGCCGGATGCTGATCATGGGGTCGCTGAACTGGACCGTGGAGTGGTGGGACCCGGAGCGCGGCGAGATCGACCGGACCATCGCCGTCGCCCAGTCGATGATCCTCTACTCGCTGCGCCCCTGATCCCACCTCCCCGGTGCGGCGGGGCCGCTCAGGTGGTCGCGTAGCGGGCGCGCAGCTCGCCCTTGACGAGCTTTCCGGTCTCGGTGCGCGGCAGGTCGTCGACGAACCGGACGCTGCGCGGGGCCTTGTACCCGGCGATCCGCGACTTCACGAACGCGATGATCTCCTGCTCCAGCTCCGGGCCGGTCGCGACGCCGGCGCGCGGCTGGACGAACGCGGTGACCCGCTCCCCCATCTCCGGATCCGGCAGCCCGATCACGGCGACGTCGTGCACGGCCGGGTGCAGGGCGAGGGCGTTCTCGGTCTCCTGCGGGTAGATGTTCACCCCGCCCGAGATGATCATGAACGACTTGCGGTCGGTGAGGAACAGGAAGCCGTCCCCGTCGACGTAGCCGATGTCGCCGAGCGTCGTCCAGGTCTCGTGCTCGGGGTGCTGCGAGGCCTTCGTCTTCTCCGGGTCGTTGTGGTACTCGAAGGGCACGGTCTCGCGCTCGACGTAGACCGAGCCGATCTCGCCGGTGGGCAGCTCACGGCCGTCGTCGTCGCAGATGTGCAGGACACCCAGCAGCGGCCTGCCGACGGTGCCCGGCTTGGTCAGCCAGGTCGCGCTGTCGGTCATGGTGAGGCCGTTGCCCTCGGTCCCGGCGTAGTACTCGACCAGGATCGGGCCCCACCAGTCGATCATCGCCTGCTTGACGTCGACCGGGCACGGCGCCGCCGCGTGCACGGCCACCCGCAGCGAGGAGACGTCGGCCGCGTCCCGCTGCTCCTGCGGCAGGTGCAGCATGCGCACGAACATCGTCGGCACGAACTGGGCGTGGGTGACGCGGTGCCGGGCGATCGCGTCGAGCGCGGCGGCCGCGTCGAAGCGGCGCAGCATCACCACGGTCCCGCCGTGCGCGTGCACGGCGCCGCACCAGCGCAGCGGCGCGGCGTGGTAGATCGGCGCCGGGGTGAGGTAGACGGTGTCCGGGCCGACGCCGAACGCCTGGCCGATCAGGCCGACCAGCGGGTCCCCGATCTCGGTGAAGGGCACCGGCGGCAGCGGCGGGCGCACGCCCTTCGGGCGCCCGGTCGTCCCCGACGAGTAGAGCATCGGGGCGCCGTGCGGCTGCTCGGCCGGTGCGACGTCCGACGCCGCGGCCAGCGCGTCCTCGTAGGAGCCGAACCCGTCGACCTGGCCGTCGTAGGACAGGAGCAGCCCGGGCCGGACGCCGGTCGCCAGCACCGCCTTCGCGACGTCGGCCTTGCCCGCCGAGACGACGAGCGCGGCCGCCCCGGAGTCGGCGACGATGTAGCCCGCCTCCTCGGCGACGAGGTTGTGGTTGATCGCGGTGACGTAGAGCCCCGAGCGCATCGCGGCCCAGTAGACCTCGAAGACCCGCAGGTTGTTCTCGCTCAGCAGGGCGACGACGTCGCCGGGACGCAGGCCGGCCTCCCGCAGGACGTTCGCGAGCCGGACCGAGCGCTCCTCCAGCTCCGCGTAGGTCACCCGCTCGCCCGTCTCGGCGAGGATCGCGGCGATCTTGTCCGGGTTCTGTGCGGCATGGGCGCCGGGATGGGTCACGGATCCTCCACGTCGGTGTGGTCGCCGTCGACGACGACAGTTTCTAATTCGGATAAAATAGTGTGGACGGGCCGCACCGGCAACGGTCCGGCGGTGCCGGGTCTTCTAGAGTCGTCCCGGCCGGAGGGGGGTGGGACGTGGCCGCACCGCATGCAGCACCGCGGCGCCGGATGCAGGCCGACGCACGTCGTGCCCAGCTCGCGCGCACCGCGGCCGCACGCTTCCACCTGCTCGGGTACCACCAGGTGTCCCTCGGCGACGTCGCCGCCGACGTCGGGCTGACCGGCCCGGCCGTCTACCGCCACTTCCGCAACAAGGAGGCGCTGCTCGTCGCCGCCCTGGAGAGCGGTCTGGACGAGGTCACCGCCGCGCTGGACGAGCACCTCGACGGCCCGCTCGACGTGCTGGTCGCGGCCCTGGCCCGGGTGGCGACCGAGCGGGCGGACCTGTGGACGCTGCTCCAGCGCGAGAGCCGCTTCCTCGGCGACGACGCCCGCGACGCGGTCCTCGGCCGGCTCCGCAGCGGGCTCGAACGGCTGTCGCGGCGGTTGCGCCGGGCCCGGCCCGAGCTGACCGACCGGGCCGCCGGGGTGATGGTGACCGGCGCGCTCGGGGCGATGGCGACGCCGTCGTCGACCGGGACCAGCCTCGACGACGACCAGGTCCGCACCGTGCTCGCCGCCGCGGCACTGGCCTGCCTGCTCTCCGCCCCCCCGGACCCGGCGACGGCCGCCGCCGAGCCGCCCGGCGACGTGGTCGCCGACCCCGGGCCCGGGTCGCGCCGGGAGGAGATCGTCGCCCGCGCGGTGGAGCTGTTCCACGTGCACGGCTACGCCGGGGTCAGCCTCGACGACATCGGCGCCGCCGTCGGGATGGCGGGCCCGAGCCTGCTGCACCACTTCGCGACCAAGGCCGACATCCTCACCGCCGCCTTCGACCTGGCCTCGGAACGGCTGCACGCCGAGCAGCGCTCCCGGCGCCGGCACCCCGGCTCGGTCGACCTGGCCGGGATGCTCGACCGCTACGTGGGGTTCTGCCAGGCCAACCGGTCGCTGCTCGGGGTGTACGTGACCGAGTTCCACCACCTCACCGACGACGCCCGGCGCCGGACCGCGACGACGATCCGCACCGAGCTGCAGGACTGGACCCGGTCGCTGCTGGCCTACGCGCTCGACCTCGACGAGCCGACCGCCCGGCTGCGGGTGCGGGCCGCGCTGTCGGTGGCCCACGACCTGACCCGGCTCGCGTCGTCGTCGCACGACCGGCCGGCCACCCGGGCGGAGGTCACGGCGGTCGCGCTGGCCGTGCTCCGCACCGGCTGACCGGTCGTCGCTCAGCGGGGCGTGAACACGCACCGCTGCCGTCGGATCCCGTTGATGAACGTGCTGACCAGCCGGTCCGGCTCGCCGTCGGCGCGCAGGTCGGGCAGCCGGTCGTAGAGCTCGCGGACGATCCAGCGCAGCTGGGCCTTCGCCAGGTGCGAGCCGAGGCAGAAGTGCGGCCCGCCGCCGCCGAAGGCCACGTGCGGGTTCGGCGTGCGGGACAGGTCGAACTCCAGCGGGCGCTCGAACACCTGCTCGTCGCGGTTGCCCGAGCCGTAGAACAGCGTGACCCTGTCCCCGGGCTCGATCACCTGTCCGCCCAGCTCGAAGCGCTCCAGCGCGGTCCGCCGGAACGTCATCACCGGGCTCGCCCAGCGCACGAACTCCTCGACCGCCGTCCCGATCCGGGCGTCGTAGTCGGCGAACAGCCACTCCCGCTGCTCCGGGTGCTCGGTCAGGGCGCGGACCGTGTGCGTGGTGGTCTGCTTGGTGGTGTCGTTGCCGGCTACGCACAGCAGCACGAAGAACGACCGGATGTCGTCGTCGGTGAGGTGCTCGCCGTCGACCTCGGCGGCCACCAGCGCCGAGACGAGGTCGTCGCGGGGGCTCACCCGCCGGGCGTCGATGACGTCCTGGCAGGCGCCGTGCAGCGTGACGATGCCGTTGAGCATCACCGTCGCCGCGTCGGAGCCCTCGGTGCCCTCGTCGTCGCCCCAGGCGACCATCGACTCGGCGGCCGCGGCCACCTCGTCGCGGCGGTCGGGCGGGATGCCGATCATCTCCGAGATCGTCCACATCGGCAGCCGCGCCGACACCGCGGAGACCAGCTCGACCTCGCCCCGGTCCCCGAGGTCCGCGACGATCTCGCGGGCCTGCCGGGCGATCTGCTCCTCGATCCGCTGCACCCGTCGCGGGGTGAACACCGACGCGACCAGCCTGCGGATCTTGCGGTGCCGGGGGTCGTCCATGGTGAGGATCGAGGTGGCCATCTCCAGGACCTCCTCGGGGAACTCCTCGACGAGCACCCCGCCGGTGGCCGAGGAGAAGACGTCGGCCCGGCGGCTCACCGTCGCGATGTCCGCCGCCCGCACGACCGCCCAGTAGCCGGGCGAGCCGTCGTCGCCGTCCATCATCGGGCTGTGCACCGGTCGCTGCCAGGAGACCGGCGCCTCGGCGCGCAGCCGGGCGAAGGTGTGCTCCCGCTCCTCGGGGGCCAGCCGCCAGAACTCCTCGGACGAGACGTCGAGCGGGTGGTGGGCGCGCCCGGTCGCGGGCGCGGCGGTGCCGCCCACCTCAGCCCACGACCAGGTCGGCGCGCCCGCGGTCGGTGAGCATCGCCGTGTAGCGGGGGTAGAGGCTCTTCGCGATCGGCGAGAGCTTCAGCAGCTGCGCCGCCGAGCCGCCGACGGTGATCTTCCCGCGGGCCATCGCCAGCGGCAGGCTGACCTTGCCCTGCCAGTACTGGTTGGCGGTGTCGGCGCTCATCGACAGCGTCGCGTCGGAGTCGACCGCGGCCGCCGGGCCGGTGGTGATCTCCTTCGTCGCGAAGTCGACACGGACCGTCGTCTCCGGGTCGGTGTAGTCCATCCGCAGGCTCATGCCGGTCGCGGCCAGCTTCGGTCCGATGGTCTCGTCGGCCATCGCCTCCTCGAAGATCCCACCCAGGAACTCGTGCACCTCGTCCGGCGACCGGAACCCACCCATGACGTCTCCTTCGACATCTCTGCGGCTGTGACCTAGCGGAAGTTAACATAGAGGCCTCTATGTCGGAAGGGTCCGCGCACGGCTGCGATGCTGACCCGGCCCGACCCGCACCCGAGGAGCCGCCCGTGCCGCAGTACGTCGGCCGCGAGGACTACTACGCGGCAGCCGTCGAGATCCTGTCCGGATCCGGCTCCCGCGACCTGTCGATGACCGCCCTGCACCGCCGCCTCGGGGTGTCGAGCGGGTCGTTCTACAACTGGTTCCGCAACTGGCCGGACTTCGTCGCGCAGTTCCTGGAGCACTGGGCCGCGCGGACCGAGGAGATCGCCCGCGAGGCCGCGGCACCGCTCGCGCCGCTGGAGCGCCTGGAGCTCCTGCGCCGGCTCGCCCGGACGGTCCCGCACGACGCGGAGGCCGCGATCCGGGTATGGAGCACCGGTGACCCGGCCGTCGCGGCGGCACAGCGGGAGGTCGACCGCCGCCGCCGGGAGGTCGTCCGGGCCGCCGTCGTCGAGGCCGGGGCGGGCGCGGACGCCGACGAGCTGGCCGAACTGTGCCTGTCGATGATCGTCGGCGCCCAGCTGCTGCACCGCCCGGTCGACGTCGACGCGCTGGACCGGCTGCTCGCCCGGTTCGTCGAGCTGGTCCGCACTTCCGCCGGAAGTTAATCACCGCTAGGGTGGTGTCACGCGGCCCGCATCGGCGCGGGCCTCCGAGCCGACGAGGAGCCATCGTGCCGGCACCCCAGACCGAGGCCTTCCTGCGCGACTTCTCCCGCCGCTGGCTGGCGGCGTGGAACTCCCACGACACCGAGCGCGTGCTCGAGATCCTGCACCCCGGCATCCGCTGGGAGGACACCGTCTTCTGGCCGGAGGTGATCGACGGGCGTGACGGCATGCGCGCCTACGTCGACCGGATCTGGGAGGTCATGCCCGACGTCGCCTTCGACGAGGTCCAGACCTTCACCGCACCGGAGGACGGCCGGGCCCTGTGCCTGTTCCGCCAGTACGGCCACGGCCCGGCGAAGCTCGCCCCCGACGCCACCTTCAGCACCTACGGCTGCGACATCTTCCTGGAGTTCACCGACGGGCTGCTGTCGTCCTACCTCGCCCAGTACGAGATCACCGAGATGATGCGCCAGCTCGGCGCGCTCCCGCCCCGCGAGGACCGCGTCGGCGGCGCCTACCTGATGTCGCTGCTGGGCCGCAGCCCCGCGGCCACCCGCTGACCCGACCCCTCCCCCACCGTTCCCCGCACCCGAGGAGTACCCCCATGGCCGACGACGAGGCCGTCCGCACCACCGTCGCCGACGGCGTCGGCACGATCACCTTCAACCGCATGCACCGGCGCAACGCGCTCAGCCTGGAGCTGTTCGCCGCGCTGGGCGACCAGCTCGACGCGTGGCGGGCCGACGACGACGTCGCCGCCGTCGTGATCACCGGCGGCGAGGAGGCGTTCTCCGCGGGCCTCGACCTCGACCTGCAGTCGGCGTTCACCGAGGACTCCCGCGACGAGTACTCCGCCATGTGCCTGCGGGTCTACGGCGCGCTGCTCGACTACGCCAAGCCCACCATCGCCGCCTGCGCGGGCCCGACCCTGGGCGGCGGCTGCGACATCGCCGTGTTCTGCGACATCCGGATCGGCGCGGAGAACGCCGTGTTCGGGTTCCCGCAGATCAAGTTCGGGCTGACCCCGTACTTCTCCCCGCTGTGGAAGATCGTCGGGCTGAGCCAGGCCAAGCTGCTCACCTTCTCCGGGGACCGGATCGACGCCGCGGAGGCGCTGCGGATCGGACTGGTCGACCGCCTGGTGCCCACCGGTGGCGTGGTCGGCGCCGCGACGGAGCTGGCCCGGTCGATCGCGGCCACCACCACGCGCTCGGCGATGATCAACAAGGAGCTGGCGCTGCGCTCGCCCACGATGGACCCGATCAGTGCGCTGTCGTTCGAGACCTCCGCCTACCGGGAGGTCATCCGCCACCCCGAGGTGCTGGAGCGGATCGGCGAGGCGTTCGGTCGCCTCCGCCGCCGCTGATCGGCCGTTCGGACCCTGACCGAGTGATCCGTCACTAGATACGGTGACGGATCACGTCGGTTCGAGCCGTAGGAGCACGTCGATGACGACTGCCACCCCCTCCGCCAGCACCGCCTACCGGTACGCCGGCTATCGCGCGTCGGGTCTGTGGACCGCGACCACACTGGCCGACCTCGTCCCCGCGGCGGCCGCCCGCCACCCCGAGCGGGAGCTGTTCTGCTTCGAGGGCCGCCGTGTGAGCTACGGCGAGTTCGAGCGCTGGACCCGCGCGATCGCCCAGGACCTCGTCCGGCGCGGCGTGGCCCCGGGCGACCGGGTCCTGGTCCAGCTGCCCAACCGGCTCGAGGCGCTCGCGGTGCAGGTCGCGGCGTTCCGGGCGGGCGCGGTGGACGTGCCCGTCATCCCGATCTACCGCGAGCACGAGATGCGCCAGATCGTCGCCGACTGCCGCCCCGCGGTGGTGTGCACGGTCGACGCCCTCGGCCCGCGCGACCCGGCCGCCGAGCTCGACGGGCTGCTCGACGAGGCGGGCCTGGACCCGGTGGTGCGCTACCTCGTCGGCGGCGGGCGCCCCGGCTGGGTCGCGGTCCCCGACGCGGCGACGGCCGTCGACGAGCCGCTCACCGTCACCCGTGGGCCCGCCGACCCGGCGCTGCTGCTCTACACCTCCGGGACCACCGCGGCGCCGAAGGGGGCGCTGCTGTCGCACCGCGCCGTCGTCGCGCACCTGGTGAACTTCCGCGACGCGCTGGGCGCCGGGGAGCACACCGTCACCCTCGCCGCGACGCCGCTGTCGCACCTGGGCGGCTTCGTCGCGGCCGTGGTGTTCCCGGTCTTCCTGGGCGGCCGCTCGGTGGTGATGTCCGGCTGGCGGCCCGACGACGCCGTCGAGCTGATCGAGGCCGAGCGGGTCACGCTGATGATGGGCGCGACCGTGTTCGTCGCCGACCTCGTCGAGCGCTACCGGACCCGTCCCGAGGGCCACCGTCTCGACACCTACGCCTGCGCGGGCGCCGCGATCGCCCCGGAGATCGTCGACCGGGCGTCGGAGGCGGGTGTGCGGGTGGTGCGGGCCTACGGGATGACCGAGACCGCGGGCGTCCTCGCGATCGCCGCCGCGGACGACCCGCTGGAGCGCAGGCGGGCCTGGGACGGTCGGCTGCTGCGCGGGATGGAGATGACCGTCGTCGACGAGGACGGGGCGCTCGTCCCGCCAGGCACCGTCGGCAGGCTGCGGATCCGCGGCCCCCAGCTGCTGGAGTGCTACACCGACCCGGTCGTCACCGCCGAGCAGGTCGACGACGACGGCTGGTTCTCCCCCGGCGACGTCGGCCGGGTCGACGACGAGGGCTGGGTCCAGATCGTCGGGCGCACCAAGGACATCGTGAACCGGGGCGGCGAGAAGTTCTCCACGATGGACATCGAGCTGGCGATCGCCTCGGCCCCCGGGGTCCGGCGGGTCGCGGTCACCGCCGTGCCCGACGAGCGTCTCGGGGAGGCCGTCGGCGCCTGGGTGGTCCTCGACGACGACGCCCGCGCCGCCGGCGTCGACCCGCTGCTCGACCACGTCGCCGGGCAGCGGCTCGCGCGGGCGAAGACCCCCGTCGAGTGGCACGTCGTCGCCGACATCCCGGTCACCGCGACCGGCAAGATCCGCAAGCACACCCTGGCGGGGCTGCCCGACCTCGACCTCTGGCTCGCCCACCGCACGGCGCCCGCGTGAGCACGACGGACACCGCCCGGTTCGCCGAGGGCACGGTCGCGCTGGTCACCGGCGCCGGCCGGGGGCTGGGCGCGGAGTACGCGACCGCGCTGGCCGCGGCCGGCGCCACGGTCGCCGTGCACGCCCGCGCCGCCGACGCGGCGGGCGCCGTCGTCGCGCGGATCCGCTCCGGCGGCGGCCGCGCGCACCCGGTGACCGGCGACGCCCGTGACGGACGCGCCCTGGTCGCCGACACCGTCGACGCGCTCGGCCGGCTCGACGTGCTCGTCGTCAACGCCGGGGCGACCCGCGACCGCGTGGTCTCCCGGCTCACCGACGACGACTGGGACGCCGTCGTCGACGTGCACCTGCGCGGCAGCTGGACGGCCTGCTCGGCGGCCTGGCCGCACCTGCGGCTCCGGGGCGGGTCGATCGTGCTGACCACCTCGGGCGCCGGGCTGCACGGCAACCCCGGCCAGGCCGCCTACGCCGCGGCGAAGGCCGGGATCCTCGGGCTGGCCCGGACGCTGGCCGCCGAGGGCGACCGGTTCGGGATCCGGGTCAACGCCGTCGCCCCGATGGCGCTGACCTCGATGACCGAGGAGGTCTTCCGCGACCGCCCCGCGCAGGCACTGCGGGCCGCCGACGTCGCCCCGGTCGTCGTCGCCCTGGCGCTGCCGTCGTGCCCGCTGACCGGCGAGGTCGTCGAGACCGGCGGCGGCTGGGCCTCGGTGCTGCGCTGGGAGCGCTCGCACGGCGTCCGCCTCACCGGCCCCGACGGCCGGCCGCCCGGACCGGCCGACGTCGCCGCGCACTGGGCCGGGGTGACCGACTTCGCCGGTCGCCCGCCCGACCACCCCACCGGCACCGCCGACTCCCTCGCCGCCGCCTGCGACGCGGCCCGCGGGACCGGCGCCACCCGACCCGGAACCGAGGCCTGCTGCTGAGCGCGGCGGGCGACACTGGAAGGACATGCGTGACCGAGTACCGCTACCTGAGGACCTCCGTCGAGAACGGGGTCGGCATCCTGCAGCTCGACCACCCGGAGAAGCGCAACGCGCTGGGCTGGGAGCTGCACGAGGAGATCGTCGCCGCGCTCGCGGCCTGGGCCGAGGACGACGACGTCGCCTGCGTCCTGTTCATCGGCAACGAGGACTTCTTCTGCGCCGGCTGGGCGCTCGACGTCCTGCAGGACACCACCGGCGACGACCGGACCCGGTTCACCGACCTGGCCTACAAGCTGATGGTCGCGATCTACGACTACCGCAAGCCCACCGTGGCGGCGGTCGCTGGCGTCGCCCCCGGCTACGGGATGGACCTGGCCAACATGTGCGACATCACGATCGCCTCGGAGAACGCCGCGTTCGGGTCCACGCAGGTCAAGTACGCGATGAACGGCTTCTACCACGCGATCCTGCGCAAGACGAACACGCAGCGGGCCCGCCGGATGTTCTTCACCGGCGACCCGATCGACGCCCAGGAGGCGCTGCGCTGCGGGCTCGTCGACGAGGTCGTGCCGGTGGGGACGCTGCGCGAGTCGGCCCTGACGCTGGCGACGCAGATCGCCGAGCACGGCAGCGAGCTGACCACGGTGCTCAAGGAGGTCGCGCTGCGCGCGTCGCACATGGACCACGTCGCCGCGACCGCCTACGAGCTGCGGGTCACCCACGACCTGCTCCAGCGCGGGCTGTTCACCCGGCGGATCGCCGAGGGCCTGGACCGGCTGCGCTCGGGCACCAGCAAGGCCACCGAGCGGCTGGCCCGGCCGTGAGCTCCCCGCACCCGGCCGACCCGGCCTTCGCCTCGGCCTACGGCGCCGCGTGGACCGCCGACCCGGACGCGCTGCTGTCCTTCTTCGCCCCGGACGGCGTGTACCGCGACATCGCGCTCGACGGCACCTACCGCGGCCGCGACGAGATCGCCCGGTTCCACCGGTTCATGCTCGTCTTCGCCCCGGACTCGCACATCGAGTTCGGCGAGACCTGGGCGGGCGACGGACGGCTCACCTCGCGTTGGGTGTGGTCGGGCACGGTCCGCGGGCCGCTGAAGCTGCGGTCCGGGGAGCTCGTCGACGTGGCGGGCGCCCGGTTCTCCGTGCCGGGCGTCGCCGTCGGCACCTACGACGACGACGGCCTGCTCACCTCGCACGACGACTACTGGGACCTGGCGAGCGTGCTGCACCAGGTCGGGGCGCGGATCGGGTCACCGACGCGGTCGCCGGCAGCAGGCTGAGGGAGCCCTCGACCAGGTCGCGGACGGACCGCTCCACCGCGACCGGGTCGAGCACCCCGTGCCCCCCGAGCGCCCCGGACCGCCGCCGGACGAGGACCCCCTGCAGCAGCGTCGCCGCCGTCCAGTGGGTCAGCGCCCGGTAGCGGTCCAGCCCGGACAGGTCCAGGCCGGTGCGGGCGGCGTAGTCGGCCGCGAGCTCCGCGCGGTCGCCGAAGCCGCCGGCCCGGGTCGGGCTCGGGATCGCGACGGCGGCCTCGCCGGGGCCGCGCCAGTCGTCGAGGAGCCAGGCGAGGTCGACCAGCGGGTCGCCGTGGGTGCACAGCTCCCAGTCCAGGACGGCGGTGACCCGGCCGCCGTCGACGAGCAGGTTCGCGAGCCGGTAGTCCCCGTGGACGACGGTGAGCCGCTGGGCCCGCGGCGGCGCGGCGGCGATCCGCCGGTGCGCCTCCCGCCAGGCGGCGTCGACGCTCCCGGGCGCCGACCCCGCCCAGGCCTCCCAGTTGCGGGCGGCGCGCCGGACGCGGCGCGCGAACAGGTCGTCGGCGTCGCCGCGGACCGGCCCGATCCGCTCCGGGTCGACGCCGTGCAGCCGGGCCAGCACCGCGACCACGTCACCGGCCAGCGCGCGCCGCCGCGGCACGGGCAGCGCGTCGGCGTCGGCCTCCCGGGCCAGGACCGTGCCCGGCGACCGTTCCATCACGAAGAACTCCCCCGGCACGCCGTCGACACCGGATCCCGACGCGACGACGGCCGGGACCGGGACCGGCCCGCCGGCCAGCCCGCGCAGGACCCCGGCCTCCCGCAGCGCGTCGTCGGCGGCCGCCCCGGCCGGGCGGTGGCGCAGGACCCACGCGCGACCGGCCGCGTCGGTGACCAGGCTGGTGACGTTGGACTGGCCGTCGCCGATCCGGTCGACCCGCAGCGGCCCGGTGACCTCGACCCGGTCCCCCAGCCACCGCGCGAGCGCGGCGGGGTCCGGTCCGCTCACGACGTGCCCGCCCGCCGGCCGAAGCCGAACAGCTCGCGGGCGATGGTGCGGACCTGGATCTCCTCGGTGCCCTCGGTGATGCGGTACCGGCGGTGGTGGCGGTAGATGTGCTCGAACGGCACGTCGCGGGTGTAGCCGAGCCCGCCGTGCACCTGCATCGCCCGGTCCGCGGCCTCGCAGGCGAGCCGGTTGGCCCGCAGGTTGCACATCGACACCTGCTCCGACAGCGCGACCTTGCCGTCGGTGTCCATCGCCGCCGCGGTCGCCCGGACCAGCGCGCGCACCAGGGTGGCCTCGGTGTGCAGCTCGACCAGGGGCCACTGGACCGCCTGGTTCGACGCCAGCGCGCGCCCGAAGACCTCCCGCTCGCGGGCGTAGGTCACCGCCGCGTCGATGCAGAACCGGGCCGCGCCGAGGCTGGACGCGGCCTGCCGGATGCGGTTCTCGTGCACGAACAGCAGCGCGAGGTCGAGCCCGGCGCCCGGCTCGCCGAGCACCGCGGAGTCCGGGACGCGGACGCCGTCGAGGGTCACGTCGGAGTGGTCGGTCGGCATGGCCATCGTCCAGGCGTGCCGCTCGACCCGGAACCCGGGTGTGTCGGTCGGGACGACGAACGCGGTGATGCCGCGGGCGTCGCCGGGCTCGCCGCCGGTGCGGGCGAAGACGACGTCGATCCCCGGGCGGTGCATGCCGGTGTTGAACCGCTTCGCCCCGTCGATCACCCAGTCGCCGTCGCTGCGCACCGCGCGGGTGCCCATCCAGGTCGCGGCGCTGCCGTGGCCGGGCTCTGTCAGCCCGAACCCGCCGCTCACCTCGCGCCGGACCAGCGGCTCGATCCAGTCGCGCTGCTCGGCGGTGCCCGCCCGCCACAGCAGCTCCACCAGCGGGAAGTTCCCGACGCAGCTGGTCTCGGACTGCAGGTCGCTGTGCAGCCCGACGGGCCTTGCCGCGAGGTGCTCACGGACCTGCGCCATCGCGAGGTTGGCCCCGTCGGCGCCGCCGAGTGCGGCGGGCAGCGCGAACCGGTACAGCCCGGCCCGGTCCGCGCGGCGGGTCATCTCGGTCAGCAGCTCCTCCCACTCCCGCGCCGGGACACCGCCGTGGTCGAGGTCGGTGCGGGCGAACTCGCGGCGGTGGTCGAAGAACTGCGGGTGCTCGCGTTCGAGCGGGGCCAGCTCGTCGGCGGCGAAGCGGTCGATGCGGTCGAGCAGGTCCTGCGTGGCCGGGTCGGGCGTCGGGGTCATGGTCGAGGTCTAGCGGCCCGGAGCACCGGCGACGCACCATCGTCCGGTTATCCCGGACGGCGCTCGTCGTCGCCGGTCCGGTTCCGCCACGCTCCGCAGCGCCGGCTCGACGCGGAGCCGTACCGCCAGGGAGGACCCGTGCTGAGCACGATCGCCAGAGCCGGATCGGTGCTGGGGCTGTTCACCCACGACCGTCCGGAGTGGGGTCCCCGCGAGGTCGCCGCGCGGCTGGAGCTGCCGCGCTCCACCGCGCAGGAGCTGCTCGCGAGCCTCGCCGGGATCGGGCTGCTGGAGCGCACCGCCACCGGCCGCTACCGGCTGGGCTGGCGGCTGCTGGCGCTGTCGCGCACCCTCGTGCACGGCGCGGGCTTCGACGGCGGCGCCGGTGCGGTGCTGCGCGAGCTGGCCGCGGCGACGGGTGCGACGAGCCGCCTCGGCGTCTGGGACGGCCGCTACGTCGTCCCGGTGTCTGCGGTGCACCCCGAGGGCGGGGTCCGGCTGCCGGGCGTCGGCAACGGCGGCCGGCTGCCCGCGCACTCCACCGCGCTGGGCAAGACGATCCTCGCCCACCGCCCGCGCGGCGAGGCGGTCGAACGCGCCCACCAGGGTTTCTCGGTGTTCACCCCGCACACGATCCACCGGCTGGACGCCCTGCACGCCGAGCTGGACCGGATCGTCCGCGACGGCGTCGGCGTCGACGCGCAGGAGACCTTCCTGGGCGTCGGCTGCGTGGCCGCCCCGGTGCGCGACGGCTCCGGGCGGGTCGTCGCGGCCGTCAGCGTCTGCGTCGCCGACGACCGGCTCGCCGCCCGCAGGCCCGCCCTCGCCACCGCCGTGCTCGGCGCCGCCCGGCGCCTCGGCTCCGTCCCGTGGGACACCGGCCCCGAGCTCGGGCCGGTCATCCGCGAGGTGGTGCCCACGCTCCCCCGCCCCGACGACCCCGAACCGCCTCCGGAGGACCCCCGATGACCAGCCCCCTGACCGACATCGCCGGCTCGATCGGCCGCGTCGTCGTCCACATCACCCGCGAACGGCTCGGCGCGGACCGCCGGACCTCGGACCCCGCCGTCGTGCCGCCGTCGGCGCGGGCGGTCACCCCGCAGTGGCTGACCGGCGTGCTCTGCCGGGACGTCCCGGGCGCGATGGTGATCGACGTCGAGGCGGGCGAGGGCCACAACGGGACCAGCGCCCGGCTGCCGCTGCGGGTCGTGTACAACTCCGTCGGCCAGGCCGCGGGCCTGCCGACCAGCCTGTTCACCAAGGCCACGTCGACGTTCACCTCGCGGCTGCTGATGGGCGTCACCGAGATCGTCGAGGGCGAGGCGATCTTCTACAACCGCGCCCGGCCGACCCTGGACCTGCGCAGCCCGCGCGCCTTCTACGCCGGCTACGACCCGCACACCTACCGCTCGCTGCTGCTGCTGGAGGACCTCGGCCCGCAGGGCTGGACGTTCCCGGCGCCGATGACCAACACCGTCACCCGCCGCGACGCCGAGACGATGGTGGAGCAGCTCGCGACCTACCACGGCGGGCTGTGGGACAGCCCCCGGCTGCGCGCCGGCGGGGACCTCGCCGGGCTGCGCGGGGCGACGGCGTGGCAGGAGAAGCTGAACCCGATCTCCTACCGCAAGCGCACCCTGGTCGGCCTCGAACGCGCCCGGCACGTGGTGCCCGACGAGGTGTACGCCCGGCGCGGCGGGATGCACGACGCGTTCATGCGGGCGCTGCACCTGCACGACCTGGCCCCGCAGACGCTGCTGCACCAGGACGTGCACCTGGGCAACTGGCTGCGGGACCCGGACGGCGCGATGGGTCTCTACGACTGGCAGTGCGTCGCGCGCGGGAACTGGGCCCTCGACGTGTCCTACGCGCTGAGCGTCGCACTGCCGATCGAGGACCGCCGCGCCTGGGAGGCCGACCTGCTGCGGCACTACCTCGACCGGCTGCGCGCGCACGGGGTGGCCGAGCCGCCGTCGTTCGACGAGGCGATGCTCGCCTACCGGCGGCAGCCCCTGCACGCACTGACCCTGGCGCTGTTCTCGATCGGCGGGACCCGGTTCGAGAACAAGCTCCAGCCGCAGGGCTACATGATGTGGGCGATCGAGCGGATCGCCCGCTTCGTCGCCGACATGGAGACCTTCGACGTGCTGCGCTGAGCCGGGCGGGGCCCGCTCAGCGGGCCCCGGCCATCCCGGCCAGCCGACCGGCGATGATCTCCTCCGCCTCGGCGACCATCCGGCCGATCAGCTCGGCGCAGGTCGGCACGTCGCGGATGATCCCCTGCACCATCCCGACCGACCAGATGCCCGCGTCGAGGTCGCCGGTCTCGTAGACGGTGGCGCCGCGGCTGCCCGCGACCAGGTGCCGGATGTCGTCGAACCGGGCACCCGCCGCCAGCTTCTCCACGACCTCGGCGGACACCGCGTTGGCCGCCACCCGGGCGGTGTTGCGCAGCTGCCGGAAGATCAGCGCCGTGTCGCGCTCGCCCGCCTCGACGATGCGGGCCTTGACCGCGTCGTGCACACCGGACTCCCGCGTGCACAGGAAGCGGGTGCCCATGTTGACCCCGTCCGCGCCGAGCGCGAGCGCCGCGACCAGGCCGCGGGCGTCGGCGATGCCGCCGGAGGCGAGGAACGGGACGTCGAGGACGTCGGCCGCGGCGGGCAGCAGCACCAGCCCGGGGACGTCGTCCTCGCCGGGGTGCCCGGCGCACTCGAAGCCGTCGATCGACAGCGCGTCGACGCCGAGGTCCTGGGCCTTCTGCGCGTGCCGGACCGAGGTGCACTTGTGCACGACGACGATCCCCGCGTCGTGCAGCGGCCCCAGGTGCGCGACCGGGTTGGCGCCCGCCGTCTCCACCACCGGGACACCCTCGTCGATGATCACCTGGCGGTACTCGTCGTAGGGCGGGGCGTCGATGGTCGGCAGGATGGTCAGGTTCACCCCGAACGGCTTCGCGGTCAGCTCCCGGCAGCGGCGGATCTCGGCCCGCAGGTCCTCCGGGGTGGGCTGGGTGAGGGCGGTCAGGAAGCCCAGCCCGCCCGCCTCGGCGACCGCCGCGACCAGCGGCGCCCGGCCGACCCACTGCATGCCGCCCTGGACCACGGGGTGTTCCACCCCGACGAGCTCGGTGAATCGCGTCCGCATCGACGTCTCCCTCGGTGGGTCGTGGTCGAGGGTCGTTGACCCTCCTCGCCGGTTAATCTAGTTTAAAAACAACGGGCGTCACCGGCGACATCGGAGGGATCACATGGACGTACAGGGACTGCGCTGCCTGGTGACGGGCACCGCGTCGGGGATCGGCGACGCCGTCACCCGACGGCTCGTCGAGGGCGGCGCGACCGTCGTCAGCCTCGACCGCAACAGGCCCTCCGCCGAGGTGGACCAGCACGTCGAGGTCGACCTGGCCGACCCCGCGAGCATCGACTCGGCGCTGGAGCGGATCGAGGGCACCTTCGACGTCCTCGCCAACATCGCGGGCATCCCCGGCACGGCCCCGGGCGACGTGGTGTTCAAGGTGAACTTCCTCGGGATGCGGCACCTGACCGAGTCGATGTTCGACCGGATGAACACCGGCGGGTCGATCGTCGTGGTGTCCTCGACCGCCGGTTTCGGCTGGCCGGCCCGGCTGGAGACGATCCGCGAGGTGATGGCCACCGACACCTTCGACGAGGGCGCGGCCTGGTTCGCGGCGCACCCGCAGCAGGGCAACGCCTACAACTTCTCCAAGGAGGCGGCGACCGTCTACACCCTGGCCATGGGCGGGGCGGTGCGCGAGATGAACGAGCTGCGCATCAACGCGCTGCTGCCCGGCCCGGTGGAGACGCCGATCCTCGCCGACTTCGAGGAGAGCATGGGCAAGGACACCCTCGACGGGGTGCGCGAGTTCCTGGGCCGGCACGCGACGGTCGACGACATCGCGCCCGCCGTGGTCTTCCTCGCCTCGCGCGACTCGCGCTGGCTGAACGGGTCGACCGTCACCGCCGACGGCGGCATCACCGGTGCGGTCGCGGCCGGGCTGGTGCCCGCGCCGGAGATCTAGCCCGTGTGCTCGCCCAGCCCCAGGGCGTGGCCCATCCGCTGCTGCTTGGTGCGCAGGTAGCGCAGGTTCTGTGCGGTGGGCTCGGACGGCAGCTCCACACGTCCGACGATCTCGAGGCCGTGCCCGTCGAGCCCGCCGTACTTGGCCGGGTTGTTGGTGATCAGCCGGAGCCGGGTGATCCCCAGGTCGGCGAGGATCTGCGCGCCGACGCCGTAGGAGCGCGAGTCGACGGGCAGGCCCTGGACGGTGTTGGCGTCGAGGGTGTCCAGGCCCGTCTCCTGCAGGGCGTAGGCCCGGATCTTGTGGGCCAGGCCGATCCCCCGCCCCTCGTGTCCACGCAGGTAGACCACGGCTCCCGCGCCCTCGTCGGCGATCGCGCGCAGCGCCCGTTCCAGCTGCTGACCGCAGTCGCAGCGCAGCGACCCGATGATGTCGCCGGTGAGGCACTCGCTGTGCACCCGCACGAGCGCGCCGCCGGGGCGGCGGGACGCCTCGGCGACGTCACCGTGGACCAGCGCGAGGTGCTCGGTGCCGTCGACCAGGGAGCGGTGGGCGACCGCGCGGAACTCGCCGAACACGGTCGGCATGGCGGCCGACGCGACCTGCTCGACCAGCCGCTCGGTCGCCCGCCGGTGCCGCACGAGATCGGCGATCGCGAGCACCGGCAGGTCGTGCTCGGCCGCGAACGCCCGCAGCACCCCGCCCCGGGCCATCGACCCGTCCGGGGCGACGATCTCACCGATCACCCCGACCGGCTCCCGCCCCGCGAGCCGCAGCAGGTCGACCGTCGCCTCGGTGTGCCCGGCCCGGACCAGCACCCCGCCCGCGCGGGCGCGCAGCGGGAACACGTGCCCCGGCCTGCGCAGGTCCGCGGGCCGGGTCGCCGGGTCCGCCAGCGCCCGCAGCGTCGCCGCACGGTCGGCGGCCGAGACCCCGGTCCCGGCACCGGTGTGGTCGACCGACACCGTGAACGCGGTGCCGTGGGCGTCGGCGTTGTCCTCGACCATCGGGGGCAGCGCCAGCGCGTCCGCGCGCTTCGCGGGCATCGGGGCGCACACGATGCCGGTCGTGTGCCGGACGACGAACGCGAGCTGCTCGGCCGTCGCGGTCGCCGCGGACAGCACGAGGTCGCCCTCGTCCTCCCGGTCGGCGTCGTCGGTGACGATCACCATGCCGCCTGCCGCGAGCGCCGCCACGGCGCGCCGGACGGCGGCGGCACCTGGCAGGGACATCGGGTTCGGGTTCACGTCCGGCTCCTCACATCGGGCACGTCATCGGGCCGGGCGACCGTAGGACGCGACGGCGACGGACCGATATCCGCAGGCGGACGGCGCACAGCCGCTGCGCGCGGCCTGCGGTCGGCGGCTATACCGCGGCCACGCACGGATATCGGGCGGCCGCGCCGCGGCCCTACCGTTCGTTCCATGGACGAGACCCCGCACACCGAGGTGCCCCCGATCGACCCCGGCCGCATGCGCTCGGTGCTGGGTCACTTCGCGTCGGGGATCGTGGTGGTCACCGCGCTCACCGCGGACGGGCCGGTCGGGTTCACCTGCCAGTCCTTCAGCTCGCTGTCGCTGGAGCCACCGCTGGTCAGCTTCTGTCCGGCCCTGACCTCGACCACCTGGCCGCGGATCCGTGAGGTGGGTGCGTTCTGCGTGAACGTGCTGGCCGACGGCCACCGCGAGCTGAGCTCCGCCTTCGCCCGCTCGGGCACCGACAAGTTCGCCGGCGTCACCTGGGACCCGGCGCCGTCGGGTGCACCGGTGCTCGCCGGTGTGGCCGCGTGGATCGACTGCACCCTGGAGGAGCAGTACCCGGGCGGGGACCACACGATCGTCGTCGCCCGGGTGCACGACCTGGGCGCCGACCCCGTCCGCGCGCCGCTGCTGTTCCACCGCGGCGGCTACGGCGCCCTAGCCCCGTAGCGTGTCGCGCGGGAGCTCCCCGAACCGTTCCCGGTACTGCTGGGCGAACCGGCTCGGGTGGAAGAAGCCCCAGCGCAGCGCGATCTCCTTCACCCCGGTGACGGTGGGGTCGCTGCGCAGCAGCTCCCCGCGGACGTGGTCGAGCCGCACCCGGCGCAGGTAGGCCATCGGGGACTCCCCGAGCTCCTGGGCGAAGGACGCGTGCAGCGTGCGGACGCTCATGCAGCCGACCCGCGCGAGCTCCTGCGGGGTGAGCGGCTCGTCCGCGTGCTGCTCCATGTAGTCGAGCACCGGGCCGAGCCGCCCCCGGCGGACCGGGTCGTCCGGCGCGGCGAGGGCGTCGGAGTACTGGTGGCGGCCGGCGTACAGGAGCTGGCTCATAACGAACGCCTCGAGCTGCTCACGGGCGATCGGCATCTCGGCCAGACCCCCCGGCCGGTTCAGCTCCTGGGCCAGGAACTGCACCGAGGACAGCAGGGTGCGCCCCGCGGGCGAGGAGAAGTCGAGACCGAAGTCGAACTCCACCACGTCGTGCACCGGCTGGTTCAGCTGCTCGCTCAGGTGGGTCTCCAGGCTGCGCCGCGGGATCTTGAGGATGTACTGCTCGGCGTCGGGTGACCAGCGCACCGTCGTCGTCCGGTCCGGCAGCAGCGTGACCCCGGACGCCCCGGCGGCCGTGGCGGCCCGCGACCCGTCGCTGCGCTGGGCGATCGTGTTCCCGGCGACCGTGAGGTTGATGTGGTACGCGTCCTCGGTCGGCGGCATCACGAGCTTGGCCGCGGACTTGTAGGTCAGGAAGCCGAGGGTGAACATCCGGTCCGAGGTGGCGTTCAGCGTCATCTCGAGCTGGTCGGTCGGTGCCGTCAGGTCGTGGTCGAGATAGACCCGGGACACCGCCTCGCGCGCCTGCTCGAGGTTGCGCGTGTCGAGGACCGGGTAGCGGCCGAGGTGGTGAGCGGCCGCGCGTGCGTCGAGGGCGTCCATCGGCTCCTCCTGATGCCGTCCCGTCACCGGTGGCGAGCGGTCGAAGAGTTCCTTGACGATAGTGCCCGACCGGCGGGCCGCCCAGCCGCTGAACGCAGGCCCCGATCCGTTCCGTGCAGCTCGCGCGGAACGGCTGCACGCGTGCCACCTACGGCTAGTCGGCCACCGAGACCCGCTCGTAGCGTCGCCACCCATCAGACGGCACGCGCCAGGAGGTCGACGATGACATCGCCGCTGCAGGAGTTCCGGCAGTTCGTCCACGGGAAGGCGGTGGACGCCCGGTCCGGTGCGACGTTCGAGTCGCTGAACCCGTACACCGGGGAACCGTGGGCGCGGCTGGCCGACGGCGGCGCGGACGACGTCGACGAGGCCGTCGCCTCGGCGCGCGCCGCGTTCGAGGGCGAGTGGGGCGCCATGACC
The DNA here is from genome assembly GCF_020496245.1 of Pseudonocardia sp. ICBG601. Taxonomy (NCBI): domain Bacteria; kingdom Bacillati; phylum Actinomycetota; class Actinomycetes; order Pseudonocardiales; family Pseudonocardiaceae; genus Pseudonocardia; species Pseudonocardia sp. ICBG601. The sequence continues at coordinate 695,560 of NZ_JAHLJA010000002.1, read as the reverse complement.
GGCTTCCAGCGCGCCGCGATCCTGCGCCGGTGCGGGGACGCGATCGCCGCGAACGCCGAGCGCCTGGCCCGCCTGGAGGTCAACGACTCCGGCAAGCTGCTGCGCGAGATGCTCGGCCAGCTCAACGCCCTGCCCCAGTGGTACTACTACTTCTCCGGGCTGGCGGACAAGATCGAGGGCCGCACCGTCCCGCCGGTGAACCCGAACTACTTCGGCTTCACCACCCGCGAGCCCGTGGGCGTCGTCGCCGCGATCACGCCGTGGAACAGCCCGCTGCTGCTGCTGACCTTCAAGCTCGCCCCCGCGCTCGCCGCGGGCTGCACGATGGTCGTCAAGCCGTCCGAGCACGCCCCGGCCTCCACCGTCGCGTTCGCCGAGATCCTGCACGAGGCCGGGCTGCCCGCCGGGGTGCTCAACGTCGTCACCGGCTGGGACCGCGCCTGCGGCGAGGCGCTGGCGTCGCACCCCGGGGTGGACAAGGTCGCGTTCACCGGCTCGTCGGCGACCGGGGCGAAGGTCGCGCAGGCGGCGGTGGCCAACTACAACCGGGTCACCCTGGAGCTGGGCGGCAAGTCCCCGCAGATCGTCTTCCCCGACGCCGACCTCGACGCCGCCGCGAACGGCCTGGTGGCGGGCGTGTTCGCGGCCACCGGGCAGACCTGCATGGCCGGCTCCCGGCTGATCGTGCACGCCGACGTGCACGACGCCCTGGTGGAGAAGGTCGTCGCGCGGGCCGAGGCCATCGTGCTCGGCGACCCCACCGAGGCCGGCACCGAGATGGGCCCGGTCGCGAACCGGCCGCAGTACGAGAAGGTGCTCGGCTACCTGCAGGGCGCGGCCGCCGAGGGCGCGACGTTCGCCTGCGGCGGCGAGCCCGACGCCGAGCGCGGCGGGCTGTTCGTCCGGCCCACGGTCGTCACGAACGTGTCCCCGGAGAACACGATCGTCCGCGAGGAGGTGTTCGGGCCGGTGCTCGCCGCCTACACCTTCACCGACGAGGACGAGGCGCTGAAGCTCGCCAACGACACCCCGTACGGGCTCGCCGGCGCCGTGTGGACCAAGGACGTCCACCGCGCCCACCGCGTCGCGAAGAAGCTGCGCGCGGGCACCGTCTGGGTCAACGCCTACCGCGTGATCGCCCCCAACATGCCGTTCGGCGGCTTCGGTGCCTCCGGCATCGGCCGGGAGAACGGCGTCGACGCGGTCAACGAGTACACCGAGAACAAGTCCGTGTTCGTCGAGCTGACCGGCGGGACGCGCGACCCGTTCCAGCTCGGCTGACACCCCTCCCCGCGCACGACTCCCCCCGCACGACGTCGAAGGAGACGACCATGACCGTGACCGCCAACGAGCGCCTCGGGCTCGCCCCCACCGATCCCCGCCCCGCCTCGGAGACCCGGCCCGCGGCCGACCGCACGACGACGAACCCGCTGTTCGGCGACCAGAAGATGAAGCTGGGCCTGTTCGGCAGCAACTGCTCGTACGGGCTGATCATGAGCCACGCCCCGTCCAGCTACGAGATCACCTGGGAGCACACCAAGGAGATCGCCCAGCGCGCCGACCGGCTCGGGTTCGACGTGCTCGTCCCCGTCGCCCGCTGGAAGGGCTTCGGCGGGTCCACCAACTTCAACGGCAACTGCTTCGAGACCTACACCTGGGCCGCCGGGATCGCCGAGGCGACCGAGCGGATCGCCGTCGCCGCGACCTCGCACCTGCCGACCATGCACCCGATCGTCGCGGCCAAGCAGGCGACGACCGTCGACCGCATCTCCGGCGGCCGGTTCGCGCTGAACATGGTGATGGGCTGGGTGCCGCCGGAGATGGAGATGTTCGGCTCCGAGCAGCGCGAGCACGACGAGCGTTACGCCTACGGCCAGGAGTGGCTGGACTTCGTGAGCAAGCTCTGGACCGAGGAGGGCACCTTCGCGATCCACTCCAAGTACTTCGACGCCGAGCTGCTCGAGGCCTACCCCAAGCCGCACCAGGGGCCGCGGCCCGCGCTGATCAACGCGGGCAACAGCCCGTCGGGCATCGAGTTCTCCGCCCGCAACGTCGACTTCAACTTCGCCTCGCTCGACACCCTTGAGAACATCAAGGCCTACACGACGGCGCTGAAGGAGAAGGCCCGCACCGAGTACCAGCGCACGATCCACGCCATGACCTACGGCCTCGTCGTCTGCCGGGACACCGAGGCGGAGGCGAAGCGCGACTTCCAGCAGGTCGTCGACGAGGGCGACTGGGGCGCGGCGGGCAACGTCATCAAGATCGCCGGCTCCGGTGCGTCGCAGTCCTTCGACCACGCGGTGAAGAAGATGCAGGAGCGCTTCATCGCCGGGTGGGGCGGCTACCCGATCGTCGGGACCCCGGAGCAGGTCACCGAGGAGCTCGGCAGGCTCAACGAGGCGGGCATGGAGGGCATGATCTTCGGCCTCGTCGACTACAACGAGGAGCTGAAGTACTTCGGCGACAACGTCATGCCGCTGCTCAAGCAGGCCGGCCTGCGCCACTGACCGGTCCCGGCACCTCCGCCGCCCGGGCCGCACGGTCGGCCCGGGCGGTGAACCGCAGGACCAGCGACGACACCAGCCGGGGCGCGTCGCCCATCGGCACGTGCCCGACGCCCGGGACGCGGACGAGCTGCGCGCCGTGCACGGCGTCGAGCATCGGCCGCCCGTAGCGGGCGAAGGGCAGCATCCGGTCCCGCTCGCCCCAGGCGATCAGCACCGGACAGTCCGGGGTGAACGGGCGCAGCGCCCCCGCCCGCGACGCCCCGGCGAGCAGGTCGGCCAGCACCTCGCAGCCGGCGAGGTCGTCGACCAGGTCGTCGACGTCGAACCGGGTGAGCAGCTCGGGGTGCTCGGCGACCTGCCGCAGCAGGAGCCGCCGCAGCGGCCGCACCCCGAGCACGACCCGGGCCCCCGGCACGCGGCCGAGCCGCCCGCCCGCGCGGAACAGCCGCAGCAGCCGGTCCAGGTCAGCCGGTTCGGCCCACGCCCCGGCGGGCGAGAGCGCGACGACCGAGCGTGCCCGGCCGCGCCGGGCGAGCTCGAGCGCGACCCAGCCGCCGAGCGAGTTGCCGACCAGGTGCGCGGTGCCGACGCCGGCGTCGTCCATCGCGGTGGCGACGGCGTCGACGATGGCGGGGACCACCTGGTCCGGGGGCCCGGTGACGGCGGGCCCGCCGTGGTGACCGGCCAGGTTCGGGGCCAGCACCCGGTGCCGGCGCTCCAGCGCGGGCAGCACCGGCCGCCACGCCCGCCAGGACGACGTCGCCCCGTGGAGCAGAACCAGCGGGGTCCCCGCCCCGCCGACGTGGACGGCCTCGATCACGGTGTCCCCCCGGTCAGAAGAAGCGGCGCAGCAACGCCATCTTCCGGTCGGTGTAGGGCGGGTACATCAGCGCGGGGTCCGGCTTCGCGGGCTTGGCCAGCACCGCCTTGCGGTGGCTGAACGCGTGGAAGCCCCACTCGCCGTGGTAGGCGCCCATCCCGCTGGTGCCGACGCCGCCGAAGGGCAGCTGCGGCACCAGGCAGTGCATGGCCAGGTGGTTGATCACCACGCCGCCCGAGCTGGTGCCGGCGAGCACCTTCTCCTGGGCGGCCCTCGACCCGGTGAACAGGTACAGGCCCAGCGGCTTGGGCCGGGCGTTGACGAAGCGCATCGCCTCGTCGAGCGAGCCGACGGTGAGCACCGGCAGGATCGGGCCGAAGATCTCGTCGGCCATCACCGCGGAGTCCGGGTCGGGGTCGACGACCACGGTCGGCTCGATGGAGTGCGTGGCCGCGTCGGTGCCGCCGCCGGCCGCCACCTCGCCGCCGTGACCGTCGAGCAGGGCGGCCAGGCGGCCGAACTGCCGGTCGTCGACGATCGGCTGCGCGGCCGGTTCCCCGGCCCGGAACTCCCTCAGCGTGGCGACGATGCCGGCGACCAGACGGTCGCGCACACCGGCCTCGACCAGGACGTAGTCGGGGGCGATGCAGGTCTGCCCGGAGTTGAGCAGCTTGACCCAGGCGATCCGCCGGGCCGCGACGTCGATGTCGGCGTCCGCGGTCACGATCACCGGGCTCTTGCCGCCCAGCTCCAGCACCACCGGGGTGAGGTGCGCCGACGCCGCCTCCATCACCTTCTTCCCGATCCCCGGCCCGCCGGTGAAGAACGCCAGGTCCAGGCCCTGCGCCAGCAGGTCCTGGGTGACCACGGCGTCGCCCTCCAGCACGGCGACGGCCTCCGGGTCGAGGTACTCCGGGATCAGCCGGGCGAGCAGCGCCGAGGTCGCGGGCGCGTGCTCCGACGGCTTGACCACGACGGTGTTCCCGGCCGCGACGGCGGCGACCAGGGGGCCGAGGGTCAGGTAGACGGGGTAGTTCCAGGGGCCGATGACCAGCACCGTGCCGAGGGGTTCGTACTGGTAGAAGCCGCGACCGGGCAGCATCGACAGCGGGAGCGAGGTCCGCCGCCTGCGCATCCACCGCTTCAGGTGCTTGCGCGCGAAGGCGGCCTCGGCCGCGGTCGAGGCGATGTCGCCGAGCCAGGCGTACGGGGCGGGTCTGCCGAGGTCCTGCGCGAGGGCCGCGGCGATGTCCGGCTCCCGCTCGGTCACCAGACGCTCGATGCCGCGCAGCTGGCGCAGCCGCCAGGCCAGGGGCCGGGTCCGCCCGGAGGAGAAGGTGCGGCGCAGCCGGGCCACGGTGGCCGCGGCGTCGCCCTCGACGTGGGTCACGGTGCTGGTCACGGCGGGATCAGCCGACCGGGTTGGTGCCGGGGACGGCGCCGTCGAGGTCGACGATCTCGGCGAACCGGTCGCCGACCTGGTCGATCGTGGGCACCTCGGCGAAGGTGACGCCCTTGGTGCGGAACTGGGCGACCCGGTGCACCTCGCCGCCGCCGGCGACCAGGACGCTGCCGGTCTCGGTGCACTCGTCGCTGACCAGGTGCCCGACGACCGGTGCGACGTGCGCCGGGGAGAGCTTCGCCAGCATCTCCGGCGGCGCGATGTCCTCGGTCATCCGGGTCGCCGCCATCGGCGCGATCGCGTTGGCGGTGATGCCGCGCTTGCGGCCCTCGATGGCCAGGGTGTTGATCAGGCCGATCAGCCCGCCCTTGGCGGCGCCGTAGTTGGCCTGGCCGAAGTTGCCGTAGATCCCCGAGGTGGAGGTGGCGACGACGACGCGGCCGTGGCCCTGCTCGCGGAAGTGCGGCCAGGCCGCGTGGATCACGTGGAACCCGCCGTAGAGGTGCACGCGCTGGACGGCGTCCCAGTCGTCGTCGGTCATGGTGTGGAACGACCGGTCCCGCAGGATGCCGGCGTTGGCCACCACCCCGTCGATCCGGCCGTAGGCGTCCAGCGCGGTGGCCACGACCGCCGCGCCGCCCTCGGGGGTCGCGACGCTGTCGTGGTTCGCCGTGGCCTCGCCGCCCTCGGCCCGGATCTCGGCGACGACGGCGTCCGCCGCGGTCGACCCGCTGCCCGTGCCGTCGCGGGACCCGCCCAGGTCGTTGACGACGACCTTCGCGCCCGCCCGGGCCAGGACCAGCGCGTACTCGCGACCGAGGCCGTTGCCCGCCCCGGTGATCGCGACGACGCGCCCCTCGACTCCTGCCATGCCTGCCGTGCTCCTTCGTCGTGGATGGATGGATGCGGCCGCGTCAGCGGCCGGTGAAGCGCGGGCTGCGCCGTTCCAGGACGGCGGCCAGGCCCTCGCGGGCGTCGGCGGTGCCGGACAGCTCGGAGACCGTGCGGGCCTCCTCCGGCAGCTGGGCCTCGACCCGGTTGCCGAGCCCGGACCAGACCAGGCGCTTGACCGCGCCGAGCGCGCGCGGCGCCCCGGCCGCCAGGGTCCGGGCGACGGCGAGTGCCTCGTCGTGCAGTGCGTCGTCGGCGACGACGCGGGTGATCAGGCCGATCTCGGCGGCCTCGGCCGCGGTCAGGGTCGGGTTGAGCAGCAGGATCTCCATCGCCTTGCGCAGCCCGACCAGCTGCGGGAGCGTCACCGACGACCCGCCGTCGGGGGCCATCCCGACCCGGGCGGCGCCGGACATGAACTTCGCCGACTCCCCGGCGAGCACGATGTCCGAGGCGCACACCAGGCCCAGTCCCCCGCCGCCCGCGGCGAAGCCGTGCACGGCCGCGACGACCGGGACGGGCAGCGCGAGCAGGGCCGCCGCGACGTTCTGCAGCCAGGCGGTGGCCTCGCGCAGGTAGTCGGGCAGCGCCTCGCCCTTGGCGGCGAAGGTCTTGACGTCGCCGCCCGCGCAGAAGTTCTTCCCCTCCCCGGTCAGCAGGAGCACCCGCAGCTCGGGGCGGCCGGTGGCGGTCATGACGGCCTCGTGCAGCGCCCGCAGGAACGGCACGTCCATGCCGTTGGAGGCCTCGGGCCGGTTGAGCCGCAGCCGGCCGACGCCGTCGTCGTCGAGGTCGAAGAGCACCTGTGCGGTGCCGGTGTGGGTCGTGTCGGTGGTCGTCACGTCCGTGTCCTTCCGGTGAACCGGTCGATGCCCGCGCCGGCCCGTTCCCCGCCCAGGTGGGCGAGGGTCGAGGAGAGCTCGGCGGCGAGGCCGTCGGTCAGGGTCCCGTGCAGCCCGCCGCGGACGAGCTGCTTGATCCGGGCGAGCGCGTCGCGGTCCTTGCCGAGCAGGTTGGCGACGGTGCGCTCGACGAGCGCGTCGAGCTCGGCGGCCGGGGCGCAGGCCCACGCCAGCCCCCAGTCGACGGCGTCGCGGCCGGAGAGCCGGTCGCCGAGCAGGATGTGGCCGAGCGCGCGGGGCGTCCCGACGATGCGGGGCAGCCGCTGCGACCCGCCGCCGCCGGGGATCATCCCGAAGTTCGCGTGGTTGTCGGCGAGCACCGCGTCGTCGCGGACGAGGGCGATGTCGACGGACTGGAGCAGCTCGAACCCGCCCGCCATCGCGTACCCCTCGACGACGGCGACGACCGGCACCGGCAGCGTCGCGATCAGCTCGCAGGCGCCGACGAAGGTCTCGAACAGCGGGCGCAGCGCCTCGGGCCCCTGCTCGCGGAGCCGGGAGACCTCGTGGAAGTCCCCGCCCGCGCAGAAGTGGCCGCCCGCGCCGCGGACCACGACGACGTCGGCGGTCTCCGCGGCCGCGGCGAGCCCGTCGTGCAGGGCGCGGGCCAGCTCGACGGTGATCGCGTTGCGGGCCTGCGGCCGGTTGAGGGTCAGGGTCGCGACGCGACCGTCGGCGCGGTCGTCGAACCAGGTCAGGACGGTGCTCACGTGTCCTCCCGCCAGCGGTCCGCGGACGGGTCGAGCAGCTTGTGCAGGTGCCCCTCGGGCAGCCACACCAGCGTCTCGAGCTCCAGGGCGTCGAGGAACCGGACGCGGCCGGTGCGCAGGTCCTCGATCCGCAGGCGACGGCTGTTGGCGTCGTCGTCGACCCGGATGCTGACCTCGGCGAACTCGTTGCCGACGATGTCGGGGGCGATCTCCATCAGATCAGGAACGACAGCGTCGCGATCGCCCTGGCGTTGTCGACCAGGGCGACCTTCTTGTAGGACAGGGCGAGCTCGCCGTCGACGACGCGGAGCCGGTAGGTGGTCCGCCCGGCCCACAGCCGGTTGCCCCGCTCGCGGGACTCGACGAGGACGAAGTTGGCGCCGACCTCGGTGTCCCCGGTCTCCGGGACGGTCCCGAGGATCTCCACGTTGGACACCACGCGCCGCAGCCGGGACGCGGGCACCTGGGAGTGCCGGCGACCGGTGCGGTACTGCTTGATGCGGGTGGCGATCCGGTTGCGGTTGTCGTGGATGATCGACATCTGCGTCATGCGGTCGGCGTCGTCATCGTTGGCGGGCACCCAGTAGAGGGCGTCCGGGGTCCAGAGCGCCTCCCAGTCGGAGTAGCGGTGCTCGTCGGCGTAGCGCGCCTCGCGGTAGAGGAACTGCTCGACGGTGCGCAGGTCCAGCTCGGTGGTGGTCATCGGCCCTCCGTCATCAGCCGGGTGTAGTGCTGCCAGAACCCGCGCATGCCGGTCTCGTCGGTGGCACCGCCGACGGTGAGGCCGCGCTCGTCGACGTGCTCGCGGTCGGCGCCGCGGCGGATGTCGAGCCACTCCGGGCGCAGCTCGGCGACGCCGGCCTGGTTGCGCTCGTACATCTCGGTGTCGTCGGCGAGCAGCATCCCGGCGGGCCCGACCGAGCCGATGCACTGCTGCAGCATCCGCCGGTTCATCTCGGGGGCGCCCTTGAGCTGCACGGCGGTGACGTGCTGGACGGTGAGGTCCGCGGCCAGCGGCTGGATCGTGAACAGCTGGATCTCGGCGATGAACAGGTTCGGGAAGATCATCACGTGCGGTCCGCCCTCGACCAGGATGTCGTGGGCGTCCGGGCCGTAGGTCTCGCGCATCCGGGCGGAGTAGCCGGGCACCTTCTCCTCGGTGGTGCCGAACCAGCCCAGCGGCGTGCCGAGGCGCCGGAACTCCGGGCGCAGGTCGTTCTCGCTGTGGCCGCCCCCGAGGTCGCGGGTGACGGCCGTCGACTTCTCGCCGTACAGGGCGCCGATCCCGCTCTCGGCGACGCTGAAGATCGACGCGTGCACGAACTGCGGGTGGTAGCCGTCGGTCTCGTTCTCCGCGAGGAGCTTCCAGTTGGCCTGCGCCCGGTGCTGCAGGAACCCGGCGGTCAGCTCGATCTCGCCGTCCGGCGAGAGCCGGACCAGCCGGTCGATCTCGCCCTTCGCCTCGCCGAGGTGCTCGTCGAGCGTGGGGCCGTCGGGGGCGAAGCTGCCGAACACGAAGCCCTGGTAGACCCCGACCCGGGCGACGCGGCCGAGCCCGAGGTCGAGCTTGCCGCGGCCGCCGTAGCCCTGCGGGAACGGGTAGCCGAGCATCCGGCCGTCGTTGCGGTAGGTCCAGCCATGGTACGGGCACCGGAACGAGCTGGAGTTGCCCGCCGAGGCCTCGCAGACCAGGTTGCCGCGGTGCGCGCAGCGGTTGAGCAGCAGGTGCACCTCGCCGTCGGCCGTGCGCGTCATGATGACGTCCTGCGGGCCGATGGACTTGCGGACGTAGTCGTTCGGTGCGGCGATCTCGCTGACGTGGCCGACGTAGACCCAGGTCCGGTACCAGATGCGCTCCAGCTCGTCGGCGAAGATCTCCGGCGAGGTGTAGAGCGAACCGTGCACCCGCCGGGGCTCGATCAGCTCCTCGTAGGGAGCCGCGGGGGGACGCGGCGCGCCGGCGGGGGCGGTCGGGGTCACTGTCGGTTCCTCTCGTTCACAGCTGGTCAGGGGTAGAGCCGGCCGACGCTCTCGATGACGCAGGCGGGCTTGGCCGAGCCCTCGACCTCGAGCGTCGAGCGCACGGTGACCTCGACGAAGCCCTCGCCACGGCGCACCGACGCGATCTCGGCGGCGAGCCGGACCTTCGAGCCGACCGGGACGGGGGCGGGGAAGCGGACCTTGTTGAGCCCGTAGTTGATGCCCATCCGGACGTTGTCGACGGTGTAGAGCTCGTTCAGCAGCCGCGGCAGCAGCGACAGGGTCAGGAAGCCGTGCGCGATGGTCCGGCCGAACGGGCCGGACGCGGCCCGCTCCGGGTCGGTGTGGATCCACTGGTGGTCGCCGGTGGCCTCGGCGAACAGGTCCACCCGGCGCTGGTCGATCTCGGTCCAGTCGGTGGGCCCGAAGGACTCGCCCTCCGCGGTCAGCAGCTCCTCGACGGAGTCGAACACCCTGGTCATCGCACTCATCCCTCGATCCGCAGCGCCTCGGTGGGACAGGCCCGGCAGGCCTCCTCCAGCTCCGAGCGCTGCGCCTCGTCGGCCTCGGCCTGCAACAGGTTCAGCGAGCCGTCGTCGGCGACCTCGAAGAAGTCGGGGGCCAGCGACTCGCACAGTCCCAGCCCGGTGCACTTGTCGTAGTCGACCACCACACGCATCGGTGGTTCCTCCTCACAGGTTGAGCGTGCACGGCATGGACTTCACGCCGTCCACGAAGTTGCCGACGAGCTGCACGGGCTCGCCGGTCCGCAGGTCGGGCACCCGGTGCAGCAGCTCGCCGAACAGCGCGCGCAGCTGGGTCCGCGCCAGCATGTTGCCCATGCAGAAGTGCGGCCCGCCGCCGCCGAACCCCACGTGCGGGTTCGGCGAGCGGGTGACGTCGAAGACGTGCGGGTCGGTGAACACCCGCTCGTCGCGGTTGCCCGAGGCGTAGAACATGACGACCCAGTCGCCCTCGCGGATCTGCTGCCCGTGCAGCTCGACGTCGCGGGTGGCGACCCGGCGGAAGGTCATGACCGGGCTGGCCCAGCGGACGAACTCGTCGGTGGCGGTGCCGATCGTGCCGTCGAAGTCGGCCTGGAGGATCTTGCGCTGGTCCGGGAACCGGGTCAGCGCCTCCATCGTGCGGCTGATCGTGTTGCGGGTGGTGTCGTTGCCCGCCACCGACAGCAGCACGAAGAACGCCGCGATCTCCTCCTCGCTGAGGCTCTCGCCGTCCACCTCGGCCTGCACGAGGCTGGTCATGAGGTCGTCGCGGGGGTTCTCGCGCCGGTCGTCGGCGAGCTCCAGCCCGATCGTGATGAGGGTGACCAGGGACTGGTTGAGCAGGTCGGCGGGCTCCAGCCCGGCGCGGACGTCGGCGTCCGACCAGGACACCATGCCGTCGGCGGCGTGCGCGGCGGCGTCGCGGCGCTCCGGGGACAGGCCGCACATCTCGTAGATCGTCCACATCGGCAGCCGGCGGGAGACCTGGTCGACGAAGTCGCAGTCCCCGGTCGCGATCAGCTCGTCGACGATCCGGCGGGCCTGGTCCGCGATCTGGTCCTCGATCTTCTTGACCTGGCGCGGGGTGAACGCGGCGCTGACGAGCCGGCGCAGCTGAGTGTGCCGTGGTGCGTCGGTCGCGAGGAACGAGCTGGCCGCCTCCAGGATGTCGCTCGGGACGTCCTCGATCATCACGCCCTGCCCGGAGCAGAAGGTCGCCGGGTCCTTGCTGACGGCCTGGATGTCGGCGTGCCGGGTGATCGCCCAGAAGCCGGCGTCGTCCTCCTGCGGCAGCATCGACCCCTCGGCGGGGCGCTGCCAGCTGACCGGACGCTCGTCGCGCAGGATCCGGAGTCGCTCCTCGCGCCCCTCGGGGGTCAGCGACCAGAACTCGAGCGACCCCACCGATACCGGGTCGTGGTCGGGCCGGGACTGCACCATTGCTCCCCCAGGACGGTCTCGTTTTTAACATTGATTAATCTCGCGCAAGAGGACATCACGGCCGTCCGTCCGGTGTCAAGACGGCGACGCCGCGGCCGTACCGGTGTTTAATCCCGCGTCGAAAGACCGGGCCGGAGAACGGGAGGCACAGTGGATCTGGGACTGCGCGACGCACGGGTCGTCGTCACCGGGGCGGGGGCCAACATCGGGCGGGGCATCGCCCGGGTCCTGGCGGCGGAGGGGGCGCGGGTACTGGTCGTCGACATCGACGGCGAGCAGGCCGAACGGGTCGCGGGCGAGCTGCGCGACCTCGGCGCACCGGACGCGGCCGCGTGCGCGACCGACCTGACCGCCGAGGGCGCGGGCGCCCGGGTGACCGCGCAGGCGGTGGCGGCCTGGGGCGGGGTGGACGTGCTGGTCAACAACGCCGGGTGGAGCAGGCCCGGCTGGTTCGCCGAGCAGACCGACCGGGACCTCTGGCGGCGCACGGTCGAGGTGAACCTGTTCGCCGCGATCGACTGCACGCAGGCCGTGCTCGGCCCGATGCGCGAGGCCGGCCGGGGCGCGATCGTGTTCCTGTCCAGCGACGCCGCCTACGGCGCCGTCCGCCAGGGCATCTACGGCGGCACCAAGGCGGCGCTGATCTCGCTGGCCCGCACGGTGGCGCGGGAGAACGGCCGGTTCGGGATCCGCAGCAACGTCGTCGCCCCCGGGCTGGTCCTGCCCCCCGAGGACGACCACGTGGGTCCGAGCTCGGTCTGGGCGGGCGGGGCGGACGCGCTGTTCGCGCCGGACCAGGTCGACGCGATCGTCCGCACCCAGGCGCTGCGCCGGCGCACCACCCCGGCCGACGTCGGCAACGCGGTCGCCTGGCTGGCCTCGGAGACCGCGGCGCACCAGGTCACCGGCCAGGTCGTGGCCGTCGGCGGCGGCTCGTCGATGCCCTGAGCCGCTCCGGCCGCGTTGACGGAGCCCCACCCTGTTACCTATTCTGAATTAGAAAAATATCCGGGCCCCCGAGGAGACACCGATGCCCAGCTCGCTGATCGTCGCCGACACCGAGGAGCGCGCGGCACTGCGCGACGCGGTGGCGACCCTGGTCGGTCGCTACGGCCACAGCTACTTCATGGAGAAGGCGAAGGCCCACGAGGAGCCGACCGAGCTGTGGAAGGAGCTCGGCGCGGCCGGGTTCCTGGGCGTGCACCTGTCCGAGGCCTACGGCGGTGGCGGCGGCACCATGAGCGACCTCGCCGTGGTCGTCGAGGAGGCCTCGTCGCAGGGCGTCCCGCTGCTGATGATGGTCATCTCCCCCGCGATCTGCGGGTCGATCATCGACGCGCACGGCTCGCACGAGCTCAAGGAGCGCTGGCTGCCGGGGATCGCCGACGGCTCGCTCAAGATGGCGTTCGCGATCACCGAGCCGGACGCGGGCTCGAACAGCCACGAGATCACCACCACCGCCCACCCCGACGGCGACGGCTGGCGGATCCGCGGGCAGAAGTACTGGACCTCGGGCATCGACGAGGCGGACGCCGTCCTGGTCGTGACCCGGCAGCCCGAGCCGGGGCCGGGCGGGCGCCACCCGCTGTCGCTGTTCGTCGTGCCGACCGACGCCGAGGGACTGACCTGGCAGACCATCCCGGCGGCGCTGCAGCAGCCCGAGCACCAGTTCACCGTGTTCCTCGACGACGTGCGGGTCGGCCCCGAGGCGCTGATCGGCGACGAGGGCAACGGCCTGCGCCAGGTGTTCGCCGGGCTCAACCCGGAGCGGATCACCGCGGCCTGCATCTCCAACGGGATCGCCCGCTACGCGCTGGACAAGGCCACCGGCTACGCCAACGAGCGCCAGGTGTGGGGCGTGCCGATCGGCTCGCACCAGGGCGTCGCGCACCCGCTGGCCGAGGCCTACATCGGGACCCAGCTGTCGCGGCTGATGACCTACCGCGCCGCCGAGCTGTTCGACGCGGGCGCCGACGCCGCGGAGGCGTCGAACATCGCGAAGTTCGCCGCGGCCGACTCCTCGCTGCGCACCCTGGACCAGGCGATCCAGAGCCACGGCGGGAACGGCCTGTCGCTGGAGTACGGCCTGGCCGACCTGTGGTTCGTCGCCCGGATGCTCAAGACCGCGCCGGTCAGCCGGGAGATGGTTCTGAACTTCGTCGCCCAGCGCAGCCTGGGCCTGCCCGCGTCGTACTGACGTCGTGCCCCGCGCCCACACGGTCCGGACGGCGGGCGTCCGGGGCCCCGGCGAGAAGTCGGCGCGGACCCGGCGCCGGATCCTGGACGCGACGGCGTCGCTGCTCGCGACGCGCGGGTACGCCGGGACCCGGCTCGCCGACGTCGCGCGGCTGGCCGGGGTCCGGCCGCCGGCCGTCTACTACTACTTCGACTCCCGCGAGGACCTGGTCGAACAGGTCGTGGTGGCGGGCATGGTGCGCAACCTGGAGCACGTGCGGGCGCAGGTGCAGGAGCTGCCGGCCGGGGCGACGGCGATGGACCGCATCTGCTGCGCGGTCGAGGCCCACCTGCAGGTCGTGCTCCGCATCTCCGACTACACGGTCGCCTCGATCCGCAACACCCAGCAGCTGCCCCCGGAGGTCCGCACCCGGCAGCTGGCGGAGCAGCAGCGCTACAGCGATTTCTGGCGCGAGCTCGTCGAGGCCGCCCGTGACGCGGGCGAGCTGCGGGACGGGCTCGACCCGCGGGCGGCCCGGATGCTGGTGCTCGGCGCGCTCAACTGGGCGTGCGAGTGGTGGAGCCCCGGGCGCGGCTCGCTGAAGTCCCTGGTCCGGACCGCCCGGACGATCGTCCGGCGCGGGCTGTCGGCTCCGACCGGCGGTTGACCCGACCGGAATTTTATCTAGGTTCGTTTATTCGATCGGTCCACGCCCTCTCCCGCCTCACGGAGGCCCGTCATGAGCACGCAGGCCGTCAGCTCCACCTCCCCCGCCCCGGCGACCGGGCGCTCCGAGTGGCTCGAGGGCCCCGGCCCCGGCCTCGTCGAGGGCACGGTCGGCGGTCTCCTGCGCGAGCAGGCCGCCGCGCACCCGGACACCGTCGCGCTCGTCGCGACCCGGCACGACGGCAGCGCCGGCCGCTGGACCTACGCCGAGCTGCTCGACGAGGCGAGCCGGGTCGCCGGGACCCTGCTGGAGCTCGCCGGGCCCGGCGGGCACGTCGCGATCTGGGCGCCGAACGTCGCGGAGTGGACGATCGTCCAGTACGCGGCGGGCCTGGCGGGGGTCGTGCTGGTGGCGCTCAACCCGGCCCTGCGCCCGGGCGAGCTGGAGTACGCACTCACCCTGTCCCGCTCGACGGTCCTGCTGCACGCCGACCGGGTGCGCGACCACGACCTGACCGGCGTCGTCGCCGACGTCGTGCCGCGGGTGGCCGGTCTCGCCCACGTGGTCAGCCTGTCCGACACCGACCGGCTGCACGGCACGCCGCTCGACGGCGGCTCGCCCGACATGCCGGAGCGCAGCGCGCCGGACGCCCCGGCGATGATGCAGTTCACCTCCGGGACCACCGGGCGCCCCAAGGGCGTGCTGCTGGCGCACCGCTCGCTGCTGAACAACGCCCGGCTCACCATGTACACCGCCGAGGCCCGCGACGGCGCCGTCGCCGTCGCGCCGCTGCCGACCTTCCACACCGCGGGCTGCGTCATCTCGACGCTGGGCCCCGCGGTGCTGGGCGGCACGGTGGTGCTGATCGAGCGGTTCGAGCCCGGCGCCGTGCTCGACGCGATGCACGACGAGCGCGCGACGATCCTGATGAGCGTGCCGACGGTGCTCGGCGCGGTGCTGCACGAGGCGCGCCGCCGCGACGGCCAGGCACCGGCGCTGGACACCGTCCTGGTCGGCGCCGCGACCGTCCCCGGGTCGATGATCACCGCCGTCCGGGAGACCTTCGGCGCCTTCGTGCACAACCTCTACGGCCAGACCGAGCTCTCCCCCGTGCTGAGCCTGACGCGGCGCTCCGACACCGCCGACGACCTCGTCCGCAGCGTCGGCCGCCCGCTGCCGCACACCGGGGCGCGGATCGTCGACCCCGCCACCGGCGACGTCGTGCCGCTCGGCACCGTCGGCGAGGTCTGCGCCCGCGGCTACAACCAGATGCTCTGCTACTACGACGACCCCGGCGCCACCGCCGCGACCGTCGACGACGAGGGCTGGGTGCACACCGGCGACCTCGGCTCGATGGACGACCGCGGCATGATCACCCTGACCGGCCGGCTGAAGGAGCTCATCATCCGCGGCGGCGAGAACATCGCCCCGGCCGAGATCGAGGTCGCGCTGGCCGAGCACCCGGCCGTGGCCGCGTCGGCCGTGGTCGGCCTGCCGGACCCCACCTGGGGCGAGATCGTCGCCGCCGCGGTGGTGACCCACGAGCCGCAGGAGCCCGGGTTCACCGACGAGCTGGCCGCGCACTGCCTGGAGCGGCTCACCCCGTACAAGGTGCCGGTGCGCTGGTTCCTGGTCGACGAGCTGCCCATGACGCCGTCGGGGAAGGTCCAGAAGTTCGTGCTGCGCGACCAGCTCGACGCCTGAGGGCACGACAGGGTCGGGCCCCGGGCGCCGCCCGGGGCCCGACCCCTTCTCAGCCCAGCACCTCGGCGGCGCGCCGGGCGAGCCGGAACTTCTGGACCTTGCCGGTCGGGGTGGTCGGCAGGTCCTCGGCGGTGGTCACCAGCACGTGCTTGGGCACCTTGAACCGGGCGAGCTTCTCCCGGCAGAGCGCCAGCACCGCGTCCGGGTCGACGGTCGCGCCCGGCTCCGGGACGATCCACAGGCACCCGACCTCGCCCCACCGGTCGTCCGCGACGCCGACGGCGTAGGCCTGGCTGACCCCGGGGTGGCGGGTGATCAGCTCCTCGATCTCCTTGGGCATCACCAGCTCGCCGCCGCTCTTGTAGAGCTCCTTGCTGCGGCCGGTGATCTCCAGGTAGCCGTCGTCGCGGACCCGGCCCAGGTCGCCGGAGAACACCCGGCCCCCGCGCAGGGCGGCGGCGGTCTCCTCGGGCTTGTCCCAGAACCCGAGCATGTGGGTGGGCCCGGACGACACCAGCTCCCCCTCCGTCCCGGCCGGCAGCTCCTCGCCGGTCATCGGGTCGCAGGTCCGGTAGTGGCACAGGTCGCCGTCGTGGTCGGGCAGCCCGGCCACCCCGGCGCGCTTGACCCGCCCGACGGTCGCCGAGTGCTGCTCCAGGGGATCCTCGGGCAGCGTCATCGTCATCGCGCCGCCGCACTCGGTCATCCCGTAGCCGGTGGTGATCTCGGAGATCCCCAGCTCGGCGCGGACCCGCTCCCACAGCCACACCGGCGCGGGCGCGGCGCCGGAGAGCACGGCGAACACCGAGGACAGGTCGCGCGCGGAACGGTCGGGGTGCTCCAGCAGGGCGACGGTCATGGTGGGCACGCAGAGGATCTCGGTCGCGCGGTGCCGCTCGATGCCGTCGAAGTAGTCGGCCGCGGAGAACGCCAGCCGCGGGACGATCGCCCCGCCCACGAACATGGCCGCGACCAGGCCCTCGACGTAGCCGAACATGTGGTAGCAGGGCAGCGAGAACAGGATGCGGCGCCCGTCCTCGAAGGCGCGGGTCAGCGCGGAGGCGTAGCCGGTGCGCAGGACGGCGTCGTGGGTGATCATCACCCCCTTCGGCGACCCCGTGGTGCCCGAGGTGTAGAGGATGTCGCCCAGGTCGCCCGGGGCGACCCCGGTGGACCCGGCCGCGACCGGCTCGCCGAGGGCACCCAGCTCCTCCACCGTCGTCACGCCGGGCCGGGCCGGGCGCACCGTCGGCAGCTGGACGACCGCGCGCAGGTCCGGGAGCTCGGCGGTGGGGCCGTGCTCCCAGCCGGGGGCCACCTCGTCGAGCAGGGCGAGGTGGTCGAGGTCGCCGTAGCCGGTCATCGTGACGAGCACCGTGCAGCGGGACTGGCGCAGCACGTAGGCGAGCTCGTCGCGGCGGTAGAGGAAGTTGAACGGGATGGCGACCGCGCCGGCCCGCGCGACCGCGAACTTCAGCGGCACGAACTCCAGGTGGTTGGCCATGAGCAGGCCGACCCGGTCGCCCGGGCGGACGCCGAGCGCGGCCAGCCCGCCGGCGAGCCGGGCCGTCCACTCGGCGGCGCCGGCGTAGTCGAGGGTGCGGTCGTCGGTGACGACGAGCGGCCGGTCGGGGAACTCGCGGGCGCAGTCGTCCAGGAACCCGTCGAGCGTGCGGGGCTGCCACGTCGGGTGGCGTGCCTCCAGGGCCGCTCGGCGGTGCGCGATCGGGGCGGGCATCGTCGGCCTCCTCGTCGATGTTTAATCGCTCGTAGATTAGACAACGCTGGATGGAGCGGGCAATCGTCCGTCCGGCCCACACCGGGGCCCGGCCGGAGCGCGTCTCCCGAGCCGGCCGACCGGCTGTTGACCCGGACGTGATCGGGACGCGACGCTGATGTCACGGCGGTGCCGACGATGGTGTGGGCCCGGCGGACCACGGAGGCGCGGCATGACGGTGTGGGACGTGTCCTCCCAGCCCGCGAGCGAGCAGTTCGCGTACTGGAGGGAGATCATCTGCGAGGCCTTCGTCCCGCTGTCGCCGGCGTCGACCGTCGCGGGTCACGGCTTCGCGAGCCGGGTCGAGACGCGGTCGCTCGACTCGGTCGTCCGGGCGTCCCTCGGCTCGCAGCCGCAGACGACCACCCACGGGCGCCGGGAGGTCGCCAGGACCGACGGTGACTACGTCTTCGTCAACCTCCAGACGGTCGGCGAGTGCGGGGTGGAGCAGGCCGGTCGCCGGTCGGTGGTGCGGCCCGGCCAGTTCACCGTCGTCGACACCACCGAGCCGTACCGGTTCGCGTTCGACGCGCCGTGGGAGATGGTGTCCTACCGGGTGCCGCACGCGCTGTTGAGCAGCCGCCGTGACACGGTCCGGGACCTGCTCGCCGGGGCCTGGGGCGCCGACGGGGCGGGGGCCGTGGTGACCGGTCTCGTGCGGGCCATGTGGGAGGTCGAGCCCGGGCCGGGCGCCCCCGACGTCGAGGCCGCCCTCGTCTCGGCGCTGTGCGGCGTCGCCGGCGGGCAGGGCGCCGCCGCGAGGGACCCGCGGGCCGCGCTGCGGACCGCGGCCCTGCGCTGCATCGACCGCGGTCTGGGGGACCCGGCACTCGGCGTGGCGTCGGTGAGCCGGGAGCTCGGCGTCGCTCCGCGCACGCTGCACGCCGCCGTGAGCGCCGGCGGCGAGAGCTTCGCCGCGCTGCTGCGCCGCCGTCGGATGGAGCGGGCCGCGGCGCTGCTCGCCGGCCCGGGCGCCGCGCCGGCGGTCACCGAGGTCGCCGCGGCGGTGGGGTACGACGGCCCGTCGTCGTTCAGCCGGGCCTTCCGGCGTGCGTTCGGCCGGTCGCCGAGCGAGGCCCGCCGCGATGCACGAACTGCACGGGAAGCGTGCACGGACTGAACGGACCGGCCGGTGTCCCGCCGTGATACTGGCGTCGATCGCATGACTGACGACGGAGGTCGACGATGGCGGTGTCGTTCTCGCTCTCACCCGAGCAGGAGCAGCTGAAGAAGGTGGCCCGGCAGTTCGCCGAGGCGCACCTGGCGGATCTGGCCGAGGCCGTGCGGAACGAGCCGGATCCGGCCCGGCGTGCCGACCTCGCCCGGCCGGCGTTCGAGCAGGCGGTGGCGGCCGGTTTCCTCAAGGGGCTGATCCCGGTGCCCTTCGGCGGCGCCGCGGGCAACGGCGTCGACGCCGCGATCCTGATCGAGGAGTGGGCCGCCCACAGCCCGGACTTCGTGATCTCGATGGCCGGGCCGCTGATCGCGCTGGTGCCGGTCTACCAGGTCGGCACCCCGGAGCAGATCGAGCGCTTCGTCGCGCCGTTCCTGGCCGATGCCGGCGCACCGGTCGCGGCGATGGCGTACTCCGAGCCGGGTGGCAGCGCGAACTTCGACGCGCCCGCCCCGGCCGAAGGGGTCCGGACCACGGCGGAACCGGACGGCGACCACTACCTCGTCAACGGGACGAAGGCGTGGGCGTCGCACCTGCCCGGGTGGGACGGTGACGGTCCCGACATCATGACGATCGTCTGCCGCGCCCCGGGCGGGGTGTCGCTCGTCGTCGCCGAGCGGGAGCACCTGGCCGGACACATCGAGGTCGAGCACCTCTACGACCTGCCCGGCCTGCGCGGGTGCCTCACCGCGCGGATCCGGCTGCGCGACGTCCGCGTGCCCCGCGGCAACCTGCTCGGCGCCGAGGGGCAGGGCGTCGACCTGACCCGTGCCGCGTTCGTCGGCAGCGGGGCCTCGATCGGCACGTTCTCCGTCGCGGCGATGCGCCGGGCGTTCGAGATCGCACTCCGGTTCGCGACCACCGAGCACCGGGGCGGCGCCGTCCCGATCATCGAGCACCAGGCGGTGGCCGACGTCCTGACGAACGCGAAGGCGCGGATCGAGTCGGTCCGGCTGCTGTCGTGGCGGGCGCTGGACGCGGCCCTGTCCGGTGACCCGCACGGCCTGGAGTGGGCGCTGCACGCGAAGGTCCTCGGCTCCGACACCGCGGTCGAGGTGATCAACGACCTGATCCGGGTGGTCGGGGTCTCGGCCTACGACAACGGGTTCCCGCTCAAGCGGCTCCTGGACGAGGCGCTGGCCTACCCGGTGATCGAGGGGTCCAACATCGGGGTGCGCCGGCGCCAGATGCAGACGCTGCTGTCCGGCGCCGGGTACGACCCGCTCGCGGCGTCCGGGATGTCCTGAGGTCCGGAGGTCCGCTGCGCGACGCGGTGCGCCCGGCCGCGTCGCGCACCGCGGGCCCACCGTCCGGGACGCCGCCGGCAGGACGACCCGGGACCCCGTGGTGCGGCCGGTGCCGATGTCGCCGGCGGACCGCGGCCGGTCACCGGGCCGGGTGCGGCTACGCCTCCTGTGCCGCCCCCGAGGCCAGCAGGGCGTCGACGTCCAGGCCGGCGCCGGCCAGCACCTCCCGGGTGTCGCGCCCGCGGGCCGGTGGCGCGGCGGGTGCGGTGACGGGGTGGCCGGAGAACCGGGGCGCCGGGCCGGGCTGCAGCACCCCGCCGGTGTCGGCCACGCTCCCCCGGGCGGCGACGTGCGGGTGGGCGGCGGCCTCGCGCAGCCCCAGCACCGGCGCGACGCAGGCGTCGGTGCCGTCGAAGACGGCGGTCCACTCGTCGCGGGTGCGGGTGGCGAAGCGCGCGGCGAGCGCGGCCCGCAGCGCGGGCCACCGGCTCCGGTCCTGCTGGTCCTCCGGCGCCGCCACCTCGCGCGGGATCTCCAGCAGCCGCAGCAGCTCGGCGTAGAACTTCGGCTCCAGCGACCCGACCGCCATGTGCCCGCCGTCGGCGGTCGCGTAGACCGCGTAGAATGGGGTGCCGCCGTCGAGCATGTTGACCCCGCGCCGGTCCTCCCAGCGGCCGGAGCCGAGCATGGCGTGGATCGCGGCGAGCAGGTGCGACGCGCCGTCGACGATCGCGGCGTCGACGACCTGGCCGCGCCCGGTGCGCTCGGCCTCCAGCAGCGCCGCGAGCACCCCGATCACCAGGTAGGTGGACCCGCCCCCGAAGTCGCCGACGAGGTTGAGCGGGATCTGCGGCGGGCCGCCCGCCTCGCCCATGGCGTGCAGGGCGCCGGTCAGCGCGATGTAGCCGATGTCGTGGCCGGCGGTGTGGGCGAGCGGGCCGTCCTGACCCCAGCCGGTCATCCGGCCGTAGACCAGCCGGGGGTTGCGCGCCCACACCGCGTCCGGCCCCACCCCCAGCCGCTCGGCGACGCCCGGCCGGTTCCCCTCGACCAGCACGTCCGCGCGTCCGGCGAGGGTCAGCACGGCCTCCACCGCCTCGGGACGCTTGAGGTCCAGCACGACCGACCGCTTGCCGCGGTTGAGCACGTCGGCCGCGGGCGGCGCCGTCGAGAGCGGCCCGGCCGCGGGCCGGTCGATCCGGATCACCTCGGCGCCGAGGTCGGCCAGCGCCATGCAGGCGAACGGCCCCGGCCCGATGCCCGCCAGCTCGACGACCGTCCGGCCGGCCAGCGGTCCACGACCGCGCTCCACCTCGTCCATGCCACGCCTCCAGGTCTTTTTTCTTATTACGATTAGACAGTAGCCTGACGCGATGACGGACGGACCGGACCGGCGACGGGGGCCGCGCCGCGCGGGCACCGGGTCCGCGCCGCGCTCGGCGCGGACCCGCGAACGGATCCTCGACGCCGCGGCGGTCGTGCTGAACCGCAGCGGCTACGCCGGCACCCGGCTGCTCGACATCGCCGGGCTCGCCGGCCTCCAGGCCCCGGCGATCTACTACCACTTCGCCTCCCGCGACGAGCTGATCCAGGAGGTCGTGCAGGTCGGGCTGCGGCGCACGATGGCCCACGTCCACGACGAGCTCGCCGCCCTCCCGGACGGGACGCCGCCGATGGACCGGATCGCCACCGCGGTGCGCGCCCACCTGGAGATCGTGCTGCGCGACTCGGAGTACGCCGCCGCGGCGATCCGCAACGCCGCCCAGCTCCCGCAGGGCATCCGCGACGTCCAGCTGCGCGACCAGCGCCGCTACGGCGCCCTGTGGCGCGGCCTGGTCGACGACGCACGGGCCGCCGGACAGCTCGACCCGGAGCTGGACCCGCACGCGGCGCGGATGCTGGTGATGGGGGCGCTGAACTGGGCGCCGGAGTGGTGGCGCCCCGACCGCGGCGACCTCGCCGACACCGTGCGCACCGCGCAGACGATCGTGCGGGAGGGTCTCGCACCGGGCGGTTGACCCGGCCACGGCATTAATTTACTGTCGATTAAAAGAAGCGACCGAAGGAGATGACCCGTGGCGCCCATCGAGTCCGACACCGCGTTCGACGCGCTCGTGGTGGGAGCGGGGGCCGGTGGCCTGTTCGCCGCCGCCCGGCTGGCCCACGCCGGCTACCGCACCCTCGTCGTGGAGCGGCTCGACAAGGTCGGCGGTCGCGCGTCGACCACCGACATCGACGGCTTCCTCGTCAACGACGGGGCCATCGTGATCGAGGTCGGCGGGATCACCGAGGAGACCTTCGCCGAGGTCGGCGCCGAGTTCGACGTCCGCACCCCGCAGGTCCCCGTGCTGTACCGGGTCGGCGGGAAGAACCTCGACGTCACCCGCGGCGGCTGGGGCATGCTGCTCTCCCAGCTCACCCGGCAGGGAGCGAAGTTGCTCTCGGGCATCGGCGCCGCCCGCACCGACGACGACGCGCTGCCCGGCAGCGAGATGTCCACCGCGGAGTGGGTCGGGAAGTACTCGAAGAACGAGGCCGTCCAGGGCGTGTTCCGCAACATGTGCGCCTCGGTGTTCGCCGTCGGCTCCGAGGAGCTGCCCGCCCGGGTGTTCCTCACCTACTTCACCCGCAAGTCCGCGTTCAAGCGGTTCGGGTTCTGCCCCGCCGGGACCATCGGGGTCTGGCAGTCGCTGGCGGACTCCGTCGCCCGCAACGGCGGGCAGGTGTGGCTGTCCTCGGAGGTCGAGCGGCTGCACGTCGCCGACGGCCGGGTCACCGGCGCCACCGTCGTCCGCGACGGGGAGCGGGTCGAGGTCACCTGCCGGGTCGCGGTCAGCGACACCGGTCCCGCGGGCACCGTCGCCATGGTCGGCGAGGAGAACCTGCCGGCCGACTACCGCGAGCAGGTCCGGATCAAGGACCGTCCGTGCTCGATGCTCGCGGTGAACTTCGCCAGCCGTGAGCGCCTGGTGGACGTGCCGGGGATGCTGCTGTTCTCGAAGTCCGAGCGGCTCTGCTACGTCGCGAACTTCACCGACACCTGCCCGGAGATGGCCCCCGACGGCTGGAACCTCTACGTCGCGGCGTCGGTGCCCAAGCCCTCGGTCGGCGACTTCGACGCCGACGCCGAGGTGGCGCTGCTGAAGAAGGACCTCCAGGAGCAGGTCCCCGGCTTCGACGGCGCCCGGATCCTGTCCGTGGCCGTCATGCGCGACGGCTGGCCGCCGCAGCGCGCCGTCGCCGGGTACGACCTGACCTCGGAGACCCCGATCGCGAACCTCTGGAACGTCGGCGACGGCGTCAAGGAGTACGCCAACGGTGGCACGACGGCATGCGCGGAGACCGCCAAGCTCGTCACCGAGCGCATCCTCGCGGACTTCCCGCTCACCGCGACCGTCTGACCTCCGCTCCCCGCCGACGCGCCGTCGCCCGTGCCCGGGTGGCGGCGCGTCGGGCGTCTCAGGTGGTGGCGTAGCGGCGGACGCCGTCGGCACCGTCGGCCGCGACGAGCTCCCCCGCCATGACGAGCACGTCGAGGTGGGCCGCGATCTCCAGCACCGCCAGCGCCGCGTGCTCGGTCGCCAGCTGCGACACGTGCTGCGCGCGCCGGGTCCACGGCAGCGCCGCGGCGACCGCCCAGGCCGTGTCGTCCCCGGCGCGGACCCGGTCGGCCGCGGCGGCCAGGCGCTGCTCGTGGTGGGCCAGCAGCTCGTCGACCCGGGTGTGCACGCTGCGGGTCACCGGCCCGTGTGCGGGCAGCAGCAGGGCGTCGGGCAGGTCCCGGACCAGCCGCAGCGAGTCCAGGTAGCTGCGCAGCGGGGTGGGCTCGGGGGCGCGCTCGTAGCCGATCGAGGGCGTGATGTGCGGGAGCACGTGGTCGCCGGCGAACAGCGCGCCCCGTGCGGTGTCGCGCAGCACGACGTGTCCGCGAGTGTGCCCCGGGGTGGCCCGCACCTCCAGGTCCCCCCGCCCGGTCGGGACGGTCCCGCCGTCGTCGAGCCAGACGTCCGGCGGACCCCACGGGGTCGTGTCGGACTGCTCGATCGCCGCCACCAGCGCGGCGTACTCGCGTGCGAGGTCCGCTGCGCCGGCCCGGGCCACCAGCGGGGGCTGCGGGGCCGGGTGGTCGAGGGGGTGGGTCTGCGCGGTGACCGTCGGCTCCTCCCCGCGGCCCAGCAGGACCCGGGTCCCGTGCTCCGCCCGCAGGGTCAGCGCCTGGGTGTAGTGGTCGTGGTGGGCGTGGGTGACCACCACCTGCGCGACGTCGGCCGGGGAGTACCCGAGCGCGCGCAGCCCGCGGGTGAGGGCGTCGCCGTCGGCGCCGGCCCAGCCGGAGTCGACCAGCGTCGGGCCGTCGGCGCCCTCGATCACGTACACGTTGACCGCGCGCAGGCCGTCGGTGGGCAACGGCAACGGGATCCGGTGCACCCCCGGCAGCACGGGGTGCGCCCCCGGCTCGGTCCAGTCCTGCGTCTGCTCGGCGAGCTCCACGGTCACACGGTCTCCTCTGTTTTCGAATCTGAGTTCAATGTAGGTTGCGGGGGTGACCCCGCGCTACGAGGACCTGCGCTACACGACCGGCGACGGGCTCGCCCGGATCGAGCTGCACCGGCCGGACGCCCTGAACGCCTGGACCCCGCAGATGGGCTCCGAGCTGCTGGACGCGGTCCGCCGCGCGTCGGCGGACGACACGGTGCGGGCGGTGCTCGTCACCGGGGCGGGCCGCGCATTCTGCGCGGGCGCCGACGTGAAGAACGCCCGCGACCTGACCCCGGAGGGCGACCCGGACCTGTCGAGCCGGCTGCGCGAGATCTACAACCCGATCGTCACCGGGATCCGGGCCGCGCCGAAGCCGTTCGTCGCCGCGGTCCAGGGCGCCTGCGCCGGGCTCGGGGTGTCCCTCGCCCTGTCCTGCGACCTGCTCGTCGCCGCCGACGACGCCTACCTGCTGCTCGCCTTCGTCCGGATCGGGGTGATGCCCGACGGTGGGACGACCGCGTTCCTGGCCGAGCGGATCGGGCTGACCCGGGCCGCCGAGCTGTGCATGCTGGGCGACCGGCTGCCCGCCGAGACCGCGCTCCGGTGGGGCCTGGTCAACGCCGTGCACCCCGTCGGGCGCCTCGCCGCGGAGGCGGAGACCCTCGCACAGCGGCTCGCGCAGGCGCCGACGGTCGCGCTGGCGAGCACCAAGCAGGCGCTCGGCGCCGCAGCCCAGCGACGCCTCGCCGACCAGCTGGAGCTGGAGGCGACGCTGCAGCAGCGCCACGCCACGACCCACGACTACGCCGAGGGCCGGGCCGCGTTCGTCGAGAAGCGGCGGGCCGTCTTCCGCGGGTGCTGACCCGCGGGGGCGGCCCGCCGTCCCCTCAGAGCCGCTCGATGATCGTCGCGTTGGCCATGCCACCGGCCTCGCACATCGTCTGCAGGCCGTAGCGGCCGCCGGTGGCCTCCAGGTGGTGCAGCATCGTCACCAGCAGCCGGGTCCCCGACGAGCCGAGCGCGTGGCCCAGCGCGATCGCCCCGCCGCGCGGGTTGAGCCGGGCCGGGTCCGCGCCGAACTCGCGGGCCCAGGCCAGCGGGACCGGCGCGAACGCCTCGTTGACCTCGTAGGCGTCGATGTCGCCGATGCCCAGGTCGCTGCGGGCCAGCACCGCGTGCGTGGCCGGGATCGGCCCGGTCAGCATCATCAGCGGGTCGTCGCCGACCACGGAGAACGCGTGGAACCGGGCGCGCGGGCGCAGACCCAGCTCCACGGCGCGGCGCTCGCTCATGACCAGCACCGCGGACGCACCGTCGGTCAGCGGCGACGAGTTGCCCGGGGTGATCTTCCAGTCGACGTCCGGGAAGCGGGCGAGGGCCCCGTCGGTCCGGAACGACGGCCGCAGCCCGGCCAGGCCCTCGGCGGTCGTCGTGCCGCGGACGGTCTCGTCGGTGACCAGGTCCGGTGCCTCCGGGACCGCGACGACCTCGGCGTCGAAGCCGCCCTCGGCCCAGGTCGCCGCGGCGCGGCGGTGCGACTCGGCGGAGTAGGCGTCGAGCTCGTCGCGGTCGAGCTTCCAGCGCTGGGCCACGAGCTCCGCCGAGATGCCCTGGTTGACCAGCCCGTCCGGGTAGCGGGCCGCGTGCCGGGCCCCGGCGCCGGCGCGCGCGCTGCCGATCGGCACCGCGCTCATCGACTCCACCCCGGCCGCGATCACGACGTCGTGCACGCCGGCCATGACCGCCTGCGCGGCGAACGCCGCGGCCTGCTGGCTGGACCCGCACTGCCGGTTCAGGGTGGTGCTCGGCACGCTCTCCGGGAACCCGGCCCCGAGCACCGCGTTGCGCCCGATGTTGCCGGCCTGCTCCCCCACCTGCTGGGCGCAGCCGACGATCACGTCCTCGACCAGCGCCGGGTCGATGCCCGCCCGCTCGACCAGCGCGACGAGCTGGCCGGCGAGCAGGTCGGCCGGGTGCACCCCGGACAGCCCTCCCCCGGCCTTCCCCTTGCCGACCGGGGTCCGGACGGCCTCGACGACGACGGCGGTGCCCATCAGAGCCGCTCGATGATCGTGACGTTGGCCTGGCCGCCGCCCTCGCACATGGTCTGCAGGCCGTAGCGGCCCCCGGTGCGCTCCAGCTCGTGCAGCATCGTGGTCATCAGCCGGGCACCGGTCGCGCCGAGCGGGTGGCCCAGGGCGATCGCGCCGCCGTTGGGGTTGACCTTCGCCGGGTCGGCGCCGGTCTCGATCAGCCAGGCCTGCACGACCGAGGCGAACGCCTCGTTGATCTCGACGGTGTCGATGTCGTCGATCGTCAGGCCGGTGCGCTTGAGCGCGTACTCGGTCGCAGGGATGGGCGCGGTCAGCATCCACACCGGGTCCGAGCCGCGCACCGACACGTGGTGGATCCGCGCCCGCGGGGTCAGCCCGTGGTCGCGCACCGCCGACTCCGAGGCGATGAGCAGCGCCGCCGTGCCGTCCGAGACCTGGCTGGACACCCCGGCGGTGAGCCGGCCGCCGTCGGTCAGGGTCTTCAGGGCGGCGAGCTTCTCCAGGGAGGTGTCGGCCCGCGGGCCCTCGTCCCGGACGACCTCGCCGAAGGGCACGATCTCGCGGTCGAACCGGCCCTCCTCGATCGCGGTGAGCGCGCGGCGGTGGCTCTCCAGCGCGAAGACCTCCATGTCCTCGCGGGAGAGGTTCCACTTCTCGGCGATCATCTCCGCGCTGCGGAACTGGCTGATCTCCTGGTTGCCGTAGCGGGCCTCCCAGCCGACGCTGCCCGTCCACGGGTCGGTCGCCCCGAACGGCTCGCCCGCGGTGAACGAGGACAGGATCGGGTACTGGGACATGACCTGCACGCCACCGGCGACGACGAGGTCCTGGGTGCCCGCCATGACCGCCTGCGCGGCGAAGGAGACCGCCTGCTGGCTGGACCCGCACTGCCGGTCGACGGTGGTGCCGGGCACGGACTCGGGCAGCCCGGCGACCAGGGCCGCGGTGCGCGCGATGTCCCCGGCCTGGGCGCCGATGGTGTCCAGGCAGCCGTAGACGACGTCGTCGATCGCGGCCGGGTCGACGCCGGTGCGCTCCACCAGCGCCCGGATCGGGTGCGCGCCGAGGTCCGCGGGGTGCACCGCGGCCAGGCCGCCCTTGCGCCGGCCCACCGGGGCCCGGACGGCGTCGACGATGTAGGCCTCGCCCATGAGTTCCTCTTCCTGCGTCGATCAGTGGCCCGCCGCGACGGCCGCGGCGTTGCGCTCCTCGGCGAACGCGAGTGCGTCCGCCCAGCTCGTGCGGCGTCCGATGCGGACGCGGTACTTCATGACGTCGGCGCGACGGTCGAGCGTCAGCGCGCCGGTCAGCCGGTCCCCGGTGCGGTACAGGGCCACGAAGCGGCCCTCCTCCACCGAGCCGGAGACGACCCGGATCTCGTCGGCGGCGGCGACCCCGACGAACTGGATGCGGCTGGAGTACCAGTCCGACCAGAAGTAGGGCACCGTCTCGTAGGGCGTCGCTGCGGCCGGGTCGAGTGCGTTCCGCGCGGCGCGGGCGCCCTGCTCCGCGGCGCTGGTCCAGTGCTCGATGCGCATCAGGCCACCGGTCGGCAGGTCGGCGAACAGCGGGTTGCGCCAGCGGACGACGTCGCCCGCGGCGTACACCCCGGGCAGCGCGGTCGCGAGCGTCTCGTCGGCCAGGACGCCGTCCTGCAGCCCGACGCCCGAGCCCTCCAGCCACTCCGTGTCCGGGGTGGCCCCGATCCCGGCGACGACGAGGTCCGCGGGCAGCACGGTGCCGTCGCTCAGCCGGACACCGGTGACCCGGTCGGTCCCCTCCACGGCGTCGACGCCGACGCCGCAGCGCAGGTCGGTGCCGTGTGCCTCGTGCAGCCGGGACAGCGCCGCGCCCATCTGCTCGCCGACCGCGCGCACCAGCGGGGTGGGCAGCGCCTCGACGATGGTGGCGGGCAGTCCCCTCCTGCGGGCGCCGGAGGCGACCTCGGAGCCGATGAACCCCGCGCCGACGACGACGGTGCGGGCCCCCGCGTCGAGCGCGGCCCGCACGGCGGCGGCGTCGTCGAGGGTGCGCAGGGTGTGCAGCCCGGCGAGGTCGCCGGGCAGCCTGCGGGCCCGCGCACCGGTGGCGACCACCAGGGCGTCGTAGCCGATCCGTCGGTCGCCGACGACGACCTCGCGGGCGTCGGCGTCGAGCCCGGTCGCGGGCGCACCCAGCTCCAGGTCCACGCCGAGGTCGGAGCGCAGGTGCTCCTCCTCGCGGAAGCGGACGTCGGGGGCCTCCCCGTCCTCGAGGAAGGCCTTCGACAGCGGCGGCCGGTCGTAGGGCAGGTGCGGCTCGGCGCCGACCAGCGTCACCGGGCCGGTGTGGCCGGCGTCGCGGGCGGCCTCGACGGCCCGCAGACCGGCGAGGGACGCCCCGACGACCACCAGACGGGGACCGGAACGCGGCGGCATCGCAGCACCTTTCGTCGACCAGATTTGAATCGAGAATAAACTTATGCGAGATTCGACGTCAACGCCGGGGACGCCGTTCGGGAGGACGCGATGCACGCAGACCGAGCCACCTACCGGGTCACCGAGGGGGTGGCCGAGATCAGGATGACCCGCCCGGACGCGGGGAACGCGATCGATCCGGCCATGGTCGAGGCGCTCGACGCCGCGATCCGCACCGCGGAGACCGACGACACCGTGCGGTGCGTGCTGCTGACCGCCGACGGCCCGGCCTTCTGCGTGGGCGGTGACCTGCGGTTCTTCCGCAGCAACCTCGACGCGCTGCCCGAGCACCTGGACTCGATGATCAGCACCTGGCACCGGTCGGCCCTGCGCAGGCTGTCCGCGCTGCCGGTGCCCGTCGTCGCCGCCGCCCGCGGCGGGGTCGGCGGCGGCGGGCTGGGCCTGCTGTGGGGCGCCGACGTCGTGGTCCTCGCCGACGACGCCAAGCTGGCGACCGGCTTCACCCGGCTCGGCATGACCGGGGACGGCGGCAGCTCCTGGTACCTGCCGCGGCTGGTGGGCCTGCGCCGCGCGCAGGACCTGATGCTGCGCTCGACGCCGGTCGGCGCCGCCGAGGCCCTGGAGTGCGGGCTGGCCTCACGGGTGGTGCCCGGCGCCGAGCTCGAGGACACCGGCTGGGCGCTCGCCCGGGAGTTCGCCGCCGGGCCGACCTGGGCCTACGGCGGGATCAAGCAGCTGCTGCGCGACAGCGGCGACCGCACGCACGCGGACCAGCTGATGGCCGAGTACGAGCTGATGAGGGCCGGCGCCGGCCGCGCCGACGTCCGGGAGGGCATCACCGCGTTCGCCGAGCGCCGCGCCCCGGAGTTCGACGGCCGATGACCGCAGGAGAGGACACGATGGGCACGACCGACGACGAGACCGTGGTCCGCCGCCTCTACCCGGCGCTGGCCGAGGGCGACCGGGAGACCCTCGACGCGATCCTGCACCCCGACTTCGTCGGCGTGCTCGCCGACGGCATGCCCGGCGGCGTCGGCGGTGAGCACCGCGGCGCCGAGGCGATGCGCCGCGACGGCTGGGGCGGTATCGCCCGGAACTTCGCCGCCCGCGCCGAGCCGGAGCGGTTCACCCCGACCGCCGACGGCCGGATGCTGGTGAGCGGGCGCTACCGGGGGCGCGGGCGTCGCGGCGGCGGCGCGCTGGACGCGGCGTTCACCCACGTCGTCACCGTCGCCGACGGCAGGCTCACCCGGCTCGAACAGCTCACCGACACCGCGCGGTGGGCCGCGGCGGCGCCGCCGTACACGACCCTCGACGTGCGGGTCGCCGACGGCGTCGCGACCGTGCGGCTGGACCGGCCCGAGAAGCACAACGCCGTCGACGCGACGATGGGCGCCGAGCTCGCCCGGGCCGTCGACGCGCTCGCCCGGGACACGACGGTGCGCGCGGTCCTGCTGACCGGCGGGGAGAAGGTCTTCAGCGTCGGCGGCGACATCGGGCTGTTCACCGGCTGCCCGCCCGAGGAGCTGCCCGCGCTGCTGCGCGACCTCACCGACCTCTACCACCCCGCCGTCGAGCGGTTGTCCACGATGGACGCCCCGGTCGTCGCCGCGGTGCACGGCGCCGCCGCCGGGGTGGGGCTCGGCCTGGTGTGCGCCGCGGACGTCGTCGTCGCCGCGCAGGAGGCGGTGTTCACCACCGCCTACGGCGGCATCGGGCTGACCTCCGACGCCGGGGTGTCCTGGTTCCTGCCCCGGCTGGTGGGCCTGCGCCGGGCGCAGGAGATGTTCCTGACCGGGCGCCGGCTCACCGCGGCCGAGGCGCTGGATTGGGGCCTGGTGACGACGGTCGTGCCCGACGGGGAGGTCGACGCGGCGGCACGCGACTACGCGGCGTCGGTCGCGGCGGGGCCGACGCGGGCGTTCGGCGCGGTGCGGCGGCTGCTGCGGCAGAGCGGCGACACCGACCTGCACACGCACCTGGCCGACGAGCAGGACTCGGTCGTCGAGGCCGGGCGCGGCAGCGACCTCCTGGAGGGCGCGCGGGCGCTGGCCGAGCGCCGGCGGCCCCGGTTCACCGGGGCCTGAGCGCGGCGGGCCCGGCCCCGACGAGGCGCAGCGCGAAGTCCGCGAGCTGCCAGGCGACCTCGTTCTCCCCCGGGCCCGCGTCGTCGCGGAACCACACCGCGACGCCCATCCCCTGGTCGAGGATCGCGTACGACGCGAGCTGCGGCGACGCGACCGAGAACACCCCGGCGTCGGCGCCCTCGGCGATCAGCCGCCGGAAGCGCTGCTCGTAGTCGGCGCGCCTGCCGAGGATCTCCGACCGGTGCGGCTCGGTCAGGCTGCGCAGCTCCCGGTTGCCGACGAAGGCCTCCACGCGGTGCCGGGCGTGGTAGCGCACGTGCGCCTCGACGGCGCGGCGCAGCCGTTCGACCGGGTCGTCGATCCCGGCCACCGCGGCGTCGTGCTCGCGGATCAGCGCGTCCATGGTGGCGTCGATGACCGAGGCGAGCAGCTCCTGCTTGGAGCGGACGTGCTTGTAGAGGCTCGGCCCGCGGATGCCGACGGCGGCACCGATGTCGGCCATCGTCGTCGCCTCGTAGCCGCGGCGGGCGAACTCCGCCAGCGCCGCCGACCGGATCTGATCGCTCCGCACGGCTAGCAGTCTATAGCCGTGGTGTGAGATGTGGCTCCCGACGCTGTCCTCGGATGGTGCGATGCTGCTACAAGATGGCTAACACCCATTAGCCGATGGAGGAGACATGGCGGTCGACCTCGCCCAGGACGCGCACGTACAGGACCTCGCGGAGCGGACGGCACGCTTCGTCCGGGAGGTGGTGGTCCCGGTCGAGGAGGCCCACGGCGGCGTCCTGCCGTCGGACGGGGAGCGGGTCCGACTGCAGGACGCCGCCCGCGCCGCGGGGGTGTTCGCCCCGCACGCCGCCCCCGAGTTCGGCGGGCACGGCCTGGACATGTGCGGCCGCGCCGCGGTGTTCGAGGAGGCCGGCTACTCGCTGCTCGGCCCGATCGCGCTGAACATCGCCGCCCCCGACGAGGGCAACATCCACCTGCTCGAGCGGATCGCCTCCGAGGACCAGAAGGTCCGCTACCTCGCCCCGCTCGCCGCCGGGGACGTGCGCTCGTGCTTCGCGATGACCGAGCCCTCCCCCGGCGCCGGGTCCGACCCCGACGCGCTGTCCACCACGGCCACCCGGATCGACGGCGGCTGGCGCATCGACGGCCGCAAGTGGTTCATCACCGGCGCCGACGGAGCCGCGTTCGCGATCGTCATGGCCCGCACCACCGGCTCCCCCGGTGACCGCGGCGGCGCGACGATGTTCCTGGTCGACGCCGGCAACCCCGGCATGACGATCGGCCGCCACATCCCGACGCTGGACGAGTCGCTCTACGGCGGGCACCTGGAGGTCGAGTTCTCCGACTGCCGCATCACCGACGACGCCGTGCTCGGCGAGGTCGACGAGGGCTACCGCTACGCCCAGGTCCGCCTCGGCCCGGCCCGGCTGACCCACTGCATGCGCTGGCTGGGCATCGCCCGCCGCGCCCAGGACATCGCCGTGGCCTGGGCCGCGGAGCGGCAGGTGTTCGGGTCACGGCTGGCCGACCTCGGGATGGCGCAGGCGATGATCGCCGACAACGAGATCGACATCGCCGCCGCGCGCGGGCTGATCCTGCGCGCCTGCTGGGAGCTCGACCAGGGCCGCCCCGCCGGCATGGAGGTCTCGATCGCCAAGACCTTCACCGCGGAGGCCGTCTGGCGGGTCGTCGACCGGGCCCTGCAGCTCAACGGCGGCCGCGGCGTCTCCGGGGACGTCCTGCTGGGCCGGTTCCTGCGCGAGGTGCGCCCGTTCCGCATCTACGACGGCCCCTCGGAGACCCACCGCTGGTCGATCGCCCGCCGCGCCGTCGCGCGGGCCACCCGATGAGCCCCGACGGCCTGGACCTGGCCGCGCTGGACACCTTCCTGGGCGAGCACGTCGACGGCTACCGCGGCGGGGTCACCGCGGAGCTCGTCTCGGGTGGGCGGTCGAACCTGACCTACCGGGTCACCGACGGCGAGCACGTCTGGATCCTGCGCCGCCCCCCGCTCGGCACACTGACCCCCTCCGCGCACGACATGGGCCGCGAGTACCGGGTCGTCGCCGCCCTCGCGGGCAGCGGGGTCCCGGTCGCACCGGCGGTCGCGCTGGCCGACGACGCGGTACTCGGGGTGCCGTTCGCGCTCACCGGGTTCGTCGACGGGATCGTGGTGCGCAGCGAGGACGACCTCGCCGCCCTCGACGACCCGACCGTGCGGGCGACCGCGTTCTCCCTGGTCGACACCCTCGCCGCGCTGCACGCCGTCGACGTCACCACCGGCCCCCTGGCCGAGCTCGGCCGCCCCGCCGGATACCTGCGCCGCCAGGTCGAACGCTGGTACGGCCAGTGGCAGCGCGTCGCCACCCGCGAGCTGCCCGACGTCGACACCCTGCACGGCCTGCTCGACGCGACCTGCCCGGCCGAGAGCGACCACGCCGTCGTGCACGGGGACTTCCGCATCGACAACGCCATCCTCGACCGCGACGACCCCACCGTGGTCCGGGCGCTGGTCGACTGGGAGATGGCCACCCTCGGCGACCCGCTGGCCGACCTGGCCCTGCACGTCGTCTACGGCGACCCTGTGTTCGCCCCGGTCCTGGCCGGGGCCGCGGCCTCCACCAGCCCCCGGATGCCGGGTGCCGACGAGCTGGTGGAGCACTACGCCGCGTCGTCCGGGCGCGAGCCGCGGGACTGGGCGTTCCACCGCGGCCTCGCCTACCTCAAGGTCGCCGTGATCGCCGAGGGCATCCACGCCCGGCACCTGCGCGGCGACACCCGCGGCGACGGGTTCGCGACCGTGGGCGAGGCGACCGCACCGCTGGCCGCGGCCGGGGTCGTCGCGGCCCGCGGCTGAGCGACGGCGGACCGGGCCGGCCTGCGTGGCACGGCCCGGCCCGGCCGTCAGCGGACCTGCGCCGGCGCTCCGGCCGTGGCCGGGGTCGACGGCCCGACGCGGGCGGGTGCGGTCTCCGCGGCGAACCGGCTCGCCCAGGTCGAGATGATCCCGAGCAGCACGAACAGACCCGCCGGGCCGTACCAGCCGAGGAGCCCGTAGAGCGCGGTGGCGACGAAGGGCAGCAGACCGGCGACGACCGCGGCCGCGTTGTAGCCCAGCGAGATGCCCGAGGACCGCACGTCGCGCGGGAACTGCTCGGAGAACCAGGACGCCTCGACCGCGAAGATCGGGTCGTGGCTGAAGAGCAGCCCGAGTGCCACCGCGACGACGACGGCGATCGCGGCACCGGTGTTGACCAGCAGGAACATCGGGACACCGAAGAGGATCGTGAACACCGACCCGAACAGGAACACCGGCTTGCGCCCGATCCGGTCCGACAGCGCCCCGAAGGCCAGGTGGCTGACCAGCCCGAGCGCGGACCCGACCAGGGTGCCGATGAGCACGGTGGTCCGGTCGGTCAGCGAGGCCAGCACGACGTAGGACAGCATGAAGCTGGTGGTGATGTAGTAGCCGCCGGTCTCGGCCAGACGCAGGCCGACGATGCGCAGGACGATCCGCCAGTCGTTGCGGAGGACGTCGAGGGCGGGGGTCTTGCGGATCTCGCCCGAGGCCTTCATCGCGTCGAACTCGGGCGACTCGGCGACCCGCATCCGGATGAACATGCCGACGCCGACCATCACCGCGGAGGCCAGGAACGGCGCGCGCCACACCCAGTCGCCGGTGAACATCTGCTCGGAGAGCAGGAAGGCGCCGTTGGCCAGCAGCAGACCGGCCGGGATGCCGATCTGGGGCACCGCGCCGAAGAAGCCGCGCCGTCGTTCCGGGGCGTGCTCGACGGCCATGAGCACCGCCCCGCTCCACTCGGCCCCGAAGCCGATGCCCTGGGCGATGCGGAGCACGACGAGCAGGATCGGGGCCAGCACACCGACCTGGGCGTAGGTGGGCAGGACACCGACCAGGACGGTGGCGACGCCCATCACGATGAGCGACCACATCAGGACGCGCTTGCGTCCGAGGCGGTCGCCGTAGTGCCCGGCGAGGTAGCCGCCCAGGGGGCGGAAGACGAAGCCGATCGCCAGCGTGGCGAACGAGGCCAGGACGCCGATCAGGGCGTTGTCGGTGTGGAAGAAGACGGTGCCGAAGTAGGCGGCCGCCGCGGTGCCGTAGATGAAGAAGTCGTAGCTCTCGACGGCGGTGCCGATCATCGAGGCGACGGAGACCTTCTTCGGGTCGTCCTTGCCGGCGACGCTGCCTGCGGTCGGGGTCATCGTGCTGCTCCTGTCGGGGGTGCGGTCAGTAGGTCTCGATCACGCGCGAGTCGTCGCGATGCAGCAGCCCCGCCCGGCTCGCGCGGAGGAAGCGGTCGTGGGCCGCGGCGAGCAGCGGGGTGTCCGCGCCGGCCGTCGCGGCGGCGTCGGCGACGAGGCCGGAGTCCTTGACGAAGATGCCGACGGTGCTGGTCACCTCGACGTCGGTGGCCGAGAGCATCCGAGGGCCGCGGTCGGTGAGCATCCAGGAGCCGCCGGCCCCGCCCTCGACGAGCGAGAGCACCTCCGCCCGGTCCAGCCCGAGCCGCCCGGCCAGGGCCAGCGCCTCGGCGGCCGCGGCCAGGTGCACCGAGCACAGGTGCTGGTTGACGATCTTCACGGCCTGGCCGTCGCCGGGGTCCGTGCCGACCCGCCGCACCGTGCCCATCGCGCCGAGCACCGGGGCGGCGGCGTCGACGTCGGCGGCGGGCCCGGCGGCGAACAGCGTGAGCTCCCCGGTGCGCGCGCGGGCGACGCCGCCGGTCACGGGCACGTCCAGGACGGCCGCGCCGGCCGCGGCCAGGCGCGCGGCCTGGGCCCGGACGGCGTCCGGACCGACGGTGCTCATCACGATCCAGCACCGGCCGGTGAGCCCGTCCGCGGTGGCGGCGCCGACCAGGTCGTCGAGCTGCTCGGGGGTCGCGACCATCACGACCACGACGTCGGCGGAGCCGGCCGCGGCGAGGTCGGGGACGACCGTCAGGCCGGTCCCGGCGGCCCGCTCGGCCGCGGTGGGTGCCGGGTCGACCCCGGTCACGGTGAACCCGGCGCCGACGAGACGGGCGGCCATGGGCAGGCCGATCGCGCCGACTCCGACGAACACGATGTGCATGGCGGTGTGCCTCGCTCCTCCCGGCATGCGGAGTCCCCGGGCGGGCGCCGGGGGCCCGTCCGGTGGTGTGGGTGGAGGTCAGGGCTCGCCGACGAGCGAGGACCACACCTCGAAGTGGCGGCGCATCGCGGTCCGGGCGCCCTCGCGGTCGCGCTCGCCGATCGCCTCGACGACCCCGTAGTGGACGGTGTCGACGACCCGGGTCTGGCCCGGTCCGAGCGGGGTGCGGCGGACCGCACGGCGGCGGCGCTCGACGATCTCGTCGCGCAGCGCGTGGCTGAGGCCGTCGTGCAGCATCGTGAAGATGGGGTTGTCCACGACCTGGAACAGCCTGCGGTGGAACTCCATGTCGAGCTCGGCGGCCCGGACGTCGTCGCCGCCGCCGCTGGCCGTGACCATCCGGTCCACGAGGGCGCGGAGGTCGTCGACGTCGTCGGCGGTGGCGCGCCGGGCGGCCTCCTCGGCGACCGAGAGCTCCAGCATCTCGCGCGCGGAGCGGAACTGGTCGCCGCTGAGGTGGCCGAGCTGCTGGGACAGGTCGAAGTAGACCTGGATGAACCCGGCGTCGGGCACCCGCAGGTGCGAGCCCCGGCCCTGGGTCCGCTCGACGAAGCCCATCGCCTCCAGCATGGAGAGCTGCTCGCGCAGCGCTCCCCGGCTGATGTCCAGCGAGGCGCCGAGCTCGCGCTCGGTCGGCAGCCGCAGGGTCCCGTTGCGGGGCTCCCGCGTCGCCGCACCGGCGAGCCGGTGCATCAACGCGGAGAGATCGACACCCATCGCAGGACCTCCTCGTCGTCCGGGGGCCGCCCCCGGGTCGCGACGCCGAAGGTAGGGCGCCCACTCCCACCCGTCAAGCATTGGTCGAACCTTTTGTGACGCAGCAGGCCCCCCT
Source organism: Pseudonocardia sp. ICBG601 (assembly GCF_020496245.1). NCBI lineage: Bacteria > Bacillati > Actinomycetota > Actinomycetes > Pseudonocardiales > Pseudonocardiaceae > Pseudonocardia > Pseudonocardia sp. ICBG601. The sequence continues at coordinate 658,618 of NZ_JAHLJA010000002.1, read as the reverse complement.
ATCGCCAGCTTCAGCGGATTGGTACAACCTTTACCCGTGGCGCTGCGCAGAGCGGCGGCCCGACCACCGACCGGAGGTGCCCGACGATGAGCTCACCCACGATCAGCCCGCCCGACACGCGGGCGGAGCGGATCCGCGCGGCCGCGACCCGGATCCGCCACCACGCACTGACCATGGGCGAGGTCCAGGGGCAGGGCTACATCGGCCAGGCGCTCGGCGTCGCCGACGTGCTCGCCGCCTTCTACGCCCGCGGCGACGGCGAGCTGACGCTGCGCCCGCAGGAGCCGGAGTGGGACGGCCGCGACCGGTTCCTGCTGTCCGTCGGGCACTACGCGATCGCCCTCTACGCCGCCCTCGCCGAGGCCGGGACGATCGGCGAGGACGAGCTGGAGACCTACGGGTCCGACGGCTCCCGCCTCCCGATGTCGGGGATGGCGTCCTACACCCCCGGCATGGAGATCTCCGGGGGCTCGCTCGGGCACGGTCTCGGCGTCGCCTGCGGGATGGCGCTCGGCCTGCGCCACCGCGGCAACCCGGCCCGGGTGGTGAACCTGCTGTCCGACGGCGAGCTGGACGAGGGCTCCACCTGGGAGGCGGCGATGGCGTGCGCCCACCACGAGCTCGCCGCCGTGACCGCCGTCGTCGACGTCAACGGGCTGCAGGCCGACGGCCCGACCGGCGGGGTCCTGCGGACCGAGCCGGTGGCGGACAAGTGGCGCGCGTTCGGCTGGTTCACCCAGCGGGTCGACGGCAACGACGTCGACGCCCTGCTGGCCGCCCTCGACCGCATCCGCGACCACACCGGCGGCCCGTCGGTCCTGATCTGCGACACCCGCACCGGGCGAGGCGTGCCGTTCCTGGAGGAGCGCGAGAAGGCGCACTTCCTGCCGGTGGCCGCACACGAGTGGGCCGCCGCCCACGACGCACTCGAGGGGATCGCGCGATGAACACGACCACCGGACCGCGCAGGCGGCTCACCACCTCGGCGATGATCGCCTCGTTCGCCGACCCCGACCAGCGGACCGTCGGTGCACCGTTCGGACACGCGCTGAACCGGCTCGCCGACGAGCGGCCCGAGATCGTCGGCCTGTCGGCGGACCTCGCCAAGTACACCGACATGCATGTCTTCCGCGACGCCAACCCCGACCGCTTCTTCCAGATGGGCATGGCCGAGCAGGCGATGCTCGGCGCCGCCGCGGGCATGGCCGAGGTCGGCCTGGTGCCGTTCGCGTCGACCTACTCGGTGTTCGCCACTCGCCGGGCCTACGACTTCCTGTGCCTCGACATCGCCGAGCCCGGGCTGAACGTCAACGTCGTCGGCGCGCTCCCCGGGCTGACGACCGGCTACGGCCCCAGCCACCAGGCCACCGAGGACCTCGCGATCCTGCGTGCCTGCCCGAACCTCACGATCGTCGACCCGTGCGACGCGACCGACATCGAGCAGGCCGTCCCCCAGCTCGCCGACCACCCCGGCCCCACCTACCTGCGACTGCTCCGCGGCCGGGTCCCCGCCGTCCTCGACGAGTACGACTACCGCTTCGAGCTGGGCCGGGCCGCGCTGCTCCGGCCCGGGCGGGACGTCCTGTTCGTCTCGACCGGGCTGATGACCATGCGCGCGCTGCAGGCCGCGTCCCGGCTGGAGGCCGACCACGTCGACGCCGCGGTGCTGCACGTCCCGACGGTCAAGCCGCTGGACACCGAGACGATCCTGCGGGAGCTGCGGACCGACCGGCTCGTCGTCACCGCCGAGAACCACAGCGTCGTCGGCGGGCTGTCGGAGTCGGTCGCCGCGGCCGCCGCCTGGGCCGGGGTCGCGACCCGCATCCGGCCGGCGGCCCTGCCCGACGAGTTCCTCGCCGCGGGCGCGCTGCCGACCCTGCACGACCGCTACGGCCTGTCCACCGACGCGCTCTGCGCACAGGTGAAGGCCAAGCTGTAGGGCGGCGCGCTCAGCGGGTGAGGCGCTCGCGCTCGGCGTGCTCGAGCAGCCGCCGCAGCCGCCCGGCGATCGCGTCCTTGGTCATCGGCGGGTCGGCGAGACGGCCCAGCTCCTGCAACGACAGCTCCGGGTTGCGGGCCCGCAGCAGGCCGGTGGCCAGCAGGCGCTCGGGCACCCCGGCGGGCGGGTCCTCCAGCAGCGCCTGGACGCGCAGGGTCGTCATCGCCGCGGCCTGGGAGGCGCGCTCCCGGTTGGCGTCGTGCAGCGCGCCGCTCACCGGGACCTCGCCGGTCCCGCGCCGCAGGTCGGGGGTCCACGCCTGCGCCGCGCGCGGCGCACCCATCAGGCCGAGTGCCGCCCGCACGTCGACGGGGTCGCGGACGACGACCCGGTCGCCGTGGGTGCCGGGGCGGGTCAGCGCGGCGACGCCGAGGCGCCGGGCCGCTCCGGTGAGCGCCATCGCCGTCTCCGGGGACGGGCAGAGCAGCTCCAGCCCGGCCCGGCCGCGGCCGCCGAGCGCCCCGGCCGCCAGGAACGCGGCGCGCCAGGCCCCGGCCAGGACCGCGTCGTCGCCCGCGACGACCGGCGGCGGCAGGCCGCGCACCCAGCGGCCGGTGCTGTCGCACAGCCGGGTGCGGCGGGCCAGCTCCGGGACCCGCGCGACGACCCGGAGCGACTCGGCGGACAGCCGGACGACGGGGATCTCGAACAGGTCGGTGAGCTGCCGGGCCAGGCGCCCGACGGAGCGCGCGCACCCGGCGGGGACGTCCAGCACCGGGACCGATGCCGCCCCGACGGTCTGGCCGAGGGTCCCGGCGCAGGCGAACCGGAGGGTCGTCGCCGCCTCCGCGCGGCCGATGTCGGCCCGTGCGGGGCGGTGCCGGAACAGCTCGTCCCGGACGTCGAGGATGTCCACCTGAGGCTCCTTCGGATCCGACCGGCGTGCTCCGCCGGTGCGGGCTCGGGTCCCCCCGGCCGTCGGACGACGCCCGGACGGGGGGACGGCCGGTCCGGGACGTACCGCCCTGGCGGGGGCGACGCGCCTCGGACCGACCGGTGGCGCACGCCGGGCTCCCGGTCGGCGCGCACCACACCCCGGACAACGACCGGCCGTCGGAGGACGAGGCGGATCCGCTTGCCCGCCACGACAACCGGGCGACTGGGGACGCCCGGCGCGGCGCCCGGGGCGACCGGTGGTCGGCGGACCGCCGACCGGTGACCCTGCGTGATCCCCTCCCCCGGGCCGGCCCGGACGCCCGTCGCCGGTGCGGCCCCGATCGGGTCCGTGGACGGTTGGGACCACTCCGGCCGGGTAGCGCGTCCACAGCGGGCGGGACGCCGACGGGGGCGCCGCCCGACGGTCGTCGAGCGCGGAGGTAGACCCATGGACGGACACAGCGACGACTACGCGGAGGCCGACCTGGAGGTCGGCACGCCCGAGGACCACGCCGTCGGCGCGACGGCCGTCGCGGTGTCGATGAAGCGGTCACTGGAGCGGATGGGACCGTCCCGCACCGCACGCACGCTGCTGAACCTGAACCAGGCCGAGGGCTTCGACTGCACCAGCTGCGCCTGGCCGGACCCGGACCCCGGGCACCGCTCGGTCGCCGAGTTCTGCGAGAACGGCGCGAAGGCGATCGCCGAGGAGGCGACGACGCGGCGCGCGACCCCGGAGTTCTTCGCCCGCCACAGCGTCGCCGAGCTCGACGAGCGGTCGGAGTACTGGCTCGGCCAGCAGGGCCGGATCACCCACCCCATGGTCCGGCGCCCGGGCGGGACCCACTACGAGCCGATCGGCTGGGACGCGGCGTTCCGGCTGATCGGCGACGAGCTGAACGCCCTGGACGGCCCCGGTGAGGCCACCTTCTACACCTCCGGCCGGGCGTCCAACGAGGCCGCGTTCGTCTACCAGCTCTTCGCCAGGGCGTTCGGGACCAACAACCTGCCGGACTGCTCGAACATGTGCCACGAGTCGACCTCGATCGCGCTGCAGGAGTCGATCGGGATCGGCAAGGCCAGCGTGACGCTGCCCGACCTGCTCGAGGCGGACGTGATCGTCATCGCCGGGCAGAACCCGGGCACCAACCACCCGCGGATGCTGACCCAGCTCGAGCACGCCAAGCGCAACGGTGCCACGATCCTCACGATCAACCCGCTGCGCGAGGCCGGGCTGATGCGGTTCAAGAACCCGCAGACCCCGAAGGGCGTCCTCGGACGCGGCACCGACATCTCCGACCTGCACCTGCCGGTCCGGGTCAACGGTGACCTGGCGCTGTTCCAGGCCATCGGCTCGCTGCTGATCGAGTGGGACGCGCTCGACCACGAGTTCCTCGACCGGCACACCTCCGGGTTCGAGGCGTGGCGCGACCACGTCTCCCGGGTCGACCACGACGTCGTCGCCCGCGCCACCGGGCTGTCCTGGGACGAGATCACCCGGGCCGCGACCCTGCTCCGGAACTCGCGCAGGACGGTCTACTGCTGGGCGATGGGGCTGACCCAGCACCGCAACGGCGTGGCCACCATCAAGGAGGTCGTCAACCTCGCCCTCGCCCAGGGCAACATGGGCCGTGCGGGCGGCGGGCTGTTCCCGGTCCGCGGCCACTCCAACGTCCAGGGCGACCGCACCATGGGCATCTGGGAGCGCGTCCCGGACTCCTTCCTCGACGCCCTGCAGGCCGAGTTCGCGTTCGACCCGCCCCGCGAGCACGGCTTCGACACCGTCGACAGCATCCGGGCCATGCGCGACCGGAAGGTCCAGGTCTTCGTCGGCCTCGGCGGCAACTTCCTGCAGGCCGCACCGGACACCGACGTCACGACCGCGGCGCTGACCGGCACCCGGCTGACCGTCCAGATCTCGACGAAGATCAACCGGTCGCACCTGCACGGCGGCCGGACCGCGCTGATCCTGCCCACCCTGGGCCGGACCGAGCGCGACGTCCAGGAGTCCGGACCGCAGTTCGTCTCGGTCGAGGACTCCACGTGCTCCGTGCACTCGTCCCGCGGCCCGCTGCCGCCGGCAAGCCCGCACCTGCGCTCGGAGGTCGCGATCCTCACCGGGATCGCCGAGGCCACCCTGGGCGACCGGTACGGCATCGACTGGGCGGCGATGCGCGGGGACTACCGCCGCATCCGCGACCACATCTCCCGCGTCGTGACCGGCTGCGAGAGCTACGAGGTGAACGTCCGCCGCCCCGGCGGGTTCGTCCTGCCGCATCCGCCGCGGGACTCGCGGACCTTCGAGACCCCAAGCGGCCGCGGCGAGTTCGAGGTGTCCCCGATCGAGGTGCTGGAGGTGCCCGACGGGCACCTGCTGCTCCAGACCCTGCGCAGCCACGACCAGTTCAACACCACCATCTACGGCCTGTCGGACCGCTACCGGGGCATCGAGGGCGGGCGGCGGGTCGTGTTCTGCCACCGCGAGGACATCGCCGCGCTCGGGTACTCCGAGGGCGACCACGTGGACCTGATCACGCGCTGGGAGGGCGACGAGCACGTGCGCTGCGCGTCCGGCTTCCGCCTGGTCGCCTACGACGTCCCGCGGGGCACCGCGGCGGCGTACTACCCGGAGACGAACCCGCTGGTGCCGCTCGACGCCACCGCGCTGAAGAGCAACCAGCCGGCGTCGAAGTCGGTGGTGGTCCGGCTCGGCGTCGCCGGGAGCGAGGAGTGCAACCCGCAGGGCGCCCAGGGTGCGGTCGGCGACGACAACAGCCACAAGTCCCGGCCGGAGGTGTCGCACGTGTCCTGACCGCCACCGGGGCGCCGGGCCTCACCAGGGGACGACCGCGCCGGTGTGGTCGAGGAACTGCAGGCCGCCGTCGTGCGCGTGGCCCACCAGGACCTCGGCCACCCCGCGCGCACTCTCCGCGACGGTCAGCCGGGCCCCGGGGCCGCCCAGTTCGGTCTGCACCCACCCCGGGTGCAGGAGCAGCAGGGTGCGCGGGTCCCCGGCCGTCCGGGCGGCGTAGCTGCGCATGAGCTGGTTGAGCGCGGACTTGCTCGCCCGGTAGACCTCGTGCCCGCCCCGGGTGTTGAACCCGATGCTGCCCTGCCGCGACGACATGACCCCGATCGTGCCGGTGGGCGGGACCAGCGGGGCGAGCCCCTCGACGACCCGCATCGGGCTCAGCGCGTTGGTCACCATGACCTCGACGAACACCTCGGTGGGCACCTGCGCGGCCGGCACGTCGGCGTCGGTGATGCCGGCGTTGACGAACAACAGGTCGATCCGGCGGCCGCCGAGCCGCTCGCGCAGCGCGTCGATCTGCCCGGTGTCGGTGATGTCGAGGTGCTCGACGGTCACCCGCCCGGTCCGGTCGGCGAGTGCCGCGAGGGCCTCCGGGGTCTCACCACGCACGGTGGCGACGACGTCGAACCCCCGCTCGGCGAGCTCGCCCGCCAGGGCGAGCCCGAGTGAGCGCGAGGCCCCGACGACGAGTGCGGTGCGGTCGGTCATGTCTGCTCCTGGATGTCGGTGCGGGGGCCGCCGGCGAGCCCGTTCTCGATCCGGCGCAGCAGGACGACGGCCGTGTCGATCTCCGCGGGGTCGTCGGCGACCCCGTCGAGCAGGCCGCTCCAGATGCGGCGCAGCTCGCCCAGGTTCCGTGCGGCCTCCTCGGTCGGGTACAGGCGGACGCGGCGCGCGTCGTCGGGGTCGGACACCCGCCGCACCAGGCCCTTGGCCTCGAGGTTGCGCAGCGCGCGGCTGGTGTTGCTGGAGATCAGCCGGGTCGCCCGGGCGGCGGCACCGGCGGTGATGCCCGGCTCGCGGTCGACCACGCGCATCACCGCGCTCTCCAGCGGGGTCCAGCTCTGCCCGGCGAACGCGGGCTCCTTCGACGCGTGGATGAGCCGGCCGACCGCGAGGATGCGGTCGGCCAGCTCGAACAGCCGGGTCTCCTGGTCGTCGTCCACACCGCCACCGTACACATATACCTGTCACAAGACAGGTATCAGATGACAGCTTCCTGGTCCGGGAACATCCGCGCCGCGGTGACGTCGTCACCGGCCGAGACCCGGTCGAGGCCGACCATCCGGTCGACGACCATGTTCTGGAAGCGGTGGACGGGCTCCTCGAAGCGGAAGCACATCCGGCCGCCGCGGAAGGCCGGGTCCGCCAGGCCCTGCTGGACCCGCTCGACGATCTCCAGGTCCTGGCGGTTGACCAGGTCCCAGAACGCCTCGAGCTGGTCGAGCCCCGCGCGGCCGGCCTCGTCGTCGACGAACTCGGGGTGGGTGAGCAGCACCGCGGTCTCCTCGGTCCGGTCGGCGGCCACCGGGCGGTTGAGCAGCAGGAAGGCGTGGTTGGGCAGCACCACCAGCGCGCAGCTCGGGAACAGCCAGACGAAGCGGCCGCTGTCCGCGTCGTCGGGGCCGAGCGTGCTCAGCGGCGCCGGGCCGTCCCAGCCGCCGGCCTCGGTGTTGCGCGACACCGGGGTGGTGCACATGCCGGTGTACATCCCGGGGCCCTGCCAGCGGTAGTGGTCGGAGAACCGCGAGACCCGGTTGAGCTCGGGGTGCACCCAGGGCAGGTGGTAGTACTCCATGAAGTTCTCGCCGACGAGCTTGTAGTTGGCCGCGACGTCGTAGCGGCGGCGCCGGCGGGGCGTCCACGTCTCCAGCCGGTGGCCGGCGAACCGCGCGGGCAGGTCACCGAGCTGCTCGCGCAGCGGGCCCGGGTCGCGGCCGAGGTGCACGAACAGCAGGAACCCCCAGCTGTCGACGGCGACGGGGAGCAGCCCCTGGTCGGCGCGGTCGAAGCCGGTGGCGACCGAGGTGTCGAACACGGGCTCCTGCCCGGCCGGGACGTCGGAGCCCTCGAACAGCGGGGTGCCCAGGCACGAGCCGTCGGTGTCGTAGGTCCAGCTGTGGTACGGACAGCGGATGCGGCCGCGCCTGCCGACCTCGCGGGCGTCGGCGTCGAGCAGCCGGGTGGCGCGGTGGCGGCAGACGTTGTGGAAGGCGCGCAGCTCACCGTGCCGGTTGCGGGTGACGATCACCGACCGCCCGGCGACCTCGACGACGACGCAGGCCCCGTGCCGGTCGACGTCGGCGGTGAGGCCGACCGCGACCCAGCCGGTCGCGAACACCCGCTCCCGTTCGAGGGCGAAGAACTCCGGCGAGGTGTAGGCGTCGGGCAGCAGGGTCGACGCCAGGTCCACCGGGAGCCGGGTGTGCCGGTAGGTGGCCTCGTCGCCGAACGTGGCGGGGTCGACCGGCCGGGCGGGCAGGGCGTCGTGGTGGGCGGGCGCCGGGCCCGGGGTGACCGGGAGGTCGATGCTCACGGGGTCTCCTCTCGTCGCGGGGCGGACGGGCTCAGGTGTGGAAGCTGCGCGGGAAGGCGGGGTCGGTCAGCGCGGGCCGGGTGACGGAGAAGGCGTCGACCGGGTGCGCCGGCTCCTTGCCGAGCGCGAGATCGGTGAGCAGCCCACCGATCAGTGCGGCGAACTTGTACGCGTGTCCCGCCCCGATGGCGACGACGATCTGCGGGGTGCCGGGCAGGGTGTCGAGGACGAAGTCCTGGTCCGGCGGGACGGTGTAGAGGCAGGTCCTCGAGTACAGCTCCGGACCGCGGAACCGCGGCAGGTGCCGGGCGAGGAAGGCGTCGTAGCGCTCGCGGCGGACCGGGTCGGGGTCGAACGACCGGCCGTCGGCGGTGGTCTCCTCGCCGCCCATGTGCTGGCCGAGCTTGGTCGCGACCTCGCCGTACACCGGGAAGCCGTAGAAGTTGTGCTCGCCGTGCCACATGAACACCGGGAAGCGGCCGGGCGAGAACTCGGCCAGGTGCGGGGTCGCGTAGTAGGTGACCTGCTCGCGCAGCACGGTCAGCGGCAGCCGCACCCCGACCCCGGCGAGCAGCTGGTTGGTCCAGGCGTCGGCGGCCAGCACGACGCGGTCGGCGTGTAGGGTGCCCCCGTCGGTGACGACCGCGACCCCGCCGCCGTCGGCCCGGATCGACCGGACCGGGGTGTGCGGGCGGACCTCGGCGCCGTGCGCCCGGGCCAGCGCGACGTGCACCGCGTTCGCCCGCGCCGCGTCGACGATGCCGGATTCCTCCTGGTAGAGGGCCTGCTCACCGCCGGAGGTCCGGAACTGGGGCCAGCGCCCGGTGAGGGCGTCGGCGTCGATCAGCTCGTAGCCGACGCCGTAGCGGTCGAACAGCGCGGTGTAGCCCTCGATGTTGCGGGTGCCGGTCGCGGTGCCCGCGCGGGCGACCCGGTCCTCGATCACCAGCCCGCCGGTGCGGGTGACGAGCCGCTGGCCGGACTCCTCCTCGACGGCGGCCCACGCCCGGTAGGCGGGTGCGGCCAGGGCGGCGTAGGCGTCCTGGTGCTGGGCGAGCCGGATGATCCGCGAGTGGTCCTGGGAGGCGCCCCGGTGGTGCCCGAGCGCGAACTGCTCCAGGCCCAGGACCCCCGGGCCGAGCTCGGTGGCGAGCCGGTGCAGCGCGGCCGAGCCGAGCCCTCCGAGGCCGATGACGATCGCGCGGTACGCACCCATCCGTCGTGCTCCTGCCGTTCCGCGGTGTGCTGACGACGACAGGGTGGGCGTCGGGAACCATTCAGGTCCATCACGGATTCGGACCCGGAATCTTGTACGTTCCGCGAATGATCGACCGGAGGCTGCGGGTCCTGGCCGCGATCGCCCGGCACGGGACGGTGACCGCGGCGGCCGAGGTGTGCCGGATGACGCCGTCGTCGGCGTCGCACCAGATGCAGGCACTGGCCCGCGAGCTCGGGGTGACGCTGCTCGAACCCGACGGACGACGGGTGCGCCTGACCGCCGCGGCGCGGACCCTGCTGGCGCACGGCGAGACGCTGCGGGCGCAGTGGGAACGGGCGCAGGCCGACCTGGCGGCCCACCGCGACGGCGACACCGGCGGGGCGCTGCGGTTCTCCGGGTTCTCCACCGCGGCGGCGGCCGTCGTGCCGGAGGTGCTGGGACGGCTGCGCGCCGCCCACCCCGGGTGGGAGCTGCAGCTGCGGGAGTGCGAGCCGGCGCGGGCGTTCGACCTGCTCGCCGCGGGTGACACCGACATCGTGGTGGTCGTCGCGACGTCGCGTCTCCCGCCGGTGACCGACCCGGCGTTCGACCAGCGGACCCTGTTCGACGAGCCGCTGGACCTGCTGGTCGGCCCGGACCACCCGCTGGTCGGGCGCGCGGACGTGGGGCTGGCCGACACGGCCGCGGAGCGGTGGATCTGCAGCAACCCGGGACGGGCCTACCACCAGCTCGTCACGATGGCCTGCGCCGGCGCGGGGTTCGCGCCCGACATCGCCCACCACGCCGACGAGTGGGACACCGGCGCCGCGCTCGTCTCCCGCGGGTTCGGCGTCGCGCTGGTCCCCCGCCTGGCCGACGTCCCGGCCCGCCACGAGACCCGGCGGATCCGGATCGACACGCCGCCGGTGCCGATCCGCCGGGTGGTCGCCGCGGTCCGGGCCGGTGCGCGGCACCGGCCCGCGGTGGCCGCCGGGCTGGCGACCCTGGACGAGGTGTGCCGGGAGCTGGCCGACCGGCTCGCCGCAACCTGACCGCCGGGCCCCGACCGACGACGCCTTTGCCGTTCCAGCAACGATACTTGCCGATAATCACGAGTGGGTCGCACGCTGAGCTGCATGAACCTCTCCTACGACGTCATCGTGGTCGGCGGCGGCTCCGCCGGACTCTCCGGGGCGCTCCTGCTCGCCCGGGCCCGGTGGCGGGTGCTGGTGCTCGACGACGGCACCCCGCGCAACGCCCCCGCCGACGGCGTGCACAACTGGCTCACCCGCGACGGTCTGCCGCCGGCCGAGATCGCCCGGATCGGCCGGGAGGAGGTGCGCGGCTACGGCGGCGTCGTCCGCGACGCCCGGGTGACCGGCGCGCGCCTCCTGCCCGACGGCGGGTTCGCCGTCACCACCGCCGACGGTGCCGAGGTCACCGGTCGCAAGCTCCTGGTCACCACCGGTCTGACCGACGAGCTCCCGGCGGTCGGCGGCCTCGCCGCGCGCTGGGGGGCCGACGTCTTCGCCTGCCCGTTCTGCCACGCGTGGGAGCACCGCGACACACGGATCGGGGTGCTGTCCACCGGCCCGCACGACCTGGTGAAGGCGCACCTCGCCACCCGCTGGAGCGACGACGTCACCCTGTTCCTGCACACCGGACCCGAGCCCGACGACGAGCAGTGGGACGGGTTCGCCGCCCGCGGCATCTCGGTCGTCGACGGCGAGGTGACCGCGGTGGAGACCGGGCCCGGAGGGCTCTCCGGGCTCCGCCTGGGGTCGGGGCAGGTCATCGGGATCGACGCGCTGACGGTCTCGCCGCGGTCCGTCGCGCGGGGCGGGTTCCTCGCCGCGCTCGGGCCGGCGGCCGTCGCCCACCCGTCGGGGCTCGGCGACCACGTCCCCGCCGGTCCGATGGGCGCCACCACGGTGCCCGGGCTGTGGGTCGCCGGGAACGTCACGGACCCGATGGCGACCGTGCCGGCCGCCGTCGCCGCGGGCGCGGCCGCGGGTGCCGGGATCACCCGGGAGCTGCTGGGCGAGGACGTCGCGCTCGCCCGCCGGGCGGCCGTCCCCGCCCGGTGACCGGGGGCGCGCCCGTCCCGGCCGGCACGGGGCGGGTGCGCGTCGTCGCCCGAGCGGGACCCCGCCCGCGGGGCCGGGATGGGACGGTGGGCGGGTGCAGATCGGAGCCGGCTGGCCGACCGTCCTCGCCGTCGTCGCGCTGACCGCGATCGCCGCCCTGGCCGCCCGCGTCGGGGGCACCGGCACCGCACGGATGTCGGTGTGGGCGGCGGTCCGCGCCGTGGTCCAGCTCGCCGTGGTCGCCGGGGTCATCGTGTTCGTCGTCCGGCACTGGTGGGCGACCGCGGCGTTCGTCGTCCTCATGCTCGCCGCCGCCACCGTGACCTCGGCACGACGGATGACCCGCCGCCGACGGGGGCTGCTCGCCGGCGTCGCCATCCTCGCCGGCACCGCCCCCGTGCTCGCCGTCGTCCTCGCCACCGGCGCGGTACCCCTCACCGGCGTCGCCGTGGTCCCCGTCGCCGGCATCGTCATCGGCGGCGCCATGACCGCCACCTCGCTCGCGGGCCGCCGGGCGCTGGCCCAGCTCACCGACCGCCACGGCGAGTACGAGGCCGCCCTCGCACTCGGGCTCCTCCCCCGCGACGCCGCCGTCCTGGTCATCCGCTCCGCCGCCCACGACGCCCTGGTCCCCGCCCTCGACCAGACCCGCACCGTCGGGCTGGTCACCCTGCCCGGGGCCTTCGTCGGCGTCCTGCTCGGCAGCGGCGACCCCGTCCGGGCCGCCGTCGCCCAGATCCTCGTCCTCGTCGGGCTCCTCGCCGCCGAGACCGTCGCCGCGCTGGTGACCGTCGAGCTCGTCGCCCGGCAGCGGATCGTGCGCGACCCGCCCCACGACCGGGCGCCCGCGTGAACGGCGCCGTCCGGGTCAGAGGCGGTAGAGGCGGTAGAGGCGGATCTTGCTGTACAGCGCGGTGCGGGAGATCCCGAGCTCACGGGCGGCGGTGGACTTGTTCCCGTCGTGCTCGCGCAGCACGGCGGCGATGACCGAGGCCTCGGCGGTCTCCAGCGGCGTCAGTGCGCGACGTCCGCCGGCGTGCCGGACCCCGGGCCCCAGGTCGGCTGCGCCGACCGCCGGGCCGTCGGCGTCCCGGGCCGCGTCCCGCACGACGCGGGCGAGCTCGGCGAGGTTGCCGGGCCAGTGGTAGCGGCGCAGCGCGGCCAGCGCGTCCGCGGTGAACGTCAGCCCGTCGCCGTGCCGGCGCAGCTCGCCGCGGGCGAGGTCGGTGATCACGTCGGGGGTACGGCGCAGGGGCGGCACCGGGAGGACGCTCGCGCCGAGACCGTCCAGCAGCAGGGCGGCGGCGGACGCGGGGGACTCGCCCTCGGCGACGGTGACCGTGAGCCCGACCCGGGGCCGGGTGCCGTCGTCGGCGAGGACCTCGCCGAGGACGGCGGTGACGGTGCGGACCGCGGCGGTGTCGAGCAGCTCCGTGTGGCGGACGACCACGGCACCCCGGGCCGCGCCGCGGCGCAGGCGCGCGATCCATCCGGCGGGGTCGAGCCGGTGGGTGGCGGCGTCGAGGACCTCCGCCCCGTCGCCCATCGCGGTCCGGAGCACGGTGGTCCTCCCGGTCCCCGCCTCCCCGAGGACCGCGACCGGCCCGGTCCCGGCGAGGGCGGCGGCACGGGCGGCGATCGCGGTCCGGTCCCCGCCCGCGGCGGCCGGGGGCCGGCGGGCGCGCCGGACCGCCGGGGTGGCCCCGGCGGCGGCGGGCGGGTCGGCGGGGTCGTCGACGGTCAGCACCGCACCCGTCGGGGTGCCGCCGTCCCGGACGAGGCGCACCGTCGCGGTGAGGTCGGCCGGGAGCCCGAGGCTGATCCGGTCGCCGGTGCCGCGCAGGGCGCGGAGCTCGTCCCAGAGGTCGAGCCGGTCCAGCCCGAGGTCGGCCGCCCGCTGGTCGGTGATGATCAGGTTGTCGCCGATCACGGCGATCGGTCCGGAACCGAGGCGCTGCTCCTGCAGGAACGCCGAGAGCAGGCGGCGCTCGCGGCCGGTGGCCATGTCGGACATGGCCACCCGGATCTCCTCGACGAGCTTGCGCACGACCACCGTGAGCAGGGAGTTCGTGTCGGCGGCCCGGCAGGTCACGTTGACCGCACCGGCGATGCGACGGGTGATGGGGTGCCGGACCGGCGCGGCGACGCAGGTGACGTCGTGGAAACGGTGCACGTAGTGCTCGGAACCGCGCACGACGGCCAGCGCGCCGGTCTCCAGTGCCGTACCCAGCCCGTTGGTGCCGACGTGCTCCTCGCCGAAGTTGAAGTGCTCGACGACCGACAGCTCGTCCAGGGTGTCGCGCAGCATCGGCTCGGACACCCAGCGCCAGATCACGCTGCCCGACGCGTCGGCCAGCGCCAGGCAGGAGCTGTCACCCACCAGCAGCTCGGCCATCCCGCTCATGATCGGGACTGCGACGCGGGCGAACTGGGTGTCGAGGTCGGTCTCGATGTAGGGGACGTCGACGTGCTCCGGGTCGACCCCGCTGAACCGTGACCGTCGCCAGGAGGTGAGCACCTCGTGGCGCAGGCCGCTCGGCTCCTCGCCCGACTGGAACCGCTCCCAGTCGTCACCCCTGGTCGTCATCGGCCCTCCTCCCGGACCCATCCTGCACGTCGGGGAGCCCGGGGTGGGACCGGCGGACCGGCCCCACCCCGACCGGCTCAGTTCCCGGACGCCTTCTCCTGCTCGTACTTCCTGGTCATGTGGTCGACGGCGTCGAGCTGAGTCTGCGCGTGCGCCTCGCGGGTGGCGCCGGCCCGGTCCTTCGCGTCGAGCGTGCTCTGCGCCTGCCCCTGGAAGTGCGGGAACACCTGCTGCGCGATCAGCTCGTAGGAGCGCCGGGTCGCCTCCGGGTTGGCCCACTCGTGGCCCAGCATCAGGAACGCCCCGAACCCGCCGGACTGGTCGACCAGCTTCTGCACCTGCGCCCGGGCGTCCTCGACCGTGCCGATCGCACCGATCCCGGCCTCGTTGATGAAGTCGATCATCCCCTTGACGTCGACGCTGTCCCCGACCGCCATCTGCGGGAACGCGGCGACCTTCTGGAAGTACTGGAACCAGTGCTCGATGCCGTACTCCACGTCCTTGTAGGCCTGCTCGCGGGTCTCGGCGATGTGCATCAGCCCGCACAGCCGCCAGGCGGAACGGTCCGGGGCGGGCTGCCCGTGGTGGGCGGCCCGCTCCTCGACCACGTTCCAGTGGTGGGCCAGCGCGTCGAAGCCGTCCTGGGTGAGCGTCGCACCGATCGAGAGGAGCCCGACGCCGTGCTGCCCGGCCATCCGCGGCCCGGTCGGCGAGGCCACCGCGGCGACGACGACGTCGAAGCACGGGTCGGTGTAGGGACGCAGCTGCAGCTGCGCGTCGACCAGGTTGTGGGTCTTCGTCTGCCGGGTGACCGACTCACCGCGCAGCAGCCGCATGATGATGTCGAGGTTCTGCTCCAGCAGCTCGCGGGTGTCGGTCGGGGTCAGGCCGATCATCGCCGAGTCGGTCGGCAGCGATCCCGGGCCGCACCCGAGCATCGCCCGGCCGCGGGTCAGGTGGTCCAGCATCACCATGCGGTCGGCCACCCACAGCGGGTTGTGGTAGGCGATCGAGGTGACACCGGTGCCGAGCCGGATGCGACGGGTGCGCTCGGCCGCGGCCGCCATGAAGATCTCGGGCGAGGCGATGATCTCCGAACCGGCCGAGTGGTGCTCGCCGATCCAGGCCTCGTCGTAGCCGAGGGCGTCGAGGTGCTCGACGAGCTCGAGGTCGCGCTGCAGCGCCAGCGTCGGGTTCTGACCGGGCTTGTGGAAGGGCGCCAGGAAGGTGCCGAAACGCAGACGGCTCACGGGGACTCCAGTACGTGTCGATCAGCGGCCGCGTCCCGACCGCTCTGTCGGAGTCGTCAGCATGACCGCGGTCACGTCGTACGGACTGTGCGGAAAGTGGACACCCCCGCGTACGCCGCCATCGATTCGGGACCTCGACCCGAATCAACGATTCCGTTGACAAAGCCGCCGAGGAGTGGCCACGCTCACATCCGAAGGTCCGGCCCGGCAGCAGCAGAGGAGCTGACATGTCACGGATGCGCTTCGGCATCTTCCTTCCCCCGCACCACGTGCCCGTCGGGCAGGACCCGACGTACTCGATGCAGCGCGACACCGAGCTGGTCCAGCGGCTCGACGCGATGGGGTTCGACGAGGCGTGGTTCGGGGAGCACCACTCGTGCGGCGTCGAGCTCATCAACGACCCGATCCTGTTCATCGCCCACTGCGCCCAGGTCACCAAGCACATCAGGCTCGGGACAGGGGTCGTCTCGCTGCCGTACCACAACCCCTTCCTGGTCGCGGACCGGATGGTGCAGCTGGACCACATGACCCGCGGCCGCGCGATGCTCGGCGTCGGGCCCGGCGCCCTGGCCACCGACGCCCTCATGCTCGGCATCGACCCCAAGGACACCCGCGCCGCCCTGGAGACCGACGTCGAGGTGCTGATGCACCTGCTCACCAGCGACGAGCCGATCTCCATCGAGACCGACCGGTACAAGCTGGTCGAGGCCCGCCTGCAGCTCGACTGCTACAGCGACCCGCACTTCGAGGTCGCCACCGCCGCGATCGTCTCCCCCTCGGGTCCGCGGCTCGTCGGCCGGCACGGCCTGGGGATGATCTCGATCGGCGCCACCATGAGCGAGGCCGGCTTCGACGCGCTCGCACTGCACTGGGACGTGGTGGAGGAGACGGCGAAGCAGCACGGGACCACGCCCAGCCGCGACGGGTGGCGCCTGGTCGGCCCGATGCACATCGCCGACACCAGGGACCAGGCGATCAAGGACGTGGCGTACGGCATCGACGCGTGGTTCGACTACCTGCAGCACACGGCGTCGGCGCCGCAGCTGTCGGTGCAGGGGAAGTCGACGAAGGAGCGGATCGACTTCGTCATCGAGTCCGGCATGGGCGTGATCGGCACCGTCGACGACGCGATCGAGCAGATCGAGCGCCTCCAGGAGCAGTCGCGCGGCGGCTTCGGCGCGTACCTCATGTTCGCCCACAACTGGGCGCCCTGGGAGGAGACCCTGCACCACTACCACCTGTTCGCCAACCACGTCGCGCCGCGGTTCCGGGGCACGACCAAGCGGCTGCTCGCCAACGAGGCGTGGACCCGCAGCGTGCGCGACCCGCTGGCCGAGCGTCAGTGGGCCGCGATCAACGCCTTCACCGAGAAGCACGCGGCCGAGCGGGCGGCCCGCGGCGCCACCACGGGCGCGTGACCCCCGGGTGGCGGCCCCGCGGGGCCGCCACCCGGACCGCACCGGGGCGCTCTGCACCCGACCTCGTCAACGCAATCGTTGATCCACCGGCGACACGAGAGGAACCACCGTGCCCGACACCGTGACCGTGGGGGCCGTCCGGCGGCAGGACGCCGGACGGGCCGCCGCCACGACACCCGAGAGCCGCTGAGGAGGCGGGGATGGCTGCACCGAACTTCCGGCTCGACGGCGGCGTCGCGTTCGTGACCGGCGCCGCCGGCGGCATCGGCGCCGCGGTCGCGCTGGGACTGGCCGAGTCCGGGGCCGACGTCGCCTGCGCGGACGTCTCGGCCGACGCGTTGAGGTCCACCGTCGAGGCGGTCGAGGCGGTCGGCCGCCGGGCGATCAGCTGTCCGGCGGACGTGACCGACGCGTCGTCGCTGCGCGACGCCGTCGCCCGCACCGAGTCCGAGCTGGGCCCGCTGCGGCACGCGGTGAACTGCGCCGGCATCAACGACGGCGCCCCCGCGGAGGGCATGCCCGAGGAACAGTGGCGACGGCTCGTCGACATCAACCTGACGGGCGTGTTCCTCGCCTGCCAGGCCGAGGGCGCGGCCATGCTCGCCCACGGCGGAGGGACCATCGTCAACATCGGGTCCATCTCGGCGGCGATCGCCAACCGGGGCCTGACCCAGGCGCACTACAACTCGGCGAAGGCCGGCGTCGTGCACCTCACCACGTCACTGGCGCTGGAGTGGGCGCGGCGGGGTGTCCGGGTCAACACGGTGAGCCCGGGCTACACGGCGACCCCGATGGCGAAGTCACCCGCGGTGTGGGAGCACGTGAAGACCTACATCCCGGACATCCCGCTGAACCGGATGGCCGAGCCCGAGGAGATGGTCGGACCGACGGTGTTCCTCCTCAGCGAGGCGTCGTCGTACTGCACCGGGGTCAACCTCCTCGCCGACGGCGGCGCCGTCGCCTGGTGAGGTCGCTCCGCCCCCCCGGGTGCGGCCGGTCGATGTCATCCCCGGGAGCTCGCGGACGCGCCGTCCGGATCCGGCAGCTCTGCCCAGAAGCGCGTCAGGGCCTCGGCGACCGGCGCCGGCGTCTCCTCCGGCCACCAGTGGCCCACGCCCTCCAGGTGCGCCATCGTCGCGCCCGACCGTCGCGCCGCCCACTCGTGCTGCACCAGCGTCCCGCTGGCCCTGTCGACGTCGTCCACGGCGATGAGAGCGAGCCCCGGACGCTGTGCGGCGTCCAGCAGAAGCCGTCCCGCCTCCGCCATCGCCGGCTGCCGTGCCGACCGCAACAGCGCGAGAACGGCACGACCCATCTCGGGATCCATGCCTGCGGCGACCCGCTCCGCCATGCGCCCGGTCATACCGAGGGCCGAGGTCACCGCGAGCCGCTGGTGCAGATCGCCTCCCCAGATCTCCTGCACCGAGGCCTCCCCGGGGCCCTCCTGCTGCCACACCTGTGCCCGCGGGTGCCAGAGGTAGTCGGGAGCGAACACGCCGAGGGCGTCGGAGGCCCAGCTGCGCAGCAGGTCCGGCCGGCTCATGGCCAACGCGGCGACGTGGATCCCGCCCCAGTCGTGACCGACCAGATCGACCGGCGCACGGAACAGCTCGAGCTGGGACGCCAGCCAGTCCCGATAGGACGTGGCCGAGCAGTCGAAGCCGCGGGGCGCGGGGACGCCGAACCCGGGCGGGGACAGGACGACCGCGTCGGCCCGGTCGAGCTCCGCGATGAGCGGTCCCCAGATGGCCGCCGACTCCGGGTTGCCGTGGACGAGGACGAGTGGGGTGCGGGACATGGAGCTACCTCTCAGATCGGTGGTGGACAAGAGCTGGTCACGGCCGTTGCGGCACCGCGTCCCAGAAGGTGGTGAGCGTCCGGGCCCCGAGCCCCGGGTCCTGGTCCATCCACCAGTGCCCCAGTCCCGGTAGCACCGCGGTCCCGGCTCCCGCCCTTCTCGCGGAGCGGTGTCGCCGGGCCTCGGTGCCGCCCACGTGGTCGGCCGTGGCGATGATCGCCAGGCCGGGCCGTTCCGCCGCGCGGTGCAGGTCGGCGCCGAGCCGGGCCATCACCGGCTGGACGGCCGAGCGGTAGAGCGCGAGAACGGCTCGTCCCATCGCCTCGTCCTGTCCGGCCGCCACCCGCTCGGCCACCGCCGCGCTGATGCCGCGCCCGGTCAGCGACGCGACCCGCTCGGGGTGGGCCGCCCCGAACCTGCTCCGCACCGCGGTCTCCCCGCGGCCGGGCGTCTGCCACTCCTGGGCGAGGTCGTGCCAGACGTAGTCGGGGTCGAAGATCCCGACCGCGTCGCTGACCCAGCTGCGGAGCAGGTCCGGGCGGGTCATGGCGACCCCGACCACGTGCCCACCGCCCCAGTCGTGCCCGACGAGGTCCACCGGCTCGGCGAACGCCTCGAGCTCGCCGACCAGCCAGTCCCGGTAGGCACCGACGGTCGCGTCGAATCCCGCCGGGATCGGCGCGCCGAACCCGGGCGGCGACAGACAGGTCACGTCGTCGCGGTCGAGCTCGCGCAGCAGGGGAGCCCAGATCTCGGCGGTCTCGGGGTTGCCGTGGACGAACACGGCCGGCATCCGGTCACGCTCCGATCGGAGTGCTCGACTGCAGGACCGACTCCACGAGCGCCCCGCTGCGGACGTGGGTGACCGCCCGGTCGTCGATCTCGATCATCGGTCTCTCCTCGTCCTGGGGTGGACCCACCCTAAGATACTTGTGAGTCGACACGCAAGTTACGTCCCGCCTACTATCCGGGCATGCCAGAGGGAGAGCGGGTCGGCCGGCGCACCCAGGCGCAGCGGCGGGAGCAGACCGGCTCCGCGCTGCTCGCCGCGGCCGCGGATCTGGTCGTCGAGTCCGGGGTGCGCGCCGTGACCCTCGCCCGGGTCGGCGAGCGTGCCGGGTACAGCCGGGGCATCGTCACCCATCACTTCGGATCGAAACGGGCACTGCTCGACGCGTTGGCCCGCGCGACGCAGAGCGGGTTCGTTCCGGGGCTCGCCGGCACCGCCCCCGGACTGGAGCGACTGCTGACACTCGCACGCGGGTACGTCGGCGCCCTGGGCGATCTCGGCCCGATGAACCGCGCCTTCCTGCTGCTCTGGACCGAAGCACTCACGGACACGGAGCTCTCCGACGTCTTCCGGGAGCGCGACGACGCGTTCCGCGCCGATCTGCGCACCGACGTGGAGGCCGGGATCGCCGCGGGATCCGTCCGGCCGGACGCCGAGCCGCACGACGTGGCCGTGGCGCTCCTCGGCCAGCTGCGGGGCATCGCCCTGCAGGTGCTGCTCGCCCCCGACGCCGTCGACACCGAGCGGCTCGCCCCGGTGGTGGCCGAGCAGTGGCGCCGGTCGCTGGCGACCGGACCCACGTGGTCCGGAGCAACCGGCCCTCCGTACGCGTCGACCGCGACCTGAGAAGACGATCGGGACTGCTGTCCGCAAGTGCGGAGAATAATCCTCATTCGATCCGCGCTAGCGAAGATGCGCTTCGGGTGACACTCTCGAAACCGCCACCGGGCGGCACGCACACGACCCGCCGCCCGCCACGAGCGACGTCGACCAATGGAGGTCCGACACTCGATGAGCATCACCAGTGACACCCGGGCACCGCTCAAGGCGCTCGACAGGTTCTTCATCGGCGGCGAGTGGGTCACCCCGTCCTCGTCCAGCACGATCTCGGTGATCGAGCCCGCCACCGAACAGGTCTACTACCAGGTCCCGGAGGCCCAGAACGCCGACGTCGACCGGGCCGTCACCGCGGCCCGCGACGCGTTCGACAACGGCCCCTGGCCGGCGATGAGTCATGCGCAGCGCGCGGAGTTCCTGCGCGCCATCGGCGAGGCCGTGCGGGAGCGCACCGCCGACGTCGTCGAGGTCTGGCCGCGCGAGTCCGGCATCGTCCTGGGCGCGGCCCAGGCCATGATCGGCGGGGTCCCGGACGCGTACGCGTTCTACGCCGACCTGGCCGACACCTTCGCGTTCGAGGAGCCGGCGACGCCGACCGCGGGCGGCCGGTACGGGATGATCTCCCGTGAGCCGGTCGGGGTCGTCGGCGCGATCATCCCGTGGAACGCGCCCATGACACTGATCGCCTACAAGCTGGCACCGGCACTGCTCGCCGGCTGCACGGTGGTACTCAAGGCCTCGCCCGAGGCGCCGGGCGCGCCGTACATCATGGCCGAGATCGCGGAGAAGGTCGGCCTGCCCGCCGGCGCCCTCAACGTCCTCACCGCCGACCGCGAGGTCTCCGAGTCCCTGGTCCGCGACCCCCGGGTCGACAAGATCGCCTTCACCGGCTCCACCGCGGCGGGACGCCGGATCGCCTCGATCCTGGGCGAGCGCATCGGCCGCTACACCCTCGAGCTCGGCGGCAAGTCCGCCGCGGTCATCCTCGACGACATGGACCTCGCCGAGGCCGCGGCGAGCCTGTCCGGCGCCGAGTGCTTCCTGTCGGGCCAGGTCTGCTCGTCACTGACCCGCATCGTCGTACCGCGACGGCGGCACGACGAGATGGCCGACGCCCTGGCCGGGACGTTCTCCCAGGTCCGCGTCGGCGACCCGTTCGACGCGAACACCCAGATGGGCCCGCTGGCCATGGAGCGCCAGCGCGACCGGGTCGAGGGCTTCATCGCCCAGGGCAAGGCCGAGGGTGCGCGCCTGGTGACCGGCGGGGGCCGCCCGCAGGGCCTCGACCGGGGCTGGTTCATCGAGCCGACGGTGTTCGCCGGGGTCGACAACTCCTGGTCCATCGCCCAGGAGGAGATCTTCGGTCCGGTCCTGTCGGTGATCCCGGCCGAGGACGAGGAGGACGCGATCCGGATCGCCAACGACACGATCTACGGGCTGAACGCCGCGGTGTTCACCCACGACGCCGACCGCGCGCGGGAGGTGGCCGGCCGCCTGCGGGCGGGGACGGTCGGGCACAACAACTTCCGGACGGACTTCGGTATCGGCTTCGGCGGGTTCAAGCAGTCCGGGACGGGCCGGGAGGGCGGCGTCGACGGCCTGCTGCCGTACCTGGAGAACAAGACGATGATCTTCGAGGAGAAGCCGGGGAACTTCCCGGGCTGACCACTCGGTGCGGTGCGTCGTCGCCCCGACGGCGCACCGCACCGTGGTGTGCGCGCCGGTCAGCCGGGCTTGCGCACGAGGAACGCACTGCGGTCGGCGACGGTCGGGAGCACCCGGGCGTCGACGAACCCGGCGGCGGCGGTCATCTCCGAGAGTTCACCGACCGACCAGCACTTTCCCGGCGTCGAGTGCATCAGCAGGACGGAGTACTCGGCCACGGGGAGTGGTCCGGACTTGTCCGCGTCGATGTGAGTGTCGTGGTCGACCAGCCACCCACCTGGCGGCAGCGCCTCGAAGGACGCCGCAAGCAGCTGCGCGACGCGCTCCCGGTCCCAGTCGTGCAGCACCTGCGAGTAGAGGTGCAGGTCGTACCCCGCGGGAAGCGGATCGCTGAACATGTCGGCGCCGATCACTTCGATTCGCCCGGCCAGACCTCGGGCCTCCAGCAGCGAGCGGGCCGCCGCGTCCACGGGCGGGCGTTCGACGACGGCCGCTCGGGCCGTGGCTCGCTTCTCGATGAGCGCGGCGGCGTAGACACCGGAGCTGCCGCCGATGTCGAGCAGCCCGGTGCAGGGCAGATCGGCGAGAGTGTCGGCGAGCGCGGGGCCGAGGAACGCCCCCCGGGCGTCCATCGCGGCGGTGATGCGACCGGCGAAGTCCGGATCGACGAGACGGCCCGACCAGTCCCGTCGGTCTGCGGTGACGGCGCCGCCCGCTGTGCTGCTCGCCCAGGCGGCCGGCCGATCGGTCCGGAGCACCCGGACGAGCTCCTGGACTCCTGGTCGCTCGGCGAGAGACCGGTAGTAGGCACGGAGGTCGTACGGCGAGCCCGCAGTGAGGTGCGCTCGGGCGAGGTCGGTCACCCGGATGAGGTCACCGGAGGCGAGATCGCGGTCGACGAGTCCCCGTGCCGCGCAGAGCGTCAGGAGGACGTCGGCAGGTCGGGCGGCGAGCCCCAGTTCGCCGCACAGTTCGGATGCCGTCGTGGGCCCGATCCCTGCGAGCAGGCTGAACAGGTCGAGCTCCGCGACGGCCGCGACCAGGAGATCGGTCGCGTAGGCGGAGTCTCGGATCCGGTAGAGCGCCGTGGGGTCGGGAACGACGGGCACACCTTCCATGTCCTGACCGTAGGTTGCCCTCGGATGAGCCGCACCTGCGTTGCATCAGGATGGATGGGCATGCGTATGCGGGGATGATCAGGATGACCGACCCGGTCCGGAGTCCTGTCCGACGGTGGGCGTCTCGATGATGACGTCGGTCGACTTGACGACCGCGACGGCCAGCGAACCCGGTTCGAGGCGGAGCTCGCGGGCCGCCTCACTGCTCATCACCGACACGACCCGGTGGGGCCCGGCCTGGATCTCGACCTTCGCCATGACGAGATCACTGACGACCGACGTCACGAGCCCGACCATGTGGTTGCGCGCCGACGTGTCCCCCGGCCGCGGGTCGTCAGGGCCGAGGCCGGGGTTGTCGCGCAGGAACGTGGCGAGGTCTGCTCCGTCGACGATCATCCGGTTTCCGGAGTCGCGACCGGAGACGAGGGCACCTTTGGCGATCCATCGGCGGAAGACGTCGTCACCGACACCCACCATCCGCGCCGCCGTCGTGACTCGGTACTCCACCATGCTCGGCGATCCTAGGCCCGAGGTGTTCCCACGACCGAGCGGCTCAGATGTCGAGGAGCTGCTCGTAAAAACCCCCGAACCCTCGCCCGGGGTCGACGATATGGATCTCCAGGATCCAGTGACACGTCTTCCCCGACGGCGACACGCGTCGCAGCGGCGCGCGGTTTCCGGCGGTGATGTAGCTGCCGCGCTCCTCCCCGTCGATCCGTTCGTGCGGGAACTCGCCCACGAGGTGTCCGGCGTGCGTCTCCGGGTGCTCCCACCCCGCTTCGGCGATCAGCCCCAGGACGTGGTGATACAGCTCCTCGCCGGTGATGTCCGGCCGTTCGTGGAAGTGCCGTCGTCCTGCATCCCACAGCCGTGGCAGGTCCGCGGCGAGCCGATGCCGGGCCGGGTCGTCGCCGAGGACGTAGGTGCGGCCGAAGTCCGCCTCCCACTCGTCGAAGATCGGGCCGAAGTCCAGGAAGACGATGTCGTCGGTGGCGAGCGTGAGGTCGGGCGGGGTCTCCCGGTACGGATGCACCGTGTTCGGCCCGGCCCGGACGATCCGCTTGTGCCAGAAGCGCCGGATGCCGAACAGCTCCGATGCGAGCTCCCGGACCTGGCCGGACAGCGCGTGCTCGGTCACCCCGGGCACGATCAGACCGCGGTCGACCACCTCGTCGAACAGAGTTGACGCCTTCGCCTCGGCGTCGCGCAGGGCCGCCACCCGAGCGTGCTCCTCCGTAGCCATCGCCGACTCCCCCTCCGCGCCCAGCCCTCGCGTCCGCGCAACGGTCCGCCTTCTCCGCGTGTGCGGCTCGTTCCTGACGATAACAACGCCTCAGCGAAGATAGGCCCGGCCCGGGGCCGCGGGTGACTCGACGCCGAACCACCGTCCGGGGAGCCGGACGTCTGCCCAGGTCGGCACCGTCGACCGGTCTGCCGAGGGTGCGTCGGCCCGGGCTCCGTCGAGCTCGGCGGCGACGGGACGCGGGCGCCGTCGGCCCCAGTGACCCGCTGGCCCACCGACCGGGCGAGGTCGTACAGGTCCCGGCTCGACCGTGTCCGAGCTGGTCCGGGAGGAGTTCGGCGACGGGATCGTCTCGGCCATCGGCTTCGAGCTCGCCATGGCACGGGTCGCCGATCCGGAGGGCGACCGCCTCGTGATCACCCTGAACGGGAAGGTCCTCCCCTACCGCGTCCGGTGAGACGCGGCGTCCCGACCTCGTGACAGGCACACCACCCCCTGATTAGTCTCACTGTGACTAGTCAGGGGGGTGTGATGTCGGAGGCTGCATTCGACAGCGGTGTTCGTAGCTCCCGCCCGCTCGGGCGGCTCGCCGACGGGACGGTGTTCCACGTCCCGATCGGCGTCATGCAGATCGACGTCGAGCACGCCCGGTGCCACCTCTGTGGCGACTGGTTCCGCTCGGTGGGCGCCCACCTGCGGGCACACGGCTGGGACCGGGCCGGCTACCGCGAGGCCTTCGGGCTGGAACGGAGCCAGCCGCTCGAGGGCCGGGCCACCCGGGAGCGGCGGGCCCGCGCCATGGAACGGCGACGCCGGGACGATCCCGCGGTGCGGGCCGGGTGCGAGGTCGGACGACAGTGGGCCGCGACCGGCCGACTGTCCCGGCTGGCGGCATCGGCGGCGCGCGGACGCCGCCAGCCCGAGCAGCGCCGCCGCAAGACCCTGCTGACCCTGGCCGCGATCCCGCCCCGGGTACGCCACGAGGCCGCCGGCCGGGCGTCGGTGGCCCGCCTGCGTGCGGTGGCACAGCGTGCGGCCGACGACGCCGGGTTCGCCGACGTCGGGAGCCTCGTGCGGAGCCGTCTGACCGACGGCGGAAGCCTGGCCGGGCTGAGCCGGGCCGCCGGACTGCACAAGGACTGGTTCAGCCGGCACCTGCGGACCGTGGACCCGGACACCGCGCGCGAGGTGGCGGAGATGGTCTCCGGGCCGCGCCCGCCGCGGCACGACGCGGAGCTGTCCCGCCGGATCCGCGGATTCGACGACGTCGGGGCCTTCCTCCGCCGGCGCCATCTCGTCGAGCACCGCTCGGTGCGGGCGATCGCCGAGGAGGTCGGCATGAGCCGGTACGCCGTCACGGCCGCGATGGAACGGCACGGCGTCACCCTCACCCCGCACGTGACGGTGCGGACGGCGGCCCGGGACCACGCCGGCCGGGTGGCCGACACGCACGGGTTCGCGGATCTCGACGCCTACCTCCGCGACCGCCGGGAAGCGGGCTGGAGCTGGCGGCGGATCGCGGACGAGTGCGGCCGGCCACCGACCTGGCTCCGCCGGCACGCGGGCCCCACCGCCCGATGAACCCGTCCGACCCGATCGAGGACTCCTGATGGACAGCGCCGACTCCGCTCTCCGGTGCAGCAACGACGGGTGCAACCGGTCGTGGACGCCTGCCCCCGGGGAGCACCTGCCCCTGACCCCGGTCGACGAGCGACTGGCCTCGGGCGCGCGACGGTGGCATCCCTGCCCGGACTGCCTGCGCGACGACGGCCCGGCCGCCGGCCTGTCCCACCGGGTGCGGGAACGGACGGCCCGCGAGCTGGCCGCGATCACCGAGGACTGATCGCCGCGTTCGCGAGCAGCCCCGTCCCCGGAACACAGCCCGCGTACTCGAACCACTGTTCATGGGGCGCCGCGACGGCGACCTCGTGGTAGAGCCGCAGGGCACTACGACCGCCCTGCGCCCGGACCGCGCGTCCGAACGCGCCGAAGATCGCCAGGTGGGTGCGGTGCGACGCCGACCATCGCTCCAGGTCGGCCATGGTGCGCCACCAGCCCAGCCCGTAGGTGCGCTCGACGGGGTCACCGTCGTCGTCGACGACGGTGAGGAAGCGGTTGCTCAGGCATCCCGCGGCCGGCCCGCCGGGACCCGCGAGATGGTCCATGCCCTCGTGCAGGCGCGGCGCGATCGCGTCGAGGTAGGTCCTGCGTTCGTCGTCGCCGGTGTCGGACCAGTCCTGGCCGGACCGGATCAGGCACACGCTCCCCCGTCCCCGCACCCGGACGCGGTCGTCCACGACGGTCGCCCAGGGGGTGAACGGGTCGCCCAGGGCCTCCGTCGCCGATGCCGGCATCCGGTCACGCATGCTGCCCCAGTAGCCGTGCTCGACGACCGCGTCCGAGAACCGCTCCGCGACGACGGCCACGCCCTCGGGCCGGCTGCGCGCTCCCGCGATCGTCTCCAGCCGACGGACCGACGGCCGGACCGCCTCGATCCATCGACCACCATCGGCCGGGGACAGCCACGCCTCCCGGTGGGCGTCGAACCACCGCTCGAAGGCGAGCGGGTCGGTCCAGTACGCGGCGACGACGGTCTCCGCGGGGCGGTCGTCCCTCCCGGCGGAGACCGCACGGTCGTGATGGCGGGGCCCGTCCGCACCCCGCAGGGCGGAACCGAGGTCATCGGTGCGCCCCGCACCCTGCGCTCCGAGGAACGCGATCACCACCTGCCGGACGTCGGGCTCGGCCCACGCCGAGAACGACGGGTAGGGCGGGTGGTGGCCGTCCGGGGACGCCGCCTCCAGGACGCGGGCCTCCCGCAGGTGCGGCGGGATCGCGGAGTCCAGGGGCATGGACCAACCTCCGTGCGTCGGCGTCACGTCCATCATCGCCGAGAAACCGCATCCGCGGACTGTGCAGACGATCGTTTCCGCACATCCGGGTCTCGATCTAGTCTGCTCCCATGCCCACGACGCGTGCTCTGCTGCTCGCCCTCCTCACGACGGCGGCGCTGGTCAGCGGCTGCGGGTCCCCCGCCCCCGCCGCGCCGGCCCCGGCCCCGGCGGCGACGACCACCGCCACGGCACCGACGCCGGGCGAGGTGGCCGTGTCCGGAGACGTCCGCGCGCCGCGGACCTGGAGCCGCGCCGACCTCGCGGCCCTGCCCCAGACGACGGTGACCGTCCGCTACGGCAGCGGCAAGGGCCCGCAGGAGCACACCCTGAGCGGGGTGCCGCTCGTCCGGCTGCTCCCGCCGGAGGCACTCGCCACCACCGACGCGAAGAACGACCTGCTGTCCTTCGGGGTCCTCGCGGTCGGCGCCGACGGGTACCGCGCCCTCGTCTCCTACGGCGAGGCCTCCCCCGACTTCGGCAACCGTGGCCTGCTCGTGGCTCTGACCGAGGACGGGAAGCCGCTGGACCGGCCCCGGGTCGCCGTGCCGGGTGACGTGAAGGGCGGCCGCTACGTGAGCGACCTGGTCGAGCTGCGGGTCGCACGGATCGGCGGCTGAGCCGGCGTACGGCCGCCGCCCCGGACCGGTAGGGCGACGGCCGTCGGTCTCACGGCGCCAGGTAGATGGACTTCAGCGCCTGGTAGGCGACCAGCCCCTCGGGTCCGAGCTCGCGACCCAGCCCGGACTGCTTGACACCACCGAACGGTGCGGCCGGGTCGGGCAGGTAGGCGTTGATGCCGATCGTCCCGGTCTGCACCCTGGCCGCGACCGCCTCGCCCCGCTCGGGATCCGAGGTCCACACGCTGCCACCGAGACCGAAGTCGGACTCGTTGGCGATCCGGACGGCGTCGTCGACATCGGCGTAGGAGATCACCGAGAGGACCGGCCCGAAGATCTCCTCCTGGGCGATCGTGTGCCGGTTGTCGACGTCGGCGAACACGGTCGGCTCGACGAACCAGCCGCGGTCGAGCCCTGCCGGGCGTCCACCGCCAGTGGTGATCCGGGCACCCTCGCCGGCCCCCTTGGCGATGTAGCCCTCGATCCGGTCCCGCTGCCGCGACGACGCGACCGGGCCGATCTGGGTCCGCTCGTCGAGGGCGTCGCCGACCTGGAGACTGCGGGCGAACCCGGTCAGCGTGTCGACGACCTCGGCGTAGCGCGACGAGGGCGCCAGGATGCGTGTGCCCAGGTAGCAGGTCTGGCCGTTGTTGAGCAGGGTCGCGCCGAACAGGCTCTCGAGGTTCGAGGCGAGGTCGGCGTCGTCGAGGACGATCGCCGCCGACTTGCCACCCAGTTCGAGGGTGACCGGACGCAGCAGCCGTGCGCAGGTCTCGGCGACGGTCCGGCCCGCCGCCGTCGACCCGGTGAAGGCGACCTTGTCGACCTGCGGGTGCTCGATCAGGTACTGGCCGGTGTCCCGACCGCCCTGGACGATGTTCACCACGCCCGCCGGGAGGCCCGCGGCGGCCGCCGCCTCGGCGAACAGCTGCGCGTCGAGGACGGTCTCCGGGCTGGGCTTGAGCACGATCGTGCAGCCCATCGCGAGCGCCGGCCCGAGCTTGAACGCGGCGAGGGTCTGCGGGTAGTTCCACGGCACGATCCCGGCGACCACGCCGATCGGCTTGCGGGTCACCCGGATCCGCCCGCCCATCAGCCCGTCGCGGACCTCGTCGAGCTCGGTGCTGCGGATCAGGCCGGCGTAGTAGCGCAACAGCACCTGGGGGAAGACGCCCTCCAGCTGGGCGGCGATCGAGATCGGCATGCCGTTCTGCGACGCCACCCGACGGGCCATCTCGGGCGCGCGGGCGTCGAGCTCGTCGGCGAGCCGCTCCATCACCGCGGCCCGGTCCGCGGGCGCCCACATCGCCCAGCCCGACGGGTCGTCGAACGCGGCACGAGCGGCCGCGACAGCGGCGTCGACGTCCCGCTCGACGGCCTCGGGAACCCGGCCGATGACCTCCTCCGTACTGGCGGAGACGACCTCGATGGTGCGCGACGACGACGGGGAGACCCACTCCCCGCCGATGTACAGGGACTCGTACACGGTGCTCACTGCGACTCCTTCGTCGGACTGCGATGCACGACAGCACACTTCCGCTGCTTCGGTTATCAGTCGACCATAGTTCCGCAGATGCGGTGATCGCGTCCACACGTGTCGCCTCAGCGCCCTCCGCGACCGGCCTCCCCCGACCGGACGGGCTCGAGCTCCTCCGCCCGGTAGCGCGCCGGTGAGCAGCCGAACCGCGCCCGGAACGCACGGCCGAACCACGCCGGGCTCGGGTACCCCCATCGAGCGCCCACCTCGGCCACCGTCAGGTGCGCGAACCTGGCGTCGCCCAGCTCGGCCCGGCACCGTCGTAGCCGTTGCTCCCGGATGACGGCGGCGACGGAGGTGCCGGTCTCGGCGAAGAGCCGGTGCAGGTGCCCCACCGAGATCCCGCACCGCGCCGCGACGAGGGCGGGCCCGAGATCGGCCTCGGGGAGCAGCCCCTCGATGACCTCGCGGGCCCGTTCGACGTGGACCGACCCGGACGCCTGCCCGTCGGACTGGCTGCCGGCGAGGATGGCGAACAGGTTCGCCATGGTGCGCTGCACGCCGTCGAGGGCCGGACCGGACAGCTCCGCGGCGGCGACCCGGTGCAGCGAGTCGAGAAGCGTGGCGACGACCGCCCCCATGCCGTCCCTGCCGTCGAACCGCACGGCCCGCATCCGGGCCACCTGCGCCCGACGCACACCCGCCATGCCGATCGGCTGCGTGCAGATGGTGTAGTCGAACGGGTCGACGGCGGTCAGCGTGAACGGGCTCCCGCCGTCCAGGACGACGACGTCTCCGGCGCCCAGCACGACCTCGCGACCACCCTGCACCGCCACCGAGCGGCCCTGCCGGATCAGCGCGGCATGCAGCCCGGCCTCGACCGAGGGGTCGATGTGACGCTGCGCCCTGACGAACCGGTGGGGTCCGGCGGCGAGGCGGGACACGCGACCGGCGCCGAGCCGCGTCCCGGAGATCCTGCCGGAGACCGTCCGGCCCGCCCGGGGAAGCACGTCCAGGGTCCCGAGCTGGGCGTGCACCGAGGACAACCAGCGCGCGAGCCTCTCCCCCTCGGGCACCGTCGCGGTGTCGAACTCGAGCACGGTCATCCGCGATCTC
Organism: Pseudonocardia sp. ICBG601; assembly: GCF_020496245.1. Taxonomy (NCBI): domain Bacteria; kingdom Bacillati; phylum Actinomycetota; class Actinomycetes; order Pseudonocardiales; family Pseudonocardiaceae; genus Pseudonocardia; species Pseudonocardia sp. ICBG601. The sequence goes on along the minus strand of NZ_JAHLJA010000002.1, from coordinate 628,300 downwards.
CGCCGCGACGTCGGGCGGGCGCCCCCTCCGTGGGAGTCGCACGAACTTGACCGTGCCGACACAGTGCACGCGGCGAGCCGACGGCCGCCCGATGACCCGCACACCAGACTGATGTCGCTGTTGCTCCTGATAGAGACGATATCGGCCGCATCTGCGGAACGATACAGGCAGCCACCGACGACTACGTCAATACGTCACTACTCATTGACTGATGCAGGCAGCCGCTCCTACCTTCCCGCCACCGCCCATCAGGGCGCGGAACCAGAGCACCAGCCGGGAGCACGCCATGGAATCAGCCATCGACACCCACCTGCAGTGCCCGCGGACACTGTCCCGCCGCGTCGCGGACGACTACCGGCCGCCGTTCCCGATGTTCGTCGCCCGTGCCGGCAACGACCTCACGCAGGTGGTGATGGGCTACTTCGGCGTCCAGTACCGCGGCGAGGACCACCGCGCGGAGGCGCTGCGCACGTTGCGGGAGATCGTCGGCCAGTTCGCGCTCCCGGACGGCCCCGGCGAGTACGACACCACCGAGCACACCGACGCACAGGACCACGTCAACCTGATCGCCGTCGGCTACTGGCGGGATCCGGCGACCTACGAGCGCTGGCTGTCCGGCCCCGACGTCGCCGGCTGGTGGAACTCCGACGAGCGCCTCGCGGCCGACGTCGGGGTCTTCCGCGAGATCCTCTCGCCGCGTGCCGACCAGTTCGAGACGCTCTACGCCTTCACCGAGGACTTCCCCGGCGTCGGAGCGATCATGGACGGCGTCAGCGGCGAGATCGAGGAACACGGCTACTGGGGCTCGATGCGCGACCGCATCCCGCTCTCGCAGACCGAATGGCTCGGCGCCGACGGGGAGCTGACGGCCTCCGAGGACCCGTCGCGCCGAGGCCGGGTCCTCGTACGACCCCACGGCAACATCGCGCTGATCCGCTCGGGCCAGGACTGGGCCGAGGCCGGCGAGCGGGAGCGGACCCTCTACTCCGAGGAGATCGAACCGGTCCTCCGCCAGGGGATGGACTTCCTGCGCGACAACGGAAAGGACATCGGCTGCTACAGCAACCGGTACGTCCGCTACATCGACCTCGACGGCAACTCCGTCGACAAGTCCTACAACATCGGCCACTGGCGCTCGCTCGACCTGCTGGAGCGCTGGGCCGAGTCCCACCCCACGCACCTGCGGATCTTCGTGACCTTCTTCCGGGTCGTCGAGCAGCTCGAGAAGCTCCGGCTCTACCACGAGGTCTCGGTCTTCGACGCCGGCGACCAATACTACGAGTACGTCAACTGCCACCCGGCGACGGGGCTGCTGCGCGACGCGGTGGTGCCGGCCCGGGCCTGACCTCATCGGACGCCGGGTGCGCCGCAGGAGCGCACCCGGCGGAGAGGACCGGGGGCGAGGACGCGTCGCTCCCGAGCGGAGCTGCCTGACTGCCGGACCGAGCAGGCAGGACCCACTCACCGCGGTCGATCGTGCAGCAGACCTCGAACGTGCACTTCAGGCGATGGAGCGGGCGACGGGAATCGAATCACGAAGCCAGAGCTCGGAAGGCCCGACCCTGACATCTCACACAGCCCCCTGCGCTGCGACGACGGTGGAGCTCGCAGCGCAGGGGCCGCAGGAACGACCGTGCTTGCGGTTCGCGCCACAAACGGATGCACGTCGAGCAGGAGGATTCTCGATCATCAGCCCTGATGATCGACGTTAACGACCGTGCGGTCTCGATCGTCTTCACGGGTGCCACCGACACAGTGGCGCGACCTACGGGGAGAGACCGTGAAGAAGATCAGCCGCCGCACCGCCGTCCTCGTGGGCATCCCCCTCGGCCTCCTGCTCGCCGGCGGTATCGCCTTCGCCATCGTCGTCCTCACCACCACCATCGGAGGCACGACCGGCTTCATCGACTCCACCGCCTCAGCCAAGGTCGCCGGCGCGTCAGGCACCAAGTCATCGGCCGACTGCTCGAACGTCACCGTGGACAGCACCACCGCGGTGACGGTCAACCCGCTTGTCTCACGCACGCTCGTCGAGGGCAAGACGCCCGAGGTGATTCCCGGATCCTGCTCCGTGTCCATTCGCATCGAGAGCACCGGCCAGGTGCCGCTGATGACGTCCTCGTTCACCCCCGAGCGCGTACCGAACGGTTGGACCATCAGTCAGTCGAACACGCCGTACGCCCAGATCAACCCGGGACAGAGCGGCACGGTCGTGCTCTCGGTCTCCGCCAATGCGCAGGCCACCGCCGGCACCATCTCCGGACGCATCACCTCGTCGTCCTGAGCGGCGATGTTCACGCGAGATAGCGGCAGACCCCACACGAATCAGCGGCCGTCCCGTCTCGGAGTCCGGCTCGACCGACCGGCTCGTCTCGCGACCTCCGGTTGCTTGACGATCCGGCCTCGCCAACCTGGTTTTTGATGGGGACGATCGACGAGAACGCCGTCCAGTTCCAGGAGCGCACATGGGCAGACCCGACCAGCCACCACCTCGACGCCCGGAGGAGAACCGATCGGTCGGTCTGCTCGGCGCCCGGCGGGCGTTGCGCGAAGCCGAAGTCGAGAACGCCGAGCTCCACCTCCGAGTCGGTGAGCTGGAGTCCCTCCTGCACGCCAACGGTCAACGCGCGCGCCAGGAGATCGGGGCGCTCCGCCAGGAGGTGGGAGAGCTTCGCCGGCAGAACGTGGGACTGCGCAACCGTGACGCGGTCGCCTTCGAGCAGGAAGCGGAGCAGGCCGGTGCACAGCTGGCGCAGGTCCGCGCCACGCTGGCAGCCGCTACGGACTCCGTGCGGACCGAGCATCTGCGGGCACGGGAGATCGCGGAGCAGAGCCGGGCCGTTCTCTCCGAAGCGGTGATCGTGTCCGACCGAATCCTGACGACGGCCCGGGCGAAGGCCGTCGATCGGGAACGAGCGGTCGATGCCGAGCTCGCAGAGCGCCGGGCACGCATCGCCGAGTTGGACCGGCAGATCGTCGTCACCGAGGACCTGGCCATGCTGCAGGAGGCCGGAATCTACGAGTTCCGGCATCGCCTCGCGGACGCCGTCGCCTACAAGTCCCGCCTGGAGGATCTGAAGGACCGGTACAAATCCCTGCAACGCAACGACGAGGCAGTACTGGCTGCTTCCGGTTGGACCGTGAACGGGTCGGCAACCGAAGGCAAGCGGATGCTGCGCGACTACACCAAGCTGATGCTGCGTGCCTACAACGCCGAGGCCGACAACTGCATCCGCACGATGCGACCCCATCGCCTCGCCGCCTCGATCGACCGGCTCACGAAGGCCCGCGACACCATCGCCAAACTCGGGCGGACGATGCAGATCCGGGTCAGCGAGTCCTACCACCGGGCACGGGTCGAGGAACTCGAACTCACCGCTGACTACCTCACCCACCAGGAGCAGGAGAAGGAACGCGTCCGCGCCGAACGTGAACGCCAGCGCGACGAGGACGCGGCCCGAAAGGAGTTCGAGCGAGAGAAGGCTCGGCTCCTCAAGGAGCAGAACCACTGGAGGCTCGTGCAGGAGAGGTGGCGTGCGCAGGGGGACGACGCAAAGGTGGCCGAGGCCGAGACGAAACTCGACCAACTCCATTCCGCCATCGAGGGCGTCGAGTCGCGCGAGGCGAACATCCGCACCGGTCACGTCTACGTGATCTCGAACGTCGGAGCGTTCGGCGAGCACATGGTCAAGATCGGTATGACCCGCCGACTCGATCCCCACGACCGCGTCCGGGAGCTGGGCGACGCATCGGTTCCGTTCAAGTTCGACATCCACGCCCTGGTGTTCAGCTCCGACGCCGTCGGCCTGGAGAACCGCCTTCATCGCGAACTCGCCGACCGCCGCGTCAACCGGGTCAACCTGCGGCGGGAGTTCTTCCACGCCACACCGGCGGAAGTCCTCGAGGTACTACGCCGTACCGATCAGGGCGACAACGTCCTGCACTTCACCGAACTCGCCGAAGCTGAGGAATGGCGCGCGAGCCGCACGATCGCCGCCGACGGCGCCGCCGTCCCGGCCTGATCCGCCCCGGAGAACACGATGTCCCCCACCGCCTGGCGGCCGCCGCCGAACTGGCCCACACCTCCCGAGGGCTGGACACCTCCACCGGGCTGGCAGCCCGACCCGACCTGGGGCCCCGCTCCTCCCGGATGGTCGTTCTGGGCCGACCCTGTCGTGGAAACGGAGGACGCAGGACCCGCTGACGACGAACCGTTGCTCGGCCACCGAGCAGCCCGGAAATGGCGCCAGAGCGAAACCGCGCTGAGACAATGCCTCGAACCGGGCGAACAGGTACGCGGGTTCTTCCAGGCGAACACCTTGCGTCCGCTGACCGACTACATCGCCGTGACCACGACGCGGATCCTCGGCGGCCTGGTCTCCGACCTCTCTCGCACTCCTCCGCAGCTGCGCGACGCGCGGCTGGCCGACATCGTCGCCCTCGAGTCCGAGTCCGCCGCGCTCACCCGCCTCCCGAGACTGTCCGCACGTATGCGGAACGGCGAGCAGGTGTTCCTCGGGCAGCTCCTGGTCGGCGACGACGAACAGCTGCTCCGCGCCGCCGCGACACTCCCCGAGCGACCGCACCCGACGCCGCCGCCGCCTCAGGCCACCGCGCAGCCCGACCCACAGAAAGCGGACAGCGCCGCTGACGTGCGGGTGGATACACCGGCTCCGACGAACGTCACCCCTACCGTCACCGAGCTGGAGAACGACGACTCGACGACCCTCGAACAGCGCCTCGGAAGACTGCTCGACGAGGCGGTGATCGACGATCAGCAAGCACGCTACATACGGTCGGTGTTACGTCCCTGACCAGATGACAACCGGGCAGGCACGCATCTCGCCGGCGAAGAGCGGGGGACGCGCAGCTGCGCCGCCGCGATTCGGGACGGGACTCCCGGTCGGCGCTTCCGCCTCGCCGGATCAGGGTCATCACTTCAGATGAGCCGCCAGTCGGCGGCATAACACTGGACCGTTCGGCACGATGGACGTGCCGAATGGGTCGTGTCGGGCGACCCGGACCGATTCGGGGACCACACGATGATCACCAGCCGCCGGAGGCGTCCCCTCTCTCACGTCGCAGTCGGCGGCTCCGTGGCGATCGCGCTCGTGGCCGCGCTGACCGGCGCGAGCATGCTGTCGTTCGCTCAGGCCTCCCCCACGGTGACGTCCGCACAGGAGCTGCTGGCTGCGCCGGTCGCGGTAGCGGGACCGGCGCTGGTCGATCTCTTCCCGGCACCGCCGCTCCCGGCCCGCGTCATCCCCGACGTCCCCCTCCCGACCCCGGAGCCCGAACTCACCGCAGCGGACCGCTGCGACGACCCGGCCTGGTGGAACTCGCGCACCACCGGCGACCCGGGTGACTACGTCGCCGCCTGCGGGACCTGGCCCTCGTGGATCGACCGCGGCGACGCCCCGTGCGGGCCCGACGAGCAGGACTGCAGCACCGCGGTCGAATCCCACGGGCCCGGTGCAGCGCCCTACACGGGCCCGACCGAGGGCCGGGCGTGGTCACCGGAGTACGGCTACTACGAAGGCCGCACCGACGGCCCGACCAACAGCAACGGCGAACCCTGCATGCAGGGCCGCGACAACAACGACCCCCACTGCTGAACCGCTGCACTGCGGTGGCCGGCGCTGGACGGGTGTGGATTCCCCGTCCTGCCCGTCGTAGACGGCCCCGATCCTGGTCCGATGCCGTGGTTTCGCGAGGTGGATTCCGACGCGGATGCGATGTGCGGCCCGTTCGGACCCGACGCGCGCACGAGCCGTGAACTAGCCTCGGGCCCGTGTCCGGGACCTCGATCACCCCGACGCTGTTGGTGATCTACACCGAGCAGCTGGAAGCCTGCCGCGTATTCTACACCGACCTCGGTCTGCCCCTCGTGCGAGAGCAGCACGGTGGCGGCCCCGTCCACTATGCCGCCGAGCTCGACTGCGGCCTCGTGGTGGAGCTCTACCCCGCGGACTCCGCCGAGCGCGCCACCGGTCGCCTACGTCTGGGCCTGGCCGTCCCCGCGGCCATCGCCCAGCGAATCGGGGCGAGGACGCACATCGACCCCGACGGTCGCGCTGTGGTCGTGACCGCGGCCGATCCGGTCCACTACCTCGTCACGACGCGCCGATGGGCCGAGGGCTGGGAACTCCACATCTCCGACGCCGGCGGAGCCGAGATCGGCGTCACCCAGGTCGAGGATCTGAGCGACGCCGAGCGAATGGTCCAGGACTACCTCGCCGCCTGCGACCTCCCGCCCGGCCAGATCGACACACACCCGGCCGACCCGGGAAACACACCCTGAGACGGAATCGAGCCCGCGGCCGGCACTGCCGCACGAAGTCTGTCTCACGATCAGCGCCGCTCAGCGTTCCACTGGAAGTCCGCGGCGTCGTACACGCCGACGACCTGCGACAACGATCGCCGATCGGTGCTCATGAGCTGCCCTGGCAACTCCGTTCGTCGACAGCTCGTCACGCCCGCCCGGTCCGAGTCGAGAGCATGGAGGTCCGTCGGCTGGGTGGAGCCAGGCGGCCGGGGAACCTCGACGGACAGGAGGGCTCCTCGTCCGCCACTTTCAGAGGCGACCCGGCACGGCTAGGGCGCCACGCCGTGCTCGGCGGGATCGTCACCCTGACCCTCCGGAAGCGCTGACCGGCGGCCCGCCAGGCCAGCAAGCAGCGCCACCCCGGGCGCCGGGCCATACCGCACCATCGCCGGCGAGAGGAGCGCGACGCCGGCGAGAACCGGCCGTCGACGCCCGAGCAGGTCGGTGAGCAGACCGACCAGGACGGTCCCGACGAGCATCCCGATCGGGCCGGGCTGCCGAACAGCCCGACCCGAACCACCGTCAGGCCCCAGTCCTGGTCGACGAGCACGGCCAGGCAGGGCGGCGCCGTAGGCGATGACGTCGTACCCCTCGAGCCTCATGCACGCGACGCGGAGCAGCAGGACGCTCGGCGGTGTCCGCGACACCGCCGACGTCGACGCAGCAGCCGGTCAGGCCGGCGATGCGAGGGGAAAGCGCTTGTCCAGCCAGCCGCGGATCTCCTCGGCGGCCAGCTCGTTGATGGCCCGCGAGAGTGTCACGTACAGCGTGCTCACCGGACCACCGTCTCCCAGCCCGGAACTTGAGCTGCATGAACAGAATGCATATATTGCAATCGAGAGGGCCGCACGATCTACGGACTACACCAAACTGAGGCGACAGCCACGGTCGACACCGTATCGTGAAACACCGCTAACAAATCCCGTACCTGAACAGCAGACAATTCTCCTGTCGTCATTCTTTCTTCCAGGCTCTCCCGACCTAGACCTGGCTGGAAAATCGAAATCTTACCTCGTACTCGCGGACGAGTTCGACTGAAATTTCGAGGAAAATGCCTGTCCTCCGCGCCACAAAGAATCCGCAAGGGGAACTCGCCTCCAGCAACAAGAGTCGCTCTCGGCGCCTTCCCATCAATGCGCATCAATAACTCTTGCCAGAATCCAGCGTCTGTCATCCAGCGTCGACTCTTGATGGCCTGCGCTACAACGACTTCGAGATCCTTAACGCGAACGCTTGGCGAGGCACCCCCACTCGGCTTAGCGTGCCACAAATCCAGAATAACTTCGTCGCGCCCAACTTCTAAGACGAGATAGTCAGCGAACTCCCCACCGCCATCATTATGAAGTACCCACTTGTGCCGGAGCCGGCGCGGACTCCGAATTAGGTACTCTTCGAGGTGTTGATGGATAGACTTACCTGACGCACTCCTTGCTGCAGTAGCCTTCGTCTCAGCGCACAGATTCACACCCTCCCAGCGCTCATCCAGAAATTCAACTAGCGGCATCGACTTCACACGCGAAACTGGCTCGAACAGTCGGTTTCCGACGACTGTCGATCCATCTGAGAAGAAGATGGTCGGCGGGTACTCCATCAACAGTTCTGACATCGGTCGCATTCCAGAATATCCACGCCAAGCGGAAAGCTCGGACGTGCCGCGTTCCTCGATAGTCACTCGGCCCAGAACATCGAACAATCCACTCCATACAGGCTGATCTTTGTCGAGTGGATTAAGAATCTCGACCGGCAACGGATCTAATGAGCGGAGTACAGTATTGGTGGCATGGAGATCGAGAATAGAAACTGCCAGTTCGCGTCCGACATCGACCTGCCATCCCTGCCCAACAAGCTGACCAGCCATCTCAATTGCAACGACGCGCGCCTCGGGCCATCCGCGCAGCTGCTTGCCGCGAGATAGCTGCGGCAGCAGTTGCCCTGTGACGCTTCCAGACGGCTGCCAGTAACGGGAAGCGAAGCCGGCCAGAAATGCGACGTACCCACGCAGAGGGGAGTAACGAGTCTCCCAATACCTTCATCTTCTCGCTGGCGATCCCGGAGGTGAACGAATCAGTTCCGTCGTAGACCTGAACCATCGCGTGCCCAAATGTTCCGGCGGCAGTATCCACCTCGCGTAGACCGCGGTCGACGCCCTTACCTGAATACATTCGATATGCTGCCGTACCGGGTTGCCCGCCATAGCTGTTTCGCATCCCGACTGATGAGACTGAGACTCGATCGACACTGTCGAATGCCTGTTGCATTCGCTCCGCGTCGGCAGGAATACGAGAACGCTCGGGGACAATTAGCTCGACAACTTGTCGAAGCATTGCGATACTGTCGCTATTCATCAGGAGAAGATCCGGAAGGTCCGTCCTCGTCGGGATAGCCAGAGAGATCGAGTGGAGATTGTAGCTGACACCATCAAGGCCAGGGGCTGGGTGCCATTTCGGTCGCTCAACTGCCTCCGTAATCCAAACGAGCGTTCGGCGGTCTTCACTCAGTCCCGAGTAGAGAACACGCTCGCTACGAAGAGTCCTACCTTGTTCGAGATTCGGTGGAATTAATAGCTCAGTCAAAGCTCCTTCAGGTGAATCCCAAACCAGTTCGTTCACGATAATCCGACGCAGAGGAGAAAGCGCTGCCAAGGAGACGCTAGGGTCACCTGCAGTAAAGCGCTCCGCAAACTCTCTGTTCGCAATCTCGGACTCTATTGCATCATCGATCACTCCTGGAAGTATCCGGGCCCAATCCGGATCCTCCACATAAAGTTCCCTCACCGCGCCTTGAAGCTCTGGGTAGACGTCGACATCTTTTGCTGTAACTAGAACCGACTCTTGCGGAAAGTTCCGGTCGACGCGAGCAAGGCGACCAATCATCTGAGCCGTGACCGGAAGCGATTTATGCTTGTCGTGGTAAGCGATAACACGAATGCTTGGTAGGTCGAATCCTTCTACCAGCATACCAACGACAGCAGCCCCTTTGAGCTCCCCCGAACGCAAACGCGAAACGATCTCAGTCTTCTGTTCAGGCTTCGTTCTCGAGTTTAGTACCGCAACCTCCACGCCTCTATCCCTGTAGAGGTTAGCGAGCTCATTCGCTCGGGCGATCGACCCCGCCCGGACGAGAAGCGTGCTACGAGCATGCTCCGGCATGGCCAAGGTCAGAACCACTTCAGTTGCTATTGCTAGGTCGTTCTGACGCCGAGCTTCTCGCCCACCACCTCCGACCAACTTCGCACGAACAGGCTGGAAGATTCGCTCGTCAAGCGCACGCCTTAGCGGATAATGGAAGATGTGATCACCAGGTAGTGCTTTACCATCGTAACGACGTGGAGTTGCAGTCAGCAGCATTACAGCAGCCGACTCGAAGTGCTCGATGATCGCCGCCCAGGTCGGCGCTGGAGCGTGATGCGCTTCATCTACTATGATCAGATCAAAGAGATCTTGCCGCGGACCATTATCATCGTAGTGAACTGGACTGATCGAGTTTGGCAGGCCAACGACCACATCGAATCGCTCGATGTCGGCCCAGCTATCCACTAGTCCAACCTGCTTCAACACGTCTACCTCGGGAGCTGAATCGAGCGCACCAATTCGGACAAGATCTGCCGAGCTTGCAAATGCATTCGCTAGCTGATCCCGAAGATCGGCTGTAGGCACGACAACCAGAGTTCGACCAGCTTGCGCCAAGTACCGCGCCGCTACCGCTACAGCTGTCTTCCCGGCACCAGTCGGTAGGGAAATCAGGGCGGGCGTGTGACGCCTGGTCGACCAGTGCGAAATCAAAGCACCTACGGCTCCGATCTGAGGTTGGCGCCAGCTCGGCACGGTGGGCGAGCGCCAGACAGTCAGGTCCGGCCAGACACCTCCCGTTGCCGCAGAGACTCGCGTTGAATCACTGTTGGCGTCCTCCGCCACGCTGGGCTCCTCCGCTACAACTGCTAGGAATCTATACCGTACGATCTTGCACGCTAGATCTCGAAGTGTCCAGAACTGCAGCTGACTGGTCCGCCTGATGCGCGCAAGGTTTTGATCTGTATATCGCTAGGTGAACTGATGTCAATCTAGCCCGTCGATAGCACTCTAGACGTTAAGCTGTCAATCACCCGCATAGCGAATCACCAACGGAGGACTACAACATCGGCCTCTCCTATCCTCGGACGAAGCTCCAGTTCGTATCGCCCGATCCAGGTTTCCCCGTCATCAGTTCCCTCCGGGTCATCGATCCGCGCGATACCAAGAAGGTGACTTCGAAAAAAGTCCGGGTTGTCGAGTGATCCGCTGATGATTCGACCCCGAGAACAAAACCCATGTGGCCCTCGCACTGTCGCGATCCAAGCGGACCTCACCCGAACTTCCTCCGGTTGGGCAATGGCTTCAACTAGACCGCTACTGTTCGCCACATCGTCGAGCGTGACTGCACGACTGTCAGCGAGGATTGGCCGACCACCAACCGATACGACCAAGCCTCGGTCCTTGAGTAACCGGACAGCCCGGCGTGCCGTCGACAACGAGACTCAGGCCCGCTCGGCAATTCGTTCAGCCGGCAGGAGGACATTTCCTGTTGCGTATTCCTCCGCGCTGACTTTCGCGACGATCTCGTCCGCCAGGTGCTCATACGGGTGCACTGACGGCCGGACTGCACGCCGTTTCTCTTCCGCCCGCGTAGGCCGCTCCGGCATCCTCGCCCCGAGCCCGGCGGCAGCTCGCTGGTCCGCCTCCGACACCCACGCCGTGTAGGTCTTCAACGTCGTGGTCCCGCCGTCCCCGTGCCCCAGCCGCCCCGCGACCGTCCGCGGGTCGACCCCACCCACGATCAGCTCCGTCGCCGAGTAGTGCCGCAGCTTGTGGAACGTCGTCACGATCCCGAGCTTCTTCGCCATCCGGTCGTAGCGCTGAGTCACGCTGTCCGGCGTCGGGAACGTCGCGCCGTCGGCCGCGGTGCTGAACACGAACGCGTCCGGCGCCAGCTCGATTCCGAGCATCGCCGCGCGCTTCATCGCTCGGCCGCGCAGGTCCGTGAGCACCGCGACGGTCTCGGCGTCGAGCGCGATCCGGCGCTGCTGGTGGGTCTTGAGGTCGCCCTCGACCCAGCCGTCGTCGCTCTTGCGGATCCCGCTCTGCAACCAGAGCGTCTCGCGGCCCTCCTCGAAGTTGAGCCACGTCCAGCGGACGGCGCACAGCTCTCCTCTGCGGGCACCGGTCGTCATCGCCGTCCAGATCAGGGCGCCCCAGTCCGGGTCGTCCCACGCCTTGTTGAGGAGCTGCGCGGCCTGCTCGGCGCTCGGCGGCCGCGGGTTCGACTTCGGGGCCGGCGGCGGCTCGGCCTGGGCGAGCGGGTTCACCGCGACCCAGCGCCAGCGCACGGCGCGCTTGTAGGCGCCGGAGAGGATGAAGTGGATGTGCCGGATCGTCGTCGCCGAGAGCGGCTTGCAGCGGTGCGGGCGGCACCGGTCGTCGCACTCGTGGTCCCGGCGGGTCCAGTGGTCGACGAGCCCGGACCCGGAGCAGTGGACCCGGCAGCGGCGCAGCTCGGCGTAGAAGGAGTCCAGGATCTCGGGATCCAGGCGACCGATGTTGATCCGCCCGAGCAGCGGGGAGATGTGGTTCTTCACGTGGCCGCGGTACATCTGCAGGGTGTTCGGCGCCCCGGCGAACTGGTCGAGGTGGCGCCGCACCAGCTCGTCGACCGTGGCGTTGGTCCGCGGATTGCGGCGCTCCTCGACCTGGGCGAGCAGCCGGGCCCGCACGGCCTCGGCCTCGCGCTGCGCCTTCTTCCCCGGCTGGACCAGCTCGGTGAGGTAGTGCCGGCGTCCGGACACCGGGTCGATCCCGGCGTAGACCCGGACGCGGATGGTGCCGCTCGGAAGCGTGGTGATGCTGCCCCGGGCGCGAGCCGTGCTCGCGGGCTGTCGACCTGCCATGCAGTCAACGCTAGGACCGACTCGCACCACGTTTGATGCACGAAGTCTGTCTCAAGATCAGAGCTGATCAGCGTTTCCGCTGGTCAGACGGTGGAGCGGGCGACGGGAATCGAACCCGCGTAGCCAGTTTGGAAGACTGGGGCTCTACCATTGAGCTACGCCCGCATGCCCCGATCTCGTCGATCAGGACCCCCGCAGCGTATCCCACTCCGACCCCGTGAACATCCCCGCCCCCGGGTGCGTACACACCGGGGACAGGGACGTTCAGGAGGTTGCGGACACCGATGAAGGCGCCCCACCGCAGGTTGCGCTCCGTCGACGCGCGCGCCGCCGAACCCGGGCTCGACTCCGAGCCGGGGCTCCGCGCCGCGTACACCGCGCACGGAGCCGAGCTCTACCGCTATGCCCTGCGTCAGCTGGGCGACGAGGGTGCGGCCCAGGAGTCCGTGCAGGAGGTCTTCCTGCGCGCCTGGCGTCGTGCCGACTCCTACGACCCGTCGGTCGCCAGTCTGCGGGTGTGGCTGTTCGCCATCGCCCGCAACGTGGTCATCGACGAGATCCGTAGGGTCGCGGCGCGGCCCTGGCGCCGCAGGCTCACCGACGAGCCCGAGACCGGGAACGACTCCATCGGCCCTGCCGACGACGCCCTGGTCGACGGTTGGCTGGTCGAGGAGGCGTTGCGGCGGCTCCGTCCGGAGCACCGGCATGCGATCGTCGAGGCGTACCTGCGGGGCCGTCCGCACGCCGAGATCGCGGCGGAGGCGGGGGTGCCCGTGGGGACGATCCGCAGCCGGGTCTTCTACGGGCTGAAGGCGTTGCGACTGGCGATGGACGAGATGGGGGTGGAACCGTGACTCCGGACGAGCACCGGGCGATGCGGGAGTCGTTGGGTGACCACGCGATGGGCCGGCTGGAGGGCGACGAGCTGGCGACCCTCAAGGCCCATCTGCAGGGCTGCCCGGCGTGCCGCGAGGAGCTGGCCGAGGTCGCGAGTGTGCTGCCCGCGCTGGGCCGGGTCGATCCCGACCGGCTCGACCACACTCCCGCTCCCCCGCCGGACCTGGGCGACCGGATCATGGCGGCGGCGCGGGCCGAGCGTCCGGCATCGGCCGCGGCCCGGGCACGGAACCGGTGGGCTCCGGTCGCGGCGGCGGCCGCGGCCGCGCTGCTCGTCGGCGGCGTCGCCGGCTACCTGGTCGGCGACCACGACGGGATCCCCCGCGAGCCGGTCGCGGTCCAGGCGATGGACTCCGCGGTGCAGGCCACGGCGGTCGCGATCCCGCACACCTGGGGCGTCGAGATCGTGCTCGACGGCGACGGGTTCCGCTCCGGTGCGACCTACCGCGTCGTCGTCGAGGCCGAGGACGGGCGTGAGGTGAGCGCGGGCGAGTTCATCGGGACCGGGGCGTCGCCGATGGTCTGCAACCTCAACTCCTCGGTGCTGCGGGCCGACGCGGAGGAGTTCCGGGTCCTCGACGGCGCCGGGTCCACGGTGTTGCGCGGCAGCCTGGCTACCTGACGCGGCGGGCGGCGTTGGCGACCAGCCCGAGCAGGAACAGGGTGCTGACCAGCGCCGTCCCGCCGGCCGACACCAGCGGCAGCTGCTGACCGGTCACCGGGAGCAGGCCGACGACGTAGCCGACGTTCATCACGGCCTGCACTACCACCCAGGTCGCGGTCGCCGCCGTCACCAGCCGCAGGAACGTGTCCCGGGTGCGGGCGGCGACGCGCAGCCCGACCCAGGCGATCAGCAGGTAGAGCGCCAGCACGGCGAGCCCGCCGACCAGCCCGAGCTCCTCACCGATGACGGCGAAGATGAAGTCGTTCGCGGCGTTGGGCAGGTAGTCCCACTTCGCGCGGCCCTGGCCGAGGCCGGTGCCGAAGAGGCCGCCGTCGGCGAGGGACAGCAGTGCCTGGCGGGACTGGTAGCCGGCGCCGAGCTCGTCGCCGGCGCCGAGGAAGGTGCTGATCCGGTCGCGGCGGTAGTCGGCGGTGAACCCCAGGACGGCGACGCCGAGCAGCGCCCCGCCGGACAGGCCCCCGAGCAGCACCAGCGGCGCCCCGGCGAAGAACAGCAGCGACAGCACGATGACGCCGAGCGCGACGGTCGTGCTGAGCGCGGGCTGCAGCATGAGCAGCGCCCCGGCCAGCAGCGCGACCGGGACCAGTGGGAGGACGGCGTAGCGGCCGTGGCGCACGGCGCGACCGCGCAGCGCGAGCACGTGCGCGCCCCACAGCAGCAGCACGACCTTGGCCGCCTCGCCCGGCTGCACGGTGAACCCGGCGACCGAGATCCACCGGCGGGCACCGCCGCGGACCTCCCCGATTCCCGGGACCAGCACGAGCACCAGCGCGGCGAGACAGGCGAACAGCAGCCACGGCGTCCACCGGCGTAGCCGGACCGGTGACACCCACATCCCGAGCGCGAACGCGCCGACCCCGAGCAGCAGGAAGATGAGGTGGCGGACGAAGACGGTGAGCACCATCCCGTCGGCGACGGTCTTCCCGCCCGCCGACGCCGACAGCACCATCACGACTCCGACCGCCAGCAGCGCGCCGGTCGCACCGAGCAGCAGGTGCAGCGGTGGGACGCGGCGCAGCCGGGCGAGCCGCGACGCCCGGGGGCGTCCGGCTGCGGCGCCCGTCGGGCGCGGGTCGCGCTGTCGCGGCACCGTCACCCGATCAGTGTGGTCCCGGACCGGGCGTCCGGGGCGGAACCGGACGTCTCGGCGCGTCGGGCAACGGTCAGAGCGCCCGGGCGTGCACGACCATGTTGTCGAGGTAGCTGAGCGCCCCCCGGTCGAAGTCGCCCGCACAGGTGACCAGCCGCAGCTGGTCCGGTGACGCACCGCCGAACACGGCGAAGGTGGGGAACGCGTCCTTGGGCATCTGCTCGGTCCGCTCGACGGCGTACCGGTCGACGGAGCCGTCGTCGCGGCCGACCTCGATCACGTCGCCGGGGGCGAGGTCGCGCAGGTCGATGAACACCGCGGGCCCGTCGCGCGAGTCGACGTGCCCGAGCAGGACGGTCGGGGCGGGCGCGGTGCCGCGGTCGAACCAGCCGACGCGGTCGTAGTCCTGCGGGACCTCGGCGGTGCCGTCGTCGGCGATGCCGAGCCGCAGCAGCTCCGGCTCGTCCACCCCGATCGCCGGGATGCGCAGCGAGACGGGCACACCGGCCGCGGCCGGGACCGCGGCGGGCGGCGCGCCGGCGGACGGTGCCGCGGGCGCCGGCACGGTGGGAGCGGGGGCGGGCGGTGCCCCACACCCCACGAGCAGGAACACCAGCGCGACGGCGCCCGGGAGCAGCAGGGCTCCCGGGCGCCGGTCACGCGTGTGGTCAGCTCTGCGCACGGCCCCGGCGGGCCATCAGCACGCCCGCTCCGGCCGCGGCGGCCAGGCCGGCGGCGCCGACCGCGTAGAGCGCGGTCGAGTCGGAGGAGGAGCCACCGGCGCCGGTCTCGACGCCGCCCATCGGGACGGCGGCGAGCTGGCCGCGCACCGTGCCGGCCGCGAAGTCGGCGGTGTGGGTGTCACCGGTGAAGCCGGTCGGGTTCGCCTCGATCTGCTTCAGCGAGAAGCCGGTCGCGGTGTCCTGGCCGTTGTCGCCCTCGAGCCCGGTGGTGAACGGGCCCTGCATGCAGCCCGACGAGGTGCGGACGTCGCCGTCACCCTCGGGGTTCGGGAACGCCAGGCGCGGCGGGCCGGGCTTGCCGACGGCGGCCTCGTGGATGTGCGTCGCGGTCTTGGCCGGGCTCTGGTACTCGCCGGTCACGCCGCGCAGGGTGATGTCGTAGCAGATGATCTCGTCGTCGGAGTTGATCCGGAAGTTGAACTCACCGGTCGCGCCGGGCTCGCCGGGGACGGCCTGCCCGTCGTTGTTGATGACGGCGTCCGGCGTCGCGCTCACGGTGTACATGCTGGTGAACGTCGACGGCTCGGGGACCTCGGTCTCCTGGGCGAACGCGATGCCCGCGGTCGCGGCGAAGCCGAGTGCGGTGACGGCGGTGACGGCGGCGAGACGGGGCAGGGTGCGGCGCATCCCGGTGTCCTTTCTGACGGGTTCATCCTTGATTGCCCGTCTCTACGGCCACCGTGCCCACCGCGTTCACCACTCACCCGATCGGGTGCAGCAGCACGTCCCGGACCATGCGCTCCCAGGCCGTCACGACCTCGGTCGACGGCAGCCCGAACTGCCCGACCAGGGCCAGGCAGCGGCCGTCCGCGCCGGTCAGGAGCACCGTCGTCATCGGACCGTGCGGGCCGTGCGTGCGGACCGGGCGTACCGCGTCGACCTCGCCGGGGGCGAACGCGAACTGCACCGCACCGGACACCACGCCGACGACGTCGCCGGTCTCGACGTGGTCGACCGACCCCGTCCCGACCTGCAGGCAGCCACCGTGGGGCACGGCCAGCCCGGCCGGGACGCCGTGCTCGCAGAGCAGGCACAGCAGGTCGACGACCCGGGCGACGTCGCACGGCGGGGTGGCCGGGGCGAGCCCGTCGGGGACCCGGCCGCCGCCGTCGGTGAGCGCGTCGAGCAGACCGAGGTGGTCGAGCTCGTCGGGAGCCGCGGGCGGCGGCGCGGCGGGCGGGTCGTCGGCGCGCGGGGCGAGCCGCAGCACCTCGGTGACCAGCGGGGCGTCGGGCGACAGCAGGTGCGCGCGGTGCACGGCCGCGCCGTCGCCGTCGAACAGCCACAGCGCGGCGGGCTCGCGACGCCCGTCGTCGGCCCGGGTCGCGACGACCGAGGCGACCGCAGGGCGGGACAGGCGCAGGGTCACCGCGCCGGGCCGGACCGGGAACGCCTCGCCGGTGAAGGTCGGCTCGGCGTAGGTGCCGAGCTCGCTGATCAGGGCGCTGCCGTTCGCGGTGGTCGCGACGACCTCGTCGAGCAGCGGGAGGTGCCGCGCCAGCGTGCCGGCGTCGAGGTCGAGCCGGTCGCCGGCGAGGTGGGAGAGCAGGACGTCGAGATCGGTGTGGGGCAGGGTCACGGGACACGCTCCGGGTCAGTAGACGTCACGCAGGTACCGCTTCCCGCGCTTGAGATCGGCGACGAACTCGGCCGCACCGTCCTCGCCCCCGGTGTGGGCGGCGAGGATCTCGTGCAGCGCGGCGTCGACGTCGCGGGCCATCCGGCTCGCGTCGCCGCACACGAAGAGGTGGGCGCCCCCGGCCAGCCACGCGTGCAGCCGGGCGCCGTGGGTGCGCATCCGGTCCTGGACGTAGACCTTCTCCGCCTGATCGCGGGAGAACGCCAGGTCGAGGTGGGTGAGCAGGCCGTCCTCGGCCCAGCCGAGCAGCTCGGACCGGTAGAGGAAGTCGTGGTCGGAGCGGCGGTCGCCGAACAGCAGCCAGTTCCGGCCCCGCGCCCCGCGGGCGGCGCGCTCCTGCAGGAACGCGCGGAACGGGGCGACACCCGTCCCCGGCCCGACCATGATCATGTCGACGTCGTCGGCGGGCGGCCGGAACCCGGTGTTCGGCTGCAGCGCGACGACGGCGGTGTCCCCCACCGCGAGCCGGTCCGCGAGGTGGGTGGAGCAGACCCCGCCGACCGCGCGGTCGGCGCACCGGTAGCGGACCGCGGCGACGGTCAGGTGCACCCGGTCCGGGAACAGCAGCGGGCTCGACGATATCGAGTACGCGCGGTGCTGCAGCGGGCGCAGCAGCCCGACGAGCTCCTCCGGGTCGAGCCGCAGCTGCGCGGCGTGCAGCAGCCCGAGCAGGTCGCGGTCCCACAGGCAGGCCGCCCGGTCGTCGCGCAGGGCGGCGCGCAGCCCGGCGTCGGCGGCACGCTCGGCGAGCACGTCGAGCAGGTCCCGCGACGGTGTGACGATCTCGTGTGCGCTGGTCAGGAGCTCGCGCAGTGGACGGTCGCCGACGGGGGCGTCGCCGTCGTGGCCGAGGTGCGCCAGGAACGCCTCGACGAGCGCGGGGTCGTTGGCGGGCACGACGGTGAGCGAGTCGCCCGCGGCGTAGGTCAGGCCGGTGCCGGTGAGGTCGAACTCGTGGTGGTGGATCTCCTTGTCCGAGGCGGGGCCGGACAGCCGCACCCGGTGCGCGAGCACCGCGGGCACCGGGGCGGGGCGGTCGCGGCGGCGGACCGGCTCCGGCTCGGGTGCGGGGTCCGGCGCGGTGGTCGCGGCGGGCGTGGCGGCCAGCACGGCGACGATCTCGGGGAACCACTGCGCGGAGGCGTCCTCCCACATCACGTCGCAGTCGCGGCGCTCCAGGATCCGGGTCGCCCCCAGCTCGGCGAGGCGGGTGTCGAGCAGCCGCCCGGCCGCGCAGAAGTCCTCGTAGGACTCGTCGCCCAGCGCGCACACCGCGAACGACGTCGCCTCCAGGCGCGGCGCGTCGTCGGCGGTGACCATCTTCCGGAACAGGTCGGCGTTGTCGGGCATCTCGCCGTCGCCGTAGGTGGAGCAGACGACGACGACCCTGCTCATGGCGGCGAGGGCGTCGGCGCCGACGGCGTCGAGCTCGTGCAGCTCCCACGGCACCCCGGCCTCGGTGAGGCGCTCGGTGAGCAGGTCGGCGACGTACTCGGCGTTGCCGGTCTCGGTGCCGTACAGCACGTGCACCGGGGTCATCCCGGTCTCCTTCCGGACGGGTGCGGCGGCGGCGCTGCGGGCGCCCGCCAGGTAGCCGGACAGCCAGATCCGCTGCTCGGCGGTGAACGGGGCGTCCGGCGAGATCGCCAGGCTGCTCAGCTCGGCCGGGGGCGGCGGCGCGGTCACGGGGCGCCCACCAGGTCCGGTGCGGCGCGGGCCGCGAACAGCTCCTCGACGCCCGGGATGCGGCCGAGGCGCGCGGTGTTGGCGGCGTCCTGGGCGAGGATCCAGCCGTAGGTGCCGGGGCTGTCGGTGCCGTACACGTCGCGCTGCGCGAGGGAGCGCTTGAGGTCGCCGACGCGCTTGTCGGAGACCAGCACGGCGAGCTCGTCGTCGGCGTAGCCGGCCAGGGCGTCGCGGGCGTAGCGGACCAGCCGGGTGCGGACGGCGTGGTCCTCGGTGAGCAGCAGTGTGCGGGCGTCGACACCGCGGCGGGCGGCGACCTCCTCGGCGACGGTCTGCACGGTCAGGCCGTTGAGCAGGACGAACATCTCCTCCCCGGCGTCGCCGTCGGGTACCGCCCCGGATGCGACGGGGACGCCGTCGCGCTGGGCGAGCTTGTGCCGGCGCAGCTGGTGCGCGGCGAGGGATGCGGCGAGCTCGTCGACGAGCTCGCGGCGGGTGCGGGCGGCGAGGATCTCCCCGGCGTCCTGGTAGAGCCGCAGCGCCCGCGGGGTCGCGACGAGCAGGTGCGCGCGTTCGCGGTCCCAGTGCTCGAGCAGCCGGACGGCGAGCGGCGAGCCGGTGGCGTCGGCGTGCCACTCCAGCAGCAGCCGGACGGCGGTCACGTGGAATCCCGAGACCGGTGCGACGTCGACCGAGTCGGTCGAGAACCCGACCGTCCCGGCCGGGTCGTACTGGTAGAGGAACCCGCCGGACATGCCGTTGCCCAGGCCGGACCCGGCGGCACCGAGGTTCAGCACGGCCCCGCCGGTCATGTACTCGCAGCCGAAGTCGCCGAGCCCCTCGACGACGGCGCTCGCCCCGGAGTTCCGCACCGCGAACCGGTCCCCCGCCTCGCCGTGGACGAACAGCCGGCCGCCGGTGGCCCCGAACAGCGCGAAGTTGCCGACGAGCACGTTGCTGCCGGGCCGGTCGTCGTGCACGGTGCCGGGTGAGCGGATCGCGATGGTGCCGCCGCAGGCGGACTTGCCGACGCCGTCGTTGGCGGTGCCGGTGTGGACGAGCCACATCCCGTCGTTGCAGAGCAGACCGAACGACTGCCCCGCCGCGCCGCGGGTGCGGATCCGCAGCCACCGCTGCGGCAGGAAGCGGCGGCCACGGTCGTCGACGAGTGCCGGTCCCGGGACGTGCTCGTGGTTCAGCATCCGCTCGACGTCGACGGCGAGGCGCCCGCCCACCGAGCGGTGCCGGTTGCCGAGCGCTCCCCCGTCGATGTCCACTCCGGACTCACCGCGGGCCAGGGCGGCGCGGACGGTCGCCGACCAGCGCTCGTCGTGGTCGTGGTCGGCGCCGACCCGCACCGGGTCGGCGACCTGCGGGGTCGTCACCCGGTGCAGCAGGCGGCGCAGGTCCAGGCGCCCGACCAGCGACGGGTGCCGCGCCAGGTGCAGCAGGTCGGCGCGGCCGCGGGCCTCGCGCAGGCTGCGCAGCCCGAGCGAGGCGAGGATCTCGCGGACCTCGTGGGCGACGCCGAGCAGGTACTGGGCCAGCGCGCGGGGGTCGCCGTCGAACGCGTCGGCGTCGGTGGTGATCCCGGCCGGGCACTTCACGTTGCAGTTCTTCGCCATGACGCAGCGCAGCATCATCAGCGCGGTCGTCCCGAACTCGAAGCCGTCGGCGCCGAGCAGCGCGGAGACGACGACGTCGCCGCCGGTCTGGTGCGCCCCGGAGCACCGCAGCTCGACGGTGTCGCGCAGGCCGTGCGCGGACAGCGCCTGGTGCACCTCGGCGACGCCCAGCTCGGCGGAGCGCCCGGCGAACTTCAGGCTGGTGACGTTCGCGGCGCCGGTACCGCCGGTGTTGCCCGCGACGTTGATGACGTGCGCGCCGGCCTTCGCGACGCCGACGGCGATCGTCCCGATCCCCTCCGAGGACACCAGCTTGACCACCACCTTCACCCGCGCGGCGGTGGCGTCGTGGATGAGCTGGGCGAGGTCCTCGATGGAGTAGGTGTCGTGGTGCGGCGGCGGGGACACCAGCTCGACGCCGGGCGTCGCGCCGCGGGCGGCGGCGATGTCGACGGTCACCTTGGCTCCGGGCAGCTGGCCGCCCTCGCCGGGCTTGGCACCCTGCGCGATCTTGATCTCGACCTGTTCGAGCATCGGGTCGGCGAGGTAGCCCGCCCACACCCCGAAGCGGCCGGAGGCGAACTGCTTGATCCGGGAGCCGCGGATGGTGCCGAACCGGCTGCGGGACTCGCCGCCCTCGCCGCAGTTGGACAGTCCGCCGACCATGTTGGTGCCGTGCGCGACGGCCTCGTGCGCCCCGGCGACGAGCGCGCCGTGGCTCATCGCGCCCGAGGCGAGGGTGCGGGTGATCTGCGAGGCGGGCTGCACGTCGTCGGGAGCGACCGGGTCGGGGGCGGTGACCAGCAGGTCCAGCCAGTCCCCCGCTGTCCCGGCCGCGACCACCCGCAGGGTGCCGTGGTCGAGGCGTGCGACGGACGCGCCGAACCGCTCGGCCAGCCAGGACGCCAGCGGGGCGGCGTCGCCGTCGACGTGCAGCAGGTCGCCGTCGCGACGCAGGCCGCGTACGGCGATGCAGGCGTTGCCCGCCGGGTCGATCCGGTCGAGGACGTCGGCGGGGCGGCCGTCGCGCAGGTCCGGCGGGAGCATCAGCACGTCGCGCAGCGCGGACGGGCGTCGCGCACGCTCGGCGGTGAGGGACCGGACGAGCTCGCGGTAGCCGGGCGTGGGCGCGGACGCGTCGATCTCGGCGGCGGTCAGCGCGCCCAGTCCGGTGTGGACGTAGGCGTCGTCGTGCAGGCCGAGGGAGTCGGTGAGCGCGGCGAGCGGGAGCAGCCGCAGCTCACGGTCGGCCGGGCCGGCGGTGAGGCCGGTCCGTTCGTCGACCAGGCCGGTGAACGCGGTGACGGCGGCGGCGCCGTAGGAGTGCCCGGCTCCGTCGGAGCGTTCCTTGAACAGCCCGAGCTGCGGCACGTCCTCGGGGCCGGTGACGGTCAGCGCGCGGGCGTGCCAGTCGCGCACCGACCGCTCGATGTCGGCGAACCCGGCGCCGCCGACCGGGGCGTCGACCTCGGGGAGCCAGCGGGCGAGCACCGGGTCGCGGGTGTCGAGGTAGGCGGCCTCGAAGAACTCGCCGCCGACGTAGCTCTCCATCGTGCACAGCCCGATCCGGGCCATGGTCTTGAGCAGGGACTTCTCCGCGGCGACGCGGAAGCGGGCGAACGCCGCGCCGGGGTCGCCGGGATGCTGCTGCGCGGCGCGCGTGTGGGCGGTGTGCGGGTGCACGGCCGAGGCCCCGAACCCGAGGACGACGGCGAGGTGGTGCGCCGAGCACACCTGCCCGGTGGCGACGACCAGCGACACCGCGGGGCGCAGCCCGGCCGCGACCAGCGCGCGGTTCACCGCGGCGACGGCGAGCACCGCGGGGACCGCCGCTCGGTCGCGGGCGACGGCGCGGTCGTCGAGGACGGCGATGCCACCGCCGTCGCGGGCGAAGGCGACGACCTCGGCGCACAGTCCCTCGACCGCGGCCTCCAGCGTGCCGGGCTCGTGCAGCAGCGCGAACCGGCCGACCGGGACGACGTGCTGGGCGCCGATGCGGGCGAGGCCGTCGGCGTCGAGGACGGGCGAGTCGAGGACGATGCGGTGGAACGGGCCGTCGTGCACCGGGCGGGTGCCGAGCGCGACGCGCAGGGTCATGCCGTCGGCCTCGCGGATCGGGTCCAGCGGCGGGTTCGTGACCTGCGCGAAGCGCTGGGAGAAGTAGTGCGCGACGCCGCCCTCGCGGTCGCTCAGGGCGTTGATGGCGTTGCCGTAGCCCATGGCGGAGACGCGTTCGGTCCCCGTGTCGAGCATCGGGTCGAGCAGGACGCGGAACGCCTCGGCGTCCAGGCCGTAGGCGACGTAGCGCTGGTGGACGGCGAGGTCACCGGTCGCGGCGGGCCCGGATCCCGCGGGAGCGGGCGGCAGCTCGGCCGCCGGTGTCCGCGCGCCCGCCAGGAGGGCTTCGTGGTCGGCGCGGGCGGCGAGCAGCTCCAGGGTCTGCGCGGTGTCGTAGCTGCGACGCTCGCGGGTGCTCCACCACAGCATCCCGCCGGCCTCGATGCGGCCGCGGCGCAGCACGTCGTCGTCGGGGAACGGGAACTGGCCCGCCTCCGAGGAGACGGTCAGGTAGTCGGCGGTCTCGCAGGTCCGCAGTGGACGCAGGCCGAGCCGGTCGAGGCGGGCGCCGACGACCTCGCCGTCGGAGAAGACGAGCGCGGCCGGACCGTCGTTGATCTCCTCGACCAGCGACCGGTACTCCAGCATCGCGCGCACCGGCGCGGGCAGCGTGCGGTCGTTCTCCCAGGCCGGGGGCATCGCGGCGACGACGGCCGCGACGAGGTCGAGCCCGTCGCCCGCCACGCGCGCGTGCAGGGTCTGGTCGAACCGCGCGCTGTCGGACTGCCCCGGCGGGCGCACGATCCGGCGGCCCCGGGCGCGGGCGAGGGCCTCGTCGGCGATCCGGTTCTTGCGGTCGGTGTTGAGCTCGCCGTTGTGCGCGAGGAGCCGGAAGGGCTGCGCCATCGACGGGTGCGGGTCGGTGTTGGTCGAGAAGCGGGTGTGGAAGTAGAGGCTGCGCACCCGGTGCTCCGGGTCGGTCAGGTCGGCGAAGTACGGCACGACCTCCCACGAGTTCAGCCGTCCCTTGAGGACCTGGGTGCGGGTCGAGAGGCTGAGCGGGTAGAGACCGGCGACGGCGTCGTCGGTGTAGGCGACCGACTCGATGTCGAGCAGCGCGCCGTGCGCCAGACGCTCCGGGTCCGCGACGTCCGGGACCTCGACGATCCACTGCCGCACCGGGAGCTGCTGCGCGACGGCCGCGGGGCGCAGCACCGACGGGTCGACCGGCACGTCGCGGACGGCCAGGACGGTGCAGCCGTGCGCGGTGAGGGTGAGCGTGACCAGCGCTGCGGCCGCCGCGGCACGGTCGGGGTCGGAGGGGAGGAAGACGTTGGCGACGGCGAACCGCCCCGGGGTCAGCTCGCGGCCGGCGAGCCGGGAGAAGAACGGCACCGACAGGTCCACCGAGACGCCGCCGCCGTCACCGACGCCCTCGGCGGACATCCCGCCGCGGTGCGGCACCGCGCAGAGGGCACGATGGGCGAGGACGAGCACGTCGTGGGTCTGCACCCCGTCCTTGCGGACGATCAGCCCGACGCCGCAGCTCGCGTGCTCGGCGGCGGGGTCGTGCAGTCCGGACGGTGTCACGTGACGCTCCTCTTTCACTAAGGGAAGGCTTACCTTAGGAAGGCGGGAGCGGAGGGAGCAACGCCCGGTCGTTGTAGCGCGGGACACACCGGGCGCCGACGGCGGCGCCGGGGTGCAGTCGGGACGGGGCTAGACTGCGGGCGACGGGGTGTGGCGCAGCTTGGTAGCGCACTCGCTTTGGGAGCGAGGGGCCGTGGGTTCAAATCCCGCCACCCCGACCACGGTTGACCTGCGAAAACAGGTCGACCCGGTCTTGTCCCAAGATCGGTATGTAGCAGTCCTGTAGCAGCATCCGGTCATGACGCCTCCCAGTCGATGGCGTCGAGCGCCTGGCGCATGGCGTCCAGGTTGGTGTGCGCGTAGATCGTCATCGTGACGTCGATGTCCGCGTGCCGGGCGATGACCTGCACGACGTGCGGCGGTGTTCCCAGCGCGAGCAGCAGGCTCACGACGGTGTGCCTCAGATCGTGCAGCCGGACGCCGGGCAGGCCGGCGCGCTTGCGGAGCTTGTCGAAGTCGCGGTTCAGCGCCCGCGGCTCGACGGGCGTACCGATCTGAGTGCAGAACACGAGGTCGTAGTCCTGCCAGCACTCCCCTGCCGCCGTGCGCTCGTCGGCCCAGGCCCGGCGCCGGGCGAGGATCGCAGTGCGGGTGATCTTCGGCAGTGGGATGACGGCCTCGGAGGCGCGCGTCTTGGTGCCCTCGACGACGAGCTTGCCTCCGACCCGCTGGACGGTCTGGCGGACGTGGACCGTCGCCTCGTCCATGTCGATGTCGCACCAGCGCAGACCGAGCAGCTCGCCGCGACGCAGGCCGAGCGTGGCCGCGACGACGTAGAGCGGGTGGAACCGGGTCCCCTCGGCTGCGGTGAGCAGTGCGCGCGCCTGTTCGACGGGCAGGCCCTTCCCCACCGAGTACTCGGGCGTCTTGACGCGCACGAGCTTGGCGACATTGCGGTTGATCAGCTCCAGCCGCTCGGCGTGCCCGAGCGCGTTGCGGAGCACGGCGTGCACGAACTGGAGCTGCCGGACCGAGGGGTGGCGTCCGCAGCAGCGGCCGGCCGAGCAGCACTGCTTTTCCTCTGGGCGGCGGGCGTCCCAACCGTTGGCGCAGCACAGGCACTTCTCCCGCATCACGGCCATGAACGACCGGACGTCGACGGCGGTCAGCTTGACGAGCTTCTTGCGTCCCAGCACGGGGACGATGTGCAGCCGCACCGCGGACTCGTAGCCGCGGACGGTGGTGGCGGCGCGCTTCTCGTGACGCATGTCGTCGAGCCAGTCTGCGAGGAACTCCGCGACGGTGGTCTGACGGTCGTCGACAAGGCCGCCGTTCACGGCCCGGGCCTTGAGCGCGTCGAGCTTCTCCCTGACCTCCTCCTGGCTCCGGCCGTAGACCGGCTGCCGCTTGATCTTCCCGGAGCTGGTCGGGACGTAGGCGGTGCCGACCCAGAGCAGGTCTCCCTTGCGCTGGTAGATCGAGCCCTCGCCGTTCACCCGTCGCTTCGACGGCGGGGAAGGCTGGTGTCGGCGCGCCATCAGGCCGCGTCCTCGTCGAGGAGCCGGGCGACGTACTCCTCCACGGCCGAGCGCGGGATGCGGCGGGCGCCGCCGATCTTGATGGAGCGCAGCTCGTTGTTGCGGATCAGGTCGTAGACCTTGCAGCGTCCAATGTGGAGCAGCTTTGCGGTCTCCTCGGCGGTGAGTAGCAGGGCGTCCATGTCAGCGGGCCTCCTCGGTCCGGGCATCCCAGGCGCGGGCGTTGTCCCGCCAGAAGCGGGCCTCGTGCTCGGCGTCGCCCTGGGCGCCCAGAACGGCGCGGTAGAACAGCAGGTCGACGCGGGTGCGCATGGCCTCGCTGCGCGCCAGAACACGCCACCAACGCGCGGTCCGCTCGTAGAGGTCGGCCATGCGGTGAGCACGCGCAGCGGTGTCGGCAGGTTCGTCGGGTCGGACGGCACCGAGTCGCAGGATCTCGGCGGTGGTCCGGTCGAGGCCGGCGCGGACGGCGATGAACACCGGGTCGGTGGTCGTGTCCATGTCAGCCCGCCTCCCGCGCGGTGCGTGCGATGCGGTCGCAGTACTCGGCGTAGTCACCGAGGTAGGGCACGCGGACGCGGACGAGCTCGCGGCCGGGTGCGGACAAGACGGCGACACCGGGTGGTGCGGTGGCGTGCCGCTCGGCGAGGTCGCGGACGCCCGGGCCGTGCAGCATCTCCAGCGAGTCGCCGGGCACGCGGAACGAGAGCCGCAGCGCGTACTGATCGCGGGCGTAGCCACCGCCCATCGCCTCGGCCTCGGCGCGCTGGGCGAGGGTGACGACGCGGAAGGCGACCTTCCGGCCCTCGGACAGCAGCCGGAGGTTGGCCGACTTGATCCGGTCGAGCACCGAGCGCTCACCGCGTGCCGCTTTCGGGAGGCCGGCCGCCGCGCGGAGCAGGCCGGGGAACTCCTCGACCACGACGACGAACAGCGGCCGGTCCGACGTCGGGTCGAGCTTGCCGGTCCGGTCGGGCAGCGTGGCGAGGCGTTCGTCCATGACGCCGACGAGCCGTTCGAGGAGGGTCGCGTGCGCCTCGAGGTCGGCCGTGCCGGTCGCCTGCCACTGCCGGTGCACGGTGCCCGCCCACGGGCGCCCGAGCAGCAGGCCGGTGATGTCCGAGCCAGCGATGCGGACGTCGTCGGCATCGGCGAGCTGCGCGAGCAGCCCGTAGGCGAACTGAGACTTCCCGGCGCCGTTCTGCCCTTGCATCGCAACGTGCGCCGCGTCGGCGAAGGCGTGGCCGAGCGCGTCGCCGACTTCGTCCCGTCCGATAAGGACAGGCTGTCGACACGTCGTGACCGCGGTGCCCGGCAGCGCGTACTGGTCGGCGAGCGGGTCCCGGTCGAGCAGCTCGATCCGCACCCACCGGCCGGCGTGCGGGACAACGCGCAGGCCCTCGAAGCACAGGGAGTGTGCCAGCCGGCCGCCGACGCGGGTGAGGTCCTCCGGTTCCTGGCCGGGGATCAGTTCGACGAGCATCGATACCGGTGGACCGGTGATCACCGAACCGACGCGCGGCGTGCGAGCGGTCGGACCGGTGACGGTCTCGACGATCTTGCAGGCACCGACGCACTCGCAGGCGTCCCGCCAGGCGTAGCGGAGCCACTCGGCGAAGGCGCCTGCCTCGTACTGCTCCTCGCGGCGCGCCCGGCGCTCGGACCAGGCACGCAACAGCCAGGCGAGCCAGCCGGTGACGCCGGTCCAGGAGCGCACGACGTCGCGACGAACCGGAACGATCAGCTCGGCGGTCATGACGCCTCCCCCACCAGACGCCGGGCCGGGACGATCGCCGCCGGGCGCAGGACCGCGACGAACATCCAGTCGCCGCACTCCGGGCATTCCCCCGCGTCCGGGTCGTAGTGCGTCTCGCAGGTCTCGCACACGAACGCGAGACCGTCGGCGGCGTCGACGTAGGCGCTCATCAGCTCGCCTCCGCCTGCTTGGCCCGCGGACCGGTGGCCGCAAGGGCCCACACCTCGTGGCAGCGGTACCAGACCTGCGCGCCGACGACCTGGCCCTCGCGGTTCTTCTTGTCCATCACACCGATCTCGAACCCGACGAGCTGCACGGGCTCGGCCGGACCGAGGTCGGCGCCCGGCTGGTGATGGGCGGCGAGCCCCACCTTGATGATCTCGTTCGTCGACCGGCCGAACTGCCGGAAGCTCGCGACGAGCTGCACCTCCCACTTCGGCAGCCCGTCCTTGGTCGTCTCCTGCACGTCCGCCCCGAACCGGGTCTTCGGCTCCGACGAGAGCCAGAGCAGTCGTTCGAAGGTCGCGGTCTGGTCGATGGCGTAGATCTGCGGCACGGGATTCACCTCGTGGGGTAGGTCCTCTAGGTAAGTGCGAATCGTACGCGCAGCACACTTAGCCGTCTAGAGGAGTTGCTACAACGAGACGTCGCGCGGCCGATCTGCGCAGGTCAGCGCGCGGGAATGTCGTATTCGAGGACGTAGGCCGGGGCAGCCTTGAGCGTGTCGCAGACTTCAACGGGGCGACCGGTCGTGTCGTACGCGGTGCGGAGCACGACGATCACCGGGACACCGTCGGTGAGCTGCAGACGACGACGCTCGTCGACGGTGGGCATCCGGGCCGAGACCTCTTCCGTGAAGTGGTCCAGCTCGTGTCCCAGCTCCTCCAGCCTGGCGTAGATGCCGCCCGGGCCGGTCTCGTCGTCCACGATCGGGGACCCGGCCGCGATCGAGGCCGGCAGGTACGACACCGCCGTCTCGACGGGCTGCCCGTCGGCGAGGTAGCGGCGGGAGCGGATGACGACGTCCTCACCGTCGCCGAGCCGCAGCCGGTCGCGGATCTCACCGGGCGCCGCAGTGGTCCAGACCTCCAGCTGGTCGACGCGCGGCGTGAACCCGATCTTCTCCGCTTCCACGCCGAACGCGGCGAGGCCGGCCTCTCGGTGACGGCGCGCGAAGCGCTCGGAGGCGAGGCGGCGCACCTGGACGGGCTGGCGGACGAAGACACCCCTCCCCTGCTCCGCCACGACACGACCCTCGGAGCGAAGCTCCTGGATCGCCTGTCTGGCTGTCATCCGGGCGACCTCGTAGTGCTCCATCAGGTTCGCCTCGGAGGGCAGCCTGTCTCCAGCTACCAGGTCGCCGCGGTCGATCGCTGCACGCAGCTGGTCCGCGATCTGACGATAAGGTGCGCGATCGTCAGATCGATCGAGCGCTCCGAGATGCACTACTCCTCCAGTCAACTGGACCACTACGATGACGACCAGACAGTACCGAAGCCCCAGCCAAGGAGCCTCATGGCCGACATCGCGCACCACTCGGTAAGCGTTGCTGGGATTGTCGTAGATCAGAATAATGCCATCTTGGCGATCCAACGGCGAGACAACTTGCACTGGGAACCGCCAGGTGGAGTTCTAGAGATTAACGAGACACCACAGGATGGCGTGCGCCGAGAGATCTTAGAAGAGACTGGCATTACTGTAGACGTTGGCGATCTATCCGGCGTGTATAAGAACATGAATATCGGGGTAATCGCGCTCGTTTTCAAATGTACCGCAATGAGTGGGCAGCTCATCGTCAGCAACGAAACGCGACAAGCGCAGTGGATCCCCCTCTCCGAAGCGGAGCGTTTAATGAATCCATCGTACTTCATTCGCGTTTCCGATGCATTCTTATCAGAGACGCCCGTGCGCTCACACGACGGACAGCAACTTCTGACAAACACCTCGGCTAGGCACTACAATTCGAGACCGCGCGAAAAGTAGCGAATAGTTGAACAGATACTAAGAGGTCTCTAGTGTCCGGAACTGACACCATACGTGGCATTACATTTCAGAATGCGCAAGCTATGCTGACCGCATTCGACGTTCTAACAGACGAAACAAAAGCATTTCTTCGGGTCGAGGGACGCGCAGACATCGTCGACATCGAAGTTCTTGACGGAGAACAAAAACTTGTTCTTGCACGGCAAGCAAAGGTTCGACAGCAGGAATACACCTGGAATCAAGGTGAACTCCGGCGAATCTTCTTGCGGTGGGCAGACTTAGAAAATCAGAGCGCCTCTTTCGAGCTGGTGACCGACGGACGACTCGGTCCAACCGGACACCGTTTCAAGGACGCACTTCAAGCGGCGACCGAGAATAGGCCCGAGCCTCTAGCCGAGGCGCTCGGAGTTGCACCCGATTCGGCGACGTGTCAAATTCTCAAGAACGCTAGGGTAGTTTCAGAAGCCTCATCAGGCGAAGTCCTATTCGCAACAATTGAACAGCAGCTCTCGACGATATTACCGAGTCCTATTACCCTCGAAGAAGCTAGGCAGTCGTCTACTAGGGCTGCAAATGCCCTATATCGATTTCTCTTGGAACGGGCCTCCCACAGCGACCCGAGCGAACGCCTCGTCTCACGGAGTCAGATCGCAGATGTGATTGGAATGCACATCTCAGACGTTCCGACTCATCGTTGGTCTGAGAAAGAGCGACAAAAGTACATTAAAGCCGTGACCGTTCTGCCTTTCGACGATATGCTAGTTCAGCTCGGCCTCCTACAATCCGACACAACTCCCGCCGCCCTAATAAGCACGGGCAGGCGTAGTCAAGACCGCCAAGACGAGCTCATCTTGTCGACTGCCGAATTTGTATCTGCCCCAGCTACGATTCTCTCAGGCCGAACAGGCTCCGGTAAATCGACCATCCTGCAGCAACTTCGACGAGAATCGGCAAGCTCAGGCGTGGCAGTAGTAGTCGCTTCTGCCGAAGAATACCTGGAGAATCGCTTAGATCTACTGGTCGCAAACTCCCTATTCGCTGTGCTTGGACAGCCCGTGACCACTAGGACGGCCACTGATCTACTGCGCGATCCCGAAGTTTGCCTGATAATCGACGGAGCGTCAGAATTACCCCCAAACCTCAGAAAAAGCTTATCCGCGGAAATCAGTCTCCTTAGCGGAATGCGCGGTCAGCGAACTTGCAAAATTGGAGTTGTCGGACGTGACTTTGCCGCTCTGCGCGGAGTTATTGGCAACTCAGCAGCCCCGGTCACAGCGACCGTGGCACCTCTCAGTGATAAACACAAACTAAATTTGGCGCTACAGTCAGTTCGCCATGACAGGGGCTACGAGGAGGAGCACACCGCACGGCTGTGCATTGCCAAGGTCAATAATGTACTTGGTAAAGATTCAGAGAATCCTCTACTGTTCCGTATGGGATTGACACTTGCCGTTTCGGGTACAGAGTTTTCCTCAAGATCTGAGATATACGAGCACTTCGTTGAGGGCCTCTGCTATCGCAGCAACGTTCCGAGCTCGGACATCCTTTTTACGATTCTCGGTGGAGTATTTAGTTCACTCCTAGACGAGCAGCGCCGCTATTGTGACGAGTTTCGGTGGAACGTTGCCTTGAAAGAAATCATCGATCAGCACTCCGCGATCCTGCCTCAGTCGACAAATTCAACGTCGATCGATGAAGACAGCCGTCGGATCGGCATCATCAGGAACGTCGGACACTCGAGGGCAGTCGCAGCAATTCACGACTCCTTTGCAGACTACCTCTCGGCTCTCGCTTTGCATCGCGGTATAAGCCGACTTCCCGAAACTCTCAATGTCGCTGACGAACAACGCGTGCTATTCAGCTGCGAGCTAGGTGATCTCAACGAGACTTGGAGTGCGCGATTGGCCGCGCAGTTGCCCTTTACTGCGGCGAAAGCCGCACGGTACGACCACCGGGCGTTTGAGCGAGCATCCTACGACGAAGTGTCTGAAATCGTGGCGGCATTGACTGGATCCCCAGAGGCGCCGTTAACCTTCTATCGAGATACTCGAACTAACCGCACATTCTATCTCAAGAAGAGTCAAACTGACACCTGGCTAACAGATTCTTCTGGTCTTGAACTGTTACGACAGGCTGGTGCTCTGCAAGTCGAAGGCGGCCCACTTTCTGTCGCCACGACGATCTGGGCGTGGGAGATCCGATCCGCGCTGCCGGAAAAACGGGGTCAAGAATTCTATGATGACAATGATGCACAAGCGACCGCATCACGTCTTGTCAAGTATTATCAAGACGTCGAGCACGAGGTTAATCGCCTTATCGCCAAAATCTTCCCCCAACATCAGGCTAGCCGGCTACTGCAAACGATCGGAACGATGCGACGAGAAATCTGGGTCGGGGAAGAGCTCAGGGACGGTCGCTTCCGGGACGGTCGATCAGTGAGAACTCGCCGTGCATCTACCACCGAAGCGACCGTCGTTTCAAGACCGGAGATCGAGCAGAAAGGCAACGAGTTCGGAATGTCGGATTGGACTCTTACGTCCACATCGGCTATTCTTTCGAAACATGAGTCGAGAGCTGCAGCCGAGAAGATCGAGAAGGCGCTAGACAGACTGGCGGGAGATGGGTGGCTCAGAGGACGACGAGCCGCTCCTGGTTGGGGTCGGTGAAATTCCATGACGAAAGCCGAGCTCTGGAAGGCTGTAGCCGACGTTGCAGCAGTTCTCAGCTCTAGCCCGATAATTCGTCGACACTGCAGTTTCCTCTCTGATAGTAGCCGGGTCGCCCCCGATAGCGATACCGCCGAGAGTCAAGTCGGAAATATCTTTCCTTATCTGGGCGGTATTCAGGCCCGACCGCTTCGTATTGGAAGATTGATCACGGTAGCCCAGCCTCTCATCGCCAACGTTGACTGGGCAAATGCTGATGTAGTGGAGTTTCGGTCAACTGCCGAGACGGTGGAGAAAGCCCATCAGTGGCTTATCGAGTGGCTTCGGGCAAGACTTGCAGGTTACCCCATTATTCCTGCCGTACAGTTGACACCCGGCTCTCGGTTAGCAACCGATGAGTACTCTCCGGAGATTCCGTGGGTACGCGAAATGCGCCAACAGCAACTCCACTTGCATAACTCCCCAATAATGATGCCAGAGCTACTTTGGCCCAACGTCGAACAGAGTCGGCGCGAGGTTGAGGCAGCCAACGAAACTGTGCGCGTCCTGGCCCAGAAGCTTTCGCAGTGCGCAGAAAGCGTCGCCTACGGGCACCGTCTTTCCACTTTACAAGAGGCCGACAAACAAGTTCTGCGGTCGGTACGGTCGAATCTCCGATCTGATCTCGACCACGACACCGTCACGCGCGAGGCAGGCTCTGCCGTCTACCCAAGAAATGACTATCGCACATCGAGAGAGCGATACTGGAAATCAACTTTAAAAGGAAGAGCGCATGATTACACAGTAAGCTTTGACAAATTCGACGACCTTGTCACGACAATTAGCTCCGTACTCGGACAGTTTCTTTTCTACACCCCGGCAGGAGAGATTCCCACAGGAGGGGAAATTTCGTCGCTGGAGTTTCACCCGGGAGACCATCATCTTGAAGTTTCATGGATTGATACAAGTGGAGATATTCTGCATTCCGGCGAACTGCGTCGGCTCGCCGATCCTCTCGTTGCAGAAGTCATTCTTGTCACGGATGTGACCTGGTCACAAAGTCAGCTGAGCGGCTTTACCGGCACTTATCGCGGACGAATTCTTCCAGATAGTGAAGCCATATAGAGGTCCGCGGGGCGCTCGCCGCGCCCCACACCCCGGGCGACCTCCGGGGAGGGTGTCTCCCCGCCGGCCACCTGCGGCGGTAGCACCTCCGGTGGGCGGGTCCAGGTCGTTCAGCGCCTCGGGTGCTCCACCTGGACCCGCCCACCGGAGGTGCTCTCGGGGGACCTGGCCGACGGGGAGACAGAAGACAGCCGTGTTCCTGTTGAGGAGTGCTCCAGTTGGTCGAGATAGCGGGCGAGGCCGGCGGCGAACGCCGGTCCATCGTTGACCGCGATCCAGCCCCGGCCGCCGTTGGTCATTAGCTTCACCCGTGACCGCGAGCGCCGGTACCGGACGCGGCCAGTGGACTGCTCTACGCGCGTCTTCCAGGTCTGCTGCGCCCGTCCCTGCGCGCGAGCCCAGCGCCGGGCGATCCGGCCGGCCTGCACGCCGATGGCCGGGGTGACGGCGAGGGTGCGGGTGGCGCGTTCGAGGTTCCACACGCCCCAGAACCGTCCCGGCCCGCGGCCGGGTTCCTGCCACGCCTCGGGCACCTGGTGCTGGTACTCCTTCGCCGCGAGCATCCCGTGCTTGCAGAAGTACGCCGCGACCCGACGTGGGTCCGTCGCGCGCAGGCCCTCCCGGTAGTCCAGCGCCGTCCCGGCCAGCTCGTGCCGTCGCCGCTGCTCGGGATCGGGGTGGTCGACGACCTCGGCCCATACCCGCGAAAGCCAGACATGGAACCGCTCCCCGGTCGTGGCCGCCTGGCCGTGCGGCGGAGTGCACAGCATGTGCACGTGCGGTGCCCCGCGCCGCTGGAACTCCAGCTTCCACACGCACGCCCAGTCCTCACCCCACGCACGCAGGTACCGCTTGCGCAGTGCCTTCATGTGCTGCTTCAGCACCGGGCCGGTGGGGACGACGGTCTCCCAGTCGCCGGGGTAGGTCAGTGTGACCATCGCGGGGAGCCTGCCCCCGGCGTAGAGCGGTGTGTAGTCCAGTTCGCAGAGCCGTCGCACCATCCGTGCCCGAGACTTCCGCGACCAGCCGGTGATCCTCATCCGTGGCGGCGGATCGACCCACTCACCGGTCGTGAGGTGCTGGCCGACCGCCAGATCCACGTCCTTGCGCTGTACCTCGGCCTGACGCTGCGCGGTGCGTTCGGCGCGCGCCCAGTCCCGGGTACCGACGGCGAACATGCCCGGCCCGACCGTCAGTTCCCAGCGCGGTCCCTCGACGAGCGTGCCCGCCTGCTCACGGACGGCGGGCAGCAGCGCGGCCGCGGCGTCGACAAGCTCCGGCGAGGGGAACGCCGGTGACCACAACCCGTCCACTGTGTCCGGGGCCCGAGGCGGTTCGGGGGCCCGGCCCGATATGGCGCATAGAACAAGCCCGGGCCGGCCCGCGGCTGCCGCCGGGGCCGCGGCCGGTCCGCTCGCGTCCGACCCGCAGACGCTCCTGCCTCCGGCCCGCGCCTGCGGCCCGGCCACGGCTCCCACGGCCACCACCGACGACAGAGACGGGTCGGCGGTGTTGTTCGTCGTGCCGGGATCGGTCGTGGTCCGCGACGCGTCGGGACCGGGATACGTGTCTGGGGTGTACTGCACGGCGTGGCCTCTCGGGGGAGGCCGTCTCGCGGGCAGGCTGAACCGTCGTCCGGGCATGCCGGCATCACCGCCGGAGACACGTGGGTTCCGGCGGTGAGCGGGCGTACGGGATGGCCGCCGTCAGTGGGCAGCCCGACGGGTCAGGGCTGCGCCGGCTCGACGGCGGTCGGCATGTAGCAGTTCTGTAGCAACGTGGTCCAGTACGCCGCCGTCGGGATGCGTCTCGTGAGTGCGTTCGGGCAGGTCAGGAGACAGCGGGCGCCGGGGAGAGACTGTTCCGGCGCGATTTGGGAGCGAGGGGCCGTGGGTTCAAATCCCGCCACCCCGACCACGGACGACCGGCGAGATCAGATCGACCGTCGGAGACCCGCGGCGGCCGGCCGCGCTTCCCCAGATCCTGTTCGTGCGGGCCACACGAGGAGCTCGACCGGATCGTCGCTGTCCCCGCGCCGTCTTCGCCAGAGGATGCCGCCGTACCCGTCGACGTTCTCGCCGCCGAGGGCTCGCGGCTGGATGCCTGCGCCGATGCGCTCCGCCTCGTCGGGGCGACCGGCGTTCTCCTCTTCCTGCCCACGAGCATGTTCCTCGCGCGAGCCGCATACCCCGGGATCCCGCGCTACGTCCCGTGGCTCGGCCTCGCGTTCGCCGTCCTCTGGGCTGCCGACGCCGTCCTGACGGTTCGCGGGTTCGAAACCCACTGTGGGATCTGGGCTTCACGATCGTCGAGGTGGGCGGGCTGGTGGCGTTCGCCGTCGTCGGGATCCGAGTCGTACGCCGGCTCCGATCCTCCGGCGACCCCTCCTGAGGCCACGACCGGGCCGAGGGACGCCCGGTCTCACTCCGGACTCAGGACAGCACCCGCAGCTGGAACGGGTAGTCGTAGCTCCGGTTGTTCGACGCCCGCACCGCGCCCTTGATGTGGCACCACGCGGACACCACGAACAGCACGACCATGAGCGGGATCGCCACGACGATCCCCACCACGGTGAAGACCAGGATCCAGCTGACGATGAACAGCACCCAGAACGACAGGTTGAAGTTGAACGCCCCGGCGGCGGCCCGACGCGCGAACGGGTCGTCCTTCTTGACCAGCCAGACCAGCAGCGGGCCGACCAGGCTCAGCAGTCCGGCGCTCAGCACCGCGGCGATCGGCGCGGACAGATGGGCCAGGATCGCGGCGATCCGGCTGCTGTCGGCCGGCGTGGGCGCGGGGCCGGCGGCGTACGGCTGTGACATCGGGTTCCTCTTTTCTGTTCCGCGGGCCCGGGCGACCGCGTTCGGTACCGCCGGACGAGGGTCCGTGGTCTCCCGACCAGCCTGCCAGCCACCGGTCGGGAACCGGGAACCGGACAACACGGGCCGATCCGCGATCACCCGGATGTGTGCAGGCGAAGTACGCGGGCCGCAGGACGCTCGTCGCCGACGACCAGCTCCTGCAGCCGCGTGAGCATCCGCCACGTCATGACCGCACTGACGACCCCGACCAGCTCCGTCATCACCCGGGCCGTCCCGCCCCCGGTCGCGTAGCGCTCCCGCAGGTGCAGCCGCGTTCCCGTCGCGCCGCCGGGCAGCACGACCGGGGAGAGGTGGAACAGCCAGGTCATCGCGAGGTCCGCCCCGCCGGGGGCGTCGCCGCCCTGCGAGGTCACCAGCAGGTGGCTCCCGGGCTCCACCTGGGCCACCCGCAGCGCGACGTCGGGGTGCAGCCGGAACCGGTCCCCCGGCCCGATGTGCTGCCACTCCGGGTGCGCCCGCGTCGCGCCGGTGATCCGGCACCCGACGAGGTTCTCCAGCGTCTCGAACGAGTAGAAGCCTGCCCGGTCCTGCCCGAGCTGCGCGATCCACGGCCACACCGCGGCGGGTGGTGCGCCGATCGTGCAGGCCCGGTCGTTCTGCAGGTCGGCGGCGGGCAGCAGCTCGTCGCCGGGCAGCGTCCGGCCGGCCTCGGCCTCGGTCGCCCCGGACCGGCGCGCCGCCCGCCGGACCAGCAGGGCCACCAGCGGTACGGCCGCCGACAGGGCCGGGACCGCCCATCGGATCGTCATCGGGCCACCTCCTCGTCCCCGATCATCGGGGACCGGTGACCGGCCGGGCAGGGCCGAAGGTCCGGGGAAGGACTGTGACGGCGGGAACACCCCGCGTCGCGCCGACGTTCCGGTCGTCGAAGCGTCCGTGGGGGTGCGTCCGATGCCGTCGACTGCGAGACCGTCGTTCACCGTCGGCCTCGTCGTGCCCTCGGCCGGCTCCGAGGGGATCTACGGCCCGTCGTGCATCCTCTGCGCCCGGCTGGCCGTGGAGGAGCTGAACGCGGTGGGCGGGATCCTCGACCGGCCCGTCCACCTGCGGATCCTCGACGGGTCCGGGGCGCCGGAGCAGGTGGCGACGGCGGTCGCGCAGGCGGCGCGGACCGGGGCGATCGACGCCGTCGTCGGCTGGCACATCTCCCCGGTGCGGGTGCGGCTCGCCTCCGCGCTGCGCGGGCTGGTGCCGTACGTGTTCACCGCGCTCTACGAGGGCGGCGAGACCACGCCGGGTGTCGTCCCGATCGGTGAGACACCGGACATCCAGCTCACCCCGGCGCTGCGGTGGATGTCCGAGGAGATCGGCGTCCGGCGCTGGGCGGTGATCGGCAACGACTACCGCTGGCCGCACCGGTCGATCGCGCGGACCCGGGCCGCGCTCGACGGGTCCGGCGGGCCGACGCTGGACCACACCCGGTTCGTGCCGCTCGGCACCTCGGACCACCGGGCGGTGCTCGACGACCTGGCCGACCTCGACGTCGACGGGGTCCTGACGCTGCTCGTCGGCTCCGACGCGGTCGCGTTCCACCGCGAGTTCGCCCGGCGCGGGCTGGAGAGCCGGTACGCACGGTTCTCCCCGCTGATGGACGAGAGCATGCTCGCCTCCGCCGGGGCCGGGTCGTCGCAGGACGTGTTCACCGCCGCCGGCTACTTCGAGGCCCTCCCGACCGCGGAGAGCCTGGCCTTCGGCGCCCGCTACGCCCGCCGGTTCGGCCCCGGCGCGCCGCTGCCGTGCGCGCCCGGCGAATCCTGCTACGAGGGCGTCGGGTTCCTCGCCGCCCTGGTGAACCGGGTCGGCACCACCGACGCGATCCGGCTGTCCGAGGCCGCCGGACGGTGCCGCTACGTCGGCCCGCGCGGACCGGTGACCGTGCGCGACGGCCGCGCCGAGCAGCGGATCTACATGGCCGTCGCCGACGGGTCGGGCTTCGACATCCTCGCGTCCCTCTGAGCCCTCCGCGCGATCACGAGTGCGGTCACGACCGCGACGAGGACCAGGATCCCGGCCAGCGGCAGCCCGATCAGCATCATCAGGCCCCCGCCGATGTTGGCGCCGATCACCGTCGCGGTCATGATGCGTCCGGCCCACCCGACCAGCAGGCCCGCCACCACGCACAGCACCACCGGGGACGCCGCGGCCCACCTCCGCACGACGGCGAGGACGCAGCAGGCCAGGCCCACGCCCGCGATGACGCCGGTGAGCCACGGCAGCGCCTCCAGCGCGGCCGGCGGGTCGAGGCCCCGCGTCCCGTCCGCGGGGGCAGTGCTGACGTCACCGATCAGGTACCAGGCGACGACGGCCGCGCAGAGCCCGGCGACCAGTCCCACCGGGATCGCGCGCAGAGCGCTGTGCACGGGGGTCTCCTTCCCCTCGGGTCCCGCCACCCTGCCCCGGACGGCGTCGCCGGGCCTCCGTGGAACCACGCAGGTCAGTCCGCCGGCCGCCACGGCCGCGGCGGCAGCGTCGGCAGGCCGCTCGGCGCGCACTGCCCGCCCCGCTCCCCCGCCAGGCGGAACACCAGCCAGCCCGACAGCGCGGCCAGCACCGACCCCGTCAGGATCCCGATCTTCGCCTCGGCGACGAGCAGCTCGTCGGTGAGCGCGAGCTCGGTGACGAACAGGGCGACGGTGAACCCGATGCCCGACAGCGCGGCACCGCCCATGAGCTGACCCCAGCGCAGCGTGTCGGGCACCCGGCCCAGCCCGGTGCGCAGCGCGATCCAGGTCGCGGCGGCGACGCCGATCGGCTTGCCGACGACCAGGCCGAGCACGATGCCCCAGGTGAGCATCGACGTCGCCGCGGCCGACAGGGTCTCCGAGGACAGCACCACCCCGGCGTTGGCGAGCACGAACAGCGGCACGATGACGTAGCTGCTCCACGGCTGGATGGCCTGCTGGAGCCGCTCGTTCGGGGAGACGGCGGCGACCGCGACCGCGCGGGCGGTGCGGGCCCGCTCCGGAGTGGGGTCGAGCAGGAAGTTCTTCCCGATCCGGACGGCCTCGACCATCTCGGTGCGGCGCGGGGCGTAGGCGTTGACCAGCAGCCCGAGCGCGACGCCGACGACGCTCGGGTGCACGCCCGACCGCAGCACCGCGACCCAGCACAGGATCCCGACGACGGCGTAGAACGGCGTCCGCCAGAACCGCACCCAGCGCAGCGCCAGCAGTACGGCGAGCAGCACCACGGCGACGAGCAGCGCGAGCAGGTCGACCTCGTCGGTGTAGAACAGCGCGATCGCCAGCACCGCGCCGATGTCGTCGACGATGGCCAGTGCCAGCAGGAACACCCTCAGCTGGTCGGGGCAGCGCGGGCCGAGCAGCGCGAGCACACCCAGCATCACCGCGGTGTCGGTGGAGATCGCGATGCCCCAGGCGCCCGCCGCCTCGCCGCCGGCGTTGAGCGCGAGGAAGAACAGCGCGGGCACGACGAGCCCGCCGAGCGCGGCCGCGGCCGGTGCGGCCAGGGCGCGGAACCCGCGCAGCTCGCCCAGCGTCGTCTCGCGGGCGATCTCGAGCCCGACAGAGAGGAAGAACAGCACCATCAGGCCGTCGTTGACCCAGTGCCGCAGGTCCAGGTCGAGCGCGGACCCGCCGAACGACACGGCCAGCGGGGTGTGCCAGAACGTCTCGTAGCCGGCGCCGAGGTTGGCCCACAGCAGCGCGACGACGGCCGCCCCGACCAGCAGGACCGCCGATCCGGACTCGGTCCCGAGGAACCGCCGCGCGGCATCGGAGAGGTCGCCGCGCTCGGCTAGGGTCACCACCGCCATGTGCTGATCCTGCCCCGCCCGTCGCGGGACGCAACGAGGAGGCCGTCATCAGCCTGGATCCGCCCGTCGGACCGTACGACCACGTCCTGGGCCCGCCCGAGGCCGAGCTGACGCTGGTGGAGTACGGCGACTTCGAGTGCCCCTACTGCCGCGACGCCGCACCGGTGCTGGAGGCGGTCCGCGACCGCTTCGAGGGGCGGCTGCG
The DNA here is from genome assembly GCF_020496245.1 of Pseudonocardia sp. ICBG601. NCBI lineage: Bacteria > Bacillati > Actinomycetota > Actinomycetes > Pseudonocardiales > Pseudonocardiaceae > Pseudonocardia > Pseudonocardia sp. ICBG601. The sequence continues at coordinate 588,133 of NZ_JAHLJA010000002.1, read as the reverse complement.
GTTCGCGTTCCGGCACTTCCCGCTGCACGAGGTGCACCCGCACGCCATCGCGGCCGCCCTCGCCGCGGAGATGGCCGGGTTCGACGGCCGGTTCTGGGAGATGCACGACACCCTGTTCGCCCCCGGTCCGCCGCGGCTGCGGCAGGACGAGCTGCGGGAGCACGCCGTCGCCGCGGGGGTGCGGCCGGACCGGGTCGTCTGGCCGGCGACGCGGCTGGCGGAGGACCGCGTCGAGGCCGGGTTCAACGCGGCGGTGCGCTCGGGCGTGCGCGGCACGCCGACCCTGTTCGTCAACGGCGAGCAGTACCGCGGCGACGTCACCGTCGCCGCGCTCACCGCCGCGCTGGACCCCGCGCTCCGGTCGTAGCCGCTCAGGCCGTCGCGGCGGGCCCGACCAGCATCACCGGGCAGTCCGCGCGCTGGACCAGCGCGAGCCCGGTCGAGCCGAGCAGCAGCCCGGTGAACCCGCCCCGCCCCCGGGTGGCGACGACGACCAGTCGCGCCGCCCCGCTGCGCTGGGCCAGCACCCGTCCCGGCTCGGCGCGCTCGATCACCCGCTCGACGGCGACGTCGGGATAGCGCTCCGACCAGCCGGCGAGCCGCTCGGCCAGCGCCCGTTCCTCGGCCTCGCGCAGCCGGTCGAACGCACCGGTCGCACGCAGGGCCGGGGACCGGCCGTCGTGCCAGGCGTGCAGCACGACCAGCCCGGTGCCGTGCTCGGCGGCCGCGGCGAAGGCGTGCTCCAGCGCGACGTCGGACAGCGGGCCGCCGTCGATCCCGACCAGGACCGGCCCGTCGGACGACGTGCCGCGGACGACGACGACCGGGCAGCCCGCGTGCGAGGCCACGGCGAGGGTCACCGACCCCAGCGCGGTGCCCATCGCCCCGCGCCCGGCGGACCCGAGCACCAGCAGCTCGGCCGTGGCGGACCGCTCGACCAGTGCCGTCGACGGCGCCCGCCGGTCCTCGGCGACGTCGACCGCGACCTCGGGTGCGGCCTGCGCGGCGGCGTGCCGGGCCGCGTCGAGGGTCGCGCGGGACTCCTCGCGGATCGACTCCTCGACGTCGTCGAGCAGGGGTGCGACGGCGGCGTCCGCGTACAGCCCGGCGACGTCGAAGGCCTGCACGAGCAGCAGGTCGGCGTGCCGGGCGGCGGCCTCGCGGGCCGCCCACGCGACGGCGTCCAGGGCCGCGTCCGATCCGTCCACGCCGACGACGACGGTGCTCATCACTGTGCTCCGTTCCCGGCCGGCCCGGTGTCGGCCGTTCACCCTCCACTGTGCTCCGTCGCGGGCCGGGTCGCACGGCCCCGTCGTGTGAGGTCGGAGACGGCCCGCACGGGCCGGGACGGGCACCCGGGGCCCCGGGCCGCGTCGCTACGGTGATCGCTGCTGTATTCCGGAGACAGGGAGGTCCCGTGCACGCACCGAGCGTTCTCGTGGTCGGCGCCGGGTTCGGCGGCATCGCCGCCGCGATCGAGCTGCGGGCCCACGGCATCCGCGACGTCACGATCGTCGACGCCGCCGACGGCATCGGCGGTACGTGGCTGCACAACACCTACCCGGGCGCCGCCTGCGACGTGCCGAGCCATCTGTACTCCTACTCGTTCGCCCAGCGCACCGACTGGTCGCGGCTCTGCTCACCGCAGCCCGAGATCCTCGCCTACCTGCGCGGGGTCGCCGCCGAGTTCGGGGTCGACGAGCTGGTGCAGACCGGTGTGCGGATCGTCGACGCCCGGCGCGACGAGGCCGACGGACCGTGGACGGTCACCGCCGACGACGGGCGCACCTGGACCCCCGACGTACTGATCGTCGCGACCGGGCAGCTGAACCGGCCGGTGTCCCCCGACCTGCCCGGCGTCGACTCGTTCACCGGGACGATGTTCCACTCCGCGCGCTGGGACCACGACCACGACCTTCGCGGACGTCGCGTCGCCGTGATCGGGACCGGGGCCAGCGCCGTGCAGTTCGTGCCGGCGATCGCCCCCGAGGTGGGGCACATGACGGTGTTCCAGCGGTCCGGGAACTGGTTCCTGCCGCGGCGGAACCGCAGGTTCCCGGCGTGGTGGCGGGCCGCGATCGCGCGGGTGCCCGGCCTGCAGCGGGCCCGGCGCCGGTTCATCACCGAGTACTGCGAGTCGCTGACGCTGATGATCCGCCACCCCGCCACCTGGGGCCGGCTGGGGCGGCTCTACGCGACGCTGTTCATGCGGGCCCAGCTGCGCGACCCCGAGGTCCGCCGCAAGGTCTGGCCGGACTACACCTTCGGCTGCAAGCGCATCCTGTTCAGCTCGCACTGGCTGCCCGCGCTGCAGCGGCCCAACGTCGAGGTCGAGACGTCGCGCATCGCGGCCGTCGAGCCGACCGGGGTGCGCACCGAGGACGGCACGCTGCACGAGGTCGACACGATCATCTGGGGCACCGGGTTCGCGGCGACCGACTTCATGTTCCCGATGGAGATCAGCGGCCCGGGTGGACGGTCGCTGCGTACCGAGTGGTCCGACGGCGCGCACGCCTACCTCGGCATGACCGTCCCCGGGTTCCCGTCGCTGTTCGTGCTCTACGGCCCGAACACCAACACCTCCGGCGGCTCGATCATCCGGTACCTGGAGCACCAGGTCCGCTACGTCCGCGAGGCCCTGCAGGAGGCGGCCCGCCGCGGCGCGTCCGGCGTGGAGGTCCGCCCCGAGGTCGAGCAGGCCTACGACGAGGAGGTCCAGGCCCGCTTCCCCGGCACCGCGTGGACCCGCTGCGACTCCTGGTACCGCGACGACACCGGGCGGATCGTCACCAACTGGCCCGGCTACATGCGCGAGTACGACGAGCGCACCCGCCGCGTCGAGCCGTCGGACTACGTCTTCCACTGAGTCCCGGCCGGGGCCGGCGTCGGACACGGAACCGCCCCCTGCGTCCCGTGGCGGCGGGAGGCAGGGGGCGGAGGTCGTCGTCGGGCGTCAGTCGCAGGACGTCGGGTTGTCGCGGTTCTGCGCCGCCCCGCCGCCGAGGATCCCGAGGACGTTGCCGAGGGCCGCGTTGACGCCCGGGCAGATGTTGGCGTTGTTGAGGACGTTGACGTCGTCGAGGTTCACCAGGCCGAACTGGTCGCCCCGGGTGTTGCCGACGTCCTGGACGAAGGAGTCACCGTCGTCGTCCTTCGGCGCGGGCGCAGCCGACGCCAGCGGGCTGAAGGCGACCATGGTGGCGATGACGGCGACGCCGGTGACCGCAAGCTTCCTGCGCATGTCTTTCTCCCCGATCGTGTCCGGTGGGACGGACGTGTCTCACGATTCCCGTGAGCACCACCGGGACGCCTGTGCGTCGCGGCAAGCGGACAGTAGGCAGCCGCTCACCGGCGGGGATACGGCAGCGACACCAACGGGTGACCCGGTCACCACGGGTACCAAAAGTGTGGTGTGAAACGGACGGAACCGGTTCTCCCAGGACGCCGGACACCCTCCGTCCCCACGTCCGGGGCGGCCGATGCGAAGGGTGATCGGCCGACCGGACCGTGGGCGGGGGCCGACCACTCGCGGGGGTGAATCCGTGACCGGCGTGTCGCAGGCCCCGGCGTGTCGCGGCGGGACCGTCGCTTCCGGGGCTTGCACCTGACGCGGCGTGAGGCGGCACCGTCCATCATGCCGCCACGACGTGGCGGCCCGACAGGAGGGGATTCAGGTGAAGGTGGGCGAGCTGGCCCGGGTGACCGGGCTGACCGTGCGGACACTGCACCACTGGGAGGAGCGGGGGCTGGTCGTGCCGTCGGCGCGGACGGCCTCCGGCCACCGCGTCTACGACGACGGCGACGTCCGCAGCGTCTACCAGGTGGTCGCCCTGCGGGAGCTGGGCCTGCCGCTGGAGGCGATCGGCGGGCTGCTCTCGTCCGGGTCGTTCGCCGACGTCCTCACCGCGCACCTGGACCAGGTCGACGCCCGGCTGGCCGCGTTGCACGCCCTGCGGGGCACGCTCGCGGCGGTCGTCGACCGGCTCCGGGACGCGCCGGACCCCGACCCGTCGGACGTGTTGATGATGATCGACGAGGTGAGCAGGGTGAACGACACCTTCGCGCAGTACTTCACTCCCGAGCAGGTCGCCGCGCTCCGTGCGCGGCGCGCCGAGGGCGAGGCGGCAGCGGCCGCGTGGCCCGGACTGATCGCCGACGTGCAGGCCGAGATGGACGCGGGCACCGACCCGGCGGAGCCGCGCGTGCAGGCGCTCGCCGCGCGGTGGTCGGAGCTGCTGGCGACCTTCCACCGTGGCGACGAGTCGTTGCAGCGGCAGCTGTACCGGCTGCGGGACGAGAACCCCGACGAGGTGACCGCGGCGGGTGGCCCGGACCAGGCGATGATCGACTACATCGCCCGGGCCGGGGTCGCCGGCTGAGCAGGTGGGGCGGGCGGGCGGGGGTCAGACCGACCCGACACCCCGCACGACCGCCCCACCCACACCGGCCGCCTCCAGCAGCCCCGCCAGCACCGGGTTCACCGCGCCGGCCTTCCACGCCAGCGCCAGCGGCACCTCCGGCGGGTCGGTCAGCGGCACCAGCACCACCCCGGGCGTGCGCAGCTCCGCCGTCGCCTCCAGCGCCAGCCCCACCCCGACACCGGCCCCGACCAGGGACAGCAGGGTGTGCGTCTCGGGAGCCTCCTGCTCGATGCGCGGCAGGAACCCGGCGTGCAGGCATGCCGCGTCGACCGAGGTGCGCATGACGGCCATCCGCCGGGCCGGGTAGGTGACGAACGGGTCGTGGGCCAGCTCCGCCAGGTCGATCGCGTCCCGCCCGGCGAGCGGGTGCTCCTCGGGCAGCGCGGCGACGAGCCGGTGCCGGTCGATCTCGTGGACGACGAGGCCGTCGTCGTCGACCGGGGTGCGGATCAGCGCGGCGTTGACCCGGTCGGCGCGCAGGTCCTCGGCCAGCTCGCCGGAGAACCGGCCGGTGACCAGCACCAGCCGGGCCTGCGGCCGGTGCGCGCGGAAGCGGCGGGCGGTCCGGTACAGCCAGGCGTTGGAGCTGGGCCCGGCGAACCCGAGGCGGACCGAGCCGGTGCCGCCCGCGGCGGCCTCGCGCGCCGCCTCCGCGGCCTCGTCCGCGGCGGCGAGGGCACGGCGGGCCCGGGGCAGGAACGCCGCGCCCGCCGGGGTGAGGGCGACGGCGCGGGTGTGCCGGTCGAACAGCGTGGCGCCGACCTCGCGTTCGAGCCTGCGGATCTGCTGGGACAGCGGCGGCCCCGAGACCTGCAGGCGGGCCGCGGCCCGGCCGAAGTGCAGCTCCTCGGCGACGACGACGAACGACTCCAGCTGCCGTAGCTCCACCCCTCCGATCATGTCGATCGAACGACAGGAACGGAAGCAAGAGCGTCCCGATGACGTCCCAGTGCTGTTCTACCGTTGCGTGGCGGTGGTCACGACGGCGTGGTCGCGACCGTCGCTCCACGACGAGTGCAAGGGGGCACCGGGTTGAGCACGAGCACACCGTCGATGCGCCGCAAGGCGGGGATCGCCTCGTTCGTCGGCACCACCATCGAGTGGTACGACTTCTACATCTACGGCACCGCCGCCGCGCTGGTGCTGGGGCCGCTGTTCTTCCCGAACGCCTCCCCCGCCGCGGGTGTGCTGGCCTCGTTCGCCACGTTCTGGGTCGGGTTCCTCGCCCGGCCGATCGGCGGGATCGTCTTCGGCCACCTCGGTGACCGGCTCGGCCGCAAGACCGCGCTGGTCGCGACGCTGCTGCTGATGGGCGTCTCGACGCTCGCGATCGGGCTGCTGCCCGTCTACGACGACATCGGCGTCCTCGCCCCGGTGCTGCTGGTCGTGGCCCGGCTCGTGCAGGGGCTCGCCGTCGGCGGCGAGTGGGGCGGCGCGGTGCTGATCGCGTCGGAGCACGCGTCGAAGAACCGCCGGATCCTCTACGGCGCCTTCGCCCAGCAGGGCAGTCCGGCCGGGCAGATGCTCGCCACCGGCTCGTTCGCGCTCGTCGCGATGCTGCCGGAGGACGCCTTCCTGTCCTGGGGCTGGCGCGTGCCGTTCCTCGTGTCGGCGGCGCTGGTCGTCGTCGGGCTGGTGATCCGGCTGCGGATCGAGGAGAGCCCGGCGCTGGTCGCGATGCGGTCGCGCGGCACGACGGCGCGCTTCCCGCTCGCGGAGCTGCTCCGGGAGCGGACGATGCTGGTGGTCGTCTCGGTGGGCGCGTGCGCGCTGGTGGCCGCGGCCGCGTACTTCAAGAACACGTTCGCGCTGTCCTGGGCGGTCAACGACCTCGGTTTCGACCGCCAGGTCTTCCTCAACGTCGTGCTGATCAGCTCGACCGTGCAGTTCTTCACCCAGCCGCTCGGGGCGTTCATGGCGACCTGGTGGAACCCGCGGAAGGTCGTCACCGCGCTGCTGCTGATCGAGCTGCCGCTGTTCCCGGTGATGTTCTGGCTGATCTCCACCGGCAGCTTCGGGCTGGCCGCGCTCGGCATGGCGCTCGCGACGCTGCCGCACACGATGTACTACGCGATCCTCGCCGGGATGCTGGCCGAGGCGTTCCCCGCGCGCATGCGCTACACCGCGATCTCGCTGTCCTACGCGCTGGCGGGCACGCTGTTCGGCGGCACCGCCCCGCTCGTCGGGCAGTCGCTGCTGGCCGCGACCGGGTCGATCGTGCCCGTCGTGGGGTACTCGCTGGTGATCGTGCTCGTCTCGCTCGCGGCGGCCCGGTACGTGCTGGCCCGCGGACCGGTCCCCGACGACGAGCGGCTCGACCCCGCCGTCGCCGGCACCACCGGGAGGACCGCATGACCGCACGACTCCGCGAACCCCGCTTCCCCGAGCCCGAGGTGCCCGCCGGCGCGACCGCGCTCGCCGCCCGGCTGCGCGCGCTCGTCGCCGCCGACCCGGACCGCCCGCTGGTCACCGAAGACACCGCGGACGGCCCCGGTGTGGTGCGCACCCGCGCGGAGTTCGACGCCCGCACCAACCGCCTGGCCAGGGCGTTCGCCGACCGCGGGGTGCGGCGCGGGGACCTGGTGTCGATCGCGCTGCCGAACACCGCCGCGCACCTCGAGTGCTCGGTCGCGGCGTGGAAGATCGGCGCGGTGCCCCAGCCGCTGTCGGCCCGGCTGCCCGCCGCCGAGCGCGACGCGGTGCTCGCCGTCGCCGCGCCGGCGCTCGTCGTCGACACCCCGCTCGACGCCGGCTCCTACGACGACGGCGCGCTCCCCGACGTCGTCGGGCCCAGCTGGAAGGCACCCACCTCGGGCGGGTCGACCGGCACCCCGAAGGTGATCGTCGCCGGTCAGGCCGCCTGCGTCGAACAGGTCCTGGCCCGCGCCGACGGGCTGCGCATCGACCGCGACGGCGTCTTCGGCTGCACCGCGCCGCTGCACCACAACGCGCCCTTCATGTTCACGCTGATGGCGTTGCTCCAGGGCCACCACGTCGTGCTCATGGGCCGGTTCGACGCCGCCCGCGCGCTGGCGATGGTCCCCGCGTACGGGGTGACCTGGCTCTACGCGGTGCCGACCATGATGAGCCGGATGCTGCGCCTGCCCGACGCCGACTGGGCCGCCTGCGACACCGGGACCCTGCGGACCGTGCTGCACGTCGGCGCGCCCTGCCCGCCGGAGGTCAAGCGCGGCTGGATCGACCGGGTCGGCGCGGAGACGGTGTTCGAGATCTACTCCGGCACCGAGTCGCAGGCCGGCACCGCCATCGACGGCCGCGACTGGCTGGCCCACCCGGGGTCGGTCGGGCGGGTCACCCGCGGCGAGATCACCGTCCGCGACGACGACGGCCGCGAGCTCGGCCCCGGTGTCACCGGTGAGATCTGGATGCGGTCGGGCGGGGCGCCGACGTACCACTACCTGGGCGCCTCCGCCCGCGAGCGCGACGGCTGGGAGTCGCTCGGTGACATGGGCTCGCTGGACGCCGACGGCTACCTGTACCTGGCCGACCGGCGCTCGGACATGATCCTCGTCGGCGGCGCGAACGTGTACCCGGCGGAGGTCGAGGCGGCGCTGACCGCGCACCCCGGGGTGCGGGACGCCGTCGTCGTCGGGCTGCCGGACGCCGACTACGGGCACGTCGTGCACGCCGTCGTGCAGGCCGAACCGGGCATCGAGAACGATCTTCGCGAGTTCCTCGACGGGCGTCTGAGCAGGGCGAAACAGCCACGGAGCATCGAGGTCGTCGACCACCCGCTGCGCGACGACGCCGGGAAGGTGCGCCGCTCGGAGATCGCCGCGCGCGCCGCGGACGCTCGACGGCGCGCAACGGCGGACGGTGCGACAGGATGACGTCCATGACCGACCTCCTGGACCGTCTGCGCGAGCTGCAGGTGTCCTCCATCTGCGACGCCGACAAGTCGCTTCCCGTGGTGGACCCCGCGATCCGGGCCCTGGTGCCGGATGTGTCGATGGCCGGGCCCGCGGTGACGGTGTCCTGTGTGGACGACCACCTGCCGATGTTCGCCGCACTGTCCGCGGCCCGCCCCGGCTCGGTGCTCGTGGTCGCCGGGGCGGGTGGTCACCGCGCCGTGTCCGGTGAGCTGTTCGCGACCGAGGCGAAGCGGCGCGGGCTGGCCGGGATCGTCGTCGACGGGCTGGTCCGTGACGTCCGCGGGCTGCGCGGGATCGGGCTACCGGTGTTCGCCCGCGGGACCTGCCCAGCCTCGGGCAGCACGAGCGACCCGGGCACCGTCGACGAGATGGTGTCGTTCGGCGGGCTCGTCGTGAGCCCGGGCGACCTGGTGTGCGGCGACGACGACGGCCTGCTGATCGCCGCGCCGGACCGGCTCGCCGAGGTCGTCGACACCGCCGAGGGCATCGAGGCCGCCGAGCGCGCGCTGGTCTCGGCCATGCGCAACGGCCACGACCTGCACTCGCTGACCACGGTCGTCGAGCACGTCGCGGCGCTGCGCCGGGGCGAGCCCAGCGCGCTGGGGTTCAAGGTCTGAGCGGGCCGCTCAGGCGGCGACCGCGTCCCAGCTGAACTCCTCGGTCATCGAGCCGGGGCAGTCCGGGCACGGGACGGCGACGCCCGCCGTCTCGTCACCGGGGAGCTCGGCCTCCGCGCCGCAGCCGGCGCACCGCTGCCAGGACACCAGTTCTCCGTACATGTGTTCGAGGGTGAACCACATCGGTGTAGTTCGCAACCCCGCAGGTCCGGGGCGGGGTCAGACGTCGTCGATCAGGTCCGCGACCGAGGAGACGACCCGCGTCGGGCGGAACGGGAACCGGTCGATCTCGTGCTCCTTGGTGATGCCGGAGAGCACCAGCACCGTGCGCATCCCGGCCTCCAGCCCGGCGAGGATGTCGGTGTCCATCCGGTCGCCGATCATGACCGTGGACTCCGAGTGCGCGCCGAGCCGGTTGAGCGCGGCCCGCATCATCAGCGGGTTCGGCTTGCCGACGAAGTACGGGTCGACCCCGGTCGCCTTGGAGATCATCGCGGCGACCGAGCCGGTCGCGGGCAGGATGCCCTCCGGGGACGGGCCGGTCGCGTCGGGGTTGGTGGCGACGAAGCGGGAGCCCTGCTCGACCAGGCGCATCGCGGTCGCGATCGAGGAGAAGCTGTAGGTGCGGGTCTCGCCGAGCACGACGTAGTCGGGGTTGCGGTCGGTGATGACGTAGCCGATGTCGTGCAGCGCGGTGGTCAGCCCGGCCTCGCCGATCACGTAGGCGCTGCCCTGCGGGCGCTGCTCGCCGAGGAACGCGGCGGTGGCGAGCGCGGAGGTCCAGATCGACTCCTCCGGCACGTCGAGGCCGGTGGCCTGCAACCGGTAGCGCAGGTCGCGGGGGGTGTGGATGCTGTTGTTGGTCAGGACCAGGAACGGGACGCTCTTGTCCCGCAGCCGCGACAGCAGTGTGTCCGCGCCCGGGACGATGCTGCCCTCGCGGACGAGGACGCCGTCCATGTCGGTCATCCAGCACTCGATCGGCTTCTGCTCCACCACGGCCGCCACCCTAGGCCGCCTCCCTAGGTGGCTGCCGGTTGGCAGCGCGGGCACCAGAACAGGTTGCGGTTCTGGTGCTCGGCGTGCCGTACGGGCGTCCCGCAGACGAGGCAGTCCATCCCGGTGCGGCGGTAGACGTAGACCTCGCCGCCGTGCCGGTCCTTCCGTCCGGCCTGCCCGCGCCGGCGCGGGTCGTGCTCGGGACGCACGGTGTCGATGCGGCCGGTCCGCACGCCGTCGCGCATGAGCACGACGAGGTCGGCCCACATCGCGTCCCACGTCTCCCGGTCCAGCGACCGGCCCGGGAGCTGCGGGTCCAGGCCGTGCCGGAACAGCACCTCGGCGCGGTAGACGTTCCCGACGCCGGCGAGCACCTTCTGGTCCATCAGCAGCGTCGCGAGCGGGCTGCGCGAGGCCGAGACGCGGGCCCAGACCGTGTCCGGGTCGGCGTCGGGACGCAGCGGGTCCGCACCCAGCCGGGCCCGCAGGGCGCGGGCCTCGGCCGAGGTGAGGAGCTCACAGGCGGTCGGGCCGCGCAGGTCGGCGTAGTGGGTCTGCCCGACCAGGCGCATCCGCAGCTGCCCGACCGGTTCCGGAGCGGGCAGCGGCTGTTCGACGAACGTGCCGTACAGACCGAGGTGGACGTGCACGACGCGGTCGCGGCCGTAGCGGTGGAACAGGTGCTTGCCGTGGGCCTCGGCCCCGGTCATCACCTCGCCGTCGAGCAGCGCCGCGGAGGCGGCGAAACGGCCCTGCGGGCTGGACACGCCGACCGGCCGGCGCACGAACAGCTTCCGGTGCAGCCGCGCCAGCCGGTGCAGCGTGTGTCCCTCGGGCATCTCGGCTCCGGGTCAGGACGCGGGGAGCTCGATCTCGCCGGTCCGCTCGTAGTCGAGGACCTGGTCGATGCGCCGCTGGTGGCGCGCGTCGCCGGAGAACGGGGTGGCCAGGAAGGCGTCGACGATCGCGACGACCTCCTCGAAGCTGTGCTGCCGCGCGCCGACGCCGATGACCTGGGCGTCGTTGTGCTCGCGGGCGAGCTTCGCGGTGGCCTCGTTCCACGCCAGCGCGGCGCGGATGCCCTGCACCTTGTTGGCGGCGATCTGCTCGCCGTTGCCGGATCCGCCCAGCACGATGCCGAGGGACTCCGGGTCCTCGACCACGCGCCGCGCGGTCTCGATGCACCAGGCGGGGTAGTCGTCGAGGGCGTCGTAGGTCGGGGCCCCGACGTCGATCGCCTCGATCCCCTGCTCGGTCAGGTACTCGACGAGCTTGCCCTTGACCTCGAAACCGGCGTGGTCACTGCCCAGGTAGACGCGCACGGGGCACGATCCTCCCCCATGCGGATCGGCGGCGTGGACGGGGTCCCGGGTGGCTGGGTGGTGTGCGTGCTCTCCGGCAGCGGACGGACACGCGAGGTGACGTGGACGGTGGTCCCCGACGCCGCGTCGGTGCTCGCCGCGACGGCCGGGTGCGACGCCGTCGGGGTCGACATCCCGCTGTCGGTCCCGGCCGGTGCGCAGCGGCGTGAGGCCGAGATCCTCGCGTCGGCGCGGCTGGGCCGGGCCCGGTCGTCGCTGTTCCCGACCCCGCCCGCCCCGGTGCTCGACGCGGGCTCCTACGACGAGGCCTGCGCCGCCGCCCAGGCCGTCACGGGGAAGAAGATCAGCCTGCAGACCTGGTACATCGTCGGAAAGATCCGCGAGTTCCAGCAGGTACGGCTGCCGTCGTCGGTGGTCGAGGCGCACCCGGAGCTGACGTTCCGCACGATGGCGCCGTCGTGCGCGTTCGCGTCGAAGAAGACCGCGCGCGGGGCGGGCCAGCGGGTCGCGGCGCTGTCGGAGTGGGTCCCCTCCGCCGCGTCGCTGGGTGACCTGCCCACCGCCGTCCGGCTCGACGACGTCCTCGACGCACTCGCCTGCGCCTGGACCGCGGAGCGCGTGGCCCGCGGGACCGCGGAGCTGCTCGGCCCCGGCACCGACGCCCTGGGCCGGTCCACCGCGATCGCGGTCTGAGCGCGAGGATCACCGGGTGGACGGGCAGCGGTCGGACGAGCAGCGAGCGGCCGGGCAGCGCTCGGACGGGCGCTGGCTCGAGCTCGCCGACGGGGTGCTCGCCCGCCGCCACGACGAGCTCGACCTGACCACCGGCCTCGTGCTCGGCACGTCCGCGGCCCTGGTGATCGACACCCGCGGCGACACCGCCCAGGGCGCCGAGCTCGCCGCGGCGGTGCGCGCGGTGACCGCCCTGCCGGTCGTCGTGGCCCTCACCCACGCCCACTTCGACCACTGCTTCGGCACCGCCGCGTTCCCCGGCGCCCCGGTGTACGCCCAGGCCGGCTGCGCGGGCGCCCTCCTGGTGACGGCCGCCGCCCAGCGCGCCCACTGGACCCGGCACTACCGCGACGCCGGGGACACCCGCAGCTCCGGGGACACCGGCGGCTCCATCACCGGCGGCTCCGGGGACACCGGCAGCTCCGCCGCCGCGACGGCCGATGCGCTCGCCGCCACCGTCCCGGTCCTGCCCGACCGCCCGGTCTGCCCCCGCCCGGGCTCCGTGCACCCGCTCGACCTGGGCGGACGCGTCGTGCAGCTCGTGCACCCCGGCCCCGCGCACACCGGACACGACCTGGCGGTGCACGTCCCGGACGCGGGCGTGCTCTTCGCCGGGGACCTGCTGGAGAACGGGGCACCGCCGTCGTTCGGGCCGGACTCCTACCGCCGGGACTGGGCGGCCGCCGTGGGGCTGCTGCTCGACGTCGGCGCAGCACCCTCCTCCACCGGGACACGGGTGTTCGTCCCGGGGCACGGCGATCCCCTGTCGCACGACGAGGCGGTGGCACAGCACGCGGACCTGCTGCGGATCGCCCGGACCTCCGACGCCGTGGTTCCGGGGGCTCCCTCTGCGAATTCGCTTACCCGGTAAGCGAATCCACGCACCAAGGGTCTGTCGACCCCCGTGTGTCGACCGCGCAAGCCACGAGCGATGGCGCAGATCGTCGTGCGTCGGTGTCGCCGTGGCCAAGCGGGGAGTGCTCCCTCTACGAATTCGCTTACCGGGTAAGCGAATTCCCTACACAAGGGTCTGTCGACCACCCCGCATCGACCGCGCGAGCCGCGAGCGATGGTGCAGATCGTCCTGCGTCGGTGTCCCCCGATGCCGCGCGGGGACGGTTCCTTCCGTGAATTCGCTTACCCGGTAAGCGAATTCACGGATCCCCCACCGGCGGCCGCGGTGGTCCGTCGGCGGTGGTCACCTACACCGGACGGCCGCACGGCTCCGTCGACGGTGGTCGGCCGCGAAGATCGTCCACGCGACGCAGCGACGTCATCCGCCCGGTCGAGCCCGCCGCCGCGGAGCCGCGGCAGTGCCGGAGCTCCGTGGGGCGGCTGTCGGCGTGGCGGCGTTCGACAGGGCTGCGGTCGGTGGGGCCGCGGGCGGCGGGGCGGCAGCCCGGGACCGGTCGGACAGCACCCGCGCGAGGCGGTCGGCGAAGCCGGAGGGGTCCGGTCCCGCCGCCCGGCGCAGGCGGTACAGCTCCACGGTCGGCGGCCCGTCCACGACGCGGAACAGCGGCGCCGTCGGGCGGTCGTCCATCGCGATCCGTGGGAGCTCGACGGTCGGCGCGTCCGCCGGGGCTGCCACCGGAGCTGCCGTAGGGGCGGCCGGGGGGAACGGGGCCAAGGGGGACGGGGTCGGGAGCGCGGTGGGCAGGTACCGGCGCAGTGCGAGCACCGCGGGCAGGCCCAGCGCCGGTCCGACGGCGAGCACGACGAGCGCCGTCTGCCATCCGACCGCCGCCGCGACCACGGGGACCGTCGCGATCCCGGCGACGGTGAGCAGGAAACCGAGTGCGGTCTGCACGGTCAGGGCGGTGCCGGTGTAGCGGGGGTCGGCGACCTCGATCGTCGCCGTCGTCAGGACCGCGGAGTCGGCGACGGCGGCCGCGCCCCACAGCACGCAGAACGCGCTCACCAGCAGCGGCGCGGCGCCGAGCACGACCGGGGACACCGCACAGCAGACCCCGCTGACCAGCAACGACGTCGCGATCACCGGGACGCGGCCGTAGCGGTCCGCGGCGCGGCCGCCCAGCACGCAGCCGGCGGCGCCGCCCAGCCCGGCCGCCACGAACACCAGCAGGTGCTCCGCCGGGCCGGGGTCCCCGCCGGCGAGTGCGGCGCCCAGCCAGGTCCACAGCGCGTACAGCTCCCACATGTGCCCGAGATAGCCGAGCACGACGAGCCGCGGTCCGGGCTCGCGGAGGAGCCGGAGCGCGTAGCCGGTGTCCGGGGGCGGGGCCGGGGCGAGCGCCGGGCCGGGGCGCAGGCACCAGCGGGCCAGCGCGGCGGCCACGAAACCGCACAGCGCGGCACCGGCGAGCACCCCGCGCCACGGCAGCCCGGGCAGCCCGCCGATCAGGTGCGGCAGCGCCGACCCGACGGTCAGCGCCCCGACCAGCACCCCGAGGTCACGGGCCCGGCGCGACCGGTCCGACCAGGAGGTCATGATCTTCATGCCGACCGGGTAGACGAGCGCGAGGCACACCCCGGTCAGCGTCCGCAGCACCAGCGCGGCCACCGGACCGTCGACGACGGCGGCGAGCAGCAGCGTGCAGGACGCCGCCGCGGCCGCACCGCCCGCGAGCAGCCGCTGCGGCGGGACCCGGTCGGCGAGGGTCAGGACCGCCGAGACGACCGCGCCGGCGGCGAAGCCGAGCTGCACCGACGTCGTCAGCCACACCCCGGCCGTCGCGGACAGGTCCCACTCGGCGCGCAGCTCGGGCAGCACCGCGGACGCGGAGAACCACACGGCGAGCCCGAGCACCTGGACGAGCGCGACCAGAGCCCGCGCGCGGCGGCCGGCGGTCATGAGCGGCTCCGTTGGGGTCGGCGGATCCGGACACGCTAGCGAGAACAGCAGATGGGAACTGGTCCGGACAGACGTCCGAGTACCGCCGTACGGACCAGCGGACGGGGTGGCGTCGGGCGCGATCGCCGCAGGACACACGGACGTAACAGCGGACACCTAGCGTCACCGGCCGTGGGGAACGTGCCGCTGGTGGGGGTCGAGGAGGAGTTCCACGTGGTCGGCCTGGCCGACCGCCGGGCCGCGCCCGACGCGGAACGGTTGCTGGAGCACCTGGACGGGGCGGAGTTCTTCCCCGAGCTGCAACGGTCGCTGGTCGAGACCAACTCGCCCGCGACGCCGTCGCTGGACGAGCTGCGCACCCACGTGCGACGCCTGCGTACCCGGCTGCGCGAGGCGGCCGAGCCGCTCGGGCTGGGTGTCGTCGCGGCCGGGACGGTGCCGCTGGTCGACCTGTCCGGCGACGACATCTCCGCCGGCGCCCGGTACGAGCGGATGCAGCACGAGTACCAGATGCTGGTGCGTGAGCAGCACATCTGCGGGGTGCAGGTGCACGTCGACGTCCCCGACCGCGACACCGCCGTGCAGGTCTCGCGCCGGGTCTCCCCCGCCCTGCCGACCCTGCTCGCGATCACCGCCAGCTCGCCGTACTGGCGCGGCCACGACACCGGCTACGCCAGCTACCGCAGCATGATCTGGCAGCGCTGGCCCACCGCCGGGCCGCCCGGCGACGTCACCACCGCCGCCGAGTACGACACGATGATCGACGAGCTCATCGCGTCCGGGACGATCAGCGACGCCGGGATGCTCTACTTCGACGTCCGGCCCAGCGCGCACCTGCCGACCGTCGAGCTGCGGCTGTGCGACGCCTGCCCCGACGTCGACGACGTCGTGCTGGTGGCAGGGCTGTTCCGTGCCCTGGTCGCCCGTGCCCGCGCCGACACCGAGGCGGGCAGGCCGCTGCCCCGCGCCCGGCACGAGCTGCTGCGCGCGGCCGGGTGGCGGGCCGCGCGGTCCGGGCTGGAGGGCGACCTCGTCGAGATCGGCCGGGCCCCCGGCGGTCCCCCGACGCTGAGCTCCCCGTCGGTGCAGCTGCGCGCGCTGGTCGAGGAGCTGCGGCCGTGGCTGGAGGAGGTCGGCGACCACGAGCAGGTCGCCGAGCTGGCCGAGGGCGTCCTGGCCCGCGGGTCGGGCGCGGCGGCGCAGCGGCGCGCGTTCGGGCGTCGCGGGTCGCTGACCGACGTCGTCGACGACCTGCTGGCCCGCACCTACGGCGAGCGGCCGCCGTCGGCACCGGCGGAGACCGTGCCGTCCGCGCCGGAGCTGCTGGACGGCTACGTCCCGCCCCGCTACGACGAGGCCGTCGACGCGACCGGCGCCGTCCGGCCCGGCTACGGCTGGCTGTTCCGGTCGCTGGAGCGGCTCGGCCCGCGCGGGCTGGCCGCGGCGGAGAACGCCCTGCGCACCGAGCAGCGCGCCCGCGGGGTCACGTTCCCGGTGCCCGGCGTCGAGCCCGGCGACGACGGCGAGCGGCTGTTCCCGCTGGACCTGGTGCCGCGGATCATCGAGGCGCAGGACTGGGCCCACCTGGCCTCCGGGCTGGAGCAGCGGATGCGTGCCCTGGAGTGCTTCGTCCGCGACGTCTACGGCCGCCGCGAGATCGTGCGCGACCGGGTCGTCCCGGCGTCGGTGGTCGGGCAGGCGCCCGGCCGCACCCGCGCCGGCGCGCTGGTGCCGCCGGACGCGGTGCGGATCGCCGTCGGCGGCATCGACCTGGTCCGCGACGACGCCGACGGCTGGGTCGTGCTGGAGGACAACCTCCGGGTCCCGTCGGGCATCGGGTTCTCGATGATGAGCCGGCGGCTGATCCGCAGCGTGCTGCCCGACCTGGAGTCGCCGTCGGAGGTGCGCCACCTCGACGACGTGCCGGACCGGCTGCGGGCGGCGCTCGCGGCCGGCGACCCCGACGGGCCCGACGGGGAGGCCGCACTGCTGACCGCGGGCGAGGTGGACCCGGCGTTCTTCGAACACCGGCTGCTCGCCGAGGCGATGGACGTCCCGCTGGTGACCCCGGCCCGGCTGCAGGTCACCGACGGCGCGCTGTTCCTCGTCGGCGGCGGGCGGCGGCGCCGGATCACCACCCTCTACCGTCGGATGGACGAGAACGAGCTCGCGACCGCCCGCGGCGCCGACCACCGGCCGCTCGGCCGCGCGCTGTGGGCGGCGATGGCCCGCGGGCGGGTCGCGCTGCGCAACGCGCCCGGCAACGGCGTCGCCGACGACAAGCTCGTCTACGCCTACGTGCCGGAGATGATCCGCTACTACCTCGGCGAGAAGCCGGTGCTGGCCTCGGTGCCGACGCTGCCCTGCGTCGACCCGGCCGCCCGTGAGCAGGTCCTGGACCGGCTCGACCGGCTGGTGCTCAAGCCCGTCGACGGCTACGGCGGCGCCGGGATCGTGATCGGCCCGCACGCCGGTCGCACCGAGCTGGACCGGGTGGCCGCGGCGATCCGGGACACCCCGGCCGGCTGGGTCGCCCAGGACCTCGTCGGGATCTCCACCCATCCCACCTTCACCGACGGCGCCCTGCGGCCCCAGGCCGTCGACCTGCGGGTCTTCGCGGTGCAGTCCCCCGGCGTCGGCGGGGTGCCCGAGGTCGACGTGCTGCCCGCGGCGCTGTCGCGGGTCGCCCCGCCCGGCGGGATGATCGTGAACTCCTCGCGCGGCGGCGGGGCGAAGGACACCTGGGTGCTGGCCTGAGGCGGGCTCAGCCGGCGAGCAGCAGGTCCGGCTCGCCCAGCACCCGGTCGGCGACGGCGCGGGCGGTCCCGGTGACGGTGGCCGCCCGGCCGTGCGGGGACACGAGCACGGCGACGTCCGGCCCGGTCGCGACCCCGCGGCGCACCAGCTCCGCGTGCACCGCGGGGACCAGCCAGGTGCCCAGCTCGGCGTAGCTGCCACCGAGGACGACGGTGCCGACGTCGACGACGTGGAGCACCGACGTCAGCGCCGTCCCGAGCGCGGCGCCGGCCCGGGCCAGCGCCCCCGTCGCGGCCGGGACCCCCGCGCGGGCGGCGGTCCGCAGCGCCGCGACGTCGGCGGCGCCCGCGTCGCCGAGCAGGGCGGGCAGGCCCGCGTAGACCTCGACGCAGCCGGTGCCGCCGCAGCCGCAGCGCCGCCCGTCGCGCTCGATCACGACGTGCCCGATCTCCCCGGCGACGCCGCGGGCACCGGGCAGCACCCGCCCGTCGACGACGATCCCGCCGCCGATCCCGACGTCGGCGGAGACGTAGAGGAAGTCGTCGGCCTGCCCCAGGTGCGCGAGCGCCCCGAGCGAGGCCTCGTTGCCGACGAGCAGCGGCACCTCACCGAGCGCCCCGGCGTGCTCGGCGGGGCGGCAGCCGTCGAGCCGGGGCAGGTTCGGGGCCCGCAGGAGCACCGCCGCGCCGTCCGAGCCGTGCACCGGTCCGGGGACGGCGATCCCGGCCCCGGCGACCGGTCGGCCGGTGCGCGCGGCCAGGTTCGCCGCGGTCCGCGCGGCCCGCCCGAACACCGCGTCCGGGTCGAGACCGCGGTGGTCGCGGCGCCGGCGCGTCCGGTGCACCACCTGCCCGTCCAGGCCGGTGACCAGCGCGTCGACGCCGTCGACCTCGACCGACACGGCCAGCACGACGGGCCCGGTGCCGGCGAACGCCAGCGGCGTCCCGGGCCGCCCGACCCCGCTGCGGTCCGGCTCCCCCTCCGCGAGCACACCCGCGGCGACCAGCGGGTCCAGGAGCCCCGCGACGGTGCCGCGGGTCAGCCCGGTCGCCGCGGCGAGCGACGCCCGCGACGACGGCGCCGCCCGCAGCGCCCCCAGCAGCAGGCCGAGGTTGTGCCGGCGCACCGCCGGTGGACGCGCGGGCGGGGCCTGCGGGCGGGGAGATCGGTCGTGCACGGGGTCAGCGTGCCCCGGCGAGGTGCTCACACGCGAGCTGGTGCAGCCGGACGAAGCCGTACCCGCGACGCCCGAGCGCGTCCGGGTCGACGGCGTCCAACGCCGGGTCCGCGAGCAGGTCCGCCACGGTCTCCCCGTCGTTCAGGGTCGGCTCGGACAGCGCGGGCACGCCGGCCTCCTCCAGCGCGGCGACGACCTCGGGGTCGGCCCGGAACGCGGCCGCCCGCTCGCGCAGCAGCAAGTAGGTCCGCATGTTCGCCTCGGCGGAGTCCCACACGCCGCGGACGTCCTCGGTGCGCGAGGGCTTGTAGTCGAAGTGGCGGGGGCCGTCGTAGCCCGCGGTCTCGAGCAGGTCGACCAGGGCGAAGGCGTTGAGCAGGTCGCCGTGGCCGAACACGAGGTCCTGGTCGTACTTGATGCCGCGCTGGCCGTTCAGGTCGATGTGGAACAGCTTGCCCGCCCACAGCGCCTGGGCGACGCCGTGCGCCATGTTGAGCCCGGCCATCTGCTCGTGCCCGACCTCGGGGTTGACGCCCACGAGCTCGGGGTGGGCGAGCCGCTCGACGAAGGCCAGCGCGTGCCCGACGGTGGGCAGCAGGATGTCGCCGCGGGGCTCGTTGGGCTTGGGCTCGATCGCGAACCGGATGTCGTGGCCCTGCTCCAGGACGTGCCCGCAGAGCAGGTCCATCGCCTCGCGGTAGCGGTCCAGGGCGGCGCGGACGTCCTTGGCGGAGTCGTACTCCGAGCCCTCCCGTCCGCCCCAGAGGACGAAGGTGCGGGCGCCGAGCTCGGCGGCCAGCTCGACGTTGTGCAGCACCTTGCGCAGCGCGAGCCGCCGCACGGTCCGGTCGTTGGAGGTGAACCCGCCGTCCTTGAACACCGGGTGCGAGAACAGGTTCGTGGTGATCATCGGGACGGTCATGCCGGTGGCCGCGCAGGCCTCGCGCAGCCGGGCGATCTGCCGGTCGCGGTGCGCGCGCTCGGGGGCGAAGCCGAACAGGTCGTCGTCGTGGAAGGTCAGGCCCCACGCGCCGCGCTCGGCGAGCCGCTCGACCGCCTCGACGACGTCGAGCGCCGGGCGGGTCGGGGCGCCGAACGGGTCGGCGGCGGTCCAGCCGACGGTCCACAGTCCGAAGGAGAACTTGTCGGCGGGGGTCGGGGCGGGGACGGCCATCGTCTGCTCCTGGAGGTGTGGGGGCGGCTCCGGCGAGCATGCTCCCGGCAGCGGCCCCGGTCCAGGGTTTGTTCGTGTTCCGTACGAACGAATCCCTCGTTCGCCGTAGCGCTTGTCACCACCCCGAAACGCAGTGGGTCTTGCGGGCGGGGCCCGGCGCACGTGAGGTGGAACCCGGTGCGGACCCACCGGGTAGTTTCGGCGTCCGGCCGCGCGGAACCGCAGGACACGACAGCAGGAACGGGGGATGTGATCGGTGGAGGCCGGGCAGACCGTGCAGATCACCCAGACCGCCCCCGACCGTGCCGTCGCCGGGGCCGAGCCCGGGCACCACTCGCCCGCAGCGTCCCCCGACGGCACCCGCATCGCCTGGATCTCCGACCGCACCGGGCGCCCGCGGGTGCACGTCGCGGCGCTGCCGGCGGACGGACCGGTCGACCCGGACGGGGCGCGGGTCCTGGAGGCCCCCGGCCCGCACGCCGACGTGACCGCGCTGTCCTGGTCCCCCGACGGCAGCCGGATCGCGGTGCAGGTCGCCCCGTGCGGCGGCGACCGCACCCGGGTGGCGCTGCTCGATCCCGACGGCGGGCCCGCCGTCGGGATCGCGACCCACGCCACCGCCGTCGTGCTGGGCGCGTGGGCGCCGAGCGGACGGTCGCTGGGCGTCACCGTGCTGTCCGACGCGACCCCGCGCGGCGCCGAGCCGGGCGACGGCACCGCCTGCCTGGTCGACGTACGCGACGGCTCCTCCACTGTGCTCGGGTCCGGGCAGTCGGCCGTCGTCCAGGCGGTGTCGGCCGACGGACGACGGGTCGTGCTGCGCACCGGCCGTCGCGGGGAGCGCGCCCTGGAGCTGGTCGACCTGCACCGCGGCACCCGGGACCGGGTGATCGGCGGGCCCGGCGGGGCGCTCACCGCCGCCGCCCGCTTCGGCAGCGCCCCGGGCACGCTCTGGGTGCACACCGACGCCGACCGCGAGCACACCGCGCTGCTCGCCGTCGCCCTCGGCCCCGCGGGTGAGCACCGCCTGTCCCCCGCCCGCCCGGTCGCCGTCCGGCCCGGCGCCGACCTGGAGGTCGTGGCGCTGGACCCGGGTGGTCCGCGGGCCGCTCTGGTGTGGAACGTCGGCGGGCGCAGCCAGGTCGAGATCGCCGACCTGCGTGGCGGCAGGCCGGAGCGGCTGCCCGCGCCGTGCGACGTCGTCACCGGCGTGGCCTTCGCCCGCGACGGCGTGTCGCTGCTGGTCGCGGGGCACTCGCCGGGGGTGGCGCCGTACGTGGTGCGGATGCCGCTCGACGCGCGCCCGGCCACCCCGCTGCTCGGCGGCACCCCGGTGACACCGCGGCCCCCGCGTCCGGAGGCGGTCGGTTTCCCGGCCGAGGACGGGCTGCGGCTGACCGGATGGCTGCACCGGCCGTCGTCGCCGACGGGGGTGGGGTTCGTGTGGCTGCACGGCGGGCCCGAGTCCGAGGAACGGCCCGGCTGGGCGCCGCTGCTGCACGGCCTCGTCGCCGCCGGGGTCACCGTGCTCACGCCGAACGTGCGCGGGTCCTCCGGGCGCGGGCGGGCCTTCGCCCGGCTCGACGACGGCCCGCTGCGGCCGGGCTCGATCGCCGACGTGCGGGCCGCGACCCGACTGCTGGCCGGGGTGCCCGACGTCGACCCGCGCCGGATCGTCGTCGGCGGCCGGTCCTACGGCGGGTTCCTCACCCTGGCCGCGCTGACCCGGTTCCCGGAGCTGTTCGCAGCGGGCGTCGACGTGTGCGGCATGTCCGACATGACCGCCTTCTACGCCGACTCCGAGCCGTGGATCAGCGGGCCCGCGACCACCGAGTACGGACACCCGCGCCGGGACCGCGCGCTGCTGGAGGAGCTGTCCCCGCTGCGCGCGGCGGACCGCATCGCCGCACCGCTGCTGGTCGTGCACGGCGAGCACGACACGAACGTCCCGCTGACACAGGCACTCTCGATCCACGCGGCACTGGCCGGGCGCGGTGCGCCGGTGGAGCTGCTGCGCATCCCCGACGAGGGCCACGAGGTGCACGACCGGCACACCCGGGCCGCGGCGAACGCCCGGATCGTGGAGTTCGTGACCGCGACGGTGGCCCGTGGCTGACCGGGCGGCCCGGCCCGGGTGGGCGGTCGCGGTGCGGGCGCTGGTCGGGATCGTGGCCGTGGTCGTCGTGGTGGGGATCGTCGTCGTCGGGGGACCGGTGTTGCTCGCCGGGCACCCGGCCTACCCGGTGCTGCTCGCCGTCGTCGCCCTGGTGGGGCTGGTCCTGGTGGTGCGGTCGGCGCGCCCGGCGCGGCCCGGACGGCTGCGGACGACCGGGCGGGCCACCGGTGCGGTGCTGCTGGTCGCACTGGTCGCCGCCGTCCTGTGGCTGCGGCCCTACGAGGCCGACGCGACCGCGCTCGCCGCGACCACACCGTCGGACCGGGTCGCGGTGGTGCACACCGCGACGACGTGGGAGATGCGCCCGACCGCGCCGTCCGGCCGGGGCCTGGTGTTCGTCCCCGGGGCGCTGGTCGACCCGCGGGCCTACCTGGCGCTGCTGCGCCCGCTGGCCGAGCAGGGGGTGCGCGTGATCGTGACCGCGCCGCCGCTGGGCGTCGCGCTGACCGATCCGGGGGCCGTCGCGCGGACGGTCGGCTCGGCGCCCGAGGTCCGCACCTGGGCGGTCGGCGGACACTCCCTCGGCGGCGTGGCGGCCGCGCGGGCACTCGACGTGCCCGGGGTGCGTGGGCTGGTGCTGTGGGCGTCCTACCCGGCCGCCGACGTGTCGGGGGCGCCGGTGGCGGCCCTGTCGGTGTCCGGCTCCCGCGACGCGCTGGCCACACCGGACGCGATCGCGGACTCCTGGGCGCAGCTGCCCGCGGGGACCCGCTTCGTCGTCGTCGACGGCGGGGTGCACGCCTACTTCGGCGACTACGGCCCGCAGACCGGCGACGGCGAGGCGGGCGTGGACCGGGCGACCGCACAACGGCAGATCGTCGCCGCGACCACGGACTTCGTGACGTCGCTGCGCCCCGGCTGACCGATCGGAACGGTCAGGCCGTGCTGAACGACTGCAGGATCTCCTGGCCCTCGCTGTCGGTGCCCACGACGAACCGGTAGTTCTCCCGGGTCGTCGTGCCGTCGTTGCGCATGAACACGACGGTCGCGGTGACCGTGTTCGGGCCCGCGTTGCGCAGGTTCTCGGCGTAGACGTTGCGGACGCCGCTGTAGAAGGTCCGGAAACCCTGGATGCCCTCGCTCTGGGCCTGCGCCTGCGGGCTGAGCATCGCGAACGCACCGTCGATGTCGCCGGGCAGCATCCGGTAGTAGTTCTGCACGAACGACACCGGGTCCTGGACCTCGCCGGTCCCCGTGGTCGGTGTCGGCGTCGGGGTGGTCGTCGGCGCGGGCGTGGTCGTCGGTGCCGCGCTCGGCGACGGCGACCCGCTCGTCGGCGGGGCGGCGATCACCGGCGGGGCGTCCTGCTGCCGGCTGGTCGAGTAGACGCCGAACGCGACACCGCCGCCGACGACGAGCAGCACGGCCACCGCGCCCAGTACGACCGGGGTGCGACGACCCCGCCCGTCCCGGGAGCGGGTGGCACCGCCCCGTCGGCCACCACGGCCGCCGGGACCGGGGATGACCTGCGGTGCGGGCACGGCCGGCGCGTCGACGACGGTCCCGCCGCCCTGCGCCTCGAGCCCGTCGGGCGCGCCCGCGCCGTCGCCGGTGTCCATCACCGCGGTCGCCGTGGACGGCGTCGCGAGACCGGCGACGGACTGGCCCGCGGCGATCCGGGCGAGCGCCTCGCGGGCCTGGGCGGAGCTGGGCCGCTCGGTGGGGTCGTTGGCCAGCAGGCGCATCAGCAGCGCGGTCAGCGGGCCCGCCTCCTGCGGCGGGGTGATCGCGCCGGTGGCAACCTTGTGCAGCAGGGCGTAGGCGTTGTCGTCGAGGCCGAACGGCGGCTCGCCCTCGACCGAGGCGTAGAGCATCGCGCCGAGCGCGAAGACGTCCGAGGCGGCCGTCGGCTCCTGGCCGCGGGCGACCTCCGGGGCCAGGAAGGCCGGGGTGCCGGCGATGACGCCGGTACGGGTGAGCTGCACGTCGTCGACGGCGCGGGACACGCCGAAGTCGGTGATCTTGGCCCGGCCGTCCTCGGCGATCAGGACGTTGCCCGGCTTGATGTCACGGTGCACGACGCCCGCGGTGTGCGCGGCGGCCAGCCCGTCGGCGACCTGACGGCCGATCGCGGCGGCCTCCCGCGGCGGGATCGGACCCTTCTCGGCGAGCACCGCGGCCAGCGAGCGCGACGGCAGGTACTCCATGACCAGCCACGGACGGTCGTCGTGGACGACGACGTCGAACATGCTGATCACGTGCGCGTGCTGCAGGCGGGCGCCGATCCGGCCCTCGCGCAGGATCCGCTGGCGGGACTCCTCCAGCTGCTCGTCGGACGGCAGGGCCGCCGCGAGCAGCTCCTTGACGGCCACCGTGCGGTTCAGCAGCTCGTCCGTCCCCCGCCACACGGCACCCATCGCACCGGCACCGATCCGCTCGTCGAGCCGGTAGCGGTTCCCGATCCGGTGGGCGTCGGGGATGGGCGAACTCATGAGGTCCAAGGGTAGGGAATCGAGGCCGGGCCGCCGTCGGCAGGGCAGGTGCTGCGAACGACCGGGAGAGGGACCACGGACCCTACGCGACCACCGGTCGCGCAGCCAGCGACCGTACGCCACACCACAGGACGATCGATCACCTCGGAAGGCCCAACTTGTTGGCACATGCCGGCCACGATCCGTAACCGCCGCGGGCGTCGCGGACCTTGGTCGCGATCTCGATCTGCTGCTCCTTGCTGGCGCCGTCGGCGGTGGGGGCGTACTTCGTGCCGCCGAAGTCGCTCCAGGTGCCCTTGTCGAACTGGAGACCACCGTGGTAGCCGTTCCCGGTCGAGATGGACCAGTCGCCGGAGGACTCGCACTGCGCCAATTCGTCCCAGGTGCCGTCGGCCGCCTTCGCCGACGACGACGGCGCCGGCTCCTTCTTCTTCTCCGGCTTCGGCGCGGGGGCCGCGGGGGCCGGGGCGTCAGCTTCTCCCCCGCCGCTCCCGTTCCTGCGGTCCTCGTCCGCCTTGCCCCCGCGGTCCTCGTCGCCCTTGTCCTCGCGGTCCCCGTCGCTACCGGACCCGCCGCTGCCGCCCTCGGTGGAGTCGTCGCCATCGGACGATCCACCGCTCCCGCCGGAAGAGCCCCCGTCCCCGCCGGAACCGCCGAAGTCGCGGTCCTCCGGCTCGGAGCCGGAGGCCGGGCCGTCACCGGCGCTGCCGCCGGAGCGGTGGCCGGAACCGCCGGAGCCCGACGGGGTATCGGAGCGGTCGTCGCCCCCGCCGCCGCCACCGGTGCCGCCGTCGCCACCGGTCGAACCGGCGCCGTCCGAGTCGTCACCCGAGTCGTCACCCGAGTCGTCGCCACCCGAGCCATTGCCACCCGAGCCGTCGCCGTCCGAGCCGCTGTCCGGCCCGGCGCTGTCCGGGGCCCCGTCGGCACCGCTGCCCGTGCCACCCCGGCCCCCGTCCCCACCCGCCGCGTCGCCCGCGCCGCCGCCGGAGCCGTGGCCGTCGCCGGAACCGCGGCCGTCGCCGGAACCGTGGCCGTCGCCGGAACCGTGGCCGTCGCCGGAACCGCCGGAGGGCCCCGCCGGGTCCGGTCCCCCGGCCGCGCCGTCCGCACCGGAACCGTCCGCGCCGGAGACCCGGCCGGACCCCGCCCTCGCCACCGCGGACCGCACCCGCTCCCCCACCGCCCGTGCGACGGCGTCGGCGTCGGGTGCGCCGTACCCGGCGGCGACGTCGTCGACCACCAGGACCCAGTCGCGGCTCCCGCCCGCGCCCTGTGGGGCCGGGAACCGGGCGATCCCCGAGCTCGCGAGCTGGGCCAGCTCCAGCGTCGTCCCGGTGGCGGGCTGCACCCACCACGGGCGCGCGGTGTCGCCGGAGAGCAGGTCGAGGTCGAGGACCACGTCGCTGCCCGCCGGGGTGTGGCCGAGCACGTAGGAGCCGTCCTCGGCCCCGGCGATGTCGACCCGGCTGTCCACCGCCGCGGCCCGCACGGTGAACGCGCCGTCGGAGTACGGGCTCAGCGACGTCCGGGGCACCGCGTCGGCGAGCGCGCCCCGGTCCAGCACGGCGCCGACCGCGAGCTGTCCGCCCGCGAGCGTCCCGGCGACCAGCGCCACCGCTCCGAGCACCGACGTCGTCCGCCGCGAGAACCAGGTGTCCACGGCCGGGCACTGTGCGCCCCCGCGGCGCCCGCCACGGCCGAACGGGCGATCCCGTTCGCGATCGCGAGCGGCGCCGCCGGGTGATCGTCACGAGTGAGGGGTCCGGTGCCACATCCGGCACCGGCCCCCTCGATCGCGGCGATCACGCCGTCACCGGCTCAGTAGTCGAAGGACGGGTCCTCGGTACGGGTGCGCTTGAGCTCGAAGAAGTGCGGGTTCTCGGCCAGCAGCCGGGCGCCGTCGAACAGGCGGCCGGCGTCCTCGCCCTTCGGGACCCGGGAGATGACCGGCCCGAAGAACGCCACGCCGTCGACGTGGATGGTCGGGGTGCCGACGTCGAGACCCACCGGGTCCATGCCCTCGTGGTGGCTGGCGCGCAGCTTCTCGTCGTACTCGGTGGAGTGCGCGGCCTCCGCCAGCGACGCCGGGAGGTCGAGCTCCTTGAGCGCGCCCGCGATGACGTCGTCGAAGTCCTTGTTGCCCTGGTTGTGGATGCGCTCGCCGAGCGCGGTGTAGAGCGGCGCGAGGACCTCCGGGCCCTTCAGCTCGGCGGCGGCGATGCACACGCGCACCGGGCCCCAGCCCTTCGACATGAGCTCGACGTACTGCTCGGGCAGCTCACGGCCCTCGTTCAGCACGGACAGGCTCATGACGTGCCAGGTGACGTCGACGGCGCGGACCTTCTCCACCTCCAGCACCCAGCGGGAGGTCAGCCACGCCCAGGGGCACAGCGGGTCGAACCAGATGTCGATGCGTGCGCGGCCGTCGGCAGCAGGAGTCGTCATACCCGGCGCAACACCGGGCACCGGCCGCGGATTCCACGGGCCGCGCCCCGGGCACCGTGATTGGATGCCGACGACACCACTCCCCGAGAGGACCCCGAACGACGTGACCCCGCCCAACCTCACCCGTGCCCAGGCCGAGGAGCGCGCGGCGCTGCTCGACGTCTCCACCTACGACGTCACGATCGACCTGACCGACGGCGCCGGAGCCCCCTCCGAGCGGACGTTCGCGGTGACGACCACGGTGCGCTTCACCGCGGCCGAGCCCGGCGGGAGCACGTGGATCGAGTGGGTGGGCGACGGCATCACCTCGGCGACGCTGAACGGCACCGAGCTCGACGCCGCCGCGTGGACCGAGGAGGACGGCCTCGCGCTGCCCGGTCTCGCCGCGGAGAACGAGCTGACGATCGTCGCGACCGGGCTCTACACCAACACCGGTGAGGGCCTGCACCGCTTCGTCGACCCCGTCGACCAGGCCGTCTACCTGTACTCGCAGTTCGAGACGGCCGACTGCAAGCGGCTGTTCCCCTGCTTCGACCAGCCCGACCTCAAGGCCCGCTACACCCTCACCGTGACCGCGCCGGAGGACTGGAAGGTCATCTCCAACGCCCCGGCGACGGTCGAGGGCGGGGTGCACCGCTTCGAGCGGACCGAGATCCTCTCGACCTACCTGGTCGCGCTGATCGCCGGGCCGTACGCGAGCTGGCACGACACCTACCGCGACGAGCACGCCGAGATCCCGCTGGGCATCTTCTGCCGCGCCTCGCTGGCCCCGCACATGGACCACGAGCGGATCTTCACCGAGACCCGGCAGGGCTTCGACTTCTACCACCGCAACTTCGGGGTGACCTACCCGTTCGGCAAGTACGACCAGCTGTTCGTGCCCGAGTTCAACGCGGGTGCGATGGAGAACGCCGGCGCGATCACGTTCCTGGAGGACTACGTCTTCCGGTCGCGGGTGACCCGCACGCTCTACGAACGGCGCGCCGAGACGATCCTGCACGAGATGGCGCACATGTGGTTCGGCGACCTCGTGACCATGCGCTGGTGGGACGACCTGTGGCTCAACGAGTCGTTCGCGACCTGGGCGTCGGTGCTGTGCCAGGCCGAGGCGACCGAGTACACGGGCGCCTGGACGACGTTCGCGAACCTCGAGAAGTCCTGGGCCTACCGGCAGGACCAGCTGCCCTCGACGCACCCGATCGCCGCGGACATCCCGGACCTGCAGGCCGTCGAGGTCAACTTCGACGGCATCACCTACGCCAAGGGCGCGTCGGTCCTCAAGCAGCTCGTCGCCTACGTCGGGCTGGAGCCGTTCCTGGCCGGGTTGCGCGCCTACTTCGCCGCCCACGCCTGGGGCAACGCCACCTTCGACGACCTGCTGGGCTCGCTGGAGAAGGCGTCCGGCCGGGACCTGTCGGACTGGGGCGCGCAGTGGCTGCGCACCACCGGCCTGAACCTGCTGCGCCCGTCGTTCCAGCTCGACGAGGCCGGGAAGTTCACCTCGTTCGACGTCGTGCAGGGCGGCGCCCGGCCGGGTGCCGGTGAGCTGCGCACGCACCGGATCGCCGTCGGCGTCTACGACGACGACCCGGAGACCGGCAAGCTCGTCCGCACCCACCGCGTCGAGCTCGACATCTCCGGCGAGCGCACGGCCGTCCCGGAGCTGGTCGGGCTGCCCCGCGGCAAGCTCGTCCTGGTCAATGACGACGACCTCACCTACTGCGCGCTGCGCCTGGACCCGGGCTCGCTCGCGACCCTGGTCGACCGGATCGGCGACATCGCCGAGTCGCTGCCGCGCACGCTGTGCTGGTCCTCGGCGTGGGAGATGACCCGTGAGGCCGAGCTGAAGGCCCGTGACTTCGTCACCCTGGTCGCCGGCGGGTTCGACACCGAGTCCGAGATCGGCGTCGTGCAGCGGCTGCTGCTGCAGGCCCAGACCGCGACGGCGTCGTACTGCACCCCGGAGTGGGCGCAGGGCCGCGGCTGGCCGCTGCTGACCGACGCGCTGCGGTTCCGCCTGGACACCGCCCCGCCCGGGTCGGACGTCCAGCTGGCGGTGGTCAACGCGCTGACCGCCTCGGTGCTGCCGGAGAACACCCTGGACCGGATGAAGGGCTGGCTGCTCGACGTCGACGTCCCGAAGGGACTGACCGTCGACGCCGACCTGCGCTGGCGGCTGCTGCACGCACTCGTCGCGCACGGGAAGGCCGGCGAGACCGAGATCGCCGAGGAGGCCGAGCGCGACGCCACCTCCACCGGGGCGCGGCAGGCCGAGCGGGCTCGCGCGCTGATCCCGACCGCGGAGGCCAAGGAGCGGGCGTGGCAGCGTGCCGTGCACGACGACTCCCTGCCGAACGCGATCAACGAGTCGGCGATCTCCGGGTTCTCCCACCCCGCACTGTCGACGGTGAGCCCCGGGCTGCTCGACGGCTACGTCCAGCGGTACTTCGACGAGATCGACGGCGTGTGGGCGCGCCGGACCTCGGAGCTGGCGCAGAACGTCGTCGTCGGACTGTTCCCGTCCTGGGCGGTCGCGGAGCCGACCGTCGCGGCGGCGGACGCCTGGCTCGCCGACGAGTCCAAGCCGGCGTCGCTGCGCCGGCTCGTGTCCGAGGGGCGCGCCGGGATCGTGCGCGCGCTGGCCGCCCGTGAGTTCGACGGTCAGGCCACTCCGGACCCGGAGCGGACCACCGCGGTCCAGCAGCCCTGACCCACGCACGACGGCGCCCCGGGAGTCCGTGCTCCCGGGGCGCCGTTCGTGTGTCGGGGTGTGGTCAGCGGCGGCGCAGCCACCGCCGCAGCGGGTTCGTCGACGCCGGTTCGTCGGCGGAGCGGAAGCCCGCGCAGACACGCGGCCCGCAGCTGCCGCAGTCGGTGCCCGGGCGGTAGTGGTCGTGCAGGTCCTCCGGGTGGCCGCAGGTGCACAGTCCCACCTGCGGGACGACGGGCGCGGGCGGACCGGCCGGGGTCCGCGGCTCGGACGGTGTGCGCGGCCGGGGCAGCGCCGGGACGGGCTCCAGGCCCGTCGGCGGTGTCAGGACCGCGGCCGTGGGGGTGGCGGGGGTCCTGCGGTCGGTGCCGTCGTTCTCGTGCGCCATGGTGACCTCCTTCGTGCCGGCGAACGGCAGCGCGGACGACCATCGCGTCATCGCACCGTGCCGTTGCGTCACCCAGTATGAGATCGCGTGGGGCGCGTGGGAATGGCTCGCGGCGACGAAAAGACCTTCCGTGGACGGAACGGCAGGTCGTGGACACGTCGCCACCCGATCAGCGGGCCACCGGAAGTGTGAGTACGGCAAGACAGCCGCGGGGTGCGTCCACCGTACGGAGCACCAGGGTGCCGCCGTGCTCCTGAGCGAGCTGGGCGCTGATGTGCAGCCCGAGCCCGGAGCCGCCGGCGGCCTCGTCGTGCCGGCCGCGGACGATCTCGAGCTGCTCCTGCCCGTCCGGCAGGCCGGGGCCGTGGTCGCGGACCTCGACGGCGACCAGACCCGGCTCGTCGGCGAGGCGGGCCCGCACCACCACCGGGGTCCGGGGCGCGTGCCGGTCGCAGTTGGCCAGCAGGTTCGTCACGACCTGGCGGGTGAGCGACTCGGGCGCGGCGACGGGGGGCAGGTCGTCCTGGGTGTCGAGGGTGATGCAGCGGCCGTCGCGCAGGTCCACCAGGGTGCGCAGGGCCTCCCCGACGTCGTGCTCGCCGCCGGTGTCCGCCCCCGGCGACGGGGCGACCGGGGCGTAGTCCGGGCCGTAGTCGAGCAGGGCGGCGTCGCGCCCGTCGACCATCGGGTCGGCCACGGTGTCCTCGACGGTGATCGGGGTCTGCAGCATCTGGCGGAGCCGGTTCAGCTCGGCGAGCACCGCCTCCCGCATCCGGGCGACCTGGGGGTCGTCACCGGGGCGGGTCGTCAGCAGCTGCGCGGCGCCGGCCAGGCCCGCCAGGCCGTTGCGCAGCTCGTGGTCGCGCTCGGCGGTCTGGCCGGTGGCCCGTTCGAGCAGCGCCGACGCCTCGCCGAGGGTGTCCTGGAGCTGGTCGTAGTCGTCCTGCATCTGGGTCACCGCACGCAGCGCCATGGTCAGCAGCGCGGTGAGCACCACGCCCATCCCGAGCACCCGCAGCGACGGGTAGACCAGGCCGGCCGTCGGTTCCTGGCCGGGCACGATCGCCCGGTACAGCTGCGACACCGCGACGATCAGCAGGCCGAGCCCCATCCGGGCCCGGATCCGGCTCGGGCGCCGGTAGCCGTCGAGCAGGAACAGCACCGCGACCAGCGCCCAGCCGCTCTGCACCACGATCGAGTAGAGCGGCGAGGTCGCCACCATCCGGGTGAACGGGCTCTCCGCCTGCGACGCGACGACCCCGCCGATGACGAGGGCGACCGCGGCCAGCGCCCAGCCGCCCCAGGCCCCGAGGACCAGCGGCGGCCGCAGCGCGGCGACCAGGATGCACAGGCTGATCACGAACATGGTCAGCACGGCCAGCCGCGGGGTGCCCGCCGGGTACTGCGGCAGGACCAGTGCGGACAGCGGGAGGAGCACGACGCCGTAGAGCAGGAGGGCGGCCCCGAACCACGACGGACGGGGGTCCCCGGACAGCCGCCCCGTCA
Organism: Pseudonocardia sp. ICBG601; assembly: GCF_020496245.1. NCBI lineage: Bacteria > Bacillati > Actinomycetota > Actinomycetes > Pseudonocardiales > Pseudonocardiaceae > Pseudonocardia > Pseudonocardia sp. ICBG601. Next base: position 556,566 of record NZ_JAHLJA010000002.1, on the reverse strand, counting down.
CCAGCGCGACGATCGCCGCCGCCGAGCCGACCGCGGCCGCGACGAGGGTGAGCACCGCCGTCGCGTCGGACAGGTCGATCCGTCCGTCGACGACCGCGGGGCGGCTCACCGCCACCACGAGGACGGCCAGGACCGCGACGACCAGCACGTCGGTCAGGTGTCCGGCCAGGAACCGGGCCCGCCGCTGCGGCCCCAGGAGCGCGCCGAGGAAACCGGACGCCACGTCCCCTCCGCCCCGAAGAAGTCGCCGGACTGATGAGAAAGCGATGATAGGACTCGTCATTCTCGGTGACGTTCGGTGGCTGTGTTGTGGGCCGAACGGGTCAGATCCCGGCGGCCTTGCGGTAGAGCGCGACGGCCTCCAGCTGGGAGCCGACCTCCAGCTTGGTCAGCACCGCGCGGATCTGCGTCCGGACCGTCGCCAGCGAGACGACGAAGTGGTCGGCCACCGACTGCGCACGCTTGCCGCCCGCCAGCAGGGCGAGGACCTCGCGCTCGCGCTGGGTGAGCCTGCCCAGCTTCTCGTGCAGGTCGCGGCGCTCGTGCTCCCGGTCGCGGTGCAGCCGGATGAACTGCTCACGGCGGCCCGGCGGCATGATCGAGCGCCCGGCGTGGGCCTCGCGGATGGCACTGAGCAGCGCCGGGAACGGCGCGTTCTTGGGGACGAACACGAACCCGCCCGCGTCCAGGGCGGCGCCGACCCGGCCGGCGTCGGAGCTGCCGGACAGCACCACCACCCGCCAGCCCGCCTCGCAGAGGGGGCCGACGAGCCGGACCCCGTCGATGCGGTTGCCCTCCGGGTCACGCCCCAGGTCGAGGTCGAGCACGATGAGCCCGGGCGTGACGCGCCGGGCGTGCTCCAGCACCGCGGCGGCGGAGCGGACCGGCTGGAAGGTCGCGTCCTCGCCCTCGGCGCGCAGGTTGAGGGCGAGAGCGGACCCGACCAGCTCGTGGTCGTCGACGATCAGGATCGGGCTGCCGGTGGGGCCGGTCACCGCTCGGTCCTCCCGCTGCGCACCATGGGGGACACCTTAGAGCCGCTGCGCCGATCGTGGTGGGCCGCGAGTGACGGACACGCGGGCGCCGCACTGTCCACGGACGCGCCCGGGTGTCCGCCCGCGGTGTCCACCGGGTGGGAAACCCCAGCTCAGGGGCGGCTGCCGGCCTGGTCCGCCAGCATCCTCAGTCCGGACAGGATTCCACCGAACAGATCGCCCTCCTTGAAGGACGCGACCATGCTCATGAGAGCGAGCTTGGCGCCACGGTCGGGGAGGCGGACCTTCGCCTCGGCGCCGGTCACGATCTCCAGCAGGCGCTGCTCGGGGCTCACGGCGACGAGCACCGCGTCCTCGTGGTCGTCGACGCGCCCGTGCAGGTCGACCGCGGTGGCCCGCGCGTCGGCACCCAGGTCGCCCAGGTACAGCGCGAACCGCAGGCCGGTCTCGCGGCTGGCCAGGTACAGCGCCTCGTCCAGGCGGGTCAGCTGCACCGGGGTGAACGGGTGCGCGGCCGCGGACGGCTCGACGAAGTTCTCGGCCACCGACAGGCGACCGGAGTTCGTGACGACCGACCCCTCGGGCAGGTCCTCCTCGTTGCCGGTGAAGACGGCGAGGTCACCACTTGCCACCGGTACCTCCTCGGGTGTCGCCGCCCTCGGACGGGGCGGTGTCGCCGTGTCCGGCGTGCGCGGCGTGGTGCCCCGCGGCGGACGGCTCGGCGATCCAGAACAGCGGCTCGTACGGCCAGGGGTCACCCGCGTTGTAGCGGGGGCGGTTGCTCCGGTTCCGCATCGCGATCCAGCCCCAGATCGCGAAGTACAGGACAGCCGGCGCGACCACGAAGACCAGCAGGGTTTCGACGACGGTCACGGGGCCAGAACCTAGCCGATCGCCGTGCCCGGCACCTGCTCAGGTGTCCGATCCGACAGCCGCCCGGACCGCACCGCGCGGACCAGCGCGTCATGATCGGCTTCGGTCTGGTCGGCGTAGGCCCTGGCGAACGTCGCGAGCGCCGCGGCCACCTTGCCGCCCTTCCCCAGGTAGCCGGCGATCATCGACGCCCCCGAGGTGCGGGCGTGCCCCTTGGCGAGCAGCCTGCCGCAGACGTCGGCGTAGTCGGCCAGCGCGGGGGCGTCGAGGGTGTCGGGGACGATCGCGCCCTTCATGTCGCGGAACTGGCGGACGTAGTACTGGCGGCCGTTGATCGTCGTCCAGCCCAGGAGCGGGTCGGAGACGGTCTGCAGGGCCTGCTGGTACTCCACGACCCGCTGGCCCTGGTGGGCGTGCCAGGCCTCGCCGCCGTGCACCCACGGCGCGACGACCGACCGGCGCGCCTGCTTGAGCTGCAGGAACAGCACGTCGTCGGGGCTGGAGCCCTCGCAGAGCACGAGGTAGGCGCGCAGCCCGACCGAGCCGACCCCGACGACCTTGTGGGCGACGTCGACGGCGTGGTAACCGCCGAGGATCCGGCTCCAGTGCGGCGGCAGCGTCGCGAGGTACTCGTCGAGGGCGGCCAGGATGCGCGCGGTGTGCTCGTCGTCGGGGTGGGTGATCAGCGGCGGCTCGGTGACGATCCGCCGCGCCCCGCCCTCCTCGGTCACGAACCGGGGCAGCGCGCGGTCGCTGGTGCGCCGGCGCGCCCGCTCGGCGGCCTTGTCGATGACCCGGCGCGAGGTCTTGTGGTCGGCGTCCGAGCGCAGGGTGTCGATGTCCATGATGTCGAACGAGCGGGCGAGCAGCGGCTCGTCGGCGAGGTGGCGCAGGTGCTCGGCGTAGGAGGTCACGCAGCGGGTGACGGCCTCGCCGCACTGCTGTTCGGTCGCGCCGGAGTCCCGGCCGGCGACCCAGGTGGAGGACACCAGCCGTCGCAGGTCCCACTCCCAGGCGCCGGGGTGGGCCTCGTCGAAGTCGTTGAGGTCGAAGACCAGGTCGCGCTCGGGCGAGGCGTAGAAGCCGAAGTTGCCCAGGTGGGCGTCGCCGCAGATGACGGGGTGCACGCCGGTCTCGGGCAGCACCGCGAAGTCCGCGGCGTGCAGGGCCGCGGCGCCGCGCAGGAACGCGTGCGGGGAGGCGGTCATCCGCTGGATCCGCAGCGGGACGAGCTCGTGCACGCGCCCGGCGTTCTGCGCCTCGACGACGTCGACCGGGTCGGCCCGGCGCAGCTGCGCGGACCACTCGGCGAGCCCGGACCGGGGCGCGACCTTCCGCAGCCCCTTGCCGATGCGGTAGCGCTCGGCGCGGGGCGTCGAGGCGCGCTGCAGCGAGCCGAACGCCGCGCGGTCCGAGCCGGCCAGGACGGGGTGCGAGGTCACGCCTGCGTTCTACCGCAGCCCGCCCCCCGGAGCCCGTCCACGGTCAGGCGCAGCAGCCTCCGTGCGGCGGACGGGTCCTCCCCCGCCGCCGTGGACACGACCGCGGTGAGGGCGACGACGTCCTCGGGGCGGGCGTCGGGGTGCAGCCCGCCGGCCTCGGCCGCGGCGGCCACCAGTGGGCGGACGGCGGCCCGGACCCGGTCGGTGTGGCAGACCGGGGCGTCCTCGGCGGGCTCGGCGAGCAGGACCTCGACCACGCCGCGGGTGGTCGCGACGTAGTGGACGAACTCGTCGAGCCAGGTCCACAGCGCGGTGGCGGGCTCGGCACGGCGGAGCGCCTCGGCGCGGGCGCAGAGGGTGTCGACGCCGTTGGCGAACACCGCCTCGAGCAGCGCCCGGCGGGAGGCGAAGTGCCGGTGCAGGGTCGCCGACCCGACCCCCGCCCGGCGGGCGATCTCCTCCATCGACGCCTGCGCCCCGTCCCGTGCGACGACCTCCATCGCGGCGCCGAGCAGGCGTTCCCGGTTGCGGAGGCGGTCGGCCCGCGGGGCCGCCGTGGCGTCGCGCGGCATGGGTCCTCCCGGACGGCTCGACAAAACGGGGTGGTCCTCCATATCGTAGGCGAGAGAAAACGGGGGGCCACCCCGTTTCATCGGGAGGAGCACGACATGGACGATCCGGTACTGGTCACGGGCGCGACCGGCAGGCAGGGCGGGGCGGCGGCACGGGCGCTGTTCACCGCGGGGATCCCGGTCCGGGCGCTGGTCCGCGACCCCGGCACCACCGCGGCACGGGCGCTCGCCGACGCCGGCGCCACCCTGGTCACCGGCGACCTCGACGACCCGGCGTCGGTGACGGCGGCCGCCCGCGGCGCCCGCGGGGTGTTCTCGGTGCAGATGCCCGACCTCGACGACCTGCTCGGCGACCGGGAGCTGCGGCACGCCGACGCGATCGCGGCCGCGGTCCGGGACGCGGGCGTCGCGCAGGTGGTGCACACCTCGGTGTCGGGGGTCGGCGAGCTGGGACACCCCGGCGCCGTCGACGCCGCGGTCTGGGGCGAGCACATGGCCCACTACTGGCGGTCCAAGGCCGTCGCGGAGGAGGCGCTCGCCGGGGCCGGGGCCCGGTGGGTCACCCGGCTGCGGCCCAGCGGGTTCATGGAGAACTTCGTGCCGTGGTCGATGTACCTGGCCGGGGGCGACGCGCCGCGGCTGCTGCTGGCGCTGGACCCGGACCTGGTGCACCCGTTCGTCGCGGTGGCCGACATCGGGGCCGCGGCGGCCGCCGCGTTCGCCGACCCGGACCGGTTCGACGGCGTCGCGCTCGACCTGGTCGGCGAGCGCCTGAGCTACCGGCAGGCGGCCGCGGCGCTCACCGAGGCCTGGGACGTGCCGTTCACCCTGACCGAGAGCCCGGAGCAGGCCCGCGCGGAGGGGCTGGTCGAGGCGTTCGTGCAGTCCCACGCCTTCGTCGACGCCCACCCCCGCACCGCCGGTCCGGAGCGGGCGCGGGAGTTCGGGCTCGACCCCGTCGGGTTCGCGGCGTGGGCGCGGACCGTGGGCCGGCCTCAGACGTTGCGCCTGCCCAGCGCGCGGTAGGTCCAGCCCGCGGACTCCCAGGCCTCGCGGTCGAGGGCGTTGCGGCCGTCGAGCACCCGGCGGGTCTTCACGACCTTCCCGAACGAGCCCGGGTCGAGCTCGCGGTACTGCTTCCACTCGGTCAGCAGCAGGACGACGTCGGCGCCCTCGGCGGCCTCCTCCGGGGTGTCGACGCAGTCCAGCTGCGACCAGTGCCGCCGCACGTTGGGCAGCGCCTGCGGGTCGGTCACCCGGACGTTCGCGCCCTGCAGCTGCAGCTGCGCGGCCACGTTCAGCGCCGGGGAGTCGCGGATGTCGTCGGAGTCGGGCTTGAACGCCGCGCCCAGCACCGCGATCCGCTTGCCGAGCAGGGAGTCGTCGCACACCTGGCGGGCCAGCTCGACCATCCGGATCCGGCGCCGCATGTTGATGTTGTCGACCTCGCGCAGGAAGGTCAGCGCCTGGTCGGCGCCCAGCTCGCCGGCGCGGGCCATGAACGCCCGGATGTCCTTGGGCAGGCAGCCGCCGCCGAAGCCGAGCCCGGCATTGAGGAACTTGCGGCCGATCCGGTCGTCGTGGCCGATCGCGTCGGCGAGCTGCTTCACGTCGGCGCCGGTGGCCTCGCACAGCTCGGCCATCGCGTTGATGAAGGAGATCTTGGTGGCGAGGAAGGAGTTCGCGGCGGTCTTGACCATCTCCGCGGTGGCGTAGTCGGTGACGACCTTCGGCGTGCCGTCGGCGACGATCCGCGCGTAGACGGTGTCCAGGACCTTCTCCGCGTCCACCGCGGTGTCCACGCCGGACAGCGACGGGACGCCGTAGACGAGCCGGTCCGGGTGCAGGGTGTCGGCCACCGCGAAGCCCTCGCGCAGGAACTCCGGGTTCCACGCCAGGGCCGCGTCCGGCACCCGGGCCGCGACCTGCTCGGCCAGCCGGGCGGCCGTGCCCACCGGCACCGTGGACTTGCCGACGACCAGCTCGCCGGGGCCCAGCACCTCGATCAGCGACGCCGTCGCCGCCTCGACGTAGGTCAGGTCCGCGGCGTACTCCCCGCGCCGCTGCGGGGTGCCGACGCACACGAAGTGCACCGCGGCGCCCCGGGCGTCGGCCATGTCCGAGGAGAACGACAGCCGCCCCGAGTCCAGCGACCGGCGCAGCAGCTCCTCGAAGCCCGGCTCGAAGAACGGGACCCGGCCCGCGGCCAGCGACTCCGCCTTCGCGACGTCGACCTCGATACCGACGACCTCGTGGCCCAGCTCCGCCATCGAGGCCGCGTGCACGGCTCCGAGGTAGCCGCACCCGATGACCGACAGCTTCAGCGGGGTGGTGTTCTCCGACATGGCCGGAGGTTAGCTGCCGCCCCGGACGGGCTGTCGCAGACGTCGGGCAGTGTGCGTCCCGGTGACGCCGAGGTGTCGCGCCGGCACTAACGTCCTCGGCCGTGCGGACCCTGCTGCTGGCCGAGGAACTGCTCCTGCTGGGGCTCGACCGCTCGACCGGCCGGATCGGTGACCGGTTCGACGGGCGGGTCCTGCCCGTCGCGCTGGTGCGCGACCTGGTCGACGCCGGCGCACTGCACCTCGACGGCGGGGACGGCCCCGACGGCGGCGACACCGTGACGCCGTCGGGCGGGGAGCCCGACCACCCCGCGCTGGCCGCGGCGCTGGCCGCGGTCACCCGGGACGGCACCGACACCGGCTCGCACGCCGTCGCCGCCACCGCGGCGCACCTCGCGCGGACCCCGGCGGGCTCGGCGGGCGGCGCCGTGGGGCAGCTGGTCGCCGACGGGGTCCTCGCCGCGCAGGAGTACCGCCGGTTCGGGCTGTTCCGCCGGGTGCTGCTGACCGAGCAGGACCCGGAGCCGGCCCGGGCGCTGCGGACCCGGCTGGCGTCGCTGCTGGTCACCGAGACGGCGCCGGGCGGGCACGACGGCCTGCTGCTCGCACTGCTGGGGCTCACCGACCTCGCCGGTGACGTCCTGCCGCCGGAGATCGACGCGGAGACGCGCGGGGTCGCGCAGCACCGCGCGGCGCTCGTCGCGGAAGGGGCGGCGCGGGACCCGTTCGTCCGGGCCTACTTCGCGGTGCGGTCCGGCTGGGCCGGGAACTGAGCCGCTACCCGCGCAGCTGCGCCAGGCGGGCGCGGCAGCTCTCCCAGGTCGGCAGGGCTCCCGCGGCGAGGGCCTCCTCCAGGGTGGGCGCGGCACGGTCCTTGTCGGACAGCACCGGCTCGACCCCCTCGGCCCAGGGCAGCACGAGGGCCGGGTCCACCGGGCTGATCCCGTGCTCGGCCGCCGGGGTGTACGACGTCGAGCACAGGTACCCGACGACGGTGGTGTCGGCGAGTGCCTGGAAGGCGTGCCCGAGTCCCTCGGACAGGTAGACCGCCCGCATCGAGGCGGCGTCGAGGTCGACCGCCTCGACCCGCCCGAACGTCGGCGACCCGACCCGCAGGTCCACCACGACGTCGCGGACGGCGCCGGCGGCCACGTAGAGGTACTTGGCCTGGCCGGGCGGCACGTCGGCGTAGTGCACGCCGCGCACGACCCCGCGCGCCGACACCGACTGGTTGGTCTGGGCGACGGTCAGGTCGAACCCGAGCGCGTCGCGGAACGCCGGGCCCTGGAAGGGCGCGGTGAACGAGCCGCGGTGGTCGGCGAAGGTGGTCGGCTCGAACAGCCAGGCGCCCTCGATCGACAGCGGGGTCGCCTTCACGCCCACCAGCTCCGGTGGTCGCGGTACCAGGCCACGGTGGCGGCCAGGCCCTCGTCGAACGGCACCCGGGGGGTGTAGCCGAGCTCGTCGCGGATCTTCGACCAGTCCACGGAGTAGCGGCGGTCGTGCCCCTTGCGGTCGGCGACCCGCTCGATGCGGTCCTCCCCCTCGCCGACGGCGGCGAGCAGCGCGCGGGTCAGGTCCAGGTTGGTCAGCTCGGTGCCGCCGCCGATGTTGTAGACCTCCCCGGCGCGGCCCGTCGTGGCGGCCAGGGTGATCCCGCGGCAGTGGTCGGAGACGTGCAGCCAGTCGCGGACGTTGAGGCCGTCGCCGTAGAGCGGGACGGTGCCGCCGTCGAGGAGCCGGGTGGTGAACAGCGGGACCACCTTCTCCGGGAACTGGTACGGCCCGTAGTTGTTCGAGCAGCGGGTGACCACCACGTCCAGGCCGTGGGTGCGGTGGTAGCTGCGCGCCAGCAGGTCACTGCCCGCCTTCGCCGCGCTGTAGGGCGAGTTCGGCTCCAGCGGGTGGGTCTCGGGCCACGAGCCCGACGCGATCGAGCCGTACACCTCGTCGGTGGAGACGTGCACGAACCGGCCGACGCCCGCGTCCAGCGCGGCCTGCAGCAGGACCTGGGTGCCGACGACGTTGGTCGTCACGAAGTCCGCCGCGCCGGTGATGGAGCGGTCCACGTGGGTCTCGGCGGCGAAGTGCACGAGCAGGTCGGCACCGCCGTCGAGCACCTCGGCGACGCGCCGGGGGTCACGGATGTCCCCGCGCTCGACCGTCAGCCGCGGGTCGTCGGCGACGGGCGCGAGGTTCTCGATCCGGCCGGCGTAGGTGAACGCGTCGAGCACGGTCACCCCGGCCCCGGCCAGCTCGGGGTGCTCCCCGCCCAGCACCTCCCGCACGAAACAGGACCCGATGAACCCGGCCCCGCCGGTCACCACGATGCGCACGTGCCCTCCCCGCTCACTGTCCGGCCCCGCCAGCGTGTCAGAGTCGGCCCCGACGATCGGGAGGTGGGCGCGTGCGCGCGTGCGTGCTGGGGGCGAACGGGCAGCTCGGGCGGGCGCTGGTCGCCGCACTGCCCGGCGCGGTGGCACTCGACCGTGCGGCGCTGGACATCGGCGACGCCGACGCCGTCGCCGCGTACGACTTCACCGGCGTCGACGTGCTGGTCAACGCGGCCGCCTACACCGCCGTCGACCGGGCGGAGACCGAACCGGGCGCGGCGTGGCGGGCGAACGCGGCCGGCCCCGCGCACCTGGCCGCGGCGGCCCGGGAGCACGGTGCCCTGCTGGTCCACGTCTCCACCGAGTACGTCTTCGACGGCACCGCGCCCGGCCCGGTGCCCGAGGACGCCCCACCGTCCCCGCTCGGGGTGTACGGCGCGTCGAAGGCCGCCGGGGAGCTGGCGGTGCGGGCGGCGCTTCCGGAGCGGCACGTGATCGTGCGGACCAGCTGGGTCGTAGGCGACGGCGGGAACTTCGTCGCCACCATGGCGCGGCTGGCCCGCGACGGGGTCTGTCCCGCCGTCGTCGACGACCAGGTGGGGCGGCCGACGTTCGCCCCCGACCTGGCCGCGGCGCTGCTGGTGCTGGCCGCGTCCGGGCGGCACGGCACCTTCCACGTGACCGGCGACGGCGAGCCGGTCAGCTGGCACGGACTGGCCCGGGAGGTGTTCGCCCGCTGCGGCCGCGACCCCGGCGACGTCCGCCCGGTGTCGACCGCCGAGTACGCCGCGGACAGGCCGCACCTGGCGCGCCGACCGGCGAACTCGGTGCTCGACCTGTCGCGCGCGACCCGGGCCGGGGTCGCGATGCCCGCCTGGCGCGACGGGCTGGACGCCCACCTGGGCACGGCGGGGGTCCCGCGGTGAAGGGCGTCGTGCTGGCGGGCGGCACCGGGAGCCGGCTGTTCCCGCTGACCGCGGCGGTGTCCAAGCAGCTGCTGCCGGTCTACGACAAGCCGATGATCTACCACCCGCTGACCACGCTGATGCTGGCCGGGATCCGGGAGATCCTGCTCATCTCCACCCCGCACGACCTGCCCGGGTTCCAGCGCCTGCTCGGCGACGGCGGCCGGCTCGGCCTGCAGATCACCTACGCCGCCCAGGAGCACCCCAACGGCCTGGCCGAGGCGTTCGTCATCGGCGCCGACCACGTCCGCGGCGGGCCGTCGGCGCTCGTGCTGGGCGACAACATCTTCCACGGCGCCGGGTTCGGCGACCTGCTGCGCCGCCGCGCCGCCGAGGTCGCCTCCGGCGACGCGGGCTGCGTGCTGTTCGGCTACCCGGTGCGCGACCCGCGGCGCTACGGCGTCGGCGAGGCCGCCCCCGACGGCACCCTGCTCTCGATCGAGGAGAAGCCCGAGCACCCCCGCTCGGACCGCGCCATCACCGGCCTCTACTTCTACGACGACCGCGTCGTCGACATCGCCGCGCGCATCACCCCGTCGGCCCGCGGCGAGCTCGAGATCACCGACGTCAACCGCGCCTACCTGGAGCAGGGCCGCGCCCGCCTGCAGGACCTCGGACGCGGCTTCGCCTGGCTCGACACCGGCACCCACGAGTCGCTGATGGAGGCGGGCCAGTACGTCCGCGTCCTGGAGAACCGCCAGGGCGTCCGCATCGCCTGCATCGAGGAGGTCGCCCTGCGGATGGGCTTCATCGACGCCGCCGCCTGCCACGCCCTCGGGGCGCGGCAGGCGGGCTCGGGCTACGGCGAGTACGTCATGGCCGTCGCGGATCAGTTCAGGTCGTAGATCCGCACCCAGTCGACCTCGTAGCGCGCGGGCTGCATCCGGGACCCGAAGAAGTTGTCGAGCTGGATGGTCAGGTGGCCGCGCGGCATGCCCTGGATGTTCCGGCGCACCCCGTTCGCCCCGCCCGAGAAGCGGAACCACTCCCGGCCGTCGACGAAGCCGCGGACGACCGACGGGGTCCATTCGAGGGCGATGGTGTGCCACTGCGACAGCGGGGCGCCGCAGTTCGTCTCGCGGGCGAACTGCTGCTGCACCGCCACCCGGGCGTTGTGCGGGTAGTGGGTGAAGCTCTCCGCACAGGGCGCGCCCGGCCTCCCGTTCTCCAGGAAGTCGTACTCGCCGTCCTGCGGCCAGCGGTTCGAGGTCGGCCACACGATGAGCAGCGGGTGGTAGGCGCGGTTGCCCGACGCCGGGCCGGTGGCGAAGGACCGGACGCGGGCCTCCCAGCGGCCGTAGCGGCGTTCGGCGCGGCTCGCGAGCCAGCCGGTGTCGCCGTTCGCGAGGCCGGTCATCACCAGGTTCGCCCCGTCCACCGTGGACCGCGAGGCGCAGCGACGGCCGTTCCCGGCGTGGCCGGGCCAGCACTCGCCGGCCCTCGTCCAGCGCGCCGGTCGGGGGCGCCGGTGTAGGAGAACTCGTCGGAGCCGGTGGTCGGCCTGCCCCAGCCGTAGCGCTCGGCCGCGGTGGTGGCGGTGGGGTTCGGCGCGGCCGGGGCGGCGGCCGCGGTACCGGCTCCGACCAGGGCGGGAGCGACGGCGGTGAGTGCGGCCAGCGCGAGCAGGGCCAGGCGACGGCGGGCGGAGAAGGGCATGCGGAAAGGACCGTTCTGTGACGGGGACGGGGAGTCTCGATCGCGCGCCGATCGATGATCACCGTAAGGAGACGCGCGGTACCCGGGGCAGTCTCGCCAACTGTCGGTGTGCGTCCGGCTCCGCTCTGTACACGGAGCACGACCTCCTCCTCGCGCAGGAGGCGCATCACCCGTCCGGTCGCTAGCGTCGAGCCGCATGGTGGATCTGCTGCTCGCCGAGGAACTGCTGCTCATCGGTCTGGACGACGAGTCCGGCAGGGCCTGGGGCATGTTCGACCCGGGGTCGCTGCACGGTGCACTGCTCTGCGACCTCATCGAACGGGGCGCCGTGACCGTGGGCGACCGGACGACGGTCCACCCGACCGGCGTCGCGCCCGGTCATCCCGCCCTGGACGCCGTGCTCGCGACGATCGCCGAGGACCCGAAGCCCCGGTCGGTGTCGCACTGGACGAGCACGCTGCCGTGGAAGCACACGAAGCCGGCCGAGCTCGTCGCGCAGCGGCTCGTCGCCGACGGCGTGCTGTCCCGGGAGGAGGGGAAGGTGCTCGGGCTGTTCCGCACCGTCCGCCTGCCCGAGGCCGACCCCGGTCCCGAGCGCGCGCTGCGCGAGCGGCTGCGCTCGGTCCTGGTGCACGGCACGACGCCGAGCGCCCACGACGCCCTGCTCGTCGCGCTGCTGCACAGCACCAGCCAGGTCCGGGCGGCCCTGTCGGACGTGGACACCGCCCAGCGCCGGGCCGGGGAGAAGCGGGCCCGCGCCGTCGCGAAGGGGCTGGCCGACGACCCGGTGCTGAAGGCCCGGTACGACGCCGCCGTCCTCGCCGCGGTGATGGCGACGGTGAGCACCGTGGTCATCACCACCAGCGGGTCGAGCTGATCGATCACTCTCCGTCGTCGATCGACTGCACGATCCCCGACGAGGCCGGATGCCGCCTTGTGACGCTACGCGTTGTTGTTGAGAAGGCAAGCGGAGCAAAAGAGTGACTGAGATCCCACATTCGCCGATGTAACGCACGTAGCGTGCTCGACGAGCCTGCCACGTGTACGGCGAGTTCTCAGGCGATGCCTCCGAACGGGCTATGGCCGTACGCACGTCTCGGTCCGTCCCCGCGATTGGTGGTTACTCGTCGTGACAACGTTGGCACCATCCGCCGCTACGCTCCGTCGTAGGAGCGCGCGCCACGCGGTGTGGATCTTCTTGTCGCAGAACACCTTCCGCGTAGCCGGTCGGCCGTGAGCGCCGGCCCGACGCAGGCCCGTCGACCCGCGCGCGCCACACCCCGTACCCGCGACCGGCCCCCGCTCCGGCGGCCGGTCGCGGGCCACGGCCCCGGCCCGGCCGGGCCGACCGCCCGGGCCGACATCTCCTCCGCCCCGGCGCCGGTGCGCAGGCTGGCCGCCCGGGTCAGCCTCGTCCGGACGGCGCTGGTGCTGACCGACGTCGTCGCCGTCGGGACCGCCGTGCTCGTGGTCGCGCCGACCGGGCGCCGCGGCGTCGTCGCCGCCTCCGTGCTGCTGCTCGCGGTGCGCTCGGCGGCGCGCCTGCACCGCTCCCGGCTCCGTCTCTCCTGGTTCGACGACCTGCCCCGCGAGCTGGCCGCCCTCGTCGTGACGATGGGGCTCGTGCTGGCCGGGGCGATGGCCCTGCAGCAGAACCTGGACACCCGCATCGACGTCGCCGGGCCGGTCGAGGTCGTGCTGCTGGCCACCCTGGTCGCCCTGACCCTGCGCGCCGCGGTGGTGTTCGCCGCCCGGCTGCTGCGGGTCCGGTGGGCCGTCGGCGAGCCCACGCTGATCGTCGGCACCGGGTCGCGGGCGGTGGAGCTCGACGAGACCATGCGCGCCCACCCCGAGTACGGCCTGCGCCCGCTCGGCCACGTCCTGTCCGAGGACCTCGACCTCGTGGTGGAGCGCGAGCGAGAGGCGCTGTCCGCCCGGATCCGGGACGCCGCGGCCCGGCACCGGGTGCGCGTCGTCGTGTTCGCCTGCCACACCGTCGACGACACCGCCGTCCTCGACGCGGCGATCGAGGCCCGCCGCGACGGGCTCGGCGTCCTGCTGCTCCCGTGGCTCTCGGAGCTGGTGCACGACCACTCCGGCGTCGAACGGCTGCGCAGCATCCCGCTGCTGCGGCTGCCCGCGGACCCGAGGAACCGGCTGTCCTGGCGGCTCAAGCGCCTCGGCGACATTGTGGTGTCCGCCCTGGCGCTGGCCCTGGCCTCACCGCTGCTGCTCGCGGTCGCCGTCGCCGTGCTCGTCGAGAGCGGGCGGCCGGTGATCTTCCGCCAGGAACGCACCGGCCTGGACAACCGGCCCTTCACCGTCCTGAAGTTCCGCAGCATGCGCCCGGTCGACGAGCGCGAGCAGCAGACACAGTGGTCCATCGCGGGCGACGCCCGGGTCGGCCCGGTCGGCAGGCTCATCCGCCGCACCTCGCTCGACGAGCTGCCCCAGCTGTGGAACATCCTGCGCGGCGACATGAGCCTGGTCGGGCCGCGCCCGGAGCGGCCGTCGTTCGTCGAGCGGTTCTCCGCCGAGCACGAGCGCTACACCGCCCGCCACCGCGTCCCGGTCGGGCTCACCGGGCTCGCCCAGATCTCCGGGCTGCGCGGTGACACCTCGATCGCCGACCGCGTCCGGCACGACAACTACTACATCGCGAACTGGTCGCTCTGGCTCGACGCCCAGATCGTCGTGCGCACGGCGCGGGAGCTGGTCCGGCGCGGCCGGCACTGAGCGGCCGCGCCGGGCGGGTCAGCCCGCCTGGCGCTGCGCGAGCCCCAGGGCGTAGTCGGGGTACCACTGCCCGGCGGCGGGCTCCCCCGGACGGCAGGCCCCGTCGGACTCGCCGGGGCGCTTGACCCACAGCAGCGCGTCGACGCGGTCGTCGCCGGTCTCGGTGGTCGGGTCCGCCCCGAGCCCGCGACCGGGCGGGTTGCAGAACGCGGGCACCCCGCCCAGCGACGCCTCGTCGGCGACGCCCTGGCCGTTGCGGCTGGTGTCGACGACGAAGTGCGCGCCGCCGAGACGATCGGAGAGCTGCCGGCCGAAGGCGACGACCTGCGGCGTCGGGTAGAAGTTGGCGACGTTGAGGGCGAACCCGTCGGCGGCGCGGACCCCGGAGCGCTCCAGCGCCCCGGCGAGGGCGTCGACGTCGCTGATGAAGCCGGGGTTGCCCGCGTCGACGTAGACCCGGGCGCCCGCGTCCTTGAACGCCGCGACCGCCTCGGACAGCAACTGGTAGCGCTCGTCGCGCAGGTCGCCGTCGACGCAGCCGGACAGCTCGTGCGGCACGGCGTCGGGCTCCAGGACGACCGTGGCCGTCGTGCCGCCCAGCCCGCGGACGATCTCGGTGACCCAGTTCCGGTAGTAGCCGCCGTCCGGGGCGCCGCCGCCGGAGAAGCTGCCGCAGTCGCGGTGCGGGATGTTGTAGGCGACCAGCAGCGGCCGGGCGCCCGCCGCGGTGGCCCGGTCGACGTAGTCCTTCGTGTCGGCCTGGGCCGCGGCGACGTCGCCGCTCACCCAGTGCGGGAACGGCTGCGACGCGATCTTCTCGATCTGGTCGGCGTCGGCGTCGCGGCCCTCGTCGCGCCACCGGACGACCTGGTCGGCCGCGGCGCTGCGCGGGTCCACGAACAGTCCCGTCGCGCTCGGCGGGGCGGACGCCGGTGCGCCCGGGCCGGGCGCGGTGGGCGCGCCCGCCCCGCACGAGACGAGCACCAGGGCGGCGGCCAGGGCACCGGAGGAGACTGCCAGCAGCGAGCGCACGATGCTGGAGTGTGTCACCTGACGTGGACCCATGACGCCACGGACGGCACCCCGGCGTCGTCGACCAGGAAGAGCATGTACCAGCCGGGCGGCACCAGGGTCGGCTCGGCGGGCACGGCCAGGCCGAGCGAGCCGTCCGGGTTGCGGGCGATGTCGAGGCGCACCGAGCGCTGGTCGACGTCGGTCGCGTGGGTGACCGCGCTGGGCCGGATCAGCCGGGCCTGCGCGACCCGGGCCGCGTCCGGGCTGGTCACGGTCATGGTGCTGCCGAGCGTGGCCTCGCCCGGGGCCTTCGCGATCACCGGCTGCGGCCCGTGGAACAGGTACGGCGGGGTGTAGATCTCCAGCCGCTGCTCGAACGGGGCGGGCTTGGTGTTGTCCACGTTCTTGAACAGGGAGTTGCCGCCCGCGGTGAGCACCTGGCCGTTGGGCAGCAGCAGCGCCTCGGCGTGGTAGTCGCGCCCCACCGCGGGGTCGGCGACGGCCGAGAGCGTGTTCGTGCCCGGGTGGTACAGGTTGGCCTGCAGGATGTCGCTCGCGCCCTTGCCGCGGTAGTCCGCGGAGCCGCCGGTGATCAGCAGGTCGTCGGTGGGCAGCTGCACGACGCTCGGGTAGCGGGTGGGGGTGCGCAGGTCCGGTCCCGGGGTGAACGCGGGCGCGGGGGCGCGCAGGTCGATCGTGTCGATCCGCGCCGAGGACACCGGGGACTCCCCGACCCCGCCGCCCCCGACGACGACCATCCGCTGGTCCTGCACCGGCCCGGCCCAGGACGACCCGGAGGTCTCCATCAGCTCCGGCGCGCGCAGCCCCGGGACGGGGGCGAACGAGTTGTCGGCCAGGTTCCAGAACCCGGGGGTGCGCCCGGCGTCGGCCGGGCCGTAGCCGGCGTTGGAACCGGAGTAGAACAGCCGTCCCTCCTGCTGCGTCTGGAAGATCGCCGGGTAGGTCGGGAAGTAGCGGAACAGGTCCGGCCGGTCGGTCCAGCGCTTCGTCGCCGGGTCGTAGACCTCGTTCTGGCCGGGCAGGATCTGCCCGGTGCCGTCGAGGCCGGAGATCGCGAGCACCTGGCCGTCGGGCAGCCCGGTGAGGGTGGGGTACCAGCGCTTCTGGGTCATGTCCCCGACGCGCACGTACTTCTCGGCGAACGGGTCGAACTCGTAGGAGTCGGCGATGCCCTGGAAGTCCTGCTTGTCCAGGGTCATCCTGTCGCCCATGCCGTAGACGTTCGCGGTGTCCTCGGGGGCCAGGCCCGGGATCGCGTACTGGGCGGGCTGCTCGGTGACCCCGGCGGCTCCCTCCTCGGTGGACTCGACGAAGCCGATGGTCTCGCTCGCGGTGACGACGGTCCCGTCGCCCTCGCCGGTCTTGGTCGCGGCCATGACGTGGGCCGGGCTGGTGAGGGTGTACTCGCGTCCGTCGGGGTTGCGGAACACGGTGCCCTTCTCCAGGTGCAGCTCGCGGTCGGGGTTCTCGTTGCGGATCCGCATCGCGCCGGCGGCGTGGGTCACGAAGCCGTCGAGGACCTCGTAGCGCTGGGTGCCGCCGGCGACGAGGAGCTTGCCGTCGGGCAGGAAGGTGTGGCCGCCGCAGAACAGGTCCGACGGGGTGTCGATCTCCGTCGCGTCGCCGGTGGCCGGGTCGTAGACCAGCGTGCGGAAGGTGCCGGCGTCGAACTGCTTCTGGTCGTTGCCCGAGCCCGCGACGAGCAGGACCTTGCCGGTCGGCAGCATCGCGGCGTGGATGGCGTTGATCCGGACGTCCGCGGGCAGCTCGACGACGTCCCAGCGGCCGTTCGCGGCGGTGTACTCGGCGCTGTGCAGCCACGCCTCGTGGCGCACCTCGGAGATCCAGGCGAACGCGGGCGGGGCGTTGACCGCCAGCAGCACGGTGGGCACGCCGATCATCGCGATCAGCCGACGGCGGCCGAGGACGGCGCGCGCCGCCCGGGAGAGCAGGCGCCTCACGCCACGGCTCCGATCTTCTCGTCACGGGGTTCGGGGAGTGCGGGCACGAGCTCGACGAGCTCGGCCGCGGACGCGATCCGGCCGCGGGTGCGCAGCAGGCCGCCCAGCCAGATCGTCATCGGGACCAGGGAGATGACCAGCGCGAGCGCCGGCCACATGAGGACGTCGAGGTTGGCGTAGCCGAACGCGAACGACGCCGCGATCGCCGCCGCCAGGAACGCCGACCAGCGCAGGTGCCGGGCGAAGGTGACGACCCGGTCCGGGCTCGCCGCCTCCGCCTTCGGGGTGACGACGAACGTCGCCGGGCGCCGCAGCACCGTCGCGACCAGCGAGGACGCGTAGATCGGCGCCGAGAGCACCGACATCGCCATCCCCGTCAGCCCGGTCGAGTTCTCGTGCTCGTAGGGGCTGACGTTGTAGCGGCGGTTGCGGATGTAGACCCACAGCTGGAACGCGGTCGCGTCGACGTAGAGCGCCAGCCACAGCGCGGGCGGGACGACGATGCCCGACACCCCGAACGCCAGGTAGAGCGAGGCGTTGACGGCGCCGAGGATCCAGCCGATCGCCATCGACGGGTAGAACGCGGTGATCAGCAGGTAGTGCAGCGCCCGCGGCGGGGACAGTCGGCGCAGCCGCTTCACGAAGATGCCCTGCAGGATCACGAAGGTGCCGCGCGACCAGCGCAGCTGCTGGGAGAAGAAGTCCGTCCAGGACGACGGCCCCTCCCCCACCGCGACGACGTCCGGTGTGTACACCGAGCGCCAGCGCTGCCCGGTCCACGGGTTGCGCCGGGCGTGCAGCGCCAGCCCGGTCGCCATGTCCTCGGTGATCGAGTCGTGCAGGCCGCCGACGGCCAGCAGCGCGGAGATCCGCACGGCGTTGTTGGTGCCGACGAGCATCGGGATGCCGTAGGCGTTCGCGGCCCGCTGGATCAGCGAGTGGAACGGGAACTGCTGGGACTCCGCGGCGGTGGTGACGAAGTTGTCGCAGTTGGCGTAGCACTGCGGTCCGACGACGAACGCGACGTCGGGGTCCCGGAAGTAGCCCAGCATCCGCTCGGCGTAGTTCGCCAGCGGCACGTGGTCGGGGTCGACGGACAGGAACACGTCGTAGCGGTGGCCCTCGGCGTGCACCCACGCGTTGTAGTTCCCGTGCTTGGTACGGGCCTTGAAGAAGCCCGACGGCTCGTTGTAGGCGGCGACGCCCTTGCGGGAGAAGTGCCGGACACCGATCTCGGCGCACATCCGCCGGACCTCGCGGTCGTCGCCCTCGTCGAGCAGCCAGACGTCGAAGGTGCCGGCGTGCCGGATCCGCCGCGCGGCCTCCAGCGTCGCGCGGACCATCTCGATCGGCTCCGAGCCGGGGACGATGGTGGTCAGGAACGCGACCCGCAGCTCCGGGTCCGGCCGGACCGGGACCGGGTCGCGGGCCAGCACCGAGGCCAGCGACAGCGAGAACACGTTGACCAGGCGCATCGTCTCGACCAGCGCGATGGAGCCGATGACGAAGACGTTCGCGGCCTGGATCCACCAGCGCTCGTCGACGTCGGGGTGGTGGGAGGGCTGCAGCAGCCAGACCACGAACAGCACCTCGAACGCGACGTTCGCGCCGATGATGGCCAGGGTGCCCGCCCAGCGGCGGCCCTGCCCGTCGTGCAGGTTGCGGTACCGCACCCGGTACGTTTCCCCGGCCGGCGGCGGCTCGGTGACCTCGCCGGAGATGCGGCTGAAGTCGTGCAGCGACCGGGCCCCCACGGCGGGCACCCGGTTCTGCGGGGTGCCGGACGCGACGCTCGCGGTCACCGGCGTACCTCCCAGATCTCGGTCGGGAACGTGCGGTGGGCACGCCGGACCGAGGGCTCGGCGCGCTGTCCCGCCGGCCCCCTGGGGGCGTGATCGTTCCCGTGTGGAGCGTGCATCGACGCTTCCCGACACCCCGTTACGACGCGTGGCGGCCGGACTGGGCCGTCCGCGCCGGCCGCCGGGGACCCGCCGTGACCGCGTCGTGATCGAGAGGTGCGGTGAGCAGGGAAAACCCCGCCGCCAGTGATCTTTTCGGCCGCACATCACTGCACCGAACGGCCTAGTCGTCTGCTACGCGATGTGTCGGATCATCGATTCTGATGATCCATCGCGAACTCCGCCGAGGTCCCCAGTTCTGATGACGGGAGGGCCCCGCGCGCCGCTACCGGGTGCGCCGGTGGTCGTAGCCCAGGCGGCCCCGGGTGCCGGCCAGGACCACGACCGCCACGACGACGCTGCCCGCGGCCATCGCCTGCATCGACCGGTTCACGTCCAGTGCCGGGAACGTCTCCGACCACACGACCGACGCGAAGTTGTTGACGCCGACGTGCAGCAGCATCGCCATCGGCAGGCTCTCCCCGGTGCGGTTGAACACCCAGGTCATGACGATGTTGAAGGCCAGGCAGAACAGCACGAAGGCCGCGGGCCGGGTCCAGTCCGCGCCGGAACCGCCGCCCCAGTCGGTGAGGAACAGCGGCATGTGCCACAGCGCCCACAGCGGGCCGAGCACCATCGTCCCGGCCAGCGGGCCGAACCGGCGCTGCAGGCGGGGCAGGGCGAAGTCGCGCCAGCCCGGCTCCTCCGCGAGCCCGGTGGTGACCATCTGGAGGAGCAGGGCGGGAACGTAGACGGCGACCACGAGCAGCGACGGCGCGACGATCCGGCCGCCGGAGAAGACGAACCCGGTCACCAGCATCGCGGCGGGCACCCCGAGCAGGGTGAGCGCGTACCAGTGCCACCGGACCCGCCAGCGCCACATCCGCCCGACCCAGCGTCGCAGGCCGGGCCGCCCGTCGGCGACCGCCGTGACCAGGAACGCCGACGCGATGGGGCCCAGGTAGGCGCCGGGCAGCACGCCGAGGATCTGGCCGGTCCCCAGGACGTCGGGGAACCGGAAGTCCCAGACGCCGAGCCCGTTGCGGGAGAGCACGTAGGGCGTCCACGCCGTCCAGCTCATGAGGTTGGCGAGCAGGAAGAAGCTCGTCAGCGGGCGGCGCCGGATCGCCGCGGCGAGCCCGGATCCGTCGCGTGACCTGGGCGGGTTGTCCGTCGAGATGACCATGCCGGGAAGTCTCGGCCGGTCACGGCCCCCGGACGAGCCACCGGCGATGGAAGCTCCACGGCTGCATCGAAGGATGCAGGGCCGCGGTGTCAGCCCGGTGTGCCCCGGGCGTCGGGGACCTCGACGACGTGGTTCTGGTAGGCCCAGACGACCGCCTGCAGCCGCGAGGTCACCCCCAGCTTCGGCAGCATCCGGGCCAGGTGGGACTTCACCGTCGACTGCTCGACGACCAGCGTCCGGGCGATGTCGTCGTTGGACATCCCCTGGGCGAGCAGGAGGAGGATCTCGTGCTCGCGCGGGGTGAGCAGCTCCTCCGCCCGCCGGCCGGTCACCGGCTGCAGGCTCCGCCGGTGCACGAACTCGCGCAGGATGCGGCGGGTGAGGGTCTGGTCGATCGTGCCCTGGCCCGCGGCGACCTGGCGGACCGCGCGGATGATGTCGTCGGGGTCGGAGTCCTTGAGGAGGAACCCGGACGCCCCGGCCTCCAGCGCGCCGAACACGTAGTCGTCGAGGTCGAAGGTCGTCAGGACCAGCACCGCCACCTCGCCACCGGCGGCGGCCAGCTCCCGGGCGACCTCGATGCCGCTGCGGCCCGGCATCCGGATGTCGAGGCAGGCGACGTCGGGCCGCAGCTCGTGGGCCAGCTCGAGGGCCCGGGTCCCGTCGGCGGCGACACCCACGACGTCGATGTCCGGCTCCGCCCCGAGCAGCGACGCCAGGCCCGCGCGCACCAGCGGCTGGTCGTCGGCGACGAGGACATGGATCATGCAGGGGCCTCCGGGCGCGGTGCGGTCGCGTCGACCGTACCGACCGTCTCGCCGAGCGGGAGCGTGAGCCGGACCTCCCAGCCGCCGTCGGCGGTGGGCCCGTGGGTGAGGTCCGCGCCGACGAGCTGCGCCCGCTCCGCCATGCCGACCAGCCCGAACCCGCCGCCGGGGCCGGGGTCGGGTCCGGCGGGCACACCGTTGCGGACGACGACGGCGACCCACCCGTCGCGGGGCGCGCCGATTTCGACCACGCAGCGGGCGCCCGGTGCGTGCACGGCCGCGTTGGCCAGGGACTCCTGCACCATCCGGTGGGCGACGAGCTGGGCGAGCGGCCCGAGGTCGACCTCCGGTGCGGCCACGACGAGATCCACCTCCGCGCCCGACGCCCGCCGCGCCCGCACCAGGGCGGCCACCGCGTCGAGGGTGGCGGGCGGCCGGTCGGCGTCGGTCTCCTCGCGCAGCAGACCGACCAGGCGGCGCAGGTCGTCGAGGACGGCGCGGCTGTGCTCCCGGATCCCGCGGGCCGACCGTCGCGCGGTCGCCGGGTCGGACTCGATCTGCCGGTCCATCGCCGCCGCCATGACCGCGATCCCCGACAGGTGGTGGGCGGCGATGTCGTGCAGCTCGCGGGACAGCGCGGTGCGCTGGCGGGACATCGCGGCCGCGAGCACCGCGTCCTGCTCACGGCGCAGCGCCAGCACCTCGTTGCGGCGTGCCCGTTCGGCGTCCTGCCGGGCGGCGACGACCAGCCCGACCAGCAACGGCAGCCCGACGACGACCGCCGCCTGCGCCACCGCACCGGCGGCGGCCGGCCCCGCACCCGCTCCCCGGCCGACCTCGTTGACGAACTGGCCCGTCGCCAGCAGCAGCCCGGCCCCGGCCAGGGCGCCCCACAGCCGTCGCAGGGGGCGGGCGACGACGGCGAGGAACACCGCGGCGAGCTCGGCGACCGCGGTCAGGCTGTACGCCCCGCCCGGCGCCGCCCACGCGAGCAGCAGGGGCAGCGCGGTCACCCCGAGCAGCGCCACGACGGGCGCCCGGCTCACCCAGACGACCGTCACCGCCTGGGCCACCAGCACCGCGACGACCGCCCACCACCCGGCCCCACCGGTGCGGGGCACCGGCCCGAGGTCCGGGTCCCCTCCGACGGCGGACGGCAGGGCCAGCAGCAGGACCGTCGCGAGGGCCGCGCACCCGGCCGCGGCCGGGACCCGGAGCGGGGCTCGCCGGAGCTGCTGCGCTGCGGTGGACACGGCGGGCCTCCCCCGGCGGGACGATCGGTCGCGCCCATCATCGGACACGGCGCCCGCCCCGGGGCGCGGCCGGGCGCGATCTGCATCGAAAGACGGAGGTGCCCGACCGTGTCCCTCCGGCCGATGCCGGAGGGACACGTGCCGGGTCAGGCTCGGTCGCAGCGGACGGCCACCCGGGCCGCCGACCAGCGAGGAGGCACCACCATGACCGCCGACGACCGGACCGCACCGTCCCGCCCGCCGTCCCGCCCGCTGCTCTGGACGCTGCTCGTCGTGGCGCTGGCGGCGAACGCCGGCCTGTCGCTGGCCGCGCTGCCCGTGGCCGCGGCCGTCCCCGGGCTGCTCGTCCTGGTGACCGGGGCGCTGCTGGTCCGCGACCACCGGCGCCGGGCCCGGGCCCGACCGTGACGGCCCGCGCGGCTCAGCGGTCCATGGTCCTCTCGATCCGCCGGCCCGTGGTCAGCACGACTCCGATGCCGGCCACCATGACCGCCGCGATCGTCAGCAGCGCCCAGGTGTAGCTGCCGGTCGCGTCGTGGATCGCACCGGTGACGTAGGGCCCGACGAAGCCGGACAGGTTGCTCACCGAGTTGATCACCGCGATGCCGGCGGCCGCGGCGGCGCCGGTCAGCGCGAGCGGCGGGATCCGCCAGAACTGCGGCATCGCGCTGTAGATCCCGGCGGTGCTCAGGCACACCGCCGCGACGAAGAGGAACCCGCTCCCGGCGAAGGTCGCGAGCACCAGCCCGGCGGCCCCGACGGCCATCGGCACCACGGTCGCCGTGACCGCGCTGAGCCGGCCCGACACCCGCGACCAGATGATCATCACGACGATCGCGAAGGCCGCGGGGATCGCCGAGACCAGCACGCTGTTCACGTCGCCGCCCGCCGCGTCGCTGATCGTGGAGATCATCGTCGGCAGGAAGAACGCGAGCGGGTAGAGGCCGAAGACGACGGCGAAGAACGCGATCGCGAGCCCCCACACCCGGCCGCTGCGCAGCGAGGCGCCGAACCCGCTGATCGCCCCGCCGGCGATGCGCTTCTCCTCGTCGGCGCGCAGGGCCGCCTCGACCCGGGCGCGGTCGTCGTCGGACAGCCACTTCGCGTCGGACGGACGGTCCGGCAGCAGGCAGAAGACGACCACCGCGATCAGCAGCGTCAGCACGCCCTCGACCAGGAACAGCGACCGCCACGCGGCCAGCGGGAACAGCGCGTCGCCCCAGGACAGCAGGGCCGCGGCGAGCGGGGCACCCACGATCGACGACAGCGGGATCATCAGGAAGAACGTCGCCATCACCCAGGACCGCACCTTCCGGGGGAACCAGAAGGTGAGGTAGAGCAGGATGCCGGCGGCGAGCCCGGCCTCGGCGAATCCCAGGGCCAGCCGGGCGAGGTAGAGGTGCGTCGCGGAGTCCACCCAGGAGGTCATCGCGGTGATCAGGCCCCAGGTGACCATGATCCGCGTGATCCACTTGCGGGCCCCGAAGCGGCGCAGCGCCATGTTGCTCGGCACCTCGACCAGGACGTAGCCGATGAAGAACAGCCCACCGGCCAGACCGATCTGGGCCGCGTCGAGCCCCAGCTCGCGGGACATCGGCTGGGCGACGTAGCCCAGGTTGGCCCGGTCGATGTAGCTCATCAGGTAGGCGAGCCCGACGATCGGGATGATGCGCCAGGCGATCCGGCGCCACAGGCGGCGCTCCGCCTCGTCCTGGATCTCCGGTTCCGTGCCCATGACGTCACTGCTGCTCATGACAGTGGCCTTCCGGTGTGTGGCCTCAGTGGGCCGAGCGGAGGAGTGCGGTGGCGGGGTGGTCGACGTGCCCGTCGTCGGTGACGACGACGCGGTAGTCCTCGCGGGCGCCGCGGGGGCTGACCTTCTGGTCGAGGACGTCGTCGAGCACGGCCTCGGGGTCGCGGGTGAACGGGTCGCCGTGTCCCCCGCCGCCGGCGGTGGTCTGCCGGTGCCGGGCGCCCGCGGGGAGCGTGAGGTGCGGCTTGGTGTCGAGCAGGACCTCGTCCGGGCCGGGGTCGCGCAGGTTCACCGACGGCGTGCCGTCGCAGCCACCGGCGAGACCGTAGGGCAGCGACGTGCGCCGGTCCGACCGGATCTGGACGGTCGCCTGCGACGCGAGGACGGTCATGTCCCGGAAGGTGGCGAGCCCGCCGCGGTAGCGGCCGGCGCCCGCCGAGTCGGTGAGGTAGCCGTAGCCGTCGATGCGGACGTGGCCGGACCGTTCGATGTCCTCGACCGGGGTGTTGGCGAGGTTGGCGCCGAGCGGGCTGATCCCGTCGATGCCGTCCTGGTCCGGCCGGGCTCCCCAGGCGCCGCACAGGACGTCCCAGAGCACGGTGGACGAGCCGTCGTCGCCGGTCACGCCGATCACCACCGAGTTCGGCCCGCCGTCGCCGGCCGCGGGGGTGCGGTCGGGGAACACCGGGGCGAGCGCGCCGAGGACGGTGTCGATGAGCCGGTAGGCGACGAGCCCGCGCGCGCCGCGGGCGGCGGGCCGGTGCGCGTCGAGGATGGAGCCGGTGGGGATCTCGAAGCGGAACACCCGCTGGAAGCCGCTGTTGGCCGGGATGTCGGCGGCGAGCAGGCCCTGCACCGCGGCGTAGCAGGCCGAGCGGGTGAACGACGCCGTGGCGTTGAGCGCGGAGGCCACCTGCGGCGAGCTGCCGGTGAAGTCGAACCCGAGGCCGTCGGGGTCGACGGTGACCCGGACCCGGAACGGGATGGGGTCGCCGCCGAGCCCGTCGTCGTCGATCCGGTCGGCGAACTCGTAGGTGCCTGCGACCGCGCCGTCGAGCTCGGCCCGCAGCAGGGTCTCGGAGTAGTCCAGCAGCTCGTCGACGAGGCGGCCGAACTCCCCGGTGCCGTGCCGCTCCACCAGCTCCCGCAGGCCGCGGGCCCCGGTGTGGTTGGCGGCGAGCTGGGACTCCAGGTCACCGCGGAACAGCTCGGGCTCGCGCACGTTGCGCAGGATCAGCTCGAGGAACGTCTCGTTGGTCCGGCCGGCCTCGACGAGCCGGGACGGCGGGATCTGCACCCCCTCGGCGAAGATGCTCGTCGACTGGACGGCCATCGAGCCGGCCGCCCAGCCCCCGACGTCGGCGTGGTTGACGACGCTGACCGCGAAGCCGACCAGCACGGCGTCGACGAAGACCGGGGTCACCGCGAAGACGTCGGGCAGGTGCATCCCGCCGAGCGAGGGGTCGTTGAGGATGTAGACGTCGCCGTCGGCGAGCGTGTCGCCGAAGCGCTCCAGCACCGCGTCCATCGCGTCGGGGATGGAGCCGAGGTGCACCGGGCAGGTGTTGGCCTGGGCGATGGTCCGCCCGGTGGCGTCGCACAGCGCGGCGGAGAAGTCCATGCTCGACGCGACGATCTGGCTGTGCGCGGTGCGCAGCACGGTGATCGCCATCTCGTCGGCGGCGCCGGTGACGGCGTTGCGGAAGACCTCGAAGGTCGCGGCGTCGCGGATCACGGTCGGCTCCAGGAGATGACGATGTTGTTGAGCTGGTCGCGGTGCGCCGTCGCACCGGGCGGGACGAGCGTGGTCGAGTCCATGTCCTCCACGACCAGCGGGCCGGTCCGGGGGGTCGCGTCCAGCGCGGCCCGGCCGACGACCGGGACGTCGACCTCCCGGCCGTCGAAGAAGCACCGGCGGCGGGTCTCCGGTGCCGCGGGCGGGAGCGGCGCGGCGAGCGCGTCGTCCAGCCGGACACCGGCCCCGACCCGCCCGACCACGCGCAGGGTCACGATCTCGACGAGCTCGTCGGGGCCCCGGCGGCCGTAGGTGCGCCGGTGCTCGGCGTGGAACCACTCGCGGGCGGCGGCCAGCGCCGCCTCGTCGAGCGGCCCGGACGGCACCGGCGCCCGGAGCTCGAAGCGCTGGCCGCGGTAGCGCAGGTCCAGGAACCGCTCGACGACGACCTCCCGGTCCGCGGCGGCGGACCGCAGCTCGGCCTCGACGACGGCGGCGAGCCGGTCGAACTCGTCGCCGACGGCGGTCGCGTCGGCCCGGTCGGGGTCGTGGGCGGCCGAGGCGTGCCGCTCGATGTCGGCGACGAGCAGCCCCAGCGCGGAGAACAGGCCGGGGTGGGTGGGGACGACGACGGTGCCGATGCCCAGCTCGCGGGCCAGCGCGGCGCTGTAGAGGGGGCCCGCCCCGCCGAAGGCGACCATCGTCGTCTCGCGCGGGTCGCGGCCGCGCTCGCTGGTGACGGCCTTGACCGCGGTGGTCATCCCGGAGACGGCGACGTCGTAGGCGCCCCGGGCGGTCTCGGGCACCCCGGCGCCCAGCTCGGCGGCTACCCCGGCGAGCGCCTTGGCGGCCAGGTCGGGGTGGATCCGCACCCGCCCGCCGGCGATCGCCTCCGGGTTGAGGTAGCCGAGGACGACGTTGGCGTCGGTCAGGGTGGGCCGCTCCCCGCCGTTGCCGTAGGCGGCCGGGCCGGGGCGCGAGCCCGCGCTGGACGGCCCGACGTGCAGCGCCCCGGCGGCGTCGGTGCGGACGATGCTGCCGCCACCGGCGCCGATCTCGGCGATGTCGATCGACGGCGCCCGCACCGGGTAGCCGGCGCCGGAGCCGAGTCCGCGGGCCACGTTCATGCCGCCGCCGACCTCGTAGTCGGCCGAGACGAACGGGGACCCGTCCTCGATCAGCGAGGCCTTGGCCGTCGTGCCGCCCATGTCGAAGGCGACGACGCCGGGCAGGTCCATCGCGCGGGCCAGCGCCGCCACCGCGGTCACGCCGGCCGCCGGGCCGGACTCGATGATCTCGACCGGGCGTCGGCCGACCTTCTCCGCGTCCAGCAGCCCGCCGCCGGACTGCATCACCAGCAGCGGGGCGGTGACCCCGGCGGTGACCAGGTCCCGCTCCAGCACGGTCAGGTAGTCCTGGACGGTGGGGCCGACGTAGGAGTTCACCACCGCGGTGCTGGTGCGCTCGAACTCCCCGGGCTCGGCGCCGAGGTCCACCGAGGCGGTCACGTAGACGCCCGGGAGCAGCCGGCCGAGCTCCGCGGCGATCCGCCGCTCCTCGTCGGCACGCAGGTGCGAGTTCACCAGGCACACCGCGACGGACGCGGCGTCGGAGCCCCGGATCTCCTCCGCGACCCGTGCGATCCGCCCGGGCGACGCGGCGGGCTCGACGGTGGAGTCGGCGTGGATCCGGCCGTCGACCTCGAACCGCCTGCGGCGCGGGACGAGCGGGGCGGGCTTGGTCCAGCCGAGGTCGTAGAGCGTGGGGCGACGCAACCGTCCGAGCTCGAGCACGTCCCGGAACCCGGCGGTGGTGACCAGCGCGGTCACCGCGCCGTCCTTCTCCAGGATCGCGTTCGTGGCGACCGTGGTGCCGTGCAGCATCCCGGTCACCTCCGCCGCGGTGACGCCCGCGGCCTGCACCGCGGCCGTCGTCGCGGTGACGACACCCTCGCCGAAGGCCGGCGGGGTCGAGAGCACCTTCATGGGGACGATCCGTCCGCCGGGGCCGAGGGCGACGACGTCGGTGAAGGTGCCACCGACATCGGCTCCGACCCGCCAACCGGCAGGGGGTGAGTGGGCCACGAACGACCTCCGTCTGCGCGAGTGCGGTACCCGGACCGGCGTCGTGATGACGGGCGACGCCGCCCGGGTTGCCAAGTGGAATGCACAGTAGAAGCCCTCTGAGATCTCAGCAAGACCCCGTTGAGATCCTTGGCGTCGCTGCAACATATTCCACCGGCCGGGCGCTGCTATCGTTCGACGGTGCGTCACGAGCCGGATCTGCTCCGCGAACCGCCCCCGGCCGACCGGCTGATGGAGACCGCCTACCGGCGGCTGAAGCGGTCGATCATCGAGCTGCACCGTCCACCGGGCACCCAGTTCTCCGAGCAGGCGGTCGCGCGCGAGTTCGGGTTGAGCAAGACCCCGGTCCGCGAGGCGCTCGCCCGGCTGCACCGTGACGGGCTGGTCACCCCGCAGCCCCGCGCCGGGTACGTGGTCTCCCCCGTGACCCTCAGCGACGTCGGCGACCTGTGCGCGATGCGCTCGCTGCTGCAGTCCGAGACCGCGGCGCTGACCGCGCGGCACGGCCTGTCCGCCGCCGAGGCGGCCCGCCTGCAGGAGCTCTGCGTCGACGACGAGGACGGCCAGCTCGGCGGACCGCGCTTCGAGGAGCGGTTCCGGGACAACTACGAGTTCGAGTCGATCATCGCCAACGGCTGCCGCAACGCCCGGCTCGCCGCGGCGGCGGTCGACACGCTGGACGAGATGGAGCGGGTGGTCCGGCTGGCGCTGCGGCTGGACCCGTCGATGCCGCCCGGGCGGATCGACGAGCGCCGCGCCCTGGTCGACGCGGTCCTCGCCCGGGAGCCGGACACCGCGCGGGCCGCGATGGCCCGGCGGACGGCGTCCGCGCAACGGGAGATCGTCGGGGCGCTGACCGCGAGTGCCGCGGTGACCAGCGCCCCGATCGCGCTCCCCCTGTAGTCAGGCGAGTCGGCGCCCGAGCTCGACGATCCCGGCGTCCGGACCGCCGTACAACAGCCGGGCGTGGTCGGCGGGGCCGCCGAACGCGTCGCCCGCGAGTGCGACGATCCCCCGGGCGAGCAGTGCGTCCTCCAGCTCCCGGCCCGCGCCGATCCGGGACAGGTCGGCGAACGCGAAGATGCCCGCCGTCGGCGGCACGACCGGCACGTCCGCCGTCCGCAGCGTCTCGACCAGCAGGTCCCGCTTGCCCCGGAACAGGCCGAACACCGTGTCGAGCCAGTCCTGCGGGCCGGTCACCGCCGCCTCCGCGGCCGCCTGCGGGATGTCCCCGACGTTGATCGCGTCCCACTCGAACGCGGTGTGCACGCGGTCCAGCAACGGCGCGGGGGCGTGCACGTAGCCGACCCGCCAGTGGGTGAACGCGTAGTTCTTGCTGAGGCTCGTCACCGTCACCAGGTCCGGGTGCCGGTCGCGCAGGGACTGGAGCGGGACGTAGCCGGGTCCGTCGTGGACGTAGCGCTCGTAGGACTCGTCGGAGAGCACGACGAGCCCGTGCCGCGCCGCGAGGTCGACGAGCTCGGCGAGCTGGTCCCGGGTGGGGGTGTGGCCGGTCGGGTTGTTCGGGTTGCAGAGCAGCAGCGCGCGGGTGGCGGGGGTGATCGCGGCCGCCAGTGCCGCCGGGTCGGCCGCCCAGCCGTCGTCGGCGCGGGCCGGGACGTGCACCGGGTGCGCGCCGGCCATCCGGACCATGCCGTCGAAGAAGTAGGTCGGGGTCGGGACCAGCACCTCGTCGCCGGGCCGGAGGAGCGCGCGCAGCGCCACGCTCATGCCGTGCTGGGCGCCGTGGGTGACCAGTAGCTCGCGGTCCGGGTCGTCCGCGCCGATGCGCGCGGCGAGCGCCGCGCGCAGGCTGGGCGACCCCCGGCTGAGCCGCGGGAACGGGGTGCCCGCCACGGCACGCACCGCCTCGACGACGTGCTCGGGCATCGGCAGGACCGGGACGCCACCGAGGACGACCGGGTCGGGGCGGGAGGCTCCGCGCTCGGCGAGGGCGAGGGCGGGAAGACGGTCGAGCATCGCAGCTCCTGATGACGGCACCGCGGAACGGGTGCGGAACGGTCCCGGGCGGCACGCGGCGGAGGCGTGCGGGGCCCGGGCGGGGACGAGCTCACCGGGGAGCGGTGTCATCAGGCCGCCCCGGCGTCACCGGACACTACCCACGGCGCCCCGGGTCCGCGAGGCCCCGGCACCGGAGGCTCAGAACGGCAGGTGCCCCGACAGCACGACGGCCGTGGCGACGGCGGCGGTGAGCACGACCAGGACCGCGGCCACCGTCGTCCGTCGGCGCCCCGTCGTGGGACCCGCCGACGTGGCGGCGGTACCCGGGTGCGACCAGAGGGGCCGGCCCGTCCGGCGGGCGGCGGGCCACGGCGCGACGCCGTCGTGCTCCCGGCGGGCGGCCGCGGTCAGCGCCGCGGCCCGGTCGGCCGTGGCGGGGTCGACTCCCCCGTCCCCGGCCAGCGCGGCGAGCAGCGCGCGGGTCGCGGCCTCGTCGTCGGGCAGGGTCCGTCCGCGGACGATGCCGCGGACCCGCGTCACCGGGGTCCGCAGCCGGCGCGCGATGTCGCGCTCGGACCGGCAGCCGTTCCGGTCGTGGACGGTGTCGAGCAGGTCGAGCAGCTCGCGGTGCGGACCGTGCTCGGGCCAGGACGTCCGGTCGAAGCGGCGCAACGGCACCCGTCGCCTCCTCACGCAGGATGATCGTTCGATCACCTGTCGCATTCGGGCCCGGCGGCGTTACTCGATTCTGATGAGACGCCGCGATCCACAAAGGTGATGACAACCTCCGGACCGCTGTAGGGCGATCGGCGCAACTTCCGCGGATACCGGCCGGTGATCGTTAACGGTCCGCGCGCGAGGGCCGACAACGGGGACAGCGAACGGTGCACTCCGTGTACCGGCCGGGCGACGGCGCCGACCCCAGCGGCCCCGTGGCCCCCTCTCCCAAGGAGCCTGCCGTCCCGTGAGCACGCACCCCGACGTCTCGCACGCATCCGAGTGGACGGTCCCGAGCCCACGGGTCCCCGTGGCGGACGGCGGGGCCCACCGCCCCGGCCCGCATCCGGACCCCGAGCACGGGCGACGACGGTTCACCGCCCTGGTCGTCCTCGGCGACCTCACGACCGTCGCGGTGCTCACCGCGGTCGCGGTCCTGGTGGGGCTCACCGGCTTCGAGGCCGCCGACCGCGCCCGGATCGGCTCGGGTCTGCTCGCGGCCGGTCTGCTGGCCGTCGCGCTGCCGCTGTCCCGCGCCTGGGACGGCCGGGTGCTCGGCACCGGGTCGGCGGAGTTCGTGCGGGTGGCCCGGGCCGTGGTCCTCGCCGACGTGGCACTGGCCCTGGGCGGCCTGGCGCTGATGGTCGACTCGTCGCGGGAGTGGGTGTTCCTGCTCGTGCCGGGCACCGGACTCGCGCTGCTCGGTGTGCGGTTCGCGCTGCGCAAGATGCTGCACGCCCAGCGGGCGCGGGGCCGGGGCCTGGCCCCGGTGCTGGCGGTCGGCGAGGAGGCGTGCGTGGCGGACCTGATCCGCCGCACCCGTCGCGACCCGTACTTCGGCTGGCGGGTCACCGGGGTGTGCACCCCGACCGGCACCGGCACCGGGGGCGGCTACGTCGTCGACGGCGTCCCGGTGCTGGGCGACCTCGACGCCGTGACCGGGCTGGCCCGCGACGGCGGGCACCGGGTCGTCGCGATCTGCCGCTCGCCGGGTTGGGGTCCGGCGCGGCTGCACCGCCTCGCCTGGGACCTGGAGGGGTCCGAGACCGAGCTCGCCGTCGATCCCGGCCTCATGGAGATCGCCGGGCCGCGCATGCACATCACCCCGGTCGACGGGATGCCGCTGCTGCGCCTGTCCGAGCCGCGGTTCTCGGGCGCGTCGAAGATCGTCAAGTACGTCGCGGACCGCGCGGTGGCCGCGCTGTTGATGCTGCTCGTCGGTCCGCTGTTCCTGGTGCTCGCCGTCGCGGTGAAGCTCGGCGACGGCGGCCCGGTGTTCTTCCGCCAGGAGCGCGTCGGGACGCACGGCCGGACCTTCGGGATGCTGAAGTTCCGGTCGATGTGCGTCGACGCCGAGGCGCGGCTCGCGTCGCTGGCCAACGACCACGGCGACGGCCCGCTGTTCAAGATGCGCCGCGACCCGCGCGTCACCCGGGTCGGGGCGTTCCTGCGCCGGTACTCGCTCGACGAGCTGCCGCAGCTGCTCAACGTCCTCGGCGGGTCGATGAGCCTGGTCGGGCCGCGTCCGCCGCTGCCCCGCGAGGTCGCCGCCTACGCCGACGACGCCCGCCGCCGCCTGCTGGTCAAGCCCGGCATGACCGGCCTGTGGCAGGTCAGCGGCAGCAGCTCCCTGACCTGGGAGGAGTCGGTCCGCCTCGACCTGCGCTACGTCGAGAACTGGACCCCCGCGCTGGACCTGCTGATCCTGTGGAAGACCGTGGGCGCGGTGCTCCGCAGCCGCGGCGCCTACTGACCCGGCGCCGCGGCCTGCGGGCCGCTCAGGCGAAGAGCTTCTCCTGCTCCTCGCGCAGCGCGTCGACGAGCCGGCCCGGGGGCAGGGTCACGTCGTCGTAGGTGAGCACGGCGTCCTTGGCGACGTCGCGGATGAGCGTGCAGCCCTCCGCGACACCCATCGGGAGCAGCCGCTCCGACCGCGTGACCGGCGAGGACTCGGCGACGCCGTAGGTGTCGTAGCCGCCCAGCCCGTCGACGGTGTGCCCGGCCCGCAGGTCCTGCTTGGCGGTGGCGACGACGTCGACCCGCTGCCCCGCGGGCGGGCTCAGCGCGGCGTCGGCGAAGTCCACGGCCCGCACGATGGTGTTCGGGACCTCGAAGTGACACAGGTGGTACGGGGTGTAGAAGCTGTACAGCGGGCCCTCGCCGAGCTTGTACAGGTTCAGGTAGTGGCGCTGCTTCGGGTCGTCGTGGGTGCCGAGCACGTAGATGCCGGGGCCCGGCTTGGCCCCGACCACGTAGTCGACGACGCCGCCCAGCTCGCGCAGCTCGTCGACGTCGTAGGTCTGCGTGAGCTCGTCGACGTGCCCGGCGTGGTCGCGCCCGTACATGCCGCGCTTGCCGACGGTGAAGCCGAACGCGTTGGCCACGATCGCCTGCTCGAACGACACCTTGGTGCCGTCGGCGAAGCTGGTGACCATGTAGGGGTCCTGCCCCCACTTCTCGGCGAACGCCTGCTGCGTGGTGGGCGTGCGGTACTCGTCCTGCAGGCCCTTGATGTTGCCGGCGACGAGCGGGGTGACCCCGATGCCCTTCACGAAGCGCAGCAGGTTGGCCTGGACGCCGGGCTGGTCGCCGTCGGCGCCGGTCAGCACGACCCCGGCCGCGCGGGCCCGGTGCGCGAGCAGCGGGCCGACGGTGCCGTCGAGCTCGGCGTTCATCGTGACGACGGGCAGCCCGCGCTCGATGGCGGCGACGGTGACCCGGGCGCCGAACTCGACCGCGCCGGTGACGTCGACGAGCACGTCGATGTTCTCCGCCGCGAGCAGCGCGAAGGCGTCGTCCAGCACGGCCGGGACGCCCTTCGCGATCATGGCTTCGACCTGCGCGGTCGTCGACACCTCGACCGGCTCCAGCCCGGCCTCGGTGTAGGCGCGCACGGCGGTGGCGACGGTGCGGTTGGCGATCGCGGCGACGTCCATCCCGGGGGTGGAGTTCACGATCTGGTTGACCAGGCCGCGGCCCATGAACCCGGCGCCGACCAGACCGACGCGGATCGGGCGGTTCTCGGCGGCGCGCTTCGCGAGGGCGGTGTCGAGGATCAGCATCAGCGGGCTCCGGTGACCGACGGGAAGTCGGCGTTGTCGGCCAGCAGCGGCCAGTTCGCGTCCTTGTCCGAGACGTGGTCGACCGCGTGCGGCCACGCGACGTCCAGGGCCGGGTCGTCCCAGCGCAGGCCGCGCTCGGCGCCCGGGGTGTAGGGCGTCGAGACCTGGTAGATCGTCGTCGCGTCCGGGGTGAGGGTGAGGTAGGCGTGCGCGAAGTTCCGCGGCACGTACATCGCCCGGTAGTTGTCCTGGGACAGCTCGGCGCCGAACCACTGCAGGTAGGTGTCGGAGTCCGGGCGCAGGTCCACGATCACGTCGAAGATCGCGCCGCGGACGCAGCGGATGACCTTGACCTCGGCGTTCGGCTCCAGCTGGTAGTGGAAGCCGCGCAGGGTGCCCGCCTCGTGGTTGTACGAGAGGTTGCACTGGGTGATCGTCGGGTCCAGCCCGGCGTCGCGGAACTCCTGCTCGCAGAAGGCACGGGCGAAGAAGCCGCGGTCGTCCTCGAGTCGCTTCAGGTCGATGAGAGCCGATCCGGGGAGCGGGGTCTGGTGAATCTCCACGCCCGGCATCATCGGCCAGGGCCGGTCGGCCGTTATCGGGGCCCCCCACGACCGTGGCGAGGGCAACGACGGCGGTCACGCTCCGTGCGCGCGACCGCCGCCGTCCTCACGGTCAGCTACTCGACCAGAGCGTCGTTCCGTTGTCGGAGATGACGATCCGGCCGTCGTCGGTGACGGACAGGAGCGCCGTGGGACGGGCGGCACCGGGGCTGGTCCACACCGGGGCGCCGGAGGCGTCGTGGACGACGAGGTGCCCGTCGCCGTCGAACTCGACGCGCGAGTGGCCCGACCACCGGTCACCCAGCACCCGCTGCAGCGCCCAGACCGGGGTGCCGTCCGGGCGACGGGACAGGACGAGGTTCCCGTCGTCCTGGAACCGCAGGGCATAGGCACCCGACGGCGACGTGTACTCGCGGCCGCGCTCCAGGTCGGTCTTCGCCGGGATCCCCGGCGACCGCACGTCGACGGTCACGGTGAACGAGCCGGTGTTGTCGTGGTGGAAGTCGACGTTGTCGTTGACGATCAGGTACAGCTCGCCGTCCTCGGTCGCGGTGTGCTGCACCGCCGGTCCGACGAGGAAGGCCGGACGGGGCGGGGCGTCCGGGGCGAGCGGGTAGCGCGGCACCTCCGGGCTGATCATGCCGAGGAGCGCGACCGAGGGCAGTGACGCCACCATCGACCGGCCGTCGGCCCGGCCGCCGTCGCCCTCGGGACCGAACTCCCGCGCGCTGTTCTGGATCCGGATCCGGCCCGTCGCCGTGATCGAGACCGTCCCGCCGCGACCGACGTGGACTCCCGTGGGGAACCACTTGGCGGACGTGGCGGGGACGAACGTCAGGGTTGTCGTCGTCGGTCTCCTGGCTCGGGACGACGGTGGCGGGGCCACCGCGGATCGGTCGAGTCGATCACGCGGCGGGCCCCGGCGAATCGTGCCGATTGACGATCTGCCCGTCAGACCGACCCGGGCGCCACCGGGTGGATGTAGGT
This sequence comes from Pseudonocardia sp. ICBG601, assembly GCF_020496245.1. NCBI lineage: Bacteria > Bacillati > Actinomycetota > Actinomycetes > Pseudonocardiales > Pseudonocardiaceae > Pseudonocardia > Pseudonocardia sp. ICBG601. Next base: position 521,689 of record NZ_JAHLJA010000002.1, on the reverse strand, counting down.
GCCGGGGTGGGTCGCGCCGTCCTGGCGGAGGACCGGGCCCTGGTCCCACTTCAGCGTCGTCGACGTGGTCTCGTCCGGCGCGGTCACGACGATGTCGGTCGGCGTCCAGCTGTCGCCGGGCAGCCAGGTGATCACGGTGTGCGCGGTGCCGCCCGGCTTCACGACGACCGAGGTGGGCTGCTCTCCGGCGCGCGGCAGCGAGTACGACGGCCCCCACTGCGGGTCGTCCGGGCCGCGCAGGTCGACGCCGCCGAACCCGGTCATCGTGCAGGGCGCGTCGGAGGTGTTGCGCCAGACGATGGTCGTGTCCTTCTGGTTGTCGCCCAGGGTGGTGCCGACCGACGCCTCCACGGTGCCGCTGGTGCAGCGGGCCACCTGCCCGCTCTCCGACGACGCCTCACCGGTGGGCTGCTGCGCGGCCGTGGTGGGCGCCGACGACAGCGCGGCCGGGGCCTGTGCGGGGGCCGGAGCGGCGTCGCTGCCTCCGCAGCCGGTGACGAGCAGGCCGGCCGACAGCAGTCCGATCAGGAGCGAAATGCGGTGAATCGTCATGCGCGACACCGTTCCCCGGTTCGCCGGGCCCCGCCGCGCGACGGACGGAGGACCACCCGGAGGTGGGACACCCGCACCGGGTAACAGGAGGTCAGGGCTCCGCGAGTCCCTCCACACGGCTCTCGTGCCGGTGGAGTCGACGAGGAGATGCGGGGGACGCGGATGCGCGCTGACCCGGGACACCATTAAGACCCTGCTGCCGGTCGGCGACCGGACCATCATCGACCGGCTCATCGGCTCGCTGGAGGAGAACTGCGTCACCACCGTCACCGTCGTGCTGGGATACTTCGAGACCTAGGTGTGCCGTCCGGATGACGTCGTCCTGCTCGACGGTGCGGCGCGGTCGTGCTCAGGAGCTTCGGCAAGACCCTCGGCGTCCCGCGTCTGCGGATCGGCGATGTGTTCAGCACCGGCCCGGCCTGGACCGCGCGGGCCCGCGACGACCTCTCCGTGTGAAGCATGATTCGGTGGCCGAACACTACGTGGAGTCGCTGGACACGGTACCCACGGTGATCGACGTCGGTGTGGGGTCGGACGTGGCCATCCGCGAGCGGACGTCGTCGGGTTCGACGGCGCGATCGTGCAGGACGTCGACCGGCCCGACGGCACCCCGCGCAAGCTGCTCGATGTCAGCCGGCTCACCGCGCTCGGCTGGGAGCCGGCCGTCGGCCTGCGTGAGGGCGTCGAACGGACCTACCGCTGGTTCGTCGAGCACCGCGGCGGGGCCCGGGTCGGGCGGTGAACGACATGGCCGCCGGTCCCGGCGCATGATCGCGGACCGTCCGGGGTAAGCGCCGTCCACACCGCCACACGCAGGAGGAACACCATGGCTCTGAACGACGACGACATCACCACCTCGGGCGGCTCCGGCCCCGAGGGCCCCGCGGACTCCGGCGCCGGCCAGGGCACCCCCGGCCAGCACGACGGCGGCGCCGACGGCGGCGCGGACTCCGGCGCCGAGGGCCCGGCCGACTCCGGTGCCGGCCAGGGCACCCCCGGCCAGCACGACGGCGGCGCCGACGGCGGCGCGGACTCCGGCGCCGAGGGCCCCGCGGACTCCGGTGCCGGCGAGGGCACCCCGGGCCAGCACGACGGCGGCGCCGACGGTGGCGCCGACAGCGGTGCGAACTGAGCTGAGCGAGCCGACGGCCGGTGCCGGGCAGCCCCCCACGGGCGCCCCGGTACCGGCCGGCGCGCGTGCGGCGTCCGGCAACGGTGCGCTCGCGCGGCTGGTCGGCTCGGACACCGACACGTTCGCCGCCCGGCACTGGGGCACCACCGCGCTGCTGCGCACCGGCGCGGACACCGGCGCGTTCCGCGACCTGCTCGACCTCGACGGCGTCGACGAGCTGCTGTCCCGCCGCGGGCTGCGCACCCCGTTCCTGCGGCTGGCCCGCAACGGGTCCGTCGTCGGCTCGGCCGACTTCACCGGCCCGGGCGGGGTGGGCGCCGAGATCGGCGACCAGGTCCGCGACGACAGGGTCGCCGCGCTGTTCGGCGACGGCAGCACCGTCGTCCTGCAGGCGCTGCACCGCGTCTGGCCCGGCGTCATCGACTTCTGCACCGCGCTCGCCGAGGACCTCGGCCACCCGGTCCAGGCGAACGCCTACATCACCCCGCCGCAGTCGCAGGGCTTCTCCGCCCACTACGACGTGCACGACGTGTTCGTGCTGCAGCTGGCCGGGCAGAAGCACTGGCGCGTCCACGCACCGGTCCACACCGACCCGCTGCGCAGCCAGCCCTGGAGCGACCACGGCGACGCCGTCGCCGCCCGCGCCCGCGACGACGAGCCCGTGATCGACCGGGTCCTCGAACCCGGCGACGTGCTCTACCTCCCCCGCGGCTGGCTGCACTCCGCCACCGCGCTCGGGGACGTCTCGGCGCACCTGACCGTCGGCGTGCACGTGGTGACCCGGTACGCGCTGGTCGAGTCGCTGCTGGCGCTGGTCGCCTCGGACGAGCGGCTCCGTGCGAGCCTGCCGCTGGGCGTCGACCTGGCCGACCCGGAGCAGCTCGCCCCGCACCTGGACGCGGTGCGCACCGCGCTGACCGGTGCCGTCGCCGCCGTCCCCGCCGAGGACGTGTCGCGCCGGATCCGGGGCCGGGTGTGGTCCGGCGGGCGCCCAGAACCCGTCCGGCCGGTCGCCTCCGCCGCGTTCGCCCGCGATCTCGCGCCCGGGGACACCGTGCGCCGGCGCCTCGGGGTGCACCACCGCCTCGTCGCGGGTGATGATCGGGTCGTGCTGGAGCTGGCCGAGAAGACGCTGACGTTGCCCGCCGTCGTCGTACCCGCGCTGCGGGCCCTGCTCGGCGGCGGCACCCACACCGTCGGGGACCTCCCCGGTCTGGACGCCGACGACCAGGTCGTCCTCGTCCGGCGGTTGCTGCGGGAGGGCGTCGTCGTCCCGGCCACCGCGTGAGCGACGCACGACGGTTCCGGCGCTGCGCCGACCTCGCCGAGGCGGCCGGTGACCCCGCCGAGGGCACGGCGCCGCCCGCGCGGTTCTGGTTCCTCGTCGAGCACCCCGGGCCGTGGCCGCGTCAGGCACTGGCCGCGCTCGACCCGGACACCGCCACCACGCTCGGGACGTGGGCCGACCTGGTCGGCGCCCGGGTCGTGCTCGTGCGTCGGCCCGGGCGCCGGGACCGCGAGGCCGTCGAGCCGGGGCGGCGCTGGTTCCGCGTCGACGCCCGGCCCGGGCACGAGGACGTCCGGACCGGCACCTGGTCCTCCCCCGCCGAGCTGGCCGCCGCCGTCCACGCCGACGGCGACCCGCACCCGGACCCGCTGGTGCTGGTCTGCGCCCACGGCAGGCACGACGCCTGCTGCGCCGTCCGCGGCCGGCCGCTCGCCGCCGCGCTCGTCGCCGACGATCCGGACGGCACCTGGGAGTGCAGCCACATCGGCGGCTGCCGGTTCGCCCCCGCCCTGGTGCTGCTCCCCCACGGCCTGACCTACGGCGGCGTGACCCCGGCCGAGGGGCCCGCCGTCGTGCGTGAGTACGGACGCGGGCTCGTCGTCCCCGGCACGCTGCGGGGCCGCTCCGCGCTGCCCCCCGCCGTGCAGGCCGCCCAGCACCACGCGCGGGTCGCCACCGGCGCGACCGGGGTGGACGACCTGGGCGTCGCGGGCGTCGACTCCGACGGGCAGCCCCCCGGGCACACGTCCTGGCGGGTCACGTTCCACCACCCGGACTACGTGGTCGAGGTGCGGGAACGGTTCGTGGGGGTGGACCGGCCGCTGACGTGTGCCGCCCGTCCGGCCGGCCGGATCCGCGTGTTCGACCTCGTCGACGCCCGCTCCTGACCTCCGGCGGGGCCCCCGTCGTTTCCGGAACGGAAACGACGGGCGGGCGGCCCCGTCCACAGCAGATCCCCGGATGACCTGCGGAGGGGTCGACGGACCGGTCGTGACCCGGCGACCCCCCGCTGTCCGTTTCCGCCCGGTGTGAGACGGCGAACAGCCCCCGGTCGATAACACTGCGGTAGTGGTGTTCGGTTGCACCACTACGACGCCGTCGCCCCACCACGCTCCCCACGAAGGAACGGATACACCGCATGGACCCCCAGACCCCCGTCGTCATCCTCTGCGGAGGCAAGGGCACCCGCATCCGGGAGGCCTCCGAGAGCCTGCCGAAGGCGATGGTCGAGATCGGCGGACGGCCGATCGTCTGGCACATCATGAAGACCTACCGGGAGCACGGCTTCCGGCGCTTCGTCCTGTGCCTGGGGTACAAGAGCTGGGCGATCAAGGAGTACTTCCTCGACTACCGGGCCCGCTCCGCGGACTTCACCCTGTCCATGTCCGACCGGCACCGCATCGACTTCCACAGCGGCGTCGACGAGGACTGGGAGATCACCTTCGCCGAGACCGGCCTGGAGGCCGCCACCGGCTCCCGGGTGCGCACCATCGCGCCCTACGTGGACACCGAGAACTTCTTCCTGACCTACGGCGACGGCGTCGCCACCGTCGACATCACCGCACTGGCCAAGGAGCACGAGCAGTCCGGGAAGATCGGCACCGTCACCGGGGTGCACCCGACCTCGAAGTTCGGCGAGATGCAGGTCGAGGGCGACCGGGTCGTCGAGTTCAACGAGAAGCCGACCCAGGTCACGGGCTTCGTCTCCGGCGGCTTCTTCGCCTTCAAGCGCGAGTTCCTCGACTCCTACCTCGGCGAGCCCGGCGACGACGACGTCTGGCTCGAGCACGAGCCGCTGCAGCGCCTGGCCCGCGACGGGCAGCTCAACGTGCACCGCCACGAGGACTTCTGGTCGGCGATGGACACCTTCAAGGACTACGAGTACCTCAACAGCCTGTGGGCGCGCGGCGAGGCGCCCTGGAAGATCTGGGCCTGACCGACGTCGGCGACGGCCGGTCCGCTCCCCCGGGCGGGCCGGCCGTCGTCGTCTCCTACGACGGCGTCGAGCTCAGCGCCTCGGTCGGGTTCAGGTCCGCGTACTGCGCCACCGACCCGTTGCGGACCGCCCCCCACAGCTGCGCGCTGCGCTGCTCGTCCAGGTACACGACCGACTGCGCCCCCTCCCGCTCCAGCCCGGCCACCGGCGCGGTCACGAACGCCACGCCCGAGCCGCGCAGGTTGCGGTTCTCCAGGGCCAGCTGCACCAGCCCGGTGTTGGACAGCGAGTCGTCCACACTCACCGCGTCGCCGACGCTGGTCGCGAACGAGTAGAGCGCGGTCGGGTCGGTGGTGGCCTTCTCCTGCACCTTCGCGAGCAGCGCCTTGATCGCGTTCTGCTGGCGGGCGGCGCGGTCGATGTCGCCGTTCGGGAGGCCGTAGCGCTGGCGGACGTAGGCCAGGGCCTGGGCGCCGTCGAGGTGGTTCTCCCCCGCCCGGAAGTCCACACCGGCGTTGCTCGTGGCCTGCGCGACCGTCACGTCGATGCCGCCGACCGAGTCGACGAGCGAGGTGAACCCGGCGAAGTCGACGACGCCGAAGTGGTCCACCCGCACCCCGGTCAGCTTCTCCACGGTCTCGATGAGCAGCGGGGCGCCACCGAAGGCGTAGGCGGCGTTGATCTTGTTCATGCCGCGGCCGGGGATGTCGACCCAGGAGTCGCGCGGGATCGACACGACGCTGGCGTGCTCGCCGTCGGGGGCGAGGGTGCCGAGCATGATCACGTCGGAGCGCTGGGAGCCCGCGTCGACGCCCGGGGCGGCGTCGGTGCCGGTGGTGGGGGCCTCGGCCCGGGAGTCGGTGCCGACGAGCAGGAACGTGGTGCCGCCGAACGTCGCGGGGCGGCTGCCGGCGTCGATCCCGCGGAACGCGTCCGGGATGCGGGCGATGCCGCCGCCGATGCTGGAGGTCAGGTAGACGACCACGCCGCCGACCGCGAGCAGCAGCACGAGGACCAGCGCCGCCAGCACGTCGAGCACCCGCCGCCCGCGACGCCGCGGACGCCCGTCGCGCAGGCCGGGCACGACGTCGTCGTGCCGGGTCGGGGGGACGGCGTTGCGCATCGGGTCTCCTGGATCTGTGTGGACGGTCGTCCGGTTCGTCGCTCCCGCGCGTACGGCGTCACGTGACACCGCACGGTCCCACTCCCGGTGGCGCACAACGTCACCGGTCGTCGCAGGTCAACGGCTCAGTGCGCACACAGCGCAGTCACACGGGAGTGCTGTGTCATCAGATGTGTGGAACCGACGGCCCTCTCGCTAATGGTCCGGACGGACCAGGCGAATTCAGGGGCAGAACGGCCGCACGGCCGTCGCGGACCGAGGAGGAACCCATGAGCGTCACGCCCGAGACCCCCGCCACCAGCACCGCCACCACCGCCGGCTCGGCGATCCCGGCTCCGCGGGCCGCCGCGGAGGACACCGTCCTGCCGCCCGTCGCGGCCACCCCGGTCGCGGTCGACCTGTGCCGCTGCGGGCACGAGCGCGACGCCCACGACCACTACCGCGCCGGCACCGACTGCGGTGTCTGCGGCACCGCCTGCCGCGCCTTCCACGCCCGCACCGGCTCCGCCGCCGGCCGCTCGGCCGGTCGCGCCGCCCGCCTCACCTCGGCCCTGCTGCGGCGCCGCTGATCCCTGCCCTCCGTCCCCGGACGGTCCGCCGGGAGACGTTCCACGAACGCCCCTGCCTCCTTCCTTGAGGCGGGGGCGTTCGCGCGTCCACCGTCAGGCCGCGGCGCCGAGCCAGGGCTCCCAGGCGGGCAGTGGCTCCACCGCCAGGACGAGCACGCCCGCGCCGTTCCTGGCGGGCGGCGCCGGGGTGGTCCGCAGGGCCCACCCCAGCTCCTCGATGAGGCGGTCCGCCTTCTTGGAGTTGCAGGCCTTGCAGGCGGCGACACAGTTCTCCCAGCTGTGCGCCCCGCCGCGGCTGCGCGGGATCACGTGGTCGATCGTGTCGGCACGCTTGCTGCAGTACGCGCAGCGCCGGGCGTCCCGGCGGAGCACGCCGGCCCGGGTCATGGGCACCGACCGGCGGTAGGGGACGCGGACGTAGCGGGAGAGCCGCAGCACCGACGGTGCGGGGAGCGCGAGGCTCTCGGAGCGGAACTCCGCCCCCTCGAGCGCCTCCTGCAGACACTCGGCCTTGCCGGAGAGCAGCAGGCAGATGGCGCGCTTGGACGTGACGACGGCCAGCGGTTCGAAGCTGGCGTTGAGGAGCAGGACCCGCGACCCCGACGGGATCCGAGCTGTGGTCGGCAGCTCGTCCCCCGGCGCCGGGACAGGATCGTCGGGAAGCGGGTCGACCGCTCTCAAGTCGCCGGGGACGATCATCTCGACACCATGGGGGACGGGTTGTCGGTACGGCACGCGACCACCTCCGCGAACGCTCGAGGTCCGTGATGTAGTCGACCATACGGAAGCCGGGTTACGCGAGTGTGATGGCGAGGTCGACGTCCGGTGGACGCATCGTGCGGGGCCGGCCGGGGTCAGATGCCGCGAAGGGCTCCCAAGACGTCGGCGAGGAGGTCGTCGGTGTCCTCGACGCCGCAGGACAGCCGCACCAGACCGTCCGGCACGGCGTCGCCCCAGCGGGCCCGCCGGTCCGCGGCGGTGCGCAGCCCACCGAAGCTCGTCGCCGAGTCGACCAGCGTCGCGGCGGCCAGGAAGTCCGAGACGGCGTGGGCGTCGGCCAGGGTGAACCGCAGGATCCCGTTCCAGCGCCGCATCTGGGTCCGGGCGAGCACGTGCGACGGGTCGTCGGCCAGCCCGGGCCAGCGCACGTCGTGCACGCCCGGGGTCTCCCGCAGCGCGACGGCGAGCGCGCGGGCGTTCTCGGCCTGCCGGGCCAGCCGCAGGTCCAGGGTGCCGAGCCCGCGCAGCGCCAGCCAGGTCTCCATCGGCCCGGCGATCGCGCCGCCGCGGGTGCGGAAGGCCCGGACCCGCTCGTGGTGCACCGGGTCGGCCGCGGACACGTGCCCGAGCAGCAGGTCCCCGTGCCCGGACAGCGCCTTGGTGTCGCTGGCGACGACGAGGTCCGCCCCGAGCGCGAGCGGCTGCTGCCCGAGCGGGGTGCACGTGGTGTTGTCGACGGCGACGACCGCCCCGGCCGCGTGTGCGGCGGCGGCGACCGCGGCGACGTCGCAGACCTCCAGGCCGGGGTTCGACGGCGTCTCCAGCATCACCAGCGCGGGCCGGTGCCGGGCGATCGCCGAGTCCCAGTCGCCCGCGGTCGCGCAGTAGGCGACCGGCACCCCGAGCGGGGCGAGCTCCTCGTCGGCGAGCAGGCGCGCGACGTAGTAGCCGTCGCTGGGCAGCAGCACGCCGCGTCCGGTGCCGGTGAAGGCGCGCAGGACCGCGGCGACCGCGGCCATGCCGGACGGGAACACCGTGCACGGCCCGCCGTCGAGCTCGCCGACGGCGGCCTCGAACTCCCGCCACGTCGGGTTGTCGGCGCGGGCGTAGAAGTCCGCGCCCTGGTCGGCCTCCTCCGGGCGCCCGAGGTGGTACGTGCTGGTCAGCACCGGTCCGCGGTGCACCGGGTCGCCGACGGCGTGGGCGTCGTGCTCCCCGCCGCGCACGCAGCGGGTGCCGTCTCCGAGCATGGGGTTCACTCCGGCTTCGGGGCCCGGGAGATCAGTTCCTTGGCCATCTGGTGGGCGGTCATGCCCTCGTGGCAGACCCGGCGCACCGCGTCGGCGATGGGCAGCTCCACCCCGGTGCGCTCACCGAGCTCGCAGATCGACAGGCAGGACTTCACGCCCTCGGCGACCTGGCCGTGGTTGGCCTTCTCCGCCTCGGCGAGGCTCGCGCCGCGGCCCAGCTGCTCGCCGAAGGTGCGGTTGCGCGACAGCGGGGAGCTGCACGTCGCCACCAGGTCGCCCATGCCGGCCAGACCGGCGAAGGTCAGCGGCGAGGCACCGAGCGCCATCCCGAGCCGGGACATCTCGGCCAGCCCGCGGGTGATCAGCGAGGCCCGCGAGTTGTCGCCCAGCCCCATCCCGGACGCGACGCCGACGGCCAGCGCGATGACGTTCTTGCCCGCCCCGCCCAGCTCCGCCCCGACGACGTCGGTGTTGGTGTAGGCGCGGAAGTAGCCGGTCGCGCAGGCGGTCTGCAGCGCCACCGCACGGTCGTGGTCCTCGCAGGCGATGACGGTGGCCGTCGGCTGCTCGTGCGCGATCTCCGCGGCCAGGTTCGGCCCGGACACGACGGCGAGCCGGTCCACCCCGACGCCGGTGACGTCGTCGATGACCTCGGTCATCCGCTTGAGCGTCCCCAGCTCGACGCCCTTGGCCAGGCTGGTGAGGGTGACCCCGGCCGGGACCAGGTCGCGCCAGCGCTCCAGGTTGTCGCGCAGCGACTGCGACGGCACCGCGAGGATCACCGCGTCGGCCCCGTCGAGGGCCTCGGCCGCGTCGTGGGTGGCCCGCAGCGTGTCCGGCAGCGCGACGTCGGACAGGTAGTCGGGGTTGCGCCGGTCGGCGTTGATCGCCTCGGCCACATCGACCCGGCGGGCCCACAGCCGCACGTCGCGGCCGGCGTCGCCGAGGACCTTCGCGAACGCGGTGCCCCAGCTGCCCGCGCCGAGCACGGCGACGCGGTGGATCGAGTGCACGGGCTCGTTGACCGGACGCTCCCCGAACGACGGGGCCGGGGGGACGCTCATCGGCCCGCCTCGCTCTCCGGGCGGCGGCGGTAGAACTCCTCCGGCGCGTCCTCGTCGCGGACCTCGGCGAGCAGCTCCCGCACCCGTCCCATGATCAGGTCGGTGACCTCGCGCAGGACGTGGGCGTCCAGCGGGCGCCCGCGGTAGCCGCTCAGGTCCACCGGGTCCCCCGCGCGCAGCACGACGTCGGTGCGCGGCAGCGGGCGGAACTTCTTCTCGTAGCCGTCCAGGACCTCGCGGGTCCCCCAGTGCACCATCGGGATGACCGGCACGTCCGAGGCCAGCGCCATCCGCGCGACGCCGGTGCGCGAGCGCATCGGCCACCCGTCGGGGTCGCGGGTGATGGTGCCCTCCGGGTAGATGATGACGATCTTGCCGTCGGCCAGGGCCTGCGTCCCGGCGGCCAGGCTCTGCTGGGCGTCGGCGGAGTCGCGGTAGACCGGGATCTGCCCCGAGCCGCGCAGCACCTGCCCGAGCACCGGCACCTGCCACAGGCTGCTCTTGGCCAGGAACCGGGGCACCCGCCCCGCGCTGTGCACGTAGGTCCCGGTGTGGATCGGGTCCAGGTGGGAGATGTGGTTGCCGACCAGCAGCGCGCCGCCGCGGGCCGGGAGGTGCTCACGGCCCTGGTAGCGCGGCCGGCCGGTGAGCCAGCCGATCGAGTAGAAGAACGGGACGGCGAAACCGACCCAGAATCCGCCCTTCTCGCGTGCCACCGGCGGCCTCCTCCTGCCCGCCTCCGGGGCGGGTCGTGGGGTCGTCGCGGATCGGGATGATCCGGATCTCGTCCGTGGAGTCTCCCCACAGAGGCCCCACGGTGTCACGCGGGGTGCCAGACTGGGGCCGTGACCCTGCGGGTGGACCTGGTCGTACCGGTGAAACCGCTGCCCCGCGCCAAGACCCGGCTGCGCGGTGCCGCCGACGGCGGGGTGGGTGATCTCGACGCGCACCAGAGGCTCGCGCTGGCCCTGGCCCGCGACACCGTGGCCGCCGCCGTCGCCGCGACCGCGGTCCGGCACGTGCTGGTGATCTCCTCGGACCCGGCGGTGGCGATGGAGGTCGGCGCGCTCGGCGCGGAGGTCGTCACCGACCCCGGCCGCCGGCTCAACGGCGCGCTGCGCCACGGTGCCGCGCTGCTGCGCTCGCGCGACCCGCACGTCGCGCTGGGGGCACTGCAGGCCGACCTGCCCGCGCTGCGCCCGGCCGAGCTCGACGACGCCGTCGCCGCGGCCGCCGTGCTGTTCGCCGCGGGCGCGACCCGTGCCTTCCAGCCCGACGCCCCCGGCGAGGGCACCACGCTGCTGCTCGTCGCGCCGGGCCACGACCTCGACCCGCACTTCGGCCGCGGGTCGGCCGCCCGGCACGGCGCCTCCGGGGCACGCCCGCTGCCCGGGGACCGTCCCGGTCTGCGCCGCGACGTCGACACCGCCGCCGACCTCGACGACGCCGTCGCCCTCGGGGTGGGGGCGTGGACCCGGGCCGTGGTCGACGCCCGGCACGGGCCGCCCGCCGCACCTCACCCACCCGGATGTCCCCCGCCCGGTGACGCCGTCGCCCGACGGTGTGGCACACCACGTACGTGACATCGCCGGACGGGGCCGTGTCCACGTGGACGGTTGCGGAGCGGTACGAAACAATCGCGACGTGAGTGACGACTCGGCGACCCCGGACGGACGGAACGGCACCTCCGCGCACCCGGGGGGCCGTCCCCGTACGGCGGCGCGCCGTGCCCCGCGTCCGGCGTCGCGGCGGCTGCACACCGCGAGCCGCAGCGTCGCCGACCAGGCACCGTCCGCGGACATCCCGGCCCAGCAGCACGTGCCGTCGGGCCCCGCGGCGCCGTCCGCGCCGCCGGCCGCCGCGCCGTCGCAGGTCCAGGGGGCCGCCCCGATCGCGCCGCCCGCGGGGGCGACCACCCCGGCGTCGACGATGGCCGAGCTGCTCCCCGAGGACCGCTACCTCAACCGTGAGCTGTCCTGGCTCGACTTCAACGCCCGGGTGCTGGCCCTGGCCGAGGACTCCAGCCAGCCGCTGCTGGAGCGCGCGAAGTTCCTCGCGATCTTCGCCTCCAACCTCGACGAGTTCTACATGGTCCGGGTCGCGGGCCTGAAGCGCCGCGACGAGACCGGCCTGTCCGTGCGCAGCGCCGACGGCCTGACCCCGCGCCAGCAGCTGGCCCGGATCACCGAGCGGAGCCGCGCGCTGTCGCGGGCGCACGCCGAGGTGTTCATGGACGAGCTGCTCCCCGAGCTCGACGCGGCCGGCGTCCACCTGCGCAGCTGGGAGGACCTGACCGACGCCGAGCGCCTGCGGCTGTCGGACTACTTCACCGAGACGGTGTTCCCGGTGCTCACCCCGCTCGCGGTGGACCCGGCGCACCCGTTCCCCTACATCTCCGGGCTGTCGCTCAACCTCGCGGTGACGGTCCGCGACCCCGAGGGCCGGACCGAGCGGTTCGCCCGGGTCAAGGTGCCGAACAACGTGCCGCGGCTGGTGTCGGTCGACCCGCCGGACACCGACACCCGCGCCGGGAACCGGCAGTGCACGTTCCTGCCGATCGAGGACCTGATCTCCGCGCACCTCGGTGACCTGTTCAACGGCATGGAGGTCACCGAGGTCCACCCGTTCCGCGTCACCCGCAACGCCGACCTCGAGGTCGAGGAGGACCGCGACGAGGACCTCCTGCAGGCCCTGGAGCGCGAGCTGGCCCGGCGCCGGTTCGGCCCGCCGGTCCGCCTCGAGGTGCTCGACACCATGTCCGAGCACGTGCTGGAGCTGCTGCTGCGCGAGCTCGACGTCGACCCGAACGACGTCGTCACCGTCCCCGGGCTGCTCGACCTCACCGGTCTGTGGCAGGTGCACGGGGTCAACCGCCCCGACCTGAAGGACGAGCCGTTCCGCCCCGCGACGCACCCGGCGTTCGCCGAGCGGGAGACCCCGCGCAGCGTGTTCGCGACCCTGCGCGAGGGCGACGTGCTGGTGCACCACCCCTACGACTCGTTCTCGACGTCGGTGCAGCGCTTCATCGAGCAGGCCGCCGCCGACCCGAACGTGCTCGCGATCAAGCAGACCCTGTACCGCACCTCCGGCGACTCCCCGATCGTCAACGCCCTGATCGACGCCGCCGAGGCGGGCAAGCAGGTCGTCGCCCTGGTGGAGATCAAGGCCCGGTTCGACGAGCAGGCCAACATCCGCTGGGCACGCGAGCTGGAGAAGGCCGGCGTGCACGTGGTCTACGGCCTGGTGGGGCTCAAGACGCACTGCAAGACCTGCCTGGTCGTGCGCCAGGAGGGGTCGGAGATCCGCCGCTACTGCCACATCGGCACCGGCAACTACAACCCGAAGACCGCGCGGCTCTACGAGGACGTCGGCGTGCTCACCGCCGACCCGACCATCGGCGCGGACCTCACCGACCTGTTCAACTCCCTCACCGGCTACTCGCGGCAGACCTCCTACCGGAGCCTGCTCGTGGCGCCGTACGGCATCCGCCGCGGCATCGTCCGCCGCATCGACGACGAGATCGAGGCGCACCTGTCCGGCGAGTCCGGCGCGCGGGTGCAGATCAAGGCGAACTCGCTCGTCGACGAGGCCATCATCGACGCCTGCTACCGGGCGTCGCAGGCGGGCGTGCCGGTCGACATCGTGGTGCGCGGCATCTGCGCGATCGTCCCCGGGCGGCCGGGGCTCAGCGAGAACATCACCGTCCGGTCGATCCTCGGGCCGTTCCTGGAGCACTCCCGGGTGCTGCACTTCGGCTCGGCCGACGAGTACTGGATCGGCTCGGCGGACATGATGCACCGCAACCTGGACCGCCGGGTCGAGGTCATGCTGCGGGTCGCCGACCCGAAGCTGGCCGACCAGCTCGGCGCGATGTTCGACTCCTGCCTGGACCCGGCGACGCGCTGCTGGACGCTCGGGCCGGACGGGACCTGGTCGCCGTCGCCCGCGCCGGGCTCGGAGAACATCCGGGTCCGGGACCACCAGGTCGAGATGATGAACTCCCGCCGCGGCAGCAGCGAGGACTGATGCTCTCCGCACAGCTCCGGACCGACGGCGCCGAGGTCGACCCGGCGGGGATCGCCGACGTCGTCGCGGCCGGGACGGTGCCGTGGCGCCGCGCGGACGACGGCACCGTCGAGGTGGCCCTGGTCCACCGCCCCCGCTACGACGACTGGTCCTGGCCCAAGGGCCACCAGGACCCGGGCGAGGCGCTGACCCTGACCGCGCTGCGCGAGACCGCCGAGGAGGCGCACCTGGGGTGCCGCCTCGGCGCCCGGCTCGGTCACACCGCGTACGGCGTACCCGGCAAGGGCCACAAGGTCGTGCACTACTGGGCCGCCGAGGCGGTCCGCGATAACGGCTTCACCGTCACCGACGAGACCGACGACCTGCGCTGGCTGCCCCGCGACGAGGCCGCCGCGCTGCTCACCCGCCCGACCGACGCCGACCTGCTGGACCGGCTCGACCGGGTGGGGCCGCCGTCGTCGACGGTGGTGCTCGTGCGGCACGCCAAGGCGGGCAGCCGGACCGCCTGGGAGGGCGACGACGACCTGCGCCCCCTGTCCGGCACCGGGTTCACCCAGGCCGACCGGCTCGCGGACTTCCTCGGCCGCTTCGGCCCGGACCGGCTCGCGACCGCCCCGCCGCTGCGCTGCGGCCAGACGATCGAGCCCTACGCCCACGCGTCCGGCGCGGGCGAACCGGACGTGGAGCCGCTGCTCGGCGAGCACGGCTACTGGGTCTCCCCCGCCGACGGCCTGGCCCGCTTCCGCACCCTCGCGGCGCAGCCCGGCGTGACGCTGCTGTGCAGCCAGGGCGGGGTCATCCCGGACGTCGTCGGGCACCTGCTCGCCGCCGCGGGCCGGTCCCCCGACCCCGACCTGCCCTCGCACAAGGCCAGCACCTGGGTCCTGGGCTTCGGCGACGACGGCGCCCTGCTGTCGGCCGACTACTACCGCCGCCCGCCCTCCTGACCCGCCGCGCCGTCCCGGACCCGGCGGCCCCGGGTCCGGGCCGCTCGTCGATCAGTACCCGAGTGCTGTCCGACCCCGGGCGGGCAGCACTGGTGCACTGATCGACCGGGTCCCGGAAGCCCGCTCCCGGCGACGGCGTGTGCGATCGCGAACGGGCGCACCGGTTCCGGCCCGCCGGGCGTGGGCCGGGGTGCAGGGTGCGCGGGTGGAGGAGCCGTTCCGGGGGTCGGAGGCCGTCGCGCGTGGGACCGTCACGCCGGGGCGGCTGCGCGGGCCACGGTTCGTGCGCCTGTTCCCCGACGTGTACGTCTCCGCCGTGGTCCCCGTGACGCCGCTGCTCCGGGCCCGGGCCGCATCGATCCACGCCGGGCCCCTCGACGCGCTCGCCGCCCGGAGACGGGACCGGCCGGTGTTCGTCGCGGTGCGGGGCACACCGGCCCCCGAGCAACGGACGCTGTCCCGGATGACGGCGCCGTGCCCCGGCTTCGACCCCGCCGACCTGCTGGTCCGGCGGTCGCTCCACCCGCACGTGCGGGGCTCGGCCCGGCTGGACAGGGTCGTCGCGCTCGCCGACCCGCGCGCGGAGTCCCCGCCCGAGACCCGGCTACGGCTGTTGCTCGTGCTCTCCGGGCCCCCCGTCCCCCAGGTCCGGTTCCCGCTGTACGACGGCCGGAGCCGCCCCTGGTTGCGGTTCGACCTCGCCTACCCCGACGCCCTGCTCGCGATCGAGTACGACGGCGCCCACCACGACGACCCGCTCGACCGCATCCGCGACACCCG
The DNA here is from genome assembly GCF_020496245.1 of Pseudonocardia sp. ICBG601. NCBI lineage: Bacteria > Bacillati > Actinomycetota > Actinomycetes > Pseudonocardiales > Pseudonocardiaceae > Pseudonocardia > Pseudonocardia sp. ICBG601. The sequence continues at coordinate 506,302 of NZ_JAHLJA010000002.1, read as the reverse complement.
CACCGCGGCGCTGGGATGGCAGACCCTCCGGATCACCGCCGACGGCCTCACCCGCAACGCCGGTCGCACCGTCGGGACGGTCCGCGCCCTGCTCGCCCGACGGACCCGCCTCGCGCCCTACTGACCCCGACCGCACCCGGCTGCGTCACCGATGCCGCGATCCCCGTCGATCAGTACATGAGTGCTGTCCGCACCCGCTCGAACAGCACTCATGTACTGATCGACGCGCCCGCAGGCAGCGCCGGGCGGCGCGACGCGGGCAGCGCGGAACACCGTGGCGCAGCGCGGGGCGGCGCCGACCGGGGGCAGTACGGTGGCGCGGCTACTTCTCCGCAGCGGCCTTCCGCCGGGCCGGCTTCTTCGCCGACGCGGCCGCCTTCTTCGGGGCAGCCGCCTTCTTCGCCGGTGCCGCCGCGGCGGCCGGAGCGCCCGCGGTCTCCGGCGGGATCGTCTTGCGGGTCGCGGTGGTGCGACCGTTGCCCGTCGCGGCCCGCTCGGTACGGCGGGGGGCGCTGGTCGCGTTCGCGGCGGCGGCCTCGCTGGCGGCCACCCGTTCCTTGAAGGCGGCGCCGGGCCGGAACGACGGCACCACGGTCTCCCCGACGGGCACCGTCTCCCCGGTCCGCGGGTTGCGGGCGGTGCGCGGTGCACGTCGTCGCGGCTCGAAGACCCCGAACCCGGTCAGGGTGACGGTCTCACCACGCCCGACGGCGTCCACGATCACCTCGACCATCGCGTCGACGGCCGACGTGGCGGCACGACGGTCTCCGAGCCGGGCGGTCAGCGCATCGACGAGCTGAGCCTTGTTCATGGTCACGAAAGGTAAGGCTGCGCCCCTGCCGCGCACCAGATCCCGACGCGAGTCCAGGTCGCATACCATCCATCAGTACAGGTCCGAACGGGTGATCACCACGACATCTGTCGGAGCATGGTGACCACCCGTGTTCGGATCAGGCCAGAGTGCGTGGCATCCGGGCGGGCCGGGTTCCCTCGAACGCGGTGATGTCGGCCTCGTGCCGCAGGGTGAGTCCGATGTCGTCGAGACCCTCCAGCAGCCGCCACCGGGCGTAGTCGTCGATCTCGAACGGCACGGTCAGGTCGCCGGCCTGCACGGTCTTCTCACCCAGGTCCACGGTGATCTCCGTGCCGGGCTCGGTCTCGAGCTTCTTCCAGATCAGCTCGACGTCGGGCTGGGCGACCTCGGCGGCCACCAGACCCGCCTTCGCCGAGTTGCCGCGGAAGATGTCGGCGAACCGCGACGAGATGACGACCCGGAAGCCGTAGTCCATCAGCGCCCAGACCGCGTGCTCACGCGAGGAGCCGGTACCGAAGTCCGGGCCCGCGACGAGCACCGACCCCCGGTCGAAGGGCTCGTTGTTGAGCACGAAGGACGGGTCGTCGCGCCAGGCGGAGAACAGGCCGTCCTCGAAGCCGGTGCGGGTGACCCGCTTGAGGTAGACGGCCGGGATGATCTGGTCGGTGTCCACGTTGGACCAGCGCAGCGGCACGCCGATCCCGGTGTGGGTGTCGAACTTCTCCATCAGTCCAGGTCCTCCGGGCTGCTCAGCGTGCCGCGCACGGCGGTCGCGGCGGCGACCAGCGGCGACACCAGGTGGGTACGGCCGCCCTTGCCCTGCCGCCCCTCGAAGTTGCGGTTCGAGGTGGACGCGCAGCGCTCACCGGGCGCGAGCTGGTCGGGGTTCATGCCCAGGCACATCGAACAGCCCGCGGAGCGCCACTCGGCACCGGCGGAGGTGAAGACCTTGTCCAGGCCCTCCTCCTCGGCCTGGAAACGCACCCGCATCGACCCCGGGACGACGAGCATCCGCACGCCCTTCGCGACCGAGCGCCCGTCGAGCACCTCCGCGACCGAGCGCAGGTCCTCGATCCGGCCGTTGGTGCAGGAGCCGACGAACACCGCGTCGACGGGCACCTCCCGCAGCGGGGTCCCACCGGTGAGGCCCATGTAGGACAGCGCCTTCTCCACGGCGGCGCGCTCGCCGTCGTCGGAGATGGTCTCCGGGTCGGGCACGGACTCGCCCAGCGGCAGGCCCTGGCCGGGGTTGGTGCCCCAGGTGACGAACGGGGTGAGCTCGTCGGCGTCGATCCGCACGACCCGGTCGAACTCGGCGCCGTCGTCGGTGCGCAGGGACCGCCAGTCGGCGACGGCGGCGTCCCAGTCGTCGCCGACCGGGGCGTGGTCGCGGCCCTTGAGGTAGGCGAAGGTCGTCTCGTCCGGGGCGATCATGCCCGCGCGGGCACCGGCCTCGATCGACATGTTGCAGACCGTCATCCGGGCCTCCATCGAGAGGTTCTCGATGACGTTGCCCCGGTACTCCAGCACGTGGCCCTGCCCGCCGCCGGTCCCGATCCGCGCGATCACGGCGAGGATGACGTCCTTGGAGGTGACGCCCGGGCGCAGCGTGCCGTCGGCACTGGTCACCTCGATCGCCATCGTCCGGAACGGCTTGAGCGGCAGCGTCTGGGTGGCGAGCACGTGCTCGACCTCGGAGGTGCCGATGCCGAACGCCATCGCGCCGAACGCGCCGTGGGTGGAGGTGTGGGAGTCCCCGCAGACCACCGTGGTGCCGGGCTGGGTCAGCCCCAGCTGCGGTCCGACCACGTGCACGATCCCCTGCTCGGGGTCGTTCATCGGGTGCAGGCGGACGCCGAACTCCTCGCAGTTGCGACGTAGGGTCTCCACCTGGGTCCGCGAGACCTCGTCCGCGATCGGGGCGAGGACGTCGAGGGTCGGGACGTTGTGGTCCTCGGTGGCGATGGTGAGGTCCGGACGGCGCACCGGACGGCCCGCGAGCCGGAGCCCGTCGAACGCCTGCGGGCTCGTGACCTCGTGCACCAGGTGCAGGTCGATGTAGAGCAGGTCGGGCTCGTCGCCCTCGCCCTTGCGGACGAGGTGCCGGTCCCAGACTTTCTCGGCCAGCGTGCGCGGCTTCTCTGCGGTGGTCACGCCCGCCTCCTCTGTGATCTGATCGCGGTGGACTTCCCAGATCGTGGGAAGTTAGTATCGGAACGTGGGACAGTCTAGCGGGATCGGCGTGCTCGACAAGGCCGTGGGGGTTCTCCGGGCGACGGCGGAGGGGCCGTGCGGCCTGGCGGAGCTCTGTGAGCGCACCGGCCTGCCCCGGGCGACGGCCCACCGGCTCGCCGTCGGGCTCGAGGCGCACGGGATGCTGCTGCGCACACCGGACGGGCGCTGGCACCCCGGCCCGACCCTCGGCCAGCTCGCGGGCGGACGGCCGGACCCGCTGCTCGACGCCGCGGCCGCCGTGCTGCCCCGGCTGCGCGACATCACCGGCGAGAGCGTGCAGCTCTACCGGCGCGACGGGATCCACCGGATCTGCATCGCACACGCCGAGCCGCCGTCCGGCCTGCGGGACACCGTGCCCGTCGGCTCCCGGCTGCCGATGACCGCGGGCTCCGGGGCGAAGGTGCTCGCCGCCTGGTGCGACCCGGCCACGCAGCGGCTCATCCTCGCCGACGCGAGCTTCTCCGAGCGCGTGCTCGTCGACGTCCGCCGCCGCGGCTGGGCACAGAGCGTCGCCGAACGCGAGGCCGGGGTGGCGTCGGTGTCGGCCCCGGTGCGCGACGCGGCGGGCCAGGTCGTCGCCGCCGTCTCGGTGTCCGGGCCGGTGGACCGGATCGGGCGCCGTCCGGGGGTCCGCTGGGCCGCCGACCTGCTCGCCGCGGCCGACGCGCTGCAGCACCGGCTCACCTGATCGGCCCCTGCTTGCGGTACCGACGCGACTGAGGTGACGGTTCCGGGCTCCACTACCGTGTGGAGGTCCGGCACCGGGCCGGACCCTTCGGACATGGTCGGCACACCGGGGAGACGATGGGTTACCTGCTGGGCATCGACGTCGGCACCACCCGCACCGCGGCTGCGGTCATCGGCTCCGGCACCGTCGAGATGGTCACGCTCGGTGACCACTCGGTCGACATCCCGTCCGTGGTCTACGTGGCGCCCGACGGCGGTCTGCTGTTCGGCGAGGCCGCCGAGCGCCGCGCGCTGACCGAGCCGGACCGCGTCGCCCGCGAGTTCAAGCGGCGCATCGGCGACCCCACGCCGATCCCGCTGGGCGAGCAGTCCTTCGCCCCCGAGCAGCTGTCCGCGCTGCTGGCCGAGCACGTCGTCGACGTCGTCGCGCGCACCGAGGGCGGCGCGCCCGAGCGCATCGCGGTGACCCACCCGGCGTCCTGGGGCACGCACAAGTGCGACCTGTTCGCCGCGGCCCTGGCCGAGCGCGGCCTGACCGTCACCTTCCTCACCGAGCCGCAGGCCGCCGCGCTGCACTACGCGACGAACGAGCGGGTCGAGCCCGGCGCGACCGTCGCCGTCTACGACCTGGGCGGCGGGACCTTCGACGCCGCCGTGGTGCGTAAGGAGGCCGCGGGCGGCGGGTTCACGCTGCTCGGCAGGCCCGAGGGCGTCGAGCAGCTCGGTGGCGCCGACTTCGACCAGGCCGTCGTCGACCACGTGCGCGACGCCGTCCCGGCCGCCTTCGAGGGGCTCGACGAGACCGACCCGAACGTCCTGTCCGCGATGGCCCGGCTGCGCCGCGACTGCCGCGAGGCCAAGGAGGGCCTGTCGGCCGACACCGAGGTCTCGATCCCGGTGTGGCTCGGCGAGGTCCGCACGACGGTGCGCCTGCACCGCAGCGACTTCGAGGAGCGCATCCGGCCCCGGCTGGAGGAGTCGGTCGAGGCGCTGCAGCGCGCGATCGCCTCGGCCGGGCTGGCCGCTTCCGGGCCGTCGGTGGTGCTGCTCGTGGGCGGGTCCTCGCGGGTCCCGCTGGTCGCCGAGCTGGTCTCCACCGGGCTCGGGCGTCCCGTGCAGGTCGACGCGGATCCGAAGAACACCATCGCGAAGGGCGCCGTCGTCGCGCTCGGGCCGGCCGACCCCGTGCCCGGCACCGGCTCGGGCGGGTTCGGCGCGGTGTCGGCGAGCAGCGGTCTCGCCCTGGCCCCCGACCCCGGCCCGCTGCCCTGGGAGAACCCGGACCCGGTCACCGACCGGATGCCGACCGGCGGCACGACCCAGCTCGACGGCGACCGCACCGCCTACCTCGAGGGCGCCCGCGCCGACCCGCCCACCGACCGCTTCCCCGTCGTGCCGCCGATGGGCTACGACCAGACCGCCGTGCACGGCTACGGCGGGTACGACGGCTACGACGACGGCGAGACCACCGTCGCCCCCGGGCCCGCACCCGTCCGCCGCTCCCCCGCGCTGCTCATCGGCGCCGGCGGGGTCGTCGCGGCGCTGGCCGTGCTGGGCACGGTGTTCCTCTGGCCGCAGGACCACTCGATCGGCAACGCGATCCCCAACCTCCCCGCGACGCCGACGACCACCGAGGCCCCGCCCCCGACGACGGTCGAGGAGCAGCCGGTCCGTCAGCCGGAGCGGACCCGGGAACGCACCACCGAGGCCGTCCCGACGACGACCGACGCCCCGATCCCCGTGCCGCCGCCGGTCGTGACCACGACGACGACCGCCCCGCCGCAGAGCTCGACGTCCTCGTCGTCCTCGACGCCGCCTCCGCCGGACAGCTCGACGCCCAACCCGCCGGAGGGGAACCCGGTCCCGCCGGGCACCTGAGGCAGCCGACAGATCGACAGTCCGGATTGATGAATCCGGACTGTCGACATATCGTGGGTTGCATGCCGCAACCGAGCACGGGGACCGCCGCCGCCACCACCGCCCGCGCGGTCCGGATCGGCGTCGGCCGGCTGCGCCGCCGCATGCGCGAGCACTACGACCGCGACCAGCTGACGGCGTCGCAGACCGCGCTGCTCGGCCGCCTCGACCGCGGCGGCCCCAGCACCGCCGCCGCGCTCGCCGCCGCCGAGGGCGTCCGCCCGCAGTCGGTCGCGATGTCGATCGCCGCCCTGGAGGAGCGCGGCCTGGTCGAGCGCCGCCCGGACCCCTCCGACGGGCGCCGTCAGATCGTCTCGGTCACCGACCTCGGCCGCCGGTTCACCGCCGACGCCCGGTCCGCCGGGGAGGACTGGCTCGCCGGGGTGCTCGCCGACCGGCTCTCCCGGGACGAGCTGCGCACCGTCGACGAGGCGATGCGGCTGCTGGAACGGGTGACCGAGCCGTGATGCTGCACCGGAGCCGCCGTACCGGCCCGCCCACGTTCGACCGCCGGCTGCTCGTGCCCATGATCGGCGGGGCCGTGCTGAACCCGGTGAACTCGTCGCTGATCGCGGTCGCGCTGGTGCCGATCGGGCTCGCCCTCGGCGCCCCCGCGACCGAGACCGCCTGGCTGGTGTCCGGCCTCTACCTCGCGACGGCGGTCGGCCAGCCCGTCACCGGGCGCCTGGTCGACCTGTACGGGCCACGCCCGCTCTACCTGGCCGGCGCCGTGCTGGTCGGCGTCGGCGGGACCCTGGGTGCGCTCGCCCCCGACGTCTGGTGGCTGGTCGCGGCGCGGGTCGTCATCGGGCTCGGGACGTGCGCGGGCTACCCGGCGGCGATGGCACTGATCCGCGGCGAGGCCGACCGCACCGGCACCGACAGTCCGGAGGGCGTGCTGACGGTGCTGTCGATCGCGACGTCGACGATCGCCGTCGTCGGGCCGAGCCTGGGTGGGCTGCTCCTCGGGGTCGCGGGCTGGCGGGCGGTGTTCGTGGTGAACATCCCGCTGGCCCTGCTGTGCCTGGCGCTCGGTGCGCTGCGACTCCCCCACACCCCGGTCGCCCAGCGGGGCGTGCGGGCCGCACTGCGCCGGGTCGACCCGCCGGGGATCGTGCTGTTCGCGGTCACCGTCGTCGCGCTGCTGCTCGCCCTGCTGCACCCCGACGCCGGCGCGGTCGCCCCCGCGGTGGTGGCTGTCGCCGCCGGGGCGGGGCTGGTGGTGCGCGAGCTGCGGACCCCCGAGCCGTTCCTGGACCTGCGGGTGCTCGGCGGGAACGTGCCGCTGCTGCTGACCTTCGTCCGCGCGGTGCTCACCGCGACCGTCTCCTACTGCGTGCTGTACGGCTTCACCCAGTGGCTGGAGCAGGGCCGCGGGCTCACCCCGGCGACGGCCGGGCTGGTCCTGCTGCCGATCTTCGTCACCGGGATCGGGGTGACCGCGCTGACCGGCAGGCGGCGCGCGGTCCGGGGCAAGCTGCTCGTCGGCGGGGCCGCCCAGGTGCTGCTCGCCGCACTGCTGTTCACCCTCGGGCCCACCAGCCCGGTCTGGGTCATCGTCGTCGTCGCACTGCTCGCCGGGCTGCCGCAGGGCCTGAACAACCTCGCCGTGCAGAACGCGGTCTACCGGCAGGCCGACCCGGAGCGGGTCGCGTCCTCGGCCGGGCTGATGCGCACCTTCTTCTACCTGGGCGCCATCGCCGCCTCGGCCGCGGGCGGGATCGCCTTCGGCGGCGGTACGGCGGGCGACGGCCTGCCCGTCCTCGCCGCGGTGATGCTCGTCGCCTCGACGCTGTTCGTCCTGCTCACCCTCGCCGACCGTTCACTGGCCCGGCTCGCCGGACCGGAAGGAGCACCCTCGTGACCGACCAGCTCGACCCCACCCGCACCGTGGTGCTCGTCATGGACTACCAGCGCTCGATCGTCGACGCGGTGGCCGAGCGCACCGGGCACCCCGCGCCGGTCGACGCCGCCGCCCGCGCCGTCGCCACCGCCCGGGCCGCGGGCGCCCTGGTGGGGCACGTGCGCGTCGCCCTCACCGACGAGGAGGCCGCCGCGGCCCCCGCACACAGCCTGTTCGGCCGGGCGATCGCCGCGCGGCCCGCCGGGTCGATGCACCCCGACCACCCCGGCACCGCCTTCGACGAGCGGGTCGCCCCGGAGCCCGGGGACGTCGTGGTCCGCAAGTCGCGGGTGGGGGCGTTCTCCACCACCGACCTCGACGCGCGGCTGCGCGCGGCGGGCGTCACCACCGTGGTGCTCGCCGGGCTGTCGACCAGCGGGGTGGTGCTCACCACGGTGCGCGAGGCCGCGGACCGGGACTTCCGCGTCGTCGTCCTCGGCGACGCCTGCGCGGACCCGCGGGCCGACGTCCACGACGTCCTGCTGTCCGCGGTGTTCCCCACCCAGGCCCTGGTCACCACGACCGACCGGCTCCCCGGGCTGCTCGGCGCGACCTGACCCGGGCACGACGAAGGCCCCGCTCCGTGGAGCGGGGCCTTCGTGGAGTAGTCCCGACGGGATTTGAACCCGCGCTACCGCCTTGAGAGGGCGGCGTCCTAGGCCGCTAGACGACGGGACCAGGACATTCGGCTCGATCTCGATTGCGGACCCCCTGCGAGGGAGTCCGTGGTAGTCCCGACGGGATTTGAACCCGCGCTACCGCCTTGAGAGGGCGGCGTCCTAGGCCGCTAGACGACGGGACCAGGACATTCGGCTCGATCTCGATTGCGGACCCCCTGCGAGGGAGTCCGTGGTAGTCCCGACGGGATTTGAACCCGCGCTACCGCCTTGAGAGGGCGGCGTCCTAGGCCGCTAGACGACGGGACCTTGGACGAGACCGTGCCGATTGTCAGAAACCATCATTCCGGAGAATTCGTGATTTCCGCTGGGGTACCAGGACTCGAACCTAGACTAACTGAACCAGAATCAGTCGTGCTGCCAATTACACCATACCCCATCGAAAAGCGGGCCCCGTTCCGGAGCGAGGCCCACTCTCCGTTGATGTAGGTACTCTAACCCATGCCCTGGGAGCGTCTGACACCGGCCCCCAGGCGGGCGAGCGACCGCTCGCGGCCCAGCAGCTCCATGCTCTCGTAGAGCGGCGGGGACACCGTGCGCCCGCTGATGGCGACGCGGACGGGGGCGAACGCCTTCCGCGGCTTGAGCTCCAGACCGTCCACGAGCGAGGTCTTGAGCGACTCCTCGATCGCGGCGGCCGACCACTCCGGCAGGTCCGTGAGCCCGGCGACGGCGGCCTCCAGCACCGGGGCCGCGTCGGCGCCCAGGTTCTTCGCGGCGGCGTCGTCGTCCGGGGTGAAGGTGTCCTCGTCGCGGAAGAGGAAGGCCAGCATCCGGGCCGCGTCGGACAGCACCTGGCTGCGCTCCTGCACCAGCGGCGCGGCGGCGGCTAGCACCGAGCGGTCGGGGTCGGTGATCCCCTCGGCGGCGAGGTACGGCACGACGCGCGCGGCGAAGTCGTCGGGGGCGAGCAGGCGCAGGTGCGCGGCGTTGATCGCCTCGGCCTTCTTGAGGTCGAAGCGGGCGGCGTTGCTCGACACCCGGGACACGTCGAAGGCGGCGACCATCTCGTCGAGGGAGAACACGTCGCGGTCCTCGGCGATCGACCAGCCGAGCAGCGCGAGGTAGTTGAGCAGCCCCTCCGGCACGAACCCGCGGTCGCGGTAGTGGAACAGGTTCGACTGCGGGTCCCGCTTGGACAGCTTGCGGTTGCCCTCACCGGTGACCAGCGGGAGGTGGGCGTAGGTGAAGGGGCCGTGGCCGATGCCGACCCGGGCCAGCGCCTCCAGCAGCGCGATCTGCCGCGGGGTGGAGGCCAGCAGGTCCTCCCCGCGCAGGACGTGCGTGATCTCCATCAGCGCGTCGTCGACCGGGTTGGTCAGCGGGTACAGCGGGGTGCCGTCGCCGCGGGCCAGCACGAAGTCGGGCACCTGCCCGGCCCGGAACGTGATCTCGCCGCGGACGAGGTCGGTGAAGGTGATGTCGTGGTCGGGCATGCGCAGCCGGTAGACCGGGGCGCGGCCCTCGGCCCGGAACGCGGCGCGCTGGTCCTCGGTGAGGTCGCGGTCGGCGTTGTCGTAGCCGAGCTTGGGGTCGCGGCCCGCGGCGCGGTGCCGGGCCTCGATCTCCTCGGCGCTGGAGAACGACTCGTAGACCTCGCCGGCGTCGATCAGCCGGCGCAGGGCGTCGGCGTAGACCTCGCCGCGTTCGCTCTGCCGGTACGGCCCGTGCGGGCCGCCCTTCTCGACGCCCTCGTCCCAGTCGAGGCCGAGCCACTCCAGCGCGTCGAGCAGGGCCCGGTAGGACTCGTCGGAGTCGCGGGAGGCGTCGGTGTCCTCGATCCGGAACACCAGGGCCCCGCCGTGATGGCGGGCGTGGGCCCAGTTGAACAGGGCGGTGCGGATGAGGCCGACGTGCGGGGTACCGGTGGGCGACGGGGAGAACCGCACCCGGACCTGGGCTGGAGTACTCATGGTCGGTCCAGCGTATCGACCCCGTACGGAGGGGTGGTGCACGCGGGCGCCGGATGGACCATGGTGGAGGCAGTCGCGGCGCACCGGAGCGCCGTGCGACGCGAGGAGGGAACCCCGTGTTCCAGTTGACCGCTCTCTACAACCACCCCGAGGACGTCGCCGCGTTCGACACGCACTACGACACGGTGCACGCGCCGCTGGCACGGAAGATCCCCGGCCTGGCGCGGTTCACGGTCTCCCGGCCCGCGCCGGGTCCGGACGGGGCGAAGCCGGCGTACCACCTGGTGGCCGTGCTGGAGTTCCCGGATGCGGCCGCGTTCCAGGCCGGCATGGGCGGCGAGGAGGGGCAGGCGGCCGTCGCCGACCTCGAGAACTTCGCCGGCGCCGGGGTGTCCCTGCTGACCGGGCCGTCGAACCAGATCTGAGCCGGTGGGTGGCCGCCGGGCTCCGGCGGCCACCCGTACCGCGTCAGTTGGTGGCGACCTCGCGGCTCGACACGAGCGCGGCGAGCCGGTCCCCGATCGACGAGGTGTTGCCCGTCGCCGCGTGGTCCCGAGTGGCCAGGTCGAACGCGACCGCGGCCTCGATGCGGCGGGCCGAGTCACGCTGGCCCATGTGGTCGAGCAGCAGCGCGACCGACAGCACGGCGGCCGTCGGGTCGGCGATGCCCTGGCCCGCGATGTCCGGGGCGGAGCCGTGCACCGGCTCGAACATCGACGGGTTGGTACGGCTGGCGTCGATGTTGCCGCTGGCCGCCAGGCCGATGCCGCCGGTGACCGCCGCCGCCAGGTCGGTGAGGATGTCGCCGAACAGGTTGTCGGTGACGATCACGTCGTACCGGCCCGGGTCGGTGACCAGGTGGATCGTGGTCGAATCGACGTGCTGGTAGGCCACCGACACCTCGGGGTACTCCAGCGACACCTCCTCGACGATCCGCGACCACAGCGCACCGGCGAAGGTCAGGACGTTGGTCTTGTGGACCAGCGTCAGGTGCTTCTTCGGCCGCCGCTGGGCGCGGGCGAACGCGTCGCGCACGACACGGTCGATGCCGAACGCCGTGTTCTGGCTGACCTCGGTCGCGATCTCGTGCGGGGTGTCCTTGCGGAGCAGGCCGCCGGTGCCGACGTACGGACCCTCGGTCCCCTCGCGCACGACCACCAGGTCGATCTCCGGGTTGCCGGCCAGCGGGCCGCGCACCCCCGGGTAGAGCCGCGCGGGGCGCAGGTTCACGTGGTGGTCCAGCTCGAAGCGCAGGCGCAGGAGCAGGCCGCGCTCGAGGATGCCGCTGGGCACCGACGGGTCGCCGACCGCACCCAGCAGGATCGCGTCGTGCTGCTTGATCTCGGTCAGCACCGTCTCCGGGAGCAGCTCGCCCGTGGAGTGCCAGCGGGCGGCACCGAGGTCGTACTCGGTCGTCTCCACGTCGCGGGCGACCTCGCCCAGGACCTTGAGTGCCTCGTTGATCACTTCCGGGCCGATGCCGTCACCGGGGATGACCGCAAGGCGCATGACCTCGTCCTCTCGTCGTACTGCTGGCCGCACGCTACCGCCTGCCGACGCAGGGTCATCGTTCGGCCACCCGGTGGGGTGGTCCCGTCCGGGTGACGCGTGCGCCGCACGCGGTCGGAGTACCCGCGACACGCGGCCGTTCCGGGGACTCCGGCCCGTTCCGAGGGGTGGGACGCCCGCCGCGGCCGTCACCCGTCCGGATGGTAGTGGGGAAGAAGCGCGACGACGGCGTCGTTGCCCCGGACGTGCCCACGCCCGACCGCCCGCTGCGTCGCCTCGGCTTCCTCACCATCGGTTCCTTCGACGGCGACGACCCCCGCCCCGGCCACGAGACGACCCTGGAGATGATCGCCCTCGGCGAGCGTCTGGGCTTCGACTCGGCCTTCGTCCGGCACCGTCACCTGCAGTTCGGCATCTCCTCGCCGGTCGCGGTGCTCGCCGCGGCGAGCCAGCGGACCTCGCGGATCGAGCTCGGGACGGCCGTGGTCCCGCTGGGCTGGGAGAACCCGCTGCGCCTCGCCGAGGACCTCGCGACGGTCGACGTGCTCTCCGGCGGCCGGCTGAACCCGGGCGTCTCTGTCGGGCCGCCGATGCAGTGGGAGCACGTGCGGGACGCGCTCTACCCGGACACCGCCGACGTCGAGGACTTCGGCCGCGAGCGGGTGTCGCGGCTGCTGCGCCTGGTGCGCGGGGAGCGGGCGAGCACCTTCTCCGGGACGGTCGGGATCGAGTCGTTCTCCGAGCGGGTGCAGCCGCACTCCCCCGGTCTGGCCGGGCGGATGTGGTACGGCGCGGGCAGCGACTCCTCCGCCGTCTGGGCCGCGGGGCAGGGCCTGAACCTGCTGACGAGCAACGTGGTGCGCTCCGGCGGGGAGACCGACTTCGCCGCGATCCAGTCCCGGCAGATCCGGGCGTACCGCGAGGCGAACCCCGCCGGGCGCGTGTCGCAGGGCCTGGTCGTCGTCCCGACCGACTCGGCGACGCCCGCCCAGCGCGAGCGCTACGCCGCCTACGCCCGCGAGCGCGACGCCCGGGTCGGCGTCCCGCAGGGCCCGGCCGGGCTGCTGTTCGCCCGCGACCTGGTCGGCACCTCCGCCGAGATCGCCGAGCGGCTGTGGGCCGACGCCGGGTTCCGCGAGGTCGACGAGGCGGTGTTCGCGCTGCCGTTCGGCTTCCCGCACGACGACTACGTCCAGATCGTCACCGACATCGCCGGCGCGCTCGGACCGGCGCTGGGCTGGGCGCCGCGCGGCTGACCCGGCGGCCGCGGCACGGCCGCCCCGGGCTCAGTGCCCGGCGCGCGGCAGCGCCCGGCGGGCCCGCACCCGGCCAGGGGCCTCGATCATCGCGACGAGCGCGGCGAGGACCACGAGCATGCCGGGGCCGATCGTCATCGTCGCCGACGGCGGCCCGGTCACGATCGCCATCACCGACACGACGTAGGGCACCGTCAGCGACAGCCCGGTGACGAAGCCGACGCCGAGCAGCACCAGGCACCCCACACCGACCGCCGTGCCCGCCAGTACCAGTGCCCGCAGCCAGCTCACCGGGTCCCCCTCCGCTCGTGGCGAGCAGACACGATCCCACGACCGACCGGGTCCGCGCAGCCGTTTCCCGCAGTGCGGGACGGGGCCCGGTCGCTCAGTCGTCGAAGGAGATGAGCCGGATCGTCCGGGCGCCGACCGAGGCGCCGATCGGCTCCAGCACCGCCGGGTCGATCTGGCGGTCCACCCGCAGCAGCATGACGGCGTCGGTGCCGTCGGTGGTCTGCGAGATCTGGGCCGCCTCGATGTTGACCGCGGCCTCCCCCAGCAGCGACCCGACCCGCCCCATCACGCCGGGCCGGTCGGCGTACTCCAGCAGCACGACCTCACCCTCGGCGCGCAGGTCGAAGTGCCGCCCGTTGATCTCGACGAGCTTCTCGACCTCGGCGCGGCCGGTCAGGGTGCCGGACACGGTGACCTTCTCGCCGTCGGGCATGGCGCCGCGCAGCTGCACGACGCTGCGGTGGTTGGCGCTCTCCGGGCTGGTGGTGATCTCCACGGTGACCCCGCGCTCCTCGGCGAGCTGCGGCACGTTCACGAACGTCACCTGGTCCTCGACGACGTGGGTGAACACCCCGCGCAGCGCGGCCAGGCCGAGGACCTGGACGTCCTCGGTGGCCAGCTCGCCCGCGACGTCGACGGTGACCGAGGTCGGGGTGCGCCCGGCGACGGCGTGCAGGGTGGTGCCGAGCTTCTGCACCAGCGGCAGCCAGGGCCGGACCTCCTCGCCGACGGCGCCGTGGATCTGCACGTTGACCGCGTCCGGTACGAACTCCCCGGCCAGGGCCAGCTGCACCGAGCGGGCCACGTCGGTCCCGGCCCGGTCCTGCGCCTCGGCGGTGGAGGCGCCCAGGTGCGGGGTGACGACGACGTTCTCCAGCTCGAACAGCGGGCTCGACGTGGTCGGCTCGGTGACGTAGACGTCGATCCCGGCGCCGCCGACGTGCCCGGAGCGGACCGCCTCGGCCAGGGCGTCCTCGTCGATCAGGCCACCGCGGGCGGCGTTGACGACGAGCACCCCCGGCCTGGTCAGCGCGAGCTGGTCCTTGCCGATCAGCCCGAGGGTCTCCGGGGTCTTCGGCAGGTGCACGGTGATCATGTCCGCGGTGCGGAGCAGGTCGTCGAGGCTCATCAGCTCGATGCCGAGCTGCGCGGCCCGCGACGGCGCGATGTAGGGGTCGTAGGCGACCAGCGTCATGCCGAACGCGGCGAGGCGCTGCGCGACGAGCTGCCCGATCTTGCCGAGCCCGACGATGCCGACGGTCTTGCCGTTGAGCTCGACGCCGCCGTAGGACGAGCGCTTCCACGCCCCGGAGCGCAGCGCGGCGTCCGCCGGCGGGATGTGGCGCGCGGTCGCGAGCAGCAGCGCGATGGCGTGCTCGGCGGCGGAGACGATGTTCGAGGTCGGGGCGTTGACGACCATCACCCCGCGCGCGGTGGCGGCGGGGACGTCGACGTTGTCCAGGCCGACCCCGGCGCGTGCGACGACCTTGAGGCGGCCGGCCGCGGCCAGCGCCTCGGCGTCGACCCGGGTGGCGGACCGGACCAGCAGCGCGTCGGCGTCGGCGAGCGCCGCCAGCAGGGCGGGGCGGTCGGTGCCGTCGACGTGGCGGATCTCGACGCCGTCCCCGAGCAGCTCGACGGCGGAGGGCGCGAGCGTCTCCGCGAGCAGGACGACGGGACGGTGGTCGGTGGCTGCGGTGCTCACGGTGTGCGGATGCTCCCGGGTCGGACGGGCCTGGCCTCGGCTCATCCTAGGACGGCGCGACGGTCCGGCGGCGATGCGCGCACCACGACTTGGGCGGCTCCGGACGGAACTGCACGTGGGCACCCCGTCACTCTGCGGGACAGCGGGGTGGCTGTCGCCGCCCCGCGACCGTCGGCCCGGGTGCACACTGTGCACGAGGGGGTGGCCGTGCATCCGTCGATCGAACGCGTCCGGTCCGAGATCGAGGCTCTGTGCCGCCGGCTCGGCATCCGCAGCCTGGAGCTGTTCGGGTCCGCTGCCGGCCCGGGCTTCGACCCCGACCGCAGTGACGTCGACGTCCTCGTCGACCTCGGTCCACGGGCCACCGACAGCTCCGGCCTCTACTTCGAGCTCAAGGAAGAGCTCGAACGGCTGCTCGGCCGAACGGTCGACCTCGTCGTGGACGACGCCGTCGTCAACCCGTACCTCCGACGGTCGATCGACGAGCAGCGTGTCGCCCTCTACGCCGCGTGACCCGCGCGCGTTCCTCTGGGACGCGCGACGTGCCGCGGGTCTCGTCGAACGGTTCGTCGCCGACCGGAGTCTCGACGACTACCTGTCGGACGTGTTGCTCCGTTCAGCGGTGGAGCGCCAGTTCGAGATCGTGGGCGAGGCGCTCAACCGGCTCTCGCGGGCGGACCCGGAACTCGCTCTCCGCGTTCCGACCTGCCCAGGCTCGTGTCGTTCCGCAACATCCTGATCCACGGCTACGCCGTGGTCGACGACGAGATCGTGTGGGACGCCGCGACGAACCGGCTCCCCGACCTGCTCTCTGTCCTCGACCGGCTGCTCGCCGACAGCCCCTGAACGCGCGGAACCCCCGCCCGGTGTCGCCGGTACGGGGGTTCCACGTCGCCTGGTCCGGATGGGTGCGTCCGGGCCCGGGCATCCGCGGGCCGTCTGGGGCCCGCGCGATTCATCCTGCCGGACGCATCCGGCAGTGGATCACTTGGCCTTCTCGCCGACCCAGCTCATGAGGCCGCGGAGCTTCTCGCCGACCTGCTCGATCGGGTGCTCGGCGCCCTGCTGCTGCAGCTTGGTGTAGTTGCCGCGGCCGGCCTCGTCCTCGGCCACCCACTCGCGGGCGAAGGTGCCGTCCTGGATCTCGCCCAGGATCTTCTGCATCTCGGCCTTGACCGCGGGCGTGATGACGCGCGGGCCGCGGGTGAGGTCGCCGTACTCGGCGGTGTCGGAGATGGAGAAGCGCTCGTTGGCGATGCCGCCCTCGTACATGAGGTCGACGATCAGCTTGAGCTCGTGCAGGCACTCGAAGTAGGCGATCTCCGGGGCGTAGCCCGCCTCGGTCAGCACCTCGAAGCCGGTCTGGACCAGCGCGGCGGCACCGCCGCAGAGGACGGCCTGCTCACCGAACAGGTCGGTCTCGGTCTCCTCCTTGAAGGTGGTCTCGATGACGCCCGCGCGGGCGCCGCCGATCCCGGCCGCGTAGGAGAGCGCGAGCGCCTTGGCGTTGCCCGAGGCGTCCTGCTCGACGGCGATCAGGGCGGGGACGCCCTTGCCGTCGACGAACTGGCGGCGGACCAGGTGGCCCGGGCCCTTCGGCGCGACCATGGCCACGTCGACGTTCGCCGGGGGCTTGATCAGCTCGAAGCGGATGTTGAAGCCGTGGCCGAAGAACAGCGCGTCGCCGTCCTTCAGGTTCGGCTCGATGTCCTGGGTGTAGATGAAGCGCTGCTTGGTGTCGGGCGCCAGGACCATGATCACGTCGGCCCAGGCGGAGACCTCGGCCGGCGTGCCGACCTCGAGGCCCTCGTCGGCGGCCTTCTGCCGGGACTTGGAGCCCTCGGGCAGACCGATCTTCACCTCGACCCCGGAGTCACGCAGGGACAGCGAGTGCGCGTGCCCCTGGGAGCCGTAGCCGATCACGGCGACCTTGCGGCCCTGGATGATCGACAGGTCGGCGTCGGCGTCGTAGTAGATGTTGACACTCATGGCTCTGGGACGGTTCCTCTCGGAGGTTGTGTAGCGACGACTGTCTAGCGGACGGCCGCGGCGGTGATGGACCGGGGGCCGCGGCCGACGGCCACCATCCCGGACTTCACCATCTCGCGGATCCCGTAGGGCTCCAGCATGCGCAGGAGCGCGTTGAGCTTGTCGGCCGACCCGGTGGCCTCGACCGTGACCGCCTCCGGGGAGACGTCGACGACCTTGGCGCGGAACAGCTGCACGGTCTCGACGACCTGGCTGCGCACCGTGGCGTCGGCCCGGACCTTGACCAGCAGCAGCTCGCGCTGCACCGAGGCGTCCGGCTCCAGCTCGACGATCTTGATGACGTGCACCAGCTTGTTGAGCTGCTTGGTGACCTGCTCCATCGGGAGCTCGTCCACCTCGACGACGATCGTCATGCGGGAGACGTCGGGGTGCTCGGTCGGGCCGACCGCGAGCGAGTTGATGTTGAACCCGCGCCGCGAGAACAGCCCGGAGACCCGGGCCAGGACACCCGGCTTGTCCTCGACCAGGACCGAGAGGGTGTGGAGCTCGCTCACTTCTCGCCCTCCAGGGCCTGCTCGGTGACGTCGGCGACCGCGTCGACCGACGCGGCCAGCTCGTCGTGCTCGAACTCCGGCCGGATGTCGCGCCGGACGTTGATCTCGTCGTTGCTCGTGCCCGCGGCGACCATCGGCCACACCTGGGCGTCGGCACCGACGACGAACTCCACGACGACCGGCCGGTCGTTGATCTCCATGGCCTGGTGGATGACCCGGTCGACGTCCTCCTTGGACTCGACCCGCAGCCCCTCGCAGCCCATCGCCTGCGCGAGCATCGGGAAGTCCGGGATGCGCAGCTTGTGGGTGTTGAGGTCGGTGTTGGAGTACCGCTCGCCGTAGAACAGGTTCTGCCACTGGCGGACCATGCCGAGGTTGCCGTTGTTGATGACGGCGACCTTGATCGGGATGCCCTCGATCGCGCAGGTGGCGAGCTCCTGGTTGGTCATCTGGAAGCAGCCGTCGCCGTCGATGCACCAGACGACGGCGTCCGGCTCGCCGACCTTGGCGCCCATCGCGGCCGGGACCGCGTAGCCCATGGTCCCGAGCCCGCCGGAGTTCAGCCAGGTCCGCGGCTTCTCGTACTTGACGAACTGCGCGGCCCACATCTGGTGCTGGCCGACGCCCGCGGTGTAGATCGCGTCGGGCCCGGCGATCGCGCCGATCCGCTCGATCACATACTGCGGCGAGAGCGCCCCGTCGGTCGGCTCGTCGTAGCCGAGCGGGTAGCGGTCGCGCAGCCCGCCGACCTGCTTCCACCAGGCCGACAGGTCCGGCTCACCGTGCTCGGCGCGGTCCGCACGGACGGCCTCGACCAGGTCGGCCAGGACCTCCTTGCAGTCCCCGACGATCGGCACGTCGGCGCGCCGGTTCTTGGAGATCTCGGCCGGGTCGATGTCGGCGTGGATGATCTTCGCCCCGGGGGCGAAGCTCTCCAGCTTGCCGGTGACCCGGTCGTCGAACCGGGAGCCGAGCGCGACCAGCAGGTCGGACCGCTGCATCGCCGCGACCGCGGCGACGGTGCCGTGCATCCCGGGCATGCCCAGGTGCAGCGGGTGGCTGTCGGGGAACACACCGCGCGCCATCAGGGTGGTGACGACGGGCGCCCCGGTCAGCTCGGCCAGCTCCCTGAGCTCCTCGGCGGCCTCCGCCTTGAGGACACCGCCGCCGACGTAGAGCACCGGCTTGGCCGACTCGCGGATGAGCCGGGCGGCCTCGCGGATCTGCTTGCCGTGCGGCCGGGTCGTCGGCCGGTAGCCGGGCAGCTGCAGCTCCGGGGGCCAGGAGAACGTGGTCTGCTCCTGCAGCACGTCCTTCGGGATGTCCACCAGGACCGGGCCGGGCCGGCCGGTGGACGCCAGGTGGAAGGCCTCGGCGATCGCGCGCGGGATCTCCGTCGCGTCGGTCACCAGCATGTTGTGCTTGGTCACCGGCATGGTGATGCCGGTGATGTCGGCCTCCTGGAAGGCGTCGGTGCCGATCAGCGGCCGGGTCTGCTGACCCGTGATGGCCACCAGCGGCACCGAGTCCATGTGGGCGTCCGCGATCGGGGTGACCAGGTTCGTGGCCCCCGGCCCGGACGTCGCCATGCAGACCCCGACCCGGCCGGTGGCCTGCGCGTAGCCGGTCGCCGCGTGTCCGGCGCCCTGCTCGTGGCGGACGAGGATGTGACGCACCTTCGTCGAGTCCAGGAGCGGGTCGTACGCGGGCAGGATCGTCCCGCCGGGCAGCCCGAAGACGACCTCGCAGCCGATCTCCTCGAGCGAACGCACCAGGGACTGGGCGCCGGTCATGGGCTCGTCCACGACGCGCGGGCCGGGCACGGTGGTCTCACCGGGTGCCGGGGCCGCGCTGCGGGACGTGCCGGAGGCCGCGGACCGGCCGGGCGGCGGGCCCGGCTTCGGGCCGGGCGAGCCGGGCTTGGCGGGGACGGTGGTCATCTGGGTCTGCCTCGCTGGAGATCGTGTCGATCAGATGCCGGACATGGGCTGGACTCGGAGCTGGACATGAAAAAACCCCCGCCGCCCGGTACTCCGGGCGCTGCGAGGGTGAGCGCGTCGTCGTTCGAGAAGGTCGAACTCAGGCGACGACGCGCCCAAGAAGTACGAGAATTCGAACGGCGAACATGCATCGACGCTAGCACGCGTCCCACGGACGGAGTCAAACGACCCCACCCGTCCGGGCCGTGGGGTCACGGTCCGGATTTGTCACACTGGGGTCGTGAGCAGCACCGACGACCGCGCCGTCCCCGCCGACCCCGCCTCCGCCGACCCGCAGCCGGCCCCGGGGGCGTCCCAGCAGGTGGACAGCGAGCTGGCGTGGACCCCCCGGGTCCGCGACGAGGGCCGCAAGCTCCGCGTGGGCTCGCGCGCGCTGGTGTTCAAGCCGAGCCGGCTGACCATCTTCGCCATCCTGGTCGCGGTCGTCGGGTCGACGCCGCTGGTGTTCAGCCTGCCGTGGTTCTGGATCGTGCTGCTGGCCCCGGTCGCGGCGATCGCCTGGATCCTGCGGGTCCGCACCACCGTGGACCCGGAGACGCTGACCGTCCGCGGCGCGTTCTCCTCCCGCACCGTGGACTGGGACGACGTGCGCGGTCTGCGGATCGGCTCGCGCTCGCGGGTCAGCGCGGTGCTGGGCGAGGACGACGACCTCGTCCTGCCCGCGGTGCACGCGCGCGACCTGCCCGCGCTCTCGGTCGCCAGCGGCGGCCGGTTCGCCGACCCGGCCGCGGTGACCGACCCGGAGGATCCGGCCGAGGGTCACTGACGCCCGTCGCGGGGCGTACGGTTGCGGGCGATCGGCCCGCCGGCCGGCGGGACGCGACCCGCCCCGCCGCCGTCGCGCCGCACCCCCGGGCGGCTCGTGCCCACGCTCCGCGACGCGCCCACCGGGGTCCCTCACGAACCACCACGGAAGACCCGGCTGGAGAAGACCGATGCCCGCCCTGCGTTCCCGCGTCACCACCCACGGTCGCAACGCCGCCGGAGCGCGTTCGCTCTGGCGCGCGACCGGCATGGGCGACGACGACTTCGGCAAGCCGATCGTCGCGATCGCCAACTCCTACACCCAGTTCGTGCCCGGCCACGTGCACCTCAAGGACATGGGTGACCTCGTCGCGGGCGCGATCAAGGAGGCGGGCGGGGTCGCCAAGGAGTTCAACACGATCGCCGTCGACGACGGCATCGCGATGGGCCACGGCGGGATGCTCTACTCCCTGCCCAGCCGCGAGATCATCGCCGACGCGGTCGAGTACATGGTCAACGGCCACGCGGCCGACGCCCTGGTGTGCATCTCCAACTGCGACAAGATCACGCCGGGCATGCTGAACGCCGCGATGCGGCTGAACATCCCGACCGTGTTCGTCTCCGGCGGGCCGATGGAGGCCGGCAAGGCGGTCGTCGTCGGCGGGGTCGCGCAGGCACCCACCGACTTGATCACCGCGATCTCGGCGTCCGCGTCGTCCGAGGTGGACGACGAGGGCCTGGCCGAGGTCGAGCGCTCGGCCTGCCCGACCTGCGGGTCCTGCTCCGGGATGTTCACCGCGAACTCGATGAACTGCCTCACCGAGGCGCTCGGGCTCTCGCTGCCGGGCAACGGCTCCACCCTGGCCACGCACGCCGCGCGCCGCGAGCTGTTCCTGAACGCCGGGCGCACCGTGATGGACCTGGCGACGCGCTGGTACCGCGACGACGACGCGTCCGCGCTGCCCCGCAACATCGCCACCCGCGAGGCGTTCGAGAACGCGATGGCGCTCGACGTCGCGATGGGCGGCTCCACCAACACGGTGCTGCACATCCTGGCCGCCGCCCAGGAGGGCGAGATCGACTTCGACCTCGCCGCGATCGACGCGGTCTCCCGGCGCGTGCCGTGCCTGAGCAAGGTCGCGCCGAACTCGGACTACCACATGGAGGACGTCCACCGGGCCGGTGGCATCCCCGCCCTGCTGGGCGAGCTGTGGCGGGCCGGGCTGCTCAACACCGGGGTGCACACCGTGCACTCCCCCACGCTGGAGCAGTGGCTCACCGAGTGGGACATCCGGTCGTCGGCCCCGTCGGAGACCGCGGTCGAGCTCTACCACGCCGCGCCGGGCGGGGTCCGGACCACGCAGGCGTTCTCGACGGAGAACCGCTGGTCCTCCCTCGACACCGACGCCGCGGGCGGGTGCATCCGCGACCTCGAGCACGCCTACTCCGCCGACGGCGGACTGGCCGTGCTGCGCGGGAACCTCTCGGTCGACGGCGCCGTGATCAAGACCGCGGGCATCCCCGAGGACATCTGGGAGTTCGAGGGCCCGGCCGTGGTGCTGGAGAGCCAGGAGGACGCCGTCTCGGCGATCCTCAAGAAGGAGATCAAGCCCGGCGACGTGCTGGTCATCCGCTACGAGGGCCCCTCGGGCGGACCGGGCATGCAGGAGATGCTGCACCCGACCGCGTTCCTCAAGGGTGCCGGGCTGGGCAAGGTCTGCGCCCTGATCACCGACGGCCGGTTCTCCGGCGGCTCGTCGGGCATCTCGGTCGGCCACGTCTCCCCCGAGGCCGCCGCCGGCGGCACGATCGGGCTGGTGGAGAACGGCGACCGGGTCCGGCTCGACGTCCGCGCCCGGTCCCTGGAGCTGCTCGTCGACGCCGAGGTGCTCGCCGACCGGCGCGCCAAGATGGAGTCCTCCGAGCGGCCGTGGCAGCCCGTCGACCGGCAGCGCGTCGTGTCGAAGGCCCTGCGCGCCTACGCCCACATGGCGACCAGCGCCGACACCGGGGCGGTCCGCCGCATCCCCTGATCCCGCACGTCCCGACGGCCCCGGTCCGCGCCCTGCGGACCGGGGCCGTTCGCGTTTAGGTTGGTTGGCATGGCTACCGGAATGCGCCTCGGCACCCGCCGTCTCGGCGACCTGACCGTCTCCGCCCAGGGCCTGGGCTGCATGGGCATGAGCGCGGCCTACGGCGACACCTCCGACCGCGCCGAGTCGATCGCGACGATCCACCGCGCCCTGGACCTGGGCGTCACCCTGCTCGACACCGCGAACGTCTACGGCGACGGCGCCAACGAGGAGCTCGTGGGCGCCGCGATCGCCGACCGCCGCGACCGCGTGGTCCTGGCGACGAAGTTCGGCATCGTCCGCGACGCCGCGGGCAACCAGGGCGCGCAGGGCGACCCGGCCTACGTGCGGCGGTGCGCCGAGGAGTCGCTGCGCCGCCTCGGCGTCGACCACATCGACCTCTACTACCAGCACCGCGTCGACCCGGACACGCCGATCGAGGAGACCGTCGGCGCGCTCGCCGGGCTGATCGAGGAGGGGAAGATCCGCCACTACGGGCTCTCCGAGTGCGGCGCGGACACCGTCCGCCGCGCCCACGCCGTGCACCCGCCCGCCGCGGTGCAGTCGGAGTGGTCGCTGTGGACGCGCGGCATCGAGGAGTCGGTCGCGCCGACGTGCGCCGAGCTGGGCATCGGCGTCGTGCCGTTCTCCCCGCTCGGACGCGGCTTCCTGACCGGCGCGATCACCTCGACCGGCCAGCTCGGCGAGGGCGACATGCGCCGCGGTCTGCCCCGCTTCTCCGACGAGAACATGGCCGCGAACCTCGCGATCGTCGAGGCGCTCACCGCCATCGCGCAGCGCCGCGGGGTCACCGCCGGGCAGCTCGCGCTGGCCTGGGTGCAGAGCCGCGGGGAGCACGTCGTGCCGATCCCGGGGACCAAGCGGCGGACCTACCTGGAGCAGAACGTCGAGGCCGCCGTGCTGGAGCTGTCGACGGACGAGCTGGCCGAGATCGAGGCGGCCGCCCCGTCGTCGGCGGTGGCCGGGGAGCGCTACCCGGCGCACCTGCAGCGCAACGTCGGCCGCTGAGCCGGGCGCCCGGCCGTCGTCTCAGCCGGAGGCGGCGGCCGCGGCGCGGCGCTGTCCCGCGGCCTGCGCCCGCCGGGCGTACAGCACGGTCCAGCCGATCAGCACGCCCAGCACCGCGAGCGGGACGACGGCGTTCACCACCACCATCGTCGCGACCGGGAGCCGGTAGGTCAGCACGATCCGCACGACCGCCTCGGCGACCAGCACCACGCCCCACACCGCGGTGAGCACGCGCTGGGTGCGGCGGAAGCCGGCGTACTGCCAGAGCCCGTCCCACCAGGCCACCCGGGCCGGGTCACCGCCGGTGGCGAAGCGACGGCCGAACCAGAACATCAGCGGGCGCGGGAGCAGCACCAGCGAGCCCAGCAGGAGCAGGCCGAGCACGCCCGTCGTCGCGGACTCCTTGAGCAGCAGGATCCGCGGGTCGGAGAACACCAGCCCGACCACGGCGCCGACCACCAGGAACACCAGCACGAGCACGCCGAACTCGTCGATCCGGCGGCTGCGCAGCCAGGTGATGCCGATGTCGAGCAGCGGCCCGATGCTCCCGGCGAGCAGGGCGGGGACCGGGCCGACCCCGCGGTCGGTGAGGACGTCGTAGACCACCACGGGCACCGCGATGCTCAGCACGATCATCTGCGTCCAGGACAGTGCCTGCCCCATTCCGTTCCGGCCCGCTGCCTCTACCATCGGTTCCCCCGAACTGGACGGAATGGTTCACGACCGTGAGCAGAAGTGTAGAGCTGGGCGCGCTCGTGGCAAGGCGCAACCCGACGAGCGGTGTGGTCGCGTCGCTGCTGCGCGTCGCCGGTCGTGACGAGCTGCCCGCCGCCGTGCTCGTCGGGCTGCTGGGCGATCTCGGCATGCGCGAGCCCGCCGCGCGACGGCTGCTGGCCCGGATGCGCGAGGACGGCCAGCTCGCGGGCCGGCGCGACGGGCGCGCCGTGCACCTGCGCCTCGACGGCCCGTTCGGGGCGGCGGTCCGGCGCCTCGGCGACGACCTCGGCGCCCGCCCCCCGGAGTGGACGGGCTCGTTCCGGGCACTGCTGCACGCCGTCCCGGAGCAGGAGCGGGCCTACCGCGACCGGCTGCGGCGCACCGCCGTGCTCGCCGGGTACGGGGTGCTGCAGCCGGGCGTGCTCATCGCGGTGGCCGACCGCGGCGCCGACCTCGCCGAGGTGCTGGCCGACGCCCCGCCCGGTGCCCGGGTGACCGTGGCCGGGCTCGCGGTGGACACCGCCGAGGCCGCCCGCGTCGCGGTCGGGGCGTGGGACCTCGACGGGGTCGCGGCCGTCCTGGCCGGTCACGCCGACCGCCTGGCCGCCGCCGCGGCGTCGCCGCCCGGGGACGGTGCCGGGTGCCTGCGCCGCCTCGTCGAGCTGACCAACCCGGTGTTCGTCGACCTGGTCCGGGCGCCGGCGCTGCCCACGGTCCTGCTGCCGCCGGACTGGCCCGCCGCACGTCTGGTCGACGAGCTGCGCGGCGTGCTGGACCGCTGCGTCCCACCGGCACACGCCCACGTCCGGGCCCGGCTGGAGGCGGCCGGCGTGGGGTGACGAGGCGGACCCGATGTTTGCCGGTCCCCCCGCGGCGGACATCCGTCGGATAGGAGCGCGACCCGCGCCACCCCACGACGGAAGGGCACCATGACCGCCTACGTGACCACGAACCCCGCCACCGGGAAGACCGAGAAGACGTTCCCCGAGCTCGACGACGCGGCGGTCTCCGACGTCCTGGGCCGCGTCACCGACGCCTACCCCGGGTGGCGCGCGACCCCGGCCGCCGACCGGGCACGGATCCTGGTCCGGGTGGCCGAGGCCTACGAGGCCCGCAGCGACGAGCTGGCCGCGCTGATCGCGACCGAGATGGGCAAGCCCGTCAAGGAGGCAGCGGGCGAGGTCGCACTGGCCGCGTCGATCTACCGCTGGTACGCCGAGCACGGCCCGGACCTGCTGAGCAGGGAGACCCTGGACCCGCAGGGCGCGCAGGAGTCGGTGGTACAGACCGAGCCGATCGGGCCGCTGGTCGGGGTCATGCCGTGGAACTTCCCCTACTACCAGGTGGCGCGGTTCGTCGCGCCGAACCTGGTCGTCGGGAACACGATCGTCCTCAAGCACGCCCCGATCTGTGCCGCCTCGGCCGAGGTGATGGACGAGATCTTCCACACCGCGGGCGTCCCGGCCGACGTCTACGTCAACGTCTACGCGACCAACGAGCAGATCGCCGACATGATCGCCGACCCGCGGATCCAGGGGATCTCCCTGACCGGCAGCGAGCGGGCCGGTGCCTCGGTCGCCGAGACGGCGGGGCGCAACCTGAAGAAGGCCGTCCTGGAGCTGGGCGGGTCGGACGCGTTCATCGTCCTCGACGACGCCGACGTCGCCCGCACCGCGAAGGTCGCCGCCCGGGCCCGCCTGATGAACGGCGGCCAGGCCTGCAACTCCCCGAAGCGGATGATCGTGCCGACCGACAAGGTCGAGGAGTTCGTGTCGGTGCTGGTCTCGACGTTCGAGGCCACCGAGCACGGCGACCCGACCGACTCCGGCACCCGGCTCGGCCCGCTGTCCTCGGTCGCGGCGCGCGACGGCGTCGCCGAGCAGGTGCGCCGCGCCGTCGAGCAGGGCGCCACCCTGCACACCGGCGGCGAGGTGCCCGACGGCGACGGCGCGTTCCTCCGCCCGGCCGTGCTGACCGGCGTCACGAAGGACATGGACGCCTACTCCGAGGAGATCTTCGGACCGGTCGCCGTGGTCTACGGCGTCGACTCGGTCGACGAGGCGGTCACGCTGGCCAACGACGTGAGCTACGGGCTCAGCGGGTCGGTGTGGAGCGGCGACATCGAGCGCGCGCAGGAGATCGCCGACCGGCTCGAGGTGGGCATGGCCTACGTCAACGAGCACGGCACGACGCTGCCCGGGCTCCCCTTCGGCGGGGTGAAGCGCTCCGGCTTCGGCCGTGAGCTGGGCCGCTGGGGCATGGGCGAGTTCGTCAACACCCGGCTGCGTCGCACGGCCAAGCCGAAGGGCTGAGCCGGGATCAGCCGCGGCGGGCGGTGGCGAGCAGGTCGCCCAGCTCGTCGAGGGCCGCGGCGGCGACCCGGACCATCGAGGTGACCCGGTCGGGGTCCTGGTGGTCGGCGGCGAACGGCAGGAACTGCACGTGCGCCGCCGCCCGCGCCCACGCCGTCTCCACCGCGACCATGGCGGGCGGGTCCGGCGCGCCGAGCGCGGTGTGCAGGGTGTCCCGGTAGACCGCGGGCACCGGCGACGACGGCGCGTCGGCCGGGCCGTCGGACGGGGGCGCGGCCAGCACCACGACGTCGAGCGACCCCACCGCGACGCGGGCATTGCCCCAGTCCAGCAGCACCGCACCGGCCGGACCGGCGACGACGTTGCCGCGGTGGGCGTCGCCGTGGCACAGGGTGCGGGGCAGGGCGCGCAGCGCGGTGCGGGCGCGGTCGTCCCCGGCCCAGGCCACGACGGACGCGGCCGCGGCGTCGTGCCCGGCCGCCGTCAGCCGGTCCGCGGCGTGCCCGCACAGCCGCGCCCACCAGGCGTCGTCGACGACGGGGACGCCGCGCGGCCGGTTGCGCCGCCAGTGCGCGTGGACCAGCGCGAGGGTGCGCCACACCTCGTCGGGTACCGGGGCCCCGGCCGGCAGCGGCGCGCCGGGCTCGTGGTCGAGCAGCACCCAGCCGTCGCCGGAGCCGAGCATCCGCGGCAGCCGGACGGACCCGTTCACCACCGCGACGGCGCGCAGCGCGGCCGTCTCCACCGCCCCGGTGTGCTTGAGGACGACCGCGGTGCCGTCGTCGAGGTCGATCCGCTCGGCCCCGCCGGAGGCGTACCCGCCGGTCAGCGGGGTCCGGGCCCGCACCGCGAGGTCGCGACGGCGGCGCCGGGCGAGCGGGCGCAGCCACGCGTCGTCGGCAGGGGTCACCGGCGCAGCACGAACAGGACCAGCAGCGACACCGCGACCGCGACCAGCAGCGACAGCACCGACCACGGCAGCGGGCGTCGCTGGTAGGTGCGCCCGGCGTCGAGGGCGATCCGCCCGGCCCCGGCGAACACCAGCGCCGCGGCCCCGGCGCCGAGCAGCAGGTCCAGCTCCAGGGAGTTCGCGCCGTCCGAGGCGAACAGCGGCACCGACAGGGCCGGCACCAGCGCCACCACCACGGCGACGACCTTCGTCGCGAGCAGGCCCGCCGCGGCGAAGGGCGTCAGCAGCCCCAGCACGAGCAGCACGCCGAGGACCAGCTGACCGACCGCGAGCACCCAGGCCAGCGGGCCGGCGAAGGACGTGAACCCGGCGTCGGCGAGCGCGGTCGCGCTGGCGTCGAGGCCGATCCCGCCCGCGACGCCGAACAGCTTGCGTGCCCCCGCCGCGGCGAAGGACGCCCCGACGACCAGCCGCAGCACGAGCAGCCCGATGTCGGAGGAGAGGTGGGCGGGGACCGGCATGCGCTCCGGGCGGGTCTTCTCCGCCGGTTCGTCGCCGGAGATGTTGCCCCAGTCGTACTGCTGCGTGGGCCCGCTCATGGTCGGCGACAGTACCGGCGCGCGCCTAGTAGGCGCCGGTCACGAGGTTCGGCGGCGCGTCACCGGCGGCGAACGCCGCGAGCTGCTCGGCCGCGACGCCGTAGGCGCGGCGCATCGCCAGCGGCACGCTGCCGCCGACGTGCGGGGTGAGCAGCAGTCCGGGCGCCGACCACAGCGGGTGGCCCGCGGGGAGCGGCTCGGGGTCGGTGACGTCGACGGCGGCCCGGATCCGCCCCGAGGTCAGCTCCGCGACCAGCGCGTCGGTGTCCACCACCGGCCCGCGCGCGCCGTTGACGAGCAGCGACCCGTCGGGCATGGCGGCCAGGAAGCCGGCGTCGACCATGCCGCGGGTCTCGTCGGTGAGCGGGACGATCAGCACGGTCGCGTCGTAGTGCGGCAGCAGCGCGGGCAGCTCGTCCCAGCCGTGGACGCCGTCGCGGGCGGTGCGCCCGACCAGCGCGGTCTCCACCTCGAAGGGCTCCAGACGGGCCCGGGTCTTCTGCCCGACGTCGCCCGCGCCGACGATGAGGATCTTCTTGCCGGCCAGCTCCTCGGTCTGGTGGTGGTCCCACTCGCCGCGGTCCTGGGCACGCACGAATCGGTCCAGGTGCCGGTAGACGGCCAGCAGCACCGACACCACCCACTCGGCGGTGGCCCCGCCGTGCGCGCCGCGCCCGTCGGAGAGGCCGACGCCCTCGGGCAGCCGCCCGATCCACGTCTCGGCGCCCGCGGTGAGCAGCTGCACCAGCTCCAGGTTCGGGACCTGCTCGATGATCCCGACCGCGTCGGAGCCCGCCAGGAACGGCGCGACCAGCACGCGGGCGTGGGCGGCCTCGTCGGGCAGCGGCTTCTCCGGGTCGTAGACGACCGGATCCAGGCCGTCCACACCGGACAGGATCTCGGCTCCGACGGTGTGCGGCACCAGGACGGTCACGGGGCTGCTCATGACGCCCGACCGTACTCACCGGGCACTCACCTCGCGGGGCCTAGCCTGGTTCCTCGTGACCGCCCGGCTGCTGCTGATCGTCGCGACGCTCGTCGTGCTGCTGAGCGGCTGCGCCACCTTCCCCGACGCGGGCTCCCGCGACTGGCGCCCGCAGGCCGAGGGCGAGGGCGAGCTCGGCGGGCCGCCCCGGGTGGCCCCGGAGGAGCAGGCACCGCCGTCGAGCCAGGCCCCGTCGCCGCAGCAGCAGGGGGCCGCGCCGGCACCGCAGCCGTGCGTCGACCCGGACCCGCAGGTCGTCGCGGCCTGCCTGGGGCCGGTCGGGGCGGTGGCGGTGCTCCCGCAGGGCGACCGCGCACTCGTCGCCGAGCGGCGGACCGGGCGGGTGCTGGAGGTCCGCCGCAACGCCACCCCGCAGCCGGTCGCGACCGTGCCGGTCGACCCGGCGGGCGGGCTGACCGGGCTGGTCCTGTCCCCCGGCTACGCCGAGGACCGCCTGCTCTACGCCCTGTCCGAGGGACGGGTCTGGCGGATCGCGCCCGGTGAGGCGCCGAAGCCGGTGCTGGAGGGGCTGCCGCCGGGCGGGGCGCTGGCCGTCGACGCCGACGGCTCCTCGCTGGTCGTCGCCACGCCGGCCGGGGCGGGCCCGCTCGCCGGTGCGGTGCTGCGGATCGACACCCTGGGCCGTCCGGCCCCGGGCAACCCCGACCGCGCCTCGCCGGTCCTGGCCCGCGGGCTCACCGCCCCGGGCGGGGTGTGCGTCGACCCCGCGGCGCGGACCACCTGGGTCACCGACCGCACCGCGGGGCGCGACGTCCTGCACCGCGTCACGCCGGGCACGCTCGGCGCGCCCGCCTGGACCTGGCCGGACCGCCCGGGCGTCGCCGGGTGCACGGTGCTGCCGGGCGCGGTCGTCGTCGCACAGAGCACCGGCAAGGCGCTGTTCGTGCTCAACCCGGGCGCCGAGGGCACCTTCACCGGCGACCCGAAGCCGGTCCTGGAGGGCACCTACGGCCGGATCGGCCCGGTCACCCTCGCCCCGGACGGCCTGCTGTGGCTGGGGACGGTCAACCGCGACGGCGGCTCCCCCGGCGCCACCGACGACCGGGTCGTGCGCATCCAGCCGCCGACCGGCGGCGGCGCCAGCGCCATCTGACACCGCCCGGTACCGATCCTGCGTCCACCTGTCGCCCACTGTTGCGCGGTCTAATATATCAATGTTAGAACAGGCGCCGCACCGCAGGCCGGGACGTCCCGGCACGCGCTCGGACGGCGAAGGGGCCACATGATCGAGAAGCCGCGCAGGAGCCGTCGCCGGATCCTCGACACCGCGGTCGAGGACGAGGCCACCGTCCGCCGGGCCGCCACCGCGGCGTCGGTGGGCAACGTCGCCGAGTGGTACGACTTCGGGATCTACTCCTACCTGGCCGCGGTGGTGCTGAACCGGGTGCTCTTCCCGGACGCGGGCCGGTGGTCGCTGGTGCTGACCCTCGCCGCGTTCGCGGCGGCGTTCGTCGCCCGCCCGTTCGGCGGGTTCGTGTTCGGCCACCTCGGCGACCGGGTGGGCAGACCGCGGGTGCTGGCCGCCACGGTGCTGCTGATGACCGTCGCGACGGTGCTGCTCGGGCTCGTGCCGTCGCACGGCACGATCGGCGTCGCGGCGCCGGTCCTGGTCGTGCTCATCCGGATGCTGCAGGGCTTCTCCGCGGGCGGCGAGTACACCGGCGCACTCACGCTGGTCGCCGAGTACGCCCCCGACCGGCGGCGCGGCTTCTTCGGCAGCTGGCTGGAGTTCGGCACGATCGTCGGCTACTCGCTCGGTGCCGGTGTCACCGCGGCGCTGGTGACCCTGATGCCCGACGACGACCTGCTCGCCTGGGGCTGGCGGATCCCGTTCCTGCTGGCGCTCCCGCTCGGCATCGCCGGGGTCTACCTGCGGCTGCGCCTGGAGGACACGCCCGCGTTCCGCCAGCTCATGGAGCGCTCCCCCGCGCTGGTCACGATGACCCACGGCCGCGCGTTCGGGATCCTGGTGAAGCGCTACCGCTCCGCGGCGCTGGTCACCGCCGGCCTGGTGATCGCCTGGAACGTCACCAACTACGTACTGACCGCGTACGTGCCGACCTACCTCACCGGCACCCTGCCCCGCTCCGGCGCGGCGGGCACCAGCCGGGAGGTCGCGACCCTGCTGCAGGTCGGGGTCACCGTGCTCGCGCTGGCCGCGGTGGTCGTCGTCGGGCACTGGAGCGACCGGATCGGACGGCGCCCGCTGCTGGCGGCCGGGAGCATCGGGCTGGTCGTGCTCGGCCTGCCGATCGTGTGGCTGCTGCAGCTCGGGCTCGCCGGGCAGGCCACCGGCCTGGTCCTGCTGGCCGCGATCCTGGTCTGCTTCGCGGGCGTCTGCCCGTCGACGCTGCCCGCCCAGTTCCCCACCCTGGTCCGCTATGCCGGTCTCGGGCTGACGTTCAACCTGGCGGTGTCACTGTTCGCCGGGACGGCGCCCGCGGTGATCGAGGCCGCGGTGACCGCCACCGGGAACCTGGACTGGCCGGGCTACTACCTGATCGGCGCCGGACTGGTCGGGCTGGTCAGCGTGTGGTTCCTCGTCGAGCCCGCCGGGAAGCCGCTGCCGGGTGCCGCGCCGCTGGAGTTCCGCGAGGACGCCACCGACGCCACCGACGGCTCCGGCGCGACGGCGTCCCGCCCCTGAGGGCGAGCGATTCCGGTGCCGGACCACACGGGTCCGGCGCCGGGGGAGCCGCTCAGCCGAGCAGGGCGAACAGCGCGTCGAGGTCGCGGGCGACCTGCATGGCGCTGTAGACGCTGCCGTAGTTGACGTTGCCCGCGGTCTCGACGACCCGGCCCGCCCGCACCGCGGGCAGCTCCCGCCACACCGGGACGTCGGCCATGGTCGCCAGCGACCGCTCGGTGCCGGTGTTCTGCAGGTAGAAGCCGTCGGCGTCGCGGAACTCGCTCATCGTCTCCAGCGGCACCTCCTGGTCGGCCGCGTAGGCCCGCTCGGAGCCGAACAGCGACCCGCCCAGGTCGGTGAGCACCTGCTGCTGCAGCCGGCCCGCCGTGTTCACCACGAACGTGCCCGCCTCCGGCCGCCACTGGGCGATGACGACGCGCCTCGTCGCCAGCGCGGCACGGTGGCGCTCGCGGACCCCGGCGGCGACCGCGTCGTACTCGGCCAGCACCCGGTCCAGCGCGTCGCGCCGGTCGAGCTGGGTGGCGATCGCAGTCAGGTCGGCGCGCCACGGCACGTCGAACGAGGTCGGGACGACCGGCGCGATCCGCTGCAGCCGGGCGGTCGGCCAGTACTCGCCGTCGTCCTCCGCCGAGCAGACGATCAGGTCCGGGCCCAGCGCGAGGACCTCCTCGTCGACGATCGGACCCTTGAGGACCGGCAGCCCGGGCGGGGCCGGGACCCACGCGGCCGGGGGACGCAGGCTGGTCGCCGACACCGGCAGGCCGAGCGCGACGGCGGTCTCCAGGTCGACCCGCGAGTCGACGGCGAGCACCGAGACCGGGGCGACGGGCACGTCGTAGGTGCCCAGCGCGGTCGTGACGCTGCGGGTGCGCCCGGCGGGGGCGCCGACGGTCGCCGCGGGGCGGCCGCACGCGGCGAGCAGGCCCGCCGTGCCGACCGCGGCGAGGAGCTGGCGGCGGGTGGCGATCTCGACGACGGGACGCTCGAGCAGGGCTGTGGACACGGGTCCTCCGGGGGACGATACGGACTCTCCCGGTGAACTTAGCCTCACCTCACTTCGCGGTCGCCTGTCGCGCACCACGCGTCGACCGGACTCTTGTGGCCATTTCTTCCATCGTTTTTACTAACTGCGGCACCGTCGCCCACCGGCTGGAGAGTTCGTGCACGACCGGACCCGTTTCGTCGTCGACCGCCTGCGTCGCTTCCGCTCCGAGCACCTGGAGCGGTCCCGGTACCGGGACGCCCGGCCGCTGGAGGTCGCCGCCTGGGAGGTCCCGGGCGAGCCCGTCGGGTTCGCCGAGGCCGCCGGGCAGGCCTACGCCCCGTTCCCGGTGGGCCGCGGTCACCTCTCGGCGTGGGGGCGTCCGTGGAGCACCGTGTGGTTCCGCGCCACCGGCGCCGTGCCCGCGGACTGGCGGGACGTACCGGGGACGCGCGTGGAGGCCGTCGTCGACCTGGGGTTCGGCACCGAGAACCCGGGCTTCCAGGCCGAGGGCACCGTCTGGAGCCCGGACGGTCGCATCGTCAAGGGCATCGAGCCGCGCAACGCCTGGGTGCCCGTCACCGGTGACACCGTCGACCTGTTCGTCGAGGCCGCCGCGAACCCGCACATCTCCGAGCACGGCTGGTTCGTCCCGACCCCGCTCGGCGACCCGGCGACCGCGGGCTCCGACCCGCTCTACACGCTGCGCCGGGTCGACGTGGCGCTGCTGGACGAGACCGTCTGGGAGCTCGACCAGGACCTGACCGTGCTGCAGGGCTGGCTGGACCGGCTCGACCCGGACACCGCGCGGCACGCGCTGATCGTGTCCGCCGTCGAGGACGCCCTGGACGTGATCGACCCGCGCGACCTCCCGACGACCGCGGGGCCGGCCCGCGAGCGGCTCGCCCCGGCCCTCGCCGCACCCGCGCACGCCAGCGCGCACCGCGTCGTCGCGACCGGGCACGCGCACATCGACTCGGCGTGGCTCTGGCCGACGCGCGAGACCGTCCGCAAGTGCGCGCGCACCTTCTCCAACGTGCTGACCCTCGCCGAGGCCGACCCGGGGCTGCGGTTCTCCTGCTCCTCGGCACAGCAGTACCGGTGGGTCCGCGACACCTACCCCGAGCTGTACGCCCGGCTGCGCGACGCCGTCGCCGCCGGGACGTTCGTGCCGGTCGGCGGCATGTGGGTGGAGTCGGACACCAACATGCCCGGTGGCGAGGCCCTGGCCCGCCAGCTGGTCGAGGGCAAGCGGTTCTTCCTCGACGAGTTCGGCGTCGAGCCGCTCGAGGTGTGGCTGCCGGACTCGTTCGGCTACACCGCCGCGCTGCCGCAGCTGGTCCGCGCGGCCGGGTCGCGCTGGTTCCTCACCCAGAAGATCTCCTGGAACGACACCAACCGGATGCCGCACCACACGTTCCTGTGGGAGGGCCTCGACGGCAGCCGGGTGTTCACCCACTTCCCGCCGGTCGACACCTACAACTCCGAGCTCACCGCCGACGAGCTCGACCGCGCCCAGCGCCAGTACCGGGAGAAGGGCCGCGCCGGCGTCTCCCTGGTGCCCTTCGGCCACGGCGACGGCGGCGGCGGCCCCACCCGGGAGATGCTCGCCCTGGCCCGCCGCCAGGCCGATCTGGAGGGCGCGCCGCGGGTGCGGATCGGCACCTCGGAGGAGTTCTTCACCGAGGCCGAGGCGGACTACCCGGACCCGCCGGTGTGGTCCGGCGAGCTGTACCTGGAGTACCACCGCGGCACCTACACCTCGCAGGCCCGCACCAAGCAGGGCAACCGGCGCAACGAGCACCTGCTCCGCGAGGCGGAGCTGTGGGCCGCCACCGCCACGGTCCGCACCGGCGCCCCCTACCCGGCCGAGGACCTGCGCCGGCTGTGGCAGAAGGTCCTGCTGCTGCAGTTCCACGACATCCTGCCGGGCAGCTCCATCGCCTGGGTCCACCACGACGCCGAACGCGACCACGCCGCGGTCACCGCCGAGCTGGAGACGATCGTCGACGGCGCGCTGGCCGCACTGGCCGGGGACGGCGACGTCGTGCTGCGGGCCAACGCGGGCCCCTATCCGCTGCACGGCGCACCCGCGCTGGGCATCGGCCCGGCCGCGGCGCCGGACGGCCCGGAGGTGACCGTCGAGCGGGTCGACGGCGGCCACCGCATCGGCAACGGACGGCTGTCGGTGCTGGTCGGCGACGACGGCCGGGTGCACGCCCTCGACGACCTCGACGCCGGCCGGGCGGTCCTCGCCCCCGGCGCGACCGCGGGCCTGCAGCTGTTCCAGGACATCCCCAACGAGTGGGACGCCTGGGACGTCGACCGGCACTACCGCCGCGTCGAGACCGGGCTGCCGCAGGCCTCGTCGGCCGAGCCGGTCCCGGGCGGGGTGCGCACCGTCGTCGTGGCCGGGGACAGCACGGTCACCATCGACTGGACCCTCGCCCCCGGCGGTCGCGCCCTGGAGGTGCGGGTGCACGCGGACTGGCAGGAGCGCCAGAAGCTGCTCAAGCTCGCGTTCCCGCTCGACGTGCACGCCGAGCGCGCCACCTCGGAGATCCAGTTCGGGCACCTGCACCGGCCGCTGCACACCAACACCTCGTGGGACGCGGCCCGGTTCGAGACCTGCGCGCACCGGTTCGTGCACGTCGGCGAGCCCGGCTACGGCGTCACCGTCGCGAACGAGGCCACCTACGGCCACGACATCACCCGCGACACCCGGCCCGGGCCGGACGGCACCGCCGCCGGGACGACCACGCTGCTGCGGCTGTCGCTGCTGCGGGCCCCGCAGTTCCCGGACCCGCACGCGGACTCCGGCGAGCACGTCCTGCGGTGCACGCTCACCCCCGGCACGGAGATCCCCGACGCCGTCCGCGAGGGCTACCGGGTGGCGCTGGGCACCCGGGAGATCACCGGGTCCGGCCCGGTCGAGCCGCTGGTGACCGTCGACGACGGCGGCACCGGCGCCGTCGTCGTCGAGGCGGTCAAGCTCGCCGACGACGGCTCCGGCGACGTGGTCGTGCGGCTCTACGAGGCGCACGGCGGCCGGGCCCGCGCGGTGCTGCGCCCCGGCTTCGACTGCACCGGCGCGGTCGAGACCGACCTGCTCGAACGCACGCTCGACACCCCGCGCGCACTGGGCGGGGACCTCCGGCTGGAGCTGCGCGCGTTCCAGATCGCCACGGTGCGTCTGACCCGCGCCTGACCCCTCCCGCCCCGCCCTCGCAACGACGCGAAAGGACGGTCCGCCCGATGACCCCTCCCCCTGCCCGCGGGTTCTCCCGGCGCGCGCTCCTCGCGGCGGGCGGCGCCCTGCTCGCCGCCCCGGCGCTCGGCGCGTGCGGCGCCGACGCCCGGGCTCCGGGACACCTGCGGGTGACCTACCAGCAGTGGGGCTCGGCCCGGGCCGTCGGGGACTACATCGAGGGCGCGGCCGCGGAGTTCATGGCGGCCCGCCCCGGTACCTCGGTGGAGGTGGTCCCGCTGGTCGCGGCGGAGAACGACTTCTTCACCAAGAACGAGCTGATGATGGCCTCGGCCCGGACCACACCGGACATCGCCTACGAGGACACCTTCATCCTCAAGGCCGACATCGCCGCCGGCTACCTGCGACCGCTGGACGACTACGTCTCCCGCTGGCCCCTGTGGGACACCTACGTCGACGTCGCGAAGGACGCCGTCACCGGCGAGGACGGGAAGGTCTACGGCATCCCGGGACCGACCGACACCCGTGGGATCTGGTACCACCGCGGCGTCCTGGCCGCCGCCGGGATCGCCGCGCCCTTCCGGCCCCGGACCTGGGACGACCTGCTCACCGCGGCGCGGGCGATCCGCGACCGGGTCCCCGACGTCGTCCCCCTCGTCCTCTACTCCGGCAAGGCGCAGGGCGAGAAGGCCAGCATGCAGGGCCTGCAGATGCTGTTCAACGGCACCGACTCGGTCCTCTACGACGAGGCCACCCGGCGCTGGACGACCGGCGCCGCCGGGATGCGGGAGTCGCTGGGGTTCCTGCACACCGTCTTCGGCGAGGGCCTCGGCCCGCCGCTGCAGGCCGCTCTCGACCCGAACCTCACCGAGACCGTCTACACGTCGTGGATGCCGGAGGGGAGGGTCGGCATGGTCGTCGACGGCAACTGGATCGCCCAGAACTGGGACCCGGGCGCGTCCGGGGCCTGGCCGGAGTGGTCGCGGACGATGGACCTGGCCCGGATGCCCACCCGGCGCGGGCAGGGCCGGGGGTTCGTGACCCTGTCCGGTGGCTGGGCGTGGTCGCTGCCGCGCCTGGCCCCCGATCCGGACCTGGCCTGGGGGCTGCTGGAGACGCTGATGTCCACCGGGAACGCCCTGCGGTGGACCGTCGCCGAGGCCAAGCTGGCCAACCGCAGCGACGTCATGGAGCACCCCGGGTACGACGGCTACTCCCCCGCCTCCCCCTTCTTCACCGACCTCGTCCCCTACGCCGACTACCGGCCCGCGACGGCGCCGTACCCGCAGATCTCCTCGGCGATCCAGGCGGCGACCGAGGACGTCATGACCGGGCGGCTGGGCCCCGACGCGGCGGCCGACGCCTACGACGCCGCGCTGGTCGACATCGTCGGCGTCGAGCAGACCGCGCCGGAGGTGCGCGCATGACCGCCCTCGCCGGGCGGCAGGCCACCGACCGCGGACCCGCGCCGCTGCGCCGCACCCTGCTGCGGGGCGGGCCGATCGTGCCGGCCGTCGTCCTGCTGGTGCTGTTCCTCGCCGGGCCGGTGCTCTACAGCGTCTACCTGGCCTTCACCAACCGGGCGCTGCGCGGGGACGGTGCGGACACCACGTCGTTCGTCGGGCTCGGCAACTTCACCGACGCGCTCACCTCGGCGGAGTTCTGGAACTCCGCCGGTCTCACCCTGGTCTTCACCGTGGTGTCGGCGATCATCGGGCAGAACCTGCTCGGGCTGGCGCTGGCCCTGCTGATGCGCAACGCGTCGAAGCCGGTGAGCGCGGTGACCGGGGCGGTCGTGGTCGGGGCGTGGATCCTGCCCGAGGTCGTCGTCGGTTACCTCTGGTACACCTTCCTCGCCGGGGACGGCTCGTTGAACGCCCTGCTCGGGCTGGTCGGGCTGCCCGAGCAGGAGCTGCTCGTCGCGTTGCCGATCGTCGCGGTGTCCTTCGCCAACATCTGGCGCGGGACGGCGTTCACCATGCTCGTCTACACCGCCGCACTCGCCGAGATCCCGCGCGAGGTCGAGGAGGCGGCGATGATCGACGGCGCCCGCCCGGTGCAGCGCTTCTTCTCCCTGACCCTGCCGCTGATCCGCCGCGCCGTGGCGACGAACCTGATGCTGATCACGCTGCAGACGCTGTCGGTGTTCGGCCTCATCTACGTCATGACCGGCGGCGGCCCCGGCACCTCCAGCCAGACGCTGCCGCTGCACATGTACGAGCAGGCCTTCTCCTACGGGCAGCTCGGTTACGGCACCGCGGTGGCCCTGCTCCTGCTGCTGCTCGGCGGGATCGCCTCGATCGCCTACCTGCGCCTGCTCGCCAAGGAGGACGCATGACCGCCACCGCGCACCGTCCACCGCCGGTCGACCCGGCCGTCCCGTCCCCCGCGCCGGACGCCGCACGGCGCCGGCGCGGACCCCGCCCCGCCGACCTCGTCCTGGTGGCGGTCGCGGTGTTCTTCTGCATCCCGCTGGCCTGGGTGGTCCTCGCGTCGTTCGACGCGGAGGCCTCGCTCGCCGTGGCGTGGCCCGCGGAACCGACCCTGGACAACTACGCCGCCGTGCTCGACACCGAGACGACGTTCCGCCCGATGTGGAACTCGGTCGTGCTCTGCGGCGGCGCCACGCTGGTCACCGTGGTCTGCGCGGTGCTCGCCGCCTACCCGCTCTCGCGCTACCGCAGCCGGGCGAGCCGACCGTTCCTGCTGACGATCGTCTTCGCCACCGGGCTGCCGATCACCGCGATCATGATCCCGGTCTACGCGCTGTTCGTGCAGGTCAACCTCATCGACTCGATGCCGGCGGCGGTGCTGTTCCTGGCCACGTCGGCGCTGCCGTACGCGATCTTCCTGACCAAGGGCTTCATGGACGGCGTTCCGGTCGAGATCGAGGAGGCCGCCTGGGTCGACGGCGCCACCATGCTGCGCACGCTGTGGGAGGTCGTGCTGCCGATGATGCGCCCGGGCGTCGCCGTCGTCGCGATCTTCACGCTGGTCCAGACGTGGGGGAACTTCTTCGTCCCGTTCATGCTGCTGCTCTCGCCGGACAAGCTGCCCGCCGCGGTCAGCCTGTTCACCTTCTCCTCGCAGTACGGCCAGGTCGCCTACGGCCAGCTCGCCGCCTTCTCGATCCTCTACTCGGCCCCGGTGGTGGTGCTCTACCTCGTGCTGGGACGCCGGCTCGGGTCCGGGTTCGCGGCGGCGGGCGGGCTGAAGGGCTAGGCGGTGTCGCGCCGCCCGGCACGGTCGACGCCGGTCCAGGCCAGCGCGACCGCGCCGTCGAGCAGCGCCCGTTCCGCGTCGGGACCCGCGCAGTGCGCCGCGAACTCGCGCTGATGGTTCGTGGCGGGCAGCGACCCGATCCCGATGTAGGGGTGGATGGCCGGCACGACCTGGGACACGTTGCCCATGTCGGTCGACGCCCGGTTCATCCGGCCCGCCGGGCCGTCGGGGGCGAACTCCCGCCCCAGCTCGACGGCGTTGACGCGGTAGTGCGCCAGGGCGGTGGGATCGGCGCGGAACTCGGCGTAGGGCCTGCTCTCCGGCTCGATCTCCAGCGTGCACCCGGTGGCCAGGGCACCGGCCTCGAAGCAGCGTCGCACCCTCGGCTCGATCTCGGCCAGCTCGGCGAGGGTCTCCGCGCGCACGTACCAGCGTCCCGACGAGTCCTCGGGGATCGCGTTGGGCGCCGTCCCCGCGGCGGTGACGATGCCGTGCACCCGCGCGCTGTGCGGGAGCTGCTGTCGCAGCAGCCCGATCGCGACCTGGGCGACGGTGAACGCGTCCGCGGCGTTGACCCCCTCCTCGGGGTAGGCCGCCGCGTGCGCGGCCCGGCCCCGGTAGGAGACCCGGGAGTGGCTGACGGCGAACGGACGCGCCTCGGCGACGTCGACCGGGCCGGGGTGCACCATCATCGCCAGGTCGACGTCGCGGAACGCGCCGCGGTCCAGCATCTCGATCTTGCCGCCGCCGCCCTCCTCGGCCGGGGTGCCGTAGACCTCGACGGTCAGCCCCAGCTCGTCGGCGACCTCGGCCAGGCCCAGCGCGGCCCCGACCGACGAGGCGGCGATCAGGTTGTGCCCGCAGGCGTGCCCGAGCCCGGGCAGGGCGTCGTACTCGGCGCACAACGCGATCCGCAGCGGTCCGGACCCGTACCGGGCGTGGAACGCGGTCTCCAGCCCCAGGAACGACGGCGTCACCGCGAACCCGCGGCGGTCCAGCAGCTCCGGCACCACGGTCGCGGCCCGGTGCTCCTCCCAGGCCGTCTCGGGATGGGCGTGCAGCTCGGCCGACAGCGCGACCAGCCCGTCCGCCGCCCGGTCGACGGCGGCCCGGGCGGCCGCCTTCGCCCCGGTCACCGGTCGCCCGGGACGCCGTAGGACGGCGCGGTCGCCGGGGCCAGCCCGCGGCGGACGTAGTCGTCGCGCTGCGGCAGCCAGACCTCCACCGCCTCGGCCAGCCGGTCGACCGGGTCCTCGGCCCAGTCGACCCGGAGGTCGGTCACCCGCCACTCGACGTCGGCGACGACGGCCAGCCCGGCCGAGTGCACCGGGCCCTCCTCCCCACCGGCGTCGAGCCCGGCGCGCAGGGCGGCGAGCAGCCGCTCCTCGAGCTCGCCGGTCGCGGCCTCGAAGGCGTCGACCAGGACCGCGGGCAGCCCGGCGTCGGCCAGCATGTTGCCCGCGGCCACCGCGTCCGCACCGGCGGCGGCGCCGTGCGTGCCCAGCGTCCGCTCCCCGCTGAACCAGGCGGGCGGGCCGGTCCGGCCCAGCGCGGTGAGCTGGCGGTACTCCGGGTCGACGGCGTCGGCGCCGACCTCACGCACCGCCCGGACGGCGTCGTCGTGGGCGGCCAGCCGGTCCAGCAGGCGCCCGCCGAGCCGCGGGTCGGTGACGTTCTGCGACGCGGCGACGCCGACCCCCGGCCGCAGGTGCAGGCAGCGCGCGGCGACCGCCGGGCTGGAGGAGCTGACGGCCATGCCGAACCGGCCGTCCTGACGGGCCGCGATCGAGAAGGTCACCGCCCGTCCTCCGGGATCACGGCGATGGCGTCGATCTCGCACAGCCACTCCGGGCGGGCGAGCGCGGACACCACGACGCCGGTCGAGATGGGGTGGACGCCCGTCGTCCAGCGTCCGACGGTCCGGTAGACGGCCTCCCGGTAGCGGGGGTCGACCAGGTAGATCGTCAGCTTGACCAGGTGCTCCATCCGGCTGCCCGCCTCGCGCAGGAGCTGGTCGATGTTCGCCATCGCCTGCTCGGCCTGCGCCGCGACGTCGCCGATGCCGACGGACTCGCTGGTGTCGAGGTCCTGCCCGATCTGGCCGCGGACGTAGACGGTGTTGCCGGCGACGACGGCCTGGCACAGGTCGTTGTCGAGGTTCTGCTC
Organism: Pseudonocardia sp. ICBG601; assembly: GCF_020496245.1. Classification (NCBI taxonomy): domain Bacteria; kingdom Bacillati; phylum Actinomycetota; class Actinomycetes; order Pseudonocardiales; family Pseudonocardiaceae; genus Pseudonocardia; species Pseudonocardia sp. ICBG601. The sequence goes on along the minus strand of NZ_JAHLJA010000002.1, from coordinate 465,235 downwards.
CGGGTAGGTGTCGCGGGTGTTGAACGGCCGGATGCGGGTGTGGGTCGGCTGTGCCGGCTGTGCGGTCATCGGGGGGCTCCGCTCGTGGTGACGGTGGGCTCGGGGAGGTGGGCGAGGTAGCCGCGCTGGATCGCGATGTGGTCGGCGACGTGGGCGGCGTCGTGCCACACGCCCCAGATGAAGCTGGACCCACGCCGCGACTGCCAGGGCAGGCCGAGGAAGTAGATGCCGGGCTCGGTGGAGATCCCGCGGGAGTGCCGCGGGCGGCCGTCGTCGTCGAGGGCGCCGGCGGGCAGCCAGCCGTAGTCGGAGCTGTAGCCGGTGGCCCAGACGATCGAGGCGATCCCGGCCCGCGCGAGGTCCAGCTCGGTGACCGGGTCGGTCACGCAGTCCGGGGCGGGCCCGAGGACGCGGGCGGCGGGCTCCTCGGGCAGGTCGAGCCCGTTGCGCACGACGTAGGCGTCGGCCTCGTCGAGCATCGCCAGGTAGTGGGCGTCCCCCGCGGCGACGGTGTCGGCCAGGTCCGGGGCGAACCGCAGCCGGCCGTCGGCGAAGGACCGGGTCATCCCGACCAGGGTGATGCCGGTGGCCGCCAGCTCACGGAAGTCGACGGTGTGCCCGCCCCGGGCCCCGCTGACCGCGATCGTGACGTGCGCGGCCCCCTGTGGCGGCGCCGCCGCGTCCCACTTGTCCAGCACGCCGAGCCACCAGCAGAAGTCCTGCCCGCGGTAGCGGCGCGGGGGCCGCTCGTGCGGGCCCACCGACAGGTGCACCGCGCGCCCGGAGCGCCGGAGCTCGTCGGCGATCTGCACGCCCGACGACCCCGCCCCCACGACCAGCACGCCGCCGTCGGGCAGCTGACCGGGACGCCGGTAGTCGCTGGAGTGGATCTGGGTCACCCCGGCGTCGGCGGGCACGACGGGCGGGACGACCGGCGTCTGGAACGGACCGGTCGCGGCCACGACCCGCTGCGCGTCGACGGTGCCCGCGGAGGTCTCCACCCGGAAGCCGGGCCGCCCCTCGTGCCGGTGCACACCGAGCACCTCGACCCCGCAGCGGACCGGGGCGTCGATCTTCTCTACGTAGGCGGAGAAGTAGTCGGCCACCTGGTCCTTCGACGCGAACCCGTCCGGTGCCACCCCGTCGAACTCCAGCCCGGGGAACCGGTCGTGCCACGCCGGGCCGTTCGCCACCAGCGAGTCCCAGCGACGGGTGCGCCAGCTCTCGGCGATCCGGTCGCGTTCGAGCACCAGGTGGTCGATCCCGCGGGCGCCCAGGTGCTCGCTGGCGGCCACCCCGGCCTGCCCCGCACCGACGACCAGTACCTCGGTCACGACGTCGGCCATCCCGTACTCCGTTCCACGGTTCCGTCCGCTGTGCCCGCTCACGAGCCGACCCGGTCCGCGACGGGTGCCGGCTGCGCGGCCGGCGTCGGTGCGGGCAGGCCCGCGAGGTCCTGGTCGTGCAGCAGGCTCGTCCCGGCCGTCTCGCGCATGCTCAGGGCGGCGACGAGACCGATCGCCGCGGCGGCCATCAGGTACGGGCCGGGGACGAGCAGGCTCCCGGTGGTCGCGATGAGCACGGTCATGAGGAACGGGACCGTGCCGGCGAACAGCGCGGCGCTGACGTTGTAGGCGATGGACAGACCGCCCTGGCGGGTGCGGGTCGGGAGGGTCTCGACCGACCACACCGCGTAGGTCCCGAGGATCGCCGAGAGGATCACCGCCAGGCCGAGCGCGGCGACCACGGTGCCGACCATGCCGGTCTGCATCAGCAGGTAGGCCGGCGTCGCCGTCACCAGCAGGACGACCGCGGCCGTCACCAGCACCGGCTTGCGGCCGGTCCGGTCCGACAGCCTGCCGAACACCGGCACCAGGACCAGTCCGAGCAGCGACGCGCAGGTCGACAGCAGCGCCGCGCTCTCGGCCGAGTGGCCCAGGTGGTCGGTCTGGTAGGTCACCAGGTAGGTCAGCACCGAGTAGAACAGGACGTGCATCATCGTCATCAGCCCGGCGACCTGCAGCAGCTGGCGCCAGTTGCTGCGGAACAGCTCCCGCGCGGGGCGGCGAGAGACCGAGTCGGTCGCCTCCAGCGCCCGGTACTCCGGGGTGTCCTCGATCTTCGCCCGGATGACGTACCCGATGACGCCCATCGGCGCGGCGATCAGGAACGGGATCCGCCAGCCCCAGGCGGTGATCTCCTCCGCGGTCAGCGACACCGAGAGCAGGTAGAAGGTGAACGAGCCGCCGAGGAAGCCGAGCAGCGCGCCGACCTCGAGCCAGCTCGTCCCGAACCCGCGGCGGCGCCGCGGTGCGGACTCGGCGAGGAAGCTCGCCGCGCTGCCGAACTCGCCACCGGCGGCGAAGCCCTGCACCAGCCGGATCGCGACCAGCAGGATCGGGGCGGCGATGCCGATCGTCGCGTAGCCGGGGAGCAGGCCGATCGCCAGCGTCGCCACCGACATGATCACGATGACGATCGACAGCGTGCGGCGCCGCCCGATGCGGTCGCCGAGCGGACCGAACACCAGCGCGCCGATCGGCCGGATCCCGAACGAGACCGCGAACACCGCGAACACCGACAGGACGCCGGCGACGTGGTTCTCCGCGGGGAAGAACACCACGGCCAGGGTCGTGGCCAGGTAGGCGTAGACGGCCCAGTCGAACCAGTGGACGAAGACGCCGACGGCGCCGGCGACGACGCTGCGGCGCATGGTGGCCGGGTCGGGCCGGCCGGCGGCGTCGAGCGCGGCCTCGGCCGCGGAGCGGGCGGTGGGTTCGGACACGGATCCCCCAGCGGGTCTCGTCGTGGACCACGGCCGGAACCCGGGGGAACACGGGCCGTGAGCAGCGGCGGGAACATCCACGGCCGCGTGGGGGACGACGCTAGGCAACGGAGGGAAAGTCGATCAAACAGTGAAATACGGTCCGCTGCATCGGTTCGATCGATGCAGTTGCGTCCGTGTATCACCCCTGTCACGGCCGCGTGACCAGCGCCGGTGGAGGGCTCAGTCGTCGCCGTCGTCCACCGACGGGTCACCGGCCGCCACCCGGTGCCGGTGGGCGACCTCACGGGCGGCGTCGGTGACGGCGCGGGCGCGGGCCGTCCGGCGCGCCGACTCCATCCAGGCGACGACGACCGACAGCGCCGGGACGTCGTCGGCGATCGGCCGGCTCTCGACCGTGCCCCCGGTGTAGGTGTCGCCGTGCGTGGGCCGCTGGTTGAGCACCGAGAAGCCGAGCCCGCGCGCGACCATCCCGCGGACGGCCTCCACGCTGTGCGAGCGGTACGCGACCGGCGGGGTCACCCCGGCCGTGGCCAGCACGTCGCGGAAGTACTCCCGGCTGTGCGGCAGGTCCAGCAGCACCATCGGCTCGTCGGCCAGGTCGATCAGGCGCACCTGCGCCGCGCCGGCCAGCCGGTGCCCCGGCGGGAGGATCACGTACGGCGGGGCGTGCGCGACCACCTCGCGGGTCACCCCCGGCCCGAGCCCCAGGTCGTAGGTGACGGCGACCTCGACGGTGCCGCTGCGCAGCGCGGCGCTCACCGCGGCCGCCTCGAGCTCCAGCACCTCGACCGCCAGCCCCGGGCAGTGCTCGCTCAGCTCGGCGAGCAGCGACGGCAGCAGGAACGGGACGAGGGTGACCATGCAGGCCAGCGTGATCCGGCCCCGGACCTCGTCCCCGCGGCCGCGTGCCGCGTCCAGCACCTCGCCGAGGTGGTCGAGCAGCCCGCGCACGTCGCGCAGGAACGCCTCGCCGGCCGCGGTCAGCACGAGCCCGCGGGCGTGCCTGCGCAGGAACAGCGGGGTCCCGACCTGCTTCTCCAGCTGGGCGATCGACGCCGAGACCGCCGACTGCGCGACGCGGAGCTCCTCCGCGGCACGCGTCATGCTCAACGTCGACGCGGCCTCGACGAAGTAGCGCAGCTGGGTGAGCGTGACGTCCGGCCGGCGGCTCACGACGCCCGGTCCGACACCGACATGACCCCTCCCGTCCCGGGCTCCGACCGTGACCACGGATCCCGTGCCCGGAGTCTCCCGGGCAGGGAGGATCGGCACAATCGATGCAACACCCCGCGAGCCCCGCCGGGACCGATGCGACACCCGCGGCCGGTGGTCAACGGATGAGCAGCGTCGCCGGGCGCGCGGAGAAGGCGTGTTCGAGCACGAGACAGGCGGCGCCGACGACGGCGGCGTCGTCGCCGAGGGCGCTGCCGCGCACGTCGACCTCGTGCACCCGCCGGGCCTCGGTGGTGGCGGTGACGACGTCGCGCACGATCGGCAGGAACACCGGCGCGGTCCGCGACCACGCCGGCCCGCCGAGGACGACGGCGCCGACGTCAAGCGCGTTGCACAGGGTGACCGCGGCGCGGGCGATCCGCCCGGCGCTGCGGGCGAGGATGCCGTGCGCGACCGGGTCGTCGGCGGCCCGCGCGCAGAGCGTGCTGAACGCGGCGTCCACCCGGCGGTCGGTGGCGTCGTGCGGCAGCGGGTCGAGCACCCCGGCCGCGGCGGCCTCGGCCACCAGGGTGCGGGGCATGCCCGACGGGCCGACGCAGCCGGGCTGGCCGCACGGGCAGGGCGGCCCGTCCGGCGCCACCATGAGGTGCCCGATCTCGCCGGCGTTGTCGGTGCTGCCCGGCAGCAGCTCCCCGCCCACCACGAACCCGGCGCCGAGCCCGGTGCCCAGGTAGAGGAACACGAAGTCGGCCGGGTCGAGGTCGTGCCACAGCTCCCCGACCGCGGCTGCGGCGGTGTCCTTGTGCATCACCACCGGCAGCCCGGTCGCGTCCCGGACCAGGGACCGCAGCGCGACCCGGTCCCAGCCGGGCAGCAGCGGCGCACCGACCACGACGCCGGCGCCGGTGTCCACCGGGCCGGGCGTCGCGATGCCCACGCCGAGCACCCGGTCGGGCGGCACCCCCGCGGTCACCTCGGTCACCGCGGCCGCGACCGCGGTGACCAGCTCGTCCGGCGTCGTCGCCGACGCGGCGACGGTGCGGCGGGCGGCCACGACCGCCGCGGTGAGGTCGACCAGGACGACCGCGGTCACCGTCGGGTCGACGTGCACCCCGACGGCGTAGCTGCCCGCCGGGTCCAGCCGCAGCGACGCGGCCGGCCGGCCGCGCCCCTGCGACCCGACCGGTTCCCGCTCGTCGACCAGGCCGCGTTCGACCAGCCTGCGGACGATGTTGGTGATCGACTGTGCGGACAGCCCGGTGGCCGTGGACAGCTCCGCCCGGGACAGGTCGTGCCGGGCGCGCCGCAGCGCGTCCAGCACGACCGCCTGGTTGAAGTCGCCGATCCGGGGCAGGTTCGCGCCCCGGCGGGCCCGGGCCCCGGTCAGGTCAGGCCCCGACCCGCTCGACGATCAGCTCGCGGACCCGCTTGGCGTCGGCCTGGCCCTTCGTCGCCTTCATGACCGCACCGACGATCGCCCCGGCCGCCTGGACCTTGCCGCCACGGATCTTCTCCGCGACGTCGGGCTGCTCGGCCAGCGCCGCGTCGACGGCGGCGATCAGCGCGCCCTCGTCGGAGACGACCTTCAGCCCGCGGGCCGCGACGACCTCGTCCGGGCCGCCCTCGCCGTCGAGCACGCCGTCGACGACCTGGCGGGCGAGCTTGTTGGTCAGCTCCCCGGTGGCGACGAGCTCGATCACCCGGGCGACCTGCTCCGGCGTGATCGCGAGGTCGGCGAGCTCGACGGAGCGGGTGTTGGCCTGCTGGGCGAGGTAGGACACCCACCACGAGCGGGCCTCCTGCGACGGCGCACCCGCCGCGACGGTGGCCTCGACCAGCTCCAGCGCGCCGCCGTTGACCAGGTCGCGGATCTCCTCGTCGGAGATGCCCCACTCGGTCTGGATGCGCTTGCGGCGCTCCCACGGCAGCTCGGGCAGGGTGCCGCGCAGCTCCTCGACCCACTCGGCCGACGGCGCGATCGGGACCAGGTCGGGCTCCGGGAAGTACCGGTAGTCCTCCGAGGTCTCCTTGCGCCGCCCGGCGCGGGTGTGGCCGGTGGACTCGTCGAAGTGCCGGGTCTCCTGGACGATCTCGCCGCCGGCGTCGAGGACGCCCGCCTGCCGGCCCATCTCGTGCCGGACCGCACGCTCGACCGACCGCAGCGAGTTGACGTTCTTCGTCTCGGTGCGGGTGCCCAGCGCGCCGCCCTTCGGCGACAGCGACAGGTTCACGTCGGCACGCATCGAGCCCTGGTCCATCCGGACGTCGGAGACGCCCAGGGACTGGATCAGGTCGCGCAGCGCGGTGACGTAGGCGCGGGCCACCTCCGGGGCGCGGGCCCCGGTGTCCGGGATCATCTTCGTGACGATCTCGATCAGCGGGACGCCCGCCCGGTTGTAGTCGAGCAGCGAGTGGTCCGCGCCGTGGATGCGACCGTCGGAGCCGCCCACGTGCAGCGACTTGCCGGTGTCCTCCTCCATGTGCGCGCGCTCGATGCCGATCCGGACGACCTCGCCGTCGTCCAGGGTCAGGTCCAGGAACCCGTCGACGGCGATCGGCTCGTCGTACTGGGAGGTCTGGAAGTTCTTCGGCATGTCCGGGTAGAAGTAGTTCTTCCGGGCGAACCGGCCCCACGGCGCGATCGAGCAGTTCAGCGCCAGGCCGATCCGGATCGCCGACTCCACCGCGGCCCGGTTGACCACCGGCAGCGCGCCGGGCAGGCCCAGGCAGACCGGGCAGACCTGGGTGTTCGGCTCGGCGCCGAACTCCGTCGGGCAGCCGCAGAACATCTTGGTGTTCGTCGACAGCTCGACGTGCACCTCGATGCCCAGCACCGGGTCGTACCGGGCGACGACGTCGTCGAAGTCGACGAGCTCCACGGACGTGGTCATGCCCTCACCCCTGCAACCTCCGGGACACGGGCGATCAGCGGACCGCCCTCGTCGGCGTCGCGGGCGGCCTCGAACGCCGCCCCGACGCGGTACATGACGGCCTCGCCGAGCGCGGGGGCCATGATCTGCAGACCGGTCGGGAGCCCCTCGGAGATCCCGTTGGGCACCGACATGCCGGCCACCCCGGCCAGGTTGGTCGGGATGGTGGCCAGGTCGTTCAGGTACATGGCCAGCGGGTCGTCGACCTTGTCCCCGATCGGGAACGGCACGGTCGGCGCGGTCGGCGACACGAGCACGTCGGCCTGGGCGAAGGCCGCGTCGAAGTCCCGGCTGATCAGCGTGCGGACCTTCTGCGCCTGGCCGTAGTAGGCGTCGTAGTAGCCGCTGGACAGCGCGTAGGTGCCGAGCATGATCCGCCGCTTGACCTCGGGCCCGAAGCCCTGCTCGCGGGTGTTGGCCATGACCTCCTCCGCGGAGCGGCCCTCGGCCGCGCGCAGGCCGTAGCGCATGGCGTCGAACCGGGCGAGGTTCGACGACACCTCGCTCGGCAGGATCAGGTAGTACGCGGCCATGCCGTACTCGAAGTGCGGGCAGGAGACCTCGACGATCTCCGCGCCCAGCTTCTCCAGGCTGCGCAGCGACGCGTCGAACGCCGACCGGACGCCGGGCTGGTAGCCCTCGCCCCCCAGCTCGCGCACGACGCCGACCTTCAGCCCCGACAGGTCACCGGTCGCACCCTGGCGCGCGGCCTCGACCACGGCCGGGACCGGCCGGTCGATCGAGGTCGAGTCGCGCGGGTCGTGACCGCCGATGACCTCGTGCAGCAGCGCCGCGTCCAGCACGGTGCGCGCGCACGGCCCGCCCTGGTCCAGCGACGACGCGCAGGCGACCAGCCCGTAGCGGGAGACCTGGCCGTAGGTGGGCTTGACGCCGACGGTGCCGGTGAACGCGGCGGGCTGGCGGATCGAGCCACCGGTGTCGGTGCCGATCGCCAGCGGCGCCTCGAACGCGGCCAGCGCCGCCGCCGAACCGCCGCCGGAGCCGCCCGGCACCCGGGTGGTGTCCCACGGGTTGCGGGTGACGCCGTACGCGGAGTGCTCGGTGGACGAGCCCATCGCGAACTCGTCCATGTTGGTCTTGCCCAGGATCGTGATCCCGGCGGCGCGCAGGCGCGCGGTGACCGTCGCGTCGTAGGGCGGCTGCCAGCCCTCGAGGATCCGCGAGCCGCAGGTGGTGGGCATGTCCGAGGTGGTGAACACGTCCTTGAGCGCCAGCGGCACCCCGGCCAGCGGGGACTCCGGTGCCTCGCCCGCGGCGATCCGCTCGTCGACCAGCGCGGCGCTCGCCAGCGCGGACTCGGCGCCGACGTGCAGGAACGCGTGCACCTCGCCGTCGACGGCGGCGATCCGGTCGAGGTGGGCCTGCGCGGCCTCCACGGCGGAGACCTCACGGGAGTGGATCTTCTCGGCGAGCTCGGCGGCGGTCAGCCGGATCAGGTCGCTCACTGCTCCTCCCCCAGGATCCGCGGGACGCGGAAGCGCCCGTCCTCGGCGGCCGGGGCGCCGGCGAGCGCCTGCGCCTGGTCGAGGCCGGGGCGGCGCTCGTCCGGGCGGAAGACGTTCTCCAGCGGGACGGCGTGCGAGGTCGGCGGGATGTCGTCGGCGGCGACCTCCCCGACCCGGGCCACCGACCCGATGATCACGTCGAGCTGCGACGCGAAGGTGTCCAGCTCGGAGTCGGTGACGGCCAGGCGGGCCAGCCGGGCGAGGTGTGCGACCTCGTCCCGGGTGATGACCCCGCCCGTCCGCTCCGCGGAATCGGCGGTCATGCCCCTCCTCGGGATGGTGTCCGATGATGACGACGGCGGGTGGACGGTCGCGACGGTGCCGTGGCAGCGGCGACGACGGTGCGACCGCCGGTCCGGCTGCCGACACGACCCGGTCGCTCCCGCGCGCGCCGGTCTACCTGCCCGAGTCTATTCCCGCCGGTCCACCGGCCGATCGCCCCCCGGTGACCGGGCGCGCACAGCCCGCTGCGGGTGGCGGGTGACCGACGGGCCCGCGGGTGGCAGGATCATCGTTCCCGCCCGGAACCGCTCCCCGCCGCTCCGGTGCGGTGCACACGCGTGCCGACGAGGCGCCCGCTGTCGAGGGAGAGGATCCACTCCGTGTCGTTCCTGCTCCGGGTCGTCCTCCCGGACAAGCCCGGCAATCTCGGCGCCGTCGCCTCCGCCCTCGGCGGGGCCGGGGCGGACATCCTCAGCGTGGACGTCGTGGAGCGCGGCGACGGCCAGGCGGTCGACGACATCGCCGTCGAGCTGCCGACCAACCGGCCGCCGGACGTGCTCATCACCGCCGCCGAGTCGGTGCCCGGGGTGTCGGTGGAGTCGGTGCGCCCGCACACCGGGCAGCTGGACACCCACCGCGAGCTGGAGCTGCTCGACGAGATCGCCGGCGACCACGCCCACGGGCTCGACCTGCTCGCCGCCGAGGTGCCGCGGCTGTTCCGCGCCGGCTGGGCGCTGGTCGCGGTCAGCGAGCACGGCCGCTCCTACCGGATCGCGGAGAGCTCCGCGGCGCCCGAGACCCGGTCCGGGGACCTGCCCTGGCTGCCGCTGGACCGGGCGATCGCCCTCGACGAGAGCCACTGGGTCCCCGAGCCCTGGCGGGCGATGGACACCGAGCTGGCCGCCGCGCCGTTCGGGACCGGGGTGCCGCCGAAGACGCTGGTGGTCGGGCGGCCGGGCGGGCCGGTGTTCCGGCCGTCGGAGCTCGCGCGGCTGGCGCACCTCGCGGGGATCGTCGCGACGGTGCTGAAGGCCTGACCGCCGCTGCCGCCCGCCGTGACCGCGGCGGGCGGCCCGGTCAGACCCGGATCGACAGGGCGGTGCGGACGAGGTCGTCGTTGCCGGTCGCGAGCCAGCCGTCGGGGCGCACCAGGACGTCCTCGAAGCCGATCCGGGTGTCGATGTTGACCCGGGTCGCGTACTCCAGCACCGGCCAGGCGCCCTCCTCCTCGCCGTGCAGCAGCACGGGGACGGGGGGCTGACCGAGCGCGCGCAGGATCCGGATGCCCTCGGCGACGGCGGTCTCCGGGTCGATCACCGTCGACTCCGCGATCACCCGCCGAGTACCCGGGGGCAGCCCGTTCTGGCGGAGGGTGACGGCGTCGCCGCTGGTCCAGACGCCGAGCTCGACGGCGATGCCGACCGACCACGCGGCGTGGCAGACCTCGGTCCAGCCGAGCTCGTGCACGTTGACGCCGCACACGTCGGGCTTGCCGGAGCCGAGCCGGCCCCAGGACAGGACGGTCTCGACGCGGTCCTTCGGGTCGGGCTGGATCCAGCGCCCGGTCGGGACGCCGATCTCGATGCCCGGGGCCTCCTGGCGGATCAGCGACACGACGTCGCCGACCACGGCGGGCTCGATCGACTCGGCACCGCTGTCGTCGCGCGGGTGCACGTGCACCGAGGTGACGCCGAGCCGGGCGACGGCCCGGGCGTCGCGGGCGAGATGGCGGGCCAGGGTCGGCAGCGCCGGGTGCGCGTCCGCCGGTCGTGAGCCGTTGAGCGCCGCCTGCAACACCGTGTGTTCCCCGATCCGAGTGGTCGTCCTCCCGCCGGGAGGACCCCGCCGTGCAACCGAGAGTAGGCGGTGATCGACCGCGGCCCGCGGCCGGGCGCGGGCGCGCCCGGGGGACGTCGACGTCCGGCCGCCGGGCCGCGCCGGACGTCGAACACGCCCGGTGAGCGGTCGCTCACCGTCGGCGTGGCGCACGCCGAGTCGCCGGACGGGACGGACCGGCCGGGTGCCCGGACCGGCGGTCAGGCGTCGGCGGCCTGCTCGCGCGCCGCGTCGGGACCGCGGTCGAGCAGGACCGAGAACCCGGCCTCGTCCAGCACAGGCACCCCGAGCTCGACGGCCTTGTCGTACTTCGAGCCGGGTGCCTCCCCCGCGACGACGAACGCCGTCTTCTTCGACACCGACCCGGCCGCGCGCCCGCCGCGGGCCATGATCGCCTCCTTGGCCTCGTCGCGGGACCAGTTCTCCATCGAGCCGGTGATCACGATCGAGAGGCCCTCCAGGAAGCGGGGCACCGAGTCGTCGACCTCGTCCTCCATCGCGACGCCCGCCGCCCGCCACTTCTGCACGACCTCGCGGTGCCAGTCGACGGAGAACCAGTCCCGCACCGCCGCCGCGATGGTCGGGCCGACGCCGTCGACCCCGGCGATCGGGGCGAGCGCCTCGGCCACGGCCTTCGCCCGGGCGCGCGCGGCCGCCCGCTCCTGCTTCGCGGCCTCGACGGCCGCGGCGTCCGCCTCGTCGGCGTTCTCGTCGGCGTTCTCCGCGCCGTCCACGCCCTCGGCGCCGTCCGCGCCCGCGGCGTCGTCCACGGCTTGCGGGGAGTCCGCGGCCTGCGGGGAGTCCGCCGCCTTGGCGGTGGCCGCAGCCTCCGCCTCCGCGGTCTCGACGTCGCCGGCCGCCTCGGCGGCGGCGCCCTCGGCCGTCGGCGCCGCGGCCTCGGCCGCGGCGTCGTCCTCACCCGCCGTCCCGTCGGAGACGATCGCGACCCCGGCCGCCTCGGTGTCCATCTTCGCCTGCGCCGCGGCGCGTTCCAGGGCCTCCATCGAACCGAACTCACGGCCCAGCGCCTGCGCGGCGGTCGGCCCGACGTGGCGGATCGACAGTCCCACCAGCACCCGCCACAGCGGCCGGTCCTTCGCCGCCTCCAGGTTCGTGAGCAGCTTGCGGCCGTTGACCGTCAGTTCGCCCTTCTGGTTGCGGAACAGCTCGGTCCGCAGCAGGTCGTCCTCGGTCAGGGCGAACACGTCGCCCTCGTCGGTCAGCACGCCCGAGGTCAGCAGCGCCACGGCGGCCTCGTAGCCGAGCCCCTCGATGTCGAACGCGCCGCGGCCCGCGACGTGGAACAGCCGCTCCCGCAGCTGCGCCGGGCAGGAGCGGGCGTTCGGGCAGCGCCGGTCGACGTCGCCCGCCTTCTGCTGCACCAGCGCGGTGCCACACTCGGGACAGTGCGTCGGCATCACGAACTCGCGCTCGGAGCCGTCGCGCACGTCGGCCACCGGTCCCAGCACCTCGGGGATCACGTCGCCCGCCTTGCGGATGACCACCCGGTCGCCGATCAGCACGCCCTTGCGGCGCACCTCGTCGGCGTTGTGCAGGGTCGCCATCTCGACCGTGGACCCGGCGACCTTCACCGGCTCCATCACCGCGAACGGGGTGACCCGGCCGGTACGCCCGACGTTGACCCGGATGTCGAGCAGCCGCGTGGTGGCCTGCTCCGGCGGGTACTTGTAGGCGATCGCCCAGCGCGGGAACCGGGAGGTCGCGCCGAGCCTGCGCTGGAGCGCCACCTCGTCGACCTTCACGACCACGCCGTCGATCTCGTGCTCGACGTCGTGCCGGTGCTCGCCCCAGTGCTCGACGTACTCGATCACTCGTCCGATGCCCTGCAGCACGGTCGTGCGCGGGGAGACCGGGAGGCCCCAGGCGACCAGCGCGTCGTAGGCGTGGGACTGGGTGTCGGGGGTGAACCCCTCCCGCCTGCCCAGGCCGTGGCAGATCAGCCGCAGGTTGCGCGAGCCGGTGACCCGCGGGTCCTTCTGGCGCAGCGAGCCGGCCGCGGTGTTGCGGGGGTTCGCGAACGGCTCCTTGCCCGCCTCGACCAGCGAGGCGTTGAGCCGCTCGAAGTCCTCCAGCCGGAAGTAGACCTCGCCCCGGACCTCGACGAGCCCCGGCACCGGGAACTCGTCGGTGCCGGTGAGCTGCTCGGGCACCTCGGCGAGGGTGCGCATGTTGAGCGTGATGTCCTCGCCGGTGCGCCCGTCGCCGCGGGTCAGGGCGCGGGTGAGCCGCCCGTCGGTGTAGAGCAGGTTCACCGCGAGCCCGTCGATCTTGAGCTCGCACAGGTAGTGGAGGTCCTCGCCGACCTCCTTCGTCACCCGCTCCTGCCAGGTGCGCAGGTCGTCGGGCGAGAAGGCGTTGTCCAGCGACAGCATCCGCTCGAGGTGGTCGTACGCGGTGAAGTCGGTGGAGAACGTGCCGCCGACGCGCTGGCTCGGCGAGTCCGGCGTGACCAGCTCGGGGTGTGCCTCCTCCAGGGCGAGCAGCTCGTGCCACAGCTCGTCGAACTGGCCGTCGGAGACGACCGGCGCGTCCAGCACGTAGTACCGGAACTGGTGGTCGGCCACCTCGGCCGCCAGCTGCGCGTGGCGCTCGCGGGCCTGCGGGGCGTCGGACTGGGAACTCACGACGCGCAGGTTAGCGGCGACCCCCGACAGCCACCCGTCGCCGAGGGCTCCCGGACGGGTGGCGGGCCGGGTCCGGCGGCCCGGCGCGGCGGCCGCGGTGCCCCTACCGTGGTGGGGGTGGACCAGGCGGCCGTGGAACTCGCGCACCGGATGTTCGACCTCGCCCGCGAGGGCGCGGCGGAGCACCTGGGCGCCTACCTCGACGCCGGCGTCCCGGTCGGCCTGACCGATCCCAAGGGCGACACCCTGCTGATCCTCGCCGCCTACTACGGCCACGACGCCGTCGTCGCCGACCTGCTGGCCCGCGGCGCGGAGCCGGACCACACCAACGACCGCGGCCAGACCGCGCTCGCCGCCGCGCTGTTCGCCCGGTCGGCGCCGTCGGTGACCGCACTGCTCGCCGCGGGCGCCGACCCGCACCACGGCAGCCCGTCGGCGTGGGCGACCGTCGAGCACTTCGACCTGCCCGACATGCGGGCCCTGCTGGAAGCGGGGGCCTGAGCCGTGCTGCGGCTCGGGTTCCCGGTCGTCGGCGTCGCCGACCTCGACCGTGCCGCCGCGTTCTGGACCGCCGCGCTGCACCTGCGCGTCTCCGACGAGTGGTCGAGCCCGTCCTGGCGCACCCTGACCGGCCCCGGCGGCGACCGGGTGCTCGGCCTGATGCACAGCGCGTCGCCGCCCGAGCCGCGGCCCCGGCTCCACCTGGACCTCCTGGTCGACACCACCGGCGAGCAGGACGCCGAGGTGGCGCGGCTGAGATCGCTGGGCGCGACCCGGCCGGCCTGGGACGGCTACCCCGCCGAGCCCGACTTCGTCGTCCTCGCCGACCCCGACGGCAACGTGTTCTGCGTGGTCGACCTGAGCCGGGCGCCGTCGTCGGGGACTGTCGGTGGCGGCGCCTAGAATGCGGGTGTGAGCACCACCGAGAGCGACGCCCGGCAGCCCGGATCCGCCACCGACGCACGCGTCGTCGGCGAGACCGCCCGCCGGCGGACGTTCGCGGTGATCTCCCACCCCGACGCGGGCAAGTCGACGCTGACCGAGGCGCTGGCGCTGCACGCGGAGGTCATCGACTCCGCCGGTGCGGTGCACGGCAAGTCCGGCCGCAAGGGCGTCACCTCGGACTGGATGGAGATGGAGCGCGCCCGCGGCATCTCGGTGTCCTCGGCGGTGCTGCAGTTCGCCTACCGCGACTGCGTGATCAACCTGCTCGACACCCCCGGCCACGGTGACTTCTCCGAGGACACCTACCGGGTGCTCGCCGCCGTCGACGCCGCGGTGATGCTGCTCGACGCCGCGAAGGGCCTCGAGCCGCAGACCCTCAAGCTCTTCGACGTCTGCCGCTCGCGCGGCGTCCCGATCGTCACCTTCGTCAACAAGTGGGACCGGCCCGGCCGCGAGGCCCTGGAGCTGCTCGACGAGGTCGAGCAGACCATCGGACTGCGCCCGATGCCGCTGACCTGGCCGCTGGGCATCGCCGGCCAGTTCAAGGGGCTCATCGAGCGCACCACCGGCGAGTACACCGCATTCACCCGCGCCGCGGGCGGCGCGACCAAGGCCACCGCGCAGGTCGTCGACGCCGAGACGATCGCCGCGCAGGAGCCGGAGTACTGGCAGAACGCGCAGGACGAGCTGGGCCTGCTCGACGAGATCGGCGCCGGGTTCGACGAGGAGGGCTTCCGCTCCGGCAAGGCCACCCCGGTGCTGTTCGGGTCGGCGCTGTCGAACATCGGCGTCGCCCGGCTGCTCGACTCGCTGGTCGACCTGGCCCCGCCGCCCGCCCCCCGCCCAGACGTGAAGGGCGACGACCGCCCGCTCGAGGCGCCCACCTCCGGACTGATCTTCAAGGTCCAGGCCGGCATGGACAAGGCGCACCGCGACCGGATGGCGTTCCTGCGGATCTGCTCGGGCCGGTTCGAGCGCGGCATGGTGCTCACCCACGCCGCGACCGGAAAGCCCTTCGCCACCAAGTACGCCCAGTCGGTGTTCGGCGCCGAGCGCAGGACCGTCGAGGAGGCCTTCCCCGGCGACATCGTCGGCCTGGTCAACGCCACCGCCCTGCGCCCCGGCGACACCCTCTTCGCCGCCGACCCGGTCGAGTTCCCCTCGATCCCGGCGTTCGCCCCCGAGCACTTCGCGGTGATCCGCGCGAAGGACGCGGGCAAGTACAAGCAGTTCCGCAAGGGGATCGAGCAGCTCGGCAACGAGGCGGTCATCCAGATCCTGCGCTCGGACCTGCGCGGTGACCAGGCGCCGGTGCTGGCGGCGGTCGGGCCACTGCAGTTCGACGTCGTCACCACGCGCCTGGAGACCGAGTTCAACGCCCCGGTCACCCTCGACCGGCTGCCGTACCAGATCGCGCGCCTGGTCGACGCCGAGGCGGTCGAGAAGCTGGCCGGGCAGTCCGAGTGCGAGGTCCTGCGCCGCGACGCCGACGGCGAGCACCTCGCGCTGTTCACCAACAAGTGGCGGATGGACATCATCCAGCGCAAGTTCCCGGACATGCGGTTCGAGGCCATGCCCGCCGGGTCCTCGATCTCCTGATCCGCTGAACACCGTCGCCGCGATCGGCGCCGCGCTGCTGTCGGCGCTGCTCTTCGCGCTCGCCGCCGTCGCCCAGCAGACCTCGGCGGCGGCGGACCCGCACGACCGGGGGCTGCGGATGCTGGCGCGGCTGGTCCGCGACCCGCGCTGGCTGGCCGGGTCGCTGGGTGACACGGCGGCGTTCGCGATGCAGGCCGTCGCGCTCGGGTTCGGGTCGCTGCTGCTGGTGCAGCCGATCATCGTGACCCAGCTGGTGTTCGCGCTGCCGCTGGCCGCGCGCTGGGCCGGGCGACGACCGTCGCGCGCCGAGCTGACCTGGGCGACGGTGTTGGTCGTGGCGCTGGTGCTGTTCGTGACCGTCGGTGAGCCGACCGCGGGGGTGGACCGGGCCGGGCTCGCGGCGTGGGCGCCGACGGGGTCGGTGCTGCTGGTGCTGTTCGCCGCCTGTCTGCTCGCGGCCCGGGTGACGACCGGGACGCCGCGGGCGCTGCTGCTCGCCGCCGCGACCGGTATCGCCTACGGCGTCGTCGCGGCGCTCACCCTCGGCGTGGTGGACACGCTGTCCGACGGGCTGGTCGCGCTGCTGACCTCGTGGGAGACGTGGGTGCTGGTCGTCGCCGTCGTCGGGGGGACGCTGCTGCAGCAGTCCGCCTTCCAGGCCGGCGCGCTGGGGGCGTCGCTGCCGGCGGTGGTCGTCGGGGAGCCGGTCGTGGCGGCCGTGGTCGGTGTGACCGTGCTGGACGAGCGGCTCGACACCGGCGGGGCCGGGTGGCTGCTCGTCGGTGTGCTGGTGGTGGTGCTGGTGGTCGCCACGATCGCGCTGGCCCGGGCGTCGGCGCGGACCGGCAACCGGGTCTGAGCCGCTCAGCCGGTCTCGAGCCCCGCGAGAAGCGCACGCAGCAGGTCGTCGAAAGCGACGCGGTCCGCCGGGCCGAGGGCGGCGAGCATGTCCCGCTCGTTCGCCACGTGCTCGGTGACCAGGCGGTCCACCAGGTCCCGCCCGCCGTCGGTGAGCGTGACCAGGATGCTGCGCCGGTTCTCCGGGTCGAGCCGTCGCTCGACGTGGCCGAGGTCGTCGAGGCGGTCGAGGCGGTGCGTCATCGCGGCCGGGGACAGCATCAGGGTCCGGCTGAGCTGCGACGGGGTCAGCGTGTACGGCGTTCCGGCCCGCCGCAGTGCGGCGAGCACGTCGAACTCGCCGGTGCGCAGGCCGTGCCCGGCGAACACCCGCTCGACGCGTGGCGCGGCGAGCGCCGCGATGCGGCCGAGCCGCCCGATCGTCGCCATCGCGGCCAGGCCGTCGCCGTCCAGGTCCGGGCGCTCCCGGCGCCACTGGTCCACCAGGTCGTCGACGGCGTCGTGATCGGGCACCGGCCGATGGTAGGTCGACGTCGAAAACACTGGAGCTTAATATTTCGATATCGTACTGTTCATGGCATGAATAATCTCACCATCGCCGCCGAGACCATCGTCGACGCCCCGGCCGCCGAGACCTGGGCCGTTCTCGCCGACTACGCCCGCGACGTGCAGTGGCGCACGGGAGTGCGGCGGATGACCCCCACCCCCGAGGGCCCGGTCCGCGCGGGCACGACGACCCACGAGGTGCTGCGCACGGCCGGTCGCACCACGCGCAACGACGGCCTGGTCACCGAGGTCGTCGCCGGGCGCCGGTTCGCGTGGCGCACGACGGCGGGCGTCGACGCCGACGGGACGCGCGAGGTCGTCCCCCTCGGCGGCGACGCCTGCCGGGTCCGGCTGACGCTGCGGGTCCGGCCACCCGGCGTGCTGCGCCTGGTGCCGGGGCCGCTGCGGTGGATGCTCGCCCGCACCCTCCGGTCCGATCTCGCCCGGCTGCGCGTGCTCGTCGAGCCGGGCGGGACCGACCCGGAGCAGACGGACGGCGCCGACCTGACCGGGAGCGGGTTCACCGGCCCGGAGGGTCGCGACGACCGGCGCGACGGCCCTGGACTGCTCGGCCTGCTCCGCTGACCGGTACGGGTCAGGAGGCGAGGACGAAGAACTCCAGGGCGTTGCCGTCCGGGTCCTTGAAGGACAGCGCGAGCCCGTAGTCGGCCTCGACGATCCCGTCGTGGGCGATGCCGACGGAGTCGAGGTGGTCACGCCACTGCTCGATCTCGCCGCGGTCGGCGACACCGAACCCGACGTGGTCCATACCCGGCCGGTTCGGCGCGAACGTGTCGCCGGTGTCGACCGAGTCGTGCCGGGTCAGGCCGAGCAGCTGGCCCGACGGGAGCGCGAACACACGCCGGTGGAACGGGCCGTCCGACAGGGTCATCGCCGGCTCGGCGCCGATCAGCTTCGTGTACCAGGGCTCGCTGGCGTCCAGGTCGGTGACCGACAGGGCGAGGTGGTGGATGGCGGGGAACTCGGGCACGGGACGACCTCCGGATCGCATGGCGGGACGTGCATGTCCGGGGTTCCCGTTCCGCCCGATGATCAATCGTGCACTACCGGTCTACGTCGCGGCCGGGCGGGCGGGGTGCGGCAGGTCAGCCCGCGGCGTCGGCGGGGTCGCCGAAGCGGGTGTCGAGCGGCCAGGCCCCGGCGGGCAGCCGGTGCAGCCGGGCGTAGTGCTCGGCGATGTCGTCCGGGTCGTAGGCGGTGCCCGGCGCGACCGGGCCGCACACGGTGACGGTCGCCGACCGCACGCCCCGCGGGCCGAACTCGGCATCGAGCAGCTCGGCCAGCGCACGCAGCCCGGCCTTGCCCAGCGACAGGCTCGTCAGCTGCGGCAGCGGGTGCGGCATGCCGGCCGTCATCAGGTAGCTGCCGCCGTCGCCGTCGGCCATCGCTGGGAGCAGGGCCGCGGCGGTGGTCACCGCGCCGCCGACGTTGACCGCGTACGTGTGGAGCAGCGTCGCCGCGTCGAGCCCGGTGACGGTGTCGGTGCGGATCACTCCGGCGTTGTAGACGACGACCTCGGGCACCCCGAGCCGCGCGACCAGCTCGTCGAGCGCGGCGCGCAGTGCTGCCTCGTCGGCGACGTCGGCGGTGACACCGACCGCGCCGTCGGACAGGTCCGTGAGCAGGGCGTCCACGGTGGGCGACGAGCGGGCGAGCACCCCGACCGGATGCCCGGACCCGGCGAAGCGGCGGGCGACCGAGCGGCCGATGCCCGGCCCCGCGCCGACGACGAACACGGCGGCCATCAGTCGGGCAGTTCCGAGGCGGACCGCATCTCGGTCACCGCGACCGCGTTCATGTCGCCCCGCTGCGCACCGAGCTCCTGGTAGGCGCGACGGCGGAGCCGGTTGACCGATCCCAGCGGGCGGTGCGCGGCGAGTCCGTGCCACGGCCGGAACGCGAGCCGGTCGTCGGCGAACACCCGGCGTTGCGGCGAGTACGCGTGCTGCGGCCGGAACCTCAGCGTCGCGACGGTGACGTAGGGCGACAGGTCCTGCGGCCAGTCGACCGCGGCGTCCTCCACGGGCATCGCGTCGGCGTCGGTGCGCAGCTGCACCCGGACGTCGAACACGGTGTCGCGGGTGGAGGTCCACTCCTCGACCAGGCTCTGGAGCACGCCGCGGGAGTCGTCGTCGCCGATCTCACGGGACGCGAGACCCTCCTGCTCCGGCGTGCCCGGGTACAGACCGATCTTGGCGACGTAGTCGCCGTGGCGGAACACGCCCTGGGTGTAGTACGCGTGCGCCAGCGGGTGGATGTTCGCGAGCCGACCGAAGGCGCCGAGCTCATGGGCGTCGGGTCGCTGTGCGACCTCCTCGTCGATCTTCTCGGGCTCGGAGAAGTGTCGCTCGCGGATCTCGGTGATCTCCATGAACTTCTTCGCCGTGCCCGGTGGCAGCACGGGCAGGGTGTTGAACAGCAGGTCGTGCACCCGGTGGTCCGGGTCGGACGGGTGCAGGGTCTCGCCCCGGACGTCGAAGACCTTGAGGGAGAACCCGCGCGCGTTGGGCTGCCGGTCGTCGTCGAGCTGGCCGGTCTCGGTCGCGATCCGGGCGACGGCGTCGTACTCGCCGGGGGTCGCGAACAGGCCCTGGGCCAGCTCGGCCGGCAGGTCGCGGTGTACCTGCAGGGTCCCGCGGAGCACGCCGTGGCTCTTGGCGTGCGTCGCGCGGTACCCGTGGCGGTGCAGGTCGAAGGTCATCGCGTTGGTGCGGAGCAGGGAGTCGATGCAGCGCCGGATGTGCTCGTCCTCGTCCGGCTGGAGCTGTTCGACGGCGTCGGTGTAGGGGATCGGTGGCACACCACCGATATACCCGGGATCAGGTCGTCCATCCCCCCGACACCGGCACGATCTGCCCGGCCATGAAGTCGCTGGCCGCCGACGCCAGCGCCAGCGCGAGCTCTGCGGCCTCGCGCCCCTCCCCGAGGCGCCCGGCCGGGATCTGTGCCTCGAACGACCCGCGGACCTCGTCGTCGTCGAGCATCTCGTCGGTGTAGTACATGTTGTTGCGCACGTGCGCCGGGCCCAGCCCGTTCACCTGCACGTTGAAGGGCGCGGCCTCGGCTCCGACGACCTGCAGGAACGCGTTCTGAGCGCCGCGCGCAGCGGAGTAGACGGCCAGCCCCGGGATGGCCCGCAGCGGGGTCGCGCTCGTCGCGGCGACGATCTTGCCCGACCGTCGCGCGGTCATCGCGGGCAGCGCCGCCCGCACGATCCGCAGCAGCGGCCAGACGAGCTCGTCGAGGTAGTCCTGGAACTCGGCGTCGGTGAACTCGCGGACGTCGCCGATCATGTCGGTGACGGGCATCCGGGCGGGCGGTCCGGCGAAGTTGGCGACGAGCACGTCGATCTCACCGGCGTCGGCGACGACGCGGGGCGCCACGTCCGGGCCGGTCGTGTAGTCGGTGGTGTCGGCGACGACGTCCGCGCCCTCGGCGCGGAACAGCTCCACCACCGGGGGTCCGATGTAGCGGTCGGCGTGGGTGACGAGCACCCGCTTGCCCTCGAGGCGTCCGGTCATGATCCTGATCGTCCCGTTCGTGACGGGGTGCCGCATCTTTAGCGGTCGCGCCGCCAGCGGGCCGGTCCGTCGTCGTAGAGGTCCCCGCCGTGCAGGTCGTCGACCACGAGCACCGGGAAGTCGCGGACCTCCAGCCGCCGGACCGCCTCGGTCCCCAGGTCGTCGTAGGCGATCACCTCGGCCGCGGTGACGCACTGCGACAGCAGCGCCGCGGTCCCCTCGACCGCTCCGAAGTAGACGCAACCGTGCTCGCGCATCGAGGCCTTCACCTCGGCCGAGCGCCGTCCCTTGCCGATCATGCCGCGCAGACCCCGCTCGATCAGCAGCGGTGAGTACGGGTCGCAGCGCGACGCCGTCGTCGGTCCTGCGGAGCCGATCGGGTGGCCGGGGCGGGCCGGGGTGGGGCCGACGAAGTAGATCGTGGCGCCGTCGACGTCGACCGGGAGCGGCTCCCCCGCCCGGATCGCCTCGGCGAACCGGGCGTGCGCGGCGTCGCGCGCGGTCAGCATCTCGCCGGTGAGCAGCACGGAGTCCCCGGCCCGCAGGTCGCCGAGCACGTCGTGGTCCAGCGGCAGGTCGAGGTGCTTCACAGGGTCACCTCCCGGACGCGGTGCGAGTGGCAGTCGAGGTTGATCGCGACCGGGAACGCCGCGATGTGCGTCGGGTACGCCTCGATGTGCACCGACAGCGCGGTCACCGTGCCGCCGAAGCCGGCCGGGCCGATCCCGGTGGCGTTGACGGCGTCGAGGATCTCCCGTTCCAGGTCGGCGATCGCCGGATCCGGCGACGGCGACCCGGTCGGGTCGCGGGTCAGCGCCCGCTTGGCGAGGACCGCGGCCCGGTCGAACGTGCCGCCCATGCCGATCCCGATCGTCACCGGAGGCGACGCCGACGGTCCGGCCCGCTCGACCGTCTCGACCACGAAGTCGGTCATGCCGCCGACGCCCGCGGCCGGCGTGAGCATCCGCAGCGCGCTCATGTTGTCGCAGCCCGCGCCCTTGACCAGCAGGGTCAGCCGGACGCCGTCGCCCTCGACGAGGTCGTAGTGCACCATCGCCGGGGTGTTGTCACCGGTGTTGGTGCGGTCCACCGGCGACCGGACCAGCGAGGCGCGCAGGTACCCCTCGCGGTAGCCCTCGGCGACGCCGCGGTCGATCGCCGCCGCCAGCGAACCCCCGGAGAAGTGCACGTCCTGCCCAATCTCCAGGAAGCAGACCGCGTAGCCGGTGTCCTGACAGAACGCGATGCGCTCGCGCGCGGACACCTCGGCGTTGGCGAGCAGCCGGTCGAGCACCTCGCGCCCGGTCGGGGACTCCTCGACGTCCCGCGCGCGGCGCAGCGCGGCCAGGTGGTCCCCGCGCAGCTCGTGGTTGGCCTCGACGCACAGGCGTCGCACGGTGTCGGCCACGACGCCGACGTCGATGTCCCGCATCCCGCCATGATCGGGCCGGTCGGCCGGCCCCGCAGGTCAGGGCGTGTGGCAGACGTCCGGCGCACAGGCCGGTGTGGTGTCGGTGCCGTCGAGCGGGGCGGGCCCCGGCCCGGTGACGGCGAGGATCACGAACGCGGCCAGCCAGATCAGCCCGCCGGCCAGCCCGGCCACCGACAGTCCTGCGGCGGAGATCGCGGTGCGGGACCGGCCCGGGCAGGCGCGGACCGCGCCCAGCGTGCCGAGCACCAGACCGCCGACGGTCAGGACCACCCCGGCGGAGGCGAGTGCGAGACCGGCGACGGTCAGCGGCGACACCGCGGACAGCGCGATCGCGACGGCGACGAACACCGAGCCCAGCGCGCCCAGCACGAGCGCGGACGACCCGAGGCCACCCCGCGGGGTGGTCGGGTGTCGGGTGTCGGACCGGTCTCGGAGCACGGCACCAGAATCGGGGTCGGACGGCCCCGCCGCTGTCAGAGCACGACAGATCCTCAGTTCTGGGTACGCGGCGGCGGCCCCGGAACCGTCCTACGGTGGCCGCATGACCTCCACCGCCGAGAAGGCCACGAAGCTGCAGGAGCTGCACGCCGCGTCCGAGCTGCTGCTCGTCGTCAACGTCTGGGACGCGATCACCGCGAAGGTCGTCGCCGAGACGCCGGGCACGAAGGCCCTGGCCACCGCCAGCCACGGCATCGCCGCCTCCCGCGGCTACGAGGACGGCGAGAACATCCCGCGCGACCTCATGATCGCCGAGGTCGGGCTGATCGCGAAGGTCGCGGGCGACCTGCCGGTCACCGCGGACCTGGAGGCCGGCTACGGCGACCCGGGCGGCACCGTGGCCCGCGCGATCGACGTCGGCATCGTCGGGGCGAACCTGGAGGACCAGGTCAAGCCGCTCGCCGACGCCGTGAAGGCGGTCGAGGCGGCCGTCGCCGCGGCGGAGTCGGCGGGCGTGGACTTCGTGCTGAACGCCCGGACCGACGCGTTCCTCAAGGCGGGCGACAAGGACCCCGAGGCCGTACTGGCCGACGCGATCGAGCGCGGGAAGGCCTATCTCGACGCCGGCGCGTCGAACTTCTTCGTGCCCGGCAAGCTCGACGAGACCCAGGTCGGACGCCTGGTCGAGGCGCTCGGCGAGCGCAAGGTCAACCTGATCGGCATCCCCGGCTCGATTCCGCTGAAGCGCGCGCAGGAGCTGGGCGTCGCCCGGGTGTCGTACGGGCCGTGGAGCCAGAACGTCGCGCTGACCGCGCTGGAGGACCTCGCCACCGACGTCTACGCCGGCGGGGGCCTGCCCGAGGGCACCCGCAAGCTGAACTGAGCGGCGACCGGGCCGGCGCCACGCTGCGCCGGCCCGGCCCCCGGTCTCACATGTCCGGCGCGTCCGCGTTGGACGGCGTCGTCGTCTGCGCGACGAGCGCGTCCCAGTTGCGCAGGATGTACTCGCCCGTGCGCTGGGACAGCGCGCCGATGGTGCTGGTCGGGTTGACCGCAGCCCCCGTGGTGAGGGTGCTGCCGTCGCAGACGAACAGGTTCGGCACGTCCCAGGTCTGGCACCACTTGTTGAGCACCGAGTCGCCGGGGTTGTTGCCCATCCGGCAGGTGCCCATGAGGTGCCAGGCCGGCGGCGGGTAGAGCACCCCGGTGTCGTTGGTCTCGACCGCCCCGACCGCCCGTGTGGCCTCGAAGATCTTGTCGATCCCGTACTTCGCGAGCGCGATGTCGTTGGCATGCAGCTCGTAGTTCACATGCGCGGCCGGCAGGCCCGAGCTGTCGGTCACGTCGTGGTTCAGCGTCACCGTGTTCGTCTCCACCGGCAGGTCCTCGCCGAACATGAAGACCATCAGGTGGTTGGCGAAGTGCCCGTCGAAGAACTCGCGGTGCCTGTCCCCCCACGGCGCGGTGTAACCGGTGTGCGTGCCCATCGCGGCGTAGGCCGGCCCGAAGCTGCGCGCCACCTGCATCCCGAACCCGTTGACGAATCCCCTGCTCACGTCCGTGTGGTAGAACTCGTGGCTGTACAGGGGCGCACCGAAACTGCCCTTGTAACCCTCGATCGGTTCGTCGAACCACGAGTCGCAGAACGCGAACACGTGGTGCATCAGGTACTTGCCGACGATCCCGTTGGAGTTCGCCAGCCCGTCCGGGTGCCCCTTCTGCGCGCTCTGCAGCAGCAGCCGCGGCGACCCGATCCCGTTGGCCGCCAGCACCACGATCTTCGCCCGGATCTCGTGCCGGTCGCCGGTGCTGCGGTCGATGTAGGTCGCCCCGGTGGCCTTCCCGTTCGCGGCGTTGATCTGCTCGACGCGGGCCATCGTGCGCAGGTCCGCGCCGTGCCGGATCGCGTAGGGCCAGTGCGCGTTGGCCGGGGTGGACAGCGACCCGGTCGGCGAGCCGGACAGCTCGTTGCCCATAGCCTGGTCGGCCTGCCGGTTCTCCCGGTCCCGCGTGATGATCGCGTTGTCCGACGGCCACCAGTGCCAGCCCAGGTCGCGCGAGGCCTTCGCGTACTTGAGCCCGAGCTTGCCGGGCAGCACCTCCGGGTCACGGACGGCCTGCTTGCGGTCCGGGTAGGACGGGTCACCGATGCGGCCGGAGATGCCGTAGATCTCGTCGTTCTCGTCGTAGAACGGGGCGAGGTCCTCGTAGCTGATCGGCCAGTCGATCGTGCCCTCGAGCCCGTGCTCGGTGCCCTTGCGGAAGTCGACCGGCTTGTAGCGCGGCCAGTGGCCGGCGTAGTGCATGGTCGAGCCGCCGACGTTGTTCATCATGTACGGCGTCGTGACGCCGGTGACCGGGTAGTCCTCGGGCAGCTGGCGCACGTTCGGGTCGTAGGCCCAGCCGCGCTGCTTCTCCAGCTCCCACTCGTCGTGGTAGTGCGGGTGGTCGCTCGGGGTGACCCACGGCCCCTGCTCCAGGCAGGTCACCTTCACCCCGGCCTTCGCGAGCTTGAGCGCGATCCCGGCACCGCCCGGGCCGGCCCCGATGATCAGGACGTCCGTCTCCTCGTATGCGGGCATGACGTACTCCTCACTTGGTCCAGGACAGCTGGGACAGGTCGACGCGCACGACGTCGTCGGTCTCGAGGTAGGAGCCGGTCTCCTGGGCCTGCGTGAGCAGCTCCTCGTCCCAGGGCTCGGTGGTCTGCAGGTAGCCGTAGGGCAGCGGCGGGCCGTGGTAGTCGCGCCCCGCCGGCAGGTTCCGGTTGATCGCGAGGGTGACGACGGGCCGGGAGTAGTAGCCGTAGTAGACGAGCGCGCGCAGCTGTTCGAACAGCGGGTCCTCGGCCTTCTCCAGCGCTTCGACCGCCTGCGTGCGGGCGGCGGTGTCACCGTCCACGAAGGACCGGCCGAGGCGGTCGAGACCGGCCTTGACGTCGTCCTCCTCGGCGAACGGGAAGTGCTTGTTCTTGTAGCCCGACGGCGTGACGTAGCGACCGACGAAGGTCACCAGGTCGACCTCGCTCGCGGTCGGCCACCGCGGGTCCGGCGGGATCATGGTGTCGGCGACGGCGTTGATGACGGCCGCCTGCTCGTCGCTGAACCGGACCGGGTGCAGCAGGCCGCCGATCCGCGGGCGGCCGGTCTCGAAGAAGCCGCCGGCCTCCCCCGGGTTCGCGGTCTCCGCAGGCGCTCCGAAGGGTGCGGGTGCGTCGTTCATCGTGGGTCTCCTCTCCTACAGCGGGGCGCCGGCCCAGTCGCTGCCGGCACGCAGCGACGGGTCGAGGTTGACGCTGACGTGCTTGACCTGGGTGTAGCCGTGGACGGCCTCGAGGCCCTCCTCGCGTCCGGTCCCGGACTGCTTGTGCCCGCCGTGCGGGGTCATCGGGAGCTCGCCGAACCAGTCGTTGATCATCACGCCGCCGACCTGCAGCCGCCGCGCGGTGGACAGCAGCTTCTTGATGTCGCTGCCCAGCAGCACCGCGAACAGGCCGTAGATGGAGTCGTTGACGGCCTCGACCAGCTCGTCCTCGCTCGTCCAGGAGTGCACCGACGCGACCGGGCCGAAGATCTCCTCGCGGGCGATCCGGGCGTCGTGGGCGACGTCGACGAACACCGTCGGCTCGACGAAGTAGCCGCCCTCGGGCGCGCCGGCAGGACGGCCGCCGCCGTAGTGCAGGGTGCCCTCGGACTTGCCGATCTCGATGTAGTCCCGGACCCGGTCGTACTGCTTCTGGGAGACCAGCGGGCCCATCTGGGTGCCGTCGGCGAACCCGTCGCCCACCTGCGTCTGCTCCAGGCGCGCGGTCAGCTTCTCCAGGAACGCCGACCGGACGTCGGCGTGCACGAACAGCCGGGTCCCGGCGACGCAGACCTGCCCGGTGTGCGAGCAGAAGCCCTGCACGGCGGCCTCGACGGCGTCGTCGAGGTCGGCGTCGGGGAACACGATGGTCGGGGACTTGCCGCCGAGCTCCAGGTTGACCTGGGCGACGTGGTCGGCGGCCAGCTTGGCGACGGTCTTGCCGGTCTCGGTGGAGCCGGTGAAGGTGATGCCCGCGACGTCGGGGTGCGCGGCCAGCGAGGCGCCGGCCTCGGTGCCGAACCCGGTGACGACGTTGAACACGCCGTCCGGGAAGCCGGCCTCCTTCACCAGCTCGGCGAACTTCAGCGCCGAGAGCGAGGTGTCCTCCGCGGGCTTGACCACGCAGGTGTTGCCGAGCGCGAGCGCCGGGGCGCAGGACCGCACCATGATCAGCAGCGGGTAGTTCCACGGCACGATGTGCGCGGTGACCCCGAGCGGCTCGAGCAGCGTGAAGGACAGCTTGTTGCCCGGGACCTCGATGGTGCGCCCGCCGACCTTGTCGGCCAGGCTCGCCCAGTAGTCGAGCCAGAGCGGGATCGCGCCCATCAGCTCCTGGGCCTTGGCGAGGTAGTGCCCGGAGTCCAGCGCCTCCAGCCGCGCCAGCTCGTCGGCGTGCTCGGTGACCAGCGCGGCCAGGTTGCGCAGCAGCGCGGCGCGGGCCATCGCGTCGGTGAACTGCCACTCGACGGCGACCCGCTTGGCGGCGGCGACGGCGCGGTCGACGTCGGTGCCGTCGGCCCGCGGTACCTCGGCGATGGTGCGCCCGGTGTTGGGGTCGACGGTCGGGAAGGTCGCGCCGGCGGCGGCCGGGACGAACTCGCCGTCGACGAACATCGCCACGTGCTCGGCGGTGCGCGCGTCGGCGTCGAGGGTCAGTGCCTGGGTGGTGACGGACATGCTCGGTGGCCTCCTTGCCACTCGTGGGTCCTGGTGAGCGCCCGGTCAGGGACGCTTGGTGTGCTCGCGCTCGTCGATCACGCGGCGGGCCTTGTGCTCGCTGCGCTCGAAGGTGTCCGGGTCGACGACCTCGACCCCGACCCGCAGCCCGACGACGCGGTGCAGCCCGTTGCCGGCGGCGCTCTCGAACGCGGCGGCGTGCTCGGGCGCGCACTCGGCGCGGACGACGATCTCGTCCATCGAGCCGGTGCGGGTGACGAGCACGCGGTGCTCGCCGCCGTAGCCCTCGATCTCGCGCAGCACGTTGTCGATCTCGGTGGGGTACACGTTCTCGCCCCGGATGTGGATCATGTCGTCGATCCGGCCGTAGACCCCGGCGGGCAGCCGCGGGTAGGTGCGCCCGCAGCCGTTGGTGCCCATCTCCCAGCGGGTGAGGTCGTTGGACGCGAGCCGGATCATCGGCTGCGAGGTCCGCTCCAGGTGCGTGTAGACGGGGGTGCCCTCGGAGCCGTACGGGACGGTGCGGAAGCTGTCCGGGTCGCAGACCTCGTGCCAGACGATGTCCTGCCACAGCAGCATCCCGTCCGGGCTGCCCTGGGTGGCCGACGCCGACATGAACGGCGTCATCTCGGCCATCGTCCCGCAGTCGACGACCCGGGTGCCGAAGGCGTCCTCGATGGCCTTGCGCACGGTGGGCACCGAGGCGCCCGGCTCGCCGGAGAAGAACATGACGTCGATGCCGAACTCGCGCGGGTCGACCTTCTCCTGCTCGGCGACCTCGGCGAGGCGCAGCGCGTAGGACGGCGTCGAGTAGAACGCCTTGGGCGTCGTGCGGGCGAGCCACTGCACGGCCCGCGCGGTCATCCCGGACGCGCCGGCGCCGTAGGGGAAGACCTTGCAGCGCAGCCGCTCCGCGCCGCTCATCGCGCCCCACGAACCGAGGTAGAGCGAGAACAGCGCGGACACGAAGACGGTGTCGCCGGGGCGCACGCCCATCCCCCACAGGATCCGGGCGTGGTTGTCGGCGATGACCTCCCAGTCCCGGCGGCCCATCGCGAACGCGGTCGGCGTGCCGGTGGTGCCCGAGGTGCCGTGGATGTGGTGCAGGTCGGCGTCGTCGACGCAGACGTAGTCGCCGAAGGGCGGCGCGTTCTCCTGCGAGGCGCGCAGCTCCTGCTTGGTCACCACCGGGACCTGCTCGAACGCCTCCCAGGTGGTGATGTCGCCGACGTCGAGCCCGGCCTCGTCGTACTTGCGCCGGTAGAACGGCGAGCTGTCGTAGGCGTAGCGCAGGACCTCCTGCAGCCGGACCAGCACCGCGGCGTCGCGCTCGGCCGGGTCCATCGTCTCCCGGTACGGGAACCAGTACGGGCTGTCCGGGTCGGGCAGGTAGCTCTGGTCGTAGCCCGCCGGGAAGTGCCACTCCTCCATCTGTCCCATCAGGACTTCCTCCGCTCGATCTCGGCGTCGTTCCACGGGGTGAGTGCCTGGTAGTCGGGGACCCAGCCCAGTCCCTTGCCGGCGTCCGGCGACGGCGCGTCGCGGCTGGTGACGACGTCGATCACGGCCGGGGCGTTCGCCAGCGCGCGCTTGAGCGCGTCGGCCAGCTGCCCGGGCTCGGTGACCCGCTCGCCGTGCGCGCCGAGGCCCTCGGCGAGCTTCGCGTAGTCGTTGTGCTCCAGGTCGGTGCCGACGACCAGGCCGTAGTTCTCCTCCTGGTCGTAGCGCTCGATGTTCCAGGCGGCGTTGTTCGAGACGATCACGACGATCGGGGCGCCGTGCCGGACGGCGGTGTTGACCTCCATCGCGTTGATCCCGAACGCGCCGTCGCCGGTGACGGTGATCGCCGGGAACCCGGGGCGGGCCAGCGCCGCGGCGATGGCGAACGGGACGCCGACGCCGAGGCAGCCGAACGCGCCCGCGTCGAGGTAGCGGGCCTGCGGCGGGACGCCGAGCCGGGCGAAGGACAGCAGGTCCCCGCCGTCGGCGACGACGGTGGCGCCGTCGAGGTCGATGTCGTGCAGCGCGGCGAAGATGTGGTTCGGGTGCATCCGGCCGTCGCCGCCGGGCGGGGTGGACGCGAGCTTCTCGCGGTAGCCGGACGAGCGCTCCAGGTGGGCGGTGCGCAGCTCGTCGCGCCAGGCGCCGTCGCCGGCGGCGGTCTCGGCCAGCTCGTCGAGCGTGGACCCGACGTCGGCGAGGATCTCGACCTCGCCGCGCCGGTTGTCGAACAGCTCGCTCGCGGTGTCGGA
This sequence comes from Pseudonocardia sp. ICBG601, assembly GCF_020496245.1. Lineage (NCBI taxonomy): Bacteria > Bacillati > Actinomycetota > Actinomycetes > Pseudonocardiales > Pseudonocardiaceae > Pseudonocardia > Pseudonocardia sp. ICBG601. The sequence goes on along the minus strand of NZ_JAHLJA010000002.1, from coordinate 435,742 downwards.
GAGGCGCAGCCAGCGCGCGGCGGGGAAGGCGGCGGGCGAGCCGAAGCCGAGCTGGTAGTCGAGCTGGCGCCCGACGGTGATCACCAGGTCCGCCTCGCGCATGGCCCGGCTGCGCAGCGCCCCGACGACGGCCGGGTGGTCCTGCGCGACGAGGCCGCGGCCCTCCTGGGTGTCGAGGTAGGCGGCGCCGGTCGCGTCGAGGAACCGGACCAGGGCCTCGGGCGCGGTGCGCGCGCCCCGGCCGGTGATCACCAGCGGGCGTCGTGCGGCACCGATCAGCTCGGTGGCGGCCAGGACGTCGGCGGGGTGCGGGCGCGAGCGGCGCACCGGGGGCGGGCGCAGGTGGTCGTCGAGCACGACGGCCGGGGGCACCGTCTCGCGCAGCACGTCGGTCGGGATCTCGAGGTAGACCGGGCCGGGCTCGCCGGCGTCGCCGAGGGCGCGCGACCAGCCCTCGTCGAACTCGCGGAGCACCTCGTCGGCGACGCGCAGGGTGCGGCTCTGCCGGGTGACGGGCGCGAGGATCGCGGTGTGCGCGATGTCCTGCAGCGGGTGCTTGTTCGCCTGCGGCCGCGGCGGGCAGCCGCCGATCAGGATCAGCGGGATCCGCGAGACCGAGGCGTTCGCGACGGCGGTGACGGTGTTGGTGACGCCGGGGCCGGCGGTGGCGAGCGCGATGCCCGTCTCGCCGGTCAGCTCGGAGTGCGCGTGGGCCATGTGGACGGCGGCGGCCTCGTCGCGGACGTCGACGATGTCGACCCCGAGCCGCGCCAGCCGGTCCCAGATCGGCTGGATGTGGCCGCCCTGCAGTCCGAAGACGCGGCGCACCCCGCGTTCGTGGAGGAACCGGGCCACCAGTTCGGCGACGGTCATGGGCGCTCTCTCCGACACAGCGTGCTCGGGCATCGAGCGGGCCTCCTCGGGCGACATCGGCCGGGTGACGTACGACACCGACTGTGGGCATACTGAATTCAGAAGTCAACCGGAAGGAATGGCCAGAACGCCCCTGGGTAGACTCGGATCCGTTGTCGGACTCGACATCCGGCACTGCGAAAGGACGCGCTCGATGACCGCCATCCCGGCCCCGCCGTCGCGGGTGCAACAGGTCTACGACGCGATCGTCGACGACATCTGCACCGGCCGGCTGACCCCCGGCTCGCCGCTGCGCCAGGAGCAGCTCGCCGAGCGGTTCTCGGTCTCCCGCCAGCCCGTGCAGCAGGCCCTGCTGCTGCTGCGCAACCAGGGGATGCTGCGCGACTTCGGCCGGCGCGGCCTGGAGGTCGCCCCGGTCGACGCCGAGTTCGTCCGCCACCTCTACGGGCTGCGCGCCGTGCTCGACGGCTACGCCGCCCGCAGCGCCGCCGGACGGCTCACCGCGGAGCAGGCCTCGCGCGGGTTCTCGCTGGTCGCGGCGGGTCAGCAGGCCGAGGAGGAGAAGAACTACGCCGGCATGGTCGCGGCCGACATCGACTTCCACCGGTTCGTCACCGAGCACTCGGGCAACCCGCTGCTCGTGGAGAGCGCCGCGGTGATCTGGCGCAACGTGCAGCGGGTGATGGGCGAGCTGCTGTTCCGCGGCAGCGCGCCGCGCTGGGTCTGGGAGGACCATTCCGCGATCTTCGCCGCGGTCGTCGCCGGCGACGCGGAGCGGGCCGAGTCGCTCGCCCGCCGGCACGCCGAGCACGGCGAGCAGCTCATCCTCGAGGCACTGGCCGCCGAGCGCGACGGCGACGCCGACACCGCAGCCTCCTGACCCGCCGCCGGGCACACGATTCCGGCCTTCCGGTTGACTTCTGAATTCAGAATGCCGGAAGGTGTCGGGCGCCGCACCCCTCAGCGTCGAGGAGTCCTGTCATGGCAGCACAGCCCGATCCCGCCCGCACCACGGAGCGCCCTGAAAGCGACAGGGTGTACCGAAAAGTCGCACTGCGCCTCGTCCCGCTGTTGTTCGTCTGCTACGCCGTCTCGTACCTGGACCGGGTCAACGTCGGCTTCGCACGGCTGCAGATGGACGACGAGCTCTGGTTCTCCGACGCCGTCTACGGCATCGGGGCCGGGGTGTTCTTCCTCGGCTACATCCTGTTCGAGGTGCCCAGCAACATCGTCCTGCACAAGGTCGGCGCCCGGCGGTGGATCGCCCGGATCATGGTCAGCTGGGGACTGGTGTCCGGGCTGATGGCGCTGGCGAGCTCGCCCGCGACCTTCTACCTGCTGCGGTTCCTGCTCGGGGTGGCCGAGGCCGGGTTCATCCCCGGCATCCTGCTGTACCTGACCTACTGGTTCCCGGCCCACCGACGCGGGCGGATCACCGCGCTCTTCCTGGCCGCGATCCCGGTCGCGACGATCGTCGGCGGACCGCTGTCCGGCTGGCTGATGCAGGTCTTCGACGGCGTCGGCGACCTGCGCGGCTGGCAGTGGATGTTCGTCGTGGAGGCGGTCCCGGCGGTGCTGCTCGGCCTGGTCGTGCTCCGCCGCCTGGACGACCGGGTGGCCGACGCGACCTGGCTGACCCCCGCCGAGCGCGACCTGGTGACGGCCGCCGTCGCCGCCGACGACGACGCGAAGTACGGCGCGCACGCCTCCGTGCGCGGGACCCTGCGCAGCCCCGCGGTGTGGCTGCTCGGCGGGATCTACTTCGCCGTCGCGCTGGGGATCTACACGATCAGCTTCTGGCTCCCGACGATCATCTCCCGCAGCGGTGTGGAGTCCACCCTGGCGGTCGGGCTGCTGTCCGCCGTGCCCTACCTGGTCGCAGTGGTGGCGATGGTCGCGGTCGCCACGCACGGCGACCGCACCGGCGAGCGACGGTGGCACACCGCGGTGCCGACCGTCGTCGGCGGGCTCGGGCTCGTCGCGGTCGGGCTGACCCAGTCGAGCACGGTGCTCGCCCTCGTCGCGCTGACGGTCGCCGCGGCGGCGATCTCCAGCGCACAGGCCGCGTTCTGGAGCCTGCCCGCCGCGCTGCTGTCCGGCGTCGGGGCGGCCGCCGGGATCGCCCTGGTGAACTCGATCGGCAACGTCGCCGGAGCCGTGAGCACCTCGCTGGTGGGACTCGTCTCCGACGCCACCGGGTCGACCGCGAGCAGCCTGTACCTGTTCGGCGGGGTGCTCGTCGCGGGTGGGCTGCTGGTGCTCGCGGTGCGCCCGGAGCAGGTGAACGGGCAGCGCTGACCGGCGCGGGTCCCTCCTCACCGCGCGGTGATCCGCCCGCCGTGCGGTGATCCGTCCGCCGCGCGGTGATCCGTCCGCCGCGCAGTGATCCGTCCGCCGCGCAGTGATCCGTCCGCCGCGCAGTGATCCGTCCGCCGCGCGCGTCCGGACACGCGCGCGGAGCGGATCAGCGCGCGAGGATTGGATCAGCGCGCGGAGGGCGGTGATCCTCTCCGCACCGCCCTCCGGCCGCTTCACGGCGATCCACCCGCCGCACCGTGATCCCTCCGCCGCCCAGTGATCCATCTGACGCGCGGTGATCCGTTGGGCGCGCGGTGATCCGTTGGGCGCGCGGTGATCCGTTGGGCGCGCGGTGATCCGTTGGGCGCGCGCGTCCGGACGCGCGCGCGGAGCGGATCACCGCGCGCGGAGTGGATCAGCTGGCGGGGGTCGGTGCATCGCAGGGCGCGCAGCGCGTGCGAGGGGTCAGCGCTCGTCGGCGGGCGGGACCTCGTCGGGGTCGGCGAAGGCCTTCCCCAGCTCGCGGGACAGGGCGAGCGCGCGGTGCGCCCAGGCCGGGGTCGCTCCGGCGAGCCCGCAGGCGGGCGTCGGGACGGCGAGCCGGGCCAGCCGCGGCCGGTCGAAGCCCAGCCGGTCGGCGAGGTCGTAGCCGATGCGGGCGAGGTCGCCGATCGCCGGTTCGCGGGCAGGCGCGGTGCCGGGCAGCAGCCCGAGGAACAGCGGGACACCGCTGTCCCAGGTCTCGCCGATCGCGTCGAGGGCGCGCGGCTCGGCGGTGGCCCCGGCGAACGCCGGCCGGGTCGCGTCGATCCCGACCGCGGCCGCACCGGTCCCGGCGAGCAGCCGGATCGGCGGGCGGTCCGCGCAGCAGTGCACGACGACCGGGGCGTCGATGCCGGCGATCAGGTCCCGGAGCAGGTCCTGGGCGTCCGGCGCGGCGATCGAGCGGACGGTGCCGTAGCCGGACGCGGTCGGCAGCGACCCGGCGAGCACGGCGGGCAGGCCGGGCTCGTCGAGCTGGACGACGACCGTCGCCCCGGTCCGCTGCGCCACCTCGGCGACGTGGGCGCGCAGCCCCTCGGTCAGGCTGGCGGCGAACTCGCGGACGGCGCCCCGGTCGGTGAGCACCCGGTGCCCGGCGGCGAGCTCGACCGAGGCGGCGAGCGTCCACGGGCCGGTGACCTGGACCTTCACCCAGGACGGGCGGATGCGGTCGCAGGCGTCGTCGAAGGCGTCCAGGTCGCCGGACATCAGGTCGCGGGCCCGGCGCAGGTCGCGCCCGGGGTGGGCGGTGACCCGCCAGCCGGTCGGCACGACCTCGACGGCGAGGTCCACCAGCAGCCCGGCCGTGCGGCCGACCATGTCCGCGCCGACACCGCGGGCGGGCAGCTCGGGCAGCGCCGGGAACTCCGGGCTCTCGCCGGTGACCAGCGCACACGCCTCGCGGGCGTCGGTGCCGGGCAGCGAGCCGACGCCGGTGCCGACGCCCGCGGGCCACAGGACGTGGGCCGCGGCGGGCTCGGCGGGGGCGTCGTCGACGACCTCGATGCGCGGCGGGGGCGGGAGGGTCTCACCGGGACGCACGTCGCCGAGTCCGGCGGCGGCGAGCGCGGCGGCCAGCGGGTCGGTGGGGTCCGGGACGGTCACACCCCCAGTGTCCTCCGCCGTCCCGTCCGGGTGCGTGCGCCCCCGGTCCGGCGTCGGCGGGCGTGATCGCCGGGAGTGGAGTGCGGCGGCGGGTCGGCTGCGCCCGGCGCTCCAATCCTGGTGATCACCGCAGGGCGGACACCGGTGGTGGTGGGTGCGGCGAGCTCGGCATCGGATCCTGGCGGTCACCCCAGGGCGAACACCGGGTGGCGGGGTGCGGCGGCGGCGAGCTCGGCGTCGGTGGAGGCGGGACCGACGTCGTCGAACAGCATCCCGGCGGCCCGGCCGAGTCCGCGCAGGTAGGCGCGCAGTACGGGGACGGCCGCCGCGGCGTCGAGCTCGGTGGCGGACACCGGCTCCGCTCCCCCACGACCGCGCAGCTCGGCGCTCCCGCCGGCCGCGCGCAGGTTGCGGACCCAGTCGGTCTCACCGCGCGGCGAGATGAGGTGGCGGGTCCCGTCGAGCAGGACCGGGGTCAACGGGACGGTGCGGACCGTGCCGCTGCGCCGGCCGCGGACAGCGAGCACGGCCGTGTCACCCGGGGTGATGCCGCGCTGGGCCAGGGCCCCGACCAGCGGGTTGAGGACACGGCGCACCAGCAGGCCGGGTGCTCGGTAGTCACGGTCGCTCATGGCGACAGCCTCTCACCGATCACCGTGTCCTTCGCTCCGATGATCCCTCTCCCCGGAGCCCACGGCGCCCGCGAGGGCGCTCCCGGCTCCACGGAGAAGGATCATGCGGCCAGGATGAAGATCGGGTGGCGGTGGGCGACGGCGGCGATCTCGGCGTCGGACGAGGAGGCGTCGACCCCGTCGAAGAACGCCCCGACCTCCCAGGCCCAGCGACGCAGGTACTCCCGCAGCACCGGGACGACGGCGGCCGGCTCGGTCAGCTCGGTCGCGGCCACCCGCTCGGTGCGACGGCCGACGGTCAGCTCCGCCTCCCCCGCGACGCGGAGGTTGCGCACCCACTGGGTCTCGCCGCGCGCGGCGACGAGGTAGCGGGCTCCGTCGTGGCGCAGCGGGTTGACCGGCGTGGTGCGGACCTCGCCGGAGCGGCGGCCGCGGACGCCGAGCACCGCGGAGCCGGCGAGCGGGAGGCCGAGCCGGGTCAGCCCGGCGACCAGGGGGTTCATCACCCGGCGGGTGATGCGGCCGGGGGCGAGGTAGTGGATCTGAGAGCGCTGGTTCGTCATGAGAGCAGTGTTCACCGTTTGACGCACGAAAGCAAGAGCGGTGCTCTCGCTGGGGTTGGTGCGACAGGCCGGGTTCACCGAGATGCAGGTCAGCGGGCTGGAACGGCTCCGCGCGGCCCGCTGGGGTGCATCTCGGCGCACGGGCGACGGCGGGCCCGGTCGGTCAGGCGCCACCGGCCGGACGCCGCCGGGCGACCTCGGTCAGGCCGTCCCGGTGATCGTCGCCGACCCCAGGACGACGTCGCCGTCGTCGTCGGGGCGGTAGAAGGCGACGGCCTGCCCCGGGGCGACACCGCGCAGCGGCTCGGACAGCTCCACCTGCACGGCGGAGTCGAGCGGGGTGACCGTGGCGGGTGCGGTGCCGCCGTGCGCGCGGACCTGCACGACGCAGCCGAACGGTGCGTCCGGCGCCGCGCCCGAGGTCCACACGGGGGTGCGCGCGGTGATCGCGGTGACGTCGAGCGCGGCCTCCGGGCCGACCCGCACGGTGCCGCTGACCGGCTCGATGCCGAGCACGTAGCGGGGGCGGCCGTCGGCGGCCGGCCGGTCGATCCCGAGGCCCTTGCGCTGCCCGACGGTGAAGCCGTGCACGCCGTCGTGGGTGCCGAGGGTCTCGCCGGAGGCGGCGTCGACGAGCGCGCCGGGGGTGGTGCCCAGGCGGTCGGCCAGGAAGCCGCGGGTGTCGCCCGTGGGGATGAAGCAGATGTCGTGGCTGTCGGGCTTCCCGGCGACGCGCAGCCCGAGCCGGGCGGCCTCGGCCCGGATCTCCGGCTTGGGGGTGTCGCCGACCGGGAACATCGCGTGCCGCAGCTGGTCGGCGCGCAGCACGGCCAGCACGTAGGACTGGTCCTTGCCCGCGTCGGCCGAGCGGCGCAGCACCGGCCCGGCCGGGTCGAGCCGGGCGTAGTGGCCGGTGCAGACGGCGTCGAAGCCGAGGGCGAGCGCCCGGTCCAGCACGGCCGCGAACTTGATCTTCTCGTTGCAGCGCAGGCAGGGGTTCGGGGTCTCCCCCGCGGCGTAGGCGGCGACGAAGTCGTCCACGACGTCGCGGGTGAACTCCTCGGACAGGTCCCAGACGTAGTACGGGATGCCGAGGACGTCCGCGGCGCGGGCGGCGTCGCCCGCGTCCTCCTTGGAGCAGCAGCCGCGCGACCCGGACCGCATCGCGTCGCGGGTGCGGGACAGCGCGAGGTGCACGCCGACGACGTCGTGCCCGGCGGCGACCGCCCGCGCGGCGGCCACCGCGGAGTCGACGCCGCCGCTCATCGCAGCGAGGACCCGCACGGCTCAGCCCGTGACCGACGCGGGGGTGCGACGGCTCGCGTTGCGGGCGCGCTCCACGACCGACCCGATGGCCCCGGCGACCGCGGCCACGTCGGCGGAGGTGCTGGTGTGCCCCAGGGAGAAGCGCAGCGACCCGCGGGCGGTGCACTCGTCGGCGCCCATCGCCAGCAGCACGTGGCTGGGCTGGGCGACGCCTGCGGTGCAGGCCGAGCCGGTGGAGCAGTCGATGCCGTTGGCGTCGAGCAGCATGAGCAGGCTGTCGCCCTCGCAGCCGGGGAACGACAGGTGCGCGTTGCCGGGCAGCCTGCCGGGACCGCCGTCGACCCGGGAGTCGGTGGTGTCGCCGTTCAGGACCGCGTCGGGCACCTCGGTGCGCACGACGCGGACCAGCTCGTCGCGCAGCCCGGCCAGGTGCACGCGGCGGCGCGGCGCGGCGGCCACCGACTCGACGACGGCCGTCGCCAGCCCGGCCAGCGAGGGCACGTCCAGGGTGCCGGAGCGGACGTCGCGCTCCTGGCCGCCGCCGTGCAGCAGCGGGGTGCAGGTGACCTCGCGGCCGAGCAGCAGCGCGCCCGCGCCGTAGGGGCCGCCGAGCTTGTGCCCGGTGAGGGTGAGAGCGTCGGCGCCGCTCGCGGCGAAGTCGACGTCGAGGATGCCGACGGCCTGCACGGCGTCGGTGTGGAACGGCACCCCGAACTCGTGGGCGACGGCGGCGAGCTCGCGCACCGGGTTGACGGTGCCGACCTCGTTGTTGGCCCACATGACCGAGACCAGGGCGTTCCCGTCCGGGTCCTCGGCGAGCGCGGCGCGCAGCGTCTCCGGGTGGACGCGGCCGGTCGCGTCCACCTCGAGCAGCCGCAGCCGGGCGCCCTCGTGGGTGGCCAGCCACTCCGCCGCGTCGACGACCGCGTGGTGCTCGACGGCCGAGACCAGCACCCGGGTGCGGCGCGGGTCCGCGGCCCGGCGGGCCCAGAACAGGCCCTTGACCGCGAGGTTGTCGCTCTCGGTGCCGCCGGTCGTGAACACGACCTCGGACGGGCGCGCGCCGACCGCCTCGGCGATCCGCTCGCGCCCCTCCTCGACCGCGCGCCGGGCGCGGCGGCCCGACGAGTGCAGCGACGACGCGTTGCCGGTGCGGCCGAGCGCGTCGCTCATGGCGGCGACGGCAGCGGGCAGCATCGGTGTGGTCGCCGCGTGGTCCAGGTACGTCATCGGCCTCCAGGGTAGACCCCGTCCTGACAGCGGTGCGTGCCGAACCCGTCGTGGACGACCGTCCGTCTCACACGGCCGTGGCGGTCGTGGCCGGGCGCGGGTGACGGACCCGGTCGCGGGCGCGGGCGGCCAGCGCGCGCCGGTCGGTGTGCGGGCCCGGCTCGACGAGCTCGCCCACGGTGACCTCGCAGACCAGGCCGGGCAGCCGCAGCACCCGGCCGACGGTGTCGCCGAGGGTCTGCTCGCCGACGAACGCGGCGGCCGTCGTCGGCCGCCCGTCCGGGGTGGTGATCGCGACGGTGACCGGCCGGACCGGGGCGCCCGCGTCGATCGCGGCCTGGAACGGCGCGCGCCGGTAGTCCCCGGAGATCGCGCCGCACCACGTCGTCGCCTCGGGGAAGACACCGACCAGCGTGCCGTCCCGCAGCGCGTCGGCGCAGGTGGCGACGGTGCCGGGCAGCCGGGACAGGCCCTCGCGGTGCACGAACAGGGTGCCGATGCGGGCGGCGAGCGCGCCGATCAGCGGCCAGTCCCGGACCTCCCGCTTGGCGAGCATGGTGACCGGTCCGATCGCACCGAGCGCCGGGATGTCGATCCACGACGTGTGGTCGGCCACGACCAGCGCGCCCCGCCCGTCCGTGGGCGCGAGCGGCCCGCCGCGCACGACGAGCCGGACCCCGGCGGCGCGGAGCACCGCGCGGTGCAACGCCCGCAGGACCGGGTCCAGCACGCGGGCGCCGAGCAGCGCGGCGGCCGGGACGACGGTCACGGCCACCGCCAGCACCGAGAGCAGTGCCGCGGTACGGCGGGCCAGGCGCAGCGTGCCGGTCGTCGCACGCGGGGGCAGGCACTCCTGCGGGGTGCACGGCGACCAGGCCGCCCACGGCCCGCCGGGACGCCGCGACGCGGGCGGTGCCGGCGGGTGCGTGGGGTGGTCGACGAGCGGGTGCACCGGGGTCCGCAGGGCGGCGCGGGCCGGGTGGTGCACGGCACCACGGGGGTCCCCCGTCGCCGGGACCACCGGGGCAGCCGGGGCAGCCGGGGCAGCCGGGGCAGCCGGCGGAGCGGACGACAGCACCGCGGCCCCGGCGGACGGGACGGCGGAGGCACGGCCGCGCGGACGGAACCGGCGGCGCGGGCGGAGGGGCGCGCCGGCGTCGCCCTCCGGCCCGGCGGCGAGGGTCATGCGCCCGTCACCCCGGCGGCGTCCTCGCCCAGGAAGAAGCGCAGGTAGCGCTGGTCGATGTGGTCCATCCCCAGCAGCACCGGGAAGTCCGCGACGCCGAAGTCCGGGTCGTGCGCGGGCGGCCCGCACACCCAGGTGTTCAGGCGCAGGTAGCCACGCAGCAGCGGCGGGATGCCGCCGCCCCGGCCCGCGGGCGCACCGGTCGGGTCCCAGGGGCGGTGCGGGACGGTGCGGTACTCCTCGGGCGCGAGGTGCTTCGCGCGGACCCGGTCCCAGACCGCGGCGGCCTGGGTGCCGCCGTCGGCGAGGGAGACGCTGGCGCAGCCGATCAGCCAGCGGTGCCCGGTGAGCAGCATGTAGCGGGCGAGCCCGGCCCACACCAGCCCGACGACGGCGCCGCCGCGGTGGTCGGGGTGCACGCAGGAGCGCCCGGTCTCGACGATCCCGGGGCGCAGCGGGTCGAGGTTGGTGAGGTCGAACTCGCCGTCGGCGTAGAGGCCGCCCGCGGCGCGCGCCCGCTGCGGCGGGAGCATCCGGTAGGTGCCGACGATCTCGCCGGTGGCGTCCTCGCGGACCACGAGGTGGTCGCAGTGGGCGTCGAAGCGGTCGACGTCGCGGCCGGGCACGGGGCTGTCGAGCCGGGCGCCCAGCTCACCCGCGAACACCCGGTGCCGCAGCGCCTGCGCCGCGGCGACGTCGCCGTCGTCGGTCGTGAGGAGCAGGGAGTACCGCCGGGCCGCGGTCTCCGGGGTCGAGACGATCACCTGGTTCACACCCGGCTTGGTACCGGCCGGGTGCGACACCCGGACGGTTCCGCGACGACCCGTCGGTGGCATCGGGGTGAACGGACCCGGACAGGTGTCGTCGCAGGCAGGAGCGGGTGAACAGGCCCCGCACACACGACGACGCCCGGGTGCACGCAGCACCCGGGCGTCGACGCGGTGGAGGACCGGAAGGGGTCAGCCCTTGCGCTTGGCCACTTCCTCCTGCAGCTGCGGCGCGACCTTGAACAGGTCGCCGACGATGCCGAAGTCGGCGATCTCGAAGATCGGCGCCTCCTCGTCCTTGTTCACCGCGACGATCGTCTTCGACGTCTGCATGCCGGCGCGGTGCTGGATCGCGCCGGAGATGCCGAGGGCGATGTAGAGCTGCGGCGAGACCGACTTACCGGTCTGGCCGACCTGGAACTGCGGCGGGTAGTAGCCGGAGTCGACCGCGGCACGCGAAGCACCGACGGCGGCACCGAGGGAGTCCGCCAGGCCCTCGACGACGGTGAAGTCGTCGGCCGAGCCCACGCCGCGCCCACCGGAGACGATCACGGTCGCCTCGGTCAGCTCCGGACGGGACCCGCCCTGGATCGGCTCGCGGCCGGTCACGGTCGCGGCACGCCCGGACGGGGCCGGGACCTCGACGCTCTCGCGGGCACCCGCACCGGCGGCCGCCTCGATCTCGATCGAGCCCGGGCGCACGGTGATGACCGGGTGCTCGGTGTTCGACTTGGCCTCGGCGGTGTAGGCACCACCGAAGATCGAGTGCGACACACCGTCCGCCGAGACGCCGACGACGTCGGACAGCAGCCCGGAGTTCGTCCGGACGGCGAGCCGACCGGCGACCTCCTTGCCGTTGCCGGTGGCCGCGAGCAGCACCGCGGCCGGGGACGCCGACCCGATGAGCGACTCCAGGACCGTCGTCTCCGGGGAGAGGAAGTCGGTGGAGTCGGTCTCGGCGACGTAGATCTTCTCGGCGCCGTGCTCGGTCAGGCCGTCGGCCAGCTTGTCCGCGGTGCCCGCGGCACCGACGACGACCGCCGACGGCTCGCCCAGCGCGCGGGCGGCGGTCAGCAGCTCGTAGGTGGTCTTCTTGATGTCACCGTCGACGTGGTCGACGAGGACCAGAACCTCAGCCATGATTCTCTATCTCCAAACGAAGAGGGAAGCCAGGAAGAACCGGGGTCAGATCAGCTTCTGGCCGACCAGGAACTCGGCGATCTTCGCGCCGCCGTCGCCCTCGTCGGTGACCTTCTCGCCGGCCTGCTTCGGCGGCTTCGGCGAGGCGGAGACGACCGTGGTCAGGGCGTTCGCCAGACCGACCTCGGAGGCGTCGATCCCGGCGCCGGCCAGGTCGAGGGTCTCCACCGGCTTCTTCTTCGCCGCCATGATCCCCTTGAACGAGGGGTAGCGCGGCTCGTTGGACTTCTCCCCGATCGACACCACGACCGGCAGCTCCGCGGTCAGGTGGGTGACGCCCTCGTCGGTCTCCCGCTTGGCCTTCACCGTGGTGCCCTCGACCGAGAGCTCGTTGGCGTGGGTCAGCGACGGCACACCGAGCAGCTCGGCGATCATCGCCGGGACCGCACCGATCTGGCCGTCGGACGCCGAGTTGCCCGCGATGACCATGTCCCAGCCGTCGACGGTGCCGATCAGCTTGGTCAGCGCCTTCGCGGTCTGCACCGCGCACGAGCCGTGGATGGCCTCGTCGGACAGGTGCACCGCGGAGTCCGCGCCCATCGACAGCGCCTTGCGGATCGCGTCGGTGGCCCGGTCCGGGCCCATGCTCACGACGACGACCTCGGAGCCGTCGTGCGCCTCCTTCAGCAGCAGAGCCTGCTCCACCGCGCGCTCGTTGATCTCGTCGATCACCGCCTCGGCACCCTCACGGTCGAGGGTGTGGTCGGAGTCGGACAGCTTCCGCTCCGAGTAGGTGTCGGCCACCTGCTTCACCAGGGTCACGATCTTCATAGGACCTCTTCGACCTCCTGCCGCGGCGGCCTGCGCCCACGCGCACACCGCGTCGTCCTTCGTCGCGTTCCGGTCCCGGTCGTCCCGGGTCCGGACCGTCTCGCGTCACCGTGACGGTGCTGCGCCGCGCGCTCTCGATCAGAGCGGGGGTGGGCCGCGGCGTCGCGCCCGTCGTAGCCGGTGACTCTGCCATTGCTCGTGCCGTAACGGCACGCCGTGCCACTGTGACGTTCATTGTTACCAACGAGTAGCGTCCCGGCAAACCGGGGCAGGTCGTGACCGTACTCACGCGCGGGCCTCCTCACCTGGTGCGCGCACGAGGTCACACGCCGCAACCCCTGATCGGGGGTCCGGTTTCGCTACCGTCGGCACCTCGCGCACTCGGCAGGAGGGAGCCGTCGTGCAGGTGACGGGGTTCGACGACCGTCTGGGGACCGGCTACGTGCTCAGCACGGGGCCGCACGCCGACGAGGACGTACCGGGCAGCCGGACCGTGGAGCACGGCGGTCGCACCGTCCGGGCCACCGACGGTCTGGCCGCGATGCTGGAGGACGCGCTGGTCCACCGGCCGACCACCCGTCTGGGGTGGGGCGGACCGGAGGTCCCGCTGACCCTGGAGGACGCGACGCTGCTGGCGTGGCTGCGCCAGGACATCGGCGGGGTGGTGGCCGTGAGCGGGGAGCCCGAACCCGTCTGACCCGCCCTCAGCGGCCCAGGTGGGCGAGCGCGCGACGCGCGGCGTGCGCGCCGCACATCCCGTGCGCACCCGGGCCGGGCGGCGTCGCGGCAGAGCAGAGGAAGTGGCCGGGCGCCCCCGTGTCGTAGGGCTGCAGCGTCGTCCGCGGCCCGAGCAGCAGCTGCCGCAGGTCCTTGGACCCGGTCAGGATGTTGCCGCCGACGAAGTTCGGGTTGCCCGCGAACGCGGCCGGGTCGGTGACCATCGTGCCCACGACCCGCTCCCGGAACCCGGGCGCGAACCGTTCGATCTGCGCGGTGACCGCCTCGGTGGCGTCGCCGGTGTACCCGCGGGGGACGTGCGCGTAGGCCCACACGGGGTGGACGTCGCCCGCCGACCGGGACGGGTCGGCCAGGTACTGCTGCCCGACCAGGACGAACGGCCGCTCCGGCATCCGGCCCGCGTGCACCTCGCGCTCGACGAGTGCGTTCTCCGCCGCCGACCCGACGACGTGCAGCGTCCCGGCCCGTCGCGCGTCGGGGTGCGTCCAGGGCACGCCGCCCGCCACCGCGTAGTCGACCTTGAACGCGGCCGGGCCGTGGCGGAAGCGCCGGTAGGCCCGCGCGACCCGCGCCGGCAGCCGGTCCCCCAGCAGGGCGGGCAGCCGGTCCGGGCCGACGTCCCACACCACGACGTCCGACGGCGGCAGCTCGTCCGCCGACCGCACGTGCACCCCGGTCTCGACCTTCGCCCCGTGCTCGGCGAGCACCGCGGCGAGCGCGTCGGAGATCGCCCGCGACCCGCCCTCGGCGACGCCCCAGCCGTGCCGGTGCCCGGCGGTGAACAGGCCGAGCCCGATCGCCGAGGACAGCGGCCGGTTCAGCGGCCGGAACGCGTGCGACGCCGACCCCAGGAACAGCGCCCGCCCGCGCTCGGTGCGGAACGCCCTGGCCAGCACCTCCGCCGGGAGCACGGTGGGCGCACCGAACCGGGCCAGCAGCAGCGGGTGGCGCGGGATCCGCACCAGCGGGCCGAGGAAGTCCGGGGAGAAGGTGTCGTAGTCGCGCACCGGCCCGGTGAACAGCGCCCGCCACAGCGCGCCGTCGGCCCCGAGGCCGGCCGCGGTATCGGCGACCGAGCGGACCAGGACGCCGGCGTCCCCGCCGTCGAGGGGGTGGGCGCAGTCGACCTCCGGCAGCCGCCACCGCAGCCCGTACCGGTCCAGGCCCAGCTCCTCGAGCACCGGCGAGCCGACGGCCATCGGGTGCACCGCCGAGCAGTGGTCGACCAGCAGCCCCGGGACGATCGCCTCCACCGTGCGGGTGCCGCCGCCGATCTCGTCGGCGGCCTCCAGCACGGTCACCGCCACCCCGGCGCGGGCCAGCACGGCCGCGGCCACGAGCCCGTTCGGCCCGGATCCGACGACGGTCGCGGTGGTCATGGCGTCCTCCTGGGGTACCGGGTCAGAGCAGCGACGCGTCGAGGCCGCCGTCGAGGACGAGCCCGCTGCCGGTGCAGAAGCGGGACCGGTCGCTCGCGAAGAAGAGCGCGGCCTCCGCGACGTCGTCGGGGGTGCCGTAGCCGCCCTGCTTCTGCTCGATCAGCCCGTCGAAGCCACCGGCGGGCAGGCCGAGCGCGGCCTCGAAGCCGGGCCGGGCCGACGTCACCAGGTCGGTGTCGACGAAGCCCGGCAGCAACGCGTTGACCCGCACACCGTACGGCCGCAGCTCGGTCGCCGCGGTCCTGGTCAGGTTGACCACGCCGGCCTTGGCCGCCGCGTAGTGCCCGATCAGCGGGGAGCCCGCCGTCGCCGTGACCGAGGCGAGCGTGACGATCGTGCCGCCGCCGGAGGCGATGATCGCGGGCGCGGCGTAGCGGATCGACAGGAAGACGCCGTCGAGGTTGACCGAGGTGACCTCCCGCCAGTCGGCGAGGCTCATCTCCAGCAGCGGCTGCGGACGCCCGACCCCGGCGTTGGGCACGAGGACGTGCAGCCCGCCGTGCCGTTCGACGGTGTGCGCGACGAGCTCCTGGACCTGCTCCTCGTCGCGGACGTCGCAGGACAGGTGCGTGGCGTCCGGGATCTCCTCCGCGGTGCGCCGTGCGGCGTCGCCGTCGATGTCGGAGACGACGACGGTCGCCCCCTCCTCGGCGAAGCGCCGGGCGATCGCCCGGCCGAGGCCCTTGCCCGCGCCGGTGACGAGCGCGACGCGGCCGTCCAGTGCGTCTCCCATGTCGTGTCCCTCTCGTCGTGCGGTGTCGGTCCGGCGGGACGGGCGGGCTGCGGTGTCTCCGCCCGTCCCGCCGGGTCTCAGGGGGCCGGGGCCTCGACGCCGTCGCCGGCCGTCGCCCGCTGCGGGGCGCGCCAGGTGACGGTCAGCGGGATCGGCCCGTTCGGCAGCCACGGCTGCTCGGCGACGGCGTCGGCGACCTTCCAGTACCCGCGCTCGACCACGCCGAGGGCGGCGTCGATCAGCTGGTAGTGCTGGACCGACGAGTGGATGGCCTGGGACTCCACCCAGCAGACGACGAACTCGCCGGGCGCGAACCCGATCCGCTTCTGCAGGGCGGCGATGAGCTGGGCGTCGTGCAGGTGGCCGTCGCCGAAGTTGAACCCGATGACGGAGTTGCAGCCGAACTCGGCCTCGCGGACGGTGCGGGAGTCCAGGTCGTCGAGCCGGGCGGCCAGGACCGAGAACAGGCCGCGGCCCTGGGAGTGCATCGACCGCCAGGCGATCGTCTGCTGCATGGTGACCTCGGCGACCGCCGGCGGGTAGCCCAGTGCCTGCAGCTGGTCGACCTGGTTGGTGGTGGGCCGGTGCGGCAGCCGGTTCAGCTTCTCCTCCGCGCCGGGGGTGAAGGTCCACAGCGCCGAGGCCCAGTTGCCAGCGTACTGGCGCATCGACGGCAGGAACGACACCAGGTCGGGTCGCAGGTTGCCCAGCACCGGGAAGAACGCCAGGCAGGCCACGATCGCGACGGTCAGCACCGGGGAGGACATGTCGCCGACGCCGAAGCCGTCGCCGTTGGGGAAGCCGAGGAACAGGAAGATCGCCAGGTAGCCGAACAGGATGTTCCACTCCAGCGGCACCGCGAGCGGGAACGTCGAGGTGATGAACAGGTGGAACACCACCATCAGCACCACCCCGGCCAGGGTCAGCCGGTGGTCGGTCGAGAACAGCAGCACCAGCGGGGTGATGATCTCCACCGTCGTGCCGCCGACGTGGGCCATGAACGTCGCGAGCCGCGACGGCCGCAGGTCGCCCGAGGCGTCCCGGTAGTGCGCCCGCTTGATCCACTTCGAGGGGATGCAGGGGCTGTTGGACACCATCGGCGGGATGACGTTGGTGAAGTGCCTGCCGAACTTCGACACGCCCGCGCCGATCCACACCATGCAGATCAGCAGCTTCGCCGCGACGATCATGTCGACGAACGGCAGGGTCCCGAAGAACACCATCGCGGGCAGGTACTGCTCGCCGCGGGCGGCCAGGAAGATCGTCTTGTCGCGCAGGCCGCACAGGACCAGCAGCACGATCGGCGCGATCATCAGCCAGGGCGCGACCAGCCCGGAGGTGTTGTCGGGCAGCACCGCCGACAGCGACGCGCTCGGCACGCCGGGCAGCACCACCGCGGTCAGCAGCGAGGCGACCAGGCCCAGGTAGAGCACGACGTCGAGCACGGTGCGGGTGTCGCCGTCGGTACCGGGGACGGCCTTCCACGGGCGGAGCCGGATGGTGCCGGGGCGGGCCCAGAACAGGATGCCGCCGGTCATCGGCCTGAACTTGCCCGCGATCGGCCCCCAGGACCCGGCGACGCCGACGACCTCCAGCAGCACCGTCCAGAGCACCAGCTTCTGGTAGACGACCGGCTGGTCCCACCAGCCCGACACCTCCCAGAACGGGCCGACGCCGGAGGTCCAGGTGATCAGCGCGGTCCCGATGACGCCGTAGAGGACCAGCAGCTTCACAACGTAGGTCGTCGGGATCATCTTCGGCGACCCGAAGCCGTACTGCGTCCAGTGCAGGGCGAGCGCCTTGGTCCGCTCGAACAACGGCCTGTCGAGGAAGGTGTCGAGATCGACCGGGGGGAAGTCCCCCGTCTTGAACCCCATCGTTCGGTCCTCTCCGGTGGAAACGTTCGGTGGCCGTCCGCGGGCGGTGTCCGGGCAGGACGGCTCCCCCGCCGGACCGTGCGGGTCCGCGGGAGGTCGGTGGGTGCCGGGGTCAGCCGGCGGGGACGGGCGCGCGCCGCAGCGCGGGTTTGTCGACCTTGCCGACGGCGTTGCGCGGCAGGGTGCCGACGAGCGCGATCCGGGTGGGGACCTTGATGCGGGCGAGCCGCTGCGCGCAGTGCGCCGCGAGGTCCTCCGGCGTCGCGGCGACGCCGGGGCGCAGGACGACGTGGGCGACCGGGACCTCGCCGAGGACCGGGTCGGGCACGCCGACCACAGCGGCCTCGTGCACGGCGGGGTGGGCGTACAGCGCGTTCTCGATCTCCTGGGGGTAGAGGTTCTCCCCGCCCCGGATGATCATGTCCTTGATCCGGTCGACCAGGACGAGGTAGCCGTCGTCGTCGAAGCGGCCGACGTCGCCGGTGTGCAGCCAGCCGTCGCGGATCGTCTCGGCGGTGGCCTCGGGCAGGTTCAGGTAGCCGCGCATCACGTTGGGCCCGGAGACGACGACCTCGCCGGGGCCGTCGTCGACGAGCCGGCCCTCGGGGTCCATCAGCGCGACCCGCTGACCGGGCAGCGGCAGCCCGACGGTGCCGGGCTTGCGGAGGCCGTCCCACGGGTTGATCGTCGAGGCGCAGGTGCCCTCGGACAGGCCGTAGCCCTCCACCAGCGGCACCTGGAAGCGCTCCTCGAAGCGGGCGACGAGCTCGGCGGGCATCGGCGCGGCCCCGCAGATCACCCGGCGCAGCGAAGAGGTGTCGGCCTCGCGCGCGGGCAGCGCGGTGAGCATGGCGTAGATCGCCGGGACGGCGGAGAAGTAGGTGGGCCGGACCCGGGCGACGGTGTCGAGGAAGGTCTCGGCGCGGAACCGGCCGGCGATGGTGGTGCGGCCCCCGGCGAGCAGCGGCGACAGCACCGAGACGGTGATGCCGTTGACGTGGAACAGCGGCAGCACGAGCAGGCTGTGGTCGTCGGCGCCGAGACCGATCCCGGCGATGACCATCCCGCACATCGCGCGGACGTTCGCGTGGTCGAGCACGACGCCCTTGGGGCGCCCGGTGGTGCCGCTGGTGTAGATCAGCAGGGCGGTCGCGTCGTCGTCGGTGACCGGGTCGGGTGCGGCGGCCGGGTCCCCGGCCAGCTCGGCGACGTCCAGGGTCACCAGCGGCGAGGCCGCCCGCTCCCCCACGACGACGACCGCCCCCGAGTCGGTGATCTGGTGGCCCGCCTCGTCGGCGGTCAGCGCGGGGTTCACCGGGGTGACGGCCGCGCCGAGCCGCCAGGCCGCGAACAACGTCACCACGAGCTCGACGCGGTTGGGCAGCACGACGGCGACGACGTCGCCCGCCCCGGTCCCCGCAGCGTGCAGCGCGCCCGCCGCCGCGGCGACGGCGGCGGCGAACCCGGCGTTGTCGAGCGCGCGGTGCTCGTCGGCGAGACAGGGCGCCTCCGGCGCGGTGCGCGCCCGTTCCCGCGGCAGCACGGCGATGTGCATCGGACTCCCCCTCGGCGTCGTCGGAACCGGTGTGGGGGAAACGTAGGTCCGCGGTGTGACCGACACCATGTACGTCGATCACGAATCGTGGCGGGCCCGTTGTGCCGGGGACACAACGCGTCGTACCCGCCGGCCCGGGGACCGGCCGACCCGCTAGCGTCGCGCGGGTGTCCGCCCACGTCGACGAGGTCGTGGCGGCCGTCGCCCGCGACGTCGAGGCCCGGCTGCCCGAGCTGACGACCGCGATGACCGACTGGTTCGTCGAGGTCATCCCCGAGTTCCGGCACGACGAGACGCTGCGCAGGCTGATGGTCGCGAGCACCTCGGCGAACCTCGTCGCGATCATGGACATGCTCGTCCACTCGATCCCGATGGACCGCATCACGGTGCCGCCCGCGGCCGCCGAGTACGCCCGCCGGTTCGCCCAGCACGACCTGTCGCTGGAGGCGCTGCTGCGGGCCTACCGGCTCGGCGAGCAGATGTTCGCGCAGTGGGCGCTGGACGCGCTGCGGGCCGGGCCGCACCACGGGGACCCGGACGTGCTCGACGCGGTGTCGGTGCTGAGCGAGCGCACGAACCGCTACATCGACGAGGTCATCGCCGGGCTCATCGACATCTACGAGGCCGAGCGACGACGGTGGAGCACCCGGTCCGGGGCGGGGCTGGCGACCCGGGTCCGGATGGTGCTCGACACCGACCCGCTGACCGACGCGGCCGCCTCGGAGCTGCTGGGGATCCCGGTGACCGGCCGGCACACCGCGGCGCTGGTGTGGACCCCCGCGTCCGGCGACGGCCCCGCCGACGGGCACGCGCTGCAGGCCGGGGCCCGGCTGCTCTACGAGGCGTCCGGGCGGACCCCGCTGACGGTGCTCGCGGACAGCCGCACGCTGTGGGCGTGGCTGTCCGGGCCCGACGAGGTGCGGCTGGACGTCGGCCTGCTCCGCGACCGACTCCCGGCCGGGGTGCGGATCGCCGTCGGCGGGTCGGCCGCCGGGATCGACGGGTTCCGCGGCTCGCTCGCCGAGGCGCAGCGGGCCCGTGCGGTCGCCGAGACCGCCGAGGACCGGCCCGCGGTCGTCCGGTTCGACGACGTCGCCGTCGCCGCGCTGCTCACCGACCGGTCCGAGGACCTGCGCCGCTGGGTCGCCCGGACCCTGTCCGGCCTGACAGCCGACGAGCCCGGCACCGACCAGCTGCGCGAGACGCTGCGGGTGTTCCTGGCCGCCGGGGGCAGCTACATCCAGGCCGCGGCCCGGCTGCACCTGCACAAGAACACGGTGCACTACCGGGTGCGCAAGGCCGAGGAGCTGCTCGGGCGCCCGGTCGGGGAGGACCGGCTGCAGGTCGAGGTGGCGTTGCTGGCGGCGTCGCTGCTGCGGGGACGGCTGTAGTTCCGCCCGCCCTCGCTCAGCTCACGCGGCGGCCGGGCGGGGGCTCGGCGTGGACGCGGTCCTCCTCGGGCACGACCATCGACAGCACCTCGCCGAGGGCCTCGTCGTCCATCGCGCGCGGCTCGACCGGCTCGTCGCCGAGCACACCCGACACCACCCAGGACCCGGACCGCCCGGTGATGGTGAGCGACAGCGTCTCGTTCTCGTCCGCCGGATCGTTCATCCTGGGCTCCTCTCGGCACGACGCCGTCGGCGTCACCCCTGGCCCGCACGGGCCCGGGGAACGGCGGATACCCGTCGGTGGGCAGTTGATACCCGTCCGGGGACCGACCGCACGCCGACCGGCACGAACCGTGCGCCGACCGCGAACCGGACGTGCGCGACCGGACTGCGGCTCAGCCCGGGTGACGGCGGCCGGGCGCGGGCGCCGGGCACGCGGGACCGTGCGCGGCCGACGGTGCCACCGGCAGCATCGCCCACAGCATCTCGGCGAGCGCGCCGTCGTCCAACCCCCTGAGCGGCAGCGGTTCCCGGCCGAGCACACCCGACACCAGCCAGGATCCGCTACGGCCGGTGATGGTCAGCGTCACCGTGTCCTCGTCGGTCGCGATGTCGGTCATGTGTCCCCCTCCGTCGTGCCTGGCGGGATGTCAGTCGGGCTCCACATCATCAGACGTCCGTGGTGACACTGCGTTGCCCCGCGTCGACGAGCGGTAGCGCACGCGAGGGGACCGGTGCGAACTCCCCCCGACGGGCGTGGTGAAGTCGGTGGGTGACCAGCAGCCTGCCCCTCACCGGAGAGCGCACCGTCCCGGGCATCAGCCACGAGAACTACTGGTTCCGCCGCCACGAGGTGGTCTACGCGGCCATCGCCGCCGACTGCTCGGGCGTCGCCGTGCTGGAGGCCGGCTGCGGCGAGGGCTACGGCGCCGACCTGCTCGCCGGGGCGGCCCGCTCGGTGCTGGCGCTGGACTACGACGAGACGACCGTGGCCCACGTCCGGGCCCGCTACCCGCGGGTGGGCGTGGCCCGGGCGAACCTGGTGGCGCTGCCGGTGCCCGACGGGAGCGTCGACGTCGTCGTGTCGTTGCAGGTCATCGAGCACCTGTGGGAGCAGGAGCGGTTCCTGCGCGAGTGCAGGCGGGTGCTGCGCCCCGGCGGGCGGCTGATGGTGTCGACGCCGAACCGGATCACCTTCTCCCCCGGCCGTGACACCCCGCTCAACCCGTTCCACACCCGCGAGCTCGACCCGCGCGAGCTGGCCGGGCTGGTCGACGACGCCGGGTTCGGCCGTGTCGTCGTGCAGGGGCTGCACCACGGTCCGCGGCTGCGCGAGCTCGACGCCCGCCACGGTGGCCTGATCGAGGCGCAGACCCGGCTGGCGCTGTCCGGGGAGCCGTGGCCGCACGCGCTGGCCGTCGACGTCGCCGGTGTGCGGTGCTCGGACTTCGTGCTGCGCACCGGCGACCACGCCGACCTCGACGCCTCGCTCGACCTGCTGGTCACGGCGACCCGGCCGTGAGCGGCGCGCCCGTCGGGACGTTCTGCCTCGTCCTGCACTCGCACCTGCCGCTGCTGGCCCGGCACGGCCGGTGGCCGGTCGGCGAGGAGTGGCTCTACCAGTCCTGGGCGCACTCCTACCTGCCCGTCGTCGCGACGCTGCGGGAGCTGGCCGAGGAGGGCCGCACCGGGCTGGCCACCCTCGGGGTGACGCCGGTGCTGGCCGCGCAGCTCGACGACCCGCACTGCCTGCGCGGGGTGCACGACTGGCTCGGCGGCTGGACGCTGCGCGCGCACTCGGCGGCGGGCCGGCTGCCGGACCTGGCCGCGCACGAGCACCGGGTGTCGACGGCGGCGACGGCCGAGTTCGAGCGGCACTGGCGCCACGGCGGGTCGCCCGCGCTGCGCGGTCTGCGCGACTCCGGCGCCGTCGAGCTGCTGGGCGGGCCGGCCGCGCACCCGTTCCAGCCGCTGCTCGACCCACGGGTGCGGGCGTTCTCGCTACGCGCCGGGCTCGACGACCACGCCCTGCGCCTGGGCGCTCGGCCGGCCGGGATCTGGGCGCCCGAGTGCGGCTTCGCGCCCGGGATGGAGCACGACTACGCCGCCGCCGGGGTGCGCCGCTTCCTCGTCGACGGCCCCGCGCTGCGCGGCGACACCGCGTTCGCCCGGCCGGTCGGGACCTCCGACGTCGTGTGCGTCGGCCGCGACCTGGAGATCACCTACCGGGTGTGGTCGCCCCGCAAGGGCTACCCCGGCTCGGCCGAGTACCGCGACTTCCACACCTGGGACCACGAGTCCGGCCTCAAGCCGGCGCGGGTCACCGGACGGCGGGTACCGACCGAGCGGAAGAAGCCCTACGACCCCGCGCTCGCCGCCCGCGCCGTCTCCCGCGACGCCGACGACTTCGTCGACACCGTCGTCGCGCGCCTGACCGCGCTGCGTGCCGAGCGCGGCCGCCCGGCGCTGACCGTCGCCGCGTTCGACACCGAGCTGTTCGGGCACTGGTGGCACGAGGGACCTGCCTGGCTGGCCGCCGTGCTCCGCAGGCTGCCCGAGGCCGGGGTCGCCGTGCGCACCCTCGGCGACGCGGTCGACGACGGTCTGGTCGGCGACCCGGTCGACCTGCGGGAGTCGTCCTGGGGCTCGGGCAAGGACTGGCGGGTCTGGTCCGGGCCGCAGGTCGCCGACCTGGTCGCGCGGAACGCCGAGGTCCAGTCCGACCTGCTCGCCGCCCCGCTGCCCGGACCCGTCCGGGACCCGCTGGCCGACCTGCTCGCCGACCAGGCGCTGCACGCCCTGTCCAGCGACTGGGCGTTCATGGTCAGCAAGGACTCCGCCGCCGGGTACGCCCGCTCCCGCGCCGACCTGCACGCCGGACGGGTGGCGGAGCTGTCCGGGCTGCTGCGCGCCGGGCGGCGGCGGGCCGCACAGCGCCGGGTCGAGGCCTGGGCGGACGCGCCGCTGCCGACCTTCGGACACGTGGACGCCCGGGACCTGGGACGGGTCTGACCGCGAACTCGCTCACCCGGTAAGCGGATTCGGTGGGGTCGGGGTCGGGGTCGGTGGGGCACCGGCCCCGGACGCCTCGGGGCCCCGGGCCCGGGCCACCGATCCTGTTCTGCCGGGTGCGGCGCGGCGATCGCACGGTGTGGCGACCTGTCGCCCGGCGCGGCGACCGCCGCGCGGGGTGCCGCGCAACGGGGCGGGGTGCCGCGCAACGGGCCTCCGCTCCCACCGGCGTGGCCTCCCGGCCGCGCCGGGGCGGCGCGACACCGCCGGACGTGGCACCCGATCGCACGATGTGGCTACCTGTCGCCGGGCGCGGCGACCGCCGGGCGGGGTGCCACGCGACGGGGCGGGGTGCCGCGCAACGGGCCCCCACCCGACCCCCGTGCCACGTCCCACCGACCGGCCGATGGACGCGTCCGCGTCCGGAGAACGCGCTCCCGATCGGACGCGCGTTCTCCCAACCCCCGCGCGTCGACGGTTCGGCGCGGGACGCCGGCGCGACGCGACCGGGTGCCGCGGCGGGTCGAGCGGGCGCGGCTGGGCGGAGGTCGGTGCGATAGGCACGATGGGCACGGTGCCCCGGGGGTTACCGCCGGTCCGGCATTTGTCAGGATCTAGCGATGCGGGTGCTGATGGTCAGCTGGGAGTTCCCGCCGGTCGTCGTCGGCGGGCTGGGCCGGCACGTGCACGCGCTGTCCCGCGAGCTCGTCGCGGCCGGGCACGAGGTCGTCGTGCTGTCCCGGGCCCCCACCGGCACCGACGCCGAGACCCACCCGACCCGCGCCGAGACCGTCGACGGGGTGCGGGTGCTGCGGGTGGCCGAGGACCCGCCGGAGCTGGAGTTCGCCACCGACCTGGTCGCGTGGACGCTCGCGATGGGGCACGCGATGCTGCGCCACGCGCTGACCGCACTGCTGCCGGGCTGGCGGCCGGACGTCGTGCACGCCCACGACTGGCTCGTCGCGCACCCGTCGATCGCGCTCGCCGACGTCCTCGGGGTCCCGCTGGTCGCGACCGTGCACGCCACCGAAGCGGGACGGCACTCCGGCTGGCTGCCGGGGCCGCTGAACCGGCAGGTGCACTCCACCGAGTGGTGGCTCGCGCAGCGCGCGGACGAGGTCATCACCTGCTCCGGCGCGATGCGCACCGAGGTGTCGGCACTGCACGACCTCGACCCGGCCGCCGTCCACGTGGTGCACAACGGCATCGACCCGCGTCGCTGGCGGTCCCGCGCCGCCGCCCCCGCGCACGCCGGCGACGGGCCGCGGATCGTCTACTTCGGACGTCTGGAGTACGAGAAGGGCGTCCAGGACCTGATCGCGGCGCTGCCCCGGATCCGGCGGCGGCACCGCGGGACCCGGCTGCTCGTCGCCGGGAGCGGGACGCAGCAGGAGATGCTGGCCGAGCGCGCGGCGCGGCACCGGGTGACGCGCTCGGTGATCTTCCTCGGCCACCTGCCCGACGGCGAGCTGACCGCCCTGCTGCGCGGCGCGGACGCCGTCGTGCTGCCGAGCCGCTACGAGCCGTTCGGGATCGTCGCACTGGAGGCCGCCGCGGTGGGAGCGACGCTCGTCGCCTCGACCGCGGGCGGGCTCGGCGAGCTGGTCCGCGACGGCGAGACCGGCCTCGGGTTCGCCCCCGGCGACGTCCCCGGGATCGCCGACGCCGTCGACCGCGCGCTGGCCGACCCGGCCGCCGCCCGCCGCCGGGCCCGCGCGGCCCGGGCCCGGCTGCGCACCGACTTCGCCTGGCCGGTCATCGCCGGGCACACCGCCCGCATCTACGCCGGCGCCACCGCGGCAGGGCCGCGGGAGCTCCCCCGCCCGAAGATCCCCACCGGGAACCTGTTCGACGCCTGAACCCGCGGGGCGCTCAGGCCCGGTCGAGCCGGGCCTGCAGGGCCCGGTCGGCCTTACGGGCCATGTCCGCGACCGCGGCGCGCTCGGCGGCGGCGGCCTCGTAGTCGGCCCGCCGGTCGCGCACCACCCGGGCCGGGGTCCCGACGGCGATCGACTCCGCGGGGATGTCCCCCCGCGCGACCGCGTGCGCCCCGAGCACGCTGCCCGGGCCGATCCGGGTGCCGCGCAGCACCGAGGTCTTCACCCCGAGCCAGCAGCCCTCGCCGATCCGGACCGGTGACTTCACGATGCCCTGGTCCTTGATCGGGCGCCGGACGTCCTCGGTGCGGTGGTCGAAGTCGGTGACGTAGACCCAGTCGGCGACGAGCGTCGTCGCGCCGATCTCGACGTCGAGGTAGCAGTTGACGGTGTTGTCCCGGCCGAACACGACCTTGTCACCGATCCGCATCGAGCCCTCGTGGCAGCGCAGCGCGGTGCCGTCGCCGATGTGCACCCAGCGGCCGATCTCGAGCCGGCCGAACCCGGGGCGGGCCTCGATCGTCACGTCCTTGCCGAGGAACACCATCCCGCGCAGCACGACGTGCGGGTGCCGCAGCCGCAGCTTCGCCAGCCGCCAGTACCGCCGCAGGTACCAGGGGCTGTACGCGCGGTGGCGCAGGATCCAGCGCAGCGAGGTGAGGCTGAACAGCTTCGCCTGCTCCGGGTCGGCGTCGGGGATCGGCGGACGTCGCACCCGTCAGACCCTAGGCGTGTGCACCCTTGCGGCGCCGGGTACCTCCCGGGGACCACGTCCCCCATCCGAGAGGTCCGCCCGTGAGCGACCACCGCCAGCCCGACGACGGCACCGACGTCGGTACCGACGAACTGACCTCCGGAGGCGGCGGCACCTCCCGCGCCGACACCGACAAGGCGGGCAACCCCCGCCCCGACGCGACGACCGACGACTCCGGAGCGACCGGAGCGGCCGCCCGCGAGGTCGAGGCCGAGAACGAGGACGAGCCCACCCGCAGCGAGTGATCCCCCCGGCGGGCCGGTCGTAGGCTCGCCGGTGTGCCCCGCCCGTTGATCATCTCGACCGACCCCGGTGTCGACGACGCCGTCGCGCTCGTGCTGGCCCTGCGTAGTCCCGAGGTGGACGTCCGGGCCGTCGTCGCCACGTTCGGCAACGTCGGCCTGGACGCCACCCTGCCCAACGCCGGACGGCTGCTCGCCCTCGCCGGACGCCCGGACGTCCCGCTGGGGGGCGGCGCCGCCCGGCCGCTGGTGCACCGGCGCGAGCAGCGGGCCGGGCACGTGCACGGCTCCGACGGGCTCGGCGGGCGCGCCGCGGCGCTGCCGGAGCCGGTCGCGCCGGTGGCCGGGGCCGGGGTCGCCCTGATGGCGCGGGTACTGGAGGAGGCGACCGAGCCGGTCACGATCGCCTCGATCGGCCCGCTCACCGACACCGCGATCCTGCTGGCCGCCCGCCCGGACCTGGTGGGGCGGATCGAGCGGGTCGTCGTCATGGGCGGGGCGATCGGCGGCGGGAACGTCACCGGTGCCGCCGAGTTCAACGTCCACGCCGACCCGGAGGCCGCGCACCGCGTCCTGGCCCAGGACCCCGGCGAGGGCTCCGTGCCGGTCGCGCTGGTGCCGCTGGAGACCACGCTGGGCTGTGCCGCGGGCCCGGAGTGGGTCGCCGCACTGGGCGACGCCGACCCGGTCGGCGCCGAGCTGGCCGCGATGATCGCCCCCTACATGCGGTTCTACCAGGAACGCTACGGCCGCGACGCCGTCGCCCTGCACGACGCGACGGCGCTGCTGGAGTGCGTCGCACCCGGCTCGCTGACCCCGACGCCGACGGCGCTGACCGTGGACACCGGGTTCGGCCCGGCCCGCGGGGCGACCGTGCCCGCCGGACCCGGCACCCGCCCGGTGGACGTGCTGTCCGCGCCCGACGTGCCGGCCGTCCTCGACGCGGCGCTGGCCCGGCTCACCGCGCACCCGTAGCGGGCTCAGCCCGCCCACACCGCCGCGGCGAGCAGCAGGACGGAGACCACGAGCCCACCCCAGGCCGTGACGGCGCGCCGCGGCGGGACCGTCGGGAGCTCCCGGCCGCGCAGCACCGCGACCACCAGGGCCGCCGCGGCCGGGGCGAGCGCCAGGCCCCAGACCCAGCCGCCGACCGTCGCCCACGGGCCGCGGTTCCACAGCAGCACCAGCCCGAACGCCGCCGTCAGCAGGCCGTCGGCGATCGGCAGGCGCGCGCCCGCCCGGACCGCGCGACGCAGCGCGAGCAGCGAGAACAGCGCGGCGATGCCGACCGGCACCCAGACCAGCGGGTGCGGGGCGTCCTCGGACGGCGGCGTGCCGAACAGCAGTGCCGCGGCGACCGGCTCGACCCCGGCCGTGGTGTCGCCGAGGACGACCACGGCCCGCCCGGTCTCGCGGTCGAGGGCGAGCATGCTGCGGAACCCGCCGGTCCCGCCGTTGTGCCAGACGAACGGGTGCCGGGCGCCGTCCCCGCCGGTGGCCGTGCTGGTGACCCAGATCCAGCCGATCGAGGTGTCGGGGTCGTCCTGCGCGGTCGGGGTCAGCGCCGCGGTCCCCGGTGCGACGCCGGTGAGCTGGGCCTGCGCCCAGCGCGCCAGGTCGTCGGCGGTGGAGAACGTGGAGCTCCCGGCGGGCAGGTAGCCCTCGCCGGACCAGCGCGGTGCCGGGCGGCCGTTGTCGAGGTGGCCGGGCACCGCGTCCGGCGGGATCTGCGCGTCGGTGGCGGCGAAGGTCGTCGCGGTCATGCCGAGCGGACCGGTGATCCGGTCCCGGACCAGGGCCGGGTAGTCCGTGGCGCCCGCCGCGCGGACGAGCGCCGTCCCGAGCAGGGCGACCCCGAAGTTCGAGTAGGTGGGGGGCTGCTGCGGCTCGACGGGGGCGCTGCGGGCGTCGTCGATCAGCTGCGCGGTCGTCGTCGACAGGTAGGGGTTGCCGTTGACCGCCCGCGCGGCCAGGGCGCCCGTGGCGGCGGTGGCGCCCAACGGCGGCAGGCCGGAGCGGTGCTGGGCGATCGACCCGAGGGTCACTCCGCCCGCCGAGGTGCCCGCCAGCTCCCCGAGCACGCGGTCGAGGCGCTCGTCCGGGCGGACCTCGCCGCGGGTCACGGCGTCGGCGAACAGCGCGGCGGTGAAGGTCTTGGTGACCGACCCGATCTCGAACGGCGCCCCGGGGGCGGCGGGGCCGAGTGCGGCGGTGGTGACCGCCGTCGGCGTGACCTCGGCGACGGCGAGCGACCGCAGGCCGCCGAGCGGGCCGGCGGCGGCCCGGACCCGGTCGGCCAGGGCCGGGTCCCCGGCGCCCTGCGGGCCGAGCCGCTGGCGATCCGGGCCGGCGAGTGCCCCGACGAGCACGGCCAGCACGGCGACGACGGCCGCGACGATCCCGATCCGGTGCCCGGTGACGGAGGTGGTCATGACGGTTCCCCTCATCGGTGCGCGGCCAGGACGGTGACGAGCAGCGGGACGACCCGGGCGGCCGGGACCTCGTAGTGGCCGCGCCGGGTCGAGGCCAGCCAGCCGGCGGCGACGAGCTGGCGCAGGTGGTGGTGCAGCTGCCCGGTCGTGCCCACCGAGGGCTGTTCCAGCAGCTCGGCGGTGCTGTGCACGCCACCCAGCACGTGCTGCAGGATCGCGAGCCGCGCGGGGTGGGCGAGCGCGTCGAGGGTCGCGCTCAGCTCGGACCAGTCGGCGTCGAGCAGGACCTCGCTCGGGCGGGCGTACTGCCAGCGGACGGTGCCCTCGTCGCCGGGGAGCCCGACGCTGCCGGCCATCAGCACCGCGCCGGGGCTGCGGGCCTCCAGCTCGGTCAGCGCCCAGAGGGCGCCGTCCGCGGGCGCCGCCGCCGGGGTGTCCCCGCCGGTCGGGCGGAGTGCGTCCTGCAGGTCCGCGACGGCCTGTTCGACGGCGCGCAGCCGCTCCTCGATCTCGCCCATGCCCCCAAAGTACGGAAGTACGTGGAAACGCACAAACGACGGTTCAGGCGAGTCCGTACTCGATGGCGTGCCGGACGAGGGCCGCGCGGCCGGGCACCTCGAACTTGCGCAGCAGCCGCTGCACGTGGTTCTCGACCGTGCGCGGGGACAGCACGAGCCGGGCCGCGATCTGTTTGGCGGTGAGCCCCTCGACCACCAGCCGCAGCACCTCGGACTCGCGCGGGCTGAGCTCCGGTACCGCGTGCGTGGGGGCCGCGACCGACTCCAGGACGACGTCGGCCAGCCCCGGGGAGAACGCGGGACGCCCGGCGGCGGCTGCGGCGGCGACGGCGGCCAGCTCCCGGGGGTCGGCACTGGTCGCGACGCCGGTCGCGCCCGCCCGTACCGCGTCGAGCACCCGGGCGTGGTCGGCGACCGCACCGGCGACGGCGAGCACCGCCGCGTCCGGCACCCGGGCGAGCACGGCGGCGATCACCGCGGGCGCCACACCCTCGGGGCCGGTCAGGTCGACCAGGACCAGACCGGGCCGGGCGCGGTCGACCGCGGCCGCGGCCCCCTCGGCGGGCGCGGGCGGCACGTGGGCCACGACCTCGACCCCCGGCGGCACCACCGGCCGCCCCACCGCCACCGCCGAGACCCGGTCGCCGTCGTCGTGCACGTCCTCAGTTCTCCCCGCCCCGTTCGTCCGGACGGCCCAGCTTGCCATGTGCCGCAGCACAGTAGGCCGTCCGAACGGCGCGGAACCCGCCGGTTCGACGCGACGGGTCGGGCGGGCGTCAGACCGCGACGACGGGGCGGCGCAGCCGCAGCAGCGCCTTGGCCGCTGCCGCCGCGGAGGCGACGAGCGCCGCGAGGACGACCCCGGCGAGCACCGACATCAGCGGGTCGCCGTGCGTGATCGGCCCGACCAATACGCCGATGCCGGTCATCCAGGTGCTCCACACCAGCGCGCTCGCGACGGTCGCGGGCAGGAACGCGCGCAGCGGCAGCCGGACCCGGCCGGCCGCGGACACGCTCGCCAGCCGTCCGCCGGGCAGCAGCCGGGTCGCGACCAGCGCGGCGACCGGCCGGCGGTGCAGGTGGCGGCGGACCCAGGCGCCGATCCCGTCGCCGCGACGGGCGCCCCGGACGACCGAGTTGGAGCTGCGTCCGGCGCCGTAGAGCACCGCGTCGCCGAGCAGGGACCCGACCACCGCGGCGCCGAACAGGGCCGCGATCCGCCACCGGTCGCCGTCCGCCAGTGCGGCGGCCGTGGCGCTGAACAGCACCGGCTCGCTCGGCAGGAACGGGAACGGCCCGTCGCACATCACGGCGACGGCGAGCAGGGGCACCAGCCAGGGGCTCTGGAGCAGGTACCCAATCAGGGCGCTCGGGTCGGTCACGGGCTCTCCGGAGGTCGAGCGGCGGGGGCGGAGCCGAGTGTGCCCGGTCCCGTGACCTGTTCGTGATGGGGGTGGCCCCCGTTACGGGTTTGCCTCCGCTCACCGCAGGGAACGGACCGTCCCGCTCGTTCAGTCCGCGAGGCCCTGCTCGATGGCGTAGCGGACGAGCTGGCTGCGGTTGTGCAGCTGCAGCTTGCGCAGGGTGTTCTGCACGTGGCTCTCGACGGTCCGGTGCGAGACGACGAGCTTCGCCGCGATCTGCTTGGCCGTCATGCCCTTCGCGACCAGGCGCAGCACCTCGGTCTCGCGCTCGGTGAGCGCCGGGACGGCGGGCGCGCCGTCGGCGGGGCGCGGGGCGTCGGCGAGCCGCCGGTACTCCCCCAGCACCAGCCCGGCCAGCCCCGGGGTGAACACGGCGACGCCGTCGGCGGTGCGCCGGATCGCCTCGAGCAGCTCGTCGACCCCGGCGGACTTCACCAGGTAGCCGAGCGCACCGGCCTTGACCGCCTCCAGGACGTCGGCGTGCTCGCCGGAGGCCGACAGCACCAGCACGCGGCTGTCCGGGCTCTGCTGCCCGATCGCGGCGATCGCGTCCACGCCGGAGGTCGCGCCCAGGTTGAGGTCCATGAGGATCACGTCCGGCCGCACGGCCGTCGCGATCCGGACGGCCGCGGGCGCGTCCGGGGCCGTCGCGACGACGTCGAGGCCGCGCTCGGCGAGGTCGCGGGCCACGCCCTCGCGCCAGATCGGGTGGTCGTCGACGACCATCACCCGGATGCTCATGTGTCCTCCCTGGGGACCCGGATGACCCATTCGGTCCCGATGTCCGGTCCGGTGTCCAGCGTCAGTGTCCCGCCGACGTCGCCGACGCGGCCACGGATGGAGCGGGACACCCCCATCCGGCCCTGCGCCTCGGCCTCGGCGAGGCGGCCCTCGGGGATGCCGGGGCCGTCGTCGCGGACGCTGACCTCGACCGTCCCGGGCAGCTCCTCGACCAGCACCCACGCGCGCGCGTCCGGGCCGGCGTGCAGCGAGACGTTCGCGAGCGCGGCCCGCACCGCGCCTTCCACCTCGTCGACGACCGGCCCGCCCAGCTCGACCGGGCGTCCGGGGGCCGAGACGGTGACCCGGTCCGAGGCGAGGATCCGCAGCGCGGCGGCGAGGTCGCGGAGCCCGGACGCGTCGGTGGTCCCCGGCCCGGACAGCAGCGCACGCAGCGCGGTCTCCTGCTCCCCGGCGAGCACGCCGAGCTCGGTCGCCCCGCCGCCCAGCTCCGCGCCGCGGCGCTGGACGTGCGCCAGCACCTGCAGGACGCCGTCGTGCACGGCCCGGGTGAGCCGCTCGCGTTCGGCGGTGGCGGCCTGTTCGGCCACGAGGCGGCGCAGCCGGGCGGCGGTGCGGTCGAGCACGTGCGCGGCGAACCCGACGGTCAGCCCGGCCAGCAGGAGCAGCTGCATGTCGCCCAGCTCCAGCACCCCGAACCGCTGCTTGGACAGCACCAGGGCCGCCGAGATCACGGCGGCGGCGAGCACCCCGCCGGTGATCCGGAACGCGACCGCGCAGGCCAGCACCGCGCCGGAGGTCCAGATCGACCCCATGCCGGGGCCGCCCTCGTCGAGGTGGGCGACCCGCACGACCAGCGGCGTCGTCGCCATGATCGCGACGCAGACGCCGAGGTCGGCGAGCGCGAGCAGGCCGCGGCGGTCCGGGGCGCCGGGCAGCCCGCCGAGGTAGCCCCACGACGTCACGGCCGTCCACACCGCCATCACGACGAGCACGCCGACCGCGGCCAGCGGGCGCTCGTAGCTGGTGCGCAGGTGGTAGAGCGTCACACCGACGACGGTCAGCAACGTCAGCAGGCGGTAGGCGATGACGCCGCGCCAGAACGGCTCCAGCGGGTGCTCCACGTCGTCCATGCTGACCGACAGCGCGCCGCGCCGGGGCCGATCGCTCATCTCGGCTTGGTACCGGTGATCAGGGCGTTGTAGAACCAGCTGCGCGGCACGACCCGGTTCAGGACGTGCTCGTCGAGCCAGGACAGCCGCTGCCAGCCGTGGTAGGCGAACATCGCCCAGTTCCAGCCGAGCTTGCCGGGCGGGACGGCCGCCTCGAAGGTCCGGACCGGCCAGCCCAGCATCGCGGCGGCGAACTCCTCGGTGGAGGCCCGCACCCCCTCGGCCCCGGCCCGGGTCGCGGTGCGCTCCAGGTCGGCCGGGTCGAAGGTGTGGATGTCGACGACCGACTCCAGCGCGGCGGCGCGGGAGGACTCGTCGAGCTCGTGCTGGGGGCGGCGCCAGCCCTGCAGCGGGCCGAGCTTCGTCAGCGTGGTGGTGGCCTTCCAGGTGAGCTGCCCGAGCTTGCGGGCGTAGGCGTCGCCGACGGTGGTGGGCTCGCCCGCGAACACGAACCGCCCGCCCGGCTCCAGCACCCGCAGGACCTCGCGGAACGCGGCCTCGACGTCGGGGATGTGGTGCAGCACCGCGTGCCCGACGACGAGGTCGAAGCTGTCGTCGGGGAACGGGATGTGCTCGCCGTCGACGACGGCGCCCTCCACCTCGAGCCCGAGGTGCTCGGCGTTGCGGGTGGCGGCGGCGACCATGCCCGGGGACAGGTCGGTGACGACGCCCCGCTCGGCGACGCCGGCCTGCATGAGGTTGAGCAGGAAGAACCCGGTGCCGCTGCCCAGCTCCAGGGCGCGCAGGTAGGGCCGGCCGTCCCACGGGGCCGCGGCGCGGAAGCGGCCCGCGGCGTAGTCGATGCAGCGCTCGTCGTAGCTGATCGACCACTTCTCGTCGTAGGTGCCCGCCTCCCAGTCGTGGTAGAGCACGTTGGCGAGCTTCGGGTCGTGCCAGGCCGCCTCGACCTGCTCGGCGGTGGCGTGCGGGGTGGGCGCCGGGTCCGAACTCATGAGTAGGAGTTTTGCAGAACACGGCCGCCGACCTGCTCCCCGCCCGGGCGCGTCGCGCGTCCGGGCGGGGGCGGGGTGGCTCGGCGGCGGCTCAGCGGCCGGTGAAGGTGGCCTTGCCGGGGCCGTTCTCGACGAAGCTGGCGGTGCCCGCCTTCGCGTCGTCGGTGGCGAACACGCCCGCGAACAGCGCGGACTCGATGTCCAGGCCGGTGCGCAGGTCGGTGTCGAGGCCGTTGTCGATGGCCGCCTTCGCGGCGGCGTAGGCGAGGGCGGGGCCCGCGGTGAACTGCTTCGCCCAGGCGACGGCCCGGGTGTAGACCTCGTCGGCCGGGACGACCTCGTCGACGAGCCCGATCGCCAGGGCCTCGTCGGCCTTGACCATCCGGCCGGTGTAGATCAGGTCCTTCGTGCGCGACGGCCCGATCAGCCGCGCGGCGCGCTGGGTGCCGCCACCGCCGGGGAAGATGCCGAGCAGGATCTCCGGGAAGCCGAGCTTGACGTTGTCGCCCGCGATGCGGCGGTCGGCGCCGAGCACGACCTCCAGGCCACCGCCGAGGGCGTAGCCGGTCACCGCGGCGACGGTCGGCTTCGGGATCGTCGAGATCGCGCCCAGGCCGGCGGACAGCTTGCGGGCCACCACCGTCATGTCCGCGTAGGACATCGACGCCATCTCCTTGACGTCCGCACCCGCGGCGAAGGTCTTCTCCCCGCCGTGGACGACGACCGCACGCACGTCGGCGCGGGTGGCGGCCTCGTCGGCCACCTCCAGCAGCTCACCCTGGATCTGGCGGTTCAGGGCGTTCATCGGCGGGCGGTCGATCCGGATCGTCCCGACGCCCTCGTCCACGGACAGGCTCACGAATTCGGTCACGGAGCGGACTCTAACGGGCTCCGGCGGCGGGTTCCCACGGCTCGGGACCCAGTCCGGTGAGGCGGCCCGCGAGGTGCGCGACGACCAGCTCACGCCGGTTGCGGCAGCCGGTCTTGCCGAACAGCCGGGTGAGGTGGTTCTCGACGGTCTTCTCGCTCATCGTGATCCGGGCCGCGATCTGCCGGTTCGACCGGCCCTCGGTGATGAGCCCCACCAGTCGCATCTCCAGCTCGGAGAGCCGCTGCTCGCCGAGCTCCGGGGTCCGCACGGCGATCCCGTACCGCGACATCGCCCGGCGCACCGAGCGCCTGATCCGGGTCGCCTTCAGGTCGTCGGCGATGGCGAGGGCCTCGTGCAGCAGGGGCTCGGCCTCCTCGGGCCCGACGACGTCGGCGGCCTGCAGGCACGCCTGTGCCAGGTCCGGCAGGCTGGCCCGTTCGCGCCACCACGCGACGCCCCGGCGGGCGGCAGCGGGGTCGTCGCGGAGCATCGCCTCGATGAGCTCGCCGTACTCCGGGCCCACCGACTCCGGTTCGTCGGCCAGCGCCTCCTCGACCGCCTCGGCGATCCGGCGTCGCCACCCGTCGTCGCCGCTGCTGCGGGCGAGCATCGCCAGCCAGTTCAGGACCTCCCCGGCGTGCGGCCCCCGGGAACCGCGTCGCAGCTCGCCGCAGTACACCGCCCAGGTCGCGGGCAGCGCCTCCAGCGGGTTCTCCCCGGTGTGGGCCAGCCGCGCCTCGGCCCACTCGCGCAGCGCGGGCACGGCGGTGTCGGTGTCGGTGTAGTCGGTCTCGGGAATCGTCTGTGCCCACGCGCGGGCGCGCCGTTCCCGGCCCCGGAAACGGTGGACGGCCGCGGCGGCCAGCGCCGCCCACGGCCGGGAGACCAGGTCCGCGGACTCCTGGGTCTGCAGCGACCGGGCGGCCGACAACGCCCGGTTCCAGCGCCCGTCGCCGTAGGCGATCATCATCCGCTCGAACGCGGCGAACGGACCGTCGGCCGGGGGCCGGTAGTAGGGACCCAGCAGCCACCGGAGCATCGGCACCAGCCGTCGCCGGGAGAAGGCGTGCCGGACGTCCGCGGGCACCCGCAGCGAGTCCGCGGACAGGTCCCGCAGCGTGCGGACCGGCCCGCCCGGCGCGAGCGGCGCGAAGCCCTGCACCAGCTCACCGATCGAGAGGTTCTCACCGCGCCACCACCGTTCGCAGAGCTGCAGCGGACAGTAGGGGTCCCCGATCCCCGCCAGGGCCGAGCGGACCGGCGTGCTCACCCGGCGGCCGAGCTGCAGGGCGGCGAGCGCGGCGGCCGCGGCCAGCTCGGCGCGTGACCCCGTCGTCCGGTACCCACCCTCGTCGACGGCGTCGGCGACGAAGTCGGCCAGCTCGTCGAAGCGGCCGGCGGCCCGGGTCGCGCGGATCAGCTCGGCCTGCACACGACGCCGGCCGTGTCCGGGCCCGGCGTGCCGCCACGCACTACGGAGGTGGCTGATCGCGAGGTCGGGGTCGCTGTCGGCGATGCGGACGGCCTCGTCGTGCAGCACCACCGTCAGCCGCCGCTGGACCGGCCACGCCGTCCCGGCCGCGGCGACGTGGCCGGCGAGTGCGGACAGGTCGTCACGGCTGCTGATCCCGACCGTCGACTGCACCCGGCGACCGATCCGCACGTGCAGGTCGCGCAGTGCGTCCTCCCCCAGCCCGGCCCGCACCGTCGTCCCCAGTGCCCGGCACAGCGGGGTCAGACGGCCCCGGAAGTCGCACTCGAACGCGGACTCCGCGGCGAGGGCGTCGACGACGGCGCCACACCCCACCGCGGTCCGTCCGGTCGCCCCGGCGACGGCGTCGAGGTCGGCGATCCGGAGCCCCGTCGGGCCTGCCGCGAGGGCGACGAGGTCCTCCCCGGCACGGCCTGCGGCGCGCACCGTCTCCACCAGGAAGTGCCCGGTCGGGAGCCCGATCGCCACCCGGTCGTCGCGGAGGCAGAGGGTGCGGTCCACGCGCACGACACGGCCCTCGTCACGCAACGCGGCCAGGGTGAAGATCAGGGTCCCCGGGCACCCGAACAGCAGCCCCAGGGACTCCCGCAGGGCGTCGACGAGTCCCGGGTCGACCGGGCCGCCGGCCGCCCGTCGCAGGATCTCCACCGATGCCTCGTCCGACAGCATCGGGAGGTCGATGATCTCGTCGGCGGCGTCGCCGACCTCGGCGAGCTGCTCGGTCGGGAGCTGCACCGACCGCATCGCGGCGAGCACACGGTGCCCGGCGCGCCGGGCCTCCGCCAGCACGAACAGCGGAGCCGCGACGTGGTCGGCGTCGTCGACGGCGAGGGTGACCGGGCCCCGGGTCCCGACCGCGGCGAGGAGACGACCGGTCTCGGCGCGCAACCGGGAGCGGCCGGCGATCGACTCGTAGGTCTCGGCGGTGGCCAGGCGGCGCACCGACCTCATCGCTCCGGGCAGCTCGGGGCCGGGGTCGAGCTGCTCGAAGGACCGGCCGACCGCGGCCAGCAGCGGACGGACGCCGAACCGGTCCCAGCGCGCATGGTCCTGGACCGCGTCCACGAACAGGACCGTGGAACCCGACTCGCGCAGCTCGTCACCGATCCGGGTGAGCAGCGCGGTACGTCCGCTGGACGTCGGTCCACGCAGGACCGTCAACGACGCCTCGGGGGTGCCTCGCAGGGCGTCCAGCACCTCGTCCCGACCACAGAACTCGATCTGTTCCCTGCTCATGTCACCGTCCCGGTCGTGCGGCCTCGCGAGCTACGAAGATCATGACATGTGCCGCGAAACGGTACGATCGACAGCAGGGTCCGGTCCGCACCGCCAGGACCGGTACCCGGGGGGCCGGCGTCGTCCCCACCCGAAGTCCGCTCGTCGTCCCGTGGTGCGAGGAGTTCCTCGCACCGTCGTCGACGACCTCCCTGTGGAGGCACCCTTGCCCGTCCCGGACCTTCCGGACGACGGAACCCGCTCGGCTCTCGTGCACGGGCCGCCGGGTATCGGGCGCACGACCGTGCTCGACCGGCTGGCCGTCCGCGTCGGGGAGCAGGGCGGCGACGTCCTGCGCCTGCGCTACACCCCCGACGGCCCGGTGATCGACGGGAGCACCGCGGTGCTCGCCCGGGTCCCCCCGACACTGCTGCACCCGGTCGACGGCGCGCGTCACTCCCCCGCCCTCGCCGCCCGGGTGGCGGCACCGATCGCGATGGTGCTCGACCGGCACCGGCTCACGCTGCTCGTCGACGACCTGCAACGCAGCGACCCCGACTCGATCGCGGTGCTCGCCGCGCTGGTGCCGTCCCTGACCGACGCCGGTGTCCGGGCGGTGTTCACCGTCCAGACGCCCGTTCCCGGATTCCTGCGCCCCTTCGTCGCGGTGGTCCGTGCCCTGCGCCGCGACGGCGTCCTCGACTCGCACCGGCTGCGGCCGCTCGACCGGGCGCAGACCGCGGTGCTGCTGGGCGAGCAGCTGCGCAGCCGTCCGGCACCGGAGCTGGTCGACCTCGTGCTCGAGCGGACGCGGGGGGTGCCGGAGGCGGTGCTGGACCTGCTGGGGAGCCTGTCGGCGGGCGGCCGGGTGGTGATCTCCGACCGGCACGCCTACCTCGGCCCGGGACCGGAGCCCGGGCCCCGGCCGGACGGACCGCTGCTGCGTCCGGTCCGCCGTCTGGGGCCCGCCATGTGGCCGGTCGCGACCGCCGTCGCCCTGCTCGCACCCCTCGGGCCCGCGCTGCCCCGGCTGCTCGCCGCGAGCCTCGACATCGACGTCGAGCAGGCCCGTGACCACCTCGACGAGCTCGTCGACGCCGGGGTGCTGCACCGTGGCGGGGCCGACGACGGCTGGCGTTTCCCGGTCCCCCAGGTGGCTGTCGAGCTCGCCGCCTGCCTGCGGCCCTACGAGCGGCGCTGGGTGGCCGTCACCGCCGTCGTCGCGCTGTGGACGGGTGTCGCCCACGCCGAGGACCCCGACTACCTCACCGACCGGATCGCCGAGGCGGGCGCGCTGCTGGACACCGCCCGCGCCCGGTCCGAGCTGATCCAGCGGGCCACCGTCCGCGCGGCCGACGACCCGCACCGGACCAGGGCCTGGTGGCTGACCGCCGCGGACCTGTCGTCCGACCGCGCCGACGAGGCGCTGGCCCGCTGGATGTACGCCACCAGCTGCTACCGCACCGGTGACTACGCCACCGCCGTCACGACCATCGAGTCCGTCCTGGACGAGCTCGGCGACGTCCTGCCCGAGCACTGGGTCGTCGACGCCGGTGCGACGATGCTCGGCTCGATGCGCAGCCTCGGCGACCTCGACGGGCTCCGCGCCATCGCCCACGGCCGCCGCGAGCTCCCCGGTGACGTGGCCGCCCGGTCCTCGTGGCGTGCGCTGGCCCTGTTCATGCTCGGCCGGTGGCGGGACGCCCTGGAGCTGCTCGACGACACGCGGTGGGCGTGGCGCGGACCGGGGGCGAACTCCTACCTCGGGGACACGCTCTCGATGATGGCCGAGCTGGGGGCGGGGCGTCCGAGGACGTTCGAGGCGCTGCTCGCCGATCGCGGGTCGTGGCCGGAGGACAACTCCGCCCGTCGCCGGCTGGCCTTCACCCAGGGACTGGTCACGCTGCTGCTGCTGCTCAGCGAGGTCGACCGGGCGCGCCGGCTCATGGCGGACGAGGGGCTGACCCCGGAGATGCTGAGCCTGTCCGACCGGGCCTCGCTGGCGTTCCTGGAGGGCCGGACCGCCGAGGCCAAGGACCTGGCCCGCCGCTACCGCGTCGGCGGGTTCGTCGTCGGGCACGACGCGGGCCTGGAGATGATGCAGCAGCACCACGCCTTCCTGCTGCTCGCCCGGGGCGAGGTCACCCGGGCCCGGGAGTTCCTCGACGAGGCGATCGCGGCGAAGTCCTCGCTGCGGCACCTGCTCGCCGCCCCGCGCGCCGTCGCCGACGTCGCCGTCGGGGATCTCGACGAGGCGGTGGACCGGCTGCAGAGCTCGGTGGCCGACGCGGAGGAGCGCGGCGTCCTCATCGGCACCGACGCGACCCACCTCCAGGTGGCGCGCATCGCCATGGCCCGCGGCGATCTCGAGGGCGCGCGGCGCGCGGGCCGGTCGCTGGAACGGCTGCACGGGATGCTGGCCACCTCGCGGACGGAGCTGTACCTCCTGGTCGTCCGCTCCCTCGTCGACCGCGACCGGGCGACCGTCGAGAGCTGCCTGCGGATCGCCCGGGAGCGCGGCCTCCCCCTCGAGCTGGCG
The DNA here is from genome assembly GCF_020496245.1 of Pseudonocardia sp. ICBG601. Classification (NCBI taxonomy): domain Bacteria; kingdom Bacillati; phylum Actinomycetota; class Actinomycetes; order Pseudonocardiales; family Pseudonocardiaceae; genus Pseudonocardia; species Pseudonocardia sp. ICBG601. The sequence goes on along the minus strand of NZ_JAHLJA010000002.1, from coordinate 396,334 downwards.
ACGGTCATCGGCATGCTGGGTGAGCAGGACCTCGTGGGGCCCGACGACCTGTGGGAGTGCTACGACCTCTACGGGGAGCTCGGCGCCCTGCTGTGCCGGAGCTGGGTCCGCGGTCTGATGACCCGCGCCGGGATGACCGTCCCCGGCCGCACCACGGTCGTCGCGGAGAACGAGCGGCTGCTCGGCCTGCTGGTCGGGCAGGGCTTCGGCAACCGCACGATCGCCACGATCCTGCAGGTCAGCGAGAAGAGCGTGGAGGGCCGTCTGGGGCGGCTGTTCGCCCGCGCCGGCTACCGGTCGCGCACCGAGCTGATGGCGGCGATGCAGGGCGTGCGGTCCTCCGGATGACCGGGCGCGGCCCGTGCGCGCCGCGGCCTCAGACGGCGAGCTCGAGATCATCCACGGTCAGCAGGGTCAGGTCGGCGGGGTCGACGGCACCGCCGGCGCTGAGCCGGGACGCCTGCCGGTCGGCCATCCGCTCGAACACCCGGCGCGCGGTACGTCCGTTGCCGAACGTGCCGTCCTTCGGGATCCGCTCGAAGTAGGTGAGCAGGGCCTGCTCGGCCTCCGGGGCGAGCCGGTAGTCGTGGCGCTCGCACTGGCTGCGCACGATCGTGACCAGCTCGGGGGCGTCGTAGTTCGCGAACTCGATGGTCCGGCTGAAGCGGGACTCCATGCCCGGGTTGGCCTCCAGGAACTGCTGCATCTCCTTCGAGTAGCCGGCCGCGATGACGACGACGTCGTCCCGGTGGTCCTCCATCAGCTTGACCAGGGTGTCGATCGCCTCGCGCCCGAAGTCGGGGCCGGTCCCGCCCCGGCCGCTGGACAGCGTGTACGCCTCGTCGATGAACAGGACCCCGCCCAGCGCGCTCGTGAACGCCTCGGTGGTCTTGATCGCGGTGCCGCCGATGATCTGGGCGACCAGGTCGGCGCGCGCCACCTCGACCAGGTGCCCGGACCGCAGCACCCCGAGGCGGGCGAGTACCTCGCCGTAGAGCCGGGCGACGGTCGTCTTGCCGGTGCCCGGTGCGCCGGCGAACACCAGGTGGCGGGCCATCGGCGGGGCGGACAGCCCGGCGTCGACGCGGCGCTTGGCCATCTTGTTGAGGTTCACCAGCGAGGTGACGTCGGCCTTCACCCCCTCCAGCCCGACGAGTGCGTGCAGGGCGTCGAGCGGGTCGTTGGTCGGGCGCCGGGACGGTGCCGCACCCGGCGCGGACGCGACGGCCTCCTGCGGGCCGCCGTCGGCCGCCGCGGCCGGACCACCGGACCGGGGCCCCGGCGCGTCCGGGATCCCGTTGGCGAGGCTGGTCAGACGTTCGACGGTGAGCGACGCGGCGGGGGCCGTCACCCGCAGACCGGCACCGGCGTTGCCCTGCGCGGTGCAGCCGGTGAGGCGGACCGGTTCGGCCGTGGCGACGACGACACCGTCAGCACCGCCGTCGCCGGCGGCGCACTCCTCCAGCGTGCCGCCCGAGCCCGCGCCCAGCCGGAACCCCGCTCCGGGGGCGCCCGCGACGCGACAGTGCTGCAGGGTCAGGTCCGCGCCGGTACCGGCGGCGACGCCGTCGCCGCCGACCGCCGACAGGTCGCAGTCGGCCAGCGACAACGCCGCGCCGGTGACGGCCACACCGGACCCGGCGGCACCGCGCAGGGTGAGCCCGTCGATCTGCGGGCGGGCCCCGTCGGTGACCCGCACGCCGTCGGCGCCGGCCCGCTCGATCTCCACGTTCTCCAGACGACCGCGGGCCCCGCCGGAGACGACCAGTGCGCAGGTCCCGGCGTCCAGGACGCGCAGCCGGCGCAGGAACGGGTCCGCGCCGTCGTCGACGACGACGCCGGCGCCGCTGTCGGCAGCGGTCTCGACGGCGTCGAGCTCGGGGGTGCTGCGCCCGGTCACCCGCAGCCCGTCGCCCGCGGTGGACCCGACGGTGCAGCCGGTGGCGGTGCCCGAGGCCCTGCCGGTCCACAGCAGACCCGCCCCGGTGGCGCCGCGCACGGTGACCGAGCGCAGCTGCGGGCGGCAGGCCTGGTCGACGTGCACACCGACAGCGCCGCAGGGTCCGATCCCGGCCCCGTCGACCTGCACGGAGGCGCTGCTCGCGAGGTAGAGGCCGACCCCGGCGGCGTCGGTGACCTGCAGGTCGGAGGCGGTGAGGGCGCCGTCCTGCTCGACGGCGACGGCCGGCTTGCCCGCCCCGGCCACCGAGGTCCGGGACAGCGTGAGCCGGCCCCGCTCGTGGACGAACACGCCGTTGCCGGCGGGGCCGTCGATCCGGGTCGCGGTCAGGTCCAGCACGCCGTCCCCGGCCACCACGACCGCCGTGGTGCCGATGTCGGTGATGCGGCACAGCGACACGGAGCTGCCCACCGGGGAGCTGACGACGACCCCCGCGCCCGCCGGGGCGGACAGCGCGCAGTCACCGGCGTGTACCGCGCCGTCGTCGCGGGCGAGGACCGCCGACCAGCCCGCGCCGGCGACGGTGCACTCGGTGAGCCGCAGCGCCCCGCTCGTCACCAGCACCGCGGCGACGACGCCCGGCGCGCCCTGCACGGTGATCCCGGACAGCTGCGCGGTCGCCGACGGCGGCCCGGCCAGCACCACCGCGACACCCTCGCGCGGGGCGATCCGGACGGTGCCGGGGCCCTCCTCCGCGGTGACGGTGACCGCCCGGCGCAGCACGAGGGGCTCGGTGTAGGTGCCGGGGGCGACGCTGATGACGGCGCCCTCCGGAGCCGCGGCCACGGCCTCGGCCAGGCTGCGGTGTCCGGACCCGCCCATCGGCGAGACGGCCAGGGCCGCGCTCATCGCGGCACCGGTCCCGTACGGCGTCGCGGCTCCATCGCACCCCTTCGGCAGAGTCGGTTCCGGCGGTCCTCCCCTGTCTAGTGCGGACCCCGGCACCACGGAGCGGCGACGGGACCCCGCGCGCGCCCCACGGGGGACATCCCCCGCGAACCGGTCACCCGGTGGGGGCCCCGCCGGTGAGCGAGCGCAGCGTCGCGGCCGGGATCAGCGCCGGGGCGGGCGAGTCGGGGTTGACCACGACGTCGACGCCCTCGGCGGGCAGGGCGGCGGCCAGCTCCGCGGCGGTGGTCTCGCGCCAGGACGCGACGCCGGTGACCCGGTCGCGGTGCGCGGCGGCGGTGACGACGGGGACCACGCCGCCGCCGGGCGCCGGCCGGACCACGGCGACGCCGGTCTCGTCGAGGGCCACCCCGAGACGGGCCTCGAGCAGGACGGTGTCGAGCAGCTCGAGGGTCTCCTCCTCGGGACGCAGGCCGTCCGCCCGGTCCAGGGCCAGGATCTGCAGGACGGCGTCGACGGGGTCGGTCGGCGACCCGGGGTCCGCGGGGACGTAGTCGGGGTTGGTCTGGAACCCCTCGACCCCGCCGTCGGCGCGCAGGATCCAGGCCCCCACGATCCGGGTCGGGTCGGGCTGGGACTGCTCCGGGGTCGGCCGCCAGGCGGGGTCGACGAGGTAGGCGATCCGGTCCTCGGCCGTGCCGGGGACCTCGGGCTCGGCGGGCCCGCCCTCGGGGGCGGGCGTGTGGTCGGGGGCGGTGCTCATGGACGGTGCTCCGTTCGGGGGCGGTTCGTGGTGTCTGCGGGTGGACGGCCGGGCACGGGGGCGGGCGCGTCACCGTCGACGTCCCAGCTCGGGACCGCCTCGGAGACCCAGCTCTCGTGCGCCGGCGGGGCGGCGGGGGCCACGACGACCTCGTCGGCACCCGTGGTCGGACCGCCCGGTGTGGCCACGGTGTCGTCCGGGGCGGGACCGTGCAGCCGGAGCGGGTTCCCGTCGCGGTCCGTCCCCACGGCCGAGACGACCACGCCGGCGCCCGGCTCCCGCCGCACCGCGGCGACGACGCCGCCGTCGGACGGGGTCAACACGACCACCGCCCCCCGGCTGTGGATCATCGACACCGTCTCGGTCCGTCCCGTGGCCGGGTCGTGCATCCGGACCAGCGCCGAGCTGCCGTCCCCGCCGTGGAACAGGCCGTTGTAGACCTGCACCCAGGCGGCGACGCCGGTACCGATCTCCGCCGGCGGGGCGCCGAAGGTCTGCTCGACCGCATCCGCCGCGGGCTCGGCGACGACCTCCCGCGGGCGTCCCCGCCACAGGTCGTGCAGCGCCAGATGCCCGTCGAGACCGGTGTCCGCCAGCTCCTCCCACGCCCCACGGTGCAGCGCGAACCGGTCCGTCCGGTCGGTGGTGAACGGGAGCAGGTCGCGCACCAGGTTGCGCATCTCGGCCAGTGCGACGGTCGCACGGGCGAGCGTGTCGACGTCGAAGGGCAGCGGGGAGGTCCGCCGCCGCCACGCGTCGTAGGCGTCCAGCAGCGCCGTGCGGTAGGCCTCGTCCCCGTGGTACGCCGCGCGGTCACGCGCGGTCGCCGCGGCATCGCCGGACCCGGTCGGCCCGTCCGGGGCGATCGGCTCCGGGAGGTGGTCCCGGACGACGGGGAGACCCAGGTCCCTCAGCACGTTCTGGATCGCGGCCCACTGGTGGTGGCCGGGCACCAGCCGATCCCCGGCCGTCGGCGCGGTGACCGACGGCAGCGGCCTGCTCGGCAGCTGCGACCCGCCGAACAGGGCGTCGAGGCGGGCCAGGTCGGCCTCGGTGTACACCAGGATGCCGTCGGGCCCCATCAGGGCCTCGTACGCGGTGGTCCCCCCGACGGCGGCGTCGTTCCCGTGCGGGCCGTACCTGTCCGGCAGGCCGAACACGTGGGAGAGCTCGTGCGCCGCGACGGCGGACCCCGTCGCCTTCAGGCTGCGGATCTGGTCCAGCTGCCAGCGCCCCTGATGGGACGTGGCCGACTGCCCGCGCACCCACGGCACGTCCTCCACCACGACGACCTGGTGCTCGGGGCGGGTGGGCGAGAGATCGAGGCTCAGGTGCAGCTGGTCCCCGCCGGGAAGCCGGTAGCGGTGGTTGAGCAGCTCCAGCTGTTCGACGGCCAGCGCGGTGGCCTCGGCGACCGCGGCCGGGTCACCCACCAGGCGCACCGCGGCGGTCAGCTCACGGACGAAGTGCCCGGGGAACACCTCGTAGCGGCGCACCTCCACCGGCGCGAGGTCGGCGTACCGGGAGATCCCGGTGCCCTGTCCGTCGGGTGGGAGCACCGTGACCGCGTCGGGCCGTACGACGGTCACCGGGGCCGCGGCCCGCTGGGCGTCCCAGACGACGTCGCGGCGGTGCAGCTGCTCGGAGTCCGCCGCCGGCTCACGGCCCCCGTGCCATCGGGGGCCGACGCGGTGGCGCGGCTCCGCACCGCCGGGGAGGGCGGCCGGACGCGCGTCGGCGGGCGGCAGCGGCGGCGCCTCGGGCGCCGGTGGCCCGGGCACGAACGGTGCCGGCTCGCCGACCGGGACGGTCCGCACACGGTCGCCCGCGCCGGTGACGCCCACCGCGGTGAGGTGCGCATCCTCGGAGACGACGACGTGCTCGGCGAGTACGACGCCGCCGTCGGACGGGGTCAGTACGAGAACGTCACCCTCGACCTGCACCACGGAGAGCGTCTCGACGCGACCGTCGCCCGGGTGCTCGATCCGGACCAGGCCGGAGCCGCCATGGCCACCGGTGTGCAGCGCGTCGGCGAACCGGGCCCACGCGTCCGGGCCGGCGCCGATGTCGACCGGCGGGAACCCGAACGTCCGCTCGATCTGCTCCCGGGCGTCCTCCCGGTTCCTCCCGCTCCCGGCCGGGTCCGCGGTGCCGACCGGGTCGGGTGCGGCGGCCGGCTCGGGCGTCGCGACGGCGTCCGGCGTGGCGCGAGGGCGGCCCCACCAGAGATCGTGCACCGCCAGGTGCCCGTCGAGCCCGGATCCCCGCAGCTGCCGCCAGGTCGGCTCGTGCAGGCTGAACACGGCCGTCGGGTCGTCGGAGAACGGGATCCGCGCAACGAACGGGCGGTCCTCCCGGGGGAAGACCAGCGCCACGCCGTCGGCGCCGGTCCCGACCGCCTCGACCCGGCCCAGGTGGCTCAGGTGGTCGGCGGTGGCCGGGACGACGTCAGCGGTACGCAGCTCGACGAGCTGCACCGCGCCGCCGTCGTTGAGCAGGTTCCAGTAGGTCGGCCCGACCAGCCGGAGGTGCCCCTCCCCGGTCGGGGGGATCGCGGGGTCGCGCTCGAACGAGCCCCAGACCACCGCGTCGGCGCCCGGCCCGGCCGCCCGGACGGTGTCGATGACCGTGCCGAGCGCGGCCGGACCGGTCCCGATCGGGGTCATCGGGGTGCCGAAGGTCTGCTCCAGCATCCGACGGGTGCCGACGGGCCCGGACGGCTCCTCGCGGGGAGCGGGCGACCGCCCGTGCCAGGCCTCGTGCAACTCGGCTGCGTAGGTGGGGTTCGATCCGGAATAGGTCCAGGCCAGGTCGTCCACCGTCCGCGGGGCCGACGATCTCGTCGCGGCGGAGCCGATCGTGCCGGGGTCGAGGACGACGAGCGACGGCACGGTCGGACTCTGCCCCGCGACGGCGTCGTCGACGGCCCGGAACGCTCCGCGCGCCACCCCGAGCGCGACCACGGCACGGGCGGCCTCGACGACGTCGACGGCCAGCGGCGTGGTGGTCCGACGCCACCGTGTGTAGACCGAGCGGACGTCCTCGTCGCTCGCGGTCAGCCGGCGGGAGGCGAGCTCGGTGTCGATCGCCTCCCGCTGGTCGACGCCCGGGGTGATCGTCGTGCGGGCCGAGGCGTCGATCCCGGCCGGGGCCCCGGGCAGCCGCTGCTCGTCGACGACGACCTGGCGGACCGTGGTCTCGATCTCGTCCAGGTCGGCCTGGGTGAGCACGTCGCGCCGGGTCTCGAGGACGCCCATGACACCGTCGGTGTCGACGACGCCGCCGACCAGCGCCAGGGTCGCGTCGCCGCCGTAGCGGTCCTTCAGGCCGACCAGGTGCAGCAGCTCGTGCAGGGCGACGTCGGCCCCGGTCGTGGCGAGCTCGTCGAGGATCCGGTCGACCCGCCAGTGCCGGTGGTCGGAGACCCCGTCGAACCCGTCGCCCAGCTCCTCGTCGGTGACCCGGATGCGGTACCGGGGGCCCGGCCGCGGATCGGGGTCGACGGCGAGGTGGAACTGGTCCCCGTCGGAGAAGGCGTAGGTGCCGTTGACGCGGGCGACGGCCGCCTCGGCGAGTGCGCGGGCCTGCCGCCGGGCCTCGGGCGGGCCGTCGAACACGATCGGCAGCGTCACGTGGGTGACCCGGCGGCCCGGCTCCGCCTCGAACCGGCGGACCTCGAACAGCAGATCGCCGCCGACGGCGCCCATCGCCCCGTCGACCTCGGCGGCCCGCGGCGTCTCCGGGAGCGCCGTCCGGCCGGGAGCGGCGAGCGCACGTTCCCAGGCGGGACCCGGCTGCAGCGGGTCGGTGAGCGGCGTGGCGCGCGGCAGCGTCCCGGGGTACCAGGTCGGGCCGGTGTCGAGGCGCCCCGGACGGAGCTGCCCGTCCCAGGCCAGCAGCAGCGGGTCCGGGCCACGGCGCGGGGCCGGCGCGGGGCCCGCAGGCGGGGGCGGCGCGGCCGGGCCCGGGAGCGGGGCCGGTGCCGGCCGCTCGGGGGCCGGGAACGGCAGCCGGCCGCCGTCGGCGCCGACACCGACGGCACGGACGACGGCGCCGTCCGGCACGGTGGCCTCCCCCGCCCAGGCGGCGCGGGGCCCGTCGGGGAGCACGACGAGCGTCTGCCCGTCGGCCCGGACGACGCTGACCGGGGTCTCGGTGGTGTCGCCGGGGGCACGGACCAGCAGCAGCGCGTCGGCGCCGTCGCCGGACCGGCGGACCGTCTCGACGGCCCGGTCGAGCGCCGCCTGCCCGGTCCCGACCTCGGTGGGCGGGTGGCCGTAGGTGCGTTCGACCGCGGCGGCGTGTTCGCCGGCCGGGAGGTCGGGGTCGGCCGGGCGGGGCCGTCCCCACCACATGTCGTGCAGTGCGAGGTGGCCGTCGAGGCCGGGCGCGAGGAGCCGGTGCGCGTCGGACCGCAGGGCGAACCGGGCGCCGGGCTCGTCGGTGACGTCCAGCCGCGGACGGCCGGTGTCGACCGGCGGGAGGTCCAGCGGGCTGCCGTCGGGGTGGGCGGCGACGGCCCGCAGCCGGCCCAGCCGCTCGATCCCGCCCGGGGTCGCCTCGACGTCCGTCCCCGCGGCCAGGTCGACCAGCCGTACCGAGCCCGCGTCGTTGACCAGGAGCCAGGTGCGGCGGACCGGGCCGACCCAGTCGCCGCGCCGGGACCGGGTGCCCGCCGGGAGGGGCTCGGGCATCCCCTGCAGCAGCGCGTCCGCGCCGGGACCCGCGTCGGCCACGGCGCGGACGACCCGCACCATGGCGGCCCGGCCGGCACCCACGTCGGCGGGGTGGGCGCCGAAGGCCTGCTCGACGGGGTCGCCGACCGGGGAGCCGGCCGGTGCCGGGTCGCCGCGCCACAGGCGGCGGAACTCCACCGCGTCCGCGGCCGACCCGGTCCACTCCCCTCCGGACGGACGACGGTCGGCCCGCGGCTGCTCCGGCGCGGCGCCGTCCGCACCGGACCGCGACGACGGATCACCGAGCAGCAGCCCGTCGAGGCCGGCGGTCGGGGCAGGACCGTCGGCGCCGGGCGCCGGGCGCCCGAGGAGCAGGGCGTCCAGCCCGGCCGGGGCCTGCCGGGTGGCCGGGGGGCCGCCCAGCAGCGCGGTGATCCCGGCCCCGGGCCGGGGTCCGGTCTGCGGGCTGAGCAGTGCGAACGGGTCCGCCGCAGCGGCGGCCGGGGGTGCAGCCGGCAGCGTCCTGGCCTCGCCGGAACGCTCGATCAGGTCGACGGTGTGCGCCGCCAGCTGGTCGGTCGTGTAGGACAGGCCGGAGGTCCGTTCGTTCCACCGGGCATAGGCGGCCAGGACCGCCGAGCGGGAGGCGGCGAGTCCGCGCCCGGCGAGGGCCCGGTCGATGGCGGCGAGCATCTGTCCCGACGGGACCGTGGAGGGCCGGAACCCGGCGTCGGGCGCGGGCTGCACGACGATCTCCGGCACCCCGGTGGGCGCGGCCCGCCGGCCGGGGCCCGCGGCGGCGGTGCCGGCGTCGGCGGTGGGCAGCCGCAGGCTGTGGACCACCGCGTGCCGGGACGCCAGGTCGATGCGCTCGATGTCGGTGTTGCTGAGCAGGCGGCTGCGGTTCTCCAGCGCCCCCATGATGCCGGTCCAGTCCTGCACGGAGGCGACCGCGGAGTCCGACGCATCGCGGGTGTAGCGGTCCACGGTGCCGAGCCGGTGCGCCATCTCGTGCATGGCGGTGGAGCGCAGGCCCGCGGCGAGGTTGTCCCGGATCTGGACCAGGTTCCAGCGTGAGCTGTGCGAGTGGTCGGTGCCGTGCACGTAGGAGTCGTCCACCACCGCGACCGTGTGCGGGGTGATGCGGTGGTCGGCCAGCTCGACCGAGACGTGCAGCTGGTCGCCGTCCGGGAACAGGTAGTTCCGGGCGCTGATCTCCTCGGCCGTCTCCCGGGCGAGTGCCGAGGCGGCCTCTACGGCCCGCGGGGTGCCGGTGAACCGGATCGCCAGCGTCAGCTCCCGCACCCAGCGCCCGGGTTCGACCTCGAACCGGCGGACGTCGAAGGTGGCCCGGGTCCCGCGGGCGGGCGGCCGGCCGTCGGCGTCCACCCACGGCTGCACCACGTCCGCGCCCGCCTCGGCGGGTACGGCCTGCTCGCGTTGCCGGCGCCAGGCCGCGCTCGACGGGTCGAGCGGGGAGGACGCGACCCGCGCTGCGGGCAGGTAGCCGGGCACGGCCGAGGGCCCGGTGGACACGCGGAGGGGGACGCCGTCGCGGGACGCGCCCAGCGGGCCCCGGGCGGTGCCCAGGACCGGAGGCGGGCCGGGCGGGGCCACCTCGAACGGCAGGGCCGCGCCGTCGGCGTCCGTGCCGACGGCCGCCACCCACGCGCCGACCGGCACCGACGACGACGCCGGGTCCACCGCGGACCCCGCGGCCGGGTCCACCAGCCAGACCGTGCCCCGCACGTTGACCAGGGTGTGTGCGGAGCCGTCGTACAGCGGGCCGCCCGAGGCGAGGACCAGGGCCTCGGCCCCGTGTCCCGCCGACCGGACGGTCGCCGCCACCGACAGCAGTGCGTCCGGGCCGGTGCCCACCCGCACCGGCGGGCGACCGTGGGCACGGGTGACGGCCTCGAACCGGTCGGCCACCGGGACGTCCGGTCCCGCGGCCCGGGGCCTGCCCTGCCACATGTCGTGGAAGGCGAGGTGGACGTCGAACGAGGTGCCGGTGAGCATGCGTGCCCAGTCCCGGTGCAGCGCGAAGCGGTGGTTGCGCAGCAGGGAGACCGGCAGCGCACGCCCGGCGGAGACCGGTGTCGGCAGCGGTGTGCCGGGGCCGGTCATGAGCCGCCGGACCCGGGTCACCGCGGCGCGCAGGACACCGTCCGGCCGGGGGACGGACGGCCGCGGGACGGGAGCGCCGCCCGGCCGCGTCGCGGGGGTGTCGGCGACGGGGCCGGACCGGTGGGCCGGACCGTCGGGGGCGCCGCCGCGCAGCGGCAGGACACCGCCGGTCAGGGCGACCTCGGCGACCTCACGGGCGAGCCGGCGCGCGTCGGCCGGCATCTCGCGGCCGAGCGCGGACCAGCGGTCGAACGCGCGGCGGGCGTCGAGGTCGGCCGCGTCCCGCGGGGTGCGGGGCAGCCCGGCGTCGTCGCGCAGGTCCCGGAGCGCGGACCGGATCTCCGCGAGCCGCAGCGGGGTGAGAGCGGGTCCGCCGGCGTCCGGGACGGACTCCTCCATCGGATGCGGCTCCGTCCGCGACGTCGGCTCCGTCCGCGACGTCGGCTCCGTCCGCGGCGCAGGTTCCGGGCGTGGGGTCGGCTCCGCACGCGGCGCGGGCTCCGGGCGTGGGGTCGGCTCCGCACGCGGCGCGGGCTCCGGGCGAGGGGTCGGCTCCGCACGCGGCGCGGGCTCCGGGCGAGGGGTCGGCTCCGGGCGCGGCGGGGTCTCCGGCCCGGCCGGGTGGGTGGGCAGCGGCAGCGGCGCCCGGCCGCCGGTGACCGCGGCGGCGCGCACCCCGCGGACGGCGGGCGGACCGTCGGGCCCGACCCGCGTCGCGGTGCCCGCACGCGGGTCGACCAGCCACTGGATGTCCCCGTCCTGGAGCAGCACCCAGGTGGCGGGAGCGACGCGCGGCCCCCGCCGGCCGGTGTCCCGGACGGCCTCCACGACGGCCGAGGAACCGTGCCCCGCGTCCCGGACGGCCGTGGACACCGCGGCCCACGCGCCCGCGCCGTCGCCGACGGCGACCAGCTCGGTGCCGAGCCCCTCGGCGACGACCTCGTCCGCCGGGCGGCGGTAGCCCGCGTCGGGCAGCCGGGGAGCTCCGTGCCAGGTCTCCACGACGGCCACGGCGGAGTCCGCGGTGTCGCCCTGCAGCAGGTGTGCCCAGCGGTCCGGCGACACGAACGGCCGCGGGGCCCCGTCCCGGCCGGTGACCGCGGTCGTGAGACGTCCCTCGGCGGTGTACCCGTTCCGGTGGGCGTGCTCGACCGCGGCGCGGGCCAGCTCGGTCGGTGACCCCGGCACCGGGCGGCCCTGCTCGCGCCAGCGCTGGTAGACCTCGAACGAGTCGTCGCGGCTGGAGCGCAGCCCGCGGTTGTCCAGGGCGACACGGAGGGCGTCCATCTGCGGTCGCGTCGGCATCTCCGGCGCCGGGAGGGGCGGGTGCACGACCGTCCCGGGGCCAGCCGGGGCCGTGCTCCTCCCCGGCCGGATCGGCGCCGGGGTGTCGCGCGCGGTGCCGGCGTCCTTCCCGCCTGCGTCCTTCCCGCCTGCGTCCTTCCTGCCGGGGTCCTTCGCACCGGGGTCCTTCGCCTCGGCGTCCTTCGCACCGGCGTCCTTCGCCCCGGAAGCCTTCGCTCCGGGGTCCGTGGCCGGCCCGGTGGTCGTGCGCGGCCCGGTGACCGTCGACGAGCGCGGGGCCCGCTCCGAGGAGGTGTCGGCGGGGCGCGGCGGCGACGGCGGGGTCGCCGGGGGCTCCTCGCCCTCGGGGATCGTGGCCAGCCGCGGCACCCGGGGCGGCAGCGGTGCGGACGCCACCGGACGCCGCTGCACCCACTCCGCGGTGCGCCGGTCCAGCTCGGTCTTGGCCTCGGCCCACCCGCGGGCGGCGTCGGCGTACTTCTCGCCGGCCACACGGAGGTCGGTCGCGATGTCACCGGTCTGCTCGCCGCGCAGGCCCTCCAGGCGGGGGCGGTCCGCCGCGGGGGTGTCGAGCCAGAGCGCGTCGTAGCGGTGCTGGACCGCGACGAGCTCCTTGTCGGCGGCGCGCCAGTCGTCCGCGCGGGCCTTCTCCTCGGTCATCGCGGAACGGACATCGGCCGGCATCGGGCCCAGCAGCGTCTCGGCGTCGCGTTCGGCGATGAACAGGCGCAGGTCCCCGCCGCGCGTCGTGCCCGCGACGTGCAGGTCGTCGCGACCGGGCCGGGTGAGGACCGCCTCGACGTCGTAGCGGTAGGAGCCACCGAGGATCCGGACCGAGCCGCCGAGCTTGGTCTCGTGCTCGCGTCCGGTCAGGGGCAGCTGCATCGACCGGTTGCTCGCCGACGCCTGCCCCTGGGCGTCGCCGCGCAGGTCCCCGCGGGACTCGCCGACGGTGCGGCCGTCCCCGAGCAGTCCGGCGCCGACGCCACCGGACACGTCGCTGTAGGGACCGGCGACCGTCGAGGTCATGGAGTTGGACTCCGCACCGACCCCGAGCTGGGCCGACACGGCCTCGGTGTACAGCGACTCGGGCACGATGCGCAGCCGCGGCGTCAGCACGTACCCGGGCAGGCTCGGGTGCGCGACCGGCGGCAGGTCGGTCGGGCCGTCGAGCAGCAGCGGGATCCAGGTGTCGAGGTACTCGGGGGTGAACATCGCGTCGAGGGCGTGGTGGCCGGGCTCCCCCGGGGTCGTCCAGGCCCGGGGGACGTCCGCGGCCTGCAGCGCCTGCTGCAACGCGGTCCGGGCGCGCTGCGCGTCGCCCCGGATGTTGCCGAGGACGGTCTCCGGGTCGACCGTCGCCGCGGGGCGCCCGTCGGCCGCCGGACGCATCTGGTCCGGCGGCGGGACCGCCGGGTCGGGCCGGGTCGACAGGAACGACACCGGGACCCGCCGGCGCAGGGTGAACGGCACCGAGGCCAGCGACGGGGTGGTCGTCCCGTTCCGGGACACCGACAGCTCCAGATGCCCGTCGCGGCCGAGGATCGCGGTCGGGCCGTCGGACCCTAGCCAGCGCCAGCCGCGGTAGGTGTGGGCCGTCGCGTCGGGGCGGTGGGTCGTCGAGGACCAGGACGCGCCCGCGGCGGCGAGCCCACCGCCGTAGTGCGCGCTCCCGTCGACGGAGCCCTCCCGGCCCCCCGCGCTGCCGCCGATGTCGGCGCTCGGCCCGGACGACACCGCGGTCACGCTCATCCGCTGGTCGCTGACGTACTGCTCGACCTTCGGTGCGTGCCCGTCGTGGACGACCCGCTCCACCCGCGCCGCGTCCGGTGCCGGGTCGGGCACGAACCGCAGGGTCCCGGTCAGGTCGTGGTGGCCGACCACGCCGCCGCGGGAGCCGGTGAAGGTCAGGCCGTTGCCGCCCAGGCTGTCCTGCATGCCCTTCAGGTCCGTGGCGGTGAACCCGCGCTGCGGGTCGGTGAACCGCTCGGTCAGGGTGCGGACGTCGGCCGCCGGGAGCCTGCCGTCGAAGTGCCCGGGGATCTTCGCGGCGAGGTCGGCGAGGGGGCGGGCGATGTCCTCGTCCATGGCCCAGCCCAGGCCCACCACCGGCGAGGTCCCGCGCAGCCGCGACGGCACCAGCAGGGGCACGTCGGACGTGTCGGGGCGAGGGAGCTCCGGGGGCAGCAGCCCCCAGTCCCGCAGCTGCGCCTCACCGGCGGAGACGTAGACCTGCCGGCGCAGCTCGACGTAGCGGGTCGCGGTCCGTTCGGCCGGCGTGCGCACCAGGTCCAGGAGCTGGTTGGTCACCGTCGTGCGGGCCGTCGCCTTGAAGACCCCGTCCATGACGACCACGTAGGAGCGGCTGCTGCCCAGGTCGTGGAAGGTCTCGCTGGCCCCCGCCGTGCCGCGCGACCGCCCGGCCCGGTGCGACGCCCTGTAGCCGGCGTGCGCGCCGCCCGAGCCGGTCGGGTGCCCGTCGGCCGCGGCGATGTCCTGCGCCGTCAGCGCCTTGTCGCTGATCTCGACGCCGGTGCGGCCGGTGACGGTGTGCGTGCGGTTGCTGCTGCCCGAGGCCAGGCCACCGCTGTAGACGACCTCGCTGCGGGAACGGTCCACCGGCGGCGCGTGGTCCACCGACAGGATCCGCGGGCGGTACAGCATCAGCTCGCCCTCGCCCGTGCCGCGCCGGTCGAACAGGCGCCCCTTGTGCACGAAGACCGGTGTCCCGATCCCCTTCTGCGTGACGGTGCGGTCGTTGGCGACCCGCTCCGGGCCGAAGGTCATGTCGAGGGCGCGGCCGTCATCGGTGCCGGACCGGGCGAGCACCCCGGCACCGGTCGTCGCGTCGAACGCCGCCTCCATGGCCGCGCGCCGGGCGCCCGCCCCGCCGACCCAGGTGATGATCGTGTCGGGCCGCAGGGTCGGGGCGAGATTGGTCCGGTTCGGCCGGATCGGGGTGGCCGTCGGGGCGCCCGGCATCGGGATGCGCCGCAGGTGCGGCGGCGCGCCCGGCCGCAGCATCTCGTCCTTCGGCACGTCGAGGGCGAACGGCTCGGCGACGGGCGGCTCGGCGACGTCGCGCACCGGGGTCCGCTCGACGGCCTGCAGGCCCGGCGTGCCGACGCCGGTGACCCGGCCGAACGCGTTGGTGACCGCGAACCTCTCCGCCGTCACGCGGTAGGTGTTGACGCCGGTGACCCGGTGCGCGTCGCCGCCGGGGCCGCCGACGCTGCGCCGGCCGGTGACGGTGCCGACCGCGCCCCCGGCGTCGCCGCCGTGGGCGTACCCGGCACGGGCCGTCCCGCCCAGGTACATCGGGCCGACGTCGAAGCTCAGGCCGAACCGGCCGCCGAACCCGGCGTCGAACGCGCTGCCCGAGCTCGCCGTGGACTCCTTGCGGTGGCCCGCGCTGGTCTTCACGGCGACGCCCGCCCGCGGGCCCTCGTCGACGACGTCGGACATCACCGCGTCGACGCGGACGTGCAGGTACTCGGTGTGCCGTACCCCGTCCCGGGAGTACAGCAGGTGCACGCCGCCGTCGTAGAGCTGGTCGGCCGTCGCACCGAGGACGGCGTGGGTCGTCTGGTGGTCGAGCATCCGCCAGCTCTCGCTGAAGCCCTCGACCGTGCCGGCCTTCGACGCCGTGCGCTGCGACCCGTCGTGGTCGACCAGCGAGGCCATGCCGCCCTCCTCGGAGGCGGCGATCCGCTCGATGCGCTCCCGCAGCCGGGCCGGGGCGTCGCCCAGCGAGTGCACGTGGGCGCGACCGATGCCGCGGCCCGCCGCGATGTAGGGCGGCAGGGTGTCGGTGCGGGCCGAACGGGGGGCGTCGCGGATCTCGTCGGGGACCGGGAGACCGGCGTCGCGGGCGTTGTGCGGGTCGTCGGCGAGCAGGGTCTCGACCGGGACCCGCACCGGCGGGGCGGTCTCGCTCGTCGAGCCCCAGGCGACCTTCATCTCCAGGTCGAAATCGACGTCGAAGGCCTGCAGCCGGGTCTGGTCGACGTTGCGCCGGGAGGCGCTGATGTGGTTGGCGGCCCACCCGCGGCGGTGGTTCCAGCCCGCGCCGACGTAGGGCCCCAGGTTCATGAACAGGAACTTCGGAGCGACCCGCCAGCCGCCACGCAGCTCACCGGACACACCGCGTCCCCGGCTGCGGCCGGACTCCACACCCCAGTCGATGCGCTGGGACAGCGTCGTCTTCCCGGCGACCGGACCGCGCCACGAGCCGGCCCTGGGGACCAGCCGGGCCATCACGAACGCCGACCGGCCACCGCCGACGGCCAGCTCGTCGGACTTCATCCAGCCGCCGGTCAGCCGCTGGAAGTGGTGGGTGAGGGTGTTGTCGGACAGGAAGTGCGCGAGCCGGTTGTGTCCCGGGGTCCCGGGCCTGACCAGCGCCGGCGGGAGCTGACCGGCCAGCGCGGCCAGTGCGGCGTCGACGCCGGGGGTGCGGATGTCGAGGACCGCGGCGTTGGACAGCGCGGGGCCCGCGGTCCCGTCCAGCGGGGCGGGGACGCGCCCGCCGGGCCTGCGGTCGGCGGTGTCGAACCAGCCGCTCGCGGTGCCGGCGAGGGTGCGCGGGCCCGGTCCGACGAGGGCGCCGGAGTCGTCGCGCAGCGTCACGGTGAAGCGCACCGGGACGTCGCCGGCCGGGGCGTGCTTGCCGTCGTAGCCGACGTCGACGTTCACGGTCTTGCGCGTGCGGTGGTGCACGGTGTCGCTGCCGCCGAGGGTGATCCCGCCGCCGGCGAAGCCGGTGATGGAACCGCCGGTGCCGACGACCGGGACCGACAGGCCGGAGGTGTGGGCGAGGCCCTCGACGTGGTTGGCGGTGCCCCGGCGGATCTGCTCGGTGCCGTCGGTGGCCGCGGGGGCGTCCGCACCGCGGGCCGGACCCGGACGGGTCGGGTCCTCGCCGATCGCGACGACGGCCTCGTAGACCCGGCCGCCGACCCGGACGTCGAACGGCAGGCCGCTGTGCAGCGCCTCCGGACGGGCCTGCAGCATCTCGTCGAGCTGCTCGGCCACCGCCCGGTCCCGGCGACGGTGGCGGCCGGGGACCATCTCGTCGATCAGCTCGGCGACGGCGCGGCGCTGGTCGGCGCCGACGGTCCGGACGCGCAGCAGCCGGTCCGGGCCGGGACCGCCGGCGCGGGTCGACGTACCGGCCCCCGCGGGCCCGTCGCCGCGCCGGGGACCGGCGTCGGGACCGGTCCAGGGGGCCAGGACGTCGTCGTCGAAGCGGTAGCGGCCCGACTCCAGGTCGTCGCGCAGCGCGCGCACCGCGTTCGGGTCGCGGGGCGCGTCGAGGTCGACCAGGCCCCGGGTCTCCAGGTACTCGTGCAGCCGACCGGCGACGAAACCGTCCTCGGCCAGACGCGGGGAGTCCAGCAGCGCACCGAGGAACGGCGACCCGGGCGGGGCGACCACGAGCCCGGTGGGCGGCGGGGCGGAGCCGTCGCCGTCGGGTCGGGTGAGCAGCGGGAACAGCGGTTCGCCGTCGACGAGGCCGCGCGGCATCCGCGGCATCGTGTCCGGAAGCGGGCCGAGGGCGCCCGGGAGCACTCCGGGCTCGGCCCAGATGCCGCCGTCGCGGTGCAGGACGGCGACGGCGACGTCCGCACGGGCCCGGTCGAGGTCGCCGGCGATCAACCGGCTGAGGATGCGGTCGGAGGGTCGGGTGCCCGCGGGGAACTCGGTGGCGACGTCGCGGATGGTGAACCCACGCCGGTCCAGGCCGGCCCGGGCGGTGTCGGTGAGCCGGCCCGCGTCGGTCCAGACGTGCACGGTGGCGGGGTCGCCGGTCCGCTCCGCCCACACGTCCAGCGACTGCAGGATCTGTGCGTCCAGCCGCCCGTCCAGCATCGGGAGGTGCACCCGGCGCGGGACGTCGGCGAGGTGGCGCCCGTCCTGGTCGCCCATCACGGTGCGCCGGACGGGCTGGTCGACGAGCGCCTGCACCCCGCGCGACGGGGGTGGGACGACGCCGTCGGGCGCGTCGACGGCGGAGCGGGCGGTGACCCGGACCCCGCCCTCGACGTCGGCGAGCAGGCCGCGCAGGTAGACCGCGGCCGCGGTGGCACGACCGTGCCCGGTGGTGCGGCGGTGGTCGACGTCGTCGCGCGCGCGACCGGCCCGGTCGGTGTCGGCGTCGCCCAGCAGCCTGCGCGCGTCACCGCGGAGCCGGTCGGCGCGGTGGCCGATGCCGTCGCCGACGAGCCGGACCCGCGGCGGCGGCAGCCCCTGGTCGCGGGCGAGGCGGGCCCGTTCACGGACCTGCTCGGCGATGCCCTGCAGCTCACGGCGGGCGGCGGCGTCCAGGCGGGTGGTGTGGCTGCGGAACGGCACGTCGTGCACCGAGTCCACGGCGGTGACGTCGGCGGTGTCGCGCCCCAGCACCGCGACACGGTGCTCGGCCGGGGACGCCCCGGGCGACGGCGGTCGCACGGTCCCGGCGGCGACGATCCGGAACTCCCGTTCCGCGAGCCCGCCGGTCGCGCCGTTGACGACCCGTGCGCGCAGCCGGGCCCGGGCGATCGACTCGACGTCGCGGGCCCGGTCGAGCCCGGTCCGCTCGGCGCCGGTGCGGTCGGCCCACGCCCGCGACGCCGAGCGGGAGCCGTTGCCGTGCCCGGTCACCGTCAGGGCCGGGGTGGGGCGGCCCTCGGCGCGGGCCGCGACGACGTCGTCGATCCACCGGTCGGTGGCGGCCTGCACGGCGGCCCGCCCGGTCGCGTCCACACGGTGGACACCCTCGTCGAACGCGACGGTGAGCCGGGTCGCGTCGCCGGGACCGTGGGTGCTCCCGGTGTCGGACGAGCCGTGCGTGCTCTCCGGCCCGAGCGGATCCCCGGTGTCTCCCGGGGCGTCGGTGCCGGAGCGGGTCGTGCCCCAGTCGAAGGAGTCCGGGGCGATCGGGTCGCCGTCGGCGCCGCGCACCGGCGGGCCCTCCGCGGCGGGCGGGGCGGGTGGGGTGGCGTCCCGCGGCGCCGGCAGCGGCAGGTCGTGGGTGGGGGCCTGGCGTGCGACCTCGTCGATCCGGGCCAGGTCGGCGCCGGTGAGCAGCGTGCTCCGCCAGTCCGTGCCCATCACACCGGTCCCGTCGACGACCCCGCCGAGGACCGCGCCGGGGACCCGGTAGCGGTCGGGCAGGCCGACCCGGTGCAGCAGCTCGTGGAACGTGCGGCCGACCGCCTGCGCGGGGTCGTCGCCGCGCTCGAGGTGCTCCATCCGCCAGTGCAGCGACGTCGAGTTCGCCCCGGTGTACCCCGGCTCGGAGGTCACGAGGACGCGGTTGGCGTCGGCCCGCGTCGTCGGCTCGATGCGCAGGTGCAGCTGGTCGCCGCCGGGCAGCGTGTAGCGGCCGTCGACGTGGTCGCGCAGCGCCTGCGTGGCCAGCTCCGTGGCGCGGGCGACGTGTGCCGGGTCCCCGACGAGGTGCAGCGGCAGGGTCAGCTCGCGCACCCACCGTCCCGGCTCGACCTCGATGCGGCGCACGTCGACGGTCACCGGGTTGCCCTGCGGGGTCAGGGTGCCGTCCGGCTGCTGCAGGACGCGGATCTGCTCGGTGTGCGCGGTCCCGGGCGTCGCGTCGCCACGGCGGGCGTCCCACTGCGCGGGCTGCAGCGGGTCCCGGAGCTGCGGGGCGGCCGGCGTCGCGTCCGTGCGCCACAGCGGGCCGGGGCGCCACGACCGGGAGGGGGCGGGCGGCCCGGTATCCGGACCGGCCGTGGTGGTCGGCCCGTCGCCGGGCGGGCCTGTCTCGGGGCGGGCCCCCGCGCCCGGGTCGTCCGGAGTGGTCCGGGCCGCGGCGTCGGGGGTGAACCGGATCGGGGCCGCGCCGGGATCGGCGCCCACGGCGAACACCCGGCCGATCCGCGGGATCGGGTCCGGACCGGCGACGGTGGCCGTGCCGGTCCGCGGGTCGACGAGCCAGACGGTGCCCTCG
Source organism: Pseudonocardia sp. ICBG601 (assembly GCF_020496245.1). Taxonomy (NCBI): domain Bacteria; kingdom Bacillati; phylum Actinomycetota; class Actinomycetes; order Pseudonocardiales; family Pseudonocardiaceae; genus Pseudonocardia; species Pseudonocardia sp. ICBG601. The sequence continues at coordinate 376,700 of NZ_JAHLJA010000002.1, read as the reverse complement.
TGGTTGACCAGGTTCCAGACGCGACGCACCGGCCCGACCCAGTCGCCGCGACCGTAGGAGCGGCCGGGCTCGGCGGCCTCCGGGTAGGCGTGGACGATCGCGTCGGCCCCGTGGCCGGCCCGCCGGATCCGGTCGACGACCGTGCCGAACGCCTCCGGTCCCTCCCCGACCGGGGCGAGCGGAGCGCCGAAGGCGTTCTCGACGTCGGCGACGGCGGCCGCGAGCGGGGTCGCCGCGGAGCCGTACGCGACCCGGGGGGTCCCCCGCCAGGTCTCGTGGGCGGCCAGCCCCGCGTCGAGGCCGGCGCCGAGGCTCTCACCGCGCAGGGCGGGGGCCCACGTCCCCGGGGCGGCGAACGGCGTCGCCGCGATCGACGCCTGGGCGAGCAGCGCCTCGGCCGCGCTGTAGGCCTCCCGGCTCGCCGTACCGATCTCGCGGATGCCGGTCTGCAGGTCCTGGGGACCGGCGAACGGCGACCCGCCGTCGCGCTGGGTGCGCGGCCCCTCGTGGCGCATCTCCCCCACGGCGGCGGGCGGGGTCAGCCGGGGCGTGCCGTCCGCGGCGCGGTTGTGGTCGAGCTCCGGCAGCGTGGTGCTGATCCCCAGCGCCTCGTCGGGGCCCACCCGGCGGCGCTGCGGGTCGTCGCTGAGCCCGCCGTACAGCCAGTCGCGCAGGGTCGCGGTGCTGGGGTCGGAGTCGTTCATGCGGCGCGGGGGGAGCCTGCGGTCGAGCAGGCCGGGGTCGGGGTCCCGACGGTGTCCCTGCGGGTCGAGGGCACGGAACGTCGAGGCGAACCGCTCCATCACCGGGCCCGTGTTGCGGTGCAGCCAGGCGGCGCCCTCCGGGCCGGTGCCCTCGACGACGTGGTCGGGGAAGTGCCGCAGGTTGAACGCGGAGAAGTTCTTGGTCAGCGCGACTCCGCCGTCGGCGTGCAGGCGCTGGGACATGGCCGCGAACTGCAGGTAGAGGGCGGCGACCGTGCCGTGCACGGCCGTCCGGGTCGCGGCCAGGGTGTGCGGCGGCCGGTCGGCGAACGCCGGGTCGGTCACCATCTCCTCGGCCACACGGCGGCCCAGCTCCAGCCCGTCCGCCAGGTGCAGGCGGGCCGCGTGGGCCGGGAACACGTTGACCGCCGCCGACCGGCCGGACAGCCAGGTCAGCAGGTCCGCGAGTCCGGCGACGGCGGTCCCGGCGGTGTAGTGGGGCGACACCGTGACCCCGCCGGACCCGGTCAGGGGCTCGACCCGGACCCCGTCGGCGTCGGAGGAGAGCCGGTACTCCGGCGACGGGAAGATGGTGGAGAGCGGCGCGGGACCGGTCAGGGCGGCCAGCCGCTGCAGCACCCGGTCCAGCGCCGCCGCACTCTCCTCGAGCGGCACCCGGCCGACGTCGCCGTCGAGGAGGCCGGCCGGCTGGGTGACCAGCTCCAGCGTCATGCCCGACGGGCCGATCTCGGCCACCGCCGTGAGGGCCGTGGACCCGGCGAGCTCGTCACCGGGGGCGACGAACTCCGCGAGGTTCACCAACCGGTGGCGGAGGAACTCCGCCTCGACGCCGATCGCACGGGCACCCGGCCCGTCACCGACCAGGTCCGGGTTCGCGACGGCCGCGGCCAGCGACCAGTCGCCCCCGCGCGGCATCGGCTCGCCGCGCCCGCGCCACTGCGCGTACGCCTCGCGCACCTCGTCCGGGCCGGACGGCCGGTCGTAGACCTGCAGGGCCTGGCCGATCGCCGCGGCCTGGGCGTCGGTGGGCGCCTCGGGCACCGACGGGTGCGGCACCGCCGGGGGCATCCCCTCGGGGACCGGCGACGGGGCCGGTGCGGCCGCGGCCGGACGCTGCGGCGGCGCCGGGGCAGGCGGTGCGGGCGGTGCGGGCGGCGGGGCGGGACGCACGGGCGGGGGCGGGACGACGTCGTCGCGACCGGCACCGGGGCTCACCCACTCGCGGACGCGGCGGTCGAGGTCGGTCTTGGCCTGCGCCCAGGCCCGGGCCGCCTCGTCGAACCGGGTGGCGGCGGTCCGTCGGTCGGCGTCGATCGCCGCGATCTCGGCGGCCCGGTCCCGAGCCAGGGTGGCGCGGCCGCCGGGGCCCGCGTCGAGCCACAGCTGGTCGTTCCGGCGCTGCAGCTCCACCAGCGCGGTGTCGGCGGCCCGCCACTCGCCGGCGCGGGTCTTCTCCTGCTCCATCGCGGTGCGCACCGTCTCGGGCATCGGTCCGAGCAGGTCCGCGGCGTGGCGTTCGGGCAGGAACAGCCGCATCCCGGTGCCGGTCACCGTCGGCACCGTGAACGTCTCCGGGGCCCGGCCCGGCCGGTTCAGCTCCAGCTCGATCCGGTAGTCGAACCGGCCGCCGAGCAGCCGGACGGGGTCGCCGAGCTTCGTCTCGTGCTCGCGCCCGATCAACGGTGCCTGGCCGCCGCGGTTGCTCGTGGAGGCTCCGGCCGCGCCGTCGGCGCGCGCGTCGCCGCGGCTGCTGCCGACGTCGCGGCCCTCCCCGACGACCGAGCCGACGACGTCACCGGAGTGGGTCTGCGACGACGCGGTCTGGGTCCCGATGTGGAAGTTGGACTCGGCGCCGAGGTTCATCGCCGAGGACACCCCGTCGGTGTGCAGCGACACCGGGGTCGCCGTGATCCGCGGGGTCAGCGTCACGCCCACCTGGGTGGGGTGCACGACCGGCGGGAGCGCCGCCGAGCCCTTCAGCATCGGCGGGATCCACGAGTCGAGGTGTTCGGGCGAGAACAGCACGTCGAGCTGGTGACGGCCCGCTTCGCCGGGCCGGCGGAACGCGTCCGGCACGTCCACCGTCGCGAGGTGGTCCTGCACCGCGCGGCTGATCGCCACGGCGTCGGTGCGGATGATGCCCATCGCCGTGTCCGGGTCGATCCGCAGCGCGTCACCACCGGGTCCGGCCCGGCGGGTCTGGTCCGGGGGCGGCTGCGGCAGGTCCGGCAGGGACGACAGGAACGCCGCGGGCACCCGGTGGCGGAGCGTGAACGGCGCCGACGTCGGGCCCGGGATGGTCTCGCCGTCGCGGGTGACGGTCAGCGAGAGACGACCGGTCTGCCCGATGATCGCGGTGGGCCCGTCGTAGCCGAGGAAGCGCCAGGTCCGGACGGTGTCGGCCGTGGTGTCGGTGTGCACGTCGGTCCGCGACGAGGACGCGGCGAGCCCACCGGAGCCGCCGCCGTAGTACGGGTCCTCGCCACCGCTGCCGCCACGGCCGCCGAGGGTGCCGCCGAACTGGGCGACCGGTCCGGAGCTGCGTACCGACGTCGACGAGCGCTGGTCGGCGAAGTACTGCTCCACCTTGGGCGCGTGCCCGTCGTGGACGACCTGCTCGACGCGCGTCGCACCCGGGGTGGTGTCCGGCACGAACGACAGGTGCCCGGACAGGTCGTGGTGGACGAGGAAGCCCCGCCGGGAGGCGCTGAACGGCACCCCGTCCCCGCCGAGACTGCTGTGCAGCCCCTTCAGGTCGGCCGCGGAGATGCCCCGCTGCGGATCGGTGAGCCGCTCGGTCAGCAGCGCGACCTCGTCGGCGTCGAGCCGGCCGGCGAAGTGCCCGGGGAGCTGGTCGTTGATGTCGGCCAGCGGGGCGCGCAGCCCCTCGTCGGTGGGCCAGCCCAGACCGGCGACGGGGTCGTCGCCGCGCAGCGTCGGCGGCACCTGCAGGTCCACCGGTGCCTGGTGCGGGCGGTTCTCCTCCTGCGGGAGCAGGCCCCACACCCGCATCTGCTCCTCGCCGACGGACAGGAACACGTGGTCGGGCAGGTCGACGTAGCGGATGGCGGTCCGGCGGGTGGGGGTGTGCACGGTGTCGAGGAGCTGGTTGCTCTCCCACGACGTCGCCCGGTGGGTGACCACGCCACGGGCCTTCACGACGAACGACCGGCCACCGGACCCGTCGTTGAACGTCTCGCGCGCACCGAGGGTCCCCTGGGCCCCGGTGTCGCGGGCGCCGGCCTGGTAGCCGCCGTGGATCCCGCCCGACCCGGTGGGGTGGCGCGAGGACTGCTCCAGCTCCTGGGCGGTCAGCGACGAGTCGTTGACCTCGAACCCGGCCCGTCCCTGGGCGCCCCGGGCGTTCGACGACGAGCCGGACGCGACGTAGCCGCCGTAGACGACCTCGCTGCGGGCGCGGCCGGTCGGCGGCGCGTGCCGCACGTCGACGACCCGCAGGTCGTAGAGGCCCAGGGTGGACACGACGGTGCCGCGCCGGTCCCGCCAGCGGCGCTTGTGCACCTGCTCGGGTGTGGCGAGCCCGCGTTCGGTGACCCCGCGGTCGTTGGACACCCGCTGCGGGGCCAGGACGGCCTCGAGCGCGCGGCCGTCCTCGGTCCCGCGCCGGCCCAGTACCGCGTCTCCCCCGGCGGCGGCGGTGAGCGCGGCCTCGGCGGCGGTGCGGCGCTCCCTGACCCCACCGACCCAGGTGAAGGTGCTGTCGGCCAGCAGGGTCTGTGCGAAGTCCCGGCGCCGGGCACCGACCGGGCTGTCCATGGTGATCCGCGGCCGGCTGCGGATGCCCTGGGCCTCCGGCGGCGTACCCGGGGTGAGCATCTCGTCGGCCGGCACGTCCAGCGCGAACGGCTCCCGGATCGGCGGGCCGTCGGGCAGCACCACCGGGGTCCGGGGGCTCACGTGCCGACCGGGCGCACCGATGCCGGTGAGCCGCCCGAACGCGTTGGTCTCGCTGAACCGCTCCGCGGTGATGGTGTAGAGGTTCTCGCCGGTGACCCGGTGCGAGGTCCCGGCGGGACCGGCGACCGCGCGCCGGCCGGTGATGGTGCCGCCGGCGCCGCCGTCGCTGTGGCCGAGACCGGCCGAGGCCCGTGCCCCCAGGCCCGGGTAGACCGCGCCGGCCTCGAACCCGAGCCCGGCCCGCAGCCCCAGCGTCCCCTCGATCCCGGTGGCGGCACCGCTGACGGACTCGGTGCGGTTGCCGGCGCTGGTCTTGACGCTGATCCCGTCGAGCGGGCCCTCGTCGCCGACGTCGAGCATCTCGGCGGTGATCCTCAGGTGCAGGTACTCGGTACGGCGGAACCGGTTGCGCGCCAGCACGAGGTCGACGCCGCCGTCGTAGAGAGAGTCGGCGCTGGTGCCCAGCAGCGTCTGGGTGGTGTTGTGGTCGAGCATCCGCCAGGTCTCACCGAGGTCGCGGACCGTCGAGCTGCTGGTCGACGCGCGGTGGCTCCCGTCGCCGTCGGCGAGGTCGGCGAACGGGCCGCCGACCGAGGCGATGATCTGGTCGATCCGCTCGCGCAGCCGGGTCGGTGCGTCGCCGAGGGAGTGCATGTGTCCCCGGCCGATGCCCAGGCCCGCGGCCAGGTAGGGCGGGAGGGTGTCGGTCCGGCGATCGGTGTTGCGGGCGTCGCGGACGGTGTCGGTGACGGGCAGTCCCGCGTCGCGGGCGTTGTGCGGGGAGTCGGCGAGGACCAGCTCCACCGGCGTCCGGGCCGGGGGTGCGACGGGGCTGGTCGACCCCCACCGCACCCTGGTCTCGCGCACGAACTCGACCTCGTAGGCGCCCAGGGAGCTCTGGTCGACGTTGCGCCGCGACGCCCCGATGTGGGTGGCCGCCCAGCCGCGGCTGCGGTTCCAGCCCACCCCGAGGTACGGGCCGAGGTGCAGGAAGGCCACCTTCGGGAAGAACCGCCAGCCCCCGCGGATCTCCCCGGAGACACCGAGACGGGAGCTTCTGCTGCCCTCGACGCCCCAGTCGATGCGCTGCTGCTTGGTGGTCTTGCCGTCGAGCTCGGCCAGCCACGACCCCTTCTTCGGCACCAGCCGGGACTCGACATACACCGGTGGCCCGCCGGGGTTGCGCAGCTCGTCCGAGCGCACCCAGCCGGTGGTGAACCGTTCGTAGTGGTGGGCGAGGTGGTTGTCGGACAGGAAGTGCAGCAGCCGGTTGCGGCCCGGGGACCCCGGTTGCAGCAGCCCGGGCGGGAGCTGGTCGGCCAGCGCGGCCAGGACCGCGTCCGGGCCGGGTCCACGGACGTCGAGGACCGCGGCGTTGGACAGCGCGGGCCCGGCGCCGGGACCGAGCTCGACGGCGGGGCGGGCGCCGGCGTTCGGGGTCGGCTGGTCGAACCATCCGGTGGCGGTGCCGTCCAGGACGCGTGGTCCGGGCCCGACGACGGCGCCGGACTCGTCGCGCAGGGTGACGGTGAAGCGGACCGGGACGTCGGCGGCCGGGGTGTGCTTGGCGTCGTAGCCGACGTCGTTGTTGACCGTCTTGCGGGTCCGGTGCCCGACGGTGTCGCCCCCGGTCACGGTGACCACGGCACCGCCGTACCCGGCGAGCGAGCCGCCGGAGCCGGCGATCGGGACGGCGCGGCTGCTGTCGTCGTAGCGGCCCTCGACGAGGTTGTCGGTGCCGCGCCGGATCTGCTCGGTGCCGTCGGTCGCGGCGGGGTCGGGGCCGTGGCCCCGGCGGCCGGGGTCGTGGTCCACGGCGACGACGGCCTCGTAGCGGCGGCCGCCGACCTCGACCTCGAAGGGCAGTCCCTGGTGCAGCGCCGACGGCCGGTGCGTGAGCATCGCGTCGAGCTGCGACGACGTCGCCGTCCCCGACCGCCGTGCCGATGCGCCCGGGACCATCGACGCGATGAGGTCCGCGACGGCGCGCCGCTGTTCGGGGCCCACCGACTGCACCCGCAGCAGCGAGCGGGGCGCGGCGGCCGGGGCGGGCACGTCGCGGCCGGTCCACGGCGACAGCACGTGGTCGTCGCCACGGAACCGGCCGGAGCCGAGGTCGGTGCGCAGGTCGGCCTCGGTGCCGCGGTCGGCCCGCGCGGTCAGGTCCACCGGGCGGGAGTCGAGGTGCTCCTGCAGACGGCCCGTGAGGAACCCGTCCTCGCCGAGCCGGTCGGAGTTGAGCAGGGTCTGCAGCAGCGCCGAGCCGGGTGGGGCGACGAGCAGCCCGGTACCGGGACCGTCGAGCCCGTCCACGCGGCCGGTGAGCAGCGGGAACAGCGGCTCGCCGTCGGTGACGCCGCCGGGCATGCGGGGCATGGTCGCGGGGAGCGGGGCGGGTGGGCCGTCGCCGGTGGCGCGCACGGCCGGGTCGGCCCAGACGCCGCCCTCGGAGTGGACGACCGACAGCGCGACGTCCGTGCCGACCCCGTTGAAGGAACCGGTGCGGAGCCGGTGGTTGAGGATCCGGTCGGTCGCGCGGGTACCGGACGGGAGGTCGGTGGAGACGTCGCGGACGGTGACCCCGAGGTCGGTCAGGCGGCGCCGGGACACGGCCGAGAGCCCACCGTGGCCGCGGGCGGGGGCGTCGGCCCACACGTGCACGGCGGAGGGGTCGCCGGTCCGGGCGATCCACATCTCCAGGGCGCGTCGGACGTCGGCGGTGAACCGTCCGCCCAGCAGCGGGACGTGGACCCGGCGGGGCACGTCCTGCAGGTGACGGCCCTGCGGGTCGCCCATGACGGTGCGCGGCACCGGCGCGTCGACGTGCGCCTGCACGCCGCGGCCCGGCCGGGGCACGACACCGTCCGGTGCGTCGACCGCGGCGCGGTGCACGATCCGGACCCCGGGGACGTCCGCGAGCTGCCCGCGCAGGAACACGGCCGCGGCCAGCGCCCGCGCACGGCCCGTCGCCAGCCGCTGAGCCACGTCGTTGCGCGGCCGGCCGGCCCGGTCGGTGTCGGCCCGGCCGACGAGGGACTCCGCGGTGCCGCGGGCCCGGTCGGCGCGGTGCCCCATGCCGTCGCCGACGAGCAGCACCCGGGGCGGGGGGTTCCCGGCCGCGACGGCCAGACGGGCGCGTTCACGGACCTCCCCCGCGAAGGTCGTGAGGTCGCGGCGGGCGTCGTCGTCGAGGCGGGTGACGTGGGAGTCGAAGGCCACGTCGTGCACCGAGTCGGTACGGGCGACGTCGTCGGTCCGCTGCTCGACGACGGCGACGCGGCGCTGCTCCACGGACGCGTCCGGGACGGGCGGGCGCGCGCTGCCGCCGGAGACGATGCGGAAGTCCTCGCGGGTGAGGCCGCCCGCCCGGTCGGTGCGCAGCCGCTCGGCCAGGCGCTGCTCGGCGACGTCGTGCACGGAGCGGGCGCGGTCGCGGCCGGTGACCTCGGCGCCGGTGCGGTCGGCCCAGGGGCGGACGAGGTCGCGCGACCCGTTGCCGTGCCCGGTGACCACCAGGGCGGGCGTCGGGCCGCCGGCCGCACGCGCGGCGACGACGTCGTCGATCCACGCGTCGGTGGCGCGTTCGACCGCTGCGCGGTCGCGGTGGGCGATCCGGTGGGCGCCCTCGGCGAACGGGATGCGGACGGGCGCGCCGGCGGGGGCCGCGTCGCTCCGGGCGCTGTCGCCGCTGTCGCGGGGGCCGCCGCCGTCACCGTCACGGGCGCCGTCGCCGTCGTTCCGCAGCACGCCGTCCTCGGCGGGCCCGCCGCGGCCGACCGCCTCCGGCGGGCGCTGCGCGTCCTGTTCGACGACGGCACGCACCGACCGGGACGGGGCACCGACCGGCCCGTCCGGAGCGCGGTCGACGGCGGCCCGGGTCGCGATGCGCACCCCGTCGGCGTGGTCGCCGAGCAGCTCGCGGAGCCGGTTCGCGACGGCGTCGGCCCGCTCCCGGCCGGCGGTGCGCCGTTGCTCCAGGAGTGCCTCGGGGCCGGCCGACGGTGGCCGGACCACCCACCGCCCCGGCGGACGGGGGTCGTCGGCGGGGTGCCGGAGCAGGTCGCGGGTCCACTTCTCGGCGCTGCCGAGCCTGGTCTTCGCGACCCGGCCGGAGGACTCGATCAGCGCGCCGCCGCGGTGCGCCAGCCGCTGCGCGGGACGGCCGGTGCCGTCGCCGACGATCTCCACGCGCACCGGGCCGCCGTCGCGGAGGCGTTCGCGGACCTGACCCGCGAGCGCGACGATGTCGGCGTCGGCACCCGGGCCGGGACGGTGCTGGCCCGAGGAGAAGGTCACCGTGCTCTCCGACCGGGGGCCGGTGACGTCGTCGGTGGTGTAGTCGATGATCGCGATCCGGTTCGTGTCGCGCAGCGCGCCGGGGGTCAGCGGCGTCGCGTCCGTCCGCGCCAGCACCCGGAACTCCGAGGTGTCCCGGCCCCCCAGGCCGCCCTCGCGGGCGAGCTCGTCGAGCCGCTCGAGGACGACGGCCCGCACCGCGTCGGCCCGGGCCCGGCCGGTGCCGGTGCCGTCGATCGACCACGGTGTGCGGCGCATGGTCCCGTTGCCGTGGCCGGTGATCGTCATGGCGGGGGCCCGGCGGTCCGGCGGCGTGGCCAGGACGTCGCGGACGAACGCGTCGGTGGCGTCGCGGATCGGGCCGCGGGCGTCCTCGTCGATCGAGGTGGTGGACTCGCGGAACCGGACCGGTGTGACCGGCGCGCTCTGTTCGGACCCGGGTGCGGCGGACCGCCCCCCGTCGTCGCCGCGGCGCGGGGCGGGCGGACCGGACTCGGCGGGATCCGGGGTCGGCACCGGCAGGACGACGGTGCCGTCCTCGCGGTCGCGGGTGCGCGAGCGCCCGCCGGACTCGGCCGGGCGGGACTCCGGGACGCGAGGATCCCCCTCCGGGGTGCGGGCACCGCGGGCGGTGGCCGGGCGGTGTTCGCCGGACGCCGGGTCGCCGGTCCGGGTCGTGTCCGGCCCGCCGGACCCGGCGGTGCGTGCCGGGGCCGGCGTGCTGCCGTCGGTGCGCGCAGGGGCCGGCGTGCTGCCGTCGGTGCGCGCCGGTGTGGTGCCGTCGGTGCGTGCGGGGGCCGGCGGGGCGCCGTCGGTGCGCGGCGCGGGCGGCGGGGCACCGTCGGTTCCGGTGCGGGGCGGGGCGGACGTCGGGGACGCCGTCGGGGTCTGGGTCGGAGCCGGGGTCGAGGACGGCGGGGCCGGGGGCGTCGGGGCCGCGGACGAGGGCGTCGGGGCCGGGGCTGCCGGGGTCGACCCCGCCGTGACCGAGGTGGACACCGGCGGGGGCGTACCGGTCGCGGGCGTGGACGACACGGCCGCGGGCAGGACCGTGGGCTCGACGGGTGCGGTGGGCGGGGTGCGGTCGAGGTCGGTGAACGGGGACCCCGACGTCTCCCAGGTGGCCCGGTCCCCGGCGGCCGGGGCGAGCGGGGATCCCCCGGAGCGGGAGGTGTCCGCGGAACGGGCGCCGTCGGCGGCGGTCGGGGCGGCGTCGCGCCCACCACCGGTCGCGCGGGTGGCGGACTCGCCGCCGACGGTGCGCCCCTCCCCCGCCGACGTGCCGGTCGACGGCGCCTGCTGGGCGGATCGGGGGGTGTTCGCCCCCGAGCCCTGGCCGGACGGGGTGGCGTCGGTGCGCCCTCCGCCGGAGGTCGTGGCGGTGTCGCGACCGGCCCCGGACGTGGCCGGCTGGGTGGTCGACGACGCGGCGGGCGGCTGCGGGGTGGCGACCGGGCCACCCGTCCCACGACCGTCGGTGTCGTCGGCGACGCGGGACGGGGAGAGCTCCGGGGTGCGCGCGTCGCCGCCCACCGTGGGCGCCTGCTCGCCCCGGACCGGCTCGCGGACCGGACCGCCTGCGGAGTCGGTGGTCGCGTCGCGCACGGTCCCGGTGGATGCGGTGGGTTCGGTCGGACGGGTCCCGACGGTGTCGCGGGATCCGTCCGGTGTGGAGGGACCGTCGCCGGTCGTGGCCCGTCCGGGCGGGGCGGCGCCGTCGGACTGCACCGCCGCCGGGCCCGGAGCGTCGGTCCCGCGGCCGCCGGTGCCCTCCCCCTCGACGGTGCCCCGCTGAGGCGTGGAGCCCTGGTCCCGGCCCTCGCTGACCGGCGCCGCCGGGTTCGGTGCCTCCCCGCCGGTGCTCCTGACCGCGGTGTCCGACGTCGGCCGGGGCGCGGTCGAGCTGCCACCGGACGCGGTGTTGCCCGACGCGGTGTTGCCGGACGCGGCATTGCCCGACGCAGGGCTGCCCGACGCAGGGCTGCCCGACGCAGGGCTGCCCGACGCAGGGCTGCCCGACGCAGGGCTGCCCGACGCGGTGTTGCCCGACGCGGTGTTGCCCGACGCGGTGTTGCCCGACGCAGGGGTGCCCCCGGCAGGGGTGCCCGCGGCGGTGCCGGCCGGCGCTGCACCGACCGGCGCGCCGTGACCGGGCACGGCGCTGGGCGGCGCGTCGCTTCCCGGTGCGATGCTGCCCGGTGCGTCGCCACCCGTGGCGGTGTTGCCCGGTGCGGTGCTTCCGGGAGCCGTGCTGCCCGGCGCGCTGTTCTCCGGAGCCCCGGTGCCCGGCGCCCTGTCCCCCGGCGCGGAGTCGACCGTGGCGGGGCTGCCCGGCGCGCTGTTGCTCGGTGCGTCGTTGCCCGGCGAGTTGCTGCCCGGCGCGTTGCTGCCCGGCGCGTTGTTGCCCGGCGCGTTGTTGCTCGGTGCGTTGTTGCTCGGTGCGTTGTTGCCCGGTGCGTTGTTGCCCGGTGCGTTGTTGCCCGGCGAGTTGCTGCCCGGCGCGCTCTCACCCGGCACGTTGCTACCCGGCACGTTGCTACCCGGCGCGTTGCTACCCGGCGCGTTGCTACCCGGTGCGTTGTTGCCCGGCGAGTTGCTGACCGGCGCGCTCTCACCCGGCACGTTGCTGCCCGGCGCATTGCTACCCGGCACGTTGCTGCTCGGCGCGCTGTTCCCCGGCGCATCGCGGCCGCCCGCAGCGCCGCCCCCCGTGTCGCCACCCGTGCCGCCGCTGGTGTTGCCGCTGGTGTTGCCGTTGCCCGGGACCGGCGCTCCGTCCGGGGTCGACAGGTTCGTCGTGTCGCCGGCGACGGGCGTGACGGAGGAGGCCGGAGGCTCCGACACCGGTTCCGGCCGGGCGCCGGCGGCCGAGCCCCACGTCGGGCCGGACGCGGTGCCGGACGATCCGCCGGTCACCGTCGCCGGCACGGACTCCGGCGTCGCCGTCGACGACGAGCTCACCGTCGGCGACGACGGGATGACCAGCGGCGGCCGGCTCTCCGTTCCCTGCCCCGACGACCGCGACGGCGCCGACGAGTCCCCGTCGTCGCCCCGGGTCGTCGCCGGGTCGTCGCCGGACGGGCGCGTACCGGTGGTCGGCCCCGGCCCGTCGGACGTCGTGGGGATCCGGAGGACGTCGTCGGGACCGGCGGAGGCCATCCAGGGCGGCGGGGTCGCCGAGGGGCGCAGTCCCTCCTTCTTCATGTGGTCCAGCAGGGACGCCCGGTTGAGGAAGGGGACCTTGCTCGCGGCGAGGCCGAAGTCGCCGCCGGGCCGGCTGCGCATCCCGCCGAGTGCGCCGATCGCACCGAAGAACGGGTTGGAGTCCTCGCCGAACACCGCGTTGATGACCGCGCCGGACGCCGGCGCGGTCATGATCTGCGCACCGGCGTAGCCGAGGATGCCGAACGCGCGCACGTGGCGGGCGAGCTGCTGGGGCGGGGCTCCGGGCGGACGGGCCCGGTTGAGGTTGCGCATCGCGCTGTTGCTCCAGCTGCGCACGCCCCCGGCCGCCGCGCGCGCGAGCCCCGCACCGGCTCCGCCGATCGCACCACCGATCGCGCTGTGCCCGATGGAGTCGAGGTCGTAGCCCTCGCGGCCACCCGACTCGTTCTGCCCGACCTGGATGAGGCCGTCGAGGCCGGCCATGAGCCCGGCGCCGGCCGCACCGTAGAGCGCCGCCCGCTTGGTCGCCTCCGCGAGCGCCTTCGAGATGCCCCGCAGCAGCGTCTGGGCGGTCGCCTTGTTCAGCCCGAGCCGCGCGACCGCCTGGATCATCTGCTTGACCATCTGCCGCAGCAGCGCCCACAGACCGACCCGGGCCGCGGCGAGGACGGCCGGGACGAAGATCGCCCCGAACAGCGACACGAGCAGCTCGATGACGGCCGCGAGGGTCATCGCGGCCATCACGATCAACATGATCTTGCCCTTTTGGATGTCCGCCGCGGCGTTCTTCGTCGCCTTGCGGAACTCGTCGGCACCCTGGGCCAGCTCGGTGAGGCTGGCGGCGTAGTCCTCGCCGAGGAGCTTCGCGTTCGCGGCCCCGGTGTCGCCGCGCAGGACGTCGTCGAGGTCGGCCCCGGACCGCCGAGCGTCGATCGCGGCCTGCTCCAGTGCCGCGGCGAGGTCGGCCCAGGCGCCGCTCAGCGCCCGCAGGTTGCCCTCGTTGCCCTCCGGCCACTCCATCCCGAGGGTGACCTTGAAGAACTTCTGGAGGGAGTCGGGCAGCTCGGTCGACCCACCTGGCATCGCAGGGTTCCCTCCTTCCTCGTTCCACCGATCGTGTGAGGGTCGGACCCGGCGGTGCGGCCGGATCGGGTTGGTGTCGTGCGGGGACGGACGGCGTGCGCTACGCGGGAGGGACGTGGGAGGCGTTGTCCTCGTCGAGCCGCGACAGGTTGTCCGCCGAGATCTCGAGGTTGTCGGCGTAGATGTCGAGCCCCTCGGTCGTCTCGCCGACACCGGCGCGGGCCTCGGTCGAGTCCGGGGAGTACTTCTCCCCGAAGGCCTTGCCGATGTCGTCGGTGCCCCAGCAGCCCTCGTACTCCGCGCTGAGCGCGTTCAGACGCTCCAACGGCCCTGCCAGGTCGCTCCGGATGCGGCGCACCCCCTCGGCGTTGCGCCGGACGCCGGGGAGGTCGACGTAGGTCTCATCGGCCACGACGCTCACCCCGGGTCGGGTCCTCGACGCCCATCTCGGCGAACATCGAGCCCATCAGCGACTCGATCATCTCGGAGGGGTCGACCTTCCCGGTGGCCAGTCCCACCAGGTCCAGCCCCTCCGCGCCACCGCCCTCCTGCACGATCGCGGCGGTGCGCTCCAGTGCCTGCAGCCGACCCGCCTGCAGCGTCCCGACGATCAGGTGCGCGAGCTCGGTGGGCGCCAGCGAGCGGTACCGGGTGCCGTGGAAGCTGAGGTCGGCGAGATCGCCACGGCCGTCGAAGGTCATGGTGAACGAGCGGTCCTTCGCGACGACCGTCGTCTGCTCCTCCTTCCAGACCCGGCTGACCTCCCCGACCCGGGCGCGTTCCTGCTCGACCTGCTCGAAGGCCTCGTCGAGCCGCCGGGCGTAGTACCCCTCGTGGTCCGTGGCGTCGCTCATGGGTGTCTCCTCCTCGTGTGGTCGGGCGGGGTGGAGGCCGGGCCTCAGCTGCGGCCCAGCACTCCCGGCACCCCGTCGTCCTGCCAGTTGCTGGGATCAGCGGTCAGCGAGGTCTCGCGGGCGCGGTCGTCGTTCTGGTTCATCCCGGCGGCCATCCCGGCCCCCATCGGCATGAACGGCCCGCCCATCGGCGCCCCGCCGGGCATCCCCGCCTCCCCGGCGCCCGGGGACAGCGGGAGGCGTCCGGCGCTGCGGGGGTCCGGGGTGGGTGTCGTGACCGGCAGCGTCGCGATCGCCGCCGCGTCACCGGTGACCGGCAGCGTCGGCACCCGCACCGCCGGTCCGCCCGACGACACGGGCGGCGAGGACGGCAGGCCCACCGACGACGGCAGCGGGCCCGCACCCGCGCGGACCCGGTCGGACGGCGTGGACGGGCCGCCACCGGAGGTGGTGGCCTGCAGCGCCTCGACCTCCGGCAGCGACACCGCCCCGACCGCGTCCGGACCGGTGGTGCGCCCTGCCCCGCGACGGGTCGCGTCCGTCCGCTCCGTGGCGGGGGACGGCCCGGTCCCGGCCGGGGTCCTGCCCTCGGTCGTACCGCGTCCGAGCACGCCGCCCGCCGCCATCCCGACCAGCCCCCCGGGGAGCGTTCCACCGCCATCGGCGGACCGGTCCGGGTCGGCCCCGGGCGACTCCGGGGAGAGGGCGGCCCGGGTGCCGACCGGCGCGGTGACCGTCGCCGGTGTGCCGGTCCGGCTGCTGTCCGACGGGCGCCCCAGCACCCCCGACGGGGCCACGGCCGTGGCTCGCGCGGCAGTCGACGGCGCGGGGGTCACCGGCGCGGACTGCAGCGTCCCGGAGGGGGCGGCCGCGGGGGCACCGAGGGTCTGGCCACCGAGCGCGAACGCCGTCGGGGCGAACGCCGCGTCCCCCGGCGCCGTGGGCGACCCGTCCGTCACCGGGGCGGGTGCCTCCGGGAGCGCGGCCGCGCGGATGCCCGCCGCCTCCGGGCCGGGTGCGGTCAGCCCCGGGATCCCGGCCGTCGGGCCCGCCGACCCCGGCCGCACCGCGGTGACCACCTCCGGCTGCGGCGGCGCGGTGGTCGACACCGCGGTCACCGTCGGCCCACCGGCCGGCGACGACCCCGGTACCGCCGCGATCGGCTGCTGCGCACCGCCCGACGAGGCGAAGGCCGTCTCCACCCGGGCCAGCTCCGCGCGCGCCGCCGCGGCGAACGTCGCCTCGACCTCGGCGGCCTGCGGGTGACCGGCCCAGGCGGCGCGCTGCTCGCGCAGCGACATCGCCGCGCTGCGGGCGCGCCCGAGCTCGTCGCCGGCGCCGCGCAGGGCGAGCGGCCAGGTCCGGACGGCCTCCAGCGACCGTTCCAGTGCGGCCACCTTCGACGCGGACTCGGCGGCGAACCCGTCCGCGGTCGCGCCGAGCATCGCCTCCTGGACGCGGCGGGTCTCGCGGCGCAGCCCGTCGCGGGCCGTCTCCAGCTCGACGACGACGGCGTCGACGGCGTCCGCCCGCCGGTACAGCACGTCGGGGTCGGCCGCGAGCAGCTGCGCGACGATCGCGTCGAACCCGGTGTCCACCGGGGGCACGGGGGTGGTCACGGTCAGGTCCGTCCGATCACACCGGGGGCGAGATGGTCGGTGTCCTCGTCCCAGATCCCGCCCTCGGCCTGCAGCCAGGTGTGCGGCTCGCGCTCACGCTCCTGTCCCATGCCCTGCGGGGACATCCCCGCACCGCCCATCGGCATGCCACCCATCGGCATACCGCCGCCCATCGGTCCGCCGGCCGCGGCGTTGGCCGCGGGGAGCACCTGCCCGTTCGGGACGCCGCCGGGCGGCACACCGAAGCCGCGTTCGGCGGCGACGTCGGTGTCGAACCGGGCCAGGCTCGGGTC
Source organism: Pseudonocardia sp. ICBG601 (assembly GCF_020496245.1). Taxonomy (NCBI): domain Bacteria; kingdom Bacillati; phylum Actinomycetota; class Actinomycetes; order Pseudonocardiales; family Pseudonocardiaceae; genus Pseudonocardia; species Pseudonocardia sp. ICBG601. The sequence goes on along the minus strand of NZ_JAHLJA010000002.1, from coordinate 360,747 downwards.
GAGCGCACCCGGGCCGCCACCGGCACCACCGCCGAGGCCGCCGCCGGCGCCACCGGCACCGTCGTCGGCGCCGCCGCCCGCGCCACCGGACTCGCCCATCAGCTCCTCGGCCGACGGCAGGTCCGGCGGCGACACCGGGCCGCCGCCACCCGCGCCGTCCTCCGGGCCGCCCCCGGCACCACCGGCACCGTCGTCCGCGCCGCCGCCCGCGCCACCGGACTCACCCATCAGCTCCTCGGCCGACGGCAGGTCCGGCGGGGACGCCGACGACCCACCGCCGGTGCCGTCGCCCTCGGTCGCGGTCCGGGCCCCCGGGTCGTCCCCGAGGCCGGTCTTGTCCGCCGCGTCCTGGCCGAGCTCCTCGAAGGCCTTGTCCATCGCGTCCGAGACGCGACCGGGCGGCTCGTCGCCCAGGGCATCGGTCGCGGTCTTCTTCAGCTCGTCGAGTACCGCCTGGCGGTGCGGGTCGCCGGTGGGGTTTCCGAGGTCGTCGATGGCCTTCTCGACGGCCGCCCTCGCCTGCTCGGGCGTGGCGTCCGGGCCCAGCTCGGCGAGTGCCTTGTTGGCCGCCCCGTGCGCCTGGTCGAGCAGACCGCGGTCGTCGGGCCGCAGTGCCGTGCCGTCCGTGTCGGCCCCCTCGGCGGCGAGGTCCTCGATCGCCTGGTTCGCGGCCTCCTTGGCCTGGTCGAGGGCGTCGTTGCGGACCGGGTCGTCGGTACGCAGCTCGTCGATCGCCTTGTCGGCGGCCTCCTTCGCGTCCCGCATCGCCTGGTCGTGCGCGGGGTTGCCGCCCTCGTCCCCGGAGCCCGGACCCCCACCGGAGCCACTGCCGTCCCCGGAACCGCTGCCGTCCCCGGAGCCACCCTCGGAGACCGGGTCCTGGAGGTCCTCGATGGCCTCGTTCGCGGCCTTCTTCGCGTCCTCCAGCGCCTGGTCGCGCTTGGCGCCCTCGGAGCCGGGTCCGCTGCCGCCACCCGACCCCGGCGACTTCGCACCGCCGCCCGAGCCCGAGCCCGACCCCGGCGAGCCGCCGCCCGGCGAGCCGGTCAGACCTCCGCCCGCGCCCGTCGAGCCGTCGCCGGTGCCGCCGGAGCCGCTGCCCGACAGATCGTCGATCGCCTGGTTCGCGGCGTTCCTGGCGTCCTCGAGCGCCTTGTCGCGTGTGGGGTCGGACGTCTCGCCGCGGAGGCCGTCGATGGCGTCGCCGGCGGCCTTCTTCGCCTGGTCGAGCGCTGCCTGGCGCTGCGGGTCCGCGGTCGACCCCCCGGAGCCACCGGTGTCCTCGCCGCCCGTCGACAGGTCGGGGATCTCGGGGGCCGGGACGCCCCCGCCCGAGCCCCCGGTCTCGCCGGAGCCGGAGCCGGGGTCGCCACCGCCGGTGCCGCCGCCGGTACCGCCACCGCCCGCCAGGTCGTCGATGGCCTGGCCGGCCGCGTTCCGGGCGTCGTCCAGCGCCTTGTCGCGGGCGCCGCCACCGGCGTTGCCCCCACCGTGGGCGCCACCGCTGCCGCCGGAACCCGAACCCTCATCCGAGCCGGAACCGGAACCGGAACCCGAGCCGGAACCCGAGCCCTCGTCGTCGCCGAGGCCGTCACCGGCACCACCGATGCCGTCACCGGCACCGTCGCCGCCGCCGGTCCCACCGGTCTCCAGCTCCTCGACGCGTTCCTCGAGGTCCTCGATCTGCTGCTCCAGCTCCTCGACGGTGGGCGGGGCCCCGTCGGAGTCGGAGTCCGAGTCCGAGTCGGTGTCGTCATCGTCGTCCCCGGACCCGGAGCCCTCGGAGTCGTCATCGTCGTCGTCGGACCCGGAGCCGTCGGAGTCGTCGTCGGAGTCGTCGTCACCCTTCTTGTCGAGCTTGGCGACGGCCTCCTTCGACCCGCGCGCCTTCTCGCCGCGCACGATCTCCAGCGCAGCCATGTCCCCGGCCGCCGTCGAGTAGTCGTCCGCCAGCCCGCCGAGCAGCTTCTGGAGTGCCGTGACGAGCTCGTCCTCGTACTCGTTCTCGATCCGGCGGACCACGTTCTTGTAGGTCTGCACGACGTCGGCGATCAGGGACGAGTCCCCCGCCGCCGCCGCGAGCGACACGGCCGAGACCGCCTTCGCGCGCACCTTGTCCTGGGCCGCGCGACGGTCCTCCCAGCTCTGTTCGACCGTCTCCCACCACTTGTCCCGGAAGGTGGCGATGTCGGTCCCGATCCCGCGGACGGTGTCGGCGTACTTCTTGTCCGCCAGGACCGCGGCGAAGGCCTTGCTCTCCTTCAGCACGCCGTTGGCGTAGTCCTGGAAGGCCGTACCGGCCTGCCCCTCGAGTGCCTCGTCGACCTCCTTGACCAGCTTGGCGACGTCGTCGTTGATGGACTGGAGGCGCTCGGTCGCGGTCTCGAACTGGTCGCCGAACTTCTTCCACGCGGCGACCTGCTTGGACTGCCCCTCCTGGGGCGCGATGCCCTCGACCTGGAACTGCAGCGTCGTCCAGGTCTTGAAACCCGCGGCGTCGAACGCCGGGGGCGGCGCGGTGTCCTGTCCGGCGAGGCCGAACGCGTCCGAGTCGTCGGCGTCAGGCATCGAGGCCCTCGTCGCGGGGCAGGTCGATCACCCGCGTGCCGGAGACGACGTCGGTGTCGACCAGGTCGCGGGCGCTGTCGGCGAGGGAACCACCGAACTCCCCGAGCTCGGTGCGGAGCGCGGTGACGTAGCTCAGCAGCTCCTGGGCGCGCGCATCGGACACCCCGTCGAGCTGCTGCGCCGCCGCGAACGGCCCGGAGGGCGACCAGTCCGCGCCGAGCCGGTCCCGGGAGCCGGAGCTCGGGGGCAGCAGGGCACCGACGGCGTCGGCGGATGCGGTGACGGCGCCGACGTCGACGCGGGTCTGATCGGCCATGGTCCTGGGTGTCCTCTCGGGAAGGGTGGAGCCGGCGCGGGCGGCGACCGGGCTCAGGAGTCGGGCCGGTCGTCCTCGAACTCGTCCAGGAACTCCTCGTCGGTGGTGTCCTGGTCGGTGTCCTCGGTCTGGCTGGGGGCGTTGAGCACCTCGTCCTGCGGGACGCTGCCCACGCCCTCCTCGCCCTTGGGCACACCGGTGATGATCTGGCCCTGGGTGTCGTCGTACCCGTCGCCGTCGGAGGTGTTGCTCGCCTCCGACTCGTCGTCGGTGGTGAAGTTGTGCTGCTGGTGCTCGATCTCGTTGGCGCGGTCGACGATCTCCTTGTCCGCGTCGGCGCGGAGCTGGTCGATGCGCTTGCCGACCGCGGCGGCGCTGTCGGAGTCGACGTCCGTGAGCAGCTTCGACACGTCCTTCAGCGAGGGTTCCATCGCGTCCAGGATCGTCTTCAGCCGCTTCGCGTGGTCGATCACGGCGTTGCGCCGGTCGTCGACCCGCCGCTCGACGTACTGGGCCACGGAGAACTTGCCCGCGTCCGGCCAGTGCGGGTCGAGATCGGTGAACGCCTTGATGTCGTCCATCAGCTTGCCGAGCTTGCCCGCCGCCTCGTCGATGGCGGTCCGGTCGACCTTCGTGTGCTCGCCCATCCCTGCTCCGTTCTCCGCAACGGCCGAAGGCCGGTGTCACCCCGTCGGGGCGACACCGGCCGGGGCATCAGAACGCGTTGACGCCCGCGCGGTCGGACGCGCGCATGCGCTCCATCGAGTCCATGACCTGACGGTGCAGGTCGTCGATGTACTGGTTCTTGGCCTGCAGCTGCTGCTGCAGCTCGTTGGCGGTGGTGTTGTACTGGTCCGCCGAGGCACCGACGAAGTCCGCGCCGAACAGCTGCTGCACCGCGCTGCGCAGCTGCGAGGTCTCGTCCTGCAGCGTCTGCGCCGAGCGCTTCATCGCCGCGAGCGCTTCCTCGATCTGCTCGTACTGGTAGAACATGGTGTCCATGTGAGGGACTCCTTACCTGGTCAGAGGGGTCGGGCTCAGTTGGCCTGCGGAACGCCGCCGGCGCTCTCGACGTCGGTCTGCATGTTCTCGGTGGCGGCCCGGCGCATGGCCTCACCCATGTGCTGCAGGTCCGCCTGCGCCTTCTTGCCGAACTCCTGCAGGTCGAGCCAGGCCGCGTGGGTCGCCTTCGCCAGCTCGCTCGACGTCGGGTCGAACTGACCCTCGACCTCGGACGCGGCGGTACGGATGAGCTGCTGTACGCCGTTGCCGGTCTCGTCGTGCTGCGCCGCGGTCGATTCGATCCGCGGCATGTCCGCCTTGGTCAGCGCCATGTTCGTCCTCCGGGTCGGGGCCCGGCCCAGTCCGGCCGAGCCTCCTGGTGCGTTCGGTCGATCGGGTTCCCGACGCCTGAAGTGAATCGGTCCCGATCACCGACGACGTAACGGCTTACGTCCGTTCGCCGGATCGGTGGGGATTTCCCCCGCCAAGTCGCATGCGGGCGGTCACGACTGCGGTGACCGGGTCTGCAACGCCGGCTCCCGGTCGAGCACCGCGCCCGTCGGCAGCAGCTCCAGCAGCTGCTCGGGCACCGCGACGGCGCTGCCGCCCTGCATCCCGAGCGCGGTCAGCGCCTCGTCGTCGGCGACGGGGAACCGCACCCCGATGTCGGTGACGAGGAACGCCGCCCCGGGCGCGGCTCCCGGCGCGGCCGCCACCCGGGCGAGCACCCCGGACGCGGCCGGGATGCCGATCCGGTCGGCCTGCAGCCCCGGGGTGTGCGTCCCGGCCGGGACGGTGGCCGCCGCGACGGCCGCCGCCGGCAGCGTCCCGATCCGCACCGGGGCGTCGGGATCGGCGACGTCGACCCGGACACAGGGGACGTCCTCCTGATGGGTCACCACCAGCCGCGGCGGCACCGGGGGCAGGTCACGACCCAGCTCCGGGCCGGCCGACCGCGGCACCGCCGCGATGTCCGCGGGCCCCACGCGGACCGTGCTGCCGCCACCCGACATCGCCAGCGCGGCCATCGTGCGGCTGAGCGGGGCGACGCCGTCGGCACGGACGAGATAGAGGTCGTCGGAGGCGAGCGCGGGGTTGCTGACCTGGTACACCTGCCCGACCCGGCTGGGCTTCCCGGCGATGGTGGGCCCCGGCGCGCCGGGGGTGCCCACCGCCGGGACGCCCAGGTCCGGTCCGGCCGGGACCGCGGCCAGCCAGCCGGGCTGCACGGGTGCCGGGGCGACGTCGTCGTAGCCGAGGGCGGCGGCGACGCCCGCCCCGCCGAGCCGGTAGCGCCGGCCCTGCCAGACCAGGCTCTCCTGGCCGTCGGGGGTGGCGACGAGCAGCCCCTCGTCGTCCGCCGGCTCGGGACCGGCCGGGGCGCCGAGCAGCAGCGACAGCGTCGGCGGTCCGACCGTGCCCGCGGCCGGCGGGCTCGCGCACACCGTCCACGGGGACCGGTTCAGCGACGCCGCGGCGGGCACCGAGTCCGGCGCGTCGGGGATGCCGATCGGCGCCCCCACCGGGGTCCCGGCCAGCGACGCCGCCGACACCGACGTCGGTGCCGCGGTCGACCCGGTCGCCAGCCGTGCCGAGGCCAGATTGAGCACCGGGTGCAGCGTCCCGTTCAGGTAGACGAACCGGGCCCCGGAGGTCTTCTCCGTGACGATCGCGCCCGCCGTCCGCCACGAGGTGTTCCCACCCGGCTTGAACAGCCCGTACACGCCGAACCCGGCGCAGAGGACCGCGGCGACCAGCACCCCGATGGCGAACCCGGTGCTGAGCCGCCGCCCCGGCGGGCGGACGACGTCCGGCCGTCCGTGGGTGACCGCGGAGGTCATCCGCCCGACGACGTAGAAGTAGGCCTGGACCTGGTCCCGACGCGACTGCACCTGCTCAGCCCGCCAGTCCGCGCATCCAGGCGAACACGCCCAGCACCTGCAGCAGCAGCGGGAGCACCGCGACCGCCGTCAGCGACTCGACGATCTCGACGGCCCGCCCCCAGTACGGCCGCAGACGGTGGCCGGGCAGCCGCTCGGCCGCCACGGCGAGCAGGGCGCCCGCGGCGAGCACCGGCAGCCACAGCCCCAGCACCCGCGCGGTCGGCGACAGGACCGGGGCGACCCCGACCGCGCACACCACCAGCGCGGTGACCACCGGTGCGAGCACCGCCCACCGGGCCACCACGGAGTCCAGGTGCCGTGCGCGCAGCGCCATCAGCGCCGCGACGACGAGCACGAACACCACCGCCCAGACGGTGGCCTCGACGAGCACCAGGGGCAGCAGCACGAGCTGCGCCGCCCCCAGCCCGACGTGCAGGGCCGCGGTGTACCCGACCGTCGCGGTCCCCCGCTCGACGACGAGCGCGTAGGGCACCGGCTCGACGTCGTCGGAGAGCTGCTCGGGCTCCCCGGGCAGCAGCGGCAGCTGCAGGCCGGACAGCCGGAAGGCGGTGGAGGGGACGAACACCCCGGCCACCAGCGACAGCACCACCGCGATCGCCGCGGCCTTGGGCGCGGACACCCCGCCCAGCGCCCCGGCCAGGCCCGCCGCGGCCGTGACCAGGCCCGCCGTCGCGGCCCCGACGAACAGCAGCGCGCCGTCCGCGACGAGCGCCGTCCCGATGGCGAGCGCCATCAGGCCCAGCGCGGCCGCGCAGGCGACCACGGTCATCACCGGCGCGCCCGGCTCGATGAGGCGGATCAGCAGCACACCGGCGGTGGCGGCGTAGCAGACGGCGACGCCCGCCAGCCCGGCCGCGGGCACCGTCCCGACGCCACTGCGCGCGACCAGCCCCGCCGCTCCCAGCAGTACCACCGCGATGGCCCCGGCCAGCGCGAGCGCCAGCGCCGGGACGGTGACCTGCAGGACCAGCGGGACCCCGGTCAGCAGGGCGAGTGCCGCCAGGAGTCTGAGCATCGCCCGGGTCCGGCTGTCGTTCCACGACCAGGGATGGGTGCGGACCTGCTCGCCCACGCCGTCCACGACGTCGTCGTAGTCGATGGGGGCCAGCCCGTCGGCCCGTGGCCGGACGTGCACCACCTCCCCGTCGCGCAGGCCCAGCTCGCCGGTCGTGCGTTCCTCGTCGAACGGCGGGTCACCCAGCCGTTGCAGGACCCAGCCCTCATGCTCGGCGCCCTGCTCGATCGCCTCGCCACCGAAGTGCGGCAGCACCGCGGGCAGCAGGTCGGCGAGCGGGACCTCGGCCGGCACCGTGATGTCCGCGGACTTCTCACCGAGGACGAAACGTAGCCGGGCCGAGCTGCGTGTGCGATGCTGGATCTGCTCTTGCGTCACGGTTCCTCGGGTCCTCTCCTGCCAGGGTGTCGACCACCGCGAACCGCCCGGAACGCTAGGTCCGCCCCCACGCACACGTGCGGCGCCGCGGCCCCGCCCGGGCTTTCCAGGGGAGATCACCCACGAAGGGGAAGCGCGTGAGCACCGAACTGTTCGCCCGACGGGCGCGCCGTCAGAAGCCCCCCGTGCCCGACGAGACCGTCGAGATCCAGGAGCCGCCCGCGGTTCCCGAGGAGTCGGGCGGGGGCATGAGCTCGGCGCTCATGTACGCGCCGATGGGTCTCGGCTCGCTGGCCATGGTGATGATGTTCGTCCGCCCCGGCGGCGGTCCGCTGATCTACGTCGGCGGCGGCCTGATGGTGCTCTCCGCCATGGGCATGATGCTGGTCGGGTTGCTGCGCAACTCCGTCAACCACAAGCAGAAGCTGCACGGGCTGCGCCGCGACTACGTCCGCTACCTCACCCAGCTGCGTGGCCGGGTCCGCCGCTCGCTGGCCGCCCAGCAGACGGCCGCGAAGTGGCTGCACCCCGATCCGCGCTCGCTGTGGTCGATCGCGCTGGGCTACCGGCTGTGGGAGCGCCGTCCCTCGCACGACGACTTCGGCGAGATCCGGATCGGGCTGGGGACCCGGCGCTCGTCGCTGGCGCTCAAGCCGCCGGAGACCAAGCCCGTGGAGGACCTGGAACCGCTGTCGGCGCACGCGCTCCGCCGCTTCCTGCGCGCCTACTCGACCGTCCCCAACGCCCCGATCGCCGTCTACGTCCGCGGGTTCGCCCAGATCCAGATGACCGGCGACGACGAGGCCGTCCTCGGCCTGGCCCGCGCGATGCTGGCCCAGCTCGTCACCGCGCACGGACCCGCCGACCTGCGGGTCGCGGTGGCCTGCAGCGACGAGAACCGGCACCGCTGGGACTGGTGCAAGTGGCTGCCGCACGGCCAGGACCCCGACGCCCCCGACGCCGCCGGTGCGCGGCGGATCGTGACCGACAGCCTGGCCGAGGCGGAGGACCTGCTCGGCGGTCCGGCGTTCGCCGGCCGCCCGCGGTTCGAGGCGGGGTCCCCGGTCACCGCGACCGAGCCGCTGGTCGTGCTGGTCCTCGACGGGGTCGGCGTGCACCCGGAGCACCGCTGCGTGCTGGAGGGCTACCGCAACACGGTGCTCCTGGACGTCGGCGGCTCGCTGCCGTGGACCCAGCGCGCCGACGCGCTGTTCCTGGAGGTCGACCCGGACGAGGTCCGCACCGTGGTCTTCGACCGGCTGGGCCGCCCGCGGCCGCGGCCGCTCTGCCGCCCGGACCGGCTGGGACCGGCCGGGGCCGCGGCGCTGGCCCGCACCGTGGCCCGGTTCCGGATCGGGACCGCGACCGGGACGACCGAGGAGCCGCTGGCCTCGGACTACGACCTCGCCGCGCTGCTCGGGCTCGGCGACGTCCGGACCTTCGACCCGGTCCGCTACCGCAGCGGCCGGGCGGGCGCCAAGCGACGGCTGCGGGTGCCGATCGGCATCTCCGCCGCCGGGGCACCGCTCGAGCTGGACCTCAAGGAGTCCGCCGAGGACGGCATGGGCCCGCACGGCATGTGCATCGGCGCGACCGGGTCGGGCAAGTCCGAGCTGCTGCGGACGCTGGTGCTCGCACTGGCGACGACGCACACCTCCGAGGACCTCAACTTCGTGCTCGTCGACTTCAAGGGCGGTGCCGCGTTCCTCGGGTTCGACGCGCTGCCCCACACCTCCGCGGTGATCACGAACCTGGAGGACGAGCTGGAGCTCGTCGACCGGATGCAGGACGCGCTGACCGGTGAGCTGAACCGCCGCCAGGAGCACCTGCGCCGGTTCGAGTACGCCTCGCGTCGCGACTACGAGGCCGCCCGCGCCGCCGGGGCGCCGCTGGAGCCGATGCCCGCGCTGCTCGTCGTCGTCGACGAGTTCAGCGAGATGCTGTCCTCCAAGCCGGAGTTCGTCGACGTGTTCGCCATGATCGGACGGCTGGGCCGCAGCCTCGGGGTGCACCTGCTGCTGGCCAGCCAGCGCCTCGACGAGGGAAGGATCTCCAAGGTCGAGACGCACCTGTCCTACCGGATCGGCCTGCGCACCTTCTCCGCCGGGGACAGCCGCAGCATCATCGGTGTCCCGGACGCCTACGAGCTGCCCTCCGCACCCGGCAACGGCTACCTGCGTCCGGACACCCAGACCCTGCTGCGGTTCAAGGGCGCCTACTCCTCGGCGACCTACCGCCCGGCCCGGCGGCGCCGGCGCCGCGACGACGTCGAGCAGCAGGTGGTGGCCTTCGGCACCGAGTACCTCCCGCCGCCGGCCCTCCCGGAGGCCGACGAACCGGAGCCCGAGGAGCCCACCGAGACCCGCGCCATGATCGACGTGCTGCTGGGGCGGCTGACCGGGATCGGGCCACGGGCCCACCAGGTGTGGCTGCCGCCGCTCGTCGTCCCGGTCGCGCTGGACCAGCTGCTCCCCCCGCTGGTCGACGACCCGGAGCTGGGGCTGCGCGCCGTCGGCGCCCTGGACTCGGGCACCCTGCGCGCCCCGGTCGGGCTGATCGACCTGCCGGCCCAGCAGCGGCGCGAGCTGCTGACCGCCGACCTGTCCGGGGCCGGCGGCAACGTCGGCGTCGTCGGCGGGCCGCAGACCGGCAAGTCCACCCTGCTGCGCACGGTGATCTCGTCGCTGGCGCTGACCCACTCCGCCGCGCAGGTGCAGTTCTACTGCCTCGACTTCGGCGGCACGCTGTCGTCGCTGTCCGGGCTGCCGCACATGGGCTCGGTCGCGAACCGGCTCGACCGGGACCGGGTCACCCGCACGGTGCTGGAGGTGACCAACCTGCTGGCCCGGCGGGAGGCCCTGTTCGCCGAGCACAACATCGACTCCATGGCGACCTACCGGCGGGCCCGGCGCGCTGGCCGCTTCCTCGACGAGGACCCCTACGGCGACGTCATGCTCGTCGTCGACGGCTGGTACACGGTCCGTCAGGACTACGACGAGCTGGAGGAGCGGTTCCAGGAGCTGGCCGCGCGCGGGCTCGGCTTCGGCATCCACCTGATCATCGCCTCCAACCGGTGGGCGGAGATGCGCCCCTGGCTGCGCGACGTCCTCGGCACGCGCTTCGAGCTGCGTCTGGGTGACCCGGTCGACTCCGAGGTCGGGAGCCGGGTGGCGGCGACCGTCCCGGAGGGACGGCCGGGGCGCGGTCTCACCCGCGACCGCCTGCACTTCCTGGCCGCGCTGCCCCGTATCGACGGGTCCGGTGCCACGGACGACCTGTCCGAGGCGACCGTCGAGCTCACCGAGGCCCTCACCACGCCCCGGGCACCGGTCGCCCCGCCGGTACGGCTGCTGCCCGGGCGGCTCGCGCCCGCGGACCTGCCCGCACCGACGGCGGTCAGCGCCACCGCCGAGATGCGGATGGCGCTGGGCGTCGAGGAGACCCGGCTCGGCGTGCAGTGGTGGGACCTCGACACCAGCCCGCACCTGCTGGTCTACGGCGACACCGAGACCGGGAAGACGGGTCTGCTGCGCCACATCGCGCGCAGCGTCGCCGCCCACCACACCCCCGACGACGTCCGGATCGTGTTCGGCGACGTGCGCCGCGAGCTCTACGACGCGGTGGGGCAGGAGTACCAGCAGGACTACTCGGTCGGCGTCGACGCCCTGACCACGGCGCTGCGGACGGTCGGGGAGACGCTGCGGGCCCGGGTCCCCGGACCGGACATCACCCCGGACCGGCTGCCGCGCCGGGACTGGTGGACCGGCCCGCGCTACTACGTGCTGGTCGACGACTTCGAGCTGATGGAGGGCGGGATGGGCGCCGGCGCGCTCGAGCCGCTGGTGCCGCTGCTCGCCCAGGGCGCCGACATCGGCCTGCACCTGGTGATCGCCCGCAGCACCGGTGGCGCGTCGCGGTCGATGATGAACGCCGGGATCCGGCGGATGTGGGAGCTGGGTTCGCCCGCGCTGCTGCTGTCCTGCCCGCGCGAGGAGGGGCGCTTCCTGGGGACGGTGCGGCCGCGCACCCTGCCGCCCGGGCGGGGTCAGTTCGTCGACCGCAGGCGGTCGGTGCGCCTGGTGCAGACACCCCGCACCGACGGCGGGTGACCGGCACGGTGCCGGCGTGGCGGGTACCGCGCCGGCACCCGGGTCAGCCGAGCTGGTTGGTCGCGAACAGCTCCGTGATGTGGCCGCCGAGCCGCTCCCAGTGCTGCCCCGACGAGGCCGCGGCGGCCGCGCCGTCGCCGGAGGCGCAGAGGTCCACGAACGCGTCGTGGTGCTCGATGGTGTTCCGGCCGCCCAGCAGCGTGGAGAACTTCCGGTAGAGGATCCGGTGGATCTGCGGGTGCAGCTGCTCGACGATCCGGGTCAGCGTCGGGTTGTCCGCGACGCGCAGCGGCACGCCGTGGAAGCGGTCGTCGGCGTCGAGGGCGGCGTCGGTGTCGTCGGTGTCCACCGCGCGCTCGAAGTCGCGGTTGGCCGCACGCATCTCCTCGAGGTCGGCCGCGGTCATCCGGGGTACCGCCGTGCCGACGGCCAGGGTGTCCAGCGACCTCAGCACCGCCAGCGCGCGCTCGGCGTCGGTCCGGTCCAGCGGGGTGATGCGGGTGTAGACACCGGGCTTGGCCTCGACCAGCCCGGTGTCCGCCAACCGGTTGAGCGCCTCCCGCACCGGGGTCCGGCTCAGGCCGAACCGCTCGGCGAGCTCGGTGTCGCGGACCTTCTCCCCCGGCGCCAGCTCGAAGTGGACGATGGCGTCGCGCAGCCGCGCGAACACCTCGTCACTGAGCAGGCGACGCGGGACGGGAACGATCTGCATGCAGCACACAGTATATCAACGGCACGTTAAATCGGTGCCGTCAGCGCCACCATCGCCCGGGCCAGGATCCGTGCCGGGTCCAGCAGCGGCACCGTGACGTCGGTCGTGGCCAGGCACAGCGGGATCTCCGTGCACCCGGCCACGACCGCCTCCGCACCGGCCCGGGCGAGCCGGTCGGCGACCGCGGCCAGGGCCGCGGTCTCGGCCGCACCGCGACGACCGGCCTTGATCGACAGGATCGCCGTCATCACGGCCCGCTGGTCGCGGGCGTCGGGCACGATCACCTCGACCCCCCTGCGGTGCAGCCAGTCCTGGTAGAGCCCGGTCCCGACGGTCCCGTCGGTCGCGAGCAGGCCCGCGCACCGGACGGGTGGCGCCGCGCCGGCGAGGGACCGGGCGACCTCGTCGATCATGTGGACGACCGGGACGTCGACGTACTGCAGCAGCGCCGGCACGAACGCGTGGGCGGTGTTGCAGGGGATGGCGATGTGCGTCGCGCCTGCCTCCTGCAGCTTCTCCGCACCCGCGCGCAGCCAGGGCAGCGGGTCGGGGCCACGCCCCTGCAGGCTCTCGGTCCGGTCGGGCACCGTCGGGTCGGACCAGATGACGACCCGACGGTGCTCCTGGTCCCGCGACGCGGGGGTCGCGTCCACGAGCTTGGTGTAGAAGTCCGCGGTGGCCGCGGGGCCCATGCCGCCCAGGATCCCGATCACCGGGACGTCCGGCGCGCCGGGCCCGGCCGGGCCCCGCGCCGCGACCGGAGCCGGGGCGGTCCCCGGCCCGGTCGCGCGCGGGGCGCGTTCCGGGGCGATCATCAGCGCTGCGCCCCCTGGGTCGCGTCGACCCGCTCGTCCGGGGCGGGTGCCCCCGCACGGTCCGCCGTGACCGGCGACGGGCGCCCTTCGTCGGCCCCGGCCGGTGCCGACGGTGCGGGTCCGCCGGCAGCGACCCCCGGGGACCCGTCGGCCGGGTCGGCGTCGGCCGCGGCGGCCGCGTCGAGGTCGGCGGGCAGCGGCTCACCGCGGCGGCGGGCGCCCCGGATCTCCGACTTGTCGATGACGGCGGCGGCCAGCGAGTTGCCGACGACGTTCACCCCGGTACGGGCCATGTCGACGATGAAGTCGACGCCCAGCAGGAGCGCCACGCCCTCGGGCGGCAGCCCGATCGTCGTGCTCGCGGCGAGCAGCACGACCACCGACGCGGAGGCGACCCCGGCCATGCCCTTCGACAGCACGACGAGCACGCCGACCATCAGCAGCAGGCTGCCCCAGGAGGTGTCGAGACCGAAGGCGTTCGCGATGAACACGAGGGCGACGGCCTGGTAGAGCACCGACCCGTCGGTGTTGAAGGAGTAGCCCAGCGGGACCACGAACGACGAGGTCGAGCGGCTCACCCCGAACTTCTCGAGCCGGCCCAGCAGCGGCGCCAGCACCGCCTCCGAGCTGCGGGTGACGAACGCCAGCCCGGCCAGGTCGCCGATCGAGCGCAGCATCGCGACGTAGCGGACGCCGTAGATCGCCGCGATGACCGGGAAGACGACACCGAGGACGAGGATCAGCCCCAGGTAGACCACGCCCACGAAGCCGAGCAGGCTCACCAGGTTGCCGAAGCCGTAGTGCGCGACGTCGTAGGCGATGAACCCGAGCACGCCCAGCGGCGCGAACGCGATGACGTAGCCGACGACCTTGAACATGGCCCCGGCGAAGGAGTCGAGGACGTCGTTGACCGGCTGTCCCTTCTCCCCGAGCGCGGCCAGTGCGATGCCCACCAGCGTCGCGAACACGATGACGCCGAGCAGGTTGCCCTCGGCGAACGCCTGGAACACGTTCTTGGGGATCGCGTGCAGGAGCAGCTCGTGGAAGTCCACGCCCTGCTGGAGGTTGCCCACCGCGGCCGCGTCGCCACCCGAGGTAGGGGCGCCGACGCCGAGGTCGAACGCCTTCGCCAGGCCGACCGCGAGCAGCAGGATGACCGTGGTGACGATCTCGAAGTAGAGGATCGACTTGCCGGCGATGCGGCCGACCTTCTTGACCGACTCCATCCGCGAGATGCCCAGCACGATCAGCGGGAACACCAGGGGGACGACGACCATCTGGACCGCGTTCAGGAACGCGTCACCGAGGATCTTCAACCCCTCGCCGACGACGGGGAACGCCCAGCCGATCGCCGCTCCGAGGGCGACCGCGATCAGCGACTGGACACCGATCGGGTAGCGCCAGAACCGCCAGTGCACGCGCGCGGCCACGGAGCCGCGGCCGGCACGGGGCTGCGGTGGTTCCTGGGGCGTCGACGGCGTCGGGGACACGGCCATTGTGACTCCTCGCTGTTGTTTGCGTGCAGTATATTGCACTCTGAGCTTTGCGCTTCGCATCCAACATTGAGTAGTCTGGCAGCCGTTGTCAAGAGTGGGGAGCAGCCATGAACGCGATGACGCGTACGGAGGGGGATTCCCTCGGCACGGTCGAGGTGCCCGCGGACGCCTACTGGGGGGTGCACACCGCACGGGCGGTCGCCAACTTCGCCGTGACCGGCGAGACGGTCGGTGGTTTCCCCCGGCTGGTGCAGGCCCTGGCCGCGGTGAAGGAGGCGGCCGCCCTGGCCAACCGGGACCTCGGGCGGCTGGACGGGCGCCGGGCCGACGCGATCGTCGCGGCCTGCCGGGAGCTGCGCGCGGGCGCACTGGCCGACCAGTTCCCGATCGACCCGATCCAGGGCGGGGCGGGGACCTCGACCAACATGAACGCCAACGAGGTCGTCGCGAACCGGGCCCTGGAGCTGCTCGGGCACGCCCGGGGCGACTACGCCGAGCTGGACCCGCTGACGCACGTCAACCTGGGCCAGTCGACCAACGACGTCTATCCGACGGCGATCCGGCTCTGCATCCTGACCCACCTGCACGAGCTGGTCGCCGGTCTGGAACACCTCGCCGCGGCGTTCGCGCGCAAGTCCGAGGAGTTCCACGACGTCGTCAAGATGGGGCGCACCCAGCTCCAGGACGCGGTCCCGATGACGCTGGGCCAGGAGTTCCACACCTACACCACGATGCTGCGCGAGGACTGTGCGCGGCTGCGTGAGGCGGCCGCCCTGCTGTGCGAGAGCAACCTCGGCGGCACGGCGATCGGGACCGGCATCAACGGCCACCCCGACTACGCCCGGGTGGCCTGCGCGCACCTGCGCGACATCACCGGCGAGGAGGTCGTCCCGGCGGGCGACCCCATCGAGGCGACCCAGGACTGCGGGGCGTTCGTGCAGGTCTCCGGCGTCCTGAAGCGGGTCGCGGTGAAGCTGTCCAAGGTCTGCAACGACCTGCGCCTGACCTCGTCGGGCCCGTCGGTCGGGTTCGCCGAGATCAACCTGCCGCCGGCCCAGGCCGGGTCGTCGATCATGCCGGGGAAGGTCAACCCGGTCATCCCCGAGATGGTCAACCAGGTGGCGTTCGAGGTCATCGGCAACGACCTGACCGTCACCATGGCCGCCGAGGCCGGGCAGCTCCAGCTCAACGCCTTCGAACCGATCATCGTCTACGGGCTGATGCGGTCGACCTCGCACCTGGAGGCCGCGGCGCGGACGCTGGCGGACCGCTGCGTCGACGGGATCACCGCGAACCGTGAGCACCTGGAGCAGGGCGTGCGCGGGTCGGTCGGGATCGTCACGGCGCTGTCCCCCGCGCTGGGGTACGCCACGAGTGCGGAGATCGCGAAGGAGTCGCTGGCCACCGGACGCCCGGTCGGCGACATCGCGGTGGCCCGGGGGCTGCTCGACGCCACGCGGGTCGACGAGCTGCTCTCCCCCGCCGCGCTCACCGGGCTGGCCGCCCCGGCCCGGTCGCTGCCGCGGGACCTGGACGCCGCCCTCCACTGACCGCCGCTCCGGCACGGGCCGGGACCGGTTCATCCGGCCCGGATGCCGGAGGGCCGCTCCGGCACACCGCCGTCGTCCGTCGCAGCACCCGCGACCGCCTCGGCCGGGGTGGGCCCGCGGATCTCGACCCGCCGGGGCGGGGACCACCCGCGACGGTGCCCGGCCGGGCCCAGCCGGACCAGCAGCACGACCACCGCGGCCGTGCCGGCGGCGGCGAGCACGCTGAGCACCGCCGTCAGCGGCCCCCACGACGGGGCGACCGGATCGGGTGCACGGACCGGCGGGGCGACGACGGCGGCCTCCCGCCCCGTCCCCTCCTCGGGCAGCACCGCGGTGACGGCGTCGACCGGGTTCACGGTGCCCCAGCCGAGTGCCGGGTCGGGGAGCGGGACCGCGGGGTGCGTCGCGGTCGCCTCCAGCCGGTGCTTGACCTGGTCGGCCCGCAGGTCGGGCCGGTAGGCGCGGACCAGTGCGGCGGTACCCGCCACGAACGGCGCCGCGTAGCTGGTGCCGCTGCCCTGCCAGTGGCCCGGCCCGCCCGGGCCGATGCTGACGACGTCGCTGCCCGGGCCGACCAGCGACAGGTACGGGCCGGTCTGGGAGAAGTCGGCGCGCCCGCCCTCGGCGTCGACGGCACCGACCGCGATCACCGTCGGGTAGGAGGCCGGGTAGGTGACGGGATCACCCGTGCGCGCCCCGTTGGCGGCCGAGGCGACCACGACGACGTCGCGGGCGGCGGCGTGCGCCACCGCCTCGGCGAGCCCGGCGTCCGGGATGCTGGTGCTGGCCGACACGTTGATCACGCGGGCGCCCTCGTCCACGGCGCGGCGGATGCCCGCGGTCAGGGACGCGGCGGTCACCCGGCCGGCGTCGCCGTCCGCGTCCGGGACCGTGACCCGGATCGGCAGCAGGGTCGCGTCGGGGGCGATCCCGGCGAACCCGCTGCCCTCGACCGGCTGCGCGGCGATGATGCCGCCGACGAAGGTCCCGTGGCCGTAGCAGTCGCTGTCCGCCGGGCCGGGCGACACCACGTCGGCACCCGGGAGCACGTGCGCGCCCGCGAGCTGCGGGGTCCGGGCGTCGACGCCGGTGTCGACGACGGCGACGACCACCCCCGCACCCCGGGTCACCGGCCACACGCGCTGCGGCGCGAGCTGGCGTTGTGCCCAGGGCAGCGTCGGTTCGGTCACCGTCGGCGGGGGCAGACAGCCCGGCGGGACCGCCGGGGCGGCGAGGGCCGGTGGGGCGGCCGTCAGCAGCGTGACGAGCGCGGCCGCACCGAGCGCCACGGCCCGGCCGGCGGCGCGGGACCTCGCCCGTCTCACGACGCGGCGGCCGAGTCGCCGGTCGCGCCCGCGTCGACCGTGAGGAGCGGGACGGTGAGGCGCCGGACGACGTCCGGGTCCTCCACCGTCCGCAGCACCATCCGGCGTCGCCGCTCCAGGGCCCGTTCCAGCCTGGCCAGTGCCGCCTGGTCGCGTTCGCCGAGCCCGCCGGAGCCCTCGCCCTCGTCGGCGCCGAGCTCCCGGACGAGCAGGGCGAGGCGCGGTGCCACCGGCCCGCCGTCGACGTCCTCGGGCGCGGGCGCGTCCCGCACCCCGATCGTCCGGAACCGGGTACCGGCCGGGAAGACGACCTCCGCGACGGGGCGGCCCGCGACGAGCTCGCTCGTGCGGCGGGCCGTCATGGGCCAGATCAGGACGTCGTAGCCGGCGTCGGGGACGGTGACGTCGAGCTCGCCGGCCGCGCTGAGGAAACCCGGCTCGGCGAGTGTCCCGCCCACTACGGTGTGGTCCGGCGGCGGTTCCGGCGCCCGACCCTGACGCAGCACCGGGCGACGGTGCGTCGGGAGGCGACGCAGCCCGGAGACCAGACAGGCCAGCTGCCCCTCGGGCAGGTCGCGGCCGCCGGACCGGACGCCCTCGTTGACCGGGCCGCCGCCACGCTCGCCGTCGCCGAGGTGCAGGCACACCGCGGCCAGGTCGGTCTTCACCCCGGACGTGTCCCCGGTGCGCAGCGACGGCCAGGAGGCCAGCGCTGCGTTCACCGTCGCGAGGGCCTCGGTGTACAGGTCCCCGGCGGCGGCGACGAACCGTTCGCGTTCCTTGCCCGTGCTGGGCCGGTCGTCGACGACGAGCGGCGGACCCGCGTCCGCGGCCCCCGTGGTGGCCGCGGGGTCCGTGTTCCCGGGGCCGTGGTCCCCGGTGACGGGGCCGACCGGCCCGGCGTCGGCGGCCGGTCCCGGCGGGGTGACGTCGGCGTCCGGTGGCGGGACCGCACCGCCGGTCGGGCCGTCAGCGGTGTCCCCCGGCTCCGGTGCGTCGTCGACGGCCGGATTCTCGCCGGGGGTCGGCGGTTCCGCGACGGCCGGGACCGGCACCGCGGGCACCGCCGACTCGACCCGCAGGTCCGGCACGGTGGTGTCCCAGCTCGCCGGGGCCGGCCGGGGCAGCAGCCCGAGCGACACGGCGCGCTCGGCGTCCTCCGGGGTGGCCCAGACCCCGCGGAGCCGGACCCGGTGACGGGCACGGCGCTCGTCGTCGAGGGAGTCGACGAGCGAGCGGGCGGCGGCGAGGAGCGCGGCCCCGACGGGCTCGCCGTCGTGGCCGAGGTGGAGGGTCCAGACCGCCGGGTCGTACGGGTCGGGCGGCACCGGCCCGGCCTCCCCGGCGCCGAGGACCAGGCCCGACGGGACGACGGTGGCGACGACGTCGTCGCGGACGTAACTGCACCCCCGTGCGTCCCACCCGGCCGGGGGGAGGCCCACCGACAGCACGTCCTGCCCCCCGTCGGAGCGCTGGCGCAGCACCGTCGGGAACGGACGCATCCGGGTCTCCCGCCCGGGTTCGACGACGAAGGTCTCCACCCCCGACGCCGTCCGCAGTGCGACACCGGTGCCCAGGGCGAAGTCCGCGCCGATCGCCTCGCCGATCGCCGCCGGGAACCCGTCGGTGAGCACGGCGGGGGTGAGCGGCGCGACCAGCACGGGGCACCCGGAGGTGATCGTGCGCGCGGCGCCGGCGATCGCCTCCGGCGTCGGGACAGGGCCGGTGCCGCCGACGAGCAGCTGCACGAAGCGACGGTCGAGAACGGCACGCAGCGCCACGTCGTCGTTCTCGGTGCCCTCCTCCGGGGCGGGCAGGCCGCGGACCGCGAGCCCGCCCGGGACCGGCTCGACGGCCGCTCCCCCGACGACCGCGGGCTCGTCGGGGAGCGCCCCCTCCCAGTCCGGGCGCGGGAAGCGCGTGCCGTGTGCCTGCGGTGGTGATCCCGGTGCGAAGCGCACCCAGCCCGTCCCGCCGACCGTGGGACCGGTGAGGATGCCGGACCCGACGGAGAACCGCATGGCCCCCGACGGGGCGACGAGCGCGACACCGGTGGCGTCGGTGACCTGCTGCAGCCTGGCACCCAGGGCGGCGATGTCGGTGACGGCCAGCCACAGCTCGCCGTCGGCGCCCGCGGGGCCGGTCACGACCTCGTGCAGCAGCCGGAGGAGCTCCCCCGCGAGTCCCGGCCTGCGGTAGGCGGTCCCGACCAGCATGGCGACCGGCGGACCCGACGAGCCCAGGCTGGACAGGAACCCGCGCTCCCGGGACGCCTCCGTCCCGTCGGCGATCAGGACGTGCGGCCCGACCCGGGTTGCGACCAGGGGGGCCACGACGGACTCGGCCCGCGCGTCGGTCACCGGTCCCACCTCGCTCTCCTCGGGCACGCGTCCACCGCCCCCGGCGGGACGGACCCGATCCACCGTCGATCATGGCCGCGCCGGGCACGCGGTTCGGCCCGGTGCTCCGTGCGCACACCGAACACGGGGGTTTCCCCCGTCGGCCGCGGGGATCAGCCGTCGAAACCGTCGGTGATCCGGGCGGCGAGCAGGAGAACCGCGTCGACGGTGGCCGGCGCCAGCCGGGACAGGTCGATCCGGCCCCCGTGCGCGAGGTGCTGGTCGAACGGCAGCTCCACGACGGCGCGGACACGGGACTCGAAGTGCCTGCGGACCAGGTCCCGGTCGATCTCCCGGCTCCACCGGTCCTGGGACAGGACGACGACGGCCTGCTCGGCGAGGGCGGAGAACCCGTGCCCGTGCAGCCAGTCCAGGGTCCTCGACGCCCGGGTCGCCCCGTCGACGGTCGGGGTCCCGACGACGACGAGCGCGTCCGCCAGCGTCAGCGTCCCCTCCATCGCCGAGTGCACGAGGCCGGTCCCCGAGTCGGTGACGAGCACGTTGGCGAACCGGCCGATCAGCCCGCAGACCGCCTCGTACTCCTCCCGGCTGAACGACTCCCCCGCCGCCGGGTCCTGCTCCGAGGCGATGACCCGCAGGCGTCCGGCCAGGCTGCTGAAGCGGTCGAGATCGTGGACCGACGACGCGTGTGCGGCCCCCGCGAGCAGCTCGCGGACCGTCGCGGACGTGTCGCCGGTGAGCCGGTCGGCCAGGGTGCCCGCGTCGGGGTTGGCGTCGAGGGCGACGATCCGGTCGCCGCGGTTCTCCGCCAGGACCAGCCCCAGCAACGCCGACACGGTCGTCTTGCCGACGCCGCCCTTGATCGAGGCGACCGCGATCCGCCGGACCCCGGCCAGCGGTCGGCGGATCTGCTGGATGAGCTCCTGGCGGGCGAGCTGGGCCGGGGACGGCCCGGGGTTGTAGCGGCCCGCGGTGACGGCGTAGACGCCGCGCCGCCAGCCGTGCATCGGTTGGTCCCCGGCATAGCGGATGGGCGCGTTCGGCGCGACGGGCCGGACCGGGCCGGCGCGCTCGGCCGGGAGCGGGACCGGCGCGGGCCGCGGGCCGGCGGGCGGTGCGGACCGGCGCGGCCGGGGCGGAGCGTCCGGGTGCTGCGGCGCGGCGGGCGGTCGCCCGGCGCCCGGTCCGGGCGGAGGTCCGCCCGGCGGCGAGGCGGGTGGCCGGGACGGCGGGTGCCCCCGCCCGCGGGGCGGTGTCGGTCGGTCGGCTCCGCCACGGGGCACCGGACCGGTCGCGGAGCCGGTGCCCACCGGTGGGGCGGCCTTCCCGGCGGCCGGGGTGGGGCGGCCCGTGACCACCGGGATCGCCGTCGTGGCCGGGGGTGCGGCCTCCCCGGCGGTCCCGGTCTCCCCGGTCCTCCCGGTCCTCTCGGTGGTCCCGGTCCTCTCGGTGGTCCCGGGCGTCCCGGTCTTCTCGGTCGTCCCGGACCTCTCGGTGCTCCCGGGCGTCCCGGTCTTCTCGGTGGTCCCGGTCCTCCCGTCGGACGAGTCCGGGCCGTCGGACGCGGGCCGGTCGGCGGGCGACGGCGTGGGTCCGGTGCCGGTCGTGCCGGCATCGCCGGGCCGTGCACCGGTGGTCTCCCCGGTCGCCCGTCCCACCCGCTCGGTGGACGTCGCGGGTGCCGCCGGCGGGGTCACCCGCAGGGCGCGGGTCTCGGGGTCGGCCGCGCTCGCGGGTCCCGGCGGCCCGGCGGACCCGGCCGTGTCCCGGACCGGCGCCCCGGTGTCGGCAGCGCCTCCCCGGTCGCGGGCCGGTGACACGGGGACCGACGCCGGCGGCTCCGCGGGCGATGCCGGTCCGGCAGCCAGCGCCGTGCGCGGCGACGACGTCCGCGCCGGGGACTGTGCGGGAGCCGGGGACGGCGTCGGGCCTGGGGACGGCGTCGGAGCCGGGGACGACCGGACCGGCGGCTCCGGCTCCGGACCGGTCGCCGGAGCAGGACGGTGGGGCTGCCCGGCGTCCTCCGTGGACCTCTCCGGGCGCCCCGCGTCCCAGGTCACCGTCCAGTCGACGGGGACCCACTCGTCGGTGGCGTCACCCGTCGCCGGGTCCTGCGACGTCCGGTCCTGCACAGTCCGGCCTCCGTCCTCAGCCGACCGACACCTCGGTCGACCTCACCGACGAGGGGTCGACCGGCTCGTCCAGGGAGACGGTCACCGAGGAACCACTGATCGTCTTCGTCGCGGACGTGCCGCCGTCCTCGGTGTTCACGGTGACGTGGGCGGTCCGGCCCGAGCAGTGCTCGTCGAAGCCGGAGATGCGCACGGCCGTCACCTGGCCCTCGTCGTTCTGCTTCACCGAGACCGACAGCGACGACGCGTCGGTCGAGCACTGCTCCGAGGCCTTCTGCTCCTCCTCGGCCTGCTGCCGCTCGGCACGCTCCGCGGCCGCCCGGCGTTCGGTCGCCCGCTGCTCGGCCGCCTCGCGCTCCGCCGCCTTCTGCTCGGCCCGGCGCTCGGCGGCCTCCTGCTCGGCGGCTTCCTGCTCGGCTGCCCTCCGCTCGGCGGCCTTCTGCTCGGCCGCCTTCCGCTCGGCCGCCTGCTGCTGGGCCGCCTGCTGCTGGGCCGCCATGAACTCGGCCGCCCGCTGCTCGATCGCGCCGTCCGACGCCTCCTCGGCACTCGGGAGGTCGGACCCGTCCCGGCCGGTCGTGTCCGGGGTGGTCTCCTCCGGGACGGTCCGGCTCGGCGCCGCGTCGCCCGCGGCGGAGCCGGTGGCGGTCCGGGCGGACGTGTCGTCCGCGCCGAGCCGGCGCTCGGGCTGCCCGGCGACTGCCGCCCCGCGGGACGGCGCCTGCGCGAGCAGCTCGGGCAGCCGCCCGCGCTCGGTCGCGCCGGTCGTCATCCGCGCGATCCACTGGTCGGCGAGCGAGAGCGCCTCCCGCTCGGAGACCCCCTCGGGAGCGGCGGCCACTGGAGCGGACTGCGGCGTGCCCTCGGCGGCGAGCGCCTCCTGCACCGCCGGTGCGGTCGGCGCCGGCGCGGTCTCCTCGGGGGCGGTCTGCGCCGGGGCGGTCTGCGCGGGCGCCGTCTGCTCGGGGGCCGTCTGCTCGGGGGCGGTCTGCTCGGGGGCGGTCTGCGCCGGTCCGGACTGCTGCGTGCCCTCGGCCACGAGCTCCTCCGTCTGCTGCGCGGGGCCGCTCGACGCCGGGGCCTCGGCCGGGGCCAGCACGCCCAGCGCCGTGAGGGCCTCGGCGACCTCCTCCTGCCGGTCGGCGCGGGTCGGCAGGTCGGCGGCGCCCTCGGCGGTCGCGGAACCGGAGGTGTCGGACGGCCGGTCACCCGCGACCAGGGACGTGACGGGCGCGGCGGCGGAGTCCACGGTCTCCACGGGCCGTTCGAGCGTCGTCGCGACGGACCTGCCGACGGTGTCGGTGGCCTCTCCGGCCGACTCGGCCACCGGGGTCACGACCTCCCGCACGGGGGCGGCGGGCACCGGCAGCGAGACCGGGGCCGCCGCCACGGGTGCGGGCAGCGCGACGGGGGCCGCGGGCACCGGTGCGGCCGCCACGATCGGACCGAGCACGGACGGCGCCGGGGGCACCGCCGGCAGCAGCGCCTCGGGGGCCACGACCTCCGGCTCGTCCACGCCGACGCCGTCGAGCGACGGCAGCTTCGGCCCGGCCGCGGCCGACGGGGACGGGGCGGACTCCGGCGCGGACTCCGGGGCGGCGTCGCGCGATGCCAGGATCTCCGCGTCGTCCGGCTGCCGCGCCTCGTTCCGCTGTCCCGCGGCCCAGGCGGCCCACTCCTCGGTGGAGTCGGTGGCCTTCCCCGCCGGCGCACCGGCCATGGCCGCCCCGAACACCCCGACGGCGGTGAGCGCGGTCAGTCCTGCGACCAGTGACTGCCGCGGGGCCGCAGAGCGGCGCTGGGGCCGCGTGGGGTCGTCGCGTCGGGGAGCCGACATCGTGCACCTTCCGTCCGGTCGTCGTGCCGGCCGGGTTCTCCGGCCCACAGCTGATCACGACCATCGCGTGCGACCGGCCCAGACGTACGTCGCGAAGGCGGCGAACGGCCCATCCGAGGGGGATCCCTCGCCAACCGGCGGCGCGGACCGGTGCTCCCGGCTGGGCCGGACGGCCCACGCGGCCCCGGCCTCAGTCGCGCCGGTAGGCGGTGAACCGTCCGTTGCCGCGACGCTCGACGGTCAGCGGCAGCCCGAACGTCTCCGACAGCGGCTCGGAGGTCATGACCTCGTCCAGGAGCCCCGCGGCGACCACACGCCCCTCACGCAGCAGCAGCCCGTGGCTGTAGTTCGGCGGGATCTCCTCGACGTGGTGGGTGACCAGCACCGACGCCGGGGCGTACGGGTCGTCGGCGAGGTCGGCGAGCCGGGTGACGAGGTCCTCGCGGCCGCCGAGGTCGAGCCCGGCGGCGGGCTCGTCGAGCAGCAGCAGCTCCGGGTCGGTCATCAGCGCGCGGGCGATCAGGGTGCGCTTGCGCTCGCCCTCGGAGAGCGTGCCGTACGCGCGCCCGGCGAATCCCGCCATGCCGAGCTGGCCCAGGAGCTGCTCGGCGCGGCCGGTGTCGTCGCGCTCGTACTCCTCGCGCCAGCGCCCGAGGACCGCGTAGCCCGCGGAGACGACGACGTCGGAGACGATCTCGTCGCCCGGGATCCGGACGCCCAGGTTGGCCGAGGTGAGGCCGATCCGGGTGCGGAGCTCGAAGACGTTGACCCGGCCCATGCGCTCGCCGAGCACGTAGACGGTGCCGGAGGTCGGGTGCAGCTCGGCACCGGCGAGGCGGAGCATGGTCGTCTTGCCGGCGCCGTTCGGGCCGAGGACGACCCAGCGCTCGTCGAGTTCCACCCGCCAGTCGACGGCATCGAGCAGGGTGGTGTCGCCGCGGCGGACGGTGGCGCCGTCCATCCCGACGACCACGTCCTCGTCGTCGATCGGGGTGGAAACGGGTGTGACACCGGGCGCGGACGGGGTTCGGGGCGAAGTCACCCCCCTATCCTGGCCGATCGTGCCTGTCTTCCCCCTCGGTGCCCACCCCGACGACCACGGGACCCGCTTCGCGGTCGCCACCACCAGCGCCGAGACCGTCGAGGTGTGCCTGATCGACGGCGCCGCCGACGGTGAGGGCGGTGGTCTCACCGAGCGGCGCGTCGAGCTGCGCGAGCACACCTTCGGCGTGTGGCACGGCCACGTGCCCGGGGTGCGGCCCGGCCAGCGCTACGGCTACCGCGTGCACGGTGCGTACCGGCCGTTCGAGGGGCTGCGCGCGAACCCGCACAAGATCCTCGTCGACCCGTACGCGGCCCGGATCACCGGCCGGGTGACCGACGCCGTCGCCGCCCGCGGGTGGGACGGCGACCCGATGTCGGGGCGCCCCAGCACCGTCGACTCGCTCGGGTCGGTGCCGCTGTCGGTCGTCACCGCGACCGACCTGGCGCCCCGCCCGCCCCGCCCGGACGTGCCGTGGTCGGAGACGGTGATCTCGGAGATCCACGTGCGCGGCTGGACCAGGCTCCACCCCGAGGTGCCCGAGGCGCACCGCGGCACCTACCTCGGGCTGGCCCACCCGGCGGTCATCGCGCAGCTGCAGCGCACCGGGGTGACGGCCGTCGAGCTGCTGCCGGTGCAGGCCAACGCGCCGGAGCCGCCGCTGCTGGAGCGGGGCGCGTCGAACTACTGGGGCTACGCCACGCTGGGCTTCCTCGCCCCGCACGCCGGCTACGCCTCGGACCCCGGCAACGAGGTCGCCGAGTTCCGCTACCTCGTCGACACCCTGCACGCGGCCGGGATCGAGGTCATCCTCGACATCGTCCCCAACCACACCTGCGAGGGCGGGGTCGGCGGCACCACCCTGTCCTACCGCGGCCTCGACGCGCCGGCGTACTACTCGCTCGGCGGGTCCGGGCACGACGCCGACATCACCGGCACCGGCAACACCCTCGACGCCGGCTCCCCCACGGTCATCCGGCTGGTCTGCGACGCCATGCGGCACTGGGTGCACGCCTACGGCGTCGACGGGTTCCGGATCGACCTCGCCTCGGTGCTCGGCCGCCCGCGGTCGGGCCCGTTCTCGCCGGACTCCGCGCTGCTCACCGCGATCGCGCAGGACCCGACGCTGTCGACCTGCAAGCTGATCGCCGAGCCGTGGGACGCGACCGGCGAGGGGTACCGGGTCGGCGGCTTCGGCGTCGCCTGGTCGGAGTGGAACGGCCGCTACCGCGACGCGGTGCGCGACTTCTGGCGCGGTCACGGCGGCGTCGCCGAGCTGGCGTCGCGGCTGACCGGCAGCTCCGACATCTACCAGCTCTCCGGGCGTCGCCCGTGGGCCTCGGTCAACTTCGTCACCGCTCACGACGGCTTCACCCTGCGCGACCTCGTGTCCTACGAGCGCAAGCACAACGAGGGCAACGGCGAGAACAACCGCGACGGCACCGACGACAACCGTTCGCAGAACCACGGCGCCGAGGGCCCGACCGACGACGCCGGCATCCGCGCCGCCCGGCAGGCCACGGCCCGGGCGATGATGGCGACGCTGCTGCTGTCGATCGGCACCCCGATGATCACCGGCGGCGACGAGCGCTGGCGCACCCAGGGCGGCAACAACAACGCCTACTGCCGCGACGACGAGACCTCCTGGGTGGACTGGACCCGCACCGACGAGACCGCGGCGATGGAGGCGTTCACCGCCAAGGTCGCCGCGCTGCGCCGCGAGTCCCCGGTGCTGCACCGCGACCAGTTCTACGTCGACGGTGAGGTCCTCTGGTGGGACCCGTCCGGGCGGCCGATGGAGCCCGGCGACTGGCACGACGGCGGCCGTCGCACCCTCGCGCTGCTGCTGGCCGACTACTGGCTACTGGTCCTGCACGCCGGCGACGAGCCCGCCGACTGCGTGCTGCCCAGCGACCACGGTTTCGACCCGGTCCTGGACTCGACCGCGCCCGACGGCACCCCCGTCGACACCACCCCGCTCGACGCCGGGGCGACGGTCGTCCTGCCGCCCCGCTCGGTACGCCTGCTGCGCAGCCGCTGACCGGCGGTCCGGGGTGGTCGCGAGGCTGGGACGGACCGGCCGCGCGGCGTAGGCTCCGCGCATGCCGCGCTACGAGTTCCGCTGCCGCGAGTGCAGCACGACGTTCGAGGTCGAACGGCCGATGGCCGCGTCGTCGGACCCGGCGGACTGCCCGCACGGGCACGCGGACACCGTCAAGCTGCTCTCGACGATCGCGCTCGGCGGCCGGTCCGGTGCCGCGCCGCGGCCCGCGATGGCCCCGGCCGGTGGCGGCGGGGACTGCTGCGGCGGCGGGTGCTGCGGCGGCTGACCCCTTGCCGACGACGGGTCCCGCCCCCTCGGGCCACGGTCCGGCGGGCCACGGTCCGGCGGGCCACTGTCCGGCGGGCGGTGAGACGTCGCGGGCGGCCCGGCGCGTGGTGCTCGTGCTCCCGGCCGTCCTGCTGGTCGGCGTCCTGGGCGCGGGCTGCGCGGGTTCCTCCCCGCTCGCCCCGACCCGCGGCGCGGAGACCGCGGCGGGCCCGAGCGCGTCCGCCGTCGCCGCGCCGTCGGACTCGACGTCGACGAGTACCGGACCGCCGGTGACGATCGTGCTCGGCAGCCCGGACCGGCCGCAGGCCCGCGGCCTCGGGACCCCGCGACCGTCGCTGGTCGACCTCGGCGGGGCGAGCTCCACCGGCATCGTCGAGGACCTGACGTGGCAGAGCTGGGGCGGCCCGACCGCCACCGGCACCGGGACGGCCGCCTACGCCGCCCCCGGGCAGCCGCTCGCCGCCGCGACCCGGGAACGCGCGACGGTGGTCGCGGCCGACCCGGGCTCCTGCGCCGGGCGCCCGGCCTACCGCACGCTGACCTGGTACTTCCCCCAGCACGGCGAGGTCCCCGGCGCCCACCCACCGCTGCCCGTCTGCGGCGACTGACCGCCACACCGCTGCTAGGCCGAACGGGCGTATTCCGCTCCATCGTGTGACGTAGGTCAACACTGCTCCGATACGCCGAGTGCATCTGTCCCCGTGGAACTGGAGTCCACGTGCCCCGAGCGCTCCCCCGTCTTCTCCGTGCCGCCACCGCCGTCGCCGCCGTGGCCACCACCGCCCTGCTCACGACGGCGGCGACCCCCGCCCCGCCGTCGCCCCCGGCCGAGGCGCTCACCGCGCCCGGCCCGGTGCAGGCCCTGCAGGTCTCCCCCGTACCCGGCAGCGGCGCCCGCGGCCTCGGCCTGCAGGTGTCCTGGTCCCCGCCCGTCGAGAACGAGGGCGCCCTGCGCACCCACTACGACGTCGAGGTCCGCGACCACGCGGGCGCCGTCCTCCACTCGGCCTCGACCGAGACCACCACCAGCGCCCCGGTGTACGGCGACTACTGCGTCGCGCCGTTCACGGTGTCGGTGCGCGCGGTGACCCGCGACGTCGACGAGAGCCGGTCCGAGCCGGGGCCCGCCGTCCTCACCACGTTCGGCGAGCGGGCCCCGTGCGCCCTCACGATGTCGATCACCGCGGCCCGCGCCGCCGACGGCACCGTGCACGTGCGCGCCGTCCGCGAGGCCCCGGTCGACCCGTACGTCTCCGGGCCCTGCACGCTCGCGACGGCCGGCCGGGTGCTCTGGTCGGGCACCTGCGGCGGCTACGCCACCACCCAGGACATCGTGGTCGGCGCGCTGCCCCCGGGACCGCGGGAGCTCGCGCTGACCACCGTCGCCCCGCGGGGTGAGCGCAGCACGAGCCGGACCACGCTGCGCTAGCCCGCCAGGACGATCCGCCCCAGTTCGACCGACGACGCCAGGTGCGGGTGGTGCGGCAGCACCCGCACCGTGTACCCGGTCAGCCCCGCGTGCGGCAACGGCACGGCGACCTCCCAGGACCCGTCGCCGCGGTGCTCCATCGCGACGGTCACCGGGTCCGCCAGCTCGTCGGAGGAGTCGACCCGCCCGACGACGGCCTCGACCGTCACGTCCGACGGGTCCAGCCCGGCCAGGTCCACCCCCGCCCGGACCGTCATCGGCGACCCCACGACCGGGGTGTCGGGCAGCCCGGACGCGTCGACGCCGGTGATCCGGACGTGGTTCCACGCCTTGTTCAGCCGGGCCCGGAACTGCGCGATGTCGCGGGCGACGGCGTAGTCCGACGCGGCCGCGTCCGCGGCGGCGCGGGCGGCCGGGGTGTACCAGTCCTGCACGTACTCCCGCACCATCCGGGTGGCCTGCACCTTCGGCCGCAGGGTGGTGAGGGTGTGGCGGACCATCTCGACCCAGCGGTGCGGGACGCCGTCGACGCGGTCGTAGAACGCGGGGCCGACCTGGGTGGCGATGAGCTCGTAGAGGGCGTTGGCCTCCAGGTCGTCGCGCCGGGTCGGGTCCTCGACGCCGTCGGCGGTGGGGATGGCCCAGCCGTTGGCGCCGTCGTAGAACTCGTCCCACCAGCCGTCGCGGATGGACAGGTTCAGCCCGCCGTTGAGCGCGGACTTCATGCCGGAGGTGCCGCAGGCCTCCAGCGGGCGCAGCGGGTTGTTCAGCCAGACGTCGCAGCCCCAGTAGAGGTAGCGGGCCATCGACATGTCGTAGTCGGGCAGGAAGACGATGCGGTGGCGCACGCCGGCGTCGTCGGCGAAGCGCACGATCTGCTGGATGAGCGCCTTGCCGCCGTCGTCGGCGGGGTGCGACTTCCCCGCGACGACGAGCTGCACCGGCCGGTGCGGGTCGAGCAGCAGGCTGCGGAGCCGGTCGGCGTCGCGCAGCATCAGCGTGAGCCGCTTGTAGGTCGGGACCCGGCGGGCGAAGCCGACGGTGAGCACGTCGCGGTCGAAGACGTGGTCGGTCCAGCCCAGCTCCGGCTCGGACGCACCCCGCTCCAGCCAGGCGGCGCGCACCCGGCGGCGGACCTCGTCGACCAGCCGGGACCGCAGCGTGTTGCGCAGGCCCCACACGTCGGCGTCGGACACCTCGGCGGTGCTGCTGCCGGGCTCGCCGAGCAGCTCGGTGACCTGGTGGGCCTCCCAGGTGGGGCCGTGCACGCCGTTGGTGACCGAGCCGATCGGCACCTCCTCGCGGTCGAACCCGGCCCACAGCCCGCCGAACATCTCCCGCGACACCGTCCCGTGCAGCCGGGAGACACCGTTGGCGCGCTGGGCCAGGCGCAGACCCATGTGCGCCATGTTGAACGTCTCCGGGTCCTCCTCGGCGCCGAGCTCGAGGAGCCGGTCGGTCGGCAGGCCCGGCAGCAGCCGGTCGGTCAGGTAGTGCCGGACCAGGTCCAGGCCGAACCGGTCGATGCCGGCGGGCACCGGGGTGTGGGTGGTGAACACCGTGCCCGCGCGGACGGCGGCGAGCGCCTCATCGAAGTCGAGCCCGCCGGACGACGCGGACGCCGTCGCCGGGCCCGCGCCGTTGGACGACACCGCCGAGCCGGTGCACAGCTCGCGGATCCGCTCGCAGCCGAGGAACCCGGCGTGGCCCTCGTTGGTGTGGAAGACCTCCGGCGTCGGGTGCCCGGTGAGCCGGCAGAACGCGCGGACCGCGCGCACCCCGCCGACACCGATGAGGATCTCCTGCTGGATGCGGTGGTTCTGGTCGCCGCCGTAGAGCCGGTCGGTGACCCCGCGCAGGTCGGCCCCGTCGTCGGAGCCGGCGTTCTCCTCGATGTCGGTGTCGAGCAGCAGCAGCGGGACCCGCCCGACCGCGGCCTGCCAGATCCGCGCGTGCAGCGTGCGGTCCCCCGGCATCGCGACCTCGACGAGCTCCGGCGCGCCGGAGGCGTCGGTGAGCAGCTGCAGCGGCAGCCCCTGCGGGTCGATCGCCGGGTAGTGCTCGAGCTGCCAGCCGTCGAGCGACAGGGACTGGCGGAAGTACCCCGACCGGTACAGCAGCCCCACCGCGACGAGCGGGACGCCCAGATCCGAGGCGGCCTTGAGGTGGTCGCCGGCGAGCACGCCGAGCCCGCCGGAGTAGTTGGGCAGCACCTCCGAGACGCCGAACTCCATCGAGAAGTACGCGACGGCCGACGGCCTGCCCGCGCCGTCGGCGTCCGCGCCGCGGTACCAGCGCGGCTCGGACAGGTAGGTCTCCAGCTCCGCGGCCCGCTCGGCGACCTCGGCGGCGACCGCGTCGTCCGCGGCGAGCTCGGCCAGGCGGCCGGCGGGGATCTCGCCGAGCAGGCGGACCGGGTCCTGTCCGCTGGCGTCCCAGGCGTCGGGGTCGAGGGAGGCGAACAGTTCCCGGGTCGGCGCGTGCCAGGTCCACCGCAGGTTCGTCGCCAGTGTCTGCAGCGGCGCGAGCGGAGCGGGGAGCTGGGCACGGACGGTGAAACGACGGAGGGCTCTCACGGCCGCGAGGGTAGCCGGGAACACCGACACGCACGCGGTGTCCCGCCCGGCCGTGACGGGGTCCCACCGGTAGGGTCGCACTGCCGCGGGATCAGTGGGTCCGTGCACGTCGAATCGGTTCCGTCCACATCCGTTCCGATCCGTTCACGCCGATGGTCCCGCGGGTGTGGCGACAGGTGACGTGGCGGCGTCAGACTGGCCGTCTCGACTCTGGTGGGACTTCTACCGACGGTGACAATTTCCTGGGGGTGCAGCCGATGACCGGTCGGCTCGGAATCGACGACGTGACCCCGTTCGTGGAGAGCGGAGACCCGGCCAAGGCCGTGGTCGGCGAGGTCGTCCCGATCCGGGCGACCGTGTGGCGGGAGGGACATGACGCCGTCGCGGCGAACGTCGTGTTCACCCCGCTGTCGGCCGACGGGACGCCGGGCGACGCGCAGTACGTGCGGATGCAGCCCGACGGGGTGGGCACCGACCGCTTCGTGGCCTGGGTCCGCCCCGACGCCGAGGGTCGCTGGACCTTCCGCGTCGACGCGTGGAGCGACCCGTGGGCGACCTGGCGCTCGGGCGTGGAGAAGAAGATCGCCGCGGGCCAGACGGCCGAGGAGCTGGCCAACGACCTCGAGGTCGGCGCCCGGCTGCTCGCCAGGGTCGGGCGTCGCCCGGCCGAGAAGGACAGCCGCGACCTGCTGCTCGGCGCCGCGAACACGCTGCGGGACACCGCGCTGCCGCTGCGCGCGCGGGTCGCCCCCGCCCTGTTCGACGCCGTCGTCGCGATCATGGTCGAGCGTCCCGTCCGGGAGCTCATCACCCGCGGCCCGGAACGGACGATCTTCGTCGACCGGCCCCGCGCGCTGTACGGGTCCTGGTACGAGTTCTTCCCCCGCTCCACCGGCGGGCGCGACGAGACCGGCCGCCCGGTGCACGGCACGTTCGCGACGTCGTCGAAGGAGCTCGACCGCGTCGCGCGGATGGGCTTCGACGTCGTCTACCTGCCGCCGATCCACCCGGTCGGCACGGTGCACCGCAAGGGCCGCAACAACTCCACCCACGCCGAGCCGGGCGACGTCGGCTCCCCGTGGGCGATCGGCTCCGCCGCGGGCGGGCACGACGCGATCGACCCGGAGCTGGGCGACTTCGACGACTTCGACGCGTTCGTCGCGCGGGCGAACGAGCTCGGCATGGAGATCGCGCTCGACCTGGCGCTGCAGTGCGCGCCCGACCACCCCTGGGTCACCGAGCACCCGGAGTGGTTCACCGTGCGCCCGGACGGGACGATCGCCTACGCGGAGAACCCGCCGAAGCGCTACCAGGACATCTACCCGCTGAACTTCGACCGCGACCCGGCCGGCATCTACGCCGAGTGCCTGCGCGTGGTGCTCAAGTGGGTCGAGCACGGGGTGACGATCTTCCGGGTCGACAACCCGCACACCAAGCCGCCGAACTTCTGGCACTGGCTGATCTGGGAGGTCAAGCGGACCCACCCGGAGGTGCTGTTCCTGGCCGAGGCGTTCACCCGCCCGGCCCGGCTGTTCGGGCTGGCGCGGCTGGGCTTCACCCAGTCCTACACGTACTTCACGTGGCGGACCGAGGCCGAGGAGCTCGCCGACTTCGCGACGATGCACGCCGAGCACGCCGACGAGTGCCGCCCCAACCTGTTCACCAACACCCCGGACATCCTCCACGAGTCGCTGCAGACCGGCGGCCCGGCGATGTTCGCGATCCGGGCGACCCTGGCCGCGACGATGTCGCCCACCTGGGGCGTCTACTCCGGCTTCGAGCTGTACGAGGGCACCCCGGTCAAGCCGGGCAGCGAGGAGTACCTGGACTCGGAGAAGTACGAGCTGCGCCCGCGGGACTTCGAGTCCGCCCTGAACCAGGGGCGCTCGCTGGAGCCGTACGTGACCCGGCTCAACGAGATCCGCCGCGCCCACCCGGCGCTCCAGCAGCTGCGCGAGATCCACTTCCACGAGGTGGACAACACGAACGTCATCGCGTTCTCCAAGCTGGACCCGTCCACCGGTGACCAGGTGCTCGTGGTCTGCACGCTGGACCCGACGGCCCCGCAGCAGGGCACCCTGAAGCTGGACATGCCGGCGCTGGGGCTGCGGTACACCGACGTCGTCGAGGTGCACGACGAGGTGTCGGGCGAGACCTACCGCTGGGGCGAGTACAACTTCGTGCGGCTGGTCCCGACCGACCACGTCGCGCACGTGATCACGCTGCCCGCGCAGGCCCCGCTGCTCTGACCCGCCCCGGCCGCCGCCGTCCACACCCCCTGCCGGGCGTCCACACCCGGTGCGACGGGTGTGGACGGCGGCGGACGGGTGTGGACGCTCAGTCCTCGTCGGCGTCGTCCGCCGGGGGCTCCAGGACGACGGCGGTCGCCCGGAACGGGGCCATCCCGATCCGGAACCCGTTGAGGTCGTCGACGGTCCCGACGGTCTCGCCGGAGAACAGGTCGGTGACGGTCGCGCCCGGCGCCAGGTGCTCGGACCGCACGAACGCGTCCACCTGCTCGTCGGCGAAGTTCAGGACGGTCACGCTGGTCCGGTCGTCGTCGAGCAGGTGCACCATCACCAGCAGGCCGCGGTGCGACACGTCCGGCACGTCGACCTGACGGGCCGTCGCCACCCCGGAGCGCTTGCGCACGGCCAGGATCGCCTGCATCTGGCGGACGAAGCTGGTCTCCTCGGTCAGCTGGTCGGGCAGCGACCCGTAGAGGCTGCGCCCGCGGGGCATGCCCGACGAGGACTTCTCGGCGTCCGGCCGGTGCCCCATCAGGTCGTGCGCCGGCCGGGAGATCCACCGGGTGTCCCCGGAGTTCAGCAGGTCCGAGACCGAGTCCGGCGGCAGCGTCAGCATGCCGAGCAGGTCCCAGCCCGACAGCGCGAACACCCCGGGCTGGAACGCGTTGAACATGACCAGCAGCAGGTGCACCCGCCGGATGCGCCCGACGTCGTCGGGCCCGATGTCGTCGAGCGCGGAGATGCCGAGCGAGGCGGCGATGACGGTCGCGGTGGTGCAGGCGATCCCGTTCGTCGTGAAGATCAGGTTGTAGGGCGCGTCCGGCCCGGTGAGGACGTCGCACAGGTCGCGGCGGATCGTGTCGGCCAGGTCCCCGCCGCGCATGTCCTCGCCGCGGAAGTGGAACAGCTCGTCGGTGTGGCCCGCGGTCCAGTGCACGAGCTCGTAGGTCAGCTCGTCGTGGTTCTGCAGCGCGTGCACCAGCGACGCCGGGTCGACGCCCAGGTCGAGCGCGGTGCGCAGGGTCAGCCGCAGGAACTCGGTGTCCGAGGTCGCGAGCGCGTGGTGGTAGGCGGGGCGGTTGATGAAGTCGTAGGACAGGTCCGCGCCCGCCTCGGAGGTGACCTTGATGTCGTCGACGGTCAGGTTCAGCTCCTGGAAGGTGAACCCACCGACCTTGCGCACCATGCTCGCGATGAGGTGGTTCGCGGCCTCGGACAGCGGGTGCCCCTCGGACCAGCCCGGGTTCCCGGAGCCCGCCTTCTCCACGCCGAGGAAGCCGTTCGCGTCCAGGCGCAGCGCACCCGAGCCGAGGTCGGCCAGCGAGTGCAGGGCGTCGCCGATGACCATCCGCATGCCCGCGAAGGTCGGGTCCAGCCAGTTGACTGACGGCTGGCCGTCCTTGAAGTAGTGCAGGTACACCCAGCGCCGCACGACGCCGTCGACGCCGGTGACCTCGCCGGTCGCCGACCAGTTGGTCTCCTTCACGCCCTCGCGGTAGAAGATGACCCGCTGCAGCCGGCCGACGATGTAGCCGGCCTTCTCCAGCGCCTCCTCTGTCGCCGCGTCGAGGTTGGCCGAGTCCTTCCCCGGCGGCACGTCCGGCAGCATCCCCCAGTCGGACTGCTCGATCTCGACCATGTGGTAGATGCCCGGGTAGTCGCCGTAGGCGAGCTCGGCGAGCCGGAAGTCCGGCCCCTTGCCGGTGTGGCCGGGGACGATGTCGTCGATGATCGTGCCGCCGTGCCAGGTGGCGGTCGCGCACATCGCACGGAACTCGTCCTCGGTGCCGAAGGCCGGGTCGAGCTCGTTGGAGATGCGGTCGAAGTGGCCGTCGACGCTCGGGGTGGGCTGCCAGCCCGAGAGCCCGCCCGCCTTCTTCACCGGCCCGGTGTGGACGCCCTCGATGCCGATCGTCTCGAACGCCTGCCACAGCTCCTCGTTCCCGAGTGCGGCCAGGAACGACTCGCCGGAGGCGGTGATCAGCGAGATCGGGTAGGCGGTGAACCACACCGACGCCGTCTCGACCGCGTGCCGCGGGCCGGGGCTGGCGTAGGGGTTCTGCCACATCGAGCCCTGCCCGGAGAACTGGCGGGCCAGCTCGTCGGCGTGGCCGAGCATCGACTGGGACAGCAGCCACGACACGTAGACCGGGTTCTCCCCCGACGCCGGGCCGTCCTGCGACACCGACCGGCGCCGCACCGTGGACCGCACCCGGGCGCGGTGACGCAGGGTGCGCGGACGCGCCTCGTGGTAGTACTCGGCGAAGTTCACGTCCGGTGGCTCCGGGACGTGCTCGGCCTCGGCGGGCACCGGTTCGACGGCGGCGAGCGGATCGGCCGGTGCGATCCGGGCCTGGGTCTCCGGGATCGTCGGGGGGATGTCGGCCTTCGGCTCTCGCTCGGTCACGCCGCCGGTCCTCCGGTCGCTGTGGGGGGCAGGTCAGGGCAGGTTCTGGGCATGTCCGGCCCACGGTGCGCCCTGCGACGGCGATCCGCACGCGGGCGCGTGCGCACCGTCGCGGGGTACCCGCGGGCACCACGTCCAGTATGGGTTTCCCGGCACGGGGATGCCGGACAGAAGCGTGATCACCGCCCGTGACCAACGGGTGGTCGATCCGACACGGACAGTACCGCCCACCCGACCTCCTGACCCGGCCGGGTCGGCCTGTCCCGGTTAGGGTTTTCGCCTGCGGGCCCGGGTGGCGCCGACCGGTACCGGACGTGGTGCGGGCGGTGGTCGCGACCGGTCCGCGGTGGTGTTCACAGGCCGGGCGGACGCCCGGCAGGAGGGGGACGACGCGTGCGGCCGACCGGAGCTTCCGAGGACCTGACGGCGCTCCCGGGCCTGTTGCGCGACTGGCTGCCCGGGCGTCGCTGGTTCGCCGAGAAGGGGCGTCCGCTGACCGGCGTCGCCGTCGCGTCGCGGCACCCGCTGCCCGCCGCCGAGGGCGTCACCGGGCTCGAGGTGCTGGTCCTCGCGGTGTCCTTCGCCGACGGTCCGGACCGGCACTACCAGCTGCTCCTGGCCCGCGCCCCGCACGCCCCGGTCGGGGCCGCACCGATCGGCGGCCACGACGGGCAGGTCCTCTACGACGGCCTGCACGACCCGGCCGTCACCGCGCTGCTGCTGCGGCTGATCGCCGAGGGCGCGACCGCCGGTGACCTGTCGTTCGTGCCCGAGCCGGGCGCGGTGCTGCCGCTGACCGAGACCGGCCGCGTCGTCGACGCCGAGCAGTCCAACACCTCGGTCCGCTGGGGCGAGCGCTCCATCCTCAAGGTCTACCGGCGCCTGTCCCCCGGTCTGAACCCCGACCTGGAGCTGCACCGGGCGCTGCGCGCGGCCGGGTCGACGTCGGTCGCGGCGCTGCAGGGCGGGATCGAGGGGGTCCTCGACGGCGAGCCCGCCACCTTCGCGCTGCTGCAGGAGTTCGCGGCCGGCTCGCACGACGGCTGGGAGCGGGCCACCGCGGCGGTCCGCGACCGGACCGACTTCACCGGCGACGCCCGCGCGCTCGGTGAGGCGCTCGCCGACGTGCACGTCGCGCTGCGCGCCGAGCTCGGCACCTCCGAGGCCGACCCGCGCGAGCTGGCGGCGTACTGGACGCGGCGGTGCACCGAGGTCGCCGACCAGGTGCCGGTGCTCGCCCCGCACGTCCCCGCGATCCGCGCCGTCTACGACGAGGTGGCCGCGCTGGGCGCGCCCGTCGTCGTGCAGCGGGTGCACGGCGACCTGCACCTCGGGCAGACGCTGCGCCGCCCGGACGGCCGCTGGCTGGTCATCGACTTCGAGGGCGAGCCGGCCGCCTCCCCCGAGGAGCGGCGCGCGCCGGACTCCGCGGTGCGCGACGTCGTCGGGATGCTGTTCTCCTTCGACTACGCCGCCTTCCACCACCTGCTGACCCGGTCCGACACGCCCGGGGCAGGTCTCGGTTCGGACACCACCGAGGCACGTCTCGCTCACGACTGGTCGGCCGCGAACCGCGACGCGTTCTGCGCCGGCTACGCCGCCCGCGCCGGTGAGGACCCACGCGCGCACGCCGCGCTGCTGCGCGCCTACGAGCTGGACAAGGCCGTCTACCAGGTGCTCTACGAGACCCGCAGCCGTCCGACCTGGCTGCCGATCCCGCTCACCGCGATCGCGCGCAGCACCGCGTAGCACGTCCGGGCCGTCGGCGACACCCGGTGGTCACCGGACCTTCCCGCCGTCGACGCCGGGGCGACGCCCGACTCCCCGGGCGGCCCGGCGCGGGATCGTGGAATCCTCCCCGACCAGGAGGACACCCACCGTGAGACGACCACCCGCCACCCGGCCCGAGGACCTGTCGTGACCCCGGCCGGTCTGCTCGGTGTGGACGGTCTGGACGGGGTCCTGGGCCTCGTCCAGCGCCCCGACGGGCCCACGCTCGGCGTGACGCTGGCCGTGCTGTTCCTCGGTGTGCTGGTGGAGGGGCCGGTCGTCAGCGTCGTCGCGGGCTCGCTCGCGGGCGCCGGGCTGCTCGACTGGTGGGTGGTGTGGCTGGTGGCGTTCGCCGCCGACGTCGTCGCCGACACCGTCTTCTACGTCCTCGGCCGCGGCGGGCGCCGCCCGGCCGTCGCTCCGCTGCTGGTCCGGCTGGGTCTGACCGAGCGGCGCTGGGACGCACTGCGCGCGAAGGTGGGGGGCCGTCCGGGCCGGTTGGTGCTGGGCGCGAAACTGGTGGACGTCGGCGCGATCCCCGCGTTCCTGGCCATCGGCCTGGCCGGGGTGTCGTACCGGCGGTTCGTGGCCTGGGTGGTCCCGCTGACGGCAGTGCGTTCGGCACTGCTGGTCGGGATCGGCTGGGTGGTCGGGGGCCGGTTCGCCGCGGAGCTGGCCGACCGGCCGTGGATCATCGTGGCGGTGGGGCTGGGCGTGGGCCTGGTGCTCGTGGCCGGGCGCGCGCTGTGGGTGCGTGTCAGGACCTCGCGGAAGGAGAACGTGTGCGCGTCCTGATCGGGGCCGACACCTGGGCACCGGACGTCAACGGGGCCAGCTACGCCGCACAGCGGCTGGCGGCCGAGCTCGCCGCCCGCGGGCACGAGGTGCACGTGGTCGCGCCGTCGCGCGGCCTGCGCAGCGTCCCGCCGCGCCGGGTCGGGCCGGTGACCGAACACCGGGTCCGCTCCTGCCGCGTCCCCAAGCCGCCGGACTTCCGGCTCTGCCCGCCGCCCGGGCTGCGCCGGACCTGCCGCGCGATCCTGCGCCGGGTCCGGCCCGACGTCGTGCACGTGCAGAGCCACATGGTGCTGGGCCGGATGCTGCTCACCGCGGCCGCCGACCTCGGCGTCCCGTCGATGGCGACCACGCACATGATTCCGGAGAACATCATCCCGGCGATCAGCTTCCTGCACCTGCCGGAGTCCGGGCTCAAGAAGCTGTTCTGGTGGGACGCGGTGCGCGTGCTCAGCCGGGCCGGGCTGGTCACCGCGCCCACCCCGCTGGCCGCGTCGATGGCCGAGCAGGGCGGCGTCCCCGGCCCGGTGCTGCCCGTGTCCAACGGCCTGGACCTGGGCCGCTTCCGGCCCGACACCACCGGTCGCGGGCCCGCGTTCCGCGCCCGGCACGGCATCCCCGCCGACGCTCCGCTGGTCGGCTTCGTCGGGCGGCTGGACCGGGAGAAGCACGTCGACGAGCTGGTCCGCGCCACCGCGCTGCTGCGCGCCGGTGCGGTGCCCGCGGCGCGGCTGGTCGTCGTCGGCGACGGCGAGGAGCGGGCCCGGCTGGGCGCGCTGGTCCGCGCCGAGCACCTGGAGCACGCGGTCACCTTCACCGGCCGGCTCACCGACGACGAGATCCCCGACGTCTACCCGGCCCTGGACGTGTTCGTGAACGCCGGCACCGCCGAGCTGCAGAGCCTGGTCACGCTGGAGGCGATGGCGACCGGGAAGCCGGTCGTCGCCGTCGACGCGGGTGCGCTGCCGCACCTGGCCCGCCCCGGGGTGAACGGCTGGCGCTACCCGCACGGCGACGTCGCCGCGCTCGCCGACCGGCTGTCCCGGGTGCTCGGCGACCCCGACGGCGCGGCCGCGCTGGGGGCGGCGAGCCTGCGGATCGCCTCCGAGCACTCGCTGGCGACCACGGTGGACACCTTCGAGGAGCTGTACCGGACGAAGGCCCGCCCGGTCGTGCCGGTGCGCGCGTTCCGATCGGCGCGCCGCGCCCGCCGGCACGCGGACACCCGGCGGTGACCGCGACGCCGGCGCCCGCCCTCGCGGTGGCCTCTCCCGTGCACGTCGTCGACGGCGCGCCCACCGTCGTGCACACCCTCGGGGACCCGGACGGGGCACCGGTGCTGGCGCTGCACGGGCTGCGCGGCAGCCACCACGGGCTCGCGCCGCTGGCGTCGCGGCTGACCGGGTACCGCGTCGTCGTGCCGGACCTGCCCGGGTTCGGGGCGTCGCCGCCGTTCACCGACCGCACCCACGACGTCGACGGCTACGCCCGCTGGGCCTCGGCGCTGCTCGCCGACCTCGGCCCGGACACGGTGCTGCTGGGGCACTCGTTCGGGTCGATCGTGGCCGCGGCCGTCTGCGCCGCGGCCGCGACCACCCCGCGGGCGCTGGTCCTGGTCAACCCGATCGCCGAGCCCGCCTCGGGCGCCGGCGGCGTCACCGGCCTCGGGACGGCGGCCACCGCGCTGCTGCACTCCGGCGCCGCCCGGTTCGGCCTCGACGGCGTGCTGCGCAGCAGGCTG
Organism: Pseudonocardia sp. ICBG601; assembly: GCF_020496245.1. Taxonomy (NCBI): domain Bacteria; kingdom Bacillati; phylum Actinomycetota; class Actinomycetes; order Pseudonocardiales; family Pseudonocardiaceae; genus Pseudonocardia; species Pseudonocardia sp. ICBG601. The sequence goes on along the minus strand of NZ_JAHLJA010000002.1, from coordinate 320,887 downwards.
CTCGCCGACGCGGCCACCCTGTCGATGACCACCACCCGCGACCCGCTGCTGCGTCACTGGATCTCCGACGAGCACCGCGCCCACTTCGGCACCTTCGCCACGACGGCGTCGCTGCTGGAGTGCTTCCGCGCCGCCGGTTCCGGCTCGGTGCGGCCCTGGGCGCCCCGGATCACGGTGCCGACGCTGCTGCTGGCCGGGGCCCGCGACCGGGTCGCCCCACCGGCCGGGCAGCACGCGCTCGCCGCCGCCTTCGCCGACGCCCGGCTGGTCCTGCTGCCGCGCACCGGCCACCTCGTGCACTACGAGGCCCCGGCGTGGGCGGCCCGCGAGATCCGGGGTTTCGTGGCGCGGTGAGGGTGCTCGTCGACTGCCGCTACATCCGTCCCGGACGCCCGGACGGCATCGGCCGCTACACCACCGGCCTGGTCCGCGCGCTGGACCGGATCGCCCCGGTGGAGCTGCTGGTGTCCGACCCGCGCCAGCGCGACGGGCTGCCCGACCGGCCCGCGCACACCCTGCCCGCCCCGACCGGGGCCGGGGAGCCGCTGGTCGCGCGGCGGGTGAACCGGATCGTCGCCGGGTCACCCGATGCGGTCGTCTTCAGCCCGATGCAGACGATGGGCACGCTCGGGCGCCGCTACGCGGTGGTGCTCACCGTGCACGACCTCATCTACTACCGGCATCCGGCGCCGCCGCCGTGGCTGCCCGCGCCGGTGCGGGCGGTGTGGCGGGCCTACCACCTGTCGTGGTGGCCGCAGCGGCTGCTGCTGGCCGGCGCCGACGCCGTCGCGTGCGTGTCCGCCGCGACCGCGAGCCTGGTCGCGGCGCACCGGCTGTCCCGCCGGGAGGTCGCCGTCGTCCCGGACGCCACCGACTTCCACCTGCCGCCCGGCACGCCGACGCGGTCCCGCCCGCCGGGGAACCGGATCGTCTACGCCGGGTCGTTCATGCCCTACAAGGACGTCGCGACCCTGGCCCGGGCCGCGGCCCGGCTGCCCGGGCACGAGCTCCACCTGGTCTCCCCCGTCCCGCCCGGGGTGCGCGCGGAGCTGGCGCGGCTCGCCGCACCGGCCCGGCCGGTGTTCCACGACGGCGTCGACGACGACGGCTACCGCGCCCTGCTCGACGGCGCCACTGCCCTGGTCTCCGCCTCCCGCGACGAGGGTTTCGGGCTCCCGGTGCTGGAGGCCATGGCGCGGGGCTGCCCGGTCGTCGTCACCGACATCCCGGCCTTCCGCGAGGTCGCGGGCGACGCCGGGGTGTTCGTCGCGCCGGGTGACGACGCCGGTTTCGCCGACGCCGTGCGCGGGCTGGACACGACCTGGACCCGGCGCTCCGACGCGGTGCGGGCCCGCGCCGCCGAGCAGACCTGGGACGGCGCCGCCGTCGCGCTGCGGGCGGTCCTGGAACGGGCGCTGGGGCGCCACCGGCGCCGGCGCGGGCGGGCCTGACCCGGTCCGCTCACGCTCGACTGCGATCCGGCAACACTGTGCGACCGCGCGCGGCGGGCGTTCGTCACCCGCAGTACGGTTCCGCAGTGACCTCCGAGGAGACCCGAGCGACCCGCTCCGAGACCGATGCGTACGCACCGGACCAGGCGACGACCGACCGGCTCCTGGGCGGTGCCCACCACGACCCCCACTCGGTGCTCGGCGCGCATCCGCACGTCGACGGCACCGTGGTCCGTGTCCTGCGGCCGCACGCCGTCTCGGTGGCGGTGCTGCCGAACGGCGACCGCGCGCAGGCCTGCGAGCTGACCAGGGTGCACGACGCCGGGCTGTTCTCCGGCCTCGTCCCCGGCTCCGGCGGCGACTACCGGCTGCTCGTGACCTACGGCGACGGCGCCGGCGGCACGACCGAGCAGACGGTCGACGACCCGTACCGCTGGCTGCCGACGCTCGGCGACATGGACCTGCACCTCATCGGCGAGGGACGGCACGAACGCCTGTGGGACGTCCTCGGCGCACACGTCCGGGACTACGACACCCCCTCCGGCGCGGTCGCCGGGACCAGCTTCGCCGTCTGGGCCCCGAACGCCCGCGGTGTGCGGGTCACCGGTGACTTCGACGGCTGGGCCGGCTGGGCGCTGCCGATGCGCTCGCTGGGCAGCTCCGGGGTCTGGGAGGTGTTCCTGCCCGGCGTCGGCGTCGGCGACCGCTACAAGTTCCGCATCCTGGGCCCCGACGGCCGGTGGCGGGACAAGGCCGACCCGATGGCCTTCGCCACCGAGATCCCGCCGCAGACGGCGTCGGTCGTGACCCGCGACGTGTACGAGTGGACCGACGACGCGTGGATGGCCGACCGCGCGCAGCGCCGCCCGCACGCGGAGCCGATGAGCGTCTACGAGATGCACCTCGGCTCCTGGGTGCCGGGGCTGGACTACCGCGAGATCGCCGAGCGGCTGGTGGCCTACCTGGACACCACCGGGTTCACCCACGTCGAGCTGCTGCCGGTGGCCGAGCACCCGTTCGGCGGGTCCTGGGGCTACCAGGTGACCTCGTACTTCGCCCCGACCTCGCGGTTCGGCACGCCCGACGACTTCCGGTACTTCGTCGACCGGCTGCACCGCGCGGGCTACGGCGTGATCGTCGACTGGGTGCCCGCGCACTTCCCGCGCGACGAGTGGGCGCTGGCCCGCTTCGACGGCACGGCCTGCTACGAGCACGCCGACCCGCGCCGCGGCGAGCAGCCCGACTGGGGCACGCTCGTGTTCGACTTCGGCCGCAACGAGGTGCGCAATTTCCTCGTCGCGAACGCGCTGTACTGGCTCGAGTCGTTCCACATCGACGGCCTGCGCGTCGACGCGGTCGCCTCGATGCTCTACCTGGACTACTCCCGCGCCGACGGCCAGTGGCTGCCGAACGTCCACGGTGGCCGGGAGAACCTCGACGCGGTGGCGTTCCTGCAGGAGATGAACGCGACCGTCTACCGGGAGCACCCGGGCGTCGTGACGATCGCCGAGGAGTCCACCGCGTGGCCGGGCGTCACCCGGCCCACCTACATGGGCGGTCTCGGGTTCGGGCTCAAGTGGAACATGGGCTGGATGCACGACACGCTCGACTACACCGGGCGCGACCCCATCCACCGCAGCTACCACCACAACCAGATGACCTTCTCGCTGATGTACGCGTTCAGCGAGAACTACGTGCTGCCGATCAGCCACGACGAGGTCGTCCACGGCAAGGGGTCGCTGTGGACCCGGATGCCCGGCGACGACTGGAACAAGGCCGCCGGCGTCCGCGCGCTGCTGGCCTACATGTGGGCGCACCCGGGCAAGCAGCTGCTGTTCATGGGCGGTGAGTTCGGGCAGCCGCGCGAGTGGTCCGAGCAGCGGTCGCTGGACTGGCACCTGCAGAGCGACGAGCCGCTGCACGGCGGGATCACCACCCTCGTCGGGGACCTGAACCGGACCTACCGCGCGCAGTCCGCGCTGTGGTCGCGCGACACCACCCCGGACGGCTTCGGCTGGATCGACGCCAACGACGCGCAGGGCAACGTGTTCTCGTTCCTGCGCCACGGCGTCGACGCCGAGGGCCGCGCCACCGTGCTGGCCTGCGTCGCGAACTTCTCCGGCTCCCCGCGCGAGGACTACCGGGTGGGCCTGCCGTTCGCCGGGAACTGGACCGAGGTCGTCAACACCGACGCGTCGGCCTACGGCGGATCCGGGGTGGGCAACCTCGGCCGGGTCAAGGGCGAGCAGGTCATGTGGCACGGCCAGCCCGCGTCGGCGGTGCTGCGGCTCCCGCCGTCGGGTGTGCTGTGGCTGGTGCCGGAGGAGACCGGCGGCCCGGTGCTGTCCGCCCCGGCGCAGGAGGCGGCCCCGGCCGCGACGGTCCCGCCGCCGCTGCCGGCCGCCGCGCTGCCCGACGAGCCGGAGGACACCGACGTCGAGGCACCGGTGACCCCGGACGACGACCTGCGGGTCTCCGCCGCCCCGGCGGACCCGGCCGACCTCGTCGACCCGGGGCCGGACGACTCCGAGGACGCCCCGGACGCCGGTCCGGTCTCCACCTCGGTCGCGCCCGCACCCGGCACCGTCGGTGTCCGGGCGGTACGCACCGGCACGTTCGTGAACGGGAGCTCCGGGACGGGCGCGTCGGACACCGGGACCACCGCGGGCGACTGAGCTCCGCCCCGCGACCGGCCCGGCCCCGCGCCGGGCCGGTCGCGGGTCAGCGCTCGGCCGTGTCGGGCTCCTCGCCGGGCAGGTCGGAACGGGCCGTCGTCGGCCGTGCCGGACCCGTGCTCCCCGTCACGGCGCCGCCCACGGGGGGACGGTCGCCGTCGACCGGTGGCCTGCCCGACGGCTCGTCGTCGGGGCCCATCCAGACGCGCGCCATCGGCTCACCCCGTCACGCGCCGGTCGGCGGGCACCGCCAGTACCGCCAGGGCCCCCAGCGCGGCGACCGCCCCGAACGCGAAGAAGCCCCACGGGTAGGCGAGGCCCGCGGTGAGCAGCACACCGCCGAGGATCGGACCGCAGATCGCACCGAGCCGGCCGATCCCGCTGGCCGCCCCGAGCGCCGAGGCCCGCGCGTGGTCCGGGTAGTGCCGGCTGACGAACGCGTAGACCAGCACCTGCGAGCTGAACACGAACACGCCCGCGAGCAGGACGCTCACGTAGATCCCGCCGCCGGGCAGCGGCACCGCGAGCAGCGCCAGGAACACCGCGCCCGCGACGAACCAGCCGACCGTCGCCGTGCGCAGCCCGATCCGGTCGGCGACCCGGCCCGCGACGAGCAGCCCGACGATCGCGCCGACGTTCAGCACGAGCAGCTGGGCCAGCGCCGCGTCGAGCCCGTACCCGGCGACCCGCATGATCTGCGGCAGCCAGGTGTTGAGGCCGTAGACCAGCAGCAGTCCCATGAACGAGGCGACCCAGAACGCCACCGACGAGCGCAGGTAGCCGTCGCGGACGAGCTGGGCGACCGGGTTGCGCGACCGCGGCCCGGCCGGTGCGGCCGTCGCGCGGGCCTCGGCGGGCAGCGTGTCCGGCAGGTACCGGGCCAGCAGCGGGACCAGGACGATCGCCGGGAGCGCGCCGAGCACGAACATGGGCCGCCAGCCCCAGACCGGGATGACCAGGATCCCGAGCAGCGAGGTCGCGACGGCGCCGACGTGGTAGCCGGTCATCAGGGTCGTGGTCGCGCTGCCGCCGCGCCCGGGCCTGCTGTGCTCGTTCACCATCGCCAGCGCCACCGGCAGCACCCCGCCCAGGCCGAGCCCGGCCAGGAAGCGCAGCGCGCCGAACGTCCACGGGCCGGTCGCGACCGCGCACAGCAGCGTCAGCACGGAGAACGCGACGACGGTCGCCAGCATGGCTCGGCGGCGGCCGACGAGGTCGGCGAGCGGGCCCGCCGAGAGGGCGCCGGCCATCACGCCGAGCAGCCCGGCGGTGGACACCAGCGACGCCGTCGCCGGGGTCAGGCCCCAGGCGGGCTCCTCCAGCAGCGACGGCAGGACGACGCCGAGCACCACCAGGTCGAAGCCCTCGAGTGCCACCGCCGCCCAGCACAGCGGGGCCACCCAGCCCCCATGGCGGACCGCGTCGGGGACGGTGGTGGGTCCGCGTGCGGGGTCGGGTCGTGACGTCTGCGCCATCCGGGAGCCTCCTTGCGTCTCGGTGGCGCGGAGTCTGGACCGTCAGGCCGGTGCGCGGGTCAACTCTTCCGCAGAGCGGAAGGGCCGGTCGGGAACCGGTCCGGTCGCCGGACGCAGCAGCGACCACCAGGTCACCAGGAGGACCGCCGTGTAGAGCGCCCGCCCGAGCGGGGTCGCCCAGCCGCCGTCGGCCCACAGATCCGACCAGCTCACCGGGACGACGGCGAGACACCCGATCGCGACGACGACCCGGCGGCGGGTGTCCCCCGCCTCCCCCGACGCGACGAGCGCCAGCAGCCCGGGCACGAGCAGCAGCAGGTAGTTGTGCCAGGCGATGGGCGCGGCCAGCAGACCGGTGGCGAGCACCGCGAACAGCGCCGTCCCGCCCGGGTCGGTGCCCGCGGCCGGGCCGGCTCCGTGCCGGCGGGTGCGCCGCCCGAGGTGGACGAGCGTGCCGAGGGCGACCGCCGCGCCCACGAGGGTCCCGACGACGGTCGGGATCCCCCAGCGCAGCGCCTGGCCCGGGAGCGAGGCGTTGTCGGGGGTGGGGCCGACCGGCTCGACCAGCGCCATCGCCAGCCACTGGAACGCCGTCGGCCACCCGGCGACGGCGACGCCGACGAGCGTCGCGACCGCCGCGGCGGCGATCCCGGCCGCGAACGGCCGCCACCGGGCCTGCACGGCGGGGAGCAGCAGCACCGGCGCGAGTGAGGGCTTGAGGGCGACCGTCACGCCGTAGCAGGCGGCGGCCAGCAGCGGGTGCCCGCGCCGTTCGGCGATCCAGCCCGCGGTCAGCCCGGCCAGCAGCAGCGGGTAGATCTGGCCCAGCAGCAGCGTCCCGTGCAGCGGCGACGACGCCAGCGCCAGCACGAGCGCGCCGGTCGTCCGGCGGCGGCCCAGCCGCAGCTCCCGGCAGACCAGCAGCACCGCCCCGGCGACGAGCAGCACCGACAGCGCCGTCAGCAGCCGGTAGCCGGTGACCGGGTCGAGCAGAGCCAGCGGCGCGAGCAGCACCGACAGCAGCGGTGGGTTGAGGTTGTGCAGACGGGCGCCGGTGTCGTAGATCGCGGCGCTGCCCGGACCGTGCTGGACCAGCGCGTACGCCGAGGCCCGGAAGGTGTCGAAGTCGACGTGCATCCGCGCGATGTCGGTCGCCGGGATCCAGCGCAGCAACGGCGGGCCGCCCAGCAGGAACAGCAGTGCCGCGGTCACCAACGCGGCGACGGCGACGACCGGGGCCACCGGCCGGGCGAGGCGGTGCACGCCGTCGCGCACCGCACGCGCCCGCCGCGCCGTCCGCCCGGTCCACCCCGTCCGCACGGGGTCCGCCGCGGCGGGGCCCGACCGGAGGTCTGCGGTCACCGCGTATCCCGCCGGCCGGCCGATACGGCCCCGGTCCCCGTGGGCACCGGATCCGGCGGCCGGGGGGGTCCGCGGGTGGACCACCGGCGGCCGGTGGGTCATCGGGACGGGGTCCGGCTCAGAACAGGGCGCGGGCGAGCGCGCGCCGGGCCGTGGCGACCCGCGGGTCGTCGGCCGGGAAGAGCTCGAAGAGCCCGACGAGGTGCCCGCGGGCCCGGTCACGGTCCTCGCCGCCGGTCCGGGCGACGGTGCCGACCAGCCGGGTGAAGGCGGCCTCGACCCGGTCGGCGGCCAGCTCGGCGTCGGCCGCGGCGAGCTGGGCGTCGACGTCGTCGGGCGCGGCGTCGGCCCGCTCGATCGACGACGGGTCGGCCTGCTCCGCACGGGCGAGGAAGCGGACCTGCGCCAGCGCCGCCTTCGCCTGCTCGTTGGCGGGCTCGGTGTCGAGGATCGCGGTGTAGGCGGCCTCGGCGGCGGCATAGTCGCCCTGCTCCAGGGCGTCCTCGGCGGCGGTGAAGCGCGGGTCCTCGGGCTCCTCGACGGGCTCGTCCGAACCGGCCGCGGCCGCCCGGCGCTCACCCTCGGCGATGGCCGGCATCCGGTCGCGCAGCGCGTCGAGCAGGGACGTCACCCACTCGGCGACCCTGTCCTCGGGGATCGCGCCGTTGACCGCGTCGACCGGCTGACCGCCGACGAGCACGACCAGCATCGGGACCTGCTGCACGCCGAAGGCCTGGGCGACCCGGGGCTGGGTGTCGATGTCGACCCGGGCCAGGCGCCACGCGCCGCCACCGGTCGAGGCGAGCCGCTCCAGCTCGGCCGACAGCTGCTCCTCGCGCGGGTAGCGGCTGGCCCACAGCTCGACGACGACCGGGACCTGCAGCGACGGCTCGAGGACCTCGTTCTGGAAGCCCTGTTCGGTCGCGTCGACGACCCAGGAGCCGTCGCCCCCACCGGGCGCGGGCGGAGCACCCGCGGGACCGCCGGACGGGGCGGGCCGGTTCGCCGCATCGGCACGGGCCTTCAGCCCGGAGAGGTCGACCGCCCCGGCCATGGCCGAGGACATCGCCGCACGCTGGGCCGCCTGACGAGGATCTGGGCGAGACACGCCGTCCATCCTGGCACGTCCGTGTGTCCGGCGTGACACGCCCCGCCCGGTGACACGCGCCCCCGCGCGACGCGTGCGCCCCAGCCGGTCGGCGTCATCCCCTCGCCGACTCCGGGCCCCGTTCCCTCCTCGACCGTTCCCTCCCCGCACCCGGGCGACGCTGCTCCGTCCGGCCGCCCCTGCGCCGTTCGGTCGCCGGCCCGGCCCCCGGTACAGGGCCGCACGGCCGACGGCGGGGACGACGGCGCTCCCACGATCACCGGACCGGCGGAGCAACACCGGGCCTCGTCACTCGTTGAACACCCTGCAGGGACTCGATGCTGACTCTGCGTGATCGCGGCGGGGCGTTCCCCCGGTTGCCCCACCCCGCGGTTCCCTTCCCCGACAGAACGACCGCCGGCACCCCGGCGCACAACGGAGGGCTCCAACCCGATGAGCAACATGCAGACGACCGACAAGCCGACCCTGGCCTACGCGTCGCTGGCGCTGGGCATCATCGCGATCGCCGCGTTCCTCGTCCCGATCGCCGCCTGGATCCTGGGTGCCGCGGGCCTGGTCACCGGCTTCCTCGCCTACCGCAAGCCGGGCATGGCCAAGCTCGCCCAGATCGGCATGACCGTCAGCTTCGTCGGCATCCTCGCCGGCGTGTACTACTTCTCGACGATCATGGCGGGCTGACGACGGCTCTCCTCGCGGCACGCCGCGACGACGACACGGCCTCCGGACCCGGTCCGGACGCCCGACGGCCGGTGACGGGTCTCCCGTCACCGGCCGTCGTCGTCCCGGCCCCCGCCGCTCCGGGGACCCCGCCCCGGTGCGCGTCGGCCGGCAGGGCCCGTCGTCAGGCCGGCGCGGCGAGCCCGGCCAGCAGCTCCGCCGTCTCCTCCGGCCGGGTGAGCATCGGGAAGTGCCCGCCCGCGAGCTCCACGAGCCGCGCCCCGACCCGGTCCGCCTCCCGCCGTCCCGCGACGGGGCTGACGACCCGGTCCCCCGCGCACACCACCGACACCGTCGGCACCGCGGGCCACGACGACACCGGGCACGGCTCGGCGAGCAGCGACCAGTCCTGCGGGCGCAGCTCCGCCGCCGCGTCCGCGACCTCGGCCCGCCCGTCGCGTCCCGCCGCGTCGAGCTCGTCGGCGACGCCCCGGTAGAGCCCGTCGGCGACCGCCCGCGCGTCCGGCCAGTACGTGCTGACCCCCGGGCCGCGACGGACCTCGGCGTCGTAGCCGGCGACCATCAGGTCGCGCTCGGCACGCATCCGGTCCCGGTAGGGACGACCCGGCTCGGGGACGAGCGCCGCGACGAGGACCAGCGCCCGGACCCGGTCGGCGATCCGGCCGGCGGCCGCGGTGGCCACGAGACCGCCGAGCGAGTGACCGACCAGCACCACCGGCGGACCGTCGCCCCGGGTACCGGGCCCGCCCGGCCCGTCGCCGGCTCCGGCCAGGACCGCGTCGACGAGCTCGGCGTGGCCGACCCCCGGCGTGTCGGACGGAAGGTCCGGCGTGACCGCCTCCACACCCCGGGCCGCCAGTGCCCCGGCCACCGGCGCCCACGACACACCGCGGTGCCAGGCGCCGTGGACCAGCACGACCCGGGCCGGGCCGGGTCCCCCGGCCCCCGGTGCGGCCGGGGCGCTCACGCGCCGCCTCCGCGCAGGTGCTCCTCGACCCGCTCCACCTTGGCCTGCAGCTGCCCCTGGTACCCGGGCCGGATGTCGGCCTTGAGGACCAGGCTGACCCGCGGCGACACGGCGGTGACGGCCTCGACGGCGCGCTTGACCACCGCCATCCCCTCGTCCCAGGTCTCGGACTCGATGGTGGTGAACATCGAGGTGGTCTCGTTCGGCAGGCCGGACTCGCGGACCACCCGGACGGCCTCGGCGACGGCCGCACCGACGCTGCCGTCCCCGGAGTCCGATCCGGACGGGGCGATGCTGAAGGCGAAGAGCATGCCGACACCGTGCCACGCCCGGCATACGGAACGGATCCGGTCACGGCACTTGCTAGCGTCGGGCCATGGCATCCCGCGGGTCGCTCCCCTTCGACCCGATCCAGCGTGCGGCCGAGCTCTGGGAGGAGCGGGTCGGCCCCGCGCGCACGATGGCGACGGTCACCAGCGTGATGCGGGTGCAGCAGATCCTGCTCTCCGCCGTCGACGCGGCGCTGCGGCCGCACGGGCTGACCTTCGCCCGCTACGAGGCCCTGGTGCTGCTGGACTTCGCGCGCCGCGGCAGCCTCCCGATGCGGGTGATGGGCGAGCGCCTGCAGCTGCACCCGACGAGCGTGACCAACATCGTCGACCGCCTGCAGGGCGACGACCTCGTCCGGCGGATGCCGCACCCCACCGACCGCCGCGCCACCCTGGTCGAGCTGACCACCGAGGGGCGTGCCCGGCTGGAGAAGGCCACCGCCGCGGTGACCGGCATCGACTTCGGCCTGTCCGGGCTGGACCCGGCCGAGGAGGAGCAGCTGACCGCGCTGCTGCGCTCGGTGCGCCGCGCCGCCGGCGACTTCGCCTGACCCGCGCACCTCAGCCGGCCCGTCTCCGCCGTCGCGGCCCGCCCGGTGGCGGACCGCCGTGTCCCGGGCCGCGCCAGCTGCGCATCACCGATCCGCGGGGCGGCCGGGGCCAGAGCATCCGCCGCACCGCGGCCCGCCCGGCCAGCGCTCCGCTGAGGCCGGACAGACCCACGCACGCCAGGTAGTCGATGAGGTCCACGGGCACGCTCCGGAGGGTTCGGGGGTGGTGGTGACGCGGGTTGCGTCAACGGTGTTGACCCTACGACGGGGCACCGACAGAATCGGTCGCGTGCACGCTCCACCGCCCTCCACCGACCGGTCCTCCCCCGCCCGGCCCGGTACCGGCGCGGCGCTGCGGGCGGCGCGCGACCGGCGGGGCTGGTCCCAGTCCGAGGCGGCCCGTGCGCTGGCCGAGCTCGTCGCCGGGAGCGGCGGTACCGCGCGGGCCGCGAGTCTGAAGACCCAGCTGTCGCGCTGGGAGAACGGCCACGCCGTCCCGGACGCCGCGCACCGCGCCCTCCTGGCCGAGCTGTACGACAGCACCCCCGCCGGGCTCGGCCTCGCCGACGCGACCGGGCCGGACCCCCTCGACGGGGCGGCGCGGCTGCGCGCCGCGCTGGAGCGGGCCGCCGCCGTCGGGGAGGAGGAGCTGGACCTGCTGCGCGCCCAGTGGGCCGCCACCACCGCGCTGGACGACCGGCTGGGCACCGCCGCCGCCCACGACGCGGTGGCCGCCGTGGTCGCCCAGCTGCGCGAGCCGGCCGCGCACGCGCGGGACCCGCGCCGGGTGCGGGCACTCACCGGGCTGCTCGCCGCGGCCGCGCTGCGGCTCGGGGACCAGGAACGCGACCGTGCCGCCCCGGACCGGGCGTGGGCGGCCTACGTCGAGGCGGAGTCCGCGGCCCTGCGGGCCGGTGACCCGGGCGCCGCGGACGAGGCCCGGCACCGGCGGGAGCGGCTGCTGGCCGAGCTGCCGGCCGTCGACGCGCAGGACGGCGCTCCGGATCCGGCCGGACCGCACGGCACCACCGGAGGGCGCGCGGCCACCTCGACGGGCGCCGCCGGGCCCGGTGGGGCCGCCCCCGGGGACGAGGCCGGGCACAGCGGCGAGACCGGGCCCTGCCCGACCATCGACGTCCACACCGCCCCCGCGTGGCTCGCCGGCGCCGACGGCCCGCCGCAGCGCCCGGTCCGCGAGCGCACCGACCTCGCCCTGGACGAGGTGCTCACCGCCCTGCGCGACGGCGACGGCCCCGCCGCGCGGGCCGCCCACGCCCGGGCCCGGGCACTCGCCCTGCGCACCGGGTCGCAGCGCGTCCTCGACCGGCTCTCGACGCTGCCCGGGGCCACGCCCCCCTGACCGGGGGACATCGGCTCAGCCCGACTGCTCCAGCAGCTCGTCGGCGGCGGCCCACGGGTCCAGCTCGCCGCCCAGCACCCGCTCGGTGAGGGTGTCGAGCGCGTCGCCGCCACGCACCCGTTCCATCCGGGCCCGGACCTGTTCCATCCCGATGCCCTCGATCTCACGGCGCGCCCGCTCGCGACGCCGCCGTTCCCGTTCACCGGACTTCTCGGCCCAGGCGAGGTGCTCGTCGAGGGCGTCGGCGACGGCCCCGATCCCCTCCGAGCGGGACGCGACCGTCGAGAGCACCGGCGGCTCCCACGGCTCGGCGCCGTCCGGGGTGCGCAGGTGGAGCATGTTCCGCAGCTCGCGCACCGTGCGGCGGGCCCCCTCGCGGTCGGCCTTGTTGACCACGAAGACGTCGCCGATCTCCAGGATCCCGGCCTTGGCCGCCTGGATGCCGTCGCCCATCCCGGGCGCGAGCAGCACGACGGTGCTGTCCGCGAGCCCGACGATCTCCACCTCGGACTGCCCGACGCCGACGGTCTCGATCAGCACGACGTCGCAGCCCGCGGCGTCGAGCACCCGCAGGGCCTGCGGCGTCGCCCAGGACAGCCCGCCCAGGTGCCCGCGGGTGGCCATCGACCGGATGAAGACGCCGTCGTCGTCGGCGTGGTCGCCCATCCGCACCCGGTCGCCCAGCAGCGCCCCGCCGCTGAACGGTGAGGACGGGTCCACCGCCAGCACCCCGACCCGGCGCCCGCGCGTCCGCAGCTCGGTGACCAGCGCCGACGTCGACGTCGACTTGCCCACACCCGGGGACCCGGTCAGCCCGACGACGTGCGCCCGCCCGGTGTGCGGCGACAGCGCCGCCGACACCTCCCGCAGCTGCGGGCCGGCGTTCTCCACCATCGAGATGAGCCGGGCGACGGCGAGCTGCTCGCCGCGACGGGCGCGTTCCACCAGGTCGCGGGGGTCCGGCGGTCCGGGCACGGTCGGCCTCCTTGTCGGGGGGCGGATGCACGTCGGCCCCCGCCGAGGCGGGGGCCGACGTGGACTACACGGAGATCAGGACTTGGGGACGCGCACGATCAGCGCGTCGCCCTGGCCACCGCCGCCGCACAGCGCGGCCGCACCGACGCCGCCGCCACGCGCCTTGAGCGCGAGCGCCAGGTGCAGCGCGATCCGCGCGCCGGACATGCCGATCGGGTGGCCGAGGGCGATGGCGCCGCCGTCGACGTTCACCTTCTCCTCGTCGATGCCGAGCTTGCGGGCGGAGACGATGCCGACCGCGGCGAACGCCTCGTTGATCTCGACGAGGTCGAGGTCGGCGGGCTGGATGCCCTCCTTCTCGCACGCCTTGGCGATCGCGTTCGCGGGCTGCTCGTGCAGCGAGGCGTCCGGACCGGCGACGACGCCGTGCGCGCCGATCTCGGCGATCCAGTCCAGGCCCAGCTCCTCGGCCTTGGCCTTGCTCATCACGACCACGGCGGCCGCGCCGTCGGAGATCTGCGAGGCCGACCCCGCGGTGATGGTGCCGTCGGCGGCGAAGGCGGGACGGAGCTTGCCGAGGCCCTCGGTGGTGGTGTCGCCGCGCACGCCCTCGTCGGTCGAGAAGACGACCGGGTCGCCCTTGCGCTGCGGGATCTCGACCGGGGCGATCTCCTGGTCGAACGTGCCGTCCTGCGCGGCGCGGGCGGCGCGCCGGTGCGAGCGGGCGGAGAAGGCGTCCTGCTCCTCGCGGGTCAGGCCGTAGCGCTCGTTGTACTTCTCGGTGGAGGCACCCATCGCGACCTGGTCGAACGCGCAGAACAGACCGTCGTAGGCCATGTGGTCGGTAAGGGTGGTGTCACCGAACTTGGTGCCCTCGCGGGACTTGGTGAGCAGGTGCGGGGCCTGGGTCATCGACTCCTGGCCACCGGCGACGACGATGTCGAACTCGCCGGCGCGGATGAGCTGGTCGGCCAGCGCGATGGCGTCGACACCGGACAGGCAGACCTTGTTGATGGTCAGCGCCGGGACGTCCATCGGGATGCCGGCCTCGACGGCGGCCTGACGCGCCGGGATCTGTCCCGCGCCGGCGGTGAGGACCTGGCCCATGATCGTGTACTGGACCTGGTCGGGGGCCACACCGGCGCGCTCGAGCGCGGCCTTGATGGCGACGCCGCCCAGCTGGGCCCCGGAGAAGCCCTTCAGGGAGCCGAGCAGACGGCCCATCGGGGTGCGGGCGCCGGCGACGATCACGGTTCCGGACACGGGGTCCTCCATCAGGCTTCGTTGTCAGGTGGGCCGCCACCATACCCACGGCCACGACCCGTCCGGACGCACCGAACGGTGGGGGTGACCAGCGGCACAGGCTCCTACCGACGAGTAGAACCGGTAGCTTCTGCCCCCATGACGACAACCGAGGACGCCCTGTCGCCGCTGGTCGTGGCCGTGGACCACGTGGGCATCGCGGTGCCCGACCTGGACGAGGCCATCCGCTGGTACGCGGAGAACCTGGGCCTGGTCGCGGTGCACACCGAGACCAACACCGAGCAGGGCGTGCGCGAGGCCATGCTGGGAGCACCGGGCGAGGCGGCCGGCGCCACGAAGGTGCAGCTGCTCGCCCCGCTGAACGAGGACTCGACGATCGCGAAGTTCATCGGCCGCAACGGCCCGGGGCTGCAGCAGGTCGCCTACCGGGTCACCGACGTCGCCGCCGCGGCGGACGCGCTGCGGGCGAAGGGCCTGCGCCTGCTCTACGACGCCCCGCGCCGCGGCACGTCGAACTCGAAGGTCAACTTCGTGCACCCGAAGGACGCCGGTGGAGTGCTGGTCGAGCTCGTCGAGCCGGCCGCGGACGCGCACTGACGGACGAGACACGACCCCGTCCCGAAGGACAGTACGGACGTCCGGTGGGGTGCATCACGAAGCGCACTTCGGGTATCACCCTCACCGGCGACCTACGGTTAAGATACTACGCAGTAACTTGCGGTATCCCAAGCATCATCGGGTGAGCCCACCCGACTCCCCTGACAACGTCGCCATCGGAGGCCAGCAGTGAAGGACATCCGCGACGCCATCCTCGCCGGACGGTTCACCGACGTCGGAGGCCTGGAGGTGCCCGAGCACTACCAGGGCGTCACCGTCCGCGCCGAGGACGCGGACATGTTCGAGGGTCTGACCACCAAGGAGAAGGACCCGCGCAAGAGCCTGCGCGTCGAGGACGTCCCGGTCCCCGAGCTCGGCCCCGGTGAGGCGCTCGTGGCCGTCATGGCCAGTGCGATCAACTACAACACCGTCTGGACCTCGATCTTCGAGCCGGTCTCGACGTTCAGCTTCCTCAAGCGCTACGGCAAGCTCTCGCCGCTGGCCAAGCGGCATGACCTGCCCTACCACGTGGTCGGCTCCGACCTCGCCGGTGTCGTCGTGCGGACCGGGCCGGGCGTGAACAGCTGGAAGCCGGGCGACCAGGTCGTCGCGCACTGCCTCTCGGTCGAGCTGGAGAGCCCCGACGGGCACTCCGACACGATGATGGACCCCGAGCAGCGCATCTGGGGCTTCGAGACCAACTTCGGCGGCCTCGCCGAGCTGGCCCTGGTCAAGTCCAACCAGCTGATGCCGAAGCCGGACCACCTCACCTGGGAGGAGGCCGCGTCCCCGGGCCTGGTCAACTCCACCGCGTACCGCCAGCTGGTGTCGAAGAACGGCGCCGACATGAAGCAGGGCGACGTCGTGCTGATCTGGGGTGCCTCCGGCGGCCTCGGCTCGTACGCCACCCAGTTCGCCCTCAACGGCGGCGCCACCCCGATCTGCGTCGTCTCCTCGGAGGAGAAGGCCCAGATCTGCCGCGACATGGGCGCGGAGCTGGTCATCGACCGCAACGCCGAGGGTTACAAGTTCTGGAAGGACGAGACCACCCAGGACCCGAAGGAGTGGAAGCGGCTCGGCGCGAAGATCCGCGAGCTCACCGGCGGTGAGGACCCCGACATCGTCTTCGAGCACCCGGGCCGCGAGACCTTCGGCGCCTCGGTCTACGTCACCCGCAAGGGTGGCCAGATCGTCACCTGCGCCTCGACCTCGGGCTACATGCACGAGTTCGACAACCGCTACCTGTGGATGAACCTCAAGCGGATCGTCGGCTCGCACTTCGCGAACTACCGCGAGGCCTACGAGGCCAACCGGCTCGTCGCCAAGGGCATGATCCACCCGACGCTGTCGCGGGTGTACCCGCTGACCGAGACCGGCCAGGCCGCCAACGACGTCAAGCAGAACCTCCACCAGGGCAAGGTCGGCGTGCTCGCGCTGGCGCCCGAGGAGGGACTCGGTGTCACCAACCCGGAGAAGCGCGAGAAGCACCTCTCCGGCATCAACCGGTTCCGGGGCGTCTGATCCCCCGTTCGGTCACCCGGAGGCCCCGTCCGTGTCACACGGACGGGGCCTCTGTCCATAGCGGGGTGAACCCCGTGACCCTCGGTGCCGAACTCACGGCTGTGGAACGTCGGCGACGGTACGGTGAACGACATGGCCGGTGACCACGATGTGCCCGTACCCCGGACCGGTTTCTCGATCGCGCGCCGCGGCTACGACCAGGCGCAGGTCGACAGCCATCTGCGCCGGCTCGACGCCGAGGTGCGCATGCTGGCGGCCGACCGTGACGCCGCGGTCGCCCAGAACACCCGGCTGAGCCGCGAGCTCGACGACGCCCGTACCCGCTCCGAGGCCATGCAGCAGCAGGTCAACCGGCTCGCCGGCCCGCCTCAGAGCGTGCAGGGCATGAGCGAGCGGCTCCGGTCGATGCTGCGCCTCGCCGAGGACGAGGTCGCCGAGATGCACGCCGCGGCGAACCGCGAGATCGCTGAGCAGCGCCGCCAGGCCGAGGAGCACGCCCGCACCGTCGTCGAGGACGCGCGCGTCCGGGCCGAGCAGACGGTCGCGCAGGCCGAGGCCACGGCCGCGGAGGCCGCGCACCGGTCCGCCGAGCGCGAGCGCGCCGTCGAGGAGAAGCAGGCCCGCGTCGAGCGGGAGCTGGCCGCGCTGCGCGAGCGCACCGAGGCCGAGCTCGCCGAGCGGCGCCGTGTCACCGAGGCCGAGCTGGCCGAGCAGCGCACGACGACCGAGCGCGACCTCGCCGAGCAACGCAGCACCACCGAGCGCGAGCTCACCGAGGCCGAGCGCACCGTCACCGCCCGGATCACCCGCGCCGACACCGAGGCCCGGGAGAACCGCGAGCAGGTCGAGCACGACTTCCGGATCGCGATGGACCAGCGCCGCACCGAGGCGCTGACCTCGCTGTTCGCCGAGCGCGACGCGCTCGAGGCCGACATCTCGCGCCGTGAGCGCGAGGCCGCGGAGCGGATCCGCCGCGATTTGGACCAGGCCCGCACCGACGGCGAGAAGGTCCGGTCCGACGCCCGCCGGGACGCCGAGGCGACCACCTCCGCCGCCCAGCGCCGCGTCGAGCAGCTCACCGGGCTGCGCGCCCGGGTCGCCGAGCAGCTGCGTGGCGCGCGGTCGCTCATCGAGTCCGGCGTCGACGACCTCGACGCGGGCCCGGCCCTGGCCGACCTGCCCGCCGACGAGCCGCCCGCGGGGCAGGCCCCCGTCGAGCAGCCCCCGGCCGGGATCGCCGAGCCGCACACCGCCGTGGCTCCCGCCGCACCGGTCGCCGCCGACACCGCAGCGAGCACGCCCCGCACGGTCGAGGAGGCCGTCGCGGCGAAGGAGCGCCGGTCCGCCGCGGCCGCGGAGAGCGAGCCGGAGCCCCCGGCCGGGCCGGCGGGCAGCGGGTCCTCCGGGTCCGGCCGCCCCCGGCCCTCGCCGCGGGCCCGCAGCGGCTACGGCGGCAGCAAGCGCGCCGCCCGCACCCGCTGACGCGGAGCCGGGCGGCTCAGTGCCGCCGGAACCCCGCCCGACGACGGTCGCGCGCGTTCCAGCACGGCAGGTGCCAGTGCCGCCGCTCCTCGACCCCGCGGCCGTCCTCGGCGGGCCAGGTCACCACGTGCGGCATCCCCGAGGGCAGCAGCTGGTCGCAGCCGGGGCACCGGTAGTGCTTCACCGTGGTGCCACCCGGCACCCGGCGGACGTAGTGCTCGCCGTCGCGGCCGCTCTCGAGGTCGGTCGTCATGCCGCTGCCGAGCGGCGGTGCGACGGGACGGCCCCGCCCCCGTTCCGAGGGGCGGGGCCGTCGCGCACGCCTGCCTGCCATGCTCCCAGTCTCCCAGGGAGATCGGGATCTCTCAGCGCTTGGTGTAGTCCCGGAACCCGTGCCCGGTCTTCCGCCCGAGCCGCCCCGCGGTGACCAGGTGCTCCAGCAGCGGCGCCGGGGCGAACCCGGCCTGGTGGAACTCGGCGTGCAGGGACTTCTCGATCGCCAGCGACACGTCGAGCCCGACGACGTCGAGCAGCTCGAACGGGCCCATCGGCAGCGCGCAGCCGGTCTTCATGGCGGCGTCGATGTCGTCGGCGGTGGCGTAGTGGGCCTCGAGCATCTTCACCGCGTCGTTCAGGTACGGGAACAGCAGCGCGTTGACGATGAACCCGGCCCGGTCGCCGCAGCTCACCGGCACCTTCTTGAGCTTCTGGCACACGTCGAGGACGGTGGCGGCCACGTCGCGCGAGGTGCCGATCGTGGACACGACCTCGACCAGCTTCATGACCGGCGCGGGGTTGAAGAAGTGCATGCCGATCACGTCGCCGGGGCGGCCCGTGACCGCGGCGCACTCGACGACGGGCAGCGAGGACGTCGTCGTCGCCAGGATCGCGCCCGGCTTGCAGATCTCGTCGAGCGCGCCGAACATCGCCCGCTTGACGTCGAGCTCCTCGGCGACGGCCTCGACGACGAGGTCGACCTCGGCCATGTCCTCCAGCGCGGTGGTGCCGCTGATCCGGGCGAGGACGGCGTCGCGGCCCGCCTCGTCCAGCTTGCCGCGGGCGACCGCCTTGTCCAGGGACTTGCGCACCAGCGCGACCGAGCCCTCGACCTTGGAGTCGCTGCGGCCGCGGACGACGACGTCGTAGCCGGCCTTGGCGAACACCTCGACGATGCCCGAGGCCATGGTGCCGGTGCCGATCACGCCGACCCGCTGCACGTCGCGCAGGGTCACGTCGTCGGGCACGGCCGAGGCCGGGGTCTCGCCGTCGGCGACGACGGTGGAGCTGTGCGGGGCGGAGTAGGTGTAGAAGCCGCGCCCGGTCTTCCGGCCGAGCAGCCCTGCGGTGATCATCTGCTTGAACACCGGGTTCGGCGCGTGCATCAGGTTGCGCGACTCGCCGTACATCGTCTCGAGGATCTCGTAGGCGGTGTCCAGGCCGATGAGGTCGAGCAGGGCCAGCGGGCCCATCGGGTAGCCGCAGCCGTAGCGCATGCCGGCGTCGAGGTCCTCGCGGCTGGCGTAGCGCTCGGCGTACATCTTCGCCGCGTGGTTCAGGTAGCCGAACAGCAGCGCGTTGGCGATGAAGCCGGCGCGGTCGCCGATGACGACCGGGACCTTGCCGAGGGAGTCGGCGAACGCCTGGACGTCGGAGATGACGTCGGGCTCGGTGACGACGGTCCGCACGACCTCGACCAGCTTCTGCACCGGTGCCGGGTTGAAGAAGTGCATCCCGACGACCTTGCCGGGGCGGGTGGTGCGCACGGCCAGCTCGGTGACCGACAGCGACGAGGTGTTCGAGGCGAGGATGGTGTCCTCGGCGACGACCTTGTCGACCTCGGCCAGCAGCGCGGTCTTGGCGTCCAGGCTCTCCGGGATGGCCTCGACGACCAGCTGCGCCGGCGCCAGGTCGGCCAGGGTGGTGGTGACGGTGATGCGACCGAGGAGCTCGTCGGCCTGCTCCCGGGTGAGCTTGCCGCGCTCGATGGCGCGGTCGGTCGAGGCCGCCAGGTGGGCCCGGCCGCGCTCCCCCGCCGCCTCGTCCACCTCGACGGCGATCACGTCGAGACCGTTGCGGGCGAAGACCTCGACGATGCCCGCCCCCATCGTGCCGAGGCCGACCACTCCGACGGTCCGGAACTCACGTGCCACGCTGCAACCTCCTGGATCGGGACAACCCTGTCTTCCGCGTCGGCGCCGATCCTGTCATCCCAAGGTGCTACCAGTGGGTAACATGCGACCAGGACCACCCCTAGGTGCAGGAACGGCCCTGGTCGTCGGGTGAGGACGCCCCGTCGAGACGGGCCAGGAGCCGGGCGAGCACGTCACAGGCGCCGGTGAACTCGCCGTCGTCGAGCAGGGCCGACCACCGGCCCTCGATCTCCGCCACCCGCCCGCCCGCGACCTCCAGCGCGACCCGGCCGCGTGCCGTCGGGCGGATCAGCCGGGCCCGCCCGTCGTCGGGGTCGCGGACGCGTTCGAGGTAGCCGCGCCGCTGCAGGTCGTCGACGAGCTCGGCGGTGGCGGCCAGGCTCAGGTGCGCCCGTGCGGCGAGCGTCGTCAGCCGGACGCCGTCCACCCCGCCGAGGTTGCCGAAGATCTGCAGGTGCGCCTCGCGGATGTCACCGAACCCGCGCTCGGCGGCGACCGCGAAGACCTCGGCCCGGAAGTGCTGGAGCGTGCGGACCAGGAGCTGGCCGACGGCGGGCCGGTCCGCGGGAAGGCTTGACGCGTCCATGGCGCGTCATGATACTTCGGAAACCGAAGCTACGGATTCCGAAGTATCTGGAGGAGCCATGCCGACCACCGTCCGGACCCGCGCGGGACGACTGTCCGTCACGGTCGAGGGCTCGGGTCCGCCCGCCCTGCTGTGGCACAGCCTCCTGGTCGACTCGACGCAGTGGGACCGTGTCCGCGCGGAGCTGGGCGCCCGGCGCACGCTGCTGCTCGTCGACGGGCCCGGGCACGGACGGAGCGGCCCACCGCCGCGGGGCACGTCGTTCGCCGGGTGTGCCGCCGCGGCGCTGGAGGTGCTCGACGCGGTCGGCGCCGACGGACCGGTGGACTGGATCGGCAACGCCTGGGGCGGTCATGTCGGGTACCACTTCGCCGCACGCCACCCGGGGCGGTGCCGCACGCTCGTCGCGGTCGCCGCGCCGCACACGCCGCTGCCGCCGTCGCAGCGGGCGCGGATCGCCGCCCTGGTCGCGCTCCACCGGCTCACCGGGCCACACCCGCTGCGGGGCGTCGTGGTCGACACGCTGCTCTCCCCCGCCGCCCGGGCCGGGGACCCGGAGGCCGTCCGCCGCGTCGAGGAGGCCTTCCTGCGCGGGCACCGCACGGGCATGAACCGGGTCATGGTCGCGATGATGCTGCGCCGCCCCGACCTGACCGGGGTCCTGCGCCGCGTCACCGCGCCCACACTGCTGGTCGCGGGCGCGGCCGACCCGCTGTGGTCCGGGCGCCGGGCGGACGCCGCCGCCGCGGTCCTCCCGGCGGGATCGGCACTCGTCGTCGACGGCAGCGGGCACCTGCCGCCGCTGGAGGCCCCGGCGGCGTTCGCCGGGGCCGTCGTCGACCACTGGGCCGCGCCGGTCGGCTGACCGGCACGGCGGTGGGTCAGCGCCCGTGCCGGGCCTTCACGATGCCGACGAGCGTCTGCATCGTCCGCGCGGTCCGCTTGAAGCTGGTGACGACGATCGGCATCCCGAACCGCTGCCGGGCGATCGACTGGGCGCGGGTGAACTCGCGGAGCCCGTCGGCGCCGTGGATGCGGCCGAAGCCCGACTCCCCCACCCCGCCGAAGGGCAGCGACGGGATCCCGGCGAAGGAGATCACGCCGTTGATCGAGACCATCCCGCAGCGCAGCCGCTCGGCGATCTGCTCGCCGTGCTTCGCGGAGAACACGGTCGCGCCGAGGCCGTAACCGGTGGCGTTGGCGCGGCGGACCGCCTCGTCGACGTCGGGCACCCGGTTGACCACGACCAGCGGGCCGAAGGTCTCCTCGGTGACCGCGACGGAGTCCTCGGGCACGTCGGCGATGACGACCGGCGAGATCGACCCGCCCTGGGCGGGCACCGAGTCGGCGCCGCCGACGATCGCGCGGCCGCCGCGCTCCAGGGCGTCGGTGACGTGCCGGCGCACGATCTCGGTCTGCGACGGCATCGTCATCGGCCCGAGGTCGCCCTCGTTCGTGGCCGTGCCGACCTGCAGCTTCGACGCCGCGGCCCGCACCTTCTCCAGGAACCGGCCCGCGACGGACTCGACGACGTAGACCCGCTCCACCCCGACGCAGGTCTGGCCCGCGTTGGACATCCCGCCCCAGACGGCGGCGTCCGCGGCGGCGTCGAGGTCGGCGTCGGCGTCGACGATCAGCGGGTCCTTGCCGCCGCACTCCATGAGCACCGGCACCAGGTTCTCCGCGCAGGAGGCCATCACCCGGCGGCCGGTCGCGGCGGACCCGGTGAACGCGATCTTGCCGACGCCGGGGGCGCGGCACAGCTCGGCGCCGGTCGGCCCGAACCCGGTGACGACGGTCAGCAGCGGGTGGCGGCCCACCTCGGGAACGGCCTCGGCGAGCGTGCGGGCGATCTCGTGCCCGACGCCCGGGGTCAGCTCCGAGGGCTTGAACACCACGGTGTTGCCGGCGGCCAGCGCGTAGGCGATCGAGCCCATCGGCGTGAAGATCGGGTAGTTCCACGGCCCGATGACGCCGACGACGCCCAGCGGCCGGTACGCCACCGACGCCGCCTGGTTCGCCATCAGCAGGCCCGGGGACACCGAACGCTTCCCGAGCACCTTCGCGGCGTTGGCCGAGGCCCAGTCCAGGTGGTCGATGGCGAGCACGACCTCGAGGCGGGCGTCGTCGAGCGGCTTGCCGGTCTCGGCGGCGACGACACCGGCGACCCGGTCGAGCTGCGCGACCAGCACCTTCTTCCAGGCCGCGAGCCGGCGACGGCGCTCGGCGAACCCGAGCCCGTCCCACCACACCCCGGCCTCGCCGGCGTCGCGGACGGCGGCACGCACGTGCTCGCCGTCGTGGACGGGGTAGCGGGCGAGCTCCTCCCCGGTGCGCGGGGAGAGGGACGCGAAGTCCCCCGAGGCGGGCACGGCGGCGGTCGTGGGGGCGGAGTCAGCGGCGGTGGCACTCACGTGGTCAGGCTAGACGCCACGGCAGGGCCCGGCCGGGCCCGCGCTGGCCCGGCGGGGCCGCCTCAGAACAGGAGCAGGTCGTCGCGCGCCATCCCGCGCAGCGCGTCGTAGTCGACGGTCACGCAGCGGATCCCGCGGTCGACGGCCAGCGTGCGCGCCTGCGGCTTGATCTGCTGGGCCGCGAACACCCCGTGCACCGGCGCGAGCAGCGGGTCGCGGTTCATCAGCTCCAGGTACCGGGTGAGCTGCTCGACGCCGTCGATCTCGCCGCGGCGCTTCACCTCGACCGCGACGTGCGCGCCGTTCCCGTCGCGCAGCAGCAGGTCGACCGGGCCGACGGCGGTCATGTACTCGCGGCGGACCAGCGTGTGGCCCTCCCCGAAGGTCTCCGGGTGCGCGGCGAGCAGCTCCTGCAGGTGCGCCTCGACGCCGTCCTTGACCAGGCCGGGGTCGACGCCGAGCTCGTGGCTGGAGTCGTGCAGCACCTCGTCGATGGTGATGACCAGCGACTCGTCGGCCTTGTTCTTCACCGTCCACACGCCGGGCTCCTCGGTGAGCCAGCACGGTGGCGACATCCAGTTGAGCGGCTTGTAGGCGCGGTCGTCGGCGTGGATGCTCACCGAGCCGTCCCGCTTGACCAGAAGCAGACGGAGGGCCATGGGCAGGTGGGCGGTCAGCCGTCCGACGTAGTCCACCTGGCAGCGGGCGATGACGAGACGCACCCGGCTCACTGTAAGGCCGGGTGGATGGATCATCCTGGGCGGGTGATCGAGCAGACCTCGAGCCGCCAGGTGTACGCCAACGACTGGATGACCGTCCGGGAGGACGGCATCCGGCGTGCCGACGGCACCGGGGGGATCTACGGCGTCGTCGACAAGCCCACCTACGCACTGGTGATCCCCCGCGACGACGACGGCCGTCTGCACCTGGTCGAGCAGTACCGCTACCCGGTGGGCGGCCGCCGCTGGGAGTTCCCGGCGGGCACCGCGCCCGACCGGGCCGACGTGGACCCGGCCGAGCTGGCGGTGCGCGAGCTCGTCGAGGAGACCGGGCTGGCCGCGGCGCGGATGACCCTGCTCGGCACGCTGGACTGCGCGCCGGGCATGTCCAGCCAGCGCGGTCACGTCTACCTCGCGACCGGGCTGACCGCGGGCCCGCCGCGCCGCGAGCACTCCGAGCAGGACATGCGTGCCGCCTGGTTCACCGCGGACGGGTTCGAGGCGATGGTCCGCCGCGGCGAGCTGACCGACGCCCAGTCGCTCGCCGCCTGGGCGCTGCTGGCCCTGCACGACGCGCGGGCATGATCGGCGGGAGTGGAGCGCGGGACGCAGTGCACCGCACCCGGCGCTCCACCCCCGGCGATCACCCGGTGAGCACCGGCAGCGCCGCCACCCGGCTGAACCCGGGGCGGGGCAGCCAGGGGACCTCCGCGGCCGGTACGGCGAGCCGCAGGCCGGGGAAGCGGTCGAACAGCATCCGGAAGGCAACCTCGCCCTCCTGCCGGGCCAGCGCGGCGCCCAGGCAGTAGTGCGCGCCCTGCCCGAACCCGAGGTGTCCCTCGCCCCGCCCGGTCTCCCGGGCGACGTCGAGCTCGTCGGGCCGGTCGAAGGCGCGCGGGTCGTGGTTGGCCGGCAGCAGCCCGGCGATGACCGGGGTCCCGGCGGGCACGACGGTGCCGCCCAGCTCGACGTCGACGGTCGGGTACCGGAACTGGGTGAACTGCACCGGGCCGCGGGCGCGCATCAGCTCGTGCACCGCGCCCGGCCAGCCCGCCGGGTCGGCCCGCAGCGCGGTGAGCTGGTCCGGGGCGCCCAGCAGCGCCAGCACGCCGTTGGTGACCAGGTGCGCCGTCGTCTCGTGCCCGGCCATGACGATCGCGAAGATCATCGTGACCATCTCGCGGTCCGAGAGGCGGTCGCCGTCGTCGTCCTGGGCGGCGATCAGGGCGCTGACCAGGTCGTCGGCGGGCTCGACCCGGCGGGCGTCGACGAGGGCGTGCACGTGGGCGATCGCCGCCCGCAGCGCGGGCCCGGTCCGCTCGCGGTCCATCGTGGTCAGCACCGCGCCCCACTCGTGCCACTGCGGGCGCTCGGGCTCGGGCACCCCGACGAGCTCGCAGATCACGGTGATCGGCAGCGGGTAGGCCAGCGCCTCCACCAGGTCCACCGGCGCGCCACCGGCCCCGGCGGCGGCGACGTCGTCGAGCAGGGCGGCGGTGATCTCCTCCACCCGCGGGCGCAGCGCCGCCACCCGCTTCACCGTGAACGCGCGCGACACGAGCTTGCGCAGCCGGGTGTGCTCGTCGCCGTCGACGGTGAGGATGGTGCGCACCAGGTAGCCCGCGACGTCGTCGGGCACCCCCATCTTCGCCATGATCTTCTCGCGGGTGTCCGGCCCGCCCGCGAGCGTCCGGTCGGTGACGAACCGCGGGTCGGTCAGGACGGCGCGCACGTCGTCGTAGCGGGTGACGAGGACGGCGGGCGGGCTGCCCATCATCGTCACGGTCGTGGTCGGGGCCTGCTCGCGCAGGCGCGCGTAGGCGGCGTACGGGTCGGCGGCCAGGGCCGGGTCCAGCAGGTCCACGGCTCCGGTGTCCGGTGCGGCCATCTCACCACTCCTCTCCTCGCGCGCCCGGGTCAGCGGACGCGACGTCTCCACTCCGCGTCGATGTGCTCGACGAGCGGCCGGTACAGACCGGCGACGGCCGCGGCGACCTCCGACGCCCGGGCGGCCGGGGCGGGCCCGGTCAGCAGGCGGGCCACGCCGTGCTCGATCAGCTCCGCGGTGCGCCGCGGATCGGTGGGGGCGAACGGGCTCGCCGCGCTCTCGGTGAACAGGTAGCCCCAGGTCAGCGCACCCCAGGCGTGGACCTGCTCGTCCGGGGACAGCGCGTCGTCGACGAGGCCGGCCGACCGCAGCAGCCGGAAGTGCTCGCGCACCACGGCGTCCCGGCGGCGGCCCAGCTCCCCGAGGGTCCCGGCGGCCTCGTGCGCGAGCCGGCCGAGGACCTCGCCGTCGCCCAGGTACAGCGCACGCGCCACCTCGTCGGCGCGCAGCCGCTCGTACAGCTCGCGCGACATGCCCCAGGGCAGCGCCACGGCGGGCTCGACGAGCATCCGGTCGGCCAGGTCGGCGAACAGCCGCCGCTGCGAGCGCAGCAGCACGGTGAGGAACAGCGCGTCCTTGGTGCGGACGTGCAGGTAGACGGTGCCCTTGCCGACCCCAGCCCGGCGCGCGACGTCCTCGACGGTCACCCCGCGGTAGCCGCGGCGCACCAGCAGCTCGGCCGCCGCGTCGAGCACCCGCTCCATCCGCGCGGTGTCCTCCGCCGCGACCCCGTCCGGTACCGCCACCGCTCCCCCGTTCCTCGTTGTGACCGGATCAACGAATCTGGTCACGAGGTCACGGTAGCGCGTCCACCCCTCGGCGGCGAGCGGATTCCGGGCTACCGTCGTTCCATGACCGACTACGAGCACCTCCTGGTGAAGCAGGACGGCGACACGGTCCGGATCACGATGAACCGCCCGCAGCGCCGCAACTCCCTCACCGAGGACCACCTGCGCGAGCTGCTGGACGCCTTCGAGAGCGCCGGACGCAGCGACGCGACCGGGATCGTGCTGGCCGGGGAGGGCAAGGCCTTCTCCTCCGGGCACGACTTCGGCGACGTCGCCGCCCGCGACCTCGCGGGGGTCCGCTCCCTGCTGCGGCTGTGCACGACGGTCATGCGCACCGTGCAGGAGGTGCCGCAGGTCGTGATCGCCCGGGTCCACGCGACGGCCTGGGCCGCGGGCTGTCAGCTCGTCGCGTCCTGCGACCTCGCCGTCGCCGCGGAGTCCGCGACGTTCGCGCTGCCCGGCGGCAAGGGCGGCTGGTTCTGCCACACCCCGGCCGTCCCGGTCGCGCGGAACATCGGCCGCAAGCGGCTGATGGAGCTGGCCCTGACCGGGGACCCGGTCGACGCGGCCACCGCCGCCGAATGGGGCCTGGTCAACTACGCCGTCCCCGACGACGACCTCGACGCCCGCGTGGACGAGCTGCTCGCCCGTGCGACCCGGGGCAGCAGGCTGTCCAAGGCCGTCGGCAAGCAGACCCTCTACGCCCAGCTCGACCGTCCCGAGGCCGACGCCTACGGTGTCGCGGCCGAGGTCATGGCGTCGATGTCGCAGTCCGGGGGCGCCCGCGAGGGCATGGCGTCGTTCCTGGAGAAGCGGGCCCCGGAGTGGACCGACTGATCGGCACCTAGGCTCGCGGGACCATGCAGATCCGCACCACCACCCGGCTGAGCCGGCGCCGCCTGCTGGGGGCGGCCGCCGCCCTCGGCGGGACCGCGCTGGCCGCGCCGCTGCTGGGCGGCTGCGGGGGGCCGTCGGACCCGCTGTCCCGGCTGCAGGCCGGCGGCGACGTCGTCGTCGGACTGTCCGGGGAGCGCCCGTTCGGCTACACCGACGGCTCCGGCCGGGCCACCGGGGAGAGCCCGGAGGTGGCCCGCGCGGTCGTCACCGGCCTCGGCGGCAGCGGCCTGGCCGCGGTCCAGACGAGGTTCGACCAGCTCGTCCCCGGCCTGCTCGACGGCCGCTTCGACGTCATCGCGGTCGGGCTGACGATCACCGCGCTGCGCTGCCAGCAGGTCGCGTTCTCCCGCCCCGACTACGTGGCGGGCACCGGCCTGGTGGTCCCGGTCGGGAACCCGCTGGGCGTCGCGACGCTGGCCGGGGTCCGCCGGTCCGGGGCGACGCTGGCGGTGCTCGACGGCAGCGCCGAGCAGGAGTACGCGCTCGCGGCGGGCATCCGGGCCGAGCACATCGTCACCGTCGACTCGCAGGGCGCGCTGGTGCGCGAGGTCGCGAACGGCGGCGCGCAGGTCGGGGCGCTCACCCGCATCTCGCTGCTCGACGAGGTCCGCCGCAACGCGGGCATCGGCCTGGAGGTGACCGCCGCGTTCGCCCCCGAGGTCGCGGGACGACCGGTCGTCGGGGCCGGGGCGTTCGCGTTCCGCCCCGCCGACGGTGCCTTCCGCGACGAGTTCGACCGCGGGCTCACCGCGCTGCAGGACTCCGGGCGCTGGCTGGAGCTCGCCGCGCCGTTCGGGTTCACCGCGGCGAACCTGCCGCCGCGCGACCTCACCGTCGACGAGCTCTGCGCCCGCACCCCCGACTCCTGAGCCGCGCGGCCGCCGGACTGGAATGATCCGGGCCATGGCGCTGCGCATCGCGGGTATCGACGTTCCCGGCCCGTCCGACCTGCTCTCCGGCGCGGCCTCCGTGGTCGAGGCGACCGGTGACCTCGCCGGGACCGTCGCCGGGCTGCCCGCCCGGGCCGGGGAGCTGCTGGAGGAGGTCGGCTCGCTGGTCGGCCGGATCGGCACGATCGCGACCCGCGCCGAGCAGCTGCTCGACCGGGTGGACGGCGTCGTCGACCGGGCCGAGGGGCTGATCGGGACCGTCGACACCGTCGCCGGGGAGGCGACCGAGCTCGTGGCCCGGGTCCGCCCGGTCGCGGAGCAGGCCGAGGCGCTCGTCACTCGGGTCACCGGCGTCGCGGGGAACGCGGAGGAGCTGGTCGGGCGGGTCACCGGTGTCGCCGGGGACGCCGAGGAGCTGGTCGCGCGGGTGGGCGGGGTCGCCGACGAGGCCGACACCCTGGTCCGCAAGGTCACCACCGTGTCCGAGCAGGCCGACGGCCTGGTCCGCCGGGTCACCACCGTCTCCGAGGAGGCGGGCGACCTGGTCCGCCGGGTCACCACGGTCTCGCAGAACGCCGAGGGCATCGTCGAGCAGGTCTCGGTGGTCACCGGGAACGCGAGCGGGCTGCTCGCGCGGGTCGACACCGTCACCGGCGAGGCGGGCGGGCTCATCCGGACCGTCGGCGAGATCAGCGAGCGCGCCGGCGGCCTCATCGGGCAGGTCGAGACCGTCACCACCGACGCGACCGGTGTCGTCACCGCGGCGAAGGCGGTGTCCGACCGGGCGGGCGAGGTCGTCGGGCAGGCCGCGGGCGCCAGCGAGCAGGCCGGTGAGCTGCTGGACCTCTACGGCCCGCTGGCCCGCCGGGCGGCCCCGCTGGCCCAGCGCTTCGTCGACGAGCTCTCCGAGGAGGAGGTGCGCGCCGCGATCCGGCTGGTGGACCAGCTGCCGAAGTTCACCGAGCACATGGAGGAGGACATCATGCCGATCCTCACCACGCTCGACCGTGTCGGACCGGACGTGCACGAGCTCCTGGACGTGCTCAAGGAGGTCCGGCAGGCGATCATCGGGATCCCCGGCTTCCGGCTGCTGAGCCGCCGGGGCAGCGAGAAGGACGAGGGCTGAGCCCCGGGCCGGGCGGCGTGTGCCGCCCGGCCGGGCACTCAGTCCAGACCCTGGGACTGCCGGATCAGGGTGACGATCTCGTCCATCATCCCGGTCAGCCGGAAGTTCTTCGGCGTGAACACCGCGGCGACCCCGCCCTCGCGCAGCCGCTTCTCGTCCTCGGGCGGGATGATCCCGCCGACGACGACCGGCACCTCCCCGGCCCCGGCGTCGCGCAGCCCCCGCACGACCGCGGGCACGACCTCCAGGTGCGACCCGGACAGCACCGACAGCCCGACGGCGTGCACGCCCTCCTGGACCGCCGCCGCCACGATCTGCGACGGCGTCAGCCGGATCCCCTGGTAGACCACCTCGAACCCGACGTCGCGGGCGCGCACGGCGACCTGCTCGGCGCCGTTGGAGTGACCGTCGAGGCCGGGCTTGCCGACCAGCATCCGCAGCCGCTGCCCCAGCTCGTCGCCGGTGGCGCGGACCCGCTCGCGGACCTCGGAGATCTCGGTGGCGCCCTCGCCGGACATGCTCGCCCCCGCCACCCCGGTCGGGGCCCGGAACTCCCCGAACACCTCGCGCAGCGCACCGGACCACTCGCCGGTGGTCACGCCCGCCTTCGCGCAGTCGATCGAGACCTGCATGAGGTTCTGCTCGGTCTTGGCCGCGTCCCGCAGCGCCCGCAGCGCCTCGTCGACGGCGTCCTGGTCCCGCGCAGCGCGCCACTCGCGGATCGCCTCGACCGCGGACCGCTCGGTCGCCGGGTCGACGGTGAAGATCGCGTCGGCGCCCTCGGCCTGCAGCGGGCTCGGCTCGGTCGTGTCGAACTTGTTGACCCCGACCACGACCTCGTCGCCGGACTCCAGCCGGCGACGACGGGCGGCGAGGGAGTTGACCAGCTCGCCCTTCATGTAGCCGGACTCGACGGCCGCGACCGCGCCGCCCATCTCCTGCACCCGGTCGATCTCCGCGCGGGCGCCCTCGACGAGCTCGGTCACCTTCGCCTCGACGACCCGGGAGCCGTCGAAGATGTCCTCGTACTCCAGCAGGTCGGTCTCGTAGGCCAGCACCTGCTGCATCCGCAGCGCCCACTGCTGGTCCCACGGCCGCGGCAGGCCGAGCGCCTCGTTCCAGGCGGGCAGCTGCACCGCACGGGCCCGGGCGTCCTTGGACAGGGTGACGGCGAGCATCTCCAGCACGATGCGCTGGACGTTGTTCTCCGGCTGCGCCTCGGTCAGCCCGAGCGAGTTGACCTGCACGCCGTAGCGGAGGCGTCGCTGCTTGGGGTTCTCGACGCCGTAGCGCTCCAGGGTGATCTCGTCCCAGAGCCGGCCCAGCGCCCGGAGCTTGCACATCTCCTCGACGAACCGGATGCCGGCGTTGACGAAGAACGAGATGCGCCCGACGACGTCGCCGAACTTCTCCGGCGGCACCTGCCCGGAGTCGCGCACCGAGTCGAGGACGGCGATCGCCGTGGACAGCGCGTAGGCCAGCTCCTGCGTCGGCGTCGCCCCGGCCTCCTGCAGGTGGTAGCTGCAGATATTGATCGGGTTCCACTTCGGGATCTCGCCGACCGACCAGGCCACCATGTCGGTGATGAGCCGCAGGCTGGGCCCGGGCGGGAACACGTAGGTGCCCCGCGACAGGTACTCCTTGACGATGTCGTTCTGGGTCGTCCCGGCGAGCTTCGCGCGGACCTCGGCGTAGTCCAGGCCGGACTGCTCCGCCTGCTCCTCGGCGACGGCCACGTACAGCGCGAGCAGCCACATCGCCGGGGCGTTGATCGTCATCGAGGTGTTGGCCTCGGCGACCGGGATGCCCTCGAACAGCGTGCGCATGTCACCGATGTGGCTGACCGGCACGCCGACCTTGCCGACCTCGCCCTTGGCGAGCTCGTCGTCCGGGTCGTAGCCGGTCTGGGTCGGGAGGTCGAAGGCCACCGACAGACCCGTCTGGCCCTTGGCCAGGTTGCGGCGGTAGAGCTCGTTGGTCTTCTCCGCCGAGGAGTGACCGGCGTAGGTGCGGATCACCCACGGACGGTCGCGCTCACGATCGGTGGGGTACGGCACCGGAACCTCCGTGTCGTCGCGGGAGCACAGTCGGCACTGCCTGTGATGCGGACAGAGACTACTCGTCAGTAGCCGGCGACGGGCACGGAGTCGTCCCTCGTCACAGTCCTGTGTTCGGCAAAGTACGCGACGCGCGCGGGAAACCGAGCGCTGGATCGGTTCACCACCCGACCCCTCGGACAGGGCGCGTCGCCCGTCCGGGTGCGACCATCGGCGGATGGAGCTCGACCTGGTCCCGCGGCTCGGCGCCGTCATCGGCCTGGCGGTCGTGCTGCTGGTGCTCGGGCTGCTGCTGCGCTGGACCTACGGCCACCAGAAGCACCACGCGCTCCCGACCGACGACCCGGACGACCCGGTGGCGACCGGGCTGCTCACCGAGGTCTCCCGGGTGCCCGGGCCGGAGGCGGCCCGGGTGCTGCGCGACCGGCTGCGCTCCGAGGGCATCCGCGCGACGACCTCGCGTGCCGACGGCGGCGGCTGGGCGCTGCTCGTCTTCCCGAAGGACGTGCAGGACGCCCGCGTGGTCCTGAGCCGCCGCTCCCTGGACTGAGCGCTCAGTCCACCCGGTGGTAGCGGGCGTCGAGGAAGCAGAACACCCCGTAGCAGGCGATCCCGATGCCCACCGCGACCAGCAGGAACACCCCGTAGGGCTGTTCGCGCAGCGTCTTGAGCGCCGAGTCGAGCCCGTTCGCGCGCTGCGGGTCGAAGGTCAGCGCGGCGACGCCCATCAGGATGCCCAGCACACCGATCGCGATCCCCTTCGCGATGTACCCGGCCTGCCCGGTGCGGGCGTTGATCCGCCGCAGCCGGCTGTCGGCGCCGCCGAGGTCCTGGTCCTCCGTGAACTTCTTCTGGTAGCCGTTCCAGGCCATCACCCCGCCGCCGACCAGCACACCCAGCCCGACCAGCACGGTGAGGACCTGCCCGCCCGGCAGCCCCAGCAGCCCGGCGGTCGCCCGCCCACCGCCGCCGCTCGACGCGCGTCCGCTGATCGCGGTGGTCGCCGCGGTGACGGCGAGCACCGCGTAGACGACGGCCTGCCCGCCGGCGACGACCCGCTTCACCGTCCGCTTCGTGCTGTCGCCGATGTAGTGGAAGCCCCACACCGCCGAGACGGCCCGCCACAGGACGACCGCGGCGAACCCGACGACCAGCGCCCACAGGAACACCCGGCCCACCGGCTCGGCGGCGATCGCCCCGAGGGCGCCGTTCTGGTCGGCCTGCCCGCCCGAGCCGAGCGCGATCTGGACGGCGAGCCAGCCGATCAGCAGGTGCAGCACCCCGTTCGCGGCGATGCCGACCCGGGCGGCGACGCGCACCGGTGTCGAGTGCGCGGCGTCCCGCGCCCCGCGGCCCGCCTTGCGGCCGGCCTGCGAGACGTCCGCGGCGTCGGGGGTGCTCACCATCACGGGCCTCCTCGTCGAGTCGACGCGAAGGGTGGCACGGCGCAGGCCGGTCCGCCGGACTGATGGGCCGTTCGGAGCAACGGCGTCGCCGCTCCGGCGTCGGGGCTCAGCCGGCGGCCCACATCTGGGCGTAGGGGTGCGAACAGACCTCGATCACCGTTCCCCACGGGTCGGCGCAGTAGACGATCTCGAAGCCACGTCCGGCGTCGAGCGTCACCGGCTCCGCACGCACCCGGCCCCCGGCCGCGGCGATCCGTTCGGCGAGCCCGCGGGCGTCGGCGCAGGTGAGCGAGAAGTGGTTGATGCCGGTCATCCAGAACTCGAAGTCGTCGTCGCGGCGGCGCACCGCGGGCCGGTCGAAGCAGAACAGCTCCAAGCCGACGCCGTCGGGCAGCACCAGGTGGGCGAAGCGGAAGCGGGTGAAGCCCTCGCCGTAGATCGCGGCGGCGGCGTCGCCGAGCGGGGAGCCGTCCTCGAGCACCTCGATCGGCCCCGCCACCAGGTACAGGCCGAGCACCTCCCGGTACCACGCGACGGCGGCGGGCAGGTCGGGGACGGTGACCCCGACGTGGGAGAAGGCTCCGGGCCGGTCGCTCATGGTGGTCGTTCCCTCCTCGTACGGCCGGGCGGGCCCCGGCCGGCGGCGCCATCGGAGCCCTCCGCGACGGCGGCCGTCAACGCGTCCACGGCCCCGTCCGGACCTGCGCGGACAGCGGGGTGCGTTGCGCGGACAAACGGTGCGCCGGACGGATCGCCGGTCGTGGCGGGCGCTCCTAGCGTTCCGCGGCATCGACGGCCTGGACCGTCGCCCACGAAGGGACCGCCATGACCGACTCCGGCTCCGGCTCCGCACCGGCGCAGCTGCGCGCACAGATGGAAGACCACGCACTGACCGCGGTGCCCGACTCCGAGCGCCGCTCGGGCTGGGGGCTGATGACCAACACCGCGGGCATCGCCTCCACCCTGATCCAGCTCGCCATCGGCGGCAGTGTCACGCTGATCGCGGGCGTCGGCTGGGGCATCCTCGCCGGTGTCGTCGTGGCCGTCTTCGGTGGCGCGCTGGGCTGGCTGGTCGGCCACGTCGCCTACGTCTCGGGGACCTCCAGCACCGTGACCGCCCGCTTCTACGGCCTGGGCGTGCGCGGGTCGGCGCTGGCGTCGCTGATCTTCGCGTTCATGATCCTGGGCTTCCTGGCCCTGGAGAACGCGCTGCTCTACTACGGCACGCTGTTCATGTTCGGCTGGGAGCCGACGCTCGCCAACGCGATCGTCATCTACGGCGTGCTCACCCTGGCCTGGATCGGGCTGACCGTGTTCGGGCTGTCGCTGGTGCAGCGGACCTCGATGGTCCTGCTGGTCGTGTTCGTGGTGCTGACGGTGGCACTCGCCGTCGTCGCGTTCGTCCGCTCCGGGCTGTCGATGAGCGAGCTGCTGGCCGCGGGCCCGGTCGTGCCCGGCTACGGCAGCGGCGCGGAGCGGTTCACCGCGGTGCTGTCGATCCTGGCCGGGTCGGCCGGCGCGCTGGCCCTGGTCGACGCCGACTTCGCCCGCTACGCCCGCTCCAGCCGCGACGTCGGCATCCTCGCCGTCGGTGGCTCGATCATGATCGACGTCGTCGTGGTCGCGCTCGGGACCGTGCTCATCCACGCCGGTTCGGGCCTGGTCTCGGACTACCTCGGCCGGAACCCGGCGGTCGCCGCGACCCAGTCCGGCACGAGCGTCGCCGACAAGGTGACCTGGATGATCGCGAACAACTCCGGCGCGTTCTTCATCGTGCTCGCCGGCACGCTGGGCTTCGTCCTGATGTACGTGGCGCAGGTCAAGGCGCAGGTGCTCAACACCTACAGCGGGTCGCTGGCGCTGTCGAACCTGGCCGACGGGCTGTTCGGCAGCAACCCGGGCCGGGTGGCGATGGTCGTCGTCGGGAACGTGATCGGGCTGCTGATGGTCGCCGGTGACATCCTCGGCCTGGTCAACAGCTATCTCGGCCTGCTCGGGGTCACGACGACCGCGCTCGCGGGCGTGATCATCGCGGACTTCTTCGTGGTGCGCCGCCGCCGGGTCGCGGCGCCGGACGAGGCGGAGCCGGTCAACCTCGCCGGCGTGGTCTCGGTGGTCGGGGCGTCGGTCCTTGGCGGGGTCCTGCAGGAGACCGGGGTGACCTCGCTGGGCTTCGTCGTCGCGCTCGTGACCGTGCTGGTGGCGTATCCCCTGCTGAGGACTCGCGTTTTCGTGACGACCGTAACGCGGGCGACACCCGAAACGACGGTGCAGGTCGGAGAATGACGACCTGAGCGGAGCGGCCGGTCGCCGGGACCGGCCGCTCCGTCGCTCCCGAGGAGTGCCCGTGACCGCCACCGCCACCGCCCACCGCGTCCGGCTGTCCAGCCACGACGTCGACGAGACCCGCGAGATCGTCGGGCAGGACTTCTGCCCGCACGACCTCAGGCTCGTCGAGCGGTCCACGCCGCTGGCCGCGCGGTACCGGTCGGACCGGGTGGGCGGGGTCGGCGTCTGCCGGCTGGACTACGGCGCACCGGTCCGCATCGCGGCCGGCGCCGAGCGGGACTTCTACCTCGTCGAGATCCCGCTGGGCGGACGGTCCGAGGTCACCGTCGGGGCGGACCGGGTCGTCGCCGACCCGCGCAGCGGCGTGGTCATCTCCCCCGGCGACGCGCTCGCCGTCTCCCGGTCCGCCGCCAGCCCGCAGCTCATCGTCCGCTTCGAGCGAGCCGCGGTGGAACGCGAGCTCGCCGCCCTCACCGGGCTCCCCGCCGTCCGGCCGCTGCGCTTCGCCGCGCCGCTCGACCTCGGTTCGGCCGCCGGACGCTCCTGGCGGCGGCTGGTGGAGCTGCTGTGGGCCGAGATCCGCGACGACGGCCCGCTGCTCGCCAGCCCGCTCGCCCTGGTGCACCTGCAGTCGGTCCTGCTCGGCCAGCTCCTCGCCGGGCACGCGCACAACTACAGCCAGGCGCTCCACGACGACACCCGGCGCCCGCTGCCCAAGCTGGTCCGCCGCGCCGTCGAGCTCATCGACCGGCACGCCGACGAGCCGCTGACCGTCGCCGACGTCGCCGAGGCCGTGGGGGTCGGTGTGCGGGCGCTGCAGGACGGGTTCCGCACCCACGTCGGCGCCAGCCCCACCGAGTACCTGCGCTCGGTCCGGCTGGACCGGGTGCACGCCGAGCTGGCCGCGGCCGACCCGGCCGCCAGCACCGTCACCGACGTGGCGCTGCGCTGGGGGTTCACCCACCTCGGCCGGTTCGCCGCCGAGTACCGGCGCCGCCACGGCGAGTCGCCGTCGGCGACCCTGCGGGGCTGAGCGCCTACCGCTCCGGCTCGCCCGCGACCCGCCGGATGTCGGCGCCCAGTGCGGACAGGTTCTCCACGAACCGCGGGTAGCCGCGGTCGATGTGCGCGACGTCCCAGACCTCGGTGGTGCCCCGCGCGCACAGCCCGGCCAGCACCAGCCCGGCGCCCGCCCGGATGTCGCTGGCCCACACCGGCGCGCTGGACAGCTCCGGCCGCCCCCGTACGACGGCGTGGTGCCCGTCGGTGCGGGCGTCCGCACCCAGGCGCACCATCTCGTCGACGAAGCGGAAGCGCGCCTCGAACACGTTCTCGGTGATCATCGACGTGCCCTCGGCGACGGCGGACAGCGCGATCGCCATCGGCTGCAGGTCCGTCGCGAAGCCCGGGTAGGGCAGCGTCACGAAGTCGACCGCCTCGGGGCGGCCGGGCATCGTGACCGAGAACTCCTGCTCGGCGGTGGTGACCTCGGCGCCCGCGCTGCGGAGCTTGTCGAGGACCAGGTCGATGTGGTGCGGGTCGACGCCGCGCACGGTGACCTCGCCGCGGGTCATGGCGGCCGCGAACGCCCAGGTGGCACCGACGATCCGGTCCCCGATGACGCGGTGCGTGGTCGGCTGCAGCCCGGCGACGCCGTGCACGGTCAGCGTGGAGCTGCCGACGCCCTCGAGCTTGGCGCCCATCTGCTGCAGCATCACGCAGAGGTCGACGATCTCCGGCTCGCGGGCCGCGTTGTCGATGACGGTCGTGCCCTCGGCGAGCACCGCGGCCATCAGGATGTTCTCGGTCGCCCCGACGCTCGGGAAGTCCAGCCAGATCTGCGCGCCGTGCAGGTCACCCGCCGTCGCGGTGACGCTGCCGTGCACGATGTCGGTGGTCGCGCCCAGCTTGCGCAGCCCGTTCTGGTGCATGTCCAGCGGGCGCGAGCCGATCGCGTCGCCCCCGGGGAGCGGGACGACCGCCCGCCGGCAGCGCGCCACCAGCGGCCCGAGCACGCACACCGACGCGCGCAGCTTGGACACCGACCGGTAGTCGGCCTCCGCCCCGGGGTCGGCGGGCACGTCGATGTGCACGGTCGACCCCTCGATCGCGACCGTGCAGCCCAGGCTCCGCAGGACGTCGGCCATCAGCGGCACGTCCAGGATCTCCGGGCAGTTCTCGAGCGTCGTCCGCCCCTCGGCCAGCAGCGCCGCCGCCATGAGCTTGAGCACGCTGTTCTTCGCCCCGACGACGTCGACGGACCCGCTCAGCCGGGCCCCGCCGTTGACCGCGAAATGCTCCACCACGCCCGGAACGGTAACGGGACCGTCACCGCGCCGGATGCCCGCCCCGGACGGCCCTGACCCTTCGGACCGTCCGGCGCACCCCCGCATCTGGTCGCCGAGGCACCGGCGCCCCTAGCCTGTCGGGGTGGCGGTGCATCTGACGCGGATCTACACGAAGACCGGCGACGACGGTACGACGGCCCTGGGCGACTTCAGCCGGGTCCGGAAGACCGACGCCCGGCTGGCGGCCTACGCCGACACCGACGAGGCGAACGCCGCGATCGGGGTCGCCGTGACCGTCGGGGGACTCCCGGATCGGATCGTCGACCCGCTGCGGCAGATCCAGAACGACCTGTTCGACGTCGGCGCCGACCTGTGCACCCCGATCGTCGAGAACCCCGAGTACCCGCCGCTGCGGGTCACCGAGGGCTACGTGACCCGGCTCGAGGGCTGGTGCGACGAGTTCAACCCCGAGCTGCCCAAGCTCAACTCCTTCATCCTCCCCGGCGGCACCCCCGGGGCGGCGTACCTGCACGTCGCCCGGACTGTCGCCCGGCGTGCCGAGCGGTCGGTGTGGGGCCTGCTGGAGGTCGACCGGGAGCACACCAACCCGCTGACCGCGCAGTACCTCAACCGGCTCTCGGACCTGCTGTTCATCCTCGGCCGGGTCGCGAACCCCGACGGCGACGTCCTGTGGCAGCCGGGCGGCCCGCACGGCGCCCCGACCACCGACGCCTGACCGGACCCGCTCCGGACGGCCCATTCAGGACGGCCCGCTCAGGTCAGCACCGCCACCAGCAGCGCGACGACGGCGCCGCAGCCGAACGCCACGGCCCGCCGCATCGCGGTGCCGCTGCGGCTCCGGCTGCGCTCCAGGTGGTCGCCGCGCTCGGCGACGGTGAGTGTGAGCGGGTGGTCGGCCGCGGCGGACAGGCGTACCCGGTCCCCGGACAGCCGGGCCTCCCCCACCACGGTGAGCCGGGAGCCCGGCTCGATCCGCCACTCGGTGCGCTCGCGGGCCACCGTCGGGTCGACGAGGCGGAACAGGCCGAACTCGTGGCCCTCGCCGTCGTCGGTGACCCGGCGGCGCTCGGCGACCGGGATCTCGGTGTGCGCGTCGCGGGGGTCGACCACGACCTCCGCGCCGCCGTCGGTCAGCCGGAACGGCCGCTCCCGCCGCTGCTCGGCGACGACCTGCCGCTCCTCCCGGTCGTCCCGGCCGCGGGAGAGCGCCTCCTCGACGAACCGGAACCAGACCGAGTCGACCCCGGTGAGCGGGGCCGGGCGGGCCTCGTCGTCGAGCGGCTCGACGGTGCCGGACAGCGACACCACCTGGCGGAACGCCGGGGCGTCGAGCTCGTCGCGGACGGAGCCGGCCATGGCGACGAGCTCAGCGACCGTCACCGGGGTCGCGGCCAGGCCGCGCGTCCAGCGGGCGTGCCCGTCGCGGGCCTCGCGGAACGACGTCCACGCCAGCCAGCCGAGAATGCCCGCAAACGCCAGGAAGACCAGATCCACGACGGCAGCATAGAACGGACAGACCGGACGACAGGTCCGTAGAGCTACCGATCCGGGGAGGTCAGGACGCCTCGCGGTAGCCGTGCCCCTGCCCCGGCGGGGTGGACTCCAGCCACGCCATGAAGCCGGTGCGGACGCCCGCCGACATCGCCAGCTCGACGTCGATGCCCCGGCCGGCGGCGTCGCGGCCGCGGCAGCGCAGCACCTCGACCGCCATCGGGATCGCGAACTCCTCCGACCGGTGCGGCGGCCGCCGGTCGACGATCTCCAGGTCGGCCCGGTCCATCACGACGGTCGCACCGATCCGGAAGCTGGTCAGGCGGTACCAGGCGAACCGCTCGCCCTCGTAGCGCCCGACGCCGAAGTGCCAGTCCGTGACAGCGAAACGGCGGCGCAGACACAGGTCCACACCGCCGTTGCGCATGAGTCGTACCCGCCGTACGGCGAGCCAGACCAGGGGGACGACCAGGCACAGCAGCAGAACTCCGACGAACGCCGCGATGAGCTCCACTGCCGTGCCCGGTCCCCGTACTAGTTCGCCTCGGCCGCCCGAAGGCGGGCCTCGGCCCGGGCGATCGCCGATTTGCCCTCGTCGGTGGACGAGTCGGCGCCGTCGCGGGCCCGCCGGGCCCGCTCGACGTCGATCTCGTCCGCCTGCTCGGCGAACTCGGCCAGGATGGACACCCGCTCCGCCGACACCGACAGGAACCCGCCGTGCACCGCGATGGTGCGCTTCGAGCCGTCGGTGGAGTCGATGCGGACGACCCCGGCCTCCTCCAGCTGGGCCAGCATCGGCTGGTGGCCGGGCAGGATGCCGACCTCGCCGACCGTGGTCCGGGCGAGCACGAAGCGTGCGTCGCCCGACCACAGCCGGCGCTCCACGGAGACCAGCTCCACGGTCATCTCAGCAGGCATCGGTGATCAGCCCTCGAGCTTCTTGCGGTTCTTCTCCAGGTCCTCGAGACCGCCGCAGAGGAAGAACGCCTGCTCGGGGACGTCGTCGAACTCGCCCTTGGCGATCTTGTCGAACGCCTCGATGGTCTCCTTGAGCGGGACCGTCGAGCCCGGCTGGCCGGTGAACTGCTCGGCGACCAGGAGGTTCTGCGACAGGAAGCGCTCGATGCGACGCGCCCGGCCGACGAGCTGCTTGTCCTCCTCGGACAGCTCGTCGATACCGAGGATGGCGATGATGTCCTGCAGGTCGTTGTACTTCTGCAGGATCCGCTTGACCTCGTTGGCGACGCGGAAGTGCTCGTCACCGACGTACTGCGGGTCCAGGATCCGCGAGGTCGAGGTCAGCGGGTCCACCGCCGGGTAGATCCCCTTCTGGGAGATCGGCCGGGAGAGCTCGGTGGTGGCGTCGAGGTGCGCGAACGTCGTCGCCGGAGCCGGGTCGGTGTAGTCGTCCGCGGGGACGTAGATCGCCTGCATCGAGGTGATCGAACGACCGCGGGTCGAGGTGATCCGCTCCTGCAGCTCGCCCATCTCGTCGGCCAGGGTGGGCTGGTAGCCCACCGCGGACGGCATGCGGCCGAGGAGGGTCGAGACCTCCTGGCCGGCCTGGGTGAACCGGAAGATGTTGTCGATGAACAGGAGGACGTCCTGCTCCTGCACGTCACGGAAGTACTCCGCCATGGTCAGCGCGGAGAGCGCGACACGCATACGGGTGCCCGGCGGCTCGTCCATCTGACCGAACACCAGGGCGGTGTTCTTCATGACGCCCGACTCGGTCATCTCCGTGATGAGGTCGTTGCCCTCACGGGTGCGCTCACCGACGCCGGCGAACACCGAGGTGCCACCGAAGTTCAGCGCGACACGCTGGATCATCTCCTGGATCAGCACGGTCTTGCCGACACCGGCACCACCGAACAGACCGATCTTGCCGCCGACGACGTAGGGCGTCATCAGGTCCAGGACCTTGATGCCGGTCTCCAGCATCTCGGTCTTGCCCTCGAGCTCGTCGAAGCGCGGGGCCTTCTGGTGGATCGACCGGAGGTCACCGGTGAACTGGATGGACGGGTCGTCCAGGCAGTCGCCGAGGGCGTTGAACACGTGGCCCTTGACCTGGTCGCCCACCGGCACGGAGATCGGGCGGCCGAGGTCGGTGACCTCCTGGCCGCGCACGACGCCGTCGGTCGGCTGCATGGAGATGGCCCGGACCAGGTTGTCACCCAGGTGCGTGGCGATCTCCAGCGTCAGCTTGCGCTTGTCGCCGGAGAGGTCCACCTCCAGCGTGAGGGCGTTGAGCAGGTTCGGGACCTGGTCACGCGGGAACTCGACGTCGACGACCGGGCCGGTCACCTGGACGACGCGCCCGGTGATCGGGCCGGCCGAAGTTTCGGCGGTCGTGGTCATCAGCTCTCACTTCCTGCGCTGGCGAGAGCGTCGACCCCACCGACGATCTCGCTGATCTCCTGGGTGATCTGTGCCTGGCGAGCCTGGTTGGCCTCCAGGGTCAGGCTACGGATCAGTTCGTTGGCGTTGTCCGTCGCGGCCTTCATGGCCCGCTGCCGGTTCGCCGACTCCGACGCCGCCGACTCCAGCAGGGCCGCGTAGAGGCGGGCCCCGATGTACTTCGGCAGCAGCGCGTCGAAGAGCGTGTCCGGGTCCGGCTCGAACTCGTAGAGCGGCTGGAGCCCCTTGCTCTCCGGGTGCTCCCGCTGGCTCTCGGCCGTGTCGGCGTCGCTGTCGATCTCGTCGACCGGCTTCGCCGAGGCACTGTCGGCCGCGTACTCGACCTCGAGCGGAGCCATCCGCCGGGCCTGCGGCACCTGGGTGATCATGTTCTTGAAGCTGGTGTAGACGAGGTGCAGCTCGTCCACGCCGGTCACACCGTCGGTGTTGCCGTCGTGGTCGTCCTCCCCCGCCATGAACGAGTCGACCAGCGTCCGTGCGGCCTCGGCCGCGTGCTCGTAGCCCGGCTGCTCGGAGAAGCCGGTCCACGACTGCTCGATCTCCCGGTTGCGGAACCGGTAGTACGAGACGCCCTTGCGGCCGATCACGTAGAGGACCGGCTCCTTGCCCTGCTCGCGGAGCAGGGCCTGGAGCTGCTCGGCCTCCTTGAGGACGTTGGCGTTGTAGCCGCCGCACTGACCGCGGTCACTGGTGACGACCAGGACCGCGGCCCGCTTCGGCTGCTCCCGCTCGACGAGCAGCGGGTGGTCCAGCGCCGAGTTCGACGCGAGCTCCGACAGGGTGCTCGTCATCAGCTCGGCGTACGGACGTGCCTCGTCCACCCGCGCCCGGGCCTTCGCGATCCGTGAGGTCGCGATCAGCTCCTGGGAACGGGTGATCTTCTTGATGGACTGCGTCGACCGGATACGCCGGCGCAGCACCCGGATCTGTGCCGCCATCGGGTATCAGCCTCAGTTCTTCTTGACCGTGACGGTCTCCTGCTCGACATCGTCCTCGTCGAGGGCCTTCTCGGCCTTCTCCTTGGGGACGACCGAGGAACCGTCGGACGCGGTGAACTCGTTGCGCTTGAACTCGTCGACCGACTTGGTCAGCGTCTCGACGGCGTCGTCGGAGAGCTTCCCGGTGTCGGTGATCTCGTTCAGGGCGCCGGAGGCGTGGCGACGCGAGTACTCGCGGAACTCCGACTCGAAGCGCTGCACGTCGGCGACGGGCACCGAGTCGAGCTTGCCGGAGGTGCCCAGCCAGATCGAGACGACCTGGTCCTGCACCGAGACCGGCGCGTACTGCGCCTGCTTGAGCAGCTCGACCAGGCGCTCGCCACGGCCCAGAGCGGCGGCCGAGGCGGCGTCGAGGTCGGAACCGAAGGCGGCGAACGCCTCCAGCTCGCGGTACTGCGACAGGTCCAGACGCAGCGAGCCCGAGACCGTCTTCATGGCCTTGATCTGCGCCGAGCCACCGACCCGGGAGACCGAGATACCGACGTTGATCGCCGGCCGGACACCCTGGTTGAACAGGTCGGACTCGAGGAAGACCTGGCCGTCGGTGATCGAGATGACGTTGGTCGGGATGTAGGCCGACACGTCGTTCGCCTTGGTCTCGATGATCGGCAGACCGGTCATCGAGCCCGCGCCGAGCTCGTCCGAGAGCTTCGCGCAGCGCTCCAGCAGACGCGAGTGCAGGTAGAAGACGTCGCCCGGGTAGGCCTCACGGCCCGGCGGGCGGCGCAGCAGCAGCGAGATCGCGCGGTAGGCCTCGGCCTGCTTCGACAGGTCGTCGAACACGATCAGGACGTGCTTGCCCTGGTACATCCAGTGCTGGCCGATGGCCGAGCCGGTGTAGGGCGCGAGCCACTTGAAGCCGGCCGGGTCGGACGCGGGGGCCGCGACGATCGTCGTGTACTCCAGCGCACCGGCGTCCTCGAGGGACTGCCGGACACCGGCGATCGTGGAGCCCTTCTGGCCGATGGCGACGTAGATGCAGCGGACCTGCTTCGACGGGTCGCCCGACTCCCAGTTCTCCTTCTGGTTGATGATCGTGTCGACGCAGACCGCGGTCTTGCCGGTCTTGCGGTCGCCGATCACCAGCTGGCGCTGGCCGCGGCCGATCGGGGTCATGGCGTCGATGGCCTTGATCCCGGTCTGCAGCGGCTCGCCGACGGACTGGCGGTCCATCACGCCGGCCGCCTGGAGCTCGAGCACGCGGCGGGCGTCGCTCTCGACGTCGCCGAGGCCGTCGATCGGGTTGCCCAGCGGGTCGACGACCCGGCCCAGGTAGCCCTCGCCGACCGGCACGGACAGGACCTCGCCGGTGCGGGTGACCTGCTGGCCCTCCTCGAGGCCGGTGTAGTCGCCCAGGACGACCGCACCGATCTCGTTCTGCTCGAGGTTCAGCGCGACGCCGCGGACGCCGCCCTCGAACTCGAGCAGCTCGTTGGTCATGGCCGAGGGCAGACCCTCGACGTGGGCGATGCCGTCACCGGTGTCGGCGACGATCCCGACCTCACGGCGGGACGTGCCGCTCTCCAGCGACGAGACGTAGCTGGAGATCGCACTCCGGATCTCCTCGGAGGAGATCGTCAGCTCTGTCATGGCTGCGTCGTTCCTTCTCTCGAACGGGGTCTTCGGGTCGTTCCGCCGGGGTCCGGCGATCGCGTCCGAAGCAGGTCAGCTGGGCAGGGATCGGCGAGCTGCGGCGAGTCGACCCGCCACACTGCCGTCGATGACCTCGCCGCCGACCTGCACGACCAGGCCTCCGAGGAGGCTCCGGTCGAGCTCGACCTGCAGGGAGATCGTGCGGCCGTACATACGGCCCAGGGTCTCGGCGAGCTTGGTCTCCTGCTCGGAGGAGAGCTCGACGGGTGTGCGCACCTTGGCGACCGAGCGGTCCCGGCGGGCCGCCGCGAGCTCGGCGAGCTCCTCGGCGACGACGTCGAGGTGCCGGCTGCGGGGCAGCCGGACCGCTTCGCGGAGCAGCGTCGCCGTCACCGGGTAGACCTTCTCGCCGAGCACCGAGTCCAGGAGCTGGACGCGACCCTCGACGGGCCGGGCGCCGTCGCC
Organism: Pseudonocardia sp. ICBG601; assembly: GCF_020496245.1. Classification (NCBI taxonomy): domain Bacteria; kingdom Bacillati; phylum Actinomycetota; class Actinomycetes; order Pseudonocardiales; family Pseudonocardiaceae; genus Pseudonocardia; species Pseudonocardia sp. ICBG601. The sequence continues at coordinate 276,609 of NZ_JAHLJA010000002.1, read as the reverse complement.
GAGCAGGCTCGCCAGCTGCGGCTCGCGGGCCACGATCCGGCCGAACCGGAACAGCTGGTCCTCGACCTCGTCGAGGGAGCCGTTGCGGTCCGCGATCGCGATGGCCGTGCGGCGGGCCAGGCCCTCCGCGCCGGTGACGATGTCGCGGGCCTTCGACCAGCGCTTGCGCGCCAGCTCGGAGACGAGGTCCACGGTCGGCTGCGAGAGCTGGGACCCGAACAGCCGGCGGACGAGGTCCGCGCGGGCGTCCTCGGGGGAGGACGCGTCGGCCAGCAGGCGCCGGACGGAGCGCTCGGAGTCCAGGAACCGGGCCACCGCGAACAGCTCGTCCGCGGTCGTGGTCAGGTCCCGGGCCGACGCGGAGTCGGTCCAGGAGTCCAGCCGCTCGGTCAGCGCCGCGAGGGACTCACGGCTGGCGGGCTGCAGGACAGCCGCCATCAGTTCGCCCCGCTCCGCTGGGCCACGCCCTGCTGGTCGAGCTCACCGAGGAACGAGTCGATCGTCGCGGAGCGACGCGAGTCGTCGGCCAGCTGCTCGCGCAGCAGGCGCTCGGCCAGCTGGACCGACAGGCCCCCGACCTCGTTGCGCAGAGCACGCTGGGCGGCGTCGCGCGACGCGGCCACCTGCTCCTCGCCACGGGCCTTGATGCGCGCGGCCTCGGCCTCGGCCTCCTCGCGGAGCTCGGCCTTGATCTGCTGGCCCTCGGCCCGGGCGTCGTCGCGGATGCGCGCCGCCTCGGCCCGGAGGCCGGCGAGCTGCTCCTCGTACTCCTTCTTCAGCCGGTCCGCCTGCTCCTGGGTCTCCTGAGCACGCTTGAGGCCGCCCTCGATCGCGTCGGTCCGCTCCTCGTAGAGCGTCTCGAAGCGCGGGACCGCGAACTTCCAGAGCAGGAACAGCAGGATCGCGAACGCGACCACACCGAGCACGAGCTCATCGAGGTGCGGGAGAATCGGAAGCGGCTGTTCGGCGGCGAGAATCAGTTCCACCGTGTGTCCTTCCCTGACATGGCCGCCGGTACCGGGACCGGCATGAGAGTGATCTGCCGGCTCTTACTGCGCGATGAAGAAGAGCACCAGGCCGATCAGCATGACCAGCTCGGCGAGGACGAAGGTGGTCCAGCCGATACCCATCAGCTGGCCGCGGGCCTCCGGCTGGCGGGCGGTGCCGCTGATGACGGCCGACCAGATCAGGCCGACGCCGATACCGGCGCCGATGGCCGAGGCGCCGAACCCGATGGCCGCGAGGCCCGGGTTGATGTTGGCGGCTTCCTGGGCCAGAACCTGGGTGACGTTCACTTCGGGTTTCCTTCCGTCGGGTCCGCAGGATGCGGGTCGTTCGGTGTATCGGCCCGGACGGGCCGGCGGATGAAGCAGGTGGTGCGAGCGCGGTGCCGGCGGCACCGGGGTCTCGGTGGTGCTGTCAGTGGTCCTCGGAGATCGCCGCGCCGATGAACACGGCGGCGAGCAGGGCGAAGACGTAGGCCTGGATGACCTGGACCAGCGCCTCCAGGAACGTGAACGCGATCCCGGCGGCGAACACCACCGGGGACGCGATGACGAGCGCGGAGCCCGCCGACACCAGGAACGCCGCACCCACGGCGGTCAGGGCGAGGATGAGGTGGCCTGCGAACATCGCGGCGAACACACGCAGTGCCAGCGAGAGCGGCTGCACCAGGAACTTCTGCAGCAGCTCGATCACGATGATCAGCGGCGCGATGAAGACCGGGACGCCCGGCGGCAGCGCGGCGTGCTTGATGTAGCCGAAGAACCCGTGCTTCTTGAACCCGGCGTAGTGGTAGAAGACGTAGACGAACAACGCCAGCGCGATGGGGAACCCGATCCGCGACAGCGTCGGGAACTGGATCACCGGGATGATCGCGAAGATGTTGTTGACCAGGATGAAGCTGAACAGGCCGAGGATCAGCGGGATGTACCGCTTGAAGTCCTCGGAGCCGATCTGGTCACGCGCCATCGTGTTGCGCGGGATGTTGTAGAAGGACTCCAGTCCGAACTGGAATCGGCTCGGGACGATGGACAGCTTGCGCGTGCCCAGCGTGAAGACGGCCGCGACGATGATCAGCGACAGGACCGCCAGCACCATCGGCTTGGTGACGGCGCCGAAGATCGGCGGGTACTCGAACAGACCTGCGCCGGGCGGAGTGAACTCCTCGGCCGCCAGTACCAACGTGCCCAATGGGGGTCCTTCCGGTGCTCCCGTTCCGCATCCACGCGGAACGGGGGATCGCCTGCAAGGTGCCTCGTGGCGCGATGTGTTTCCGGGCGGCCGGGTCGAAACACCGGAAGTCACCCACATCGCCTACGTGGCGGATGCTATCAGCCGTACTTCTACACGATGTCGGGGGCTCGTACGCACCTCACCTGCGCGTTCGTCCGACGAAACGATCTTGGTCGGGTCCGGCGCGTCGCGTCGGGTGATTCACCGTTAACTCCCCCGGCGGTCGCCGCCCGGTCATCCGCCCGACGCCCTCGACAGCCCCCGTGGAGGCCCGCGAGGGCACCGCAGGAACGGACGAAACGGTCGTCGAACCCCAGGTCAGGCATCTGTGGACCCCGGATCGGTGCCGATCAGGATCTGGAGCTTCTGCCCCGCCCAGGCCTCCGCCGCCGTCGTCGTGATGAAGACGACGAGCATGGTGACGGCCAGTGACATGCGGTGCAGGCCCGCCGCCCCCCCGAGGGTGAACAGGGCGAGCAGGAGGATGATGGCCTTCATCGCGAGGCCGCCGAATGCGGCCAGCATCACAGCGCCCGGCTCGAGATGGGTCGTACGCAGCATCAGCACCGGCGTGAGCAGGGCCGAGCCGGTGGCCAGCAGGCCACCGAGGGCCGCGGCGGACAGGCCCGGGACCCCGGCCGCGACGACCCCGCCGACGGCGCAGACCACCGTGGTGGCCACACCGACCAGGGCGGCGCCGCGGGCCATCGACCCCGACAGCCGCCGCACGACCTGCGCCTGACCGAGCGCGGGACCGTCGTACTCCACGGTCCCCCAGCGGTCCCATCGCCACACGGTGCGTCCGCCTCCCGGCTCACCGGCCGCCCCACCAGCGGGTACGGCTCCGCGCACACGGTAACCGGCGGGTCCGGCACCCCGACCGGCGCCGTCCCCCGCGATGTCCCGTGCTGCCCGGCCCGCGTCGAGAAGTGCCTGAGCGCAGTCGGACCGCTGTCGAGCAGCACCCGGGTGCTTCTCGACGCGCTCGGCGGGCCCGGGACCGGGCGGCGTACGGGGCCGGACGGGGCCGGGCGGGGCCCGATCCGTGAGCGCGGACACCTCTCCCCAGGGCGAGGACCGGCGCAGGTCAGACGTCGCGGTCGCGGGCGGGGTGGTGCGCGGGGGTGGGGACGGTCGGCTGGTCCGGCCCCGACCCCGGCGTCGCGGCGGGGTGGGCGCGGTGACCGGTGCCGCGCGGGGGCTGCGGGCGGGGTGGGGTCGGCCCGGGGCCGGTCGGGTCCGGCGTCGGCGGTCCGGCGGCCGTGCCGCGTGGCATCCGCGGACGGGCGGCGACGGGCCGGGACGGGGGCGGCGGTGTGGCCGGCCCGGCATCGGCGGGCGTCGTCGGGCCGAGGTGCTCCGGCTCCCCGGTCGGGGTGCCCGCGAGCCGGGCGGGTCCGGGTCCGGCGGGCGCAGGTCCCGCAGCACCGGCGACCACCGGTCCCCCGGTGCCGGCGGGCGCGCGGCGCGTCCCGGTCCGCGACGGGCCACGCCCGCCGTTCGGCCGGTGCGCGCCCCGCGTCCACGGCGCAGGCCCACCGGATGCGTCCCGGCCCGGTGTGTCCCGCCGTGACGGATCCCGACCGGAGGTGTCCCCGCCCGGTACGACCCTGCCCGGCGCGGGCGCCGCCGCGGCGTGGCCCGGCGGTCCGGGACCGTCCACGACCGGACCGCCGGCGGACGGCCGGGCGGGGGGCGTCCCGCGCTCGGGCCCGGCGTCCGGGAGGTCGTCGGTCGAGGCGATCGCCGTCTCCCCCGCGGCGGCCGGTGCCGCGGAGGCGGTGCGCATCCGCGACCGGTGCGGCACGGCCGAGGCCACGAACGCCACGACCAGCGCGATCCCGGTCGCGGCGAGCACCAGGCCGGTGCGCGGGACCAGGGCGAGCGCGACCGCACCGAAGGCGATCACCGCGACCCACAGGTAGACCAGCAGCACCGCGCGCCGGTGGCTGTGCCCGACCTGGAGCAGGCGGTGGTGCAGGTGCATCTTGTCCGGGCTGAACGGGCTGGTCCCGGCCCGGGTCCGGCGCACGACCGCCATGAGCAGGTCCAGCGACGGGATGAACACGATGCCGACCAGCACGACCACCGGGGAGACCAGCGCCAGCAGATCCCCGGGCGAAGGGGTGTCCGACTGTGGGACGCGGCCGGACGCGCTCGTGATCGCGGCGGCCAGCATCACCCCGACCATCATCGAGCCGGTGTCGCCCATGAAGATCCGCGCGGGGTGGAAGTTGTGCGGCAGGAACCCCAGACAGGATCCCGCGAGCACCACCGCGAGCAGCGCGGGGACGAACGTGGCCGGATCATTGCCGTTCTCGCTGATCAGCCCGATGCAGAATACCGCGGTCGCGAGCGTCGTGATCAGCCCGATCCCCGCCGCGAGCCCGTCGAGCCCGTCGACGAAGTTCATCGCGTTGACCAGGACGACGGTGACCAGCACCGTCAGCAGCACCGACTGGCTCTGCCCGAGCGCCAGCACCGACCCGCTGAGGAACGAGTCGCCGCCGATCGGGATCCAGATCTGGAGCCACTGGACCCCGTAGAGGACCAGCAGCCCGGCCGCGGTGACCTGCGCGGCGAACTTGGTGAGGGCGTCGAGGTCGTAGCGGTCGTCGAGCATCCCGACGCCGACCAGCAACCCGGTCGCGACGACGACCCCGACGACCTCGGTGCTCTGCTCGAAGTAGGCCAGCCGCAGGGCCGGGAGCTGCAGCGACAGCAGCAGCCCGGCCAGCACCCCGCCGAACATCGCCAGGCCGCCCCACCGCGGGGTCGGGGTGACGTGCACGTCCCGTCCCCGCGGCCAGGCGACCGCGCCGACCTTCAGCGCCAGCATCCGGACCGGCCCGGTCAGCAGCAGCGTGACGACGGCGGCGACCAGCCCGACGAGCAGGAGCTCCCGGATGGGGAGTCCGTACGTGAACTGGTCAGTGGGCACGTCGCGAGCGCCTCTCCGCCTCCGCCGTGGGTCTCAGGTCACCCCCGAGGGTAGGCCGGTGCCTTCGAGACGAGCGCGGTGACCGCCTTCGCGACGTCGGCGAGCTCGGCGTCGCCGGCCGTGGTGTCGTGCTCGGCCTTGACCGCGCGGGCCAGCAGGGCGCCGACCTCGGCCATGTCGGCCTCGGTCATCCCCTGCGTGGTGACGCTGGGCGAGCCGACCCGGATGCCGGACGGCTTCATCGGCGGCGCCGGGTCGTAGGGGATCGCGTTCTTGTTCAGCGTGATGCCGGCGCGGTCGCAGCGGGTCTCCGCCTCCGAGCCGGTGACGCCGATCGGACGCAGGTCCAGCAGCGCGAGGTGGTTGTCGGTGCCGCCGGAGACGGCGCGCATGCCCTCGGACTCCAGGCTCTTGGTCAGCGCCTGGGCGTTCGCGATGACCTGGCGGGCGTAGGCCTGGTACTCCGGCTGCGCCGCCTCCTTCATCGCGACGGCCTTCGCGGCGACCGCGTGCATCAGCGGGCCACCCTGGGAGAACGGGAAGACGGCCTTGTCGATGGCCTTCGCGTGCTCCTCGCGGCACAGCACCATGCCGCCGCGCGGGCCGCGCAGGACCTTGTGCGTGGTGGCGGTGACGACGTCGGCGTAGGGCACCGGCGACGGGATCGCCTTGCCGGCGACCAGGCCGATGAAGTGCGCGGCGTCGACCATGAGCTTGGCGCCGACCTCGTCGGCGATCTCGCGGAACACCGCGAAGTCGATCAGGCGCGGGTACGCGGTCGCACCGGCGATGATGATCTTCGGCTGGTGCTGCTTGGCCAGGTCGCGGACCTGGTCGTAGTCGATGACCTCGGTGTCCTCGCGGACGGTGTAGGACACCGCGTCGAACCACAGGCCGGAGAAGTTGACCTTGCTGCCGTGCGTGAGGTGGCCGCCCTGCTTGAGGTCCATGGCCAGCACGGTGTCGCCGGGCTTGGCGAACGCCGCGTAGGCGGCGAGGTTCGCGCTCGCACCGGAGTGCGGCTGGAGGTTGACGTGCTCGGCGCCGAAGAGCTCCTTGGTCCGCGCGTTGCCGATGTTCTCGGCGACGTCGACGACGCCGCAGCCGCCGTAGTAGCGGCGGCCGGGGTAGCCCTCGGCGTACTTGTTCGACAGCGTCGACCCGAGCGCGGCCAGCACCGCGGGGCTGGTCAGGTTCTCACTCGCGATGAGCTGCAGTCCGCCGCGCAGGCGCTCGAGCTCGTCCAGCACGACGCCCGCGATCTCGGGATCCTGCTGCTGCAGTGCGTGGAAGTCCGGTCCCCAGAAGGTCTGCTCGCTCACGCCGGGACACGCTACCCGCTGCCATCCCCGCAGGACGGGGCCGTGCAGGCGTGATCACACCCGCGGGTGGCCCGCTCAGACCCGGTCGATCTCCTGGCCGACGACCTCCTCGACCTGTTCGGCGGTCACCCCGCCCTCGCGCAGCATGCGCGGCCGGGCGCCGGTGAGGTCGACGATCGTGGACGCGACCGGGTCACCGGACGGGCCGCCGTCGAGGTAGACCTGCACGCTCGAGGCCAGCTGGGTGATCGCCTCGGTCACGTTCGACGCCGGCGGGTTGCCCGAGGTGTTCGCGCTCGACACCGCCATCGGCCCGACCTCGCGCAGCAGCTCCAGCGCGACCGGGTGCAGCGGCATGCGCAGCATCACCGTCCCGCGGGTGCTGCCCAGGTCCCAGGCCAGCGACGGCGCGTGCTCCAGCACCAGCGACACCTCGCCCGGCCAGAACGCCTCGATCAGCGCCCGGGCGGACTGCGGGACCGTGGAGACGAGGCCGTCGATGGTGGTCCAGGAGCCGACGAGCACGCCGACCGGCATGTCCGGGCCGCGCCGCTTGGCGGCCAGCAGCGCGCGCACGGCGGTGCCGTTGAACGCGTCGCAGCCGATGCCGTAGACGGTGTCGGTGGGCAGGACGACCAGCTCCCCCGCCCGGACGGCGCGCGCGGCGGCGGTCAGGCCGCGTGTGCGCTCGGCGGGGACGCTGCAGTCGAACAGCGGCTGGGTCTGCGGTGCACTCACGATCCGCGAGGATACGACCGCGCCGCGCGGGGGTGCGGGGCGGCTCACATCCGCGGCACCGGCGGGGCGTCCGGACGACCGCTCCCCGCCGGGTGGGACGGGCGTCAGGGGCAGGGGACGCGGCGGGCGGTGACGAAGCGCGGGCGGCCGGTGAGGTCGTCGTGCTCGGTGACCTCACCCAGCGTGCGACGGCGGCGCAGCAGCGCCGGGACCGTCTCGCCGTGGGTGTCGTCGTGCTCGATCGCGAGGTGTCCGCCGTGCCGCAGCCATCCGCTGGCCCCGCGCACGACGGCCTGGATGATCTGGGTGCCGTCGGGGCCGCCGAACACGGCGCCGGGCGGGTCCCAGCGCTCCACCTCGGGCGGCACCGGCGTCCCGTCCGGGACGTAGGGCGGGTTGCAGACGACCAGGTCGACCGCGCCCTCCAGCTCGATGAGCAGGTCGGTCCACCGGACGTCGGCGACGTGCAGGGTCACCGGGCGCCCGCCCGCGGCCACGTGCGCGTCGAGGTTGCGCCGGGTCCAGGACAGCGCCGACGGGTCGGCCTCGAGGGCGTGCACCTCGGCGTCGGGCCGGGACACCGCGAAGGCCAGCGCGAGCGCGCCGGAGCCGGTGCAGAGGTCGAGCACCCGGGGGCGGGACACGTCGCGGATCGCGGCGAGGCCCCACTCCAGCAGCAGCTCGGTCTCCGGGCGCGGGGTGAACACCCCCGGTCCGACGGCGACCTCGACCGGGCCGAGCACCGCGGTGCCGAGGATGTGCTGCAACGGTTCCCGGGTGGCACGGCGGGCCACGAGGGCCTGCAGCCGTTCGACGACCGGCGGGTCCACCAGCGGGGTCATCAGCAGCGTGGACCGCGAGGAGCCGAGCACGTGCGCAGCGAGCAGCTCGGCGTCGACGCGCGGGGACGCGACGCCGGCGGCCGCCAGGGTGCGCTCGGCCTCCGCGATCGCCACCCGGAGCGGCAGCCGGCTGCCGACCGCCGGGGTCGTCGTCTCGGTCACGCCTCCAGTGTCGCGGCTGCGGGGCTCGGGGACACCCCACGTGACCGGTGCATCACCTGAGCGGGGGATCACTCCTGCTCCTGCTCCCCCGCCATGGCCTCGGCGCGCTCGGCCGCGGTCAGGGCGGCGAGGACGTCGACGAGGTGGCCGTCGAGCACCGCGGACAGGTTGTAGGCCTTGAACCCGACGCGGTGGTCGGAGATCCGGTTCTCCGGGTAGTTGTAGGTACGGATCCGCTCGGAGCGGTCCACGGTGCGGACCTGCGAGCGGCGCTGCTCCGACGCCGCCTCGGCCGCCTCGGCCTCGGCCTTCGCCTGCAGCCGGACCCGCAGCACGTCCATCGCGCGGGCCTTGTTCTGCAGCTGGGAGCGCTCGTTCTGGCAGGTCACGACGATGCCGGTCGGCAGGTGCGTGATCCGCACGGCGGAGTCGGTGGTGTTGACGCTCTGCCCGCCGTGGCCCGAGGCCCGGTAGACGTCGACCCGGATGTCGGCGTCGTGGATCTCGACGTCGGGGGTGTCGTCGGCGTCGGGGAAGACCAGGACGCCGGCCGCGGAGGTGTGGATGCGGCCCTGCGACTCGGTCACCGGGACGCGCTGCACGCGGTGCACGCCGCCCTCGAACTTCAGCGCGGCCCACACCCCGTCCACCGGGTCCTTGCTGCGCAGCGACAGCGTGATGTCCTTGTACCCGCCCAGGTCGGACGGGGTGGCGCCGAGGACCTCGACCTTCCAGCCGCGGCTCTCGGCGTAGCGGCTGTACATGCGCACGAGGTCGCCGGCGAACAGCGCGGACTCCTCGCCCCCCTCGCCGGACTTGACCTCCATCAGGACGTCGTCGCCGTCGTGCGGGTCGCGCGGGCGCAGCAGCTCGGTCAGCTCGGTCTCGAGCTCGACGATGCGGGTGTCCAGGGCGTCCGCCTCGGCGGCGAAGGCGCGGTCCTCGGCGGCGAGCTCACGGGCGGCGTCGCGGTCCTCGCGGACCTGGGCGAGCTCACGGGCGCAGCGCACGACCGGGCCGAGCTCGGCGTAGCGACGGCCCAGCTTGCGGGCCTGCGCCTGGTCGGAGAGGACGTCGGGGTCGGCGAGGCGCTGCTCCAGCTCGGCGTGCTCGTCGAGCAGGGCGTCGACCGACTGCGTGCTCATCCGGATTCCTTCGAGGCGCTGGGGCGGGAACGCGAAACGGCGCCCGCCTCCTCGCGTGCGGCGAGGCGACGGGCGCCGTGTCGGGAGCTACTTGGCGGCGCGCTCGCGCTTCCCGTAGCGGGCCTCGAAGCGGGCCACGCGGCCACCGGAGTCCAGGATCTTCTGCTTGCCGGTGTAGAACGGGTGGCAGGCGGAGCAGACCTCGACGCTGATGGCGCCGCTGTTCTTGGTGCTGCGGGTGGTGAACTGGTTGCCGCAACCGCAGGTGACCTGGGTGTCGACGTACTGAGGGTGGATTCCCTCGCGCATGGCTCTCTCCTCATCGTTGGCCGCCGGGTCCCTGGTACGACCAGGGTGAACCGGTGCCGGGAAGCTGACGGTCCATTCAACCATCCGGGCCCCGGCGGAATTCCCACCGGGGCCCGGACGGCACGGCTCGGACTAGTCCTCGTCCTTGCCGGGGGTGTTCTTGGCGACCTGCATCAGGAACTCGATGTTGGTCTTGGTCTTCTTGAGCCGGCTGAGCACCAGGTCGAGCGCCTGCTGGTCGTCGAGCGCGGCGAGGACGCGGCGGAGCTTCACCATCACCGCGTGCTCGTCGGGCGACATCAGGAGCTCCTCCTTGCGGGTGCTCGAGTCGCCGACGTCGATGGCCGGGAAGATCCGCTTGTCGGCGATCTTCCGGTCCAGCTTGAGCTCGGCGTTGCCGGTGCCCTTGAACTCCTCGAAGATCACCGTGTCCATCGTGGACCCGGTCTCGACCAGCGCGGTCGCGAAGATGGTGAGCGAGCCACCGTCCTCGATGTTGCGCGCGGCGCCGAGGAAGCGCTTCGGCGGGTACAGCGCCGTGGAGTCGACACCACCGGACAGGATCCGGCCCGACGCGGGCGCGGCCAGGTTGTAGGCGCGGCCGAGGCGGGTGATGTTGTCCAGCAGGACGACGACGTCGTGCCCCATCTCGACCAGGCGCTTGGCCCGCTCGATGGACAGCTCGGCGACGGCGGTGTGGTCCGCCGGCGGGCGGTCGAAGGTCGAGGCGATGACCTCGCCCTTCACCGACCGCTGCATGTCGGTGACCTCCTCGGGCCGCTCGTCGACGAGGACGACCATCAGGTGGCACTCGGGGTTGTTCGTGGTGATCGCGTTCGCGATGTTCTGCATGATCGTCGTCTTGCCCGCCTTGGGCGGGGAGACGATCAGCGCACGCTGCCCCTTGCCGACCGGCATGATCAGGTCGATCACACGGGTGGTCAGCTGCGACGGGTCGGTCTCCAGGCGGAGCCGCTCGTTGGGGTAGAGCGGGGTCAGCTTGGTGAACTCGGGCCGGTTGCGCGCGGCCTCCGGGTCCCGCCCGTTGATCGAGTCGACGCGCACCAGCGGGTTGAACTTCTGCCGCTGCTGCTCGCCCTCGCGGGGCTGGCGGACGGCGCCGGTGATGGCGTCGCCGCGCCGCAGGCCGTTCTTGCGGACCATCGACATCGACACGTAGACGTCGGTGGGGCCGGACAGGTAGCCGGTGGTCCGGACGAACGCGTAGTTGTCGAGGATGTCCACGATGCCGGCGACCGGCAGCAGGACGTCGTCGTCGCGGATCTCGGTGTCCACGCCACCGCCGGCGGCGCCGCCACCGGTGCGCTCGCGGTCCCGGCCGCGACGGCGGTCGCGGAACCGGCGGCCGCGGCGGCCGCGGCCGTCACCGTCGTCGCCGTCGTCGTCGCGGAAGTCGTTCCGGTCGGCACCGCGGTCGTTGTTCCGGTCGTTGACGCGGTCGGCGTTGCGGTCGTTGTTCCGGTCGCCGTTGCGGTCGTTGTTCCGGTCACCGTTGCGCTCACCACGGTTGTCACCGCGGTCGCCGGTCCGGTCGTTGTTGCGGTTCCCGCGGTTGCCGCGGCCGGAGTCGTCGCCGTCGCGGTTGCGCCCGCCACGGCCGTTGTCTCCGTTGCCGCGACCGTTGTCGTCGCGACCCTCACCGGTGCGGTCGCCACCGTTGCGGTCGGCACCGCGCTCGGCGTTGCGGTCGGCCCCACGGCCGCGACGGCGGTCGCCGTCGGTGCCGGGGTCGTCGCCGTCGGCGTCGCGACGGGCGTCCTTCTGGCCCGCGTCCCGCTGGCCCGCGTCCGTGGCGGTGTCCTTCGGGGCGCCCTGGGGGGCGGTGTCCTTCTGGCCGTTGTCGTCGCCCTGCCCGCGGCGGCGGGTCCGGCCACGACGACCGGCGCCGTCGGCGTCCTCACGACGCTCCTCGGCCGGGGCCGGGGTGCTGTCGGCCTGCTCCGGCGCGCTCGCGGCGGGGGCGGCCTGCTCGGGCGCGGCGGCCGGGGCGCTCTCGGCGGCGGCCGGGGCCGCACCGTTGCCGGCGGAGGTGCCGGTGTCGCCGGTGGCGGCGTCGGTCACGGTGGCGTCGGGGGCGCCGGCCGGACGGGTCGCAGCACGGCGACGACGGGTGCGCGGCGCGGGGGCCTCGGCCTGCTCGGCGGCCTGTCCGCCCTGGTCACCGGCCTGCTCGGCGGGTGCCTGGGGGGCGGCCGGCGCGGCGGAGCCGTTGCCGGCGGGGGCCGCGGCGGTGTCGCCGAGGGCGAGCTGCGGCGCGTCCGCACCGTCGGAGCCGGTGGTGGCAGCGGGGTCCGCCTTCGCCTTCGGCTTCTTCGCGGGGGCCGCCGCCGCTCCGCCCTGACGCTCCTTGATGGCCGCGATCAGGTCGCCCTTTCGCATGCCGGAGATGTCCGGGACGTTCAGCTCGGTGGCCAGCTGGCGCAGCTCGGCCAGCACCATGCCGGACAGGCCGCCGCGTCGGCGGGGCGCCGCCTCGGCCGACGCGGTCCCGGTACCGGCGAGATCGGTCTCGCTCACAGAGTTCCTTCCTGACCGACCCGGTTACCTGTCCAGGTCAGGGGATGTCACACGCTCGGCCGATACGGAGACCCCGTATCGGCAGCATTCACAGATGGAGTCCCACGACGACGTCGCGGGAGTCAGGCCGCCCGTTCGGGATTCCGAGTCCAGTTCAGAAAGGAGATCGGGCGAGCGGGCCCGGCCGCAAGACTACGCCGATGTCGCGTGGATCGCCATGCACGGGCGAGACTAGTCCGTACACCCCGGGGCGGCAACAACCCCCCTCGGGCGACGCGCCGACACACGGGGTCGCGTACCTCACGTTCCCGGCGGGCACCGGTGCTCAGCGGACCTCGACCTGCACACCGGTGGTGTCGACCGGCAGCCGCTGCACCGCGAAACCGTCGGTGTCGACGCCGTCGGGCAGCGCGCCGTCGCCGGTCAGGGCCAGCACCGTCGGCCCGGCGCCGGAGATCGCGGCGGGTACGCCGTGCTCGCGCAGCGCCTCGACCAGCCGCAGCGACGACGGGTACGCCGGCCGCCGGTAGGGCTGGTGCAGCCGGTCCTCGGTGGCCGCCATGAGCAGGTCCGGCCGTCGGGTCATCGCCAGCACCGCCAGCGCGCAACGGCTGCCGGTGAACGCGGCGTCGGCCAGCGGGACCTGCTCGGGCAGCAGCCCGCGGGTGGTCTTGGTCGCGGACTCGAGGTCGGGCACGCAGGCGACCGGGTGCACGTCGGGGTGCACGTCCAGCTTCTCGGCGTGGAAGCGCCGGGCCGCGCCCGCCGTCTCCCAGGCGACCACGAACCCGCCGAGCAGGCTGGCCGCGGCGTTGTCGGCGTGGCCCTCCATCCCGGCCGAGAGCTGCAGCAGCGCGTCGCGCTCCAGCTCCGGGTCCCGCCCGGCCAGCACGGCCGCGGCCGTCACCCCGGCGACGGCCGCCCCCGCGGAGCTGCCGAGACCGCGCGAGTGCGGCACCGCGTTGAGGCAGCGCAGCCGCAGCCCCGCGGGTGCCCCGCCGAACGTCTCGAAGGCCAGGCGCATCGCCCGCAGGACCAGGTGCCGCTCGTCGCGGGGGACGTGCCGGCAGCCCTGGCCCGCGACGTCGACGAACAGCCCCGGCGTCTCGAAGGTCTCGACCTCGATCTCGTCGTAGAGCGCGAGGGCCATGCCGAGGGTGTCGAAGCCGGGGCCGAGGTTGGCCGTCGACCCCGGCACCCGCACCAGTACGCGCGTCGGGCGGCCCATCAGGCCAGCTCGAGCGCCGCGGCGACGGCACCGGGGTCGATCGGCACGATCTCCGGGTCCGGCGCGGTGAGCAGGGCGGTGTCGGGGTCCTTGAGGCCGTGTCCGGTCACCGTGCACACCACGAGCGAGCCGGTCGGCAGCGACCCGTCGGCGTGGCTCTGCAGCAGTCCGGCGACGCTGGAGGCCGACGCGGGCTCGACGAACACGCCCTCCTGCGCGGACAGCATCCGGTAGGCGGCGAGGATCTCGTCGTCGGTGACGGCGGCGAACTTCCCGTTCGACTCGTCGCGGGCGGTGGTCGCGCCCTTCCACGAGGCGGGGGCGCCGATCCGGATGGCGGTCGCGATCGTCTCGGGGTCGCTCACCGGTGCGCCGTGCACCAGCGGTGCGGCGCCGGCGGCCTGGAACCCGAACATCCGCGGCAGCGCGTCGATGATGCCGTCCGCGTGGTAGCCGCGGTAGCCGTGCCAGTAGGCGGTGATGTTGCCGGCGTTGCCGACCGGCAGGCAGTGCACGTCCGGGGCGCGGCCCAGCTGGTCGCAGATCTCGTAGGCGGCCGAGGCCTGCCCGGCGATCCGCGTCGGGTTCACCGAGTTGACCAGCGCGATCGCCGGGTAGTCGGCGGTGGTCTTGCGGGCCAGCTCCAGGCAGTCGTCGAAGTTGCCGTCGATCTGCAGGATCCGGGCGCCGTGCGCGACGGCCTGGGCGAGCTTGCCCAGCGCGATCTTCCCGGTCGGCACGAGCACCGCGCAGGTCATCCCGGCACGGGTGGCGTAGGCGGCCGCCGACGCGGAGGTGTTGCCGGTGGACGCGCACAGCACGCTGGACTTGCCGTCGGCGAGCGCGGCGGTGACCGCCATCGTCATGCCGCGGTCCTTGAACGAGCCGGTCGGGTTGGCGCCGTCGACCTTGAGGTAGACCTGGCAGCCGGTCAGCTCGGACAGCCGCGGGGCCGGGAGCAGCGGCGTACCGCCCTCCCCCAGCGTCACCACGGTCCAGTCCGGCTGCACCGGCATCCGGTCGCGGTAGGCCTCGATGACACCCGGCCACTGGCCGGGCGGCGGCGGCGCGACCGCACCGGCGACCTGGGTCACCGGACCGAAGGGACCGGACGCCGGCCCCCGGACTCCTCGCACGCTGCCCGTCACGACCGGTCCACTCCCTGATCCCCCACCTGTGGTCATTCGCCCATACCCAGTGCGCTCACCGCGCGGCCCAGTCCCTCGACCCGCAGCACCCCGGCGACGCCGAGCACGTGGTCGAGGTCCAGCAGCGCCGACACCGTGGCCGACAGCGCGGCCTCCGGCGCCGAGTGCGTGACGACCGTCAGCCGGGCCTGGCTGCGGTCCGAGCCGTCGGCCCGGTCCACCGAGCCGTTCACGCCGCCGGTCTGGCGGACCGCGGCGATCGAGACGCCGTGCCGGGCGAACTCGCTCGCGATGGCGGCGAGCACGCCCTCGCGGTCGGCCACCTCGAGGTCGACGTGGTAGCGCGTCGGCACCTCGCCGATCGGGCGCACCGGCAGGCTGGCGTAGGCCGACTCGCGCGGCCCGCGGCCGCCGCCGACCCGGTTGCGGGCCACCGCGACGAGGTCGCCGAGCACCGCGGAGGCGGTCGGCGCGCCGCCGGCGCCCTGGCCGTAGAACATCAGCTGGCCGGCGGCCTCGGCCTCGACGAACACCGCGTTGAACGCGCCGTCGACGCCCGCCAGCGGGTGCGAGTCGGGGACCATCGCCGGGTAGACGCGCGCCGAGACCGACTCGGTCCCGTCCGCGGCCACCACGCGCTCGCAGATGGCGAGCAGCTTGATCGTGCAGCCGAGCCTGCGGGCGGCGGCGACGTCGGCCGAGCTGACCTCGCGCATGCCCTCGCGGTGCACGTCGGAGGCGGTGAAGCGGGTGTGGAACGCCAGCGAGGCCAGGATCGCGGCCTTCGAGGCGGCGTCGTAGCCGTCGACGTCGGCACTCGGGTCGGCCTCGGCGTAGCCCAGCCGGGTCGCCTCCTCCAGCGCGTCGGCGTAAGAGGTCCCGCCCGACGACATGGCCGAGAGGATGAAGTTCGAGGTGCCGTTGACGATGCCGGCGACCCGGGTGATGCGGTCCCCGGCGAGGGACTCGCGCAGCGGGCGCAGCAGCGGGATGGCCCCGGCGACGGCGGCCTCGTAGTAGAGGTCGGCGCCGGAAGCGTCGGCGGCCTCGGCCAGCGTCGGGCCGTCCTCGGCGAGCAGCGCCTTGTTCGCCGTCACGACCGAGCGGCCGGATTTGAGCGCCTCCAGCAGCCAGCCGCGGACCGGCTCGATCCCGCCGATGACCTCGACGACGACGTCGACGTCGTCGCGGGTCACGAGCTCGCCGGCATCGGTGGTCACCAGGTCCGGGAAGTTCTCGGTCAGCCAGGGGTGCCGGTGCGGTCGCCGCACAGCGACCCCGGCCAGCTCGATGCGGGCTCCCACCCGCGCGGCCAGCTCGTCGGCCTGCTCGGTGATGAGCCGGACCACCTCGGTGCCGACGGTGCCGCAGCCCAGCAGTGCCACCCGGACGGCGCCGGTCTCGCTCGCCACGTGTCCTCCTCGCGTGCGCGCACCCCTCGGGCGCGCGCCGATCATTCCTGGTCGGACGGGTGCAGACAGGTCCGGGTGGCGGTTCTCACCCGGGTGCGCTCACACCTCGAAACGGAACTGGTCCTCCAGTGTCTCGCGTCGCAACAGGGTCCGGTCGACCCCGTCACGGACCGCGACGACAGCGGGGCGCGGCAGCCGGTTGTACCCCGACGCCATGGCGTAGCAGTAGGCCCCCGTCGCCGCGACGGCCAGCAGGTCGCCCGGCGCGAGATCGGCCGGCAGCCAGCAGTCGCGCACCACGATGTCACCCGACTCGCAGTGCTTGCCGACCACCCGGGACAGCACGGGGACGTCCCCGCCGGGGACCGAGTCGTGCCCGCTGGCGCGCGACACCAGCCGTACGTCGTACTCGGCGTCGTAGAGGGAGGTGCGGATGTTGTCGCTCATCCCGCCGTCGACGCTGACGTAGCGCCGGGAGTACCCGCCGAGCGGGACGTCCTTGACGGTGCCGACCTCGTAGACGGTGACGGTGCCCGGCCCGGCGATGGCCCGGCCCGGCTCGACGGCGATCGCCGGCACGTCCAGCCCGGAGGCCGCGCACTCGCGCTTGACGATCGCGCGCAGCTCCTCGGCCAGCGCCGGCATCGACAGCGGGGTGTCCCCCGGCCGGTAGGCGATGCCGATGCCGCCGCCGAGGTCCAGGGTGCGCAGCGCGGTCAGGTTCTCGCCGCCGTGCTCGGCGTGCAGGTCGGCGAGCACCTTGACCACGCGGCGGGCGGCCGCCTCGAAGCCCTCGGTCTCGAAGATCTGCGAGCCGATGTGGCTGTGCAGCCCGACCAGGCTCAGGTGGCTCGCGGCGAGCACGCGGCGCGCCGCCTCCAGCGCCGCGGAGTCCTTCGTGTCGGACCCGGCGATGGAGAACCCGAACTTCTGGTCCTCGTGCGCGGTGGCGATGTACTCGTGGGTGTGCGCCTCGACGCCGACGGTGAGCCGGATCAGCACCGGCGCGACGGTGTCCCGCGCGGCGGCGACGTCGGCGAGCCGGGCGATCTCGTCGAAGGAGTCGACGACGATCCCGCCGACCCCCGCCTCGACCGCGGCCTCCAGCTCGGCGAGGGACTTGTTGTTGCCGTGCAGCGCGATCCGCTCGGGCGGGAACTCCGCGCGCAGCGCCACGGCCAGCTCGCCGCCGGAGCACACGTCCAGCGAAAGGCCCTCCTGCGCGACCCAGCGGGCGATCTCGGTGCACAGGAACGCCTTCGCCGCGTAGTGCACGGCCTCGGCCCCGAACGCGGCGGCGAACTCGCTGCAGCGGCCGCGGAAGTCGTCCTCGTCGAGCACGAACAGCGGGGTGCCGTGGGTCGCGGCGAGGTCGCGGACGTCGGCCCCGGCCAGGCGCAGCGCGCCGTCCTCGCCGCGGGCGGCGTGCCGCGGCCAGACCGCGGGCGCCAGCTCGTCGAGCGCCGCGGCGCTCTCCGGGCGGGGCCCGGCCGACTCGGGCGCGGGGGTGAGGCCCGCGTGCATCGGGCCTGCGGGGTGTGCCCTCATGTCACATCCGTTCCGGGGCGTCGACGCCGAGCAGCGCCAGGCCGTTGGCGAGCACCGTGCGGGCGGCGACGCAGAGCGCGAGACGCGCGCGGTGCAGGTCGGAGACCTCCTCGTCGCCCTGGGGCAGGACGCGGCAGGAGTCGTAGAACTTGTGGTAGGCGCCGGCGAGCGACTCCAGGTAGCGGGCGACCCGGTGCGGCTCGCGCAGCTCGGCCGCGGTGCGCAGGATGTCGCCGAACTCGCCGAGGGTGCGGATCAGGTCGCCCTCGCGGGCGTGGTCCAGCAGGCCGTAGTCCTCGCCGGGGGTGATGCCGAGGTCCGCGGCGTTGCGGGCCAGCGAGGACAGCCGGGCGTGCGCGTACTGGACGTAGAACACCGGGTTCTCGCTGGTCCGGCTGGCCAGCAGGTCCAAGTCGATGTCCAGGCCGGAGTCCACCGACGAGCGGACGAGCGAGT
The DNA here is from genome assembly GCF_020496245.1 of Pseudonocardia sp. ICBG601. Classification (NCBI taxonomy): domain Bacteria; kingdom Bacillati; phylum Actinomycetota; class Actinomycetes; order Pseudonocardiales; family Pseudonocardiaceae; genus Pseudonocardia; species Pseudonocardia sp. ICBG601. The sequence continues at coordinate 258,585 of NZ_JAHLJA010000002.1, read as the reverse complement.
ACCGGGCGGCGTCGACGCCGACGGCCCCGACCAGGTCGTCCATCGTCACGACGGTGCCGGCGCGCTTGCTCATCCGGACCGGGGTGCCGTCCTTGACCAGGTTGACCAGCTGCCCGATCAGGACCTCGACGACGGCCGGGTCGTCGCCGAACGCGGCCGCGGCGGCCTTGAGCCGGGCGACGTAGCCGTGGTGGTCCGCGCCGAGCATGTAGATGCACAGGTCGAACCCGCGGGCCCGCTTGTCGCGCAGGTAGGCGATGTCGCCGGCGATGTAGGCGGGGCGGCCGTCGGACTTGATGACGACGCGGTCCTTGTCGTCGCCGTGGTCGGTCGAGCGCAGCCACCAGGCGCCGTCGGCCTCGTAGAGCGAGCCCTTCTCCTTCAGCGCGGCGACGGCGTTCTCCACCGCGCCCGAGTCGTGCAGCGACTGCTCGTGGAACCACACGTCGAACTCGACGCGGAACTCTCCCAGCTTCTGCTTGATCTCGGTGAACATGAAGCCGACGCCGACCCGGCGGAAGACCTCGTCGCGCTCGGTGTCGGGCAGCTCCAACGCGCCGGGCTCGGCCGCGACGACGCGCTGGGCGATCTCGGCGATGTAGTCCCCGCCGTAGCCGTTCTCCGGGGCGGGCTCGCCCTTCGCGGCCGCGACCAGGGAGCCGACGAACCGGTCGATCTGGGCGCCGGCGTCGTTGAAGTAGTACTCGCGGGTGACCTTCGCGCCGCGCGCGGACAGCACCCGGCCCAGCGCGTCGCCGACCGCGGCCCACCGGGTGCCGCCCAGGTGCAGCGGGCCGGTCGGGTTGGCGGAGACGAACTCCAGGTTGACGTTGCGCCCGGCCAGCTCGTCGCCGGTGCCGTAGCCCGTGCCCGCGGCGAGGACCTCCCCGACGATCGCGCCCTGGGCCTCGGCGGCCAGGCGCAGGTTGATGAACCCGGGCCCGGCGATCTCGGCGCTGGCGACGCCGTCGCGGGTCGCCAGCTCCTCGGCCAGCCAGGTGGCGAGCTCGCGCGGGTTCACGCCGGCCTTCTTGGCGGTGCGCAGCGCGATGTTGGTCGCGTAGTCGCCGTGGTCGGGGTTGCGGGGACGCTCGACCCCCGCATCGGCCGGCAGGGCGGAGACGTCCAGGTCGCGTCGGATCAGCACGTCCCGCGCGACGTCACGGACCAGGTCGGCGAGCACGTCGGGATTCACCACCCGGATTCTACGGAGGGACCCCCGGCACCCTCATGCAGGTATCCGCACCCCGACCGGCGACGATGCGGGGCGTGACGCCCCCCTCCACCGACCGGAGTACCCGCGCACCCGTCGTCTCCGGGGCGGTGGCGCTGCTGCTCGGGGCGGGGTTCGTCGCGGTGTCGCTGGCCTACAACCGCGGGAGCCTGGTCCCGCCGCTCGACGACGTCTACATCCACCTGCAGTACGCCCGGCAGTTCGGCGACGGCGAGCCGCTGCGCTACCAGCCGGGTGCGGAGATCACGACGGGCGCGTCGAGCCTGCTCTGGATGGTCCTGCTCGGCGCCGCGCACACGGTCGGGTTCGACGGCCGGTGGCTGCTCGCCGTCGCCGTCGCGGGCGGGGTCGTCGGCGTCGCCCTCGCCGCGGTGTTCACCTCGGCCGCCGCGACCCGGCTGGGCGGCCACGCGGCCGGGTGGTGGGCGGGGCTGCTCACCGCGCTGTGCGGGCCGCTGCTGTGGGGCGGGGCCAGCGGCATGGAGGTGGGTCTGCTCGCGGCCCTGGTCACCGGCACCCTGCTGTCCTACCTGCGCGAACGTCCCCGATTCCGGTGGACGCCGGTGGTCGCGGCGCTGCTGGCCCTCACCCGTCCCGAGGGCTTCCTGGTCGCCGCCGCGTTCGTCGCCGCGATGCTGTGGACGCTGTACCGGCACCGGTCCTCCCCCGCCGCGGCGCCGTGGTGGCGGGGCGTTCCCGTCGTGCTGCCGGTGGTGGTGTTCGCCGGGCAGCTGCTGCTGTTCCGGGTGCTCACCGGGACCTCCCAGGCCAACGGGGTGCTCGCGAAGTCGTGGCTGCACACGGGGTTCCTGCACCAGCCGCTGGAGATCGCCGACCACGTGCAGCGCAACGTCGCGGCGCTGCTCGCCTCGCTGGCCGGGCTGTCCGGGCAGGACGTGCTGGCGCCGCTCGCGCTCGTCGTCGCGGTGCTGGGGGTCGCCGCGCTCGCCGCGCGCCGGGAGCGGACCCTCGCGGTCGCGCTCGGCGGCGGGCTGGTGCTGGTGGTGGCGGCCGTCGCCACCCTGACGACGGCGATGTGGCAGGACCTGCGCTACCTGCAGCCGTTCCTGCCGCTGCTGCTCCTGCTCGTGGTGCTGGGCGCCGGTCTCGTGCCGCACCGGGCGGCGCGCGGCGGGCTGCTCGCGGCGGTGCTGCTGTTCACCGTCGCCGCGACGCCCGCCTGGGCGCTACGGCTGGGCCAGCAGGCCTCGGCGATGCGCGAGGGACCGGTGAGCGTCGCGCAGTGGATCGCCGGGAACGTGCCGCCGGGCGAGGCCGTCGCCGTCAACGACGTCGGCGCCGCGGCCTGGTTCGGCGGTCACCGCACCGTCGACCTGGTCGGCCTGACCACGAACGGGATGGCGGCGCCGTCGCTGAACGGGCCCGGGACGCTCTACGAGGCCCTGCGCGCGCTGCCGCCGGACGAGCGGCCGCGGTGGTTCGCGGTGTTCGACCGGTGGGGCGGGGTCCCCGTCGCCGACCTCGGCCGCGCCGGGCTGCTCGGCACCGAGCCGGTCATCACCTTCGGGCTCGCCGGGCCCGCCCGGCCCATCTCGGCGTCCGCACCGCAGACCTGCCAGATCGACCGCAGCTGCGACCGGGTGAGCATCTGGCGTGCGGACTGGTCCGCCGCGGACTCCGCGCAGGCACCGGACGCACCCGTGCCCGGCCGGATCGTGGACCACCTGAACGTCGGGGACACCGCCGACGAGGCCGCGCACGGCTGGACGACCGACCCGCCGGTGCTCGGCGTGCAGCCGGACTCGGTGCTGGACCGGGCCGCCGTCGCACCGGGACGGCTCGTCGCCGACAGCGGCCGGCACGTCGTCGGCGGGGAGACCTTCACCCTCGGCGGCACCGTCCCCGGACGGCCGGTCACCCTGACCGGGCGGATCGGTGCCGGGCCCGCGCTGCCCGGCGAGCGGACCCGGGTGGTCGCCGTCGACGTCGACGGCCGCCCCGCCGGGGAGTGGACGCTGCCGGACGCGCAGCCGTGGGCGCAGGCGTCGTTCACGGTGCCCGGGGAGCTCGTGACCGGTGACCGCGTCACGGTGACCACCCGCCCGGTCGCGCCGCTGCTCGCGCCCTACCCCGACTACCGCTCCTACGGGTGGTGGGCGAGCCGCTGACGGGGTCTTCCTAGACTCGGGCGAACCCGCCCGCCGACCACGAACAGGACTCCCCCATGGCCAGCGGCAAGTCCGGCAAGAAGCGACCGTCGATGCCGAGCTCGGTCGGCCGGCGCCAGTTCCCCTGGGGCATGGTCGCCGCGATCACCGTGCTGGTGCTGCTCGCGGGGGCGTTCATCGTCTACCCGCTGGTGCAGCGCAACCAGAACCGGGCCTGGGAGCCCTCCGACGACAACCGCAACCCGGCGCTCGCGATCCCCGGCATCGTCAGCCAGGACTACCCGGGCCTGCAGCACGTGCTCGGCTTCCAGCGGGTCGCCTACACCCACAGCCCGCCCTTCGGCGGCGCGCACGACGGCTTCTGGGCCGCCTGCAACGGCGTGGTCTACCCGAACCCGGTCCGCTCGGAGAACCTCGTGCACTCCCTGGAGCACGGCGCCGTGTGGATCGCCTACAACCCCGACACCCTCGACGAGGCCGGGCGGGCCGCGCTGGCCCAGCGGGTCGAGGGCCAGCCGTACACGGTGATGTCGCCCTACCCGGGGCTCGACGCGCCGATCTCGCTGCAGTCCTGGGGCAACCAGCTGAAGGTCCAGACCGCCGACGACGAGCGGATCGACCAGTTCGTCCGCGCACTGCGCCTCAACCGCTTCACCCACCCCGAGGTCGGCGCCTCCTGCGACGCCCTCGGTGCGCAGGGCTTCGACCAGGACAACCCGCCGGCCTTCCAGCCGATCCCGGAGCAGTCCACCGTCGACGGGCAGACGATCCTGCCCGAGAACCAGGGCGCGACCCCCGGCGGCGCCCCGGCGCCCGACCCCGCCGTCCCCGGGCAGCCCGCACCCGGTCAGCCGGCCCCGGCGCCCGCGCCCGCCCCCGGGCAGTGACGCCCCGATGACGACCCCGGCCGACGAGACCCCGCTCTGGCGGAACCCGATCACGATCGCGCTCGGCGTGATCGCGCTGGTCGCGGTGCTCGTCGCCGGGTTCGCGGTCCGCGGCGCGTTCGGCCCGTTCGTGCCCGAGCCGGGCTCGGTCGACGTCGGGTTCGCCCAGGACATGACCGTGCACCACCGCCAGGCCGTCGAGATGGCGTCCTGGGAACGCGACCGCGCCACCGACCCGCGGGTGCGGCAGCTGGCGTTCGACATCGAGACCACCCAGAACCAGCAGGTCGGCCGGATGCAGGGCTGGCTCGGCCTGTGGGACGCGCCGAGCCTGCCCAGCGGCGGCCACATGGCCTGGATGGACGACTCCGCACACGCCGGCATGTCCGGCATGTCCGGGACCTCCGGCGGCGTCGCGACGATGCCGGGGATGGCGAGCACCGCCGACCTCGCCCGGCTGCGGGCCACCCCGCCCGGCACCGCGCTGGACGTCGAGTTCCTCCAGCTGATGCTGCGCCACCACCTGGGCGGCGTGTCGATGCTGGAGTACGCCCGCGACCACGCCGACACCGGCGAGGTCCGCAACCTCGCGTCGCAGATGCTCTTCTCGCAGAACTCCGAGGCGGACCTGATGCGCGGGCTGCTCGCCGAGCGCGGCGCGGCCCCGCTGCCCCTGGGCTGACCGCCCCGGGTGCCGGGGCTGGACGACCGGCACCGCGGCGCGCTCTGATGGGAGCTGCCGCGGACGCCGGCGCCACCCCGTGGCCATCCGCGGCCGAGGAGGCCCCGTGAGCAGCACCGCGACCGTCGACGTCCCCCACCTGGGCGGATCCCGGATCGGGTACCGGTCCGGCAGGCCGCACGACCCGTCGCTGCCGACCGTCGTCATGGTCAACTCCTTCACCACGACCGTCGACCTCTACCGCCCCCAGTTCGAGGACACCGCGCTGTCGGGCGCGGCGAACCTGCTCGCCCTGGAGCCCTACGGGCACGGCGCGACGAGGTCTGCCTACCCGCACTTCACCTACTGGGACAGCGCCCTGGCGAACCTGCAGGCCATGGACGCGCTCGGCGTCGACCGGGCCTTCGTGCTCGGCACCTCGCAGGGCGGCTGGGTCGCCGCCCGGATGGCGCTGCTCGCCCCGGACCGGATCCAGGGCATCCTCCCGCTCGGCACCTCGATGGACTTCGAGAGCCCGGCCAGCCGCGAGCGGGGCTGGTGGGACGGCATCGAGTTCTGCACGCCGTCGGTCGACGCGCTGGCCGCCCCGGTCGACGACGACTGGGTGGTGCCGGAGGAGTTCGTCGACGCCGTCCTGGGCGCGGGGCTCGGCGAGGGGATCGGCGACGACTTCCGCGCGTTCTGGCGGCGGACCTACCGCGAGACCTACACCGGCGACGACGGCCGCCACCGCCTGCGCGTCTGCACGGTCAACCTGCGGGACCGCGACGGCCTGCACGGCAGGCTCGACGAGGTCCGCTGCCCGGTGCTGTGGCTGCACGGGACCGACGACACGGTCTACTCCGTCGCCAACGCCGAGGACGGCATCCGGCGTTTCACCGGTGCCCGGCACGCCGAGCTCGAGATCGTGCAGGGCGGGCAGCACTTCCTGAGCGCCTCGAACCCGGAGGAGGTCGACGCCGCGGCCCTGGCCTTCGTGACGCGGTGGGCGTGAACGGGGCCCGGCGACGGGCATGATCGGCACCCCCGCGCGGGCGGGCCGGGTGCGATGCGCTATCTTTCTCCCATCGCACGGCCCCCGTAGCTCAGGGGATAGAGCACCGCCCTCCGGAGGCGGGAGCGCAGGTTCGAATCCTGCCGGGGGCACGTCAACGCTTGACAGAGAACGCGGCCTCTCACCTGCTGGAACAGGGTGAGGGGTCGCGTTCGTCGTGTCCGGCCGTCATCGGCTGTGGGTGGCTCGTTGCGGGCGCGCCGGCGACGTCCCGTCGACGGTGCGCGTCACCACCCAGCGGTGCGGGGAGATCGGTCGGGTGCGGGTGAACCCTCGCCGCTCGAACACAGCCATCGGTCCGGTGTGCAGGTACGAACCCGGGACCGCTCGGTCGTCGGTCTCCTCCGGATACCCCTCCACGACCCCGCCGCCCAGGCGATCGATCTCGGCCAGCGCGCCGCCGAGCGCGATGTCGGCGACTCCCCGCTGCCGCAGCCCCTTCCCGGTGAAGAAGCAGGTGATGCGCCAGTCGGGCAGCCGCGTCAGCTCCTTCTCGTACCGCCGCCGGCTCTTGATCTCGGGGAGCTCATGCGGACTGCCGAACTGGCACCAGCCCAGACACGTGTCGCCGTCGAGAACCAGTGCGTTGTGAGTGGCACCCGACCGCACGAGCTCACGCTTCTCGGTTCGATTCTGCTGCGGGCTACGGCCTCTACCGAGCTTGACGTGGAAGCCCATGCACCAGCAACCGCCCCAGACGCCGTTGTTCGCCTCGACCAATTCGGCGAACGAAGCCCAGTTGTCCTCGTTCAGCATCGCGACCGTGAGAGCGTTCGCCATGGTGGGTCACTCTGCCAGCAGGTCGGCGAAGGCTCACTCCTCAGCGCCCGGTGCGGCCGTCGATGCGTTCGCGGAGGATGTCGGCGTGCCCGGCGTGGCGCCCGGTCTCCTCGATCATGTGCACCAGCAGCCACCGTCTCGACGGGGCCGACCTCCGTCCCGCGGGCACCGGCGCCGCCCGGTCCAGGTCGGTCCAGGTGGCGATGACGGCGTCGGCCCGGGCGGTGGCCTCCCGGTAGGCGGCCACGACGTCCTCGGCGGTGTCCTCCTCCCGCGGCCGGAAGGTCGCGGGCCAGTCGCGGACGGCCTCGCCGAGGAAGTAGTGGCGTTCGACGTGCGTCAGGTGCGAGACCAGGCCGAGCAGGCTGGTCCCCGAGGGGACGCCGGGCTCGCGGGCGGCGGGGTCCGGGACGCCGGCGGCCTTGGCGACGACCGCGCCGCGGAGGTGGCCCAGGAACCCGGTCAGGACGCCCTTCTCGTCCGCGACGTCGCGGGGGAGGCCGGTGTCGTGGTGTCGGGGCACGGTCAGCTCCGGTCGGAGGGGACGGCGCCGGCGCGACGCAGGACCAGGACGGTGTCGACGACCGTGGCGGTGCGGCCGTCGGGGCCGGTCGCGAGGCGCCGGGGCTCGTCGGCGCGCTCGACGGCCCACCCGTCGGGGTCGAGGCCGAGCCCGGCGGCGATCTCGGCGGCGGTGGGGTGGCGGGTGTCCGGGTCCTGGTCCCACGACCACGGGGCGACGGACCCGTGGTCGACGACGAGGAGCACCCCGCCCGGGCGCAGTGCGCGCGCGGCGGTCCGCAGCACCGCGTCGCGGTCCAGCGTGAACGGGGTGTGCAGGTACTGGGCGGAGACCAGGTCGAACGTCCCGTCCGGGAACGTCGTCGCGAGGTCGTGGCGCTCGGCGCGGATCCGCTCCGCGAGCCCGTCGGCGCGACCACGACGCGCGAGCCCGTCCACGGCGGCGGCGGAGATGTCCACCGCCGTGACGTGCCAGCCGCGCCGGGCCAGCCAGATCGTGTCGCCCCCGGCACCGCATCCGAGGTCCAGGGCGGTGCCCGGTGCCAGCGGGCCGGCGACCTCGGCGAGCAGGGGGTTGGCGCGGACCTCTCCCCCACCGCGGCGGCGGTACAGCTCGTCCCAGAAGGTCTCGGGGTCGGACGCGGTCGGCATGGGGTCCATCGGTGGTTCCTCCGGGAGGTGTCGGTGTGCGGGTGGGAAGGAGGGGTGGGCCGTCACGGCAGGAAGGTGAGCAGCTCGGCGAGCACGAACCCCGGGTTCTCCTCGGGCAGCCAGTGCCCGCTGCCGGGCACCTCCACCGCGCGGACCAGGTTCGGCAGGCGCGACTCGACGGACGGACGCGTCGAGGCGAGCAGCCCCTGGGCGGTCATCAGCATCGTCGGCGTCGGGACGGGTGCGGCCGCGGTGTTGTCGCGCTCGTCCCGGCCGAGCGCCCGGTAGAGCTCGAAGCCGCCGCTCAGGACCTGGGGCCGGCTGTAGGTCCGGGTGAACTCGTCGATCTCCCGCTCGTCGAAGGGCGGCGTCGTGCGGCTGCCGCCGAAGCTCTCCCCGTCGTGCGCGACCTGGGCGTAGAACAGGCTCAGGTACTCGCGCACGTCGTCGGCGACGACGGTCTCGGGCACGACCCGCTTCGTGTGGAACGCGATGTGCCAGCTGAACGTGGCGTACCGGGCGGCGCTGAGCGCGGGACCCGGCAGCGGGTAGTCGAGATGGGCGTAGCGCAGGACCTCGTCCGGGTACTGGGCCGCGTACCGGAACCCGACCCCGGCTCCCAGGTCGTGCCCGACGATGCGGACCTCGCGCAGACCCAGGTGCTCCGCGACCAGTCCGTGCACGTACCGGGCGAGGGTGGCCTTGTCGTAGCCGGTGGGGACGCCCTCGCTGTCCCCCAGGCCCGGCAGGTCGACCGCGTAGACGGTGTAGTGCTCGGCGAGGGCGGGCATGATCGGCCACCACGCGTACCAGGACTGCGGCCATCCGTGCAGGAGCACCACGGGCGGGCCGGTCCCGCCGGCGACGTAGTGCATCCGCACCCCGTCGACGTCGGCGAACCCGTGCCGGAACGCACCGTCGAACCCGGGGTCGTCCCGGGTGGCTGCGTCGAACCCGATCGCGCCGGGCGGGACCGGTGCCGGGCCGGCGCCCGGAGCGGCATCGGTCCCGCACCCGGCCGTCAGGGCCAGCACGGTGAGGGCGGCGGCCACGGCGCGGTGGGCCGGTCGGAGAAGGTTCACCTCCGCAGCATCGACACCCGCCGTCCCTGCTTGCAAGAATTCTTGCCGATCGGCAATCTGGCGGAATGGACGACACCGGACACGACGTGCTCGCCGGAGTGGGCCCGCGGTTGCGGGACCTGCGCCGTCGCCGCGGCGCCACCCTCGACCAGCTCGCGGCGGAGACCTCGCTGACCGCGAGCACCCTGTCCCGGCTGGAGACCGGGAAGCTCCGGCCGACGCTGGAGCAGCTGTTGCCCCTCGCCCGGGCGCACGGGGTCCCGCTCGACGACCTCGTACAGGCGCCACCGACCGGTGACCCCCGCATCCATCTGCGCCCGGTGCGCCACCGCGGGCTGGTGTTCGTCCCGCTGACCCGTCGCGGCGGCGGGGTCCAGGCCTTCAAGGTGATCTACCCACCGGCCGCCGCGTCGCCGACGACCGCCCTGCAGACCCACGAGGGCTACGAGTGGTTCTACGTCCTCGACGGCCGGGTGCGCCTGGTCCTCGACGACACCGAGCACCTCCTCGACCCCGGCGAGGTGGTCGAGTTCGACACCGGCACACCGCACTGGATCGGCAGCGCCGACGACCGGCCCGCCGAGACGCTCGCGCTGTTCAGCCTCCAGGGCGAGCACGCCCACCTCGGCCGGGGTGCGACCCGTGCCGCGCACGACGGCCGAGGCCACTGAGGGCATCACCGGCGAATCCGGCCCGTTCGACGCAGGGCACGGCGGAGCGACGAAGCTGATCGAGCGGTCCGTCCTCGGCGAGCTTCAGTCGGCCCCCATGCGCGGTCACCGGCAGCGGAGCAGCGGGTCGATCGCCCGACGCCACTCAACCCAGCGCCCCGCTCCTGCCGCTGTCACTCCTCGGTGACGCAGAAGAACGCCTTGACCTGCTTTTACTAACGTGGTTAGCTTATTGTGGTCGCACGGGAACGGACACGAACCGGTACCCGGACACGCGGGGCTCAGCCGGGGAGATCCACCCCGCGCAAGAAGGTCCGCATCATCTCGACGAAGCGTCGTTCGTCCTCGTCATCCGAGGCGGGCACCAGGTCGTCGGGACCGAGTCCCTGCAGCGCGGCGCGCCCGTTCGCCGTACTGATCGCCGAACCGATCGTCATCCGATGCGCAGCTTCGAGGAGGAACAGATGCACGCGCTCCGGGACGCCCTGCCCCTCCAGTAGGAGGGAGTACCGCCGGTAGAGCCGCACGAGCAGCGGCTGCGGAAAGTACGCGACCACCAGCGGCACGGCACGCGGGTGCCGCAGCAGTGAACGGCGGAACAGCGTCGACTCCTCGACGAGCCACTCCCGCCACTGCCCGGCGGCGGGATCCGGCACGCGCGGGGTGTCCAGCACGATGGTCCGGGCGACCTCCGCCAGGATCTCCGCCTTGTCCGCGAAGTGGTTGTAGAGCGACGGCGCCCGGACGCCCAGGGCCGCGGCGAGCCGTTCGAGACTGAGCGCTGCGGGCCCGCCCTCGTCGACGATCGCCAGCGCGGCGCGGGCGGCGCCGTCACGCGTGATCAGCGGCCTGCGCCCCATCACCACCTCATCTCCTGTCGGACCGAGCCTACGGCCCACACCCACCACCACCTCACGACGGAGGACGCTCGACGATGCGCAACACCACCGTTCTCGATGCCCTGGGCGCCTGGTCGAGGCGTCGCCCCGACTCGCCTGCGCTGCAGGACCCGGCGCGTTCCCTGACCCGGCGCGAGCTCGCCGCGGCGCAGGACGCCGCCGCCGCCGCGCTGGTCGAGGCCGGGGTCCGGCCCGGCGACCGGGTCGGGGTACTCGGTCCGCTCTCCGTCGACTGGGCAGTGGCCGCGCTCGGCGTGCTGCGCGCGGGCGCAGTGCTGTGCCCGCTCAACGAACGTCTGGGAGCGTTCGAGCTGGCCGAGGTCCTCCGTCGGATCGACCCGGTGTTGGTCGTCGCCGATGACGGACACCGCCCGACGCTGGACGGCATCGACGCCGACACCCCCGCGGTCCGCTCCCTCGCGGCGATGCAGGAACGCCCCGCTGCGGGACGTTCCGTCTTGCCCGACCTGCCCCGCGACCCGACGCAGCCGGCGTGCATCCTGCCGACCTCGGGGTCGACCGGACGCCCGAAGGGGGTCGTGTACACCCACGAGGCCCTGCTCGGTGCGTTCTTCGAGTGGGCACTGCAGGCGCCGGAGCTGCTGCGTGGGCGGGCACTCGGCGTCAGTGCGTTCTCCTTCGCCGCGGGGCTGCTCAACGGCCTGCTCGGCCCCCTGGTGCTCGGTGGCAGCGTGGTACTGCTCCCCCGGTGGGACGCAGCGACCGCACTGCGTCTGATCAGGGACGAGCAGATCACCACCTTCGCCGCCACCACCATCTTCTACGAGCAGATGGCCCGGCTCCCGGAGTTCGCCGACGCCGACCTGTCCTCGTTGACCGTGGCGTTCACCGGCGGGAACCCGGTCACCACCGAACTGATCGAGGCCTGGGCTGCGAAGGGCGTCGGGCTACGACAGGCCTACGGCCTCACCGAGTCGCTGTCGAACGTCACCTTCCCGACCGTCGAGATGTCCGTGCGCAGCCCGGAGTCCGTCGGCGAGGGCGGCATCCTCACCAGGGTCGTGGTCACCGACCCCGACGGCGTCGTACTCCCGCCGGGCGAGCCCGGGGAGATCCGGATCTCGGGGCCCGGACTCGCCGCCGGCTACTGGCAGGACGAGGAGCACACGGCGGAGGCCTTCGCCGACGGGTGGCTGCGGACCGGCGATGTGGGCGTCGTCGACGACCACGGTGCGCTGCGTGTCGTCGGCCGCCTGAAGGACATGATCATCAGTGGCGGGATGAACGTCTACGCCGCCGAGGTGGAACGCGCGGCGCTCGCGCTTCCGGGCGTGGTCGAGGTGGCGGTGATCGGCGTGCCCGACGACGAGTTCGGCGAGACCCCGGCGCTGCTGCTGCGAGCGACCGAACCGTTCTCCGACCAGGCCGTACTGGAGCACTGCCGGACCCGCCTGGCCGCGTACAAGATGCCCCGCTACGTCGTGTTCCTCGACGAGCCGCTTCCGCGGACACCGAGCATGAAGATCGACAAGGCGGCCGTCCGAGACCGCCACACCGACATCCCCGCCACGCACCGTCGGCACGCACGTACCCCCCTGCCCGCGTGAACCGGGCCCCGGACGAGAGGACCAGCGCATGAGCATTGACGAGACCCCGGTGACCGGGCGGCAGGACCGCGCGTTCCGCACCATGCTCCGACACGTCGAGAAGGGCAGTACCGACTGCCACGACGAGATCGCCCGGTCCGAGGCAGCCGAGTACCGGGACCCGGGGCTGGCCGCCCTCGAACGCGATCGGGTGTTCGGCGAGGTGCCGTTCATCGTCGGCCACGGCTCGGAGATCGCGCGGCCCAACGAGTTCCTGACCCGCAGGCTGCCCCGCAACAACGCCATCGTCATCCGACAGCGCGACGGCGGCGTCAAGGCGTTCGTGAACGCGTGCCGACACCGCGGGGCCCAGCTCGTCGACGAGGCGTCCGGCCGGTGCCGGCTCTTCTCCTGCCCCTATCACCGCTGGTCCTACGACCCGAGTGGTGAGCTGCGCACCGTCACCCTCGACGACACGTTCGGCGACTTCGACCGGACTGCGTTCGGTCTGGTGGAGCTGCCCGTGCAGGAACGGCACGGGTTCCTCTGGATGATCGACAACGCGAAGCGCGGGATCGACGTCGAGAGCTGGCTCGGCCCGGAGATGGACGCCATCCTCGCCGGGTACCGGATCGAGGACCTGGTGAGCGTGACTCCACAGTCGTTCGACCGGCCGACCAACTGGAAGATCATGCAGGACGGCTTCCTCGACAACTACCACGTCAAATACGCCCACCCGAACACGGCGGGCAAGGTCCTGCACACCAACAAGCTGGCGCTCGAGGACTACGGCAGGCACTTCTGGTTCCTCGCGGCACGCAAGAGCATCGACCGGTTCGTCGACGACGAGGACCCGGCCGGGGCCGACATCGCCAAGCACACGATCGAGAGCTGCTTCCTCGCGCCGAACAGCATGCTGCTCAAGCACGCGACGCACGTCGAGCTCCTGACCTTCCGGCCCTATGGCGACGACCCCGCGAGCTCGGTGATGGAGATGCGGATCATGGCGCCCACCACCGAGGCGCTGGAGATGGATCAGGAGCGCTGGGACGCGCTCTGGGCGAAGAACTGGAAGATCATGATCTCGATCATCCACGACGAGGACTTCCCGATCCTGGAGGGTTCGCAGGCGGCGATGCGCAGCCAGGACGCCGGGACGATGCTGCTGGGCCGCAACGAGCTGGGTAACCATCTGTTCCGGCGGGAGCTGAACCGCCTGGTCACGGCCGAGCCGGGCGCGTGACGACCACCGCGGGCCCGCCCGGCCTGGTCCGGCTGCGGGAGGTGCCGGACCTGACCGTGGCGGCCCGCGAGCTGCTCGCGCGGGCGGCCCGGTTCGACGCCGAGATGGGCTTCGGCCCACCACCGCCGGACCTCCGCCGCCCGGTGGACACCGTCATCGAGATCGACACCTGCCTGCACCGCCACGACGTCGCGCACGACGACCACTACGTGCCGGCCGGTGTCGTGTGCATCCGTGACCTCGGCGGGGGCACCGGGTCCGTCGAGCTGGTCGTCGACCCCCTGCGTCGTGCGATCGGGGTGGCGACCTCGGTGCTGGAGGTGCTCGGCACCGAGCCGGACCCGGTGTGGGGCTGGGCCGGGACCGGGTTGCACGTGCTGCACGCCGTCGCGCTCGGCAACCATCCGGCCGCCGAGCGCCTGGCGCGGCGGTCCGGTGTGGCCACCGACGCCGTCCGGCACCACCTGGTGCTCCCCGTCGACGAACCCGCACCCGACGATCCGCAGCTCACCCGGGACCGGCCGGACGGCACCGTCGCCGGCACCGACGACGACCGCGAGGTGGTCCTGCGCGACGTCACCGGGGGGTCCGCCCGTCTCCGACGGCCGGGCCCGGACGGCGCGCTCGCCGGGATCTCGGAGATCGCGACCGCACCCGGTACGCCGGAGCACGCACGGTGCGCGGCGCTGGTCACGCTCGTCGGCGCGGCCGTCGTCCGGCTGCGGGCGGAAGGTGCGGGAGCCGTCGAAGCGGTCGCCGACGCGGGCGACGGAGCGCTGCTGCTGGCGTTGCGCCGGTTGCGCTTCGAGCACGACCGCACCGACCTGGTCTTCCGCATCGGACCGGCCCGCTGACGCCGGGCCCGGTGTCAGGCCCGCGGACGCTCGTCGACGACCCGCCGGGCCTTGAACGTCGTCTCGGGCAGCGTCCCGGGATCGAGCAGCGCCACCGGCACGGTGATGGCGACGGCCCGGCGCAGCGCCTGCGGCGGGCAGGCCGTCGAGCGCCGTGGCGGTGGGCGCCGAGACCTCGGCCTGCACCGTGATCTCGTCCAGCGCGGCCGGGCGAGCGACCCGGATCCGGAACTCCGGCCCCAGCCCGTCCACCGAGCGCAGCGCCGTCTCGACCGCCGACGGGAAGACGTTCGCCCCGCGGACGACGAGCATGTCGTCGAGCCGGCCCAGCACGCCCTCGGGCATCCGCGGGTAGGTCCGCCCGCACGGGCACGGGTCGTCGGCGAGGTAGGTCTCGTCCCCCGGCGCGAACCGGATCATGGGCTGGGACTCGCGCCAGAGGTGGGTGTAGACGACCGCGCCGCGCCCGCCGACCGGCACCGCGGTGTGCGGGTCGTCGGGGGCGACGACCTCCACGTGCACCTCGTCGGTGATCAGGTGGGTGCCGGTGCCCGCGGTGCAGCCCACGCTGGTCTGGAACGGGTACATCTCCGACGTCGACCCCGCGTCGACGACGGTCGCGCCCCAGCCCTGCTCGATGAGGTGGCGGGTCCCGGGCAGGGAGCCCCCGGGCTCACCGCCCACCAGCAGGGTGCGGACCGTCCCCGCCGCGAGGTCGATGCCCATCCGCTCGGCCACCGACAGCAGGTGCACGCAGTACGACGGCGTCGCCGTGAACACCGTCGACCCGAGCCGTCCGATCAGCTCGAGGTGCCGCTCGGAGTCGGTGACGCCGAGCGGGAACACGGTCGCGCCGATCCGTTCGAGCCCCTGCAGCACACCCCAGCCGCCGAAGAACAGCCCGAACGGGAACCCGACCTGGGCGATGTCGTCCGGCCGGACACCCGCACACCACTGGGCCATCGCGTGCACGTCCGCGGCGCGGTCCCAGTCGCCCCGTGACACCGCGTAGAGCGTCGGTGTCCCCGAGGTGCCCGACGAGCCGTGGATCCGGGCGATCCCGGTCGACCCGCCGGGCGTGGAGAAGTCCCGGGTGTAGCTGCCGAACGGCGGATGCTCGGCCTGGTCCGCCACCAGCATCCGCTTGGTGACCACCGGGACCTTCGCGGTGAAGTCCGCGAGCGAGCGCACGTCGTCGGGGTGGAAGCCGTGCGCGTCGTAGTGCCTGCGGTAGAACGGCAGCCGGTCGTAGGCGTAGTGCAGCTGGTGGCGGATCCGGTCCAGCACCACCGCGTCGCGGTCGCGGGGGTCGCGGGTCTCCCGTTCGGCGTCCCAGAATCGGGCGAACCCCCGGTCGTCACGGTCGGTGCCGTCGACGACGGTGTGCGGCACGGCGGCGCTGCTCATGCGTGTCCTCTCTGCGGCGGGGTGGTCTCGGCGGCGGTCAGCCGGCGCTGCCCTTGGCGTTCCACCCGCCGTCGACGGGCAGGACCTCCCCGGTGAGGAAGGACGCGTCCTCCGACAGCAGGAACGCGGCCGCGGCGGCGATGTCGGCGGGCGTGCCGAGCCGCGGGATCAGGTGGGCCGCGACGAAGTTCTCCCGCATGCTGTCGGTGATCCCGGCGAGGATCGGGGTGTCGATCGTGCCCGGGCAGATGCAGTTCACCCGGATCCCGCGCGGGCTGTACTCCATCGCGACCTGCTGGGTGAGGCTGACGACGCCGCCCTTGGCCGCGCTGTAGGCGGCCAGGTTCTCCAGGCCCTTGAGCGCCGCCATCGACCCGATGTTGAGGATCGACCCGCCCCCGCCGTCGAGCATCCGCGGGATGACGGCCTGCATCCCCAGCCAGACGCCCTTGAGATCGGTGTCGACGACGTGGTCCCACCCGGCCTCGTCGAGGTCGACGACGTTGTCCGGCCCGAGGGTGTTGGTGACGCCCGCGACGTTGCCGAGGGCGTGCACCCCGCCGAACCCGCCGACGGCCTCGTCGACCAGGCGCTTCCAGTCGCCCGGGCGGCGCACGTCCATCACGACGTGCGCGGCCCGCCCGCCGGCGTCGACGATCTCGCGGGCGGTCGTGTCGTCGTCCTGCAGGTCGCCGACCACCACCGCGGCGCCCTCCGCGGCCAGCCGCAGCGCGATGCCGCGGCCGATCCCCTGCACACCGCCGGTGATGACGGCGACCTTCCCGTCGAACCTGTTCATGCTCGCTCCGATCTCGAAGGGGGTCGGGGTCAGGCCCGGCCGAGGGCCACGTTCGCCAGCCGCTCGCGGCGGGCCATGTTCTCCCGCGGGGTGAACTGCGGGGTGACGTAGCGGGCGAACAGCTCCAGCGAGCGGTTCCAGCGGTCGGTGGTCACCCAGTCCCGGGTGTTGATGAGGAAGGTGCCGAAGCCGCCGGTCTGCTCCTCCAGCTCCCTGATCGACCGGATGCAGTCCTCCGGGCTGCCGACGATCCAGGGGATCTCCTCGACCATCCACTCGAAGGTGAGGTCGGCGTCGTCCATCCCGTGGCCCTTCTTCATGAGGGCGCCGAGGCCGAGGCCGAGCAGGTACTCGTAGGAGCGCCGCACGCCCTCCCGGATCTCGTTCATCGCCTGGTTGCGGGAGTCGGAGACGTAGACCTCGCGGCTGACCCGCCAGTTCCGCCGTGCCTCGGCGGGGTCGAGTCCCGCCTGCTCGGCGGCGCCGACGAGCGCGGCGGCGTGGGCGGCGAGGTCGGGCGCGTCGGTGTAGCCGCGGTTGTCGGTGGGCGCGAAGTACACCGAGAGCGCCTTCCAGCCCTTCTCGCCGCACCGCGCGTAGTTGTGGGTGCCGGTGAGCCCGGCGATCGCGAACGGCGGGACCTCCTGGTAGGGCCCGACCTGCAGCTGGCGGTTCTCGTACTTCCAGTAGAGGCCCTCGTAGCTGACCGGCTCCTCGGAGGTCAGCAGCTGCCAGATGATCTCCAGCGCCTCGTTCGTGCGCGGCTTGGCCTCGGAGCGCTCCAGCCCGAACAGGGCCTGGTCGGTCGGCAGCCCGCCGCCGCCGAAGCCGTACTCGAGACGGCCGTGGGTGAGGTGGTCGAGGAACGCGAGGCGCTCCGCCACCTGGAACGGGTCCTGGTAGGGCAGGTTGACCACGCCGGTGCCGAGCCGGATGCGGCTGGTGACCGCGGACGCCTTGGCGATCATGTACTCGGGCACCGGGACGTTCTCGAAGCCGCCGGTGTGGTGCTCGCCGATCCAGTACTCGTGGAAGCCCAGCTTCTCCGCCAGCACGATGTCGTCGATGTCCCGGTCGTAGGACAGCGTCCAGTTCTCGTGCGGGGGGTGCTCGGGCATCGTGAACAAGCCGAACCGCATCGGTCGGACCTCCTGGCCGCACTCGGCCGGCGTAGCCTCGTTGCCAAACGCCGGGTTGTTTTCAGTCCGGCAAACAGTGACCTGGTTCACCTGACCTGTCAAGAACTCCGTTCGTAGCGGGACAGACCGCCCCTGTGCGTCGTTGATAACTGACCCTCGGTTTGTTTTCATGGCGGGACACCCGACCCAGGAGAGCCGCCCGTGCCGCACGCCGACGCCGTCGACCCACGCCCCCGTTCCGAGCTCGACGCCGACGGGACGTGGCGGCTCGCCGGGCTGCGCTGTCCGGGGTGCGCGGCCGTCTCCGCACACGTGTGGCCGCGGTGCCCGGCGTGCGGCGGACCGGTGGAGCGGGCGTCGTTCGGTCCGGGCGGCACCGTCTGGAGCAGCACCGTCGTCCGGATCCCGGTCGCCGGGCGGGAGCCGCCCGTCGCGCTGGCCTACGTGGACCTCGACGACGGGCCACGCGTCCTCGCCCACGCTCCGCTCGGACCGGACGCGCCGCCGGTCGGCTCCCGGGTCGTGCTCGTCGCGCCGACCGCGGCGGGCGACCCGGCGGTCGGCACGGTGCCCGGTACCGGCGCGGGGGTGGCGTCGTGACCGGGGTCGCGGTGCACGGCGTCGGCACCTCCCACTTCGGGCGCAGGCCCGACCGGGACGCCGTCGCGCTCGTGCACGACGCGGTGTCCGAGGCGCTCTCCGACGCCGGGGACCCGGCGCTCGACGCGGTCTGGGTCGGCACGGTGTTCGGCGCGCCCGGGGTGGCCCAGCGGTCGCTGCGCGCGCTCGGGATCACCGGGATCCCGGTGGTCACGGTCGAGAACGCCTGCGCGAGCGGGACGACGGCCTTCGCCGAGGCCTGCGAGGCCGTCCGCTCCGGCCGGTACGGGCGGGTGCTCGCGCTCGGCGTCGAGCGGATGAGCGCGGCGTTCGACGGCGCGATCACCCCCGAGCCGTCCGACCCGGAGCAGGCCTCGGGCCTCGCGCTGCCCGCCCTCTACGCCATGAGCGCCGCCCGCTACCTGGCGCTCGGCGCCGTCACGCACGCGCAGCTGGCGGCGGTGTCGGTGAAGAACCACGCGCACGCCCTGCACAACCCCCGCGCCCAGTACGCGGGGTCCTACACCGTCGAGCAGGTGCTCGGGTCCCGCATGATCAGCGACCCGCTGACCCTGCTGCAGTGCTGCCCGACCTCCGACGGCGCCGCCGCGGCGGTGCTCGGACCGGCCCGCGGGACGGGCCGGGAGGTGGCCGTGCGCGGGGTGGCGCTGCGCAGCGGCGCGCCGTGGAACGAGCGGTCGCCCCACGTGTGGGGGTACGACCTGACCCGCGACACGGCCGCCGACGCGCTCGCCGCCGCCGGCCTGGACTCGGTGTCCGACGTCGACGTCGTGGAGGTGCACGACGCCTTCACGATCGGCGAGATCGTCACCGTCGAGGCGCTCGGGCTGGTGCCCCCCGGTGCGGGCGGACGGGCCGCCGAGACCGGCCTGACCGCACTCGGCGGCCGGCACCCGGTGAACCCGTCCGGCGGGCTGCTCTCCCGTGGCCACCCGCTCGGCGCGACCGGGCTCGCCCAGGTCGCGGAGATCGTGTGGCAGCTGCGCGGCGAGGCGGCGGACCGGCAGGTCGAGGGGGCCCGGATCGGGCTGGTCGAGACGATGGGCGGCGGCGTCTCGGTCCTCGACGGCAACGCCTGCGTCGTCGCCGTCCTGGAGGCACCGTGACCACCACCCCGCCCGACGCCGCCCCGTTCGACGCCGACAGCGCCGACCTGCTCTCCGCGGAGGCCGTGGCCGACCCGTACCCGCTGCTCGCCGCGCTGCGCGAGCACGACCCGGTGCACTGGAGCCCGCGGTACCGCTCGTGGTTCCTCACCCGGTTCGACGACGTCGACGCCGCACTGCGCGACGTGCGCTTCTCCTCCGACCGGATCGCCCCGTACCGGCGGGCCAAGCTGGACCGTCCGGGCGCCGACCCCGGGCTCCGCTACGCCTTCGGGGTCCTCGAGGAGTGGATGGTCTTCAAGGACCCGCCGGACCACACCCGGCTCCGCAAGCTGCTCAGCCGCGGGTTCACCCCGCGGGCGGTCGCCCGGATCCGGCCGCGGGTCGAGGAGCTCGCCGACGAGCTGCTCGACGCGGCGACGCCCTCCGGCGCGGGCACCCTCGACGTCGTCCGGGACTTCGCCTACCCGCTGACCGCCTCGGTCATCGCCGAGATGCTCGGGGTCCCCCGGCGCGACCAGGACGACTTCAAGGTCTGGTCGGACCGGATCACCGGCCTGGTGTTCGGCGGTATGGGCGACGCCGGGCGGCACGCCGACGGGGCGAGCGGGATGGCCGAGCTGACCGGCTACCTGGCGGACCTGGTCGCGGCCCACGAGCGCCAGCCCGCCGACGACCTGCTCTCGGCGCTGATCAGCGCGCGCGACGAGCACGACTCGCTGAGCCACGACGAGCTCGTCGCCACCGGGGTGCTGCTGCTGTTCGCCGGGCACGAGACCACCACGAACCTGATCGGCAGCGCGGTGCTGGCGCTGCTGCGCCACCCCGGGCAGCGCGCCCTGCTCGACGCCGACCCGCAGCGGTGGAGCGGCGCGGTCGAGGAGGTGCTCCGCTTCGACGGTCCCGCCAAGACCGTCGCGCGGGTGATGGCGCAGGACGTGGAGCTGCGCGGACGGACCCTGCGCCGCGGGGACCGGGTGTTCCTCAGCCCCTCGGCGGCCAACCGCGACCCGGCGGTGTTCGAGGACCCGGACAGCTTCGACATCACCCGCCGACCGGGCCGCCAGCTCGGCTTCGGGGTCGGGCCGCACTACTGCCTGGGCGCACCGCTCGCGCGGCTCGAGGCCGCCGTCGCCGTGCCCCGGGTGCTGGCACGGCTGCCCGGCCAGACCGTCGACGAGGACGGGCTCCGCTGGGCGCCGGTGCTGCTGTCCCGCGGGATGGAGCGGCTGCCCGTGCTGCTCGACCCGGGTCCGCCGGACGCCCGGTGACCGGGGAGGATGGGCGGGTGACCGACCCGCCGGCAGCGCTCCCCGGCGGGTTCCGGCTGGACGGCCGGGTCGCCGTCGTCACCGGCGCGTCGTCCGGGCTGGGTGCCTGCTTCGCCCGGGTGCTGGCCGGTGCGGGCGCCGACGTCGTACTGGGCGCGCGCCGGGCCGACCGGCTGGAACAGGTGCGGCGCTCGATCGCCGACACCGGGCGCCGCGCCGTCGCGGTCGTCACCGACGTCGCCGACCCGGACCACTGCGAGCGGCTCGTCGACGCCGCCGTCACCGGGCTGGGCCGCATCGACGTCCTCGTCAACAACGCCGGCACCGGCTACGCCGCCCGCGCGGAGACCGACGACCACGGGCGGGCGGCCGCGCTGCTGGAGGTCAACCTGCTGGGGGCCTACGCGATTGCCGCGGCCGCGGGCCGGCGGATGATCGACGCGGGCCGCGGCGGCGCGATCGTCAACGTCTCCTCGGTGCTCGGGCTGACCGCCGGCACCGTGCCGCAGGCGGCCTACTCGGCGTCGAAGGCGGGGCTGGCGGGGCTCACCCGGGACCTGGCGGCGCAGTGGGCCCGGCACGGCGTCCGGGTCAACACGCTGGCTCCCGGCTGGTTCGCCTCGGAGATGACCGGCCCGCTGCTGGAGCACCCGCGCGGGCGCGACGCCGTCGTCGACCGGATCCCGCTGGGCCGCCTCGGCGAGCACGACGAGCTGGCCGGGCCGCTGCTGCTGCTCGCGTCGCCGGCGGGGTCGTACCTGACGGGCACGACGCTGTGCGTCGACGGCGGCTGGACGATGCACTGAGCGGGAAGGGGTGAGCTGATGCCGCGACCGAGTCGCTGGCCGGACCTCGTGCGTGCGGCCGGGGAGGAGTTCCGGGAGCACGGGTACGACAACGCGACGCTGGAGAGCATCGGGGCCCGGGTCGGGATCCTGAAGGGCAGTGTCTACAACTACGTCGGCAGCAAGGAGGAGCTGCTGCTCGCCGTCGTGGACCGGCCGGCGCAGGCGCTGCTCGCCGAGCTCGACCGGCTGCGGGCCGACACCGACAGCAGCGTGGCGATGCGGCTGCGCGAGCTGATCCGGACCCAGGTCCGGATCTTCTCCGACTACTACCCGGCCGCCTTCGTGTACCTGCAGCACGTCGGGCGCTTCCGGTCGCCGGTCTTCGCCCGGTTCGACGACATGGACCGCCGCTACATCGCCGCGGTCGAGTCGCTGCTGGCCGAGGGGGTGGACAAGGGTGAGTTCTCGCTGGCGGGCTCGCCCGCCGTGGCCGCCCGCGCCGTCGTCGGCATGCTCGACTGGATGCAGCACTGGTTCACCCCGCAGAGCGGTGAGGCCGACGCGCGCCTCGCCGACGAGCTCTTCGCGATCGCGCTCGGGGGCCTGCTCACCGCGGGCGGGGTGCACAGCCTGACCCGCGGACTCCCCTACGAGGCCCCGCCGCAGCCCTGACACCCGTTCCGCACCGGGTGCAGGGCCGCGGCGGGCCCTGCGCGGGCCTTCTCAGCGGAGCCCGGGGCGGGCCAGCACCTCCGGGCGCAGCAGCCGGGCCAGCTCGTCGGCCGGGATCAGGCCCCGTTCGACGACGAGCTCCACGACCCCGCGGCCCGACGCGAGCGCCTCCTTCGCGATCTCGGTGGCGGCGGCGTAGCCGATCGTCGGGTTCAGGGCGGTGACCAGCCCGATCGAGTTCTCCACGTAGCCGCGGAGCACGTCGGTGTTGGCCGTGATGCCCGCGACGCAGCGGGTCGCGAGCGTCCGGCACGCGGCACCCAGGTGCGTGATCGACTCCGACAGCGAGTGCAGGATGATCGGCTCGAACGCGTTGAGCTGCAGTTGTCCGGCCTCGGCGGCCATGGTGACGGCGACGTCGTTGCCGATCACCTCGAAGGCGACCTGGTTGACCACCTCCGGGATCACCGGGTTGATCTTCCCGGGCATGATCGAGGACCCGGCCTGGACCGGCGGCAGGTCGATCTCGTTCAGACCGGCGCGCGGGCCCGAGGACAGCAGCCGCAGGTCGTTGCAGGACTTCGACAGCTTCACCGCGATCCGCTTGAGCACACCCGACAGGTGCACGAACGCGCCGCAGTCCTGGGTGGCCTCCACCAGGTCGGCCGCGGTCCGGACCGGCACCCCGGTGATCTCGCCCAGGTGCCGGCAGGCCGCCTCGGCGTAGCCGGGTGCGGCGTTGAGACCGGTCCCGATCGCCGTCGCGCCGAGGTTGATCTCGTGCAGCAGCGCCGCGGCCTCGGTGAGCCGCTCGCGGTCCTCGCCCAGCATCACCGCGTACGTGCCGAACTCCTGCCCGAGGGTCATCGGCACGGCGTCCTGCAGCTGGGTGCGGCCCATCTTGAGCACGTCGTGGAACTCGACGGCCTTCGCGGCGAAGGCGCGCTCCAGCACGTGCATCGACTCCGACAGCTCGCGCGCCGCCAGGATCGTCGCGACGTTGACCGCGGTCGGGTAGGCGTCGTTGGTCGACTGGGACATGTTGACGTGCTCGTTGGGGTGCACGACGTCGTAGCGGCCGCGCTCGTGGCCCAGCAGCTCCAGCGCCCGGTTGGCGACGACCTCGTTGGCGTTCATGTTCGTCGAGGTGCCCGCACCCCCCTGGATGACGTCGACGACGAACTGGTCGTGCAGGGCCCCGCCCCGGATCTCGGCGCAGGCGGCCACGATCGCGTCGGCCACCTCCGGATCCAGCAGCCCCAGCTCCCGGTTGGCCAGGGCCGCGGCCTCCTTCACCGCCGCGAGCGCCTCGATCAGGTGCGGGTAGACGGCGATGGTGGTGCCGGTGATCGGGAAGTTCTCCCGGGCCCGGGCGGTGTGCACGCCCCAGTAGGCCTCGGCGGGGACGTCGCGGTCGCCGAGCAGGTCGTGCTCGTGACGGACGGCGCTCATGCGGTCTCTCCTTCGGCGGTGGCCAGGGGGCCGGTGACCCGCAGGTCGGTCCGACCCGGCGGGAGGTGGACGCCGCACCGGGCGAGTGCGGCGGTGACGACGGGGCGCAGGGCGCGCAGCCCGCCGTCGGCGATCTTCACGGCGACGGCGGTGCCGTCCGGCAGCGCGGCGACGGTGACGGCCTCGAAGCCGTCCTTGGCGAGCAGGCCGGGCACCGCCCGCATCAGCGCGGTGACCGGGCGCCGCGATCCGCCGACGAGCTCGGGGTGCCGGCGCATCCCGGCCGCGACCAGGCCGTCCGGGGACTCCGGGTCGGCCGTCACGAGCCGGGCCAGCGCGCCGGCCAGCCCCCGCAGCGAGACGGCGAACAGCGGTGCCCCGCAGCCGTCGACGGCGGTCCGGGCGACCGGGGCGCCGGTGAGGTCCTCGACGGTCTCCCGGATCGCGGTCTGCAGCGGGTGCCGCGGGTCCAGGTAGCCCTCGGTCGGCCAGTCGCGCAGCAGACAGGTCCGCAGCATCGCGGCGTGCTTGCCGGAGCAGTTCTGCGCCAGCTGCGACGCCGACCGGCCCGCGGCGAGCCAGGCGTCCCGCTCCTCGGGGTCGTAGGGCAGGTCGGCGGGGTTGCCCAGCGCGCCGATGCCGATCGGGCCGAGCAGTGCCCGGACGGCGCCGAGGTGGGCCTGCTCGCCGGAGTGGCTCGCGGCGGCGATCGCGAACCCGGACGGACCGGGTCGCAGCCCGAGCCGGGCCATCGCCGCGGCCTGCAGCGGCTTCGCCGTCGAGCGGGGGTAGAACGCGACGTCCGGGTCCCCCGCGGCGAACAGCGTCGAGCCGTCCGGGGCGAGCACCACGACCGAGCCGTGGTGCACCCCCTCGACCATGCCGTCGCGCAGGAGGTGCACCAGCGGTTCGTGGGCCGGTACCCCGATCCTCGGCGGGGCGGCCAGCTGGGTCATACCGTGTCGTCCTCTCTGTCGTCCGTGCTGTGGTCCGTGCTGTCGTCCGCGCCGAAACCGGTCCGGTCGAACGCGGACATGTCGATGCGGTTGCGGACCGCGTACCAGCCCGCGACCAGGGCGCCGACGATCACCGGCAGCCCCATGAGGGTGATCCGGCCGACCTCGTCGAAGGCCATGAGCACGACGACGGCGGCGAGGAACACCAGCGTCGCGACGTGCGTGTACGGCGCGCCCGGCAGCCGGAACGCGGGCCGCTCGACGCCTTCGCGGCGGCAGCGGCGCACGAACAGCAGGTTGCTGATCATGATCGTTCCCCAGGTGCCGAGGATGCCGATCGCGGCGAAGTTCAGGACGATCTCGAACGCCTGCGCCGGGACCACCGCGTTGAGCCCGACGCCGAGCACGCAGATCGACGAGGTCAGGAGGATGCCGCCGTAGGGCACCCCGCGCCGGCTCATCACCCCGGTGAAGCGGGGTGCCGACCCCGACGCCGCCATCGAGCGCAGGATCCGGCCGGTCGTGTAGAGGCCGGCGTTGAGGCTCGACAGCGCCGCGGTGAGCACGATCAGGTTCATGATGCTGTCCGCGCCGGGCAGCCCGAGCCGGGCGAGCACGGTGACGAACGGGCTCTCCCCGGCGGAGTACTCCGTCCACGGCAGCAGCATCGTCAGCAGCACCACCGAGCCGACGTAGAACAGCGCGATCCGCCAGACGATCGAGTTGATCGCCCGCGGCATGACCTTCTCCGGGTGCTCGGTCTCTCCGGCGGTGACGCCGACCATCTCGATCGCGGCGTAGGCGAACACGACGCCCTGCACGATGAGCACCGCGGGCAGCAGCCCGGCCGGGAGGATCCCGCCGTTCCCGGTGATCAGGGACGGTCCGGGGGTGACCCCGTCGATCGGGGTCTGCGTCGCCAGCAGCCAGATGCCCAGCAGCATGAACGCCACCAGGGCGCCGACCTTGACGATGGCGAACCAGAACTCCAGCTCGCCGAACAGCCGCACCGACACCAGGTTGACCACGAGCACGACGGCCAGCGCGACCAGGGCGAGGACCCACTGCGGGACCGGGGTGAAGAACGACCAGAAGTGCGCGTAGAGCGCGATCGCGGTGATGTCGGCGATCCCGGTCGTCGACCAGTTGAGGAAGTACATCCAGCCCGCGACGTAGGCGCCCTTCTCCCCCATGAACTCCCGGGCGTAGGACACGAACGCACCCGACGAGGGCCGGTAGAGGATCAGCTCCCCCAGCGCCCGGACCACGAGGAACGCGACGACGCCGCAGACCGCGTAGACCAGCGCGAGCGCCGGTCCCGCCTGGGCGAGGCGGCCGCCGGCACCGAGGAACAGCCCGGTCCCGATCGCCCCACCGATGGCGATCATGTGGATGTGCCGGGCCCGCAGGTCCTTGCGGTAGCCGGAGTCGCCACGGTCGGCGACGGGGGCGGGTCGCGTCCCGGTCACCGGGTCACCCCGCC
This sequence comes from Pseudonocardia sp. ICBG601, assembly GCF_020496245.1. Classification (NCBI taxonomy): domain Bacteria; kingdom Bacillati; phylum Actinomycetota; class Actinomycetes; order Pseudonocardiales; family Pseudonocardiaceae; genus Pseudonocardia; species Pseudonocardia sp. ICBG601. The sequence continues at coordinate 232,656 of NZ_JAHLJA010000002.1, read as the reverse complement.
CTCGCGCACGATCCCGGCCAGGGTCTGCTCGACGTGGCCCAGGTGGGCGGTCATCTCGGCGACGGCGCGCTCCTCGGAGCGTTCGGCGATCGCGGCGACGATCCGACGGTGCTCGGCGTTGGACTGCTCGCGCCGGTCGCCCAGCTTGTTCAGGAACGACGACTGCGCGGCCAGCGCCTCCCGGATCTCCTCGATGACCTTGGCGAACGCGGGGTTCCGCGACGCCCGCGCGATCGTGATGTGGAACAGCGAGTCCAGGGCGACCCAGGTGGCGTCGTCGGTCTCGGCGTCCATCCGGCCGACCAGGTGCCACAGCTCGTCGAGGTCGGCGTCGTCGTGCCGCACGGCGGCGTAGCCCGCGACCGGGATCTCGACGTGCCTGCGGACCTCGAACAGGTCACGGGCGCTGTAGTCGCCGAAGGTCGGGTCGTCCGTCGGACCGGTCGCGACGACGAAGGTGCCGCGCCCGGTGCGCGACTCGGTGAGCCCGAGCGCCTGCAGGCCCCGGAGCGCCTCGCGGACCACCGACCGGCTGACCTCGAACTCCGCGCTCAGCGCCGCCTCGGCGGGCAGCTTGTCTCCGACCTCGTACTCACCCCGCTCGATGGTGGCTCGCAGGTGGGACAGCACGGCCTCCATGGCGCTGACGCGACGGGGACCACGCTGTCCGGCTGTCTGGCTGTCTGACAGGTTCACGGTGCAAGAGAGTGACGGGGAGGGGCGCCGCTGTCAAGAACCGGGGCCGGCCGGCCGAGGGCCGACCGGCCGCAGTCGACCGGTCTCCGCCAGCCGGTCTCCGTCAGCCGGTCTCCTCGGCCAGCGCGACGAGGATGCCGTCCGGTCCCCGTACGTAGGCGAGCACGTGCGCCCCGCCGAACGGCACCACGTCGCCGACCGGCACGGCGCCGTGCCCGCGCAGCCGGGCGAGGGTCTCCGCCACGTCGGTGACCGCGAACATGATCCGCCGGATGCCGAGCACGTTCACCGCGGCGCCCGGGTCCCCGGCCGGCGACGACGGCGACCCGAACCGCATGAGCTCCAGCCGGCCGTGCCCGTCCGGCGTCCGCACGACGGCCATGTCGCACTGCACGCCGTCGAGCCCGACCAGCCGGTCCACGTCCGGGCCCGCCACCGTCGCCCGGCCCTCCTCCGCCAGGCCGAGCGCGCCGAAGAACGCGACCGCCTCGTCGAGGTCGGTGACGACGACGCCGACGTTGTCCATCCGCAGCACGCTCATGATGTCCTCCCGATCGCGCGGCCCCGGTGGCCGCGTCCGTCCCGGGGACGGAGCCGGTCCCCGGTTCTCGACATGTCTCAGCCGAGGATCTCGACCAGCCCGCTCCCGCCGTCCACCCGGACCCGCTGACCGTCCCGGATCAGCCGGGTCGCGTCCTCGACCCCGACCACGGCGGGCAGGCCGTACTCGCGGGCGACGACGGCGCCGTGGGTCATCCGCCCGCCGACCTCGGTGACCAGCCCGGCGATCGTCACAAACGCCGGTGACCAGCTGGGGTCGGTGTAGGTGGTGACCAGCACGTCCCCGGGTTCGAGTGCGGCGCCGGACAGGTCGGCGACGACGCGGGCGCGGCCCTCGACCGTCCCGGCCGACACCGCGAGCCCGGCGAGCGCTCCGGGCGGCACGTCGTCGCGGTGGTAGGAGCCCTGCAGGCACTCGCCGTCGGAGGTCAGCACCCGCGGCGGGGTCAGCGCCTCGTACGCGGCGAACTCCGCCCGCCGGGCGCGCACCAGCGCGAGGTCGGCGTGCCCGGTGCGCGAGACCTGCTCCAGCTCGTCGAACCGCAGGTAGTAGGCGTCGGTGCGGTCGTCGAGCACCCCGGCGGCGACGAGCCGGTCGGCCTCGGCGAGCAGCGCGGCCCGGTAGACCGCGTAGCGCGAGACCATGCCGAACTTGGGGAACTCGCGGTAGCCGATGAAGGTCCGCAGCCGGTCGATCATCAGCGCCGTCCGCGCGGCCCGTGCCTCGCCGTCGGTCCCGGCCCGCAGCCGGGCCAGCAGGTCGTCGCGGGTGGCCTCGGCCTCGCGGCGGCCCTGCTCGAACCGGCGGCGCCCGGCGCCGGGCTCCTCGCCGTCGACGTGGCCGAGGATCAGCGGCACGAGCGCGGCCGGGCGCTCGTGCCACCGCGGCCGGCTGATGTCGATCTCGCCGACGCAGCGGGCCCCGTAGGCGTCGAGCCAGCCGACGATCGCGTCGCGGGCCACCGTGCCGCCCTCGACCGACCCCAGCGCGTCGAGCACGTCCTCCCGTCCCTCGCGCAGGAGCGCCACCGCCGCCGGGTACGGGCGGACCGCGTCGGCGACGTCGAGCAGCGCGAGCCCCATCTGCGAGGTCACGTTGTCGGGCACCGACCGGGTCAGCACGTCCGACGGCCGCTCCCCCAGCCACTCGCCGACGTGCTCGTCGATCCAGTACGCCGCGTCCATCGCCGTCATGAACACCCGGGTGCTGCGCGGGTTGTTCAGCCGCGCCCGCAGCTCGGGGATGTCCGCGCGGACGGCGGCGAACAGCTCCGGCCCGACGCGGCCGGAGATCCTGCGGGCCGCGTCCGCCACCGAGGCCCGGACCTCGGCGACCAGCTCGGCGACGAGCGCGGGGTCCGGGTCCAGCGGCTCGGAGGTCGGCGCGCCGTGCACCGGGGCGGGCGTCGCCGGGTCCTCGCCGAGCGGGACCGCGCCGCGGTCGAGCACGGTGCGCAGCGCGTCGGTCATCAGCGGGTCCGACCGGCCCATCACCGCGAGCAGGCCGTCGCGACCGGAGAGGGTGCCCAGCGCGGCGGTGACGTCGACGAACAGCCGCCCGCCCGCCTCGGCCATCGGGCGCGGCGTCGTCATCTGCCAGAACGACAGCCCGAGCGGGCGCATCGCGTCGGTCATCATCTGCTGGTAGCCGACCGACAGGTAGACGTGGAGGCGGTCGTCGTCGGTGTCGGGGACCGGGAACAGCGTGGTGATCGGGCGGCTCTGGACGACCTGGAACCGGCCGCCGGACAGGCACCACTCGACGTCCTGCGGGCCGCCGAGCCCGGCCTCGATCGTGCGGCCGAGGCGCGCCAGCTCCAGGACCTGGTCGTCGGTGAGCAGCGGGGAGTCGTCGTGCGGGCCGAGCCGCTCGGTCCGGATGCCCCCACCGGGCGCGGGCCGGACCGCGACGGTCCGCGGTGCGGCGCGCCGGTCGACGACGGTGCCGTCGCGCACCGTCCACCCGTCCGCCGCGACCAGCCCGGACACCAGTGCCTCACCGAGCCCGGGCACCGCCTCGACGACGGTCGCGGTCCGGTCGGAGGTCACCGGGTCGGCGGTGAACAGCACCCCGGACACGTCCGGGACGACCATCTCCTGGACCACCACCGCCATCGCGACGGCGCGGTGATCCAGGCCGCGCCGCCGGCGGTAGGCCACGGCGCGGTCGGTGAACAGCGACGCCCAGCAGTCCCGCACCCGGTCGAGCACGGCGTCGGCGCCCACCACGTTCAGGTAGGAGTCCTGCTGCCCGGCGAACGACGCCGTCGGCAGGTCCTCGGCGGTCGCGCTGGAGCGCACCGCCCACGCCGTCCCGGCCGGGGACCGACCGACCGCCGCGGCGACCGCCGCCGCGACGTCGTCGGGGACCGGCCGGGACGCCACCAGCCCGCGGACCTCGGCGGCGACCGCGGCGAGCCCGTCGGCGTCGTCGGCGGGCAGGCCGGCCAGGCGGTCCAGCAACGCGTCGAACCCGGGCGCACCCTCTACGACGGCCCGGTAGGCGCCGGTGGTCACGCACCAGCCGCCCGGGACCGTGATCCCCGCCGTCCGGGTCAGCTCCCCCAGGTGCGCGGCCTTCCCCCCGACGACGGCGAGCCGGTCCCGGCCGACCTCGCCCAACTGCAGCAGCACCCCGTGCACGCCCACCCCCGTGTCACCACGACGCCGCAGGTCACGGCGCCGGGCGCAGAGTCTGGCGCGGCCACCGGGTCTTGCCGCAAGTCCCCCGCTGCGTTATACGTTGACCATGGCGGGAGGGACTCCCGCCATGGCTGTCAGCGGCAGGTGGGCGTCGTCGGCAGGTCGGCGAAGCGGGCCTGCAGGAACGCCAGCGCACGGGCCTGCCCCTCCGGGTACCCGCCGAGGTGGCCGGGGACGGGCGACGGCCGGAACTCGACGTCGGCGCCGCGGGCGCACCAGCGCTCGGCGAGCTCCTCGCCCTGGCCGAACGGCACGATGTCGTCGGCGACGCTGTGCACGATCAGCACCGGCGCCTCGGGGGTGCGACGCCCGATCAGCTGCTCGTCGACCCGGCTCGCGAAGGGCTCCTCGTCGAGGAACGCCGAGATCGGGCGTCCGTCGGCGGACAGCGACTCCGAACGCAGGCCCGGGTAGCGCAGCGCGGAGTCCTGGGTGCACTGCTCGCGCAGCTCGGCGACCACCTGCCGGCCGCGGTCGTTGAGCAGGTCCTGCACCCCCAGGTCGGGGTAGGCGGCGTCGAACCCGGACACCGCGTAGCCGAGCAGCGCGACGGCGGGGCCGCCCTCCAGGGCCCGGCCGGTCGCACGCAGGTCCGCCGGCGGCGCGCCCGCGTAGGCGCCGACGAGGTTCAGCTCGGGGGCGTACTCCGGGGCCAGCTCGACCGCGGCGGCCGACGCGCCACCGCCCTGGGAGTAACCGTAGAGCGCGGTCGGGGCGTCCTCCGGCACGCCGACACCGGCCCGCTGGGCGGCGCGCGCCACGTCGAGCAGGGCGTGCGCCTGCGCGGCGCGGTTGACGTAGGTGTGCTCGCCGGGCGTGCCCAGGCCCTCGTAGTCGGTGACGGCCACGGTGTAGCCGCTGGTCAGCAGCGCACCGATCGCCGGGGCCTCGTACTCGGTACCGGCCTGCAGCTGCCGCGACGGCGCGCAGCGGTCGGCGAGCCCCTGGGTCCCCGCGGCGAAGCCGACGACCCGGGTCGGCCCGGGCGCCGGGACGAGCGGGGTGAGGACGATCCCGCTCACCGTGATCGGCCGGTCGTCGGTGTCGAGGCTGCGGTAGAGGATCCGGGTCGCCGTCGCGGCGGGCACCGTCGGGGTGAGGACCCGCTCCGCGGACACGACGTCACCCGGCGCACCCTCGCCCCCCGGTCCGTCCGGCGAGGCCAGTGCCTGCGGCACCGCGACCACCGCCGCGACGACCGCCACCACCCCCGCCACGACCGTCGCACGCAGCCTCGTCCTCATGCCCGTCCCCCTCCGCAGATGATCTCCACTGGGCTGAACGAGCACCCGTCCGCCGGGGAACGGGGGACGAAGGTTGCGAAACGGCAGCGGCGGGTGATCCGTGCCGCGACGAGCGGCACGCAACGGCACCCGGTGCCACAATCGAGGGTGAAGATCGGGTACACGCGGGAGGTCACCGTGGATCATCGGGTACGTGTCGCACGAGGAGCCCTGCGCGGTGTGCTGGCCCTGCCGAAGCCGGTGAAGCGGGCGATCGCCGGCCCGCCCGTCCGTCGCGACGGCCAGCAGCTCGACCTCGACATCCAGCTCCTGCTGCGGCTGCTCACCCCGCGCCGGCCGCAGCCGGTCCCGCCGCCGGAGCAGATGCGGGCGGGCCAGTCGTTCGTCGACCGCGTCGTCGCCGGGCCCGAGGAGCCGGGGGTGCGCCGCGAGGACCGCACGGTCCCCGGCGCGGTCGCCGACCTGCGGGCGCGGCTGTACGTGCCGCCGCCGGGACCCGACGTCGTCGACGGCGCGCTGCTCGTCTACGTGCACGGCGGCGGTTTCGTCGCGGGCGACCTGGACACCCACGACGAGCTGTGCGCGACGCTGGCCGCCGAGTCCGGCGCCCGGGTGCTGTCGGTGGACTACCGGCTGGCGCCCGAGCACCCGTTCCCGGCCGCCGTCGACGACTGCCTGGCCGCGTTCGCGCACGTCACGGCGCACCCGGAGGAGTTCGGGGCGGCCCCGGGCCGGATCGCGGTCGGCGGGGACTCCGCCGGGGCGAGCCTGGCGCTGACGGTGGCCCGCGAGACCAGCCGCGACGGCGCCGACCCGGCCGGGCGTCCGGTGTTCTGCCTGGCGTTCTTCCCGGTCACCGAGCTCGACGGGCACACCCGCTCACGCGAGCTGTTCGGCGACGGGTTCCTGCTCACCGGCGAGGCGATCGCGGCGATGGCCGGCTGGTACGTGCCCGAGGCGATGCGCGACGACCCACGGCTGCGGATCGCCGAGGGCAACCTGTCCGGGATGCCGCCGGCCTACGTCGCGACCGCCGGGTTCGACCCGCTGCGCGACGAGGGCGAGCACCTGGTCACCCGCATGCGGGAGGCGGGCGTCCCGGCGACGCTGCGCCGCCACCCCGACCTCGTGCACGGCTTCGCGACCTCGCTCGGGATCGGGGTGCGGCCCCGCCAGGCCGTCGCCGAGGCCGCCGGGGCGCTCCGGACGGCGTTCGCCCTGCTCGCCTCCCCGGTCCCGGCGCCCTTACCGGATCCGAACACGAGCAGCACCCGGTCCTGATCTACGGGGAGCACCGTCGGTGAGGTCCCGGCCGCACCGGCCGGGCTCGACAGGAGGAACCCGATGCGGACCAGGACGAAGTGGATCACCGGCGCCGCGGGCGCCGCACTGGCCACGGCACTGCTCGCCACCGGCGCGGGCGTGGCCTCGGCGGCCTCCGGTACCTCGGCACCGGCCACCACGAATGCCGCCGACACGAAGACGTGCGACCGGCTGCCGCACGCCATCGCCCGGATCGACAAGCAGACCACCCGGATCGGTGGCGACGCCACCGTGAAGGGCTCGACGGCCTGGATGCAGGCGCGGGAGCAGGCGGCCCGGACGGCCGGGCACACCGCCGAGGCCGACGTGCTCGCCGCCCGGATCTCGGACCAGGCCGGGCGGACCAGCGCACTCGGGACGCTGCGCGGCCAGCTGGAGCACGTCCAGCAGACGGACTGCGGCGGTTCCTGACCGGTCCCCGGCCCGGCGGTGCCAGGATCGCCCCTGTGGAGACCAGCCCGGGTGGACGCGGGCTCGTCCTCGTGGTCGAGGACGAGCCCGCCATCGTCGACCTCATCGGCCTGTACCTGCGCCGTGACGGGTTCTCCGTGCTCACCGCGGCCGAGGGGTCCGCGGCGCTGGAGCTGGTCCGCCGGCACCGGCCGGTCGCGGTCGTGCTGGACGTCGGCCTGCCGGGCCTCGACGGCATCGAGGTGTGCCGCCGCCTGCGCGCCGACGACGACTGGACCCCCGTCCTGTTCGTCACCGCCCGCGACGACGAGGTCGACCGGGTCCTCGGCCTGGAGATCGGCGCCGACGACTACGTGGTCAAGCCGTTCAGCCCGCGCGAGCTGATGGCCCGGCTGCGCACCGTGCTGCGCCGCGGCACCGGTCCCGTACCGGGCCCGCTCGTGCTGGGCCGGGTCCGGGTCGACACCGTCACCCGCCGGGTCCTGGTCGACGACCACGAGGTCGCCCTGACCGCGACCGAGTTCGCGCTGCTCGCCCACCTCGCCCGGTACCCGGGCCGGGTGTTCTCCCGCGAGCAGCTGCTGTCCTCGGTGTGGGGGTACGCCGCGCACGCGGGCACCCGGACCGTCGACGTCCACGTCGCGCAGCTGCGGGGCAAGCTCGGTGGCGACTGCCCGATCCGCACGGTGCGCGGCGTCGGCTACGCCGCCGAGGTCGGCCGGTGACCGGCCGGCGCAGCACCGCGTGGCGGGTCGCGCTGGCCTGCCTGCTCGTCGCGCTCCTCGCGGTGCTGGTCAGCTCGGTGGTGACGCTGGTGCTCGTCGACCGGACCGCGCGTCAGGTCACCCAGGAGGCGCTGGCCCAGCAGGCCGACGTCGTCGCCCGGCAGCTCGACGCCGGTGTCCCCCTCGCCGCGGTCGAGCCGCTGCTGCGGGGGCAGGACATCGCCGTCGTCGTGCTGCCGGACCCGGTCGCCGACCCGGTGCTGGCCCGGGCGCTGGAACGCGCGGGCGCGGCGCGGGCGCTGGCCGGACGGCCGGTGTCCGCGGTCGTCACCGCCGACGGGACCGGCTGGGTGGTGGAGGCCCGCCCGGCGGCCGGGTCGGCGTTCGCCCTGGTCCGCGCCCCGGAGCGGGGGCCGCTGGGCAGCCCGCTGCTGGGGCGCACCCTCGGGTTCGCGCTGCTGGCCGGTTCGCTGGCCGCGATCCTCGTGGGCGCCGGTGCCGGCACCGTGCTGGCGCGTCCGCTGCGGCGCACCGCCCGGGCGGCCCGCGAGCTGGCCGACGGCGCGCGCGACGTGCGGGTGCCGGTGCGCGGCCCGGCCGAGGTCGCCGACGTCGCCGCCGCGGTGAACGAGCTCGCCGACGCGCTGGCCCGCAGCGAGGGGCGTCAGCGCCGGTTCCTGCTCTCGGTGTCCCACGAGCTGCGGACCCCGCTGACCGCGGTCCGCGGGCTGGCCGAGTCCCTCGCCGACGGCGTGGTCACCGGCGACGACGTGCCGGGGGCGGGCGAGGTCATGGTGCGGGAGGCACTGCGGCTGGACCGGCTGGTCGCCGACCTCATCGACCTCGCCCGGCTGGAGGCCGACGACGTCCGGGTCGACCTGCAGATCGTCGACCCGGTGGCGCTGGTGGACGAGGCGGCCGAGGTCTGGCGCGGACGGTGCGCGGGGGCCGGGATCGCGTTCCGCGCCGAGACCGCCCGCGACGTGGGGCCGGTGCTCGCCGACCCGCGCCGGCTGCGGCAGGTCCTCGACGGGTTCGCCGAGAACGCGGTGCGGGTCGTCCCGCCGGGGGCCGCAGTGGTGTTCGCCGTCCACGGCGACGGCGCGGTCGAGGTCCGTGACGGCGGCCCCGGCCTGGCCCCGGAGGACTACCCGGTGGCCTTCGAACGGGGCCTGCTCCACGACCGCTACGACGGCCGTCGCCCGGTCGGGCTGGGCGGGATCGGCCTGGCACTCGCGCACGGCCTGGTCACCCGGATGGGCGGCACCGTCACGGCGGGCCCCGCACCGGAGGGCGGTGCGTGCTTCACCGTGCGGCTCGCGGCGGCCGGGCCCGCAGATGGGCCCGGCGCGTCACCGGGCCCGAGGTACGGGCTCCGGTGACGCGCCGGTGGCGCGGTGCGTCGCTCAGCTGCGGCGCTCGTCGCGGGGCAGGGCGTGCTGCGGGTCGTCGACCTCGATGCGCTCCTTGCGCACGGTGTCGGAGACCTTCTCGTCCTCGGTGACGGTGCGGGTGCCGAGGCGCACCTTCTCGACGGCCTCGGTGGTCTTGTCGACGACCGGGCGCTCGCGGTGCAGGGTCACCTCGTGCTCGGCCTCGCCCATGGCGCCCGGGCGGGCCTTCGCCTCGGTGCCGTCGATCGGCTCGCGCTCGAGGCGGACCTCCTCGTGCGACACCGGGACGGTGACGGTCTGGTCCTCGGTCACGACGTACTTGCGCAGCGCGACGCGGCCGGTCTCCTCGGTCTCGGTGCCGACGCGCAGGTTCTCCTCGTGGCGGACCATCGCGTCGTCGCCGGTACGGGCGGTGCGGTCGCGGTCGGTGCGCTCACCGGTGGCGTGGCGGGCGTCGGTGCGGCCGTTGCCGGTGCCGATGCCGTAGTGGCGGTAGAGCTCGTCCTCCTCCGACCCGGTCAGGCGCTCGTCGGAGCGGCCCACGTGCGGGCAGTCCTTGACGGCCTTCTTCTCCACACCCAGCGCGACGTCGCGGTCGTGCACGTCGGCGTTCTGCAGCGGCACGAAGCTCTCCTTGGTGCCGAACAGCCCGGTGTTGACCGTGGCCCAGGTCGGGTCACCGCTGCGCTCGTCCAGGTAGATCTGGCCGATCTTGCCGACCTTCTCGCCGTGGTTGTCGACGACCTGACGACCGATGAGCTCCCGGGTCATGTCCTTCGTGATCATGCTGCTGTCCTCCGTGGCTCGGTGCGAATGCTGTCGAACACCGGTGGGGTCGGCCCGGAACCGCCCCGGCATGCGGCGGATGCCCCGTTCCCCGTCGTCCGTGTGACCGCCGTCATCCACCCGGCCGCACAGGATCGCTTGTGCGACAACGCTGGGTGTAGCGCGTTCCCGTCGCGGGCGACCCCGGACGGCATGTTTGGGACGGTCTGTTCTGGACTTGATCTAGGACGTTCCCGACGACGGGGACGGATCATCCCGCCGCCGGGTCCCCGGAACCGGCGTGGAATCGTGGTGACGTGCTCGCCGGGACCGCACTGCTCCCGCTCGGGTCGGCCGTCACCGTCACCGCCGTCGCGGGCACGGCCGCGCTCACCCTCGTACTGCTCGTACGCCGCTGGGCCCGGTGGCGGCCCGCGGTGCGGGCGGCCGCGCTGCCGGCCGTGGTCGCGCTCGTCGTGCTCGCCCTCGCGGTGGGAACGAACGCCTGGTTCGGCTTCTACCCGACGCCCGCCTCGCTGGCCGCCGGACCGGACCGCGGCGGGCTGCCCGCGCCACCCGCCCCGCCGGTCACCGGACCCGGCCGGGACACCGTGCTGACCGTCGACGGCGTCGACGTGCCCGTGCACCTGCCGCCCGGCTACGACGACCACCTCGCCCACCCCGTCCTGGTGTGGACCGGACCCGGTGACGGGTCGGCCGCGGTCGACGCCGCCGTCGACGCCGCGGTCACCGCGGGCCGGATGCCGGCCGTGGTGGTGCTGTGGACCGACCGGGTGCCGGTGTCCCGGCTGCGCGCCGCCGCCGTCGCGGCCGGCTCGCCGGTGCTGCGGACCGACCGGGCCGCGTGGGCCCTCGCCGGTCCGCCCGAGGGCCCCGGGTGCCCGCTGGGCCGGGCGCTCGCCGAGCGCGCCGACGTCGCGACGGCGGCCGGGCCACCCGGCGGCGACGGCTGCCCGGCCCCCGCGTCCGGTTCGCCCGATCCGTTGGACCTGGTCGTCGTGCGCACCGCGGCGACGCAGGATGACCCGGTGCCGGGCGCGCCGCCGCCGGGCCCGGCGCTAGCGTCGGGGTCGGTGACCGCGGCGCCCGGGACACCGGCGGCCGACGTCGTCGCCGCGGAGCTGGACGCGCTCGGCGCCCGGCTGCCGGGTCCGGTGGCCCGTTCGGGCGTCGCCGGTGGTCCGCCACCGGGGACGGAATCGACAGGAGGAACGCGTGACGGGCTCTGAGGGCTCCGGCCCGCCCGGGACGACCGGGGACGAGCACCGGGACGAGCACGGGGACGTCCGCACCCGCGGAGCGGCCCCGGCGCCGGACCCGGAGGCCCGCAGACGACGGCTGTCCGAGGCCGCCGTCGTCCGCGCCGTGGTGTGGGCGGCCCGGATCGTCGGTGCGCTGACCGTCGTCGCGGCGGTGCTGCCCGCGCCCCGCCGGGTCATCGGCAGCGAGCTGCGCAGCACCCTGGGCCTGCCCGCGGGGCTGGGGCTGGCGTCGCTGGTCGTGACCGCGCTCGCCGGGGTCGGCCTGCTGCTGCTGGCCACCGGGCTGCGCCGGCGCAAGCAGCGCGCCTGGTGGGTGGCGACCGCGACGACGACGTTCCTCGTCGTGGTCAACCTGCTGCACGTGCTGGACCAGCGGCGCGGCATCGGGCCCGCGGTGCTGGTCGTCGCGCTGCTGGCGGCGCTGATCGCGACGCGCCGCTACTTCGTCGCCCGGCAGGACCCGGGCGGGCTCGGCCGGTCGGTCCGGTCGCTGCTGCAGTTCGGGCTATCCGGCTTCCTCATCGTCTGGGTGCTGCTCGCGCTCAACCCGCGCCGGCTCGTCGGCGACCCGTCGATCGCGGCGCAGGCCGCGCACGCGGCGCTGTCGCTGATCGGGGTGACCGGCCCGGTCGAGTTCGAGCAGCGCGCCGTGTGGCTCGACGACCTGACCTCGGCGATCGGGCTGACCTTCGGGGTGGTCGCGCTCGTCGTCGCCGGGTACCACCTGCTGCGCTCGCCGGAGCCGCGCCCGTCGCTCGACCCCGACGACGAGCAGCGCCTGCGCGCCCTGCTCGACCAGCGCGACGGCGACTCGCTGGGCTACTTCGCCCTGCGCCGTGACAAGGCCGCGGTGTTCGCCCACGGCGGCAAGTCCGCGGTGTCCTACCGGGTGCTCGCCGGGGTCGCGCTGGCCTCGGGCGACCCCGTCGGCGACGTCGGCGCGTGGCCCGGCGCGATCGAGGCCTTCCTCGGCATCTGCACCCGCTACGGCTGGTCGCCCGCGGTGCTGGGCTGTTCCGAGCGCGGCGCGACCGCCTGGTCCAAGGCCGGTCTCGACGCCCTCGAGCTCGGCGACGAGGCGGTGCTGGAGACGGCGTCGTTCAGCCTCGACGGACGCCCCATGCGCGGGGTCCGCCAGACCGTCAACCGGATGCAGCGCAGCGGGCACACTGTCGAGGTGACGCGGCTGCGGGACCTCGACGAGACCGCACGGATGCGGGTCGCCGAGCGCGCGCACCGCTGGCGCGGCGCCGAGGACGAGCGCGGTTTCTCGATGGCGTCCTCGCGCGTCGCGGACCCCTCCGACCCGGACGCGGTGATCGTCACCGCGCTCCGCGACGGCGAGCCGTCCGGGATGCTGCAGCTGGTCCCCTGGGGCCGCGACGGGCTCTCGCTGGACCTCATGGTCCGCGACGCCGACGCCGACAACGGCATCAACGAGCTGATGATCGCCGAGCTGATGGCGGCCGCGAAGGACCACGGCGTGAAACGGGTGTCGCTGAACTTCGCGATGTTCCGCTCCGCCCTGGAGCGTGGCGAGCGGATCGGTGCCGGACCGGTCGCCCGCGGCTGGGCCAGGGTGCTGCGGATCGCGTCGCGCTGGTGGCAGATCGACTCGCTCTACCGGTTCAACGCGAAGTTCCGCCCGAGCTGGTACCCGCGCTACGTGCTGTTCCCCGCCGTCCGCGACCTGCCGCGGGTGTTGTTCGTCGTGCTCGAGGCCGAGGGCTTCGGCGGCCGCCCGCCGGCGCTGCTGCGGCTGCTGCGCCGGTGAGCCGGGTCCGCGCGGGGGCGGCGCCGTGATCCACGCCTCCGAGCTGCGCCTCGACGTCGTCGCGGCGGTGGTCGTGCCGACGGTCGCGGCGGTGCTGCTGCTCGTCCTCACCGGTGGGGCGTGGCACCGGCTGCGCCGGGTGGCCCGGACGCTGCTCGTGGCCGTCTCGGCCGTGGCCGTGCTCGCGGCCGCCGGGGCCGGGGCGAACCTGCTCGGCGGCTTCTTCCCCACCGTCGGCTCGCTGATCGGGTCCTCCCCCGACCCCGGCGAGGGCTCGGTCGCCGACATCGGCCCGGACGGTGCGGGCCTCGACGCGGCGATGCCGCTGGTCGCCGCCCGCTCCGCGCAGGGGCTGGGCTCCACGCTGCACATGACCCTGCACGGGGCCGTGTCCGGCATCGACCGCGACGCCGACGTCTACCTCCCGCCCGGCTACACCGAGCACCCGCGGGCGCGGTTCCCGGTCGTCGAGTGGCTGCCCGGGTTCCCCGGCGAGCCCCGTGAGGTGGCCGCCCTGTTCAAGGTGCCCGACGTGCTCGACGCCGCCATCGCCGCGCACCGCATCCCGCCGGTCGTGCTGGTCATCCCCGACATCAACGGCGAGCCCCGGTTCGGCCACGACCAGGAGTGCGTCGACGCCCAGCACGGCGCGGCCGACGACACCTACCTGACCACCGACCTCGTCGACTGGACGACCCGGCACCTGCGGGTGCGGCCCGACCGCGGCGCCTGGGCGCTGGCCGGCTGGTCCTCGGGCGGCTACTGCGCGATGAACCTGGCGCTGCGCCACCCGCGCACCTACGCACTCGCGGTCAGCCAGAGCGGCTACGACCGCACCCCCGACGACGTCGTCACCGGGGAGCTGTTCGCCGGGCGGCCCGACCTGGCCGCCGCCAACGACGTCGTCGCGCTGCTGGGCGAGCGGCCCGCGCCGCTGGCGATGCTGGTCACCGCGGGCTCCGACGAACCCGAGGAGCGGGCCGCCGCGGACCGGATCCGCGCGGCCGCCGCGCCACCGGTGACCGTCGACACCCGGCTCTACCCGGGTGGCGGACACAACCAGAACGCCGTCCGCGCGCAGCTGCCGGACCTGGTGGACTGGCTGGGTGCGCACCTGCTGGGGCCGCTGGCCCCGCCCGCGACGCCGGCGGGTGTCACGATCGACGACGGGCCCGGTGTGCCGCAGCGCGTGCTGCCGGTGCCCGACCCCTAGGAAGGAGACACACGTGGTCTGGGAGGGAGTCGGCACCCTGCTGCTCGTCGGCGGGCTGCTCGCCGGGGTGGTGTGGATCGTGATCGCGGCCGGCGTCGGGGAGATCCCGAAGGTGCTGCACGGCCTGGCGCTGTGGCTGCTGGTGCCGCTGGCGTGGCTGGGCTCGCTCGGGGTCGTGCTGGCCGGCGGCTCGGTCGGGGCGGGCTGGGCGGTGCTGCTGGGGCTGCTCGTCGCCACCGGGGTCGCCTGCGCGGCGGCGCGGATGCTGGCGGGTCGACGGAGCTGACCACCCACCGGTCAGAATGACGGCGTGGACTTCCGCTCCGTCTACCGCCACCACTTCCTGCGCACCGCCGCGGCGACCCTGCACACCACGATGGCCGACCCGGCCGCGAACGTCGCCGCCGTGCTGGAGACCGCCCGGACCTGCGCAGACGACGGCGTCGGGCTGGTGGTGTTCCCTGAGCTGACGCTCTCGGGCTACTCCATCGAGGACGTCCTGATGCAGGACACGCTGCTGGAGACCGTCGAGACCGGGCTGCTCTCCCTCGTCGAGGCGACGGCGGACCTGCTGCCGGTCCTCGTGGTCGGGGCACCGCTGCGGTACCGCCACCGCCTCTACAACTGCGCGGTCGTGATCCACCGGGGCCGGATCCTGGGCGTCGCCCCGAAGTCCTACCTGCCGACCTACCGCGAGTTCTACGAGCGCCGCCAGACCGCCCCCGGGGACGACGTCCGCGGCGCCACGATCCGGCTCGGCGCCACCGACGTGCCCTTCGGTACGGACCTGCTGTTCGCCGCCGAGGACCTGCCCGGCTTCGTGCTGCACGCCGAGATCTGCGAGGACTACTGGGTGCCGATCCCGCCGTCGGCGGAGGCGGCGCTGGCCGGGGCGACGGTCCTGGCGAACCTGTCCGGCTCACCGATCACCGTCGGTCGGGCCGACACCCGGCACCTGCTGTCGCGCTCGGCGTCGGCGCGCTGCCTGGCCGCGTACGTCTACGCCGCCGCGGGCGAGGGCGAGTCGACCACGGACGTCTCGTGGGACGGCCAGACCATGATCTACGAGAACGGCGTGCTGCTCGCGGAGTCCGGGCGCTTCCCGCAGGGCGCGCGGCACGCGGTCGCCGACGTCGACCTGGACCTGATCGCCG
Organism: Pseudonocardia sp. ICBG601; assembly: GCF_020496245.1. Classification (NCBI taxonomy): domain Bacteria; kingdom Bacillati; phylum Actinomycetota; class Actinomycetes; order Pseudonocardiales; family Pseudonocardiaceae; genus Pseudonocardia; species Pseudonocardia sp. ICBG601. The sequence continues at coordinate 217,410 of NZ_JAHLJA010000002.1, read as the reverse complement.
GCGAGCGGCGCCGCCAGGGCACCTTCGACGACAACCGCCGCACCCACGCCACCCGCACCGACGCCTTCCGCACGGTGGCGTTCCGGCTCGACCCGCCCGGCCACGACATCGGCCTGCGCCGCACCGTGGAGCGCTTCCCGTTCGTGCCCGCCGACCCGGCGCGCCTCGAGCAGGACTGCTTCGAGGCCTACTCGATCCAGGTCGCCGGGCTGGAGCAGCGGCTGCGGGCGATCGGCCAGCCGAAGGTCGTGATCGGCGTGTCCGGCGGGCTCGACTCCACCCACGCCCTGATCGTCGCGGCGCGGGCGATGGACCGGCTCGGCCGCCCGCGCACCGACATCCTCGCCTTCACCATGCCCGGCTTCGCCACCTCCGACCACACCCGCAACAACGCCGTCGCGCTGTCCGAGGCCCTCGGCGTCACCTTCGCCACGATCGACATCACCGGCACCGCGCGGACGATGCTGTCGGAGATCGACCACCCCTTCGGCCGGGGCGAGCCCGTCTACGACGTCACCTTCGAGAACGTCCAGGCCGGGCTGCGCACCGACTACCTGTTCCGGCTGGCGAACCAGCGCGGCGGGATCGTGCTCGGCACCGGGGACCTGTCGGAGATCGCGCTCGGCTGGTCCACCTACGGCGTCGGCGACCAGATGTCGCACTACAACGTCAACGGCGGCGTGCCGAAGACGCTGATGCAGCACCTCATCCGCTGGGTGATCTCCTCCGAGCAGTTCCCGCCCGAGGTGTCGGCGGTGCTGCGCTCGGTGCTCGACACCGAGATCACCCCGGAGCTGGTGCCCTCGGACGGGACGACCGAGGTGCAGTCCAGCCAGGCCACCGTCGGTCCGTACGCGCTGCAGGACTTCACGCTCTGGTACACGCTGCGGCACGGCTTCCGGCCGTCGAAGATCGCGTTCCTGGCCGGGCACGCCTGGTCCGACGCCGCCGCGGGCCAGTGGCCGCCCGGGTTCCCCGACGACGAGCGGCCCGCCTACTCCCCCGCCGAGATCCGGCGCTGGCTGCAGGTCTTCGCGCGGCGGTTCTTCCAGTTCGCGCAGTTCAAGCGCTCCGCGCTGCCGAACGGGCCGAAGGTGTCCGCGGGCGGCGCGCTGTCGCCCCGCGGGGACTGGCGGGCACCCTCGGACCTGTCGGCGACGATCTGGCTGGACGAGATCGAGCGGGAGGTCCCGGAGGGCTGAGCGCGGCCCGGTCACGGGGCGCGAACGCGGACGCCGCAGCGCCCCGGGTCCGGACGGGGGTGGCCCACTGGGCCGTCCGGCGGCGACGACGGGTGATCCGATCACACGTCCGGCGCAGCAGTGGTGCGTGTCGTCGTGTCGCCGGCACCGGTCGCCGATCGGTGACACGGTTCACCGAGCGGACGGGGCCGCCCTGTGCCGACGGGGCGGCGCCACACCGGGCGGCCGGACCGCCGGAGAGCCCCGGTGCGATCCCGCACACCCCCCGCGAGCAGCGCGAACACCGGGTCCTGAGTGGATCGGCGGACACCGGCCGACGGGCCCCCCGCCCCGCCGGGGGCGGGTGAACCCGACCACTACTGTCGCCCGCATTCGACCTGGAGGTGAGTCGTGGCACTCGCGAACATCCTGTCCGAGATGCCGGATCTGCTGGAGCGGACCCTGGCGGAACACACCCCCGACGCGCAGGGCTTCTGCCGTGAGTGCCGGGACGCGACGGGGGTCAGCGCCACCTGGCCCTGCGTGACCCGCGAGCTGGCCGAGCAGGCCCGCTCGATGTCCTCCGGCGGCCCCGGCACCGTCGACGAGCGGCCCGCCGAGGGCACCGTGGCCGGGCGTCGCCGGGCCCGGGACCTCTCGGCCCCGCTCGGCAACGGCCGGCACCGCTCGATCTAGGCCGCTCCGGCGCCCCGGACACCAGGTCCGGGGCGCCGTCGTCGTCAGGAGAGCCGGGCGGGCGCGTCCGGGCGGTGCGTCTCCCGGATGAGCAGGACCGCGACCAGCGAGATCACGGCGACGACTACCATGTAGGCCGCGACCGCCATCGACGTCCCGTAGCCCTGCTGCAGCGCGGCGGCGATCAGCGGTGCGAACCCGCCGCCCAGCACGGCGCCGACGGCGTAGGAGAACGAGGCGCCGCTGTAGCGGAAGCGTGCCTCGAACATCTCCGCGAACAACGCGGACTGCGGGCCGTAGGACAGGCCCAGCCCCACCGTGAGCACGACGACCGCGACGACCATCGCGGCGAACCCGGTGGTGTCGAGCAGCAGGAAGAACGGCACCGGCCACACCACGAGCAGCACCGAGCCCACCAGGTAGGCGCGCTTGCGGCCCACACGGTCGGACCAGATCGCGCCGGCGACGATGCTGACCAGCCAGCTCAGCGAGCCGATGATCACGACGACGATCATGGTGTTCCGCGGGACCTCGAGCACCTGGGTGCCGTAGGAGAGCAGGTAGGCCAGGAAGATGTAGCCGATCGCGTTGTTCGCGACGAAGCTGACCGAGGCCAGCACCAGCTCGCGCGGACGGTGCCGGAACACCTCCAGGATCGGGGCGCGGCTGCGGCCGCGGTTCTGCCGCAGCATCGCGAACACCGGGCTCTCCTCGACCCGCAGCCGGATCACGAGCCCGACGACGACCAGCAGGATCGACAGCAGGAACGGGATCCGCCAGCCCCACGCGGCGAACTGCTCGGGGGTGGTCAGGTTGGACACGACGAGGAACACCAGCTGGGCCAGGATCAGCCCGGCGGGCACCCCGATCTGCGGGAACGAGCCGTAGCGCCCGCGCCTGCCGGGCGGGGCGTGCTCGACCGCCATCAGCGCGGCGCCGCCCCACTCACCGCCCGCCGAGAGGCCCTGCAGCAGGCGCAGCACGACGAGCAGCACCGGCGCCGCGACGCCGATCTGGCCGTAGGTGGGCAGCAGGCCGACGCCGACGGTGGCCACGCCCATCAGCAGCAGCGAGAAGACCAGCATCTTCTTGCGGCCGAGGCGGTCGCCGAAGTGCCCCCACACGATGCCGCCGAGCGGACGCGCCACCAGGCCGACCCCGAGGGTCGCGAACGCGGCCAGGGTGCCCGAGGCCGCGGACATCGTGGTGAAGAACTGGCTGTTGAACACCAGGGCCGCGGCCGTGGCGTAGATGAAGAAGTCGTACCACTCGATCGTCGTGCCGATCGCGCTCGTCGCGGCGACCCGGCGCACCTGCGCGGGCGCGGAGCCGGTCGTGTCGGCGGCACTCGTCGGGCCCGCGCCGGGCCCGGCCTGCTGCTCGGTCATGCGTCCTCCCCTGACCCGGGACGGCGGTGTCCCGGACCGCGCTACTTTTGCACCGAACGTCCGGTCGGGTAAAGACGTCCGGGGTGCCCGATCCGCGCCACTCGTCGCACGGCCGGGTGCGGTCGTCGCCACGAACGGTCCGCGAAGATCGGACATCACGGGACATTCGCTACCGTCCGGTCACTGAACACGCGGTCCGGTACCCCCCGACGGGCCGGGATCCCCCGATCCCGACGCTCCCCCGCAGCCCGGCCGGTCCGCGTGCCGGAGGAGAGACCGTCGTGCCCCGACACCGACATCGGGCGCAGGCCGGGCTGAGGCCCGGTCTGCGTCACGTCGCCACCGCGGCCGCCGTCGCGAGCGGCACGCTCGCCGTCGTCACGCCCGTGACCGGGCTCGGCTTCGGGCCGGCCGAGGCCGACCTGCGCCTGGCCGCACAGGACGTGTCCGAGGGCGACCTCGGTAGCCCGTTCGCCGAGGCCGCGGCCGCCGCGGACACTCCCCGCTCCGCGCCCGTGTTCGGCGCCGAGATCGTCCGCGACGCGGGTCTGCTCGACCCGGCCGCGGACGCGAGCCTCGCCGCGGCCCGCAAGGCCCAGGGCCTGGCGCAGGAGGCCGCCGAGCAGGCCAGGGCCGCCGCCGCACTCGCCGCCCGCGGGCTGAACGACCCGTCGTGCGGGCTCGACCTCGACGACCTGGGCCGGGTGAAGGACTGGGTGTCCGACGCCGCGGAGTTCCTCGGCTGCGCCTACGGCGAGACCGACCTGATCGGCGTCGCGAACCGGGCGAACGCCTCCGACCACCCGACCGGACACGCCCTGGACATCATGGTGCGCGGGCAGAAGGGCGACCGCATCGCCGACTGCGCCCTGGCCAACGCCGACGAGCTCGGCGTGAAGTACGTGATATGGGAGCAGCGCATGAACGACGGCTCCGGATGGTCGACGATGGAGGACCGCGGCGGCGACACCGCGAACCACTACGACCACGTGCACATCTCGTTCGACAAGCGCGCCGGGTCCGGCGAGCCGGACCTCGGCCGCTGCGCCTGACCCGCCGCCCGGTCCGCGGCGGAGCACGGACCGGGCTGCGGTGGTCTCAGACGCCGATCTTCGCCGGGCGTCCGTCCTTCAGGTGCCGGATCGCGGCGACGGCCGGACGCGGCTGCGCGGCGCCGCCGTCGGGCCAGTGCGACGCGGGCTTCTCCGGTGAGGCGTCGTCGACGTCGCCCGGGTGCTGCACCGAGACCAGCACGAAGTTCTCGGTGACGACCGGGCCGCAGCACTCCGAGCCGACCGGGACGCTGGCGAACAGCCGGGTCGAGCCGCGCTGCGGCCCCTCCAGCACGACGCCGTAGAGGCCGTCGTTGATCTCCAGCGCCTGGCTGGAGTCGGTCGAGATCCACAGGTTGCCGTAGGGGTCGAACGCCACGTTGTCCGGCGAGGTGATCGGGCTGACCTGGGACTTGTCGAACCCGCCGAAGTACGTCGACGGGTCGTCGGGCTTCCCGCAGACCAGCAGGATGTTCCAGGCGAACGTCGTCGCCGCCGGGTCGTCGCGCGTCTCGGTGAGCTCGATGACGTGGCCGTGCTGGTTGGCGTTGCGCGGGTTCGCCTCGTCCGGACCGGCCTTGGCGCCCGCCTTGCCGCGGTCGGAGTTGTTGGTGCAGGCGATGTAGACCTTCCCGGTGCGCGGGTTGGGCTCCACGTCCTCCGGGCGGTCCATCTTCGTCGCGCCGACCTTGTCCGCGGCGAGCCGGGTGAACACGAAGACGTCGGCGACGCTCATGCCGTCCACGTAGGACTTCGTGGTCGACGCCAGCGGCTTCCACTGCCCGGAGCCGTCGAAGCGGCCGTCGCGCGGCAGCGTCCCGGTGCCGGTGATCTCCGCGGCCGGGCTGTCCCCGATGAACGTCGCGACGTAGAGCGTGCCCGACGACAGCAGGGTGGCGTTGTGCTCGCGGGCGGCCCGGCTGTGACCACGGCGCATCCGCTTGTCCGACACGAACTTGTAGACGTAGTCGAAGCGCTCGTCGTCGCCCATGTAGACGACGGGGCGCCCGTCCCGGGTGAGCGCGACGGTGGCGCCCTCGTGCTTGAAGCGGCCGAGCGCGGTGTGCTTGACCGGCTTCGAGCGCGGGTCGTGCGGGTCGATCTCGACGATGTAGCCGAATCGGTTGGCCTCGTTCGGCTCCTGCGCGAGGTCCCAGCGCGGGTCGACGCGCTCCCACCGGCGCTCCGAGGCGCCCTCTTCGAAGCCGTAGCGCTTCGCGCGCTCGTCGGTGACCGGGCCGGAGGCGAAGTAGCCGTCGAAGTTCTCCTCGCCGGACAGGAAGGTGCCCCACGGGGTGGTGCCGCCGGCGCAGTTGCCGATCATGCCCTTCACGCTGCGCCCGGTCGGGTCGGCCTTCGTGCGCAGCACCTCGGCACCGGCGGCCGGGCCGTCGAGCACCATCTCGGTGTCGGCGGTGATGCGCCGGTTGAGCTTCCCGTTGCGGTCGTAGCGCAGCTCGCCGGTGCGCAGGTCGCGGGTCACCTCGACGACGCCGCCGCCGTGCGCGGCCATGCCGATCCGGATCTGCTCGGGGGTGGGGGCGTCCTCGTCGTACCCGCGGAACATCAGCGGCTCGAGCGTGTACTCGTGGTTGGAGAACATGACGTAGCGGCGGCCGGGGCCGTCGATCGGCAGGATCCCGCAGAAGTCGTTGTTGTAGCCGAACTGGCGGGCCTGCGCGGCGGCGGTCTGGTTCTCGAAGTCGAACTCCGGCGCGTCCGGGAACATCGGGTCGCCCCAGCGGATCACGACGTTGCTCGCGTAGTCGACCGGCACGCGGATCGCGTCGTCCAGGTTCGGCGCGACCGTCTCGTACTGCAGCCCGCGCGGGGGCCGGGCGTGCGCCGGCGCGGCCACGTCGGCACCGAGCGGGTGGGCCGGCGCGGCCGGGGCGGGCTCGGCCGCCGAGGCGGTGCCGGCCAGGGCCACACCGGCCCCGGCGCCCAGGCCGATCACCGCACCGGCGCGGAGCATCCCGCGCCGGTCGAGCACGGCCTGCATGACGTCACCGAAGTAGGCGTTCGACGACGGGTTGGGCTCGGGCCGGGAGCAGGCGTCGCCGCACCTGTAGCGGCAGGTGAGGCCCTGACGTCCGTGCCGCACGCGGTCGAGGAGCGGGAGGGCACGGCGGGGGCCGGCCTGGGGGGCGTCGCCGGGGCAGCTGTGGGCCACGGTCGTCCTCCTGGGGTCGTGGTGGGATGACGCGGTCCGGTCCGGTCCGTTCGGAACCGTCCGTTTCCTCCGCATCCCAACACCCCCGTTCTCCCGTGGGGTGAGGAGAAGGTGGCCGCCGGGTGAACGCATCCCCGAAAGGGGTGGCGTCGACCACGCAACGCGACCGGCGCGGCCACCCGATGGGTGACCGCGCCGGTCGCGCGTGCGCTGGACGAGGGCACGGACCGGGGCGGGCGAGTGCCTCGCCCCGGCCCGGCGGGATCAGACGATGCCCTGGCGGGCGGCGGTGTAGACGATCTCGGTGCGACGACGGACCTCGAGCTTGTCGCGCAGGTTCCGCACGTGGAACTTCACGGTGGCCTCGGAGATCCGCAGCCGGGTCCCGATCTCGCGGTTGGACAGGCCGACGGCGAGCAGCCGCAGGACCTGGTTCTCGCGGTCGGTCAGCAGCGAGGTCTTGCAGAGGTCCGGCGTGGGCGACGGCGCCGGGTCGGTGTCGCGCAGCACCTGCAGCGGGCCGGCGCTCGCGGTGCCCGGGTCGAAGACGCCCTCGCCGCGCAGGACCGTGCGCAGCGCCCGCACGATCTCGGCGGTGTCGGCGCCCTTGCGCAGGTAGCCGTGGACACCCAGGCGGACGGTGCGCATCATCGAGTCGCGGTCACGGCAGCCGGTCAGCACGAGGATCTTCACCCCGCGGCAGCGCTCCAGCAGCGCGCGCACCAGGTCGAGGCCGGGCCGCTCGTCGCGGGCGAACTCGATGTCGACGATGATCGCGTCGGGGCGGGCGCGCTCGGCGGCCATCAGGGCGTCGCGCGGGGAGGCGGCCTCGCCGGCCGGGGCCAGGTCGGGCTCGGCGGTCAGCAGGGCGCGCAGCCCGTGCCGGACGACCGGCTCGGAGTCGACGACGAGTACCCGGGCCGCGCGGCGGATCACATCCGCGCCGTCGGCCCCGCGGCCGGCACGCAGATCGGTGGCCTCACGAACGGCTTCGAGCGTCATCGCTGTCCTCCGGTGGATCTGTTGCGTCATCGCAGGAACACCAACCGGCGTCCCGATGCGGCAAACCGTAAGGAGCGCCACGTTGCCCCCACGTTGCGCGCGATCGAGCGACGTCGCATCCCGGCCCGGTCGCGAGGGGGTCGAGCCCCCCGAGCAGCGGGTATGCTCGCGACCCCGGGACCGACCACCGATTCCGGGACGGTCCCGCGCCGGCGCGGGACATCACGTGGGAGCAGGGCACGACGTGCCCCCAGCCGTGACGGGAGGCGACGTGAGCGGAGCCGAGGGCGGGACGTCCCCCGAGGAGATGGTCGCCGACGCGCATCGCCTGCGGCGCATCTACGACGACGGGCTCGGCGCCGGCGGTTCGGCGGGCACCCCCCGCCCGGTCGTCTCGGACTCGTGGCAGCGCAGCCTGGCCGCGCACGTCGACCCGGAGGGCAGGCTCCCCCCGCTCATCTACCTCGCCGACGAGCTGAAGGAGGTCCGGACCGGCCACCCGCTGCACGCGGTGATGCCGCTGCTCCGTTCCACCCTCGTGAGCATCGCCGACGAGGCGATGCACGTGATGCTCGTGACCGACGCCGACGGCACCGTCCTGTGGCGCGACGGCGCGCACGGCCTGCTGCACTCCGCCGACGACGTCGGGCTCGTCGAGGGCACCCGCTGGGCCGAGGAGACGATCGGCACCAACGCGATGGGGACGGCGCTGGCCGTCGACGAGCCGGTCCGGATCCACTCCGCCGAGCACCTCGTCCGGGCCTACCACGACTGGACCTGCGTCGCGGCCCCCGTGCACGACCCCGACACCGGCGACACCATCGGCGCGATCGACATCTCCGGGCCGCTGCACACCGTGCACCCCGCGCTGGTGCAGCTGGTGACGGCGACCGCACACCTCGCGGAGAACCAGCTGCGGGTACGGCTGGCGATCGCCGACGAGCGGCTGCGGGTCAAGAACATGCCGCACCTCGCGGCGCTGCGCGGCTCCGAGGGCGCCCTGCTGTCCGCGAGCGGCCGGGTCATCGCCAGCGAGCCCTACGGCCTGTTCCCCGAGCGGATCCGGCTCGACGACGGCGTCGACCGGGTGCAGCTCGGCGACGGCCGGGAGATGGCCGTCGAGAGGCTGGCCGAGGGCTACCTGCTGGTGCCGCCGTCGCGGCGGCGCGGGCGCGTCGTCCCGACGGCGCCGACCGGTGCGCCCCGCCCGCTGGAGCTGCGCTTCACCGGCGGGGGCGGTCCGCGCGTCACCCTCGACGGCGAGGAGTTCGCCGCCACCCTGCGCCCGGCGGAGATCCTCACCGCGCTGGCGCTGCACCCCGACGGGCTCTCCGGCGAGCAGCTGACCCTGATGCTCTACGGCGAGGACGGCAACCCGACCACCGTCCGCGGCGAGATCCACCGGCTGCGGTCGTCACTGGGCGCGGAGCTGCTGCTCACCCGCCCCTACCGGCTGGCGGCCGGGCCGCAGGCCGACTTCCTGCGGGTCCGCGCCGCGTTGCGCGACGGCCGGGTGTCCGACGCGCTCGACTCCTGCCACGGCGAGCTGCTGCCCCGCTCCGACGCGCCTGCCGTGCGCGAGCTGCGCGACGAGCTCGTGGTCGGGCTGCGGCACGCCGTGCTCGCCTCGGACGACGTCGCACTCCTGCACCGCTTCGTCGTGCACCCGCTGGGGACCGACGACCTGGAGGCGCACGAGCTGCTGCTGGACCTGCTCGACCGGGACGACCCGCGCCGGGCCGCCGTCGCCGCGCGGGCCGAGCACCTGCGGGACTGACCCGCCGGGCTCAGGTCTGTGCGGCCAGCGGGCTGTCCGGCTCGGGCTCCAGCTCCCCCGCGCGCCACAGGGCCGCGTAGCGACCGCCCGCACGGACCAGCTCGTCGTGCGTGCCCTCCTCGGCGATCCGGCCGCCGGACAGCACCACGATCCGGTCCGCCCGCCGCGCGGTCTGCAGCCGGTGGGCGACGACGAACGCGGTCCGCCGCGACGCCACCCGCTCCCCCGCCGCCAGCACGGTGGCCTCGGTGGCCGGGTCCAGCGCCGCGGTCGCCTCGTCGAAGATCAGCACGTCCGGGTCGACCAGCTCGGCCCGCGCCAGCGCGACGAGCTGCCGCTGCCCCGCAGACAGGCCCTGCCCCCGCTCGCCCACCGGGGTGCGGAACCCCTGCGGCAGCGACCGCACCAGACCCAGCGCCCCGACCGCGCGGGCCGCGGCCTCGATCCGCTCCGGCGGGGCGTCCGGGCGGCCGTAGGCGATGTTGGAGGCGACGTCGCCGGTGAACAGGTGCGCCTCCTGCGGGACCACCCCGAGCCGCGAGCGGTACCCGGCCAGCGGGAAGCGGCGCACATCGACGCCGTCCACGCGGACCTGGCCGTCGCCGGTGTCGTAGAACCGGGCGATCAGCTTGATCAGCGTCGACTTGCCGGCACCGGTCGCGCCCACGAGCGCGACGGTCTCGCCCGCCCCGACGCGCAGCGACACGTCGTCGAGGGCGGGGGCGTCCACTCCCGGGTAGCGGAACGTCACGTGGTCCAGCTCGACCTCGCCGCGCAGCCGCGCCGGCACGGGCGCCGGGCGCTCGGGCTCGTCCGGGACCGAGGTGGGCGTGCGCAGCAGCTCCGAGATCCGGTTCAGGCCGACCCGGGCCTGCTGGTAGCCGTCGAACACCTGCGACAGCTGCTGCACCGGGCCGAAGAACAGGGTCAGGTACAGCAGGAACGCGGTGAGCACGCCCGGGGTGATGTCCCCGCCGACGATGCGGGTCCCGCCGACGAACAGCACGACCGCCGTGGCGATGTCGGACAGGAACGCCACGAACGGGAAGTAGGTGGCGATGTAGCGCTGCGCGCGCAGCCGCGACCGGCGGTAGGCGTCGGAGCGCTCGCCGAAGCGGTCGTAGCTCAGCTCCTCGCGGACGTAGGCCTGCGCGATGCGCACCCCGGACACGTTCTCCTGCAGGTCGGCGTTGACCACGCTGACCCGCTCGCGGGCCTCGGCGTAGGCGCGGGAGGAGAACCGGCGGAACACCACGGTGCCGACCGCGAGCAGCGGCAGCAGCCAGCCCAGCGCGTACAGCGCGAGGTGCGGGTCGGTGAGCACCAGCGCGGTCGCGACCCCGCCGATCGTCAGGAGGCTGACGACGGCCTGCGCCAGCCCGGTCTGCAGGAACGTGGACAGCGCGTCCACGTCGGTCGTCATCCGGGTCATGATCCGGCCGGACAGCTCGCGCTCGTAGAAGTCGAGGCCGAGCCGCTGCAGGTGCGCGTAGCTGCGCAGCCGCAGCAGGTAGAGCAGGCTCTCCCCGGCCCGGGCGGTGACCAGCGTCTGGAACCCGACGACCACCGCGTCCAGCACGACGATCAGCAGCCCGGCCAGCGCCGCCAGCAGCAGGACCCGGGTGGCGCCGTCGGTGATGCCGTCGTCGACGGCGATCCGGGCGATGCTGGGCAGGGCCAGGGTCGCCAGCGCGTCCGCGGTCATCAGCGCGACGCCGAGCACCAGCAGCCGGCGCACGGGGCGCAGCAGCGAGGACAGCCGGAACGCGGGATCGGGGGCGGTCGGGTCGTCGTCGCCGCGCAGCCGGGGGGTCTCGTCCGCCGGGGGCAGCTTCGCGACGGACTCGAGCAGCTCGGGGGTCGCGCTGATCCCACCCGCCCAGCCGGCCGCGCCGCCTCCGCCGTCGCGGGTCAAGGCCCGGTCCGGGTCCTCCTCGATGCTGACCCGCGGCCACAGCTCCGGGGTGACGGCCGGGCCCGCCGGTGCATCGGCGAGGACACCGTCGCCGGTGCCGGTGCCGGTGCCGGTGCCGGTGCCGGTGCCGGTGCCGTTGGCGGGTGCCGCCTCGTGGGCGGCGGGCCCGCGGGTACCGCCGCCGAGCTCGTCGGCGGGGCCGGTGGCGAGCAGCTCCCGGAACAGCGCGCACCGGCCGCGCAGCTCGTCCTCGGTGCCGGTGTCGACGACCCGGCCCTTGTCCAGCACCGCGATCCGGTCGGCCAGCGCCAGGGTGGAACGCCGGTGCGCGACCAGCAGCGTGGTCCGCTCGGCGGTCAGCTCGTGCAGGGTCTCGTGGATCGCGGCCTCGGTGGCGGTGTCGACCGCGGAGGTCGCGTCGTCGAGCACCAGCACCCGCGGCCGGGTCAGCATCGCCCGGGCCAGCGCGATCCGCTGCCGCTGGCCACCGGACAGGGTCAGGCCGCGCTCGCCGACCTCGGTGTCGTAGCCGTCGGGCAGGTCCTCGACGAACGACGCCACCTGCGCGGCCTCGGCGGCGGCGCGGATCTCGTCCTCACCGGCGTCGGGCCGGCCGTAGGCGATGTTGTTGCGGATGCTGTCGGAGAACAGGAACGCCTCCTCGAACACCACCCCCAGCTCGGCGCGCAGGTCGTGCAGCCGCAGGTCGCGCAGGTCCACCCCGCCGATCGCGAGACGCCCGGCCTGCGGGTCGTAGAAACGGGGCAGCAGCAGCGCCACCGTCGACTTGCCCGAGCCGGGCGGGCCGACCAGGGCGAGGGTCTCGCCGGGTTCGACGCGCAGGGAGAGCCCGTCCAGGACCGGGTCGGGGGCGGCGTCGCCGTCCGGGCCGGAGCCCGCGGGCTCGTAGCCGAACCGGACGTCGTCCAGCTCGACGGTCAGCGGGCCCTCGGGCAGCGCGGCCGGACGCTCCGGGTCGACGATCCCCGGTGCGGCGTCGACGATCTCGAAGACGCGCTCCGCCCCGGCCCGGGTCAGCTGCGCGGTGACCACGAGCGCGCCGATCAGCCGGGCGGGCCCGACGAGCATCCCGACGTAGGTGGTGAACGCCAGGAACGTGCCGAGGTCGATGGTGCCGCGGGCGGCCATCCAGCCGCCGACGCCGATCACCGCGACCTGTCCCAGCCCGGGCAGCGCCAGCAGCATCGGGTTGAGCCGCGCGGTCAGCCCGGCGGCCCGCAGCCGCTCGCCGTAGAGGCGGCGGGCCCGGCCCTCCAGCGTGGCGGTCTCGCGGGCCTCCTGCCCGAAGCCCTTGACCACGCGCACGCCGGTGACGGTCTCCTCGACCTGCTGCGCGATCTCCGCGGCCCGCTGCTGCGCGGACCAGGTGGCCGGGAACAGCCTGCGCCGGATGCTGTTGGTGGCCAGGAACGCCAGCGGCAGCATGACCAGCGCGACCACGGTGAGCAGCGGCGACAGGTACAGCATCGCGACGATCGCGACGACCACCAGCACGACGGTGCCCGCCGACAGCGGCACCATCGACAGGAAGCCCTGCACCAGCTGCAGGTCGGAGATGGCCCGCGAGGCGACCTGGCCGGTGCGCAGCCGGTCCTGGCGGACGCCGTCCATGCGCTGCACCGCGCCGAACACCGCGCGCCGCAGGTCGTGCTGCACGTTCAGCGCCATCTTGCCGCCGAGGTAGCGGCGCACGAACGCGCCGACGAACTTCAGCACGCCCAGCACCAGGAGCCCGCCGACGACCGGCGCGAGCACGCCGGTGTCCCCGCCGATCGCGCCGTTCACGCCCTCGCGGATCAGCAGCGGACCGATCGCCTCCAGCCCGACGCCGAGCATCGACGCGACGAGCGCACCGACCGTGACGCGGCGGTGCCGCATGCAGGCCGTGGCCAGTCTGCGGATCCAGCCGGGGCGCGCGGAGGGGTGGGGAGAGGGCACGTCGCCAGGCTATGCCCGCCCCCCGACAACCGGCCCGGCGACGCCGCCCGGCGCGGGCCGCCGGGCACCCGCCGTCGACGACGGCCGCTCCCCCGCACCGCCCACCTCGCACGGGTTCCGGCGACGTCGCAGACCGTGCAGAGGCTGCGAGGTGGAGCGAACCCGTGCGAGGTGGGCCGGGCTGCCGGCCGCCGCCCCGGACCCGCCGGCTCGCCTCAGGTGATGTCCCGCCGCGCCCCGACGACGGCGGCCAGTGCGATCCCCGAGGCCGTCCAGACCGCCAGGACCAGCAGCCCGACCCAGCCGGGCGGCGGGGCGCTGACCCCGGCCAGGAACTCCAGGACGAACTGCGACTGCGCCCCCAGCCCGGCCGAGCTCACGACCGGCTCCCAGATCGCGAGGTCACCGGCGTTGCCGGGCAGGAACGGGGTCAGCCGGGCGAACACCGACGGGTCGCCGAGCGAGGACCCGTCGCCCGCGCGCAGCGCCCCGGCGATCAGGTTCTCCCCGATCAGCAGGTAGCCGACGGTGAGCGCGATCGCCCCGGCCTGGTTGGTCACCAGGGTCCCGACGGCGACGCCGAGCACCCCCCACAGCGCGCACACCAGGATGCCGATCGCGCCCAGCCCGGCGAGCTGCCCGAGGTCGGGCAGCTGCTGGCCGCCGAGCGCCGCACCGCCGAGCAGCGGACCGACCACGACGAGGAACAGCGCGTACAGCCCGGCGACGACGGCGGCGATCAGCGCCTTGGCCGCGAGCACCTGGCCACGGGACCCGGTCAGATAGGCCAGCGTGACCGTGCGGTGCCGGAAGTCGCCGGTGCCCAGCAGCGTCCCGAAGGCGGCGCCGACGATCGCGGTCATGGTCAGCGCCGACGCCAGCCCGGCGAGCATCAGGATCGACGAGGTGTCGGTGGCCTGCGGCACGAGCAGCTGCAGGATGCTGCCGAGCAGGCTCTGGGCCAGCGCGAGCAGCAGCACCGGCAGGAACAGCAGCCACCACACCCGGGTGGACAGGGTCTTGCGGACCTCGGCGGTCAGGACCGCGCGGAAGCGGTCGAGGCTCACGGTCGCCATCAGCGCTGCTCCTCCCCGGCGAGCAGGCGCAGGAACATCTGTTCCAGCCCGGCCCGCTCCTCGCTCATCCCGTACACCGCGACGCCCGCGGCGAGCGCCAGGTCCCCGACGCGGACCGCGTCGGCCCCGCCGACGGCCAGTACGCCGTCGTCGACGCGGTCGATCTCGGTGATCCCGTCCGTGGCGAGCGCCTCGGCCAGCCGGGCCGGGTCCGCGGCGCGCACGAGCACCCGCGAGCCGTGGCCGGCGCGCAGCTCGGCGACGGTGCCGTCGAAGCGGCAGGCACCGCGGTCGATGACGACCAGCCGCTGGGCGGTCAGCTCCATCTCGGCCAGCTGGTGGGAGGAGACGAGCACGCTGCGCCCGGACGCGGCGAAGGCCTGCAGGAACGAGCGCAGCCAGGCGATGCCGTCGGGGTCCAGGCCGTTGCCCGGCTCGTCGAGCACGAGGATGCGCGGGTCGCCGAGCAGCGCCACGGCCAGCGCCAGGCGCTGGTTCATGCCGAGCGAGAACCCGCCCGCCGAGCGGTCCGCGGCGGCGGCCAGGCCCACCAGGGTGAGCACCTCGTCGACCCGGGAGTCGGGGACGCCGATCGCGGCGGCCGTGGCGCGCAGGTGCGCGCGGGCGGTGCGCCGCGGGTGCACGCCCTGCACCTCCAGCACCGCACCGACGACGCGGCCGGGCGAGGCCAGCGCGGAGAACGGGACCCCGTCGACGAGCGCGCGCCCGGTACTGGGCACGACCAGCCCGAGGATCATCCGCAGCGTCGTCGTCTTGCCCGACCCGTTGGGTCCGAGGAACCCCGTCACCGAGCCGGGCTCGACGGTGAACGACAGGTCGTGCACGGCCTCGACCGGGCCGAACCTCTTGCCGAGCCCCTCGACGACGATCCGCCCGCTCCCGGCCGCCGTCGCCGGGTCCGTGGACGCGGTCTCCTGCACTCCGGCCTCCGTCCGTCTCGCGTCGCACCCCGGGTTCGCGCCGGGGCATCGCCTGCCCGGCAATCCTCGCCCAGCGCGGGGACACGACCGGAGGCGGGCCCCGCACCGATCCGGTCGGCACTGGCGCGAGACCGACGAAACGGACTTGAATGGCGTGCGTCACACGCTCAGCGACGAGCCCCGAGGAGCCGCCCCGTGATCGACCCGACCAGCACCGTGTCCTCCCTGCTGCGCACCCACGCCACCGAGCGCCCGGACGACGAGGCCCTGCGCTTCGGCGACGTCCGCCGCACCTGGTCCGAGCTGGACGTCCGGGTGCGCAGGCTCGCGGCGGCCCTGCGCGCGGAGGGCATCGGCCCGGGTGACCGGGTCGCGGTGCTGGACCTCAACCACCCGTCGTGTCTGGAGCTGTCGCTGGCGTGCGCGTGGATCGGCGCGGCGAACGCGGTCGTGAACTTCCGGCTCGCCCCGCCGGAGATCGTCTACGTGATCGGCGACGCCCGGGCGCGGCTGCTGCTGGTCGGCCCGGAGTTCGCCGGGGCGGTCGGGCAGCTGCGGGAGAAGCTCGGCGCGGTGGAACGGGTGCTCCACGTGGGCGGGGAGGCCGACGAGTACGAGGCGTTCCTCGCCGCGCACGAGCCGGACACCGACCCCTACGACGCCGGCCCCGGCGACTGCTTCGTGCAGCTCTACACCTCGGGCACCACCGGGTTCCCGAAGGGCGCGATGCTCACCCACGGCGCGATGCTGGCGCACGCCGCGCACGTCGCCGCGGACTTCGAGCTGACGCCGACCGACGTCGTGCAGGTCGCGATGCCGCTGTTCCACGTCGGCGGGACCAGCTACGCCTTCCTCGCGCTCGCCCAGGGCGCGCGGATCGTGATGGCCCGGATGCCCGACCCGGCGGCGCTGCTGGACATGGTCGCTGCGGAGGGCATCACGCACACGTTCTGGGTGCCCGCGCTGATGGGCGCGATGACCCAGGTGCCGGGCGCCGCCGACCGCGACTACACGTCACTGCGGGCCATCTCCTACGGCGCCTCGCCGATGCCGCTGCCGGTGATGCGGGCGTCGCTGGCGCTGTTCGGCCCGAAGCTGCACCAGGTCTACGGGATGACCGAGGCCTGCGGCGTGGTCAGCTCGCTGGGCCCGGAGGACCACGGGGACCCGGCCGTCGAGCACCGGCTGGTGTCGGCGGGCAGGCCGATCACCGGCTGCACGATCGAGGTGCGCGACCCGGCGACGGGCGAGCGGCTCGGCACGGACGAGCCCGGGGAGATCTGGGTGCGGACCGACCAGCTGATGAGCGGCTACTGGGACAAGCCGGAGGCGACGGCGGCGGCGATCACCCCGGACGGATGGCTGCGGTCCGGCGACGGCGGCCACATCGACGCCGACGGCTACGTCTACGTCACCGACCGGATCAAGGACATGATCGTCTCGGGCGGCGAGAACGTGTACCCGGCCGAGATCGAGCGGGTGCTCGCCGAGCACCCGACCGTCGGCGACGTCGCCGTCATCGGAGTGCCCGACGACCGGTGGGGCGAGGTCCCGAAGGCCTGCGTGGTGGCCGCGCCGGGGGCGACCGTCGACCCCGAGGAGCTGCTCGTTCACGCGCGCGCCCACCTGGCGTCGTTCAAGTGTCCGAAGACCGTCGACGTCCTGCCGGAGCTCCCCCGCAACCCGACCGGCAAGATCCTCAAGAAGGATCTCCGGGCACCGTTCTGGGCGGGCCGGGAGCGCAGCACCGTCTGACGTGGCGCCGGTCTCATACTGAGACACGCCGAAACTTGACCGACTCAAGAAAAGCGGGCAGTCTCGCCGCCGTGTCGAACGCATCGGACTACGAGGGCATGCTGCGCGCGGCGTCGCTGCGCGTGACGCGTCCTCGCCTGGCCGTGCTGCAGGCGGTGCACTCCCACCAGCACGCGGACACGGAGTCGATCATCCGTGTCGTGCGGGAGGACCTCGGGGAGGTGTCGCACCAGGCCGTCTACGACGTCCTGCGTGCGCTGCACTCCTCCGGGCTGGTCCGCAGGATCCAGCCCACCGGTTCCGTCGCGCGGTACGAGGCGCGGGTCGGCGACAACCACCACCACGTGGTGTGCCGGTCCTGTGGCGCCATCGCCGACGTCGACTGCGCCGTCGGCTCCGCACCCTGTCTCACCGCCTCCGACGACAACGGCTTCGTGATCGACGAGGCCGAGGTCGTCTACTGGGGCCGGTGCCCCGACTGCTCATCCACTGATCCCGAGAGGATGTCCCGTGTCTGACGAGCACCCCACCGTCGAGAGCGAGATGAACCGCGAGCAGGACGGCGGTTGCCCCGTCGCCGCCGGCCGCATCGCGCACCCCACCGAGGGTGGCGGCAACCAGAGCTGGTGGCCGAACCAGCTCAACCTGAAGATCCTCCGCAAGCACGCTCCCGCCGCGGACCCGATGGACGAGGGCTTCGACTACGCGAAGGAGTTCGCGACCGTCGACCTGGACGAGCTCGCCCGCGACGTCGACGCCGTCATCACCACCTCGCAGGACTGGTGGCCCGCCGACCACGGCAGCTACGCCGGGTTCTTCATCCGGATGGCCTGGCACTCGGCCGGCACCTACCGGACCTACGACGGCCGCGGCGGCGCCGGCGCCGGGATGCAGCGCTTCGCCCCGCTGAACAGCTGGCCCGACAACGGCAACCTCGACAAGGCCCGCCGGCTGCTGTGGCCGGTCAAGCAGAAGTGGGGCCGCAAGGTCTCCTGGGCCGACCTGATGGTCTTCGCGGGCAACCGCGCCCACGAGATCTCCGGCTTCCCGATGTTCGGCTTCGCCGGCGGCCGCGCCGACGTGTGGGAGCCCGACGAGGACGTCTACTGGGGCTCGGAGAACGTCTGGCTGGGCAACGAGGCGCGCTACGGCGGCAGCAAGGACTTCGCCCACCGCGAGCTGGAGAAGCCGCTCGGCGCGTCGCACATGGGTCTGATCTACGTCAACCCGGAGGGCCCCGACGCCAGCGGTGACCCGATCGCCGCGGCCCGCGACATCCGCGAGACCTTCGGCCGGATGGCGATGAACGACGAGGAGACCGCCGCGCTGATCGTCGGCGGGCACACCCTCGGCAAGACCCACGGCGCCGCCAACCCGGACGAGAACGGCAACGTCGGCCCCGAGCCGGAGGCCGCCGACATCACCGAGCAGGGCCTGGGCTGGAAGCAGAGCTTCAAGTCCGGCAAGGGCCGTGACGCCATCACCTCCGGGCTCGAGGTCATCTGGACCCGCACCCCGAACCGGTGGAGCCACGACTACCTCAAGCACCTCTACGCCTACGAGTGGGTGCCGGAGAAGTCCCCGGCCGGGGCGAACCAGTTCGTCGCCAAGGACGCCGAGGACATCATCCCCGACCCCGAGGCCGGGCAGCCGAACCGCAAGCCGCGGATGCTGGTCACCGACGTCTCGATGCGGGTCGACCCGGTCTACGGCGAGATCACCCGCCGCTGGCTGGACAACCCGTCCGAGTTCGAGGACACCTACCGTCGCGCCTGGTACAAGCTGACCCACCGCGACATGGGCCCGAAGGAGCGCTACATCGGCGCCTGGGTGCCGACCGAGGAGCTGCTCTGGCAGGACCCGGTCCCGGCCGTGGACCACGAGCTCGTCTCCGCCGACGACGTCGCGTCGATCAAGGCGAAGGTGCTGGAGTCCGGCCTGTCGGTCAGCGACCTGGTCAAGACCGCCTGGGCCGCGGCCTCGTCGTTCCGCCAGTCCGACAAGCGCGGTGGCGCCAACGGCGGCCGCATCCGCCTCGAGCCGCAGCTGCAGTGGGAGGTCAACGACCCCGACACGCTGCGCACCGTGATCTCGACGCTGGAGTCGATCCAGTCCGACGTCAACGGCTCGCTCTCCGGTGGCAGGAAGATCTCCTTCGCCGACCTGGTCGTGCTGGCCGGTGCCGCCGCGGTGGAGAAGGCCGCCAAGGACGCCGGGCACGACATCACCGTGCCGTTCGTCCCGGGCCGGACCGACGCCACCCAGGAGAAGACCGACGTCGAGTCGTTCTCCTACCTGGAGCCCACCGCCGACGGCTTCCGCAACTACCGCGGCAAGGGCCACACCCTGCCCGGCGAGTTCCTGCTCGTGGACCGCGCGAACCTGCTCGGCGTCTCCGCCCCGGAGATGACCGTGCTGGTCGGCGGCCTGCGCGTGCTGGGCGCCAACACCGGCGGGTCGACGGCCGGCGTGTTCACCGACAAGGTCGGCACGCTGACCAACGACTTCTTCACCAACCTGCTGGGCTCCGATGTCCAGTGGCGTTCGGTCGCCGGTGACGACGACTCCTTCGAGGCCGTCGACGCCTCCGGGAACGTGAAGTGGACCGGCACCCGGGCCGACCTGGTCTTCGGGTCGAACTCCGAGCTGCGCGCCGTCGCCGAGGTCTACGCCTCCGACGACGCCAAGGAGAAGTTCGTCCGCGACTTCGTCGCCGCGTGGGACAAGGTCATGATGGCCGACCGCTACGACGTCTGATCGTCGCGTAGCAGCACGTCACGACGCCCGGGCCGGGTCACCGGCCCGGGCGTCGTCGTGTCCGGGCCTCGCCGCACACCTCCGTCGAGATGCGCGCACCCCGCACGCCCCTGAGCCGCATCTCGACGCATTCCGGACGCCGAGATGCAGCTCAGCGGGCCGGGGAGATCCACGACTCCCGCTGAGCTGCATCTCGGCGGGTCGGTGCCGGCCAGCGGGCGACCCGTGGAGGGGGCGTCAGTGGTGCAGCAGCCGTGGCGCCCAGGTCCCGGCACGCGGGCGGACGGCCCACCACAGCCGGGCGTAGGCGGCGTGCAGGCCGTCGCGCATCCGCGGACGGGGGCAGCGCCGGGCGAGGCGGTGCGCCTCGGCCTCGCGGTGCAGGTCCGCCATCCGCGCCCGCGCGAGACGGGCCCCGTGGTCCTCGATCACGACCCACCTCCCGGCGGCTCTGGCGGGGTGATCTCGCCGGGCGGGCGCGGGAGCCACGTCCCGAAGAAGAACTCGACCGGACGCGCCCCCGGCGGACGGGTGGACGGGTCGTGCTGCCGCTGCTCGAACCGCCGCGAGACGGCGATCAGCTCCTCGTGCAGCGCGCCGAGCTCCTCGGCGGTCATCCAGGTGGAGCCCGCCGAGAACCCGGCGCCCTCGCGCCACTCGGGCGCCTCGGCCCCGGCGCGCCGGAACCACCGCTTCATCTTCTCGGCGACCCGGTCGACGTAGACCTCCGACAGCGTCTCGGCGGCCATCGCGGTCTCGGGCTCCATGCCGTCCTCGACGCCCCAGGACTGCCCGTAGCGGACGAGCTTCCACGGCTTCTCCCGGCCGCGGCCGCCCTCGGCCGGCTCGACGAAGCCGTACTTGGCGAGGATCCCCAGGTGGTAAGCGCAGCTGGCGACGCTCTCGCCGGTGAGCTCGGCGCACCGGGTGGCCGTCGCGGTCCGTTCGAGCCCGATCACCTCCAGCAGCTCCACCCGCAGCGGATGGGACAGCGCACGCAGCCGCGCGGGGTCGGTGAGGGTGTAGGGCTCCTTCGGCACGAGAGTCAAGGTATCTTTATCAAGACATCTTGAGCAAGAGGCTTTGACTCAAGTTCGAACGCCGAGATGTAGCTCAGCGGGCCGGGAAGATCCACAAATCCCGCTGAGCTGCATCTCGGCGATCGGCCCGCGGCCTGGCACCCCCGGGCAAAGCGCCGGCGGCACACGCGGAGGCGGCGGGTCACCCCAGCCCGTCGAGCACCCCCGCGAGCCCCGATGGCTCGGACAGCATCGGCCAGTGCCCCGTCGGGAGCGCGATGATCGTCCACTCCGGACCGCCCATCTCCGCGAACCCGGGTGCGCCCGCGTCGATCAGCTCCCGGACGTCGTCGGGAGCGAAGCTGCAGGCCACGACGGTCTTGGGCAGCGAGGGGTCGGGCGTCCCGCGACGCGCGCCGGTGAGCACCACCCCGGGCGGCTCGGCCACCGAGCGGGCACGGACGTCGTCGAAGACGGCGTCGGGGATTCCCGCGGTGCTGCTGCCGGCGGCGTCGAGCTCGGCGCGGGCCGGCATCGGCAGCGCGCCGTGCTCGGCGAGGGTCGCCCGGGTCGCGGCCTGCGCGTCGGGCGGGGTGAAGTCGATCTGCGCGACGCCGTCGGGCAGCGGGCCGGTGTCGACGAACACCAGGTGCGCGAGCCGGCCCCGGGCGCGCTCGGCCACCGCGGCGCAGACCGGGCCCGCGCCGCTGTGGGCGACCAGGACGACCGGGTCGCCCGCGCCGCCGAGGGCGGTGAGCACCTCGTCGACGCGGGTCTCCGCGGTCGCACCGGGCTCGTGGCCGAGGTCGAGCGCGGCCACGTCGTGCCCGCGGGCGCGCAGGTCGTCCGCGACCGCGTCCCACGCCGTCGCGTCGATCCAGAAACCGGGGACCAGGAGGTAGCTCGTCATTCCACGAGCCTGGCGGCGGACGAGGACGGTTCCGGTCCTCGTCCTACTTCTTCTGCTGCTGCGCCTTCAACCGCGCGGCCTCGCGCTGGCTCTCGGCGCGGGTGGCGCGCTCGCGCGCGAGCCACTCGGGCTCCTCGGACTTGATCGCGGCGATCTGCTCGGTGGTCAGCGGCTCGGTGATCCCGGCGCGGGCCAGTCCCGAGATCGACACCCCGAGCCGGTCCGCGACGACCGGCCGCGGGTGCGGCCCGGTGGTGCGCAGCTCGCGCAGCCACTCCGGCGGGTCGGCCTGCAGGGCGTCGAGCTCGTCGCGCGAGACGACCCCCTCGCGGAAGTCGGCCGGGGTGGCGTCGAGGAGCACGCCGAGCTTCTTCGCCGCGGTCGCGGGCTTCATCGTCTGGGCGGACCTCTGGCGCGTCATGTCACCAGGCTATGCGGCTAGCCTCGACCGGTGACCGCCACGTCCTTCCACCTCGGCTACGTCCCGGGAGTCACGCCCGGCAAGTGGACCCGGATGTGGGCCGAGCGCCGCCCCGGGGTCCCCCTGGAGCTGCACACGGTGACCGCCGCCGAGGCCGCGGACCTGGTCCGCGCGGGCACTGTGGACGCCGCCGTCGCCCGGCTGCCGATCGACCGGACCGGGCTGCACGCGATCCCGCTCTACACCGAGACGACCGTGGTGGTCGTCCCGAAGGAGCACGTGGTGACCGCGGCCGACGAGGTGACCGTCGCCGACCTGGCCGACGAGATCGTCCTGCGCACCGGCGACGACACGCTCGACTGGCCCGACGGGCCGCCCGGCCGGGCCGCGGAGTACGCACCGCCGACGACGGCCGAGGCGGTCGAGATCGTCGCCGCGGGGGTCGGGGTGCTGGTCGTCCCGCAGTCGCTGGCCCGGCTGCACCACCGCCGGGACCTCACCTACCGGCCACTGGTCGACGCACCGGGCTCCGGCGTCGCACTGACCTGGCCGGACGCGGAGAACAGCGACCTGATGGAGGAGTTCATCGGGATCGTGCGCGGCCGCTCGGCGCACAGCACCCGGACCCGTCGCAGCGAGCCCCCGGCGGCGCCGGCACCGCGCCCCCCGTCGACGGCGGGGAAGCGGCGACCGGCCCGGCGTCGCCGCTAGGCCGCCGGACACGACGACGCCCCCGGTGCACGGGGCACCGGGGGCGTCGGACGTATGACGCGGAGGGTCAGGCCGCGGCGGCGGCCGGCTTCTTCGAGAGCTTCTCGAGGCGGCGCGTGGTGGGCCAGCGGACCGCGGTCGCCCAGCCGAGCTTCTCGAAGCCCCGGATGACGACGGCCGAGATGTCGATCTGGCCCTTCTTCACACCGTGCCGGGCGCAGGTCGGGTCGGCGTGGTGCAGGTTGTGCCAGGACTCGCCGAAGGACAGGACCGCCAGCCACCAGACGTTGGCGGACTTGTCACGGGAGGCGAAGGGGCGCTCGCCCCAGATGTGGCAGATCGAGTTGATCGACCAGGTGACGTGGTGCAGCACCGCGACGCGGACCAGGCCGGCCCAGAAGAACGCGGTGAACGCGCCCCACCAGGACATGGTGACCAGGCCGCCGACGAGCGCCGGGCCCGCCAGGCTGAACACGACGATCAGCGGGAACGCCTTCTCCACGCGCATCATGTCGCGGTCCTCGAGCAGGTCCGGGGCGAACCGCTTCATGTTCGTGAGGTCGCGGTTGAAGATCCAGCCCATGTGCGAGTGCCAGAAACCCTTGACCAGCGCCTTCGCACCGGTGCCGTAGAGCCACGGCGAGTGCGGGTCGCCCTCCTTGTCGGAGAACGCGTGGTGCCGGCGGTGGTCGCCGACCCAGTCGAGCACGCTGCCCTGCAGCGAGATGCTGCCGGCGACCGCCAACGCGATCCGCAGCGCCCGGTTCGCCTTGAACGAGCCGTGGGTGAAGTAGCGGTGGAAACCGACCGTCACACCCAGGCCGCTGACCAGGTAGAACACGACGAACAGCGCGACGTCGACCCACCCGAGGCCCCAGCCCCACGCGAGCGGGACGGCGGCGAACAGCGCGAGCGTCGGGAGGACGACGAACAGTCCGACCAGGAACATCGCGCCGGGCGGGCGCTGCCCGTCGACGATCGGCGCGGGCGTCCGCTTCGCGGGCGTGCTGCGGGGTGGTGCGGCCTCGAGCGTCATGGCTCCACTGTCCCGGCGGCGCTACCCACCGGGCAGTGCGGCTAACCCCCCTGTTGCGATTCGGGTTCCGCTCCCCGGTCCGGACTTGACCGACGAGTAACTTGTGAGTACTGAACGGGGAGTGAAGCTCTCCACCGTCCTCCCCTACGGCGACGACCCGATCCGCAACGCGGACGCCGTCACCGACATGGAACGCGCCGGCCTCGACGTCGTCTGGGCCGCCGAGGCCTACTCCTTCGACGCCGTCTCCCTGCTCGGCTACCTCGCCGCGCGCACCGAGCGGCTCGAGATCGGCTCGGCGATCCTGCCGATCTACTCGCGCACCCCGACCCTGACCGCGATGACCGCGGCCGGCCTCGACGCCCTGTCCGACGGCCGGTTCAGCCTCGGCCTCGGCGCGTCCGGCCCGCAGGTCATCGAGGGCTTCCACGGCGTCGCCTACGACAAGCCGATCGGGCGCACCCGGGAGATCATCGAGATCTGCCGCAAGGTCTGGAAGCGGGAGGAGAAGCTCACCAACGACGGGCTCTACCCGATCCCGCTGCCCGGCGGCACCGGCCTCGGCAAGCCACTGAAGATCATCAACCACCCGAAGCGCGCCGACATCCCGATCTGGGTGGCCGCGCTGGGCGAGAAGAACCTGCAGATGACCGCCGAGCTCGCGAACGGCTGGCTGCCGCACGTCGTGCTTCCGGAGAAGATCCAGGAGGTCTTCGGGCCCGCGCTGGAGGCCGGCTACGCCAAGCGCGCCCCCGAGCTGGGCCCGCTGCAGATCACCGGCGGCGGGATCGTCGCGCTGGAGGAGGAGTTCTTCGAGCCGGCCCGCCAGGCCGCCCGCGGCCTCTACGCGCTCTACATCGGCGGCATGGGCGCGCGCGGCAAGAACTTCTACAACACCGTCTTCGCCAAGCAGGGCTACGCCGACGCGGCGAAGACCGTGCAGGACCTCTACCTGGACGGGAAGAAGGAGGAGGCCATGGCCGCCCTCCCCGCCGACTTCATCGACAAGGTCACCCTGATCGGCTCCGAGGGCCACGTCCGCGAGCGGATCGCGGCGCTGCAGGAGAACGGGATCACCCACCTGCACGTGAACCCGATGACCAACGACGTGAACCGCACGTTCGAGAAGCTCAAGACCTGGATGTCCTAGGTCCGGGCTTGCCGGGCCCGCGCGGGCGTGCTCATCTGGGTGACATGGTCGACAGCGCTGTTGGTCAGGACGTCGCCCCCGAGGAGTTCGACGCGGTCGTGGTCGGAGCCGGGTTCGCCGGGCTCTACATGCTGCACCGTCTGCGCGGGCTCGGGATGTCCGCCGTCGTGCTGGAACGCGCTGACGGCGTCGGCGGGACCTGGTACTGGAACCGCTACCCGGGCGCGCGGTGCGACTCGGAGAGCTACTACTACTGCTACTCCTTCGACTCCGCGCTGGAGCAGGAGTGGACCTGGACCGAGCGCTACCCGCGCCAGCCGGAGATCAGGGCCTACCTCGACCACGTCGCCGACCGGTTCGACCTGCGCCGGGACATCCGGCTCTCGACCACCGTCACCGGGGCCCGCGCCGACGCCGACGGGCGGGGCTGGACAGTGTCGGTCGAGGACGGCCCCGACCTGCGCTGCCGGTTCCTGGTCACCGCGGTCGGCTGCCTGTCCGCGGCGAACGTGCCGGACCTGCCGGGCCTGGACGACTTCGCCGGGCGCTGGTTCCACACCGGCAGCTGGCCGCACGGGGGCGTCGACGTCGCCGGGCGGCGGGTCGGCGTCGTCGGCACCGGCTCGACCGGGATCCAGGCGATCCCGGTGCTGGCCGAGCAGGCCGCGCACCTGACCGTCTTCCAGCGCACCCCGAACTACTCGATCCCGGCCCGCAACGGCCCGCTGACCGAGGACGAGTCGCGCGCCTACAAGGCCGACTACGACCACATCCGCGAGATCCAGGCCGGGTCCACCAACGGGCACCCGTTCACGATCGACGACCGCTCCGCCCTCGACGACCCCGACGACGAGCGCGAGCGCGTCTACCGGGCCGCCTGGGAGCGCGGCGGGCTGCGGTTCCGCGCAGCGTACCGGGACCTGCTCGCCGACGAGGCCGCCAACGCCACCGCCTCGGAGTTCATCCGCGACCGGATCCGGGAGGTCGTCGAGGACCCGGCGACCGCCGAGGCACTGCTCCCGCACGACCACGGCTTCGCCACCAAGCGCCCGCCGATCGACACCCACTACTTCGAGACCTACAACCGCGACGACGTGACGCTCGTCGACGTCCGGGCCGACCCGGTCGAGGCCGTCGAGCCGGGTGGTCTGCGGCTGCGTTCGGGCGCGCTGCACGAGCTGGACGACCTGGTGTTCGCCACCGGCTTCGACGCGCTGACCGGCCCGCTGCTGCGTCTGGACCCGGTCGGCCCGGACGGCACGGCGCTGAGCGACGCCTGGCGCGCGGGCCCCCGGGCCTACCTGGGGCTGGCCGTGTCCGGCTTCCCGAACCTGTTCACCGTCACCGGGCCGTTCAGCCCGTCGGTGCTCACGAACATGCCGACCTCGATCGAGCAGCACGTCGACTGGATCGCCGGCTGCCTGGCGCACCTGCGCGCGACCGGCCGGGACCGGATCGAGGCCGACCCGGTCGCCGAGCGCGACTGGGGCGAGCACAACCGGGCCGCCGCCGACGCGACGCTGCTGCCGCGGGCCGCGTCGTCCTGGTACCTGGGCGCGAACGTGCCGGGCAAGCCGAGCGTGTTCATGCCCTACGCCGGCGGGTTCGCCCGCTACGCCGCGACCTGCGCCGACGTCGCCGCCGACGGCTACCGCGGGTTCCGGCTGTCCGGCCGCGGCGCGGCCGCGTGAGCACCACGCCACCCCCCCGACGAGGGGACCTGCGGCATTGCGCCGTTCGGCCCAGTACCGGGGGGGTCGCGTCACGGCTCGTAGGCGGGGCGTAGAGAATGTGTGACGTCATCCACGGTTCACGGCGCCCCGGGCAACCCCTGCCGGGGCACCCGCGACAGGACTCGCGACATGACGAGGAGCCCGACTTGCTGGAGCTCGCCATCCGGACCTCCGACGAGCCGATCTCCCCCGGGCAGTACCGGCACACGGCGACGCACGCCTGGTGGATGGGGACCTGCTTCGCCCGCGACGAGCTCTGCGTCCACTACAGCGAGCACCTGGTCCAGCAGTGGACCCCGCTCGACCCGGCCCAGGACTGGCTGCTCGACCGCGAGCTGACCGGCCGCGTGCACTGGCTCAGCGGCGACGGCGCGGCTGCGATCGAGGACGGCTTCGACATCGCCGACCAGTGGCCCACCGGCCGCTTCCGCGCCCCGCACGGCGACTTCTACGCCGCGCTCCACGGCCACCGGCCCGCCGCCAAGGTGGGCTCGTGGGCCAACCCGACCGAGGCGTTCCTCGCGGGCCTGCCCCGCGACCCGGCCGCGATGCTGGACCGGCTGATCGCCGACAGCCCGCCCGGCCGCGGCTACACCGGCCCGTTCCCCAGCGCGGTCGACGCGCTGCGGACCTGCCGGGTCCCCGCCGAGCTGCGCGCGGTGCTCTACGCCGCGCTGCGCCGGATGCCGGCCGTCTCCCTCGGCGAGACCGACAACCTCGACGGCGAGCGGCACCCCACCCTCGTCCACGACGACGGGCCGGTCCGCACCGAGCTGCTGATCTCCCCCGTCGACGGGCAGTACGCCGGCGAGCGCGACACCGTCCGCCGACCGGCCCGCGTCGGCCCGCCGGTCGGGACGGTCGTCGCCGAGACGGCGACGCAGACGGCGGTGGTCGGCGTCCTCGGGTCCCCGCCCGGCTTCTGAATCGTGCCGCTCGCCGTCCGCGTGCGGTCGATCACGAAACGATCACGAAGTGGGACCCGGCACACTGCCCGGTCTCGCGCCGAGGGGACTAACCTGGTAGCCGGTCGCGACAAATCGAGCAGCTATCAAGGCGGTTGACGCAGAGTGTCATCGAGCAGTACCTCCCATCAGGCGAGCGACTTCGGTCCGAACGAGTGGCTCGTCGAGGAGATGTACCAGCGCTTCCAGGAGGACCCGTCGGCCGTGGACCCGGCCTGGCACGAGTTCTTCGCCGACTACGGCAAGGACGGTGAGCAGACCTCCTCGTCGTCCGTCGGGACCGAGGAGCCGGCCGACACCTCCTCCGGCAACGGGTCCGCCCCGGCGGCCTCCTCGGGTGGGGTCACCCGCGGCGCGGCCACCGAGGACGACCAGGGCAGCGGGAGCGGCACGGAGACCGGCGCGGCCGGCTCCGGCGACGCCCCGGCCCAGAAGGCCGTGACGAACGGCGGGAAGGCCGGCGGCAAGGGCACCGCCACCTCCCGCGACGTCCCGCCGCCGGTCACCCCGAAGGCCGAGCCGCCGCCCGCCGAGGAGCGCCTGCGCACCGCGAGCGCACCGGCCCCGGCGTCGTCGTCGAACGGGACACCGGCCAAGCCCGCCGCGGGCAGCGGATCCAAGGCCGCGAAGCCGGCGCAGGACGGGGGTGGCGCGACCACCACCCCGCTGCGCGGTGCCGCGAACGCCATCGCCAAGAACATGACGTCGTCCCTCACGCTGCCGACCGCGACCAGCGTCCGTGCGGTCCCGGCCAAGCTGCTGGCCGACAACCGCATCGTCATCAACAACCACCTCAAGCGGACCCGCGGCGGGAAGCTGTCGTTCACGCACCTGATCGGCTACGCGCTGGTCCGGGCCCTGGCCGACTTCCCGAACCTGAACCGGCACTTCGTCGAGACCGACGGCAAGGCCTCGGTCGCGACGCCGGAGCACGTGAACCTCGGCCTGGCCATGGACATGGCGGGCAAGGACGGCAGCCGCACGCTGATCGTCGTGTCGATCAAGGGCTGCGAGAACCTGTCGTTCGCGCAGTTCTGGCAGTCCTACGAGGGCATGGTCCGCAAGGCCCGCGAGGGCAAGCTGACCGCCGAGGACTTCTCCGGCACCACGATCAGCCTCACCAACCCGGGCACGCTCGGCACCAACCACTCGGTGCCGCGGCTGACCGTGGGCCAGGGCGCGATCGTCGGCGTCGGCGCGATGGAGTACCCGGCCGCGTTCCAGGGCGCCTCCGAGGAGCGCCTCGTCGAGCTCGGCATCTCCAAGATCATCACGCTGACCTCGACCTACGACCACCGGATCATCCAGGGCGCCGAGTCCGGCGACTTCCTGCGCCGGATCCACCAGCTGCTCCTCGGCGAGGACGGCTTCTACGACGACATCTTCGCCTCGCTGCGGGTGCCGTACGAGCCGGTCCGCTGGGTGCAGGACTTCCCCGAGGGCGAGGTCGACAAGACCGCCCGCGTGCTGGAGCTGATCGAGTCCTACCGGACCCGCGGCCACCTGATGGCCGACACGGACCCGCTGAACTACCGCCAGCGCCGGCACCCCGACCTCGACGTCCTCAGCCACGGTCTGACCCTGTGGGACCTCGACCGCGACTTCGCGGTCGGTGGGTTCGGCGGCCAGAGCCACATGAAGCTGCGCGACGTGCTCGGCCTGCTGCGCAACTCCTACTGCCGCACCATCGGCACGGAGTACATGCACATCGCCGACCCCGAGCAGCGCAAGTGGCTCGAGGAGCGCATCGAGGTCTCGCACGTCAAGCCGGACTCCTCGGAGCAGAAGTACATCCTGTCCCGGCTGAACGCGGCCGAGGCCTTCGAGACCTTCCTGCAGACCAAGTACGTCGGGCAGAAGCGGTTCTCGCTGGAGGGCGGCGAGACCGTCATCCCGCTGCTCGACGCCGTGCTGGACAAGGCCGCCGAGCGCGAGCTCGACGAGGTCGTCATCGGCATGCCGCACCGTGGCCGGCTCAACGTGCTGGCCAACATCGTCGGCAAGCCGATCAGCCAGATCTTCCGCGAGTTCGAGGGCAACCTCGACCCGGGCCAGGCGCACGGCTCCGGCGACGTGAAGTACCACCTCGGCGCCGAGGGCAAGTACTTCCGCATGTTCGGCGACGGCGAGACCGCGGTCTCGCTGACCGCGAACCCGTCGCACCTGGAGGCCGTGGACCCGGTGCTGGAGGGCATCGTCCGCGCGAAGCAGGACCTGCTCGACAAGGGCGACGGCGGCTTCACCGTGCTGCCGGTGCTCATGCACGGCGACGCGGCGTTCGCCGGCCAGGGTGTCGTCGCCGAGACGCTGAACCTCGCGCTGCTGCGCGGGTACCGCACCGGCGGCACCGTGCACGTCGTCGTCAACAACCAGGTCGGGTTCACCACCGCGCCGGAGCACTCGCGCTCCTCGCAGTACTGCACCGACGTCGCGAAGATGATCGGCGCGCCGGTCTTCCACGTGAACGGCGACGACCCGGAGGCCTGCGTCTGGGTCGCCAAGCTGGCCGTCGAGTACCGCCAGCGCTGGAACAACGACGTCGTGATCGACATGATCTGCTACCGGCGCCGGGGCCACAACGAGGGCGACGACCCCTCGATGACCCAGCCGTCGATGTACGACATCATCGACGCCAAGCGCAGCGTCCGGAAGATCTACACCGAGTCGCTGATCGGCCGTGGTGACATCACCATGGAGGAGGCCGAGCAGGCGCTCAAGGACTTCTCCAACCAGCTCGAGCACGTCTTCAACGAGGTGCGCGAGCTCGAGAAGACCCCGCCGGTGATCTCGCCGTCGATCGAGTCCGAGCAGCTCGTCCCGTCCGACCTCGACACCTCGGTCCCGCTCGAGGTCGTCCACCGGATCGGCGACGTGCACGCCAACCTCCCCGAGGGGTTCGCCGTGCACAAGCGGGTCGAGCCCGTGCTGCGCAAGCGCGAGAAGATGTCCCGCGAGGGCGACGTCGACTGGGCCTTCGCCGAGCTGCTCGCCATCGGCTCGCTGGCGATGGACGGCCGGCTGGTCCGACTGTCCGGTCAGGACTCGCGTCGCGGCACCTTCGTGCAGCGGCACTCGGTCCTGATCGACCGGCACACCGGTGCGGAGTACTTCCCGCTGCGCAACCTGGCCGAGGGGCAGGGCCGGTTCCTGCCCTACGACTCGGCGCTCTCGGAGTTCGCCGCGGTCGGCTTCGAGTACGGCTACTCCGTCGCCAACTCCGACGCGCTCGTCATGTGGGAGGGCCAGTTCGGCGACTTCGTCAACGGCGCCCAGTCGATCATCGACGAGTTCATCTCCTCCGGCGAGGCCAAGTGGGGCCAGCTCTCCGACGTCGCGCTGCTGCTGCCGCACGGCCTGGAGGGCCAGGGCCCCGACCACAGCTCCGGGCGCATCGAGCGCTTCCTGCAGCTGTGCGCCGAGGGCTCGATGACCGTCGCGCTGCCGTCGGACCCGGCGAACTACTTCCACCTGCTGCGCCAGCACACCCTCGACGGGGTGCGCCGGCCGCTGGTGGTGTTCACGCCGAAGTGGATGCTGCGTGCCAAGCAGGTCGTCAGCCCGCTGTCCGACTTCACCGAGGGCCGGTTCCGCCCGGTCATCGACGACCCGGAGCACGCCGGCAAGGGCGACACCGTCTCCGGTGTGAAGCGGGTGCTGTTCTGCTCCGGCAAGATCTACTGGGAGCTGGCCGCGGCCCGCGACAAGCGCCGCAAGAACGGCGACACCACGGTGGACGAGGCCGCGCTGGTCCGCGTCGAGCGGCTCTACCCGATGCCGGCCGAGGAGATCGCCGCCGTCCTCGAGCGCTACCCCGAGGCCGCCGGTGACGTCCGCTGGGTCCAGGAGGAGCCGGCCAACCAGGGCTCGTGGCCGTACTACGGCCTGGAGCTGCCGCAGAAGCTGCCCCAGCTGCAGGGCAGCTTCACCCGGGTGTCCCGGCGCCGGATGGCGGCCCCGGCCGCCGGCTCGTCGAAGGTGCACGAGGTCGAGCAGGCCGAGCTGATCGACAAGGCGTTCGCCGGATAACACCACGCACGACGACGGCCCGGTCGGGGATATCCCCGGCCGGGCCGTCCGTGTCCCGGGGGGTCAGGAGCGGCGCAGCGCCCCGGCGACGACCGCGGCGCCGGTCACGACCGGCACGGCCCACTCCGCCACCCGGATCCGGCGGCGCAGCGCGGCGTCCGGGCCCTCCGGCGTCGCGGCGCGGCGGCCCAGCGCCCCGGCCCAGGCGCTCGCGGCGAGCGCGGCACCGGTCAGCGCGGTCCGGGTCGCCGCCGCGGCCGCGACGCCCGGCTCGCGCCGGCGGACCGCGTCGCGCGCCAGCAGGCCCGCCCCGCCCAGCAGGTGCGCCGCCGTCGCGGCGGTGCCGATCCGGCCCCATCCGCCCCAGCCCGCGCCGGCGAGCCGTTCGCGCTCGGCCGGGTCGCCGACCGCGTCCAGTGCGCCGTTGAGGCCGGTGACGCCCATCAGCGAGCCGCCGAACCAGGCGGCCAGGCCGACGTCGTGCAGGGTGCGGGCCACGGGAGGGGTGAGTGCCATGAGAACTCCGGATCGGGGGGACGGCGGGGCCGCGGGCGCGGCGGTCCGTCGACGCTACCGAGCGCTCCGCGGCGCCGGCCCGTAGGTCAGGCGGCGGAGCAGCGTCTCGGCGGGCCCCCGCACGCCGGCCCGGTCGAGCCGGTACGCGACGACGACGGTCAGCAGCCACACCCCGACCGCGACCAGCGACGCCGACCAGCCGGACAGGTGCGCGCCCAGCCCGAGGCCCCAGGCGGTGAGCAGCGGCACGAACAGCAGCGACTGCGCCAGGTAGCCGCTCAGCGAGCGACGGCCGAGCGCGACCAGCGCCCGGACCGGCAGCGGCGCCGTCGGACGGGTGCCGAGCCGGTGCGCGACGAGGCCGAACACCGCCGCGTAGCCGAGCGCGGCGAAGATCCCGGTGGCGATGTGCAGGCCGGCGAAGGCACCCGGGTCCGGCAGCGCGATGACGCCGATGTGCACGAGGGCCTGGGCCAGCCCGGCCGACCAGCCGACGGCGATGCCGACGACGGCGGTGCGGCGCAGCAGGGGCAGGTGCGCGCCCGGCTCCTCCAGCACGCGGTGCCGCGCGGCGAGCAGCCCGAGCAGCACCGCGGCGGGCATCACCAGCGTCACGAACGCCCCGGGGATCGCCGACACCCACAGCGCGAGCCGCAGCGGCAGCGTCGCGAACCAGTCCGGGGTGGCGAGGGCGAGCTGCTGCGCGGCCGACGTCGGCGTCGTGCCACCGGTGAACTGCGCCAGCACGCCCGTCACCGCGGGGACGACCACGGCGAGACCGGCCAGGACCCCGGCCCCGATCCGCAGGGTGCGGTCGCTGCGGTGCAGGAACAGCGGCACCAGCACCAGGCCCAGGACGCCGTAGGTGCCGAGGATGTCGCCCTGCCACAGCAGGGCCGCGTGCAGCAGGCCGAGGGCGAGCAGCCACCAGTGCCGGGTGCGCAGCAGCCGCCGCGCCTGCGCGTCGGTGCCGCCGCCGGCGATCCGGCGGGCGTACAGCTGCCCGATGCCGTAGGCGAACAGGAACCCGAACAGTGTCCAGGCGCGGCCGTCGACGGCGGTGATGGTCACGACCTGGGCGATCCGGTCGGCGAGCCCGCCGTCCGCGGCGTGCAGCAGCGTGGCCCCCAGCTCGGAGGTGTAGGCGAACCAGGGCGCGTGGGCCAGTGCGATCAGCAGCAGCATCGCGCCCCGGGCGAGGTCGGGGGCGAGCGCACGGTCACTCACCGGGGTCGGGGCGACGGTCGCGGCGGACGGCGCGGTGGACATGGGATCTCCTCACGAGGCGGTGGGAGACCATCGGAAACGATGCCGTCGCGTCCGGGTCAAGCGGCGGCCGCCGTATCCTCGCCGGCATGTACTTCACCGACCGCGGCATCGAGGAGCTCGTCGACCGGCGCGGCGACGAGCAGGTCAGCGTCGAGTGGCTGGCCGACCGGCTCCGCGCCTTCGTCGACGCGAACCCGCAGTTCGAGACGGCCGTCGAGCGGCTGTCGAGCTTCCTCGCGCGCGACGACGCCGACGACGAGTGACGCCGCGGGGCCGGGAGGGGACTCACCGGCCCCGCGGCGGGCCGGGGGTCAGAACACGACGACGGAGCGGATGACCTCGCCGTCGCGCATCCGGGCGAACGCGGTCTCCACGTCGTCGATGCCGATCTCCTCGGTGACCATGTCCTGCAGCGGCAGGCGTCCACCGAGGTGCAGCTCGACCAGCCGCGGGAAGTCCCGCGACGGCAGGCACTCGCCGTACCGGCTGGACCGGATCGCGCCGTCCCGGCGGAAGAAGTCGATCAGCGGGAGGTCGGGGACGGTCGCGTCGGGGTGCGGCACCCCGACCAGGACGAGCGTGCCGGAGGGGCGGCGCGCGTAGAAGGCCTGCTTCCACGTCTGCGGCAGCCCGACCGCGTCGATGACGACGTCGGCCCCGGCCCCGCCGGTGAGCTCGCGGACGCGCTCGACGACGTCGGTGTCCCGGGCGTCGACGGTGTGGTCGGCCCCGAACCCGGTCGCCCACTCCAGCTTCCGCGGGTCGGTGTCGATCCCGATGACGGTGGTCGCACCGGCCGTCCGGGCACCGGCGATGGCGGCGTCGCCGACGCCCCCGCACCCGATCACGGCGACCGTGTGTCCGGGCCGGACGCCACCGGTGGTGACCGCGGCACCGAACCCGGTCGTCACCCCGCAGCCGATGAGCCCGGCGACCTGCGGGCTGATCCGCGGGTCGACCTTCGTGCACTGCCCGGCGTGGACGAGGATCTTCTCGGCGAAGGCCCCGATCCCCATCGCGGTGCCCAGCGGCGTCCCGTCGGTCAGCGTCATCGGGGTGCTCGCGGTGCGCGGCGCCGTGCAGGACCACGGCTCGGCGTCCCGGCAGGACCGGCAGGCACCGCAGACCGCGCGCCAGTTGAGGATCACGAAGTCGCCCGGGGCGACGTCGGTGACGCCCTCGCCCACCGACTCGACGACGCCCGCGGCCTCGTGGCCGAGCAGGATCGGGAAGCGGCCGGGGATGCCGCCGTCGCGGAAGTGCACGTCGGTCTGGCAGACCCCGCAGGCCTGCACGCGGACCACGGCCTCGTCGGGTCCGGGGTCGGGCACCACGACGGTCTCCACGGTGACCGGCTTGCCCAGGTCGAGGGCGACGACGCCGCGGACCTCCTGGCTCATGACGTGCTCCTGTCGTGTTCTCGTGATCCGGCCGGGAGCGCTCCCAGCCGGGGTAGGACGTGCTCGCCGAGCAGTGCGACGGTGCGGCGGGCCACCTCGGCCGGCATCGGGTGCGGCGCGACCCGCACCTGGATCTGGGATACGCCGGCCCGCCGGTGGTCGCGGAGCCGGGAGAGGACCTCGTCCGGGGTGCCGACGAGCACCGGGTCGGGATCGCCGTCGGCCCGGCCCACGTCCCACAGCCCGCGGGAGCGGTAGTAGTCCCGCAGCCCGCCGAGGTGTTGCGCGGCGTGGTCGCGGGCCCGGTCACCGTCGGTGTCGACGACGCAGATGCGGTTGGCCGCGACGGTGCCGGTGCCGCCGGCGTCGCGGTAGGCCGAGGCCTGCCGGGCCAGGACGCGGTCGGAGTAGTTGGTGGCGGCGTAGTAGCCGTCGGCGGCCGACACCGCGCGGTGCACCGCGGCGGCGCCGGACCCGCCGACGAGGACCGGCGGCCCACCGGCCCGCCACGGCGCGGGGACCGCGCCACCGCCGTCGCGCCACCGCTCGCGCATCCCGGCCAGCACGGTGTCCAGCAGCGCGCCGCCGGCGCGGTCCGGCCCCCCGAACCTGCCGCGCAGCGGGGGCGGCCCGAGCCCGAGGCCGAGCACCAGCCGTCCCTCGCTGAGCTGGTCGAGCAGCGCGGCCTCGGTCGCGAGCCGGTCCGGGTCCTGCGCGCGCACCAGCAGCACCCCGGTGCCGAGGCCCAGGGTCGTCAGCGGGGCCAGGTGCGCCAGCACGAGCAGCGCCGAGGGCAGGTGGAACGGCTCGGGCCGGGCGTGGAAGCTCTCGCCGAGCCACACCGAGTCGAAGCCCGCCCGCTCGGCGGTCTCCAGCAGCGGCCGGGCGCGGCGCAGCTGCGCGGCGACCGGCCCCATCGCGGGCTCGGACCCGAGGTCGAGGGCCAGCCCCAGGGTCATCGACGGGGACATCGACGGAGACGCGGTCATGCCGTCTCCCGGACCCCGGTCACCAGGTCGGCGGCGGCGCTCGCGAGCAGGCTCGCGTCGTTGCCGCCCACGACGAAGTCCGTGCCGTGGTCGAACGCCGTGCGGATCGCCGCCGGCGCCGCGCCGTAGGCCAGCCCGAACACCTTCCCGGCGCCGTGCGCGGCCGCGCGGGCCGTCCCGATGTGGGCGAGCACGTCGTCCGACGACGGCGTGGATCCCGTCGAGAGCGCGAGGTCCGCGGCGCCGACGAACAGCCCGGCGACGGCCGGGAGCGCCGCGATCCGCTCCGCGTCGGCGATCCCGGACTCGGCCTCCAGCTGGACGATCAGCATCGCCTCGTCCCGGCCGAAGCCGAGGTAGTCCGGCGTCGGGCGCCGGCCCCAGTGCCCGGCCCGGCTGGTCCCCCCGGACCCGCGGGTGCCCTCCGGGGGGAAGGAGAACGCCCGGGCCACCGCCTCGGCCTGGGCGAGGGAGTCCACCCGTGGGACGAACAGCCCGCAGGCACCGGCGTCGAGCATCAGCTGCACCGTCGACGGCCGGTGGTCCGGGATCCGGACGAACGGGACCAGCCCGTGCGCCCGCGCCGAGGACAGCAGCCAGGCGGCCGTCTCGATCCCGATCGGGGCGTGCTCCAGGTCGACGACGACGAAGTCGAACCCGGCCCCGGCGACGATCTCCACCGGTTCCGGCGCGGCCAGCTTCAGCCAGGTCCCGAGCGCGCGGGCCCCCGGCCGCAGCACCGCCCGCGGCGACACCGGCCCGGTGCCGGTCACGCCGGGAAGTCCTCGGCGTTGCGCACCCAGCCGGGCTTGGCGGAGAAGTCGGCGCGCGGCGGGCAAAAGATGTCGATCAGCCGGTTCTCCCCCGGGCCGTCGGCCTCGGAGGTGTGCACGGTGGGCGGCGGGATGACCGTCAGCGAGGGGCTGCCGACGCCGACGTGCTCGTCCTCGCGCCAGTGGTTGCGGTCGGTGACCCAGGGCGTGCGGATGTGGTGGGTGTAGTGGCCGTGGGTCGCCAGCGAGTACTGCTCGAAGTCGTCGTGGTGGTGCGGGGAGAGCGTGTCGGCCGGGCGCGGCCCGTCGTGCGCGGCCAGCAGGTTGACCATGAACGAACGGCTGCGGAAGATCCGTCCGAACCTCCCCTGCTCGAGCGGGTGGTCCTCGGCCCGGTAGAACCGCACCCGCTCCGGCCCGGGCGGGGCCGGCCACGGCTCGGCCGGTGCGACCCGGGGCGACGGCTCGGCGAACGCGGCGGCGTTGCTCGCGCGCCCGGCCCAGCCCGGCTCGTCGCTGCGGACCAGCAGGGTCAGGTCGGCGGTGCCGGTGTTGTCGATCCGCACGGCGCCGGGCGGCAGGACCGCGACGCCGTGCCCGGCGAGCGCGGTGCTGGCGCCCTCCCAGGTGACGTCGGCGGCCGCCGCGGTGTCGGTGAGGATCAGGACCGTCTCCGAGGAGAAGGTGGTGTCGACGACCGTGCCGGGCCTGCGGGCGGCGACGTGGTGCACCACGGCGTTCTGGCCCCGCGTCGTCCAGGTGTCCCCCGCGTCGGTCGTGGTCGCGGGCAGCGCGGTGAAGTCGAGGTACTGGGCGGCGGCGATGGGCCGGGTCCGGTCGATCCCGGCGGCCTGGGACGCGAGGGTGCGGCGCGGGTCGGTGGTGGGGGTGAGCTCGGTGGTCACGGGAGTCCTCCTGTGCGGTCGGCGACGCGTCTACTCGGCGATGCCGAGCAGGTGGGCGGGGTTGTCGACGACCATCCGGCGCAGGTCCTTCTCGTCCAGGCCGAGGTCGAGCAGCGCCTCGCAGGTGCCCAGCCACGCGTCCACCGGGGCGGGGTTGCCGCGCTGGCCGGCGTCCGAGGCCAGCACGGTGTGCTCCGGACCGATCCGGGAGATCCACTCGAACAGCGTCTCCGGCTCGAAGTGCCGGTTCTCCCGGTGCGGGTTGTACATCCCGACCTCGTGCTCGACGTAGGCGCCGAGCCCGACGAACTCCTCGCAGGTCTCGGGCTCGGCACCGATCACGAAGTTCGGGTGGCTGATCACGAGCTTGTCCATCCCGGCCGCGCGGGCCTCGGTGAACAGCACCCGGATCTGGTCGGGGTACATGTGCCCGGCGTTGAGCACCGCATCGGCCTCCCGGACGATCCCGACGACCTCGCGGGCCTCGGCGGTCAGCCCGCCGTCGGGCCCGACCACGTCGATCCGCTCGATCGTGGTGTGCACGGTCGAGGTCGGGAACTGGCCGCCCTCGGGGTGGCAGTCGATGTGCCGGCCCGAGCTGATGGTCGGGAACCACACGACCTTGCCGCCCATCGACAGCGACAGCCGCACGGCGTGCGGGTTGACGCCGCCGACCGGGCTGTTCAGCGCGATCCCGCCGAACACCTCGGTCGGGATCGACGCCAGCTGGTTGGCCTGCGCGAGCACGTCCATCACGGTGTTGTGGTGGTGCGACTTGACCACCATCGCCCGCATCCCGAGCCGGTCCCATCCGTCCTGTGCGGCCTCGTAGTGCAGGAACCGCCGCGGGTAGGGGCTGGGGCCCGAGTGGACGTGCATGTCGATCAGGCCGCGCAGCGCGGCGAGGACGGCGTCGGACATGGGAGCGGTGTCCTTCCTGCGTGCCGCGGTGGCGGCACGGGTCGTGGGAGGCGGATGGAGCGGGGCGGGGTGGTCAGGACCCCGCGGACGGCGTGACCTCGGACGGGGTGAAGTCGCCGATGGCCGCACCGGCGCCCGAGTCGAGGACGTCCTCGACCGGCGGCTTCCCGGTGATCAGTCCGGCACCGAGCGCCCAGTCGGCGAAGCGGTCCACCGACGCCGGGTCGATCTCGGTCCACGAGGTGCTCTGCGGGTCCGGGATGAGGGCGCCGAGCCGGGTCTCGATCATCGCGACGCCGTCCTCCAGGGCCTTCTGCTCGTCCTGGTCGGGGCCCGGGCGGGTCTCCGGCTTGGAGTCCCAGACGGCGCGCACGGCGTCCTCGGGGTGCTGCCGGCTCCAGGCCAGCGCCTTGGCGACGGCCCGGCCGAGCTTCGCGTAGGCCTCGGGGTTCTCGGCGAGCGCGGACTTCTGGGCGAGCAGCCCGCCGCCGAAGAGCTGGTCCAGCCCGGGGACCGGGATGTCGGTGACCGCGATGTCCTGCGAGCGCAGGCTGGTGTAGAGGGTGTCGTACATGGCGAGCGCGTCGACGTCGCCGCCCCGCACCGCCGTGACCTGCTGGGCCCCGACGCCGATCGGCACGATCGTCACGTCCTTCTCGCTCATGCCCTCGGCCTTCAGCGCGGTGCGCAGCAGGGTCGCCCCGGTACTGTTCGCGTTGGTGACGCCGACCCGCTTGCCCCGCAGGTCGGCCACCGAGGCGATGCCGCTTCCGGGCACCGCGGCCAGGCCGTAGATGACGTGGCCGTAGAAGGGCATGAAGTACTGCAGGTCGGTGCCCTGCTGGGCCGCGATCATGACCGGCTCGGGGGTGGCGACGGCGACGTCGGCGTTCCCGCCGATGATCTGCTGGGCGGCCTCGGTCCCGGACTTCGCGGTGCTGAAGGTCGCCTGGACGCCCTCCTCGCGGAGGAAGCCGAGCCGGTCGGCGAGGGTGATCGAGCCGGTCTCCACGCTCCAGGCGGCCGTGGTGACCACGACGTTGAGCGTGTTCCCCGAGCCCGGGTCGGTGGAAGAGCCGCAGGCGCCGAGCCCGGCGACCAGGGCCGCGGCGGTGGCGACGACGCCGAGGCGGCGCAGCAGAGTGCTGCTGTTCATCAGATGCCTGCCTTCGTGGGAGGTGTCCGTGGAGGGGCGGGCACCACGCGTGGCTCTCGAACGCCCCGACTCGCGTCGCACCGGATGACCGCATCCCGAACTATAAGTTCGCATCCCGACATGTCAAGACTGCGCTGTCTGCGACAAATCGACTACAGATCCGATTGATGCTTGTGCGCGGCCCTTGTCGCGCCCTATCTTCGCAACACGCAGATCGCTATACGATCATCTGGAGGCCACGGCGTATGAGCGGCGACACGGTTCCCCTCCCGGACGTCGGCTCCCGGTCGACCGGCGACATCCAGGCCGTCGCCCGTACCGCGCAGATCCTGGCGCTCTTCGGCCCGTCCCGGCCCACGCTGACGGTCGCGCAGGGGGCGACGCTGCTCGGGCTGAACCGGACCACGACCAACCGCTACTTCATGTCGCTGGTGGCGGCCGAGCTGCTGGAACGCTGCCCGGACCAGCAGGCCTCGTTCCAGCCGTCCCGGCTGCTCTACCAGCTCGGGGCCTTCGCCCTGGGCCGCCAGCAGGTCACCGAGATCGCTCCCCCGGTGATGCGCGACCTGTCGGCCGACGCCCACCTCACCGTCGCGATGGCCCTGTGGGGTGCGGGCGGCCCCGTCGTCGTCCACGTCGAGCAGCACGTCACCTGGGGCGCGGCCGTCACCGTCCGCGTCGGCCACCAGCTCGCCAGCGACGCCGCACAGACCCAGGTCTTCCTGGCCTTCCACCCGGACCGCTTCGCCATCGAGCGTCTGCTCGGGACCGTCCCCGGTGCCCAGCGCGAGGACCTCAACGAGCGTGCCGAGCAGGCGCGGGCCAGCGGGATCGGCAGCACCACGACCTCCGCGGGTGTCCGCATCCTGGCCGCGCCGGTGTTCGGCGCCCGAGGACTGGCCGCCACGATCGCGGTGATCGGCACCGCAACCGCGCTGGCGCCGGGGTCCGCGGCCCGCGAGGAGTCCCTGCTCACCGCCGCGGCGATGCGCCTGACGGACCTGATGGGCGGGACGTGGCCGCTGCCGGTGCCCGACGCCGTCGCCGGGCCGGAGTCCGGCACCGCCTGACCCGGCCCTCTCCCCCGAACCGTGCACAGAGGAGTGCCCCCATGACCCTGGCCACGACCGACGCCGTCGCACTGACCGGCGTGCACAAGAGCTACACCAGCAAGCGGGGTGGCGAGGTCGTCGCCCTCGACGACGTCGACCTCGCCGTCCCGCAGGGACAGTTCCTGTCCATCGTGGGCCCGAGCGGCTGCGGCAAGAGCACCCTCCTGAAGATCATCATGGGGCAGACCCGCCTGACCCACGGCTCGCTGAGCTTCGGCGGCGAGCTGCTCCCGGGCCGGCACCGTCTCGGCATGGTCTTCCAGCAGGCGTTGCTGCTGCCCTGGCGGACCGTGCGGCAGAACCTGCTGCTGTCCCACGACCTCAACGGCGCCCCGGCCGAGGGGTCGGACCGGATCGCCGACGAGATGCTGGCCAAGCTGGGCCTGTCCGACTTCGCCGACAAGTACCCCAACGAGCTCTCCGGCGGGATGCAGCAGCGGGTCGGCATCGGGCGCGCCCTGGTGCACGACCCGCAGATCCTGATGATGGACGAGCCGTTCGGCGCGCTGGACGCGCTCACCCGCGACCAGCTCGGCATGGACCTGCTCGAGATCTGGGAACGGGACCGCAAGACGGTCCTGTTCGTCACCCACAGCGTCCCCGAGTCCGTCCTGCTGTCCGACCGGGTGGTGGTCATGACCGCCCGGCCCGGCCGGATCGCCGAGGTCATCGACATCGACCTGCCCCGCCCGCGGGTCCTCGAGACGATCAACACCCCCGAGTTCGGGAGCTACGTGACCCGGATCCGCAGGCTCCTCAACTCCGAGCACAGTGCCCACTGAGCGCCCGCCCCGCCCCACCACGGAGACAGACATGACGACGACGTCGGACCGCAGCACCTCCGTCCGGACGCCCCCCGCCACCGCCCGGCCGCCCCGCCGGCGGCTGGTCGACCAACCCGGCTGGCTGCTCGCGTCCGGGCTCGCCGTCCTGCTCCTGGCGGTGTGGGAGGCCGCCGTGGTCGTCTTCGACGTCTCGGCGCTGATCGTCCCCGCCCCCTCGACGGTGGCGCGGTCGCTGTGGGTCGGGCTGACCGACGGCTCGCTGCTCCCGCACGCGTGGGTCACGCTGCAGGAGATCCTGCTGGGCTTCCTGCTGGCCGTCGTCGCCGCGCTGTCGGTGGCGTTCCTGGTCACCCAGTCGCGGCTGGTCGACAAGGCGGTCTTCCCGCTGGTCGTCGCGACCCAGACCATCCCGAAGGTCGCCATCGCGCCGGTCCTGCTGATCTGGTTCGGGACCGGGATGACCTCCAAGGTCGTCACGACCGCGCTGCTGGCCTTCTTCCCGCTGCTGGTCAACGCGATCCACGGGCTGCGCTCGACCGACCCCGACCAGATCGCGATGTTCCGCTCGTTCGGCGCCACCCGCGGACAGGTCTTCCGCAGGCTGCAGTTCCCCAGCGCGCTCCCGAGCATCGTGGCCGGGCTCGACGTCGCCGCCATCTTCGCGGTGACCGGCGCGATCGTCGCCGAGTTCGTCGGGTCGACCGAGGGCCTGGGCTACGCCATCCAGGCCACGAACTTCACCCTCGACGTGTCCCGGACGTTCGCGGTGCTCGTCCTGCTGTCC
The DNA here is from genome assembly GCF_020496245.1 of Pseudonocardia sp. ICBG601. NCBI lineage: Bacteria > Bacillati > Actinomycetota > Actinomycetes > Pseudonocardiales > Pseudonocardiaceae > Pseudonocardia > Pseudonocardia sp. ICBG601. The sequence continues at coordinate 175,157 of NZ_JAHLJA010000002.1, read as the reverse complement.
GCGATCGGCATCACCCTGCACTTCATCATCACCGGCGTCGGCAGGCGCGTGGTGTTCTGGGCGAACGACGCGACCCGCATCGACCACTGACCCGCCCGTCACGGGGCGGCCGGCCGCCCGTCCGCCCCGTGACCACAACGACCACAGGGCACGCAGCGACCACTACGTGGGCTGTGTCCGCAAGCGGGACCGGGGCCGGGGCCCGGACCTAGCGTTGCTCCTCGACACATCCGTCGAGGAGGAGCACCGATGCTCATCGTTCTCGGGTCCGCGATGATCGCGGTCTTCATGTACCTGATCCTGGCGAAGCGGCTCGCGCCGACGCTGGCGCTGGTACTCGTCCCGCTGACCTTCGCCCTCGTGGCGACCGGCACCGGCCTGTCCGAACCGGGCGAGGACGGCGTCGTCGACTCGATCTCGTCGGCGTTCAAGGACTTCGCGCCGACGGCCGTGCTGCTGTTCTTCGCGATCATCTTCTTCGGCACGATGATCGACGTCGGGCTGTTCGACCCGCTGATCCGCTTCGTGCTGCGCACGGTGAACAACGACCCGGTGCGCCTGGTCGTGCTGACCGCGGTGCTCGCCGGTGTCGTCTCCCTCGACGGCGACGGCTCGACCACCTTCATCATCACGGTGTCCGCACTGCTGCCGATCTACCTGCGGCTCGGGCTGAGCCCGGTGGTGCTGACCGTCGTCGCCAACCTCGCGAACGGCGTGCTCAACATCCTGCCCTGGGGCGGCCCCACGATCCGCGCGGCGACGGTGCTGAACGTGTCGCCCTCGGAGCTGTTCAACCCGATGGTCCCGGGCATGGTGGCCGGCATCGCCACCGTGCTGCTGCTGGCCTGGCAGCTGGGCCGTTCCGAGCGCAGGCGGCTGCTCGCCTCGGGCCGCACGCTGTCGGTCGTCGCCGACGAGATGGTGGCGGTGCGCGAGCCCGCCCTGGTCGGCGGGGGCACCGGCACCGACGGCACGCACGGCACCGACCGGCCGGCGTCCGGCTCCGCCGGGGGCTCCTCCGACGCCGACGACGCCGCCCTCGAGGGCACGCTGGACCCGAACCGTCCGACGCTGCGGCCGAAGCTGATCTGGTTCAACCTCGGGCTCACCGTCGCGCTGCTGGTGCTGCTGGGCATGGACGTCCTGCCGCTGTCGCTGGTGTTCGTCGCGGCCGCCGCGATCGCCCTGGTCGTGAACTTCCCGAAGCCCGAGGACCAGCTCCGGGCGGTGACCTCGCACGCCACCTCGATCGTCGGCGTCGTGTCCATGGTGTTCGCCGCCGCGGTCCTGGTCGGGGTGCTGTCGGGCACCGGCATGGTGACGGCAATGGCGAACGGGATCGTCTCGGCCGTGCCGCCGTCGGTCGGCTCCTGGTTCGCGGTGATCACCGGTGTGCTGAGCATGCCGCTGACGTTCTTCCTCACCAACGACGCGTTCTACTTCGGCATCCTGCCGATCCTCACCGAGGCCGCGGGCCACTACGGCATCGCCCCGGTGGAGATGGCCCGCGCCTCGATCATCGGCCAGCCGGTGCACATGACCAGCCCGCTGGTCCCGGCGCTGCTGCTGCTCGTCTCGCTCGCGAAGGTCAACCTGGCCGACCACCACCGCAGGGTGATCTGGCGGGCCGCGGTCTGCTCGCTGGCGATGCTCGGGGTCGCGCTGCTGCTGGGCGTCGTCCCGCTGGGCTGACCGCCCGCCCACGATCCGGTGCCGCACACGCGGTACGCCGGGGAGGGGCGGACGGCGACCACCGGCCCCGGACCCCCGGCACGACCGTCGAGATGCAGCTCAGGGCTGCCCGCCACCCGCGTGGCCGGCCCGGGGCTGCATCTCGGCGTGTCCGGCCCGGGCGGGTGCGGCGTGCGGGGCGGGGTCAGTCGTCGTCGCGGCGCAGGCGGAACAGCCGCCGGTCGCCCGAGGAGCGCAGCTCGCGCAGGGCCTCGTCGGCGGCCTCCTCCAGCGCGGCGTGCTCGTCGGGGTCGGCCCGCAGGTCGGGTCGCGGCCGGGGACGCCCCGGCTCCTCGGCCGACCACATCAGCTGCAACGCCGCCTCCCAGCGCAGCTCGAACATGCCGCGGGCCAGGGTGAGCCGGTCCGCGGCGTCGCGCAGCTCCCGCTCGGTGCCGCGCAGCTCGCGGCGCAGCTCCTCGGCCCGCCGGGCGTCGCGTTCCCGCAGGTCGACGACGGCACCGGCCAGCTCGGCCACGACCGCGCGGTAGCGCTCGACGGCACTCACATCCCACCTCCGGCGAGGGTGTCCGGGCCGCCGCCGCCCGCGTCGGTCAGGATGACCAGCTGCGGGCGGCCGTGCCGGGAGCGGTCGAGGAACAGCGCGCGCCCCGGCGTCGGCGTCCAGTCCAGCGGCTGTCCGCCCAGCAGCGGCACCAGGTCGGTGCCCTGCACGCCGGTCGCCACCCAGGCGCCCAGGTCGTCGATCGCCGCACCCGGCGGGGCCAGCAGCGTCTTCAGCCGCTGCGCGCCCTGCCACCAGCCCAGCACGTGCACCCCGGCCCCGGGCCCGTGGCGCAGCAGCGCCCGCAGGTCCTCGGTGCCGGTGCGGTCCAGCATCGACTCCGCCGCGTCGGCGCCGAACACCACGACCAGCAGCGACGCGTGTCCCCCACCGCCGCCCGACGCGGCCCGGGCACGGACCGTCGCCGCCAGCTCGGCGACGCGGGCGGCGAACCCGTCGGCGGACACCTTCTCCACCGTGCCGGGCAGGTCCGGGGCGAGCGCGCCCGCGGCGGCCGCCGCGTCCGGGGCCAGCGGCACGAGCAGGACCTGCGCGCCGGCCGGGTCGGGCAGCGACACCACCACCGAGCGGACGGCCGAGCACAGCAGCGGGACCGCGACGCGGGCGTCGGGCCCGATCACCCCGAGGTTGCGGCCGGGGCCGTCGGACAACTCGGCGGCCGCGGGGCTGCCGTGCACGTCGACGAACTGCCCGACCAGCGCGCGGGGCACGCCGTCGGCGGGCAGCCGGGCGGCCAGCGCGTCGTGGGAGGGGGCACGGGCGCCGTCGAAGACGACCGGCTCCGGGGTGTCGGGGAAGTCGGTGAACGCGGTGACCTGGACGTCGCGGACCACCGGGCCGCCCGCCTCGGGCAGCCGGACCACGTGGTTGCCGTGCGCGACGCCCGAGTCGTGGTTGACGATCGCGTGCCAGCGCGGGAGCGCCAGCGCCGCCTCGTTGTCCTGGGCGAGGATCCGCCGCGCGCGGGGCAGCGCGATCCGCAGGACGAACTGCTCGAAGATCGCCGAGCGGCCCCACAGCGCGTCGATGCCGGAGACGTCCTGGCTGGCCAGGACCAGGTGCACACCCTGCGAGCGGCCGCGCCGGGCGACGTCCTCCAGCAGCGCGGTCGCCTCGGCGCTGACGGCGTCGCGGCCGGTGAACAGGAACTGGAACTCGTCGATGACCGCGACGATCCGCGGCAGCCGCAGGTCGGGGCGCTCCACCCGGAGCTCGGCCAGCTTGGTCGCGCCGTGCCGGCGGGCGGCCTCGGCGCGGCTGCGCATGACCTCGGACAGGTGGCGCAGCAGCGCCAGCCCGAACTCCCGGTCGGTGTTGATGTTGACACCGATCAGCCGGGCCTGCGGGAGCCGGTCGGCGCGGTGGCCCTCCGGGTCCGGGGCGAACGGGGTGAACGACACCCCCTCCTTGAAGTCGAGCAGGTACAGCTCGACCTCGTCCGGGCCGTAGTGCGCGGCGAGACCGGCGATCCAGGCCAGCAGCAGGTTCGTCTTGCCCGACCCGCTGGGCCCGCCGACGAGCGCGTGCGGGGAATGGTCGTCGAGGCTCAGCTCGGCGGGGATGCCGTCCTCGTGCCCGACGACGACCTTCAGCCCGTCGTGCGAGCGGCCCTCGCCGCGCCGCCGGGGCAGCATGTCCTTGAACGCGCCCAGCCGTCCGCGCCACTGCTCGTGCCCGGCGGCGATCGCCTCGCACACCGCGGTGACGTCGTCGGCCGGTACCGGCGGGTCCGGCTCGACGAGCACGTGCGGTCCGGTCACCGAGGTCCGCACCGGGACCGGCAGCCGGTCGTCGGCCGGGTCGACGCCCGGCGGGTCCCCGAAGTCGACGGTCTCCACCGGACGCGGCAGCGCCGCCGGGACGTCGAGCAGCACCAGCTGCACCCCCGCCGCGACACCGCCGCGCGCCACCCGCTGCAGCTGGCGCAGCTCGGCCTCGGGCAGCTCGCGGCCGTTGCCGACGAGCACCGCCACCAGCCACGCCTCGGGCCGCTCCCCCGTGCGGTCGGCGAGCTCGCGCAGCGAGGTGGCGCCGTCGGCGAGCACCCGGGTCTGCACCCGGCGGATCCGGTCCGCGAGCTGGTCCAGCAGCCGCCCCAGCCGGGTCGGGTCGTGCACGGTCAGCAGCCCGGTGCGGGTCAGCGGGTACAGCCCGGGCAGGGCGCCTGCGAGCTGGCCGACGTCCCAGACGTGCACGTTCACCGCGCCCGGCCGGAAGTGCCGCACGGTGCGCAGGACCAGCTGCTCGACCATCGCCTCGGCCCGGTCGCGGGAGCGCGGCGTCGACACCACCTGCAGGTGCGCGCCGTCGAGCAGCGGGACCGCGACCCGGAACGGGGCACCGCCCTCCACCGAGCCGGTGCCGAGCACCCACATCTCCGGGACCGGACCGGTCGGCTCGACGGCGCCCGCGACCGGCTTCCAGTCGGCCGGGGCGTCCCCGGCGGCGCCGGGGCTGGCGTCGGCGACGATCTCCGACAGCGTCTGGGGCGAGTCGCCCTGCCAGCGGTCGAACACGTGCGCCCGGTCCTCGGCGACCCGGGCGAGGACGCCGGCGAGCCGCGGGTTGCCGAGCACCCGGGCCAGCCCCGGGTCGCGGCGCGCGGCGTCGTGCCCGGTCTCGCGCAGCCACAGCTCCGCCATGACCTCGGCGTGCCGGGCCGCGGCCCGGTCGCGGCGGCCCTCCGCCGCACCCAGTGCCCGCGACGCCGCCCGGTGGAACCCGTCGAAGGCGGACCGGATCCGCTCGCGACGGTTCGGGCGACGGGCCATCAGAGGCGGGCGGGCGCGGTCAGAGCCGCGAGGCGACGTCGTCGGCGGACTGCATGGCGATGTGCAGGGCCTGCTCGACCTCGTCGATCTTCTCCGACGCGGCGGCGAAGCGGGCGCGGGCGTCGTCGGCGTCGTTCTGGGCGGTGCCGTAGATGTTCTGCGAGAACGCGGCGCCGGCCTCCTCGATGGCCTGGCGGGCGTGCCGCAGCGCGCCGAGGCTCTCGGTGGCCTGCTGGTTGGCCCGCCCGATCCCGGCCCGGATCTCGTCGATGTTCGCCATGCCCACCCTCCGTGCGTGCGCGTGCGGCGACCGTGACCCGGCCGACGCCGCGGCCAATCTATCGGCCGGTCCCGGTACCCGTTCATGGTGCGCCGGGCGTGCACCGGCTGCAACGGCGGGTGCGCCGTGCGTCGTAGCCCGTCGCCGCGATCGGGGGTCCGATACGTCCGTTCGTGACCCTTCCGCGCTGGAATGCACCGCCCCGCTCGCCTAGCGTGCTCGGCGAACCCGCGCGATCCCTCCCACGACGCCGTGATCGGAGACTGTGACGATGGCCTCCCCCGGTCCGCAGACCGACTTCCTCGAACCCCCCACCGGCGCGCGGAGGATCCGCTCGATCGGGCCGGGCCTGCTCGCCGCGGCGACCGGCGTCGGCGCGGGCGACCTCGTCGCGACGATGGTGGCGGGTGCGTCGTTCGGGACGGTGCTGCTGTGGGCCGCCGTCGTCGGGACCCTGGTCAAGCTCGCGCTCGGCGAGGCCGTCGGACGCTGGCACCTCGGCTCCGGCGCGACCATGCTCGACGGCTGGCGGCGGCTGGGCTACTGGGCGACCGGCTTCTTCGGCGTCTACATCGTGGTGTGGGGCTTCGTCTACGGCGCCACCGCGATGTCGGCGGTCGGGCTGCCGCTGAACGCGCTGTTCGGCGGGCTGCCGGTCGGCGGGTGGGCGGCGATCGCGGGCGTCGTCGGGCTGGCGCTGGTGTGGGTGCAGCGCTACCACGCGTTCGAGAAGTTCATGACGGTGCTCGTGCTGATCAAGTTCGCGACGGTCGTGTTCGTCGCGATCCTGGTCGGCCCGGACCTGCCCGCGCTGGCGAACGGCCTCGTCCCGCGGCTGCCCGAGGGGTCCACGGTCTACGTGCTCGGCCTGATCGGCGGCGTCGGCGGGACGATCACCATGGCCGCCTACGGCTACTGGCTGTTCGCGAAGGGCTGGAAGGGCCCGAAGTGGCTGTCGATGATGCGGCTGGACAACGCGACCGGCTACATCATGACCGGCATCTTCGTGGTCTCGATGCTCGTCGTCGGGTCCACGATCCTGCTCGGGGAGAACCTCACCGAGTCCGACAGCGGGCTGCTCACCCTCGCCGACCGGCTCGGTGCCCTCTACGGCGAGCCGGTGCGGATCCTGTTCCTCGTCGGCTTCCTGTCGGTCACCTTCACCTCGCTGCTCGGCGTGTGGAACGGCGTGTCGCTGCTGTTCACCGACTGGGTGCGGGCGATCCGGCTGCCGCACGGGAAGAAGGCCGCGATCGGGCCGGACGAGGTCGACGCGGTGGTGCCCGGCGAGGAGCCGGGCACCGACACCGGGGACCGCGGCGACGGGCCCGGGCGGGCCGGGGCCTACGAGGCCGCCCGCGCCGAGCGGTCGTTGCCCTTCCGCGGGTACCTGCTGTGGCTGACGTTCCCGCCGATGGCCCTGCTGCTGATCGGGCGACCGTTCGCGCTGACCCTGGTCTACGGGGTGCTGGGCTCGTTCTTCATGCCGTTCCTGGCGGTGACGCTGCTCCTGCTGCTGAACACCTCGATGGTGGCCCGCGAGGCGCGCTCGCGCTGGCTGTCCAACGCGGTCCTGGGGATCTCGTCGGTGCTGTTCGCGGTCCTGCTGGTCACCGACGTGTACTCGCGCCTGACCTGACCGGGGCGGGCACGTCAGGACAGGGCGACCGACGGGATGTCGGTCCGGGCGAAGTCGTCGCCGACGAACAGCAGCGGCTCCCCGCTCGCGAGGGCCAGTGCCGCGGAGAAGCAGTCGCCGTAGTTCAGGCCGGCGGGGTGGCGCCCCTTGCCGTAGCGGCGCCACACCGACCGCGCCAGCTCGGCGTGCCGCTCGCCGACGTCGACGGTCCGGACCTGCGCACGGTGCAGCAGGATGTCGAGCTCCCGGCCGGCCGCGTCACCGCGACGCGACTCCACGACCATCGCCGCCTCCAGGACCGTCGCCGCCGACACGAGCCGGACCGGGTCCGCCTCGATCGCCCGGGCGAGCGCCGGGCGCGGGGGCTCGTCGAAGAGGATCGCCACCAGGGCGGACGTGTCGATCACCATCAGGTGGGGAGCCCGTCGTCGTCGTACCCGAGGACCTCCTCCGACGTCCGTCGGTCGAGCTCGGGCAGCGCGGCCGAACGGCGGGCGATCGCGTCGATCTCCTCGGCGAGACCGACCGACGCGCCGCGCCCCCGGATGCGTTCCAGCCGCTCACGGACCGCGACAGCCACGGCCTGGGTGATCGACTCCCCGGTCTCGGACGCGAGCTCACGGGCAAGCCGGTCCGCCTCGGCGTCCTTGATGTTCAACACCGGTAAAGAATACTCCTGATCATAAAGATTCAGGAGACCTCGACCCGGTCCCCGAGGCGCAGAGTGCCGGTGTGCTCGACGCGGGCGTAGAGCCCCGCGCAGGGCAGCACCCCGAAGCCCTCGACCTCGACGCGGTTGCGGTCGGCCGGACCGCGCAGCGCGTGCGGGGCGCGGGGCAGGTCGCCGTGCTCCAGCGTCGGCACGGAGCAGCGCGGGGTCGGCAGGGTCGGGACCAGTACGACGTCGCCGAGGGTGAGCCGGCGCCCGAGCCAGCCGTTCTCCACGAACGGCTCGGTGCCCGGCGGCGTCGCGACGACGACGTTGGGCCGGTAGCGCAGCGCCTCGACGCCGAGCGCGTCCAGCGTCGCGGTGGTGATCAGGTGCACCGGCGAGTGGTCGACGAACCGCCCGCCGGGAGCGCCCTGGGCGATCTCCAGGGTCGGCGCGTCGACCTCAGCGTCCAGGCCGTGGGCAAGGACGTCCTCGGGGTCCGGCCGCTCGACGACGGCGCCGTCGGCCCGCTGCTGGGCGACGACCACGGGCCGGCCGAGCAGCTCGGCGAGCGGCCCGGCGGCCTGCCCGGCGTCGACGGTGCGGCCGTCGGGCAGCGTGACCCGCACGTCGTCGCCGACGCCCGCGGAGGTGCACGTCAGCAGGCGTCGCCAGTGCCGGGGCTGCTTGGCCGTCGCGACCCGGCCGGTGTCCGGGTCGGTCAGGGCGAGCGCCCGGTCGCCGACGACGCCGTGCGTGTCGAGCTCGAGGGCGGCGAGGTCCTCCCCCAGCATCGACTTCACGGGGTAGCGGTGCAGGGACAGGACCTCGCCGGTCATCAGAGCAGGCCCTGTGCGGTCAGCCAGTTCTTCGCCACGGTGTCGACCGACGGCTTGTCCGGCGCGGCCGCGGCCTCGTTCAGGCCGAGCAGCTCCTGCGTGGTGAGCTTCGCCGAGACCGCGTTCAGGATCTCGGTGACCTGCGGGGTCGCCTTCTCCTTGTTGATCAGCGGCACGACGTTCTGCGCGGCGAAGTTGTTCTTCGGGTCGGTGAGGACCACGAAGTCGTTCTCCGGGATCGCCGCGTCGGTGGTGAACAGGTCCGCGGCCTGCACGTCGCCGTTCTTCAGCGCCGCGACGGTCAGCGGGCCGCCGGCGTCGAGCGAGCGGTAGGACTTGAACGAGCAGTTGTAGGTCTTCTGGATGCCGGGGATGCCGTCGGGACGGGTCTGGAACTCCGGCGGGCCGCCGAACACGAGCTCACCGCAGCGCGACGCGATGTCGGCGATGGAGGTCGCGTTCAGCCGCTGCGCGGTCTCCTTCGTGACGACGACGGCGTCCTTGTCCTCGGCCTCGGCCCGGTTCAGGACGGTCAGGGTGGGCGCCGCCTTCTCCAGCGTCGACTGCAGCGCGGTGTAGACCTCGTCCGGCTGGGTCTGCGCGGCGCTCTTGTCGAGGTACTGCAGCAGCGTGCCGCTGTAGTCCGGGATCAGGTCGATCGAGCCGTCCTTGAGCGCCGGCACGTAGGCCTCACGGGACCCGATCGGCGGCCGGGTCTCGACCGTGACGCCCTTGGCCTGCAGCGCCTGGGCGAACACCGAGGACAGGATCTGGCTCTCGGTGAAGTTCGCGGCGCCGACGACGACGGTGCTCTGGTCGCTGCTGCCGGACTGCCCGCCCCCGGCGAGGGGGTCGGAGCCCCCACCGCAGGCGGTCAGCGCGAACGCGGCGGTCACCGTCGCGGCGACGGCGGTCAGCAGACGGGTGCGTCTCATGGTGGGTGTCCTCTCGGGGACGTGCGGGGTGGGTCAGGCCGCTTCGCGGACGGGTTCGGGACGGGTGGGCACCACGCGCAGCCGGCGCGGCGCGGTCCGGCCGGTGGCCTGCAGGCCGGGCGAGACGATCAGCTTCTGCAGCCCGCCCAGGAGCAGGTCGGCGACGATCGCGAGCAGGGCGACCAGGATCGAGCCACCGATCATCATGCCGAAGTCGCGCTGGCCGAGGCCGTCGATGATGAACCGGCCGAGCCCGCCGAGCGAGACGTAGGCGGCGATGGTCGCGGTCGCGATGACCTGCAGGGTCGCGCTGCGCAGCCCGCCGATGATCAGCGGCAGCGCGTTGGGGAGCTCGACCTTCCACAGCACCTCGGGCCCGCGCATGCCCATCCCGGTGGCGGCGTCGACGACGGCCGGGTCGACGTTGCGGATGCCGGCGTAGGTGCCGGCGAGCACCGCGGGCACCGCCAGCACGATGAGGGTGATGATCGGGCCGATCAGCGACAGCCCGACCAGCGTGGTGATCAGCACCAGCAGGCCCAGGGTGGGCAGGGCGCGCAGCCCGTTCGCCAGGCCGACGACGAGGAAGCCGCCGCGGCCGGTGTGCCCGATCCAGGCGCCCAGGGGCACCGCGATCAGCACCGCGACCAGCAGGGTCAGGGCGGTGTAGCCGAGGTGTTCGGCGAGCCGGGCGAGGATGCCGGTCGGCCCCTCCCAGTTCGCGCCGTCGAACAGCCAGCCGAAGTAGGTCATGCCCCCGCCTTCCCGGTACGGGCCCGCTGCCAGGGGGTGAGCAGCCTGCCGCCGAGCAGCAGGGCCGAGTCGACGACGAGCGCGAGCAGCAGCACCAGCACGATGCCGGAGACGATCTGGGCGTCGTTGCTGCGGTTGAAGCCCTCGGTGAACAGCAGGCCGAGCCCGCCGAAGCCGATCACCGCACCCACCGTGACCAGGCTGATCGTGGACACCGCGGCGACCCGCAGGCCGGCCACGATCACCGGCACGGCGAGCGGCAGCTCGACGCCGACGAAACGCCGGACCGGGGTGTAGCCCATCGCGTTCGCGGCGTCGACGACGTGGCCCGGCACCGCGGACAGCGCGTCGGACACCGTCCGCACGAGCAACGCGACGGTGTAGACCGTCAGCGCGACGATCACGTTGACCGGATCGAGGATCTGGGTGCCGAGCAGCGGCGGCATGAACACGAACAGCGCCAGCGACGGGACCGTGTAGAGCAGGCCGGCGGCGTTGGTCATGATCGTGCGCAGCGTCGCGTTGCGGTTGGCGACCCAGCCCAGCGGGATCGCGAACACCAGCCCGAGCAGCACCGGGATCAGGGCGTACACGACGTGCTCGGCGAGCGCGTCGAGCACGGAGTCGAGGTTGTCGAACACCCAGGTCACGGCGGCCTCAGGCGGCGTTGTGCGAGTCGCGGGCCGCGGGCAGCGCCTCGAGCACCGAGTCGGCAGTGACCGAGCCGGCGACCCGGCCGTCGGCGTCGACGGCGACACCCTGACCGGACGGTGAGGACAGCGCCGCGTCGAGCGCGCCGCGCAGCGAGCCCGACTCGACGGCGTAGAGCGACCCGCCCGGGACGATGGCCTCCTCGGTCACCCGGCCCTCACCGGCCTCGACCCAGCCCAGCGGCCGGGCGGAGCCGTCGACGACGACCGACCAGCCGTCGTCGGGGAGGGGGTCGCCGACCGAGAGCACCGGCAGCGACCCGATCGGGATGGTGTCCGAGGACAGGAAGCCCAGGCCCCGGTAGCCGCGGTCGCGGCCGACGAAGTTGTCAACGAAACCGTCGACCGGGCGGGACAGCAGCACGCCCGGCTCGTCGTACTGGGCGAGCTTGCCGCCGACCCGGAACACCGCGACCTTGTCGCCGAGCTTGATGGCCTCGTCGATGTCGTGGGTGACGAACACGATGGTCTTGCCGAGCTCGGACTGCAGCCGCAGCAGCTCCTCCTGCAGGCTCTCCCGGACGATCGGGTCCACCGCGGAGAACGGCTCGTCCATCAGCAGCACGGGCGGGTCGGCGGCGAGCGCGCGGGCCACGCCGACGCGCTGCTGCTGGCCGCCGGACAGCTGCGCCGGGTAGCGCTTGGCCATCGAGGTGTCGAGGCCGACGATCTCCATCAGCTCCATCGCCCGGTCCCGCGCGGCCTTCTTGCTGCTCCCGACGAGCATCGGCACGGTCGCGATGTTGTCGACGATCGTGCGGTGCGGGAACAGCCCGGCCTGCTGGATGACGTAGCCGATGCCCCGGCGCAGCTCGGCCGGGTCGGCGGACAGCACGTCGCGCCCGTCGACGCGCAGCTCGCCGCCGGTCGGCTCGATCATTCTGTTGATCATGCGGAGGGAGGTCGTCTTGCCGCAGCCGGACGGGCCCACGAAGACCGTGATCCGCCCCTGCTCGGCGACGAGGTCGAGCTCGTCGACCGCGACCGTCCCGTCCGGGAAGCGCTTCGTGACGCCCCGGAACTCGATCATCGGCGGTTCCCCCTGCCGTCGCGCGGGACCCCTGCTCCCCGCTTGGTCGCAGCACACTAACCCGGTCGTGCGCGACGGGCGAGCGGTCGGCCGCAGGTCACCGGCACCCCGTCGCGCTTGACCTGCAGTCCGGTTCAGCACCGACGCTGCGGACATGACCCTGACCACTGCACTGGGCCCGCTCGGCGTCGCCACCGGACCCGCTCCCGCCGACGCCGCGGCCCTGGAGGACGCCGGTGCCCGCACCCTGTGGCTCGCCGGGGGCGCGATCGACCGGCTCGACCGGCTGACCGCGCTGCTCGACGGCACCCGGGCCGCCGCCGTCGTCCCGGGGATCGTGCCGACCGGGCTGTACCCGGCGGCGGCCGTCGCCGCGGTGCACGCCGACGCGGCCCGCCGTCACCCCGGCCGCTACCTGACCGGACTGGGGGCGCCCCAGCAGCCGCGGGCGCTGGACGCGCTGCACCGCCACCTCGACGAGCTCGACGCACTCGGGCTGCCCGCGTCGGAGCGGCTGCTGGCCGCGCTCGGACCGCGCAAGCTCGACCTCGCCCGCACCCGCTGCGCCGGGGCGGTGACGCTGCTGGTCACCCCCGAGCACACCGCGCGGGCGCGGGCGGCGCTGGGCCCGGACCGGCTGCTCGCGGTGATGCTGCCGACCGTCCTCGGGACCGACCGGACCGGCCTGCGCGAGCTGGCCGGGTTCCTGCTCGGCGTGCCCGGCTACCGCGCCGCCGTCCGCGGGCTGGGGTTCGCCGAGGCCGAGGTCGACGCCCGCGCCGACCGGCTGCTCGACGCCGTCTCCGCCCGCGGCGGCGTCGAGGACATCGCCGCCCGGGTCGCCGAGCACCGGGCCGCGGGCGCCGACCACGTGGTGCTCAGCCCGGTCGGGGATACGACGGCCGGCGCGGCGTTGCTGCAGGCCCTGCGGTAGGCGCTCTGCCGTGCGGCCGGTGCGCCGCGGCGCAACAGTGGGGCCATGCCGAAGGAGCCCACGCGTCTGCCGCGTCCCGAGCTGGACCTCGACCCAGACCACCCGCACGTCGCGGACTGGTTCCACTACGCCGACCTGCTCACCGACGCCGAGCGCGCCGACCTGCGCCGGGTGCGGGAGTTCCTGCGCGCCGAGGTCGCCCCCGTCGTGCTGGAGGCCTGGGACCGCGCCGAGTTCCCGATGCAGCTGGTCAAGGGCTTCGCGGGCCTCGACCTCGCGGGGGCGGGCTACGCCGACCCGCCGGCGTCGCGGCTGTTCCTGGGGTTCCTGCACGCGGAGATCTCCCGGGTCGACCCGTCGGTCAACAGCTTCTACGGCGTCCACACGGGCCTCGCGATGGGCTCGATCCACGCCGGCGGCACCCCCGAGCAGCGCGAGCGCTGGCTGCCCGCGATGGCCCGGATGGACTCGATCGGCGCGTTCGGGCTGACCGAGCCGCACGGCGGGTCCGACGTGGCCGGTGGCATGGAGACCACCGCCACCCGCGACGGCGACGAGTGGGTCCTCGACGGCGAGAAGCGCTGGATCGGCAACGCCACCTTCGCCGATCTGGTCATCGTGTGGGCCCGGGACACCGACCCGGACGCCGACGGCGCGGTGCGCGGTTTCGTCGTGCCCTCGCCGTCGGAGGGCATGACGGTCACGAAGATCGAGGGCAAGCAATCGCTGCGGATCGTGCAGAACGCCGACATCCTGCTCGACCAGGTCCGGGTGCCGGAGTCGCACCGGCTCTCCGGCGGCTCGGGCACCTTCCGCGACGCCGGACTGGTCCTGCAGCGCACCCGGGCCAACGCCGCCTGGGGCGCGGTCGGGGTGCAGATGGCCGCCTACGAGCTGGCGCTGTCCTACGCCGCCCAGCGGGAGCAGTTCGGCCGCCCGATCGGCGGGTTCCAGCTGATGCAGGACCTGCTGGTGCGGATGCTCGGCAACGTGAGCGCCTCGCTGGGGATGGCGGTGCGCAACGCCCAGCTGCTCGACTCCGGGCGCGGGTCGGACGCGCACTCGTCGCTGGTGAAGGAGTTCTGCGCGACCCGGATGCGGGAGACCGTCGCGCTCGGGCGTCAGCTCGTCGGCGGCAACGGGGTGGTGCTGGAGAACCGGATCGCGAAGTACTTCGCCGACGCCGAGGCGATGTTCTCCTTCGAGGGCACCCGGGAGATGAACACGCTGATCGTCGGGAAGGCGATCACCGGGCAGAGCGCGTTCGTGCGGTGACGACGGCGGTCGCGCCCGCGGTGGGCGGGCGCGACCGGCTCACCAGGCGCCCGGGGTCCCGTCGGGCGGGGTCGCGCTCGTCGCCGGGGTGGGCAGGCCGCCGCCGCGCAGCACGCGGTGCAGGTCGTCGGGGCGCAGCGAGCGGGCGAACAGCCAGCCCTGGAACGCGTCGACCCCGAGCCCGCGCAGGACGTGGAACTGCTCGGCGGTCTCGACGCCCTCGGCGACGGTCTTGCGGCCCATCGCGCGCGCGACCTCGACGACGGCGCGGGCGAGCGCGAAGTCGGCCGGGTCGGTGCCGACGCCGGTGACGAAGGCGCGGTCGACCTTGACCGTCTGCGCCGGGAGCTCCTTGAGCCGGGCCAGCGACGAGTAGCCGGTGCCGAAGTCGTCGACGGCGAAGCGGACGCCGCGGTGCACGAGCTCGCTCATCGCGTCCAGCGCGGGGCGCGGCAGCGCGACCAGGCTGGTCTCGACGAGCTCGAGCACCAGCTGGTTCCACGGCAGCCCGGCGCCCTCGACGATCGCGGTGACGTCGGCAAGGAACGACGGGTCGGCCGGCAGCAGCCCGGCCAGGTTCACCGCGACGGCGACGGCCTGCCCGGCACGGGGCCAGGTCGCGGCCTCGGCGGCCGCGGTGCGCAGCACCCACAGGTCCAGGTCGCGCTGCAGGCCGCCGCGCTGGGCGACCGGCAGGAACTCGCCGGGCGAGACCTCGCCGTGCACCGGGTGCGACCAGCGCAGCAGCGCCTCGGCGGACAGCACGGTGCCGTCCGGCGCGACGACCGGCTGGTACTCCAGGCGCAGCGCGTCGCCCTCGATCGCGGCGCGCAGCTCGGCCTCCAGCTCCAGCTGGCGGCGCGCCGGGGCGACGGCGCCCCGGTCGGCGACGGCGACCGTGCCGCGTCCGCGCTGCTTGGCCTCGCGCACCGCGACCTCGGCCGAGCGCAGCAGGTCGTCGCCGCGGGGGCCGCGGGCGTCGGCCTGCGGGCCGGCCACGGCGGCGTCCCGCCCGGCGACGCCGACCGAGGCGGTCAGCGTGATCGGCCTGCCGGCCACGGTGACGTCGCCGCGCAGCAGCCCGGCGACGACGGCGGCGAGCGCCTGCGGTCCGCCGACCTCGTCGACGTCGGCGCAGACCACCGCGAACTCGTCGGCCGACAGCCGCCCGGCCGTGCAGTGGTACGGCAGCTCGCGCTGCAGCCGCCCGGCCAGCTCGACGAGCAGGGTGTCGCCGGCGTCGTGGCCGAGACCGGTGTTGACGCGGGCGAAGTCGTCGACGTCGCCGCAGACCACGGCGACCCGGTCGGCGTCCGGCCCGGCCAGCAGCCGGTCGGCGAGCTCCAGCAGCCCGGCCCGGTTGGGCAGCCGGGTCAGCGGGTCGACGGTGTCGGCCTCGCGCAGCACGTCGGCGGCGCGGCGGCGCTCCCCCACGTCGGTGACGACGAGCAGCCAGAACGGGCGGCCGTCGTCGGAGGGGGCGGCGTTGACCACGACCTCGCAGTCGACCCGGGTCCCGTCGGCGCGCAGCAGCGGCAGCGACTCGATCCGGTAGGTCGGCTCGGGGTGCGACGGGTCGCGCAGCCAGTCCGGCAGGCCGCCGCGGCCGTCGGACTGGGGCTCGGCGGACAGGCTGCGTGCCGGGACGCCGCGCAGGGTCTCCAGGTCGGCGTCGAGCAGCTGGCACAGCGCCGGGTTGGCGTCGACGATCCGGCCGCGGCCGTCGAGCATCGCGACGCCGGTGGTGATGGTGGCGACGAGGTCGGCGAACCGCTGCCCGGAGCGCTGCGCGCGGGACTCGGCCCGGCGCCGGTCGGACACGTCCTGCACGGTCCCGATCAGGCGCAGCGGGGCACCGCCGGGTGTGCGGTCGATCCGGGTGCGGCACGACAGCACCGCGCCGCCCTCGGGGCGGATCTCCGAGCTGTGCGCGGTGGTGGGCTCCGGCGCGGCGTCCGGGCCGCGGCGCAGCATCCGGCAGACCCGCTCGACCTGCTCGCCCTCGATGGGGCCGTCGGGGCCGTCGGGGCGCACGCCGAGCGCGCGGTAGAGCTCGACGAGCCCCTCGCTGCGGGTCAGCGTCCCGGCCTGCAGGTCGAAGGTCCAGGTGCCGGAGCGGGTGGCGCGCTCGAGGTCGAGCGCGGGGGCCTCGTCCGACGGCGCGGGCGCGGCGTCGGGGAACGGGGTGAGCAGCACGACGGTGCGGTCACCCGGCTGGTTCCAGCGGACGACCTTGACCCGGGCCAGGCGGCGGTCGGCACGGACCAGGCGGGCGTCGGAGTCCGGGCCGACGAGCAGCTGCGGGAGCCGCATGCCGGTCGGGTCGGCGGAGCCGGCGAGGCGGCGGAGCGCGGCGTTGGTGTGGACGACGACGCCCCCGGCGTCGCAGACCATCGCGGGCGAGGGCGGGAGCTGCACCGCGGAGTGGTCGGCACCGTCGGCACCCGTGGCCCCGGACCCGGTGGTCCCCGGGCCGGGGGACGCCTCGGCGACCGACGGGGCCGGGCCGGCCGGGCGCGGCGCACCGGGGAGGCGGCGGGCGCTGCCGAACGGCGGCTCCCCGAAGCCTGTGCCGGAGATCTCGGCGTCCGGTGCGGCGGCGAGGTTCAGGGCCTCCGCACGGTCGAGGAGCGGCTCGTCGTCGGGTCCGGGCCGGGCGCGGCCCGCCGGGGTGCCACCGGGACCGGCGAAGGCCCGGGCGAGGTCACCGGCGAGACCGGGGTCCCGGTCCCTGTCGCGGCGGGCACCCGGTGCCTGCTCCGCGCGTCCACCGGCCGGGTCCCCGACCGATGCACCCGGACGGTGTCCCGCCCGCGATTCCTGCTCCGACACGCCCGCCTCCGTTCCGTTCGGCAGCTCCGTGGGGAACAACGAGCCACCGTGCCGGGCGATCCGGGCGGGTAGACCGATCGAGCCACCCGATACAGCGAGTGATGAGACCGTTCGGCCCAACACCGTTGCTCCGCCCGTCACTCACGGGTGGTGACAGGTAGTCGCCGGAGGGTGAAGGGTGTGACGTGCTCGGCGAGCGGTGGCAACCGATCCGACCGTGTGTGTTCGACCGCTCACAGCGAGCCGTGCCGTTCGGCGCAGACCCCGGTTGCACACGTTTCGTAACCGGGGTTATGGCCGTTCGTCAGCCTGCGGTCACGCCGACGTCGCCCGCGGCGCGGGCCACCGCCGCGGCGACGGCCGGGGCCACCCGCGGGTCGAACGGGCCGGGCACGATCTTCTGCGGGGACAGCTCGTCGGCGACGACGTCGGCGATGGCGCGGGCCGCCGCGACCTTCATGTCGTCGGTGATGCGGCGGGCGTGCGCGTCCAGCGCGCCGCGGAAGATCCCCGGGAAGGCCAGCACGTTGTTGATCTGGTTCGGGAAGTCGCTGCGGCCGGTCGCGACGATCGCGGCGTGCCGGGCCGCGACGTCCGGGTGCACCTCGGGGTCGGGGTTGGACAGTGCGAAGACCATGCACTCCGGGGCCATCGTGGCCAACAGCTCCTCGGGCAGCGTGGCGCTGGAGAGCCCGACGAACACGTCCGCACCGGCCAGGGCCTCGGCGATCCCGCCGGTGACCGCGCGCGGGTTGGTGACGGCGGCCAGCGCGGCCTTCTCCCCGCCGCGGCCGGCGTCGACGACCCCGCGCGAGTCGAGCAGCACGACGTCCGAGGCGCCCGCGGTCAGCAGGATGCGTGCGCAGGCGATGCCGGCCGCGCCGGCCCCGGAGATCACGATGCGCAGGTCCGACAGCGAGCGGCCCTGCACCCGGCAGGCGCCGTCGAGGGCGGCGAGCAGCACGACGGCGGTGCCGTGCTGGTCGTCGTGCATAACCGGGCAGTCGAGCGCCTCGACCAGGCGGCGCTCCAGCTCGAAGCAGCGCGGTGCGGCGACGTCCTCGAGGTTGACCGCGCCGAAGGTCGGGCGCAGCCGGACCAGGGTCTCCACGATCTCGTCGACGTCGGTGGTGTCGAGGACCAGCGGGATCGAGTCGAGCCCGGCGAAGGACTTGAACAGCGCCGACTTGCCCTCCATCACCGGCAGCGACGCGCGCGGCCCGATGTCGCCGAGGCCGAGCACCGCGGTGCCGTCGCTGACGACGGCGACCAGCCGGTGCGCCCAGGTGTAGCGGGCGGCGAGCGAGGCGTCGTCGGCGATGGCGCGGCAGACGTCCGCGACGCCGGGGGTGTAGGCGATCGACAGGTCGCGCTCGTCGGCCAGCGGCGCGGTCAGGCCGGTCGCGAGCTTGCCGCCCTCGTGCGCGCCGAACACCTCGTGCCGGTCGGGGGCGGAACGGGTGGTCGGGTCCTGGGCGAGCGTCATGGGAAGACTCCACGGGTGGTGCGGTACGAGAGCGGCGCACGGACGCGCCTGCCGTTGCACCGGGCGTCGCGGGTTGACGTCGACCTGCTCGCGGTGCCGGACGGCCATCCCGCGCGCTGCGCCGGGATAGGGGCGCCGAGCCGGGACGAGCTGTCGGATCTGGCGGCGAGTCTAACCGGGTGGACGCCGGGAACCGGTCACCCGGCGCGTCCGGAGTGGCCACCCGCACAGGACGGGCGTACGGATCACCGCACGCCCGTCCCGGGAGCCGTGTGCCCGGGTCAGCGCAGCGGCGCCGGGGTGAGGTCGGGCAGCGGGAGTGCGGGCAGCGACGGGCCGCTGGGCAGCTCGGTCAGCGGCAGCACGCCCGGCGTGAACGGGACCCGGCCGGGGACGACCTCCAGGGCGCCGACCTCGCCGTAGCGCTCGGCGTAGGCCAGTGCCCGGGCGATGTCGGTGACCCCGTTGGTGTTGGTCGGCAGCATCAGGCTCGACAGCAGCCCGAACGCCCGCCCGCGCGCGTCGAGGTAGCCCGAGCCCGAGTCGCCCGGCACCCCCGGCGGTGTGGTGGAGACGACGTGCGTGCGCGGCCCCTCCGGCTGCCCGAGGCTCAGGCCCTGCTTGTACGGCGTCGCCACGAGCTGGTTGGGCTGGAAGCTGTAGACCTTCTCCCCCTGCTCGGTGCCGTCCGTGTCGAGCCCGGTCGGGCCGCCGAAGCCGGGGACCGTCGGGTCGGCGACGGCGACGGCCGCCGGGCTGAGCTGGATCAGCGAGAGGTCGTTGTAGAGGCACAGCTGCGGGTCGGTCTCGCCGCGGTCCTGCATGACCGCCCAGGAGTTGTAGGCGACCCGTCCGGTGTAGTTCTTCCCGTCGCGGCCGCGGATGCCGACCTCGATGCCCTCCGGCATGACCGGCTCGCGGCAGCCGTCCACCGAGGACATCGCGTCCTCGCCCGCCATGCAGTGCGCGGCCGCGCCCAGGTAGAGCGCCCCGGCCGGGGCGGCCTGGTGCTCGGCGCCGCGGCCGCCGGGCTCGTCGCGGTGCCCGTCCTGCCCGGCTGCCGGGGTGTAGAGGAAGTTGGCGGTGCACAGCTCGGCGCCGCCGGTGACCGGGGTGGCGATCTGCACGCCCGGGCCGATCGCCCCGGCCTGCACCGCCGGGGCGGACGGGGCGGCCACGGCGGTGCCCGCGGCGGCGGGCGCGGTGAGCGCGGCGGTGACCGCGAGGCCGGCCGCGGCGGCGATCCCGGCGATGCGCCGCCGCGCGGGGTGGCGGGAGAACTGCGACGACATGACGCTCCTCGGCTCGTGGTCCGCCACGGATCCCATCCGATCCGGCCACCCTGCGGGTACGGCGCGCCCGGCGGACTGCCCGGTCGGGTCCGGATCCGACCCGACCGGGTGACCTGATCACCGCGAGCGTCCCGCAGCGTCCGCGACTAGCGTCGCCGCCCGTGAGCACCGACGCCGATCCGGACGGACGGATCCTCCTGCTGCGCCACGGCGAGACCGAGTGGTCGCGCACCGGGAAGCACACCGGCCGCACCGACGTCCCGCTGACCGACGAGGGCCGGGCCGCCGCCCGCCGGGTGCGCGACGCGCTGGCCCTGGTCCGCCACGAGGCCCCGCCCGCCCGGGTGCTCTGTTCCCCGCGCACGCGCGCGAGGGACACCGCCGAGCTGGCCGGGCTGCGCGTGGACGCGGTCGACGACCGGCTCGTCGAGTGGGACTACGGCGACAACGAGGGCTGGACCACGCCGCAGATCCGCGAGTCCCTGCCGGGCTGGACGATCTGGGACGGGCCGTGGCCCGGCGGCGAGACGCCCGGCGACGTCGCCGCGCGCGCCGACGCCGTCCTCGCCGACGCGCGCGCCCTGCTCGGCGGCGGCGACGTCGTGCTCGTGGGGCACGGCCACTTCTCCCGGGTGCTGACGGCGCGCTGGATCGGGCTGCCCGCGAGTGGCGGTGTGCACTTCCGCATGGACCCGGCCGGGGTCAGCGTGCTGGGGTTCGAGCGCGGGGTGCCCCGCCTCGACCACGTCAACCAGCGCCCCACCCCCGCGGAGGACCAGTGAGCGTCCGTACGGCCACCCCCGGCGACGTGCCGGTCATGGTCCGGCTCGTGCACGAGCTGGCCGACTACGAGAAGGCCGCGCACGAGTGCGGGCTGACCGAGGACCAGCTGCACGCCGCGCTGTTCGGCCCGGACCCGTCGGCCGGGGCCTTCGTGGCCACCGGCGACGACGGCGCGGTCGTCGGCACGGCCATCTGGTTCCGGACCTTCTCCACCTGGGAGGGCGTCGCCGGGATCCACCTGGAGGACCTCTACGTCACCCCCGGCGCCCGCGGCGACGGGCACGGCGCGGCCCTGCTCGCGGAGCTGGCCGCCGAGGTGGCCCGGCGCGGCTGGAAGCGCCTGGAGTGGAACGTGCTGGACTGGAACACCCCGGCCATCGGCTTCTACCGCTCCGTCGGCGCGGTGCCGAACGAGGGGTGGACCACCTACCGGCTCACCGGCGACCCGCTCGTCGCGCTGGCCGGGCGGCGGACCGGCGGGGCGGCCGGCCGCTAGTCCTCGGGGTACTCGTCGCCCATCGACCAGCGCCGGGACTGCTCGCTGATCAGCATCAGGAACGTGAACAGCACGAACAGCCCGCAGACGATGCCCCACACCAGCTGACGGCTGGGGCCCAGCGCGTAGTAGATGGCCGGGAACAGCAGCAGCTGCACGACGATCGCCGGGGTGCGGCAGCCGTGCACCCCGCGGACCAGCCCGTAGCCGACACCGGCCACGGCGGCCGCCAGGAGCACGAAGATCCCGGCCTCGGCGAGTCCGTAGTAGAGGCGGGCGCCGCCGGCCTCCAGGGCGCGCACGCCGAGCACGACCGCGAGGACGGCGCCGACGAGCCCCTCGGCCGCGACGAGCACCCCCGCCACCCGCACGTTCTCCGGCGGTCGCTCCCGCGTCACGGGGCGGTCGTCGCGGTCATCGGCCACCCACCGAGGATAGGCCGCCCGCCACGACCGCCACCGCCGGGCGGCCGACGGACCGGCCGGTGCGCGGTCGATACAGTCGCCCCGTGCGCGCGCTGCTCGTGGTCAACCCTCAGGCCACGTCCACCACCGCCGCCGGCCGGGACGTGCTGACCAAGGCCCTGGCCAGCGAGCTGAAGCTCGACGTCCTGCAGACCCGCTACCGGGGCCACGCGGCGGAGGCGACCGCGGCGGCCGTGGCGGACGGCGTCGAGCTCGTCGTCGCGCTCGGGGGCGACGGGACGGTCAACGAGGTCGTCAACGGGCTGCTGGCCGCGCAGACCGGCTCGGGCAGCGGCGCCCCGCGGCCGGACCCGGACGCCACCGCGATGCTCGCGGTGGTCCCCGGCGGCTCGGCGAACGTGTTCGCCCGTGCCCTGGACATGCCGCGCGACCCGGTCGAGGCGACCGGGCACGTGCTCACCGCGCTGGCCCGGCGACGACGACGGCTGGTCGGCCTCGGCTGGGCCGACGACCGCTGGTTCACCTTCAACGCCGGCATGGGCTGGGACGCCGAGGTGGTGGCCGCGGTCGAGCGCGCCCGCGCGCAGGGACACGAGGCCAGCCCCGGCCGCTACGCGGTGACCGCGATCGCCCAGTACCTCGCGCAGCTGCGCCGTCCGCCGTCGATGACGGTGGAGCTCCCCGACGCGGCGCCGCTGACCGGGGTGCGGCTGGCGTTCGTCTCCAACACCGACCCGTGGACCTTCCTGTCCGGCCGCGCGGTGCGGACCAACCCCCGCTCGTCGTTCGGCAGCGGGCTGGGGCTGTTCGCGCTCACCGGGCTGAGCCCGCGGACGATCGCCTCGACCCTGCGCCAGATCCTGGCCGCCGACGGCGACCCGCACGGGCGGCACATCGTCCGGCACGACGCCGTCGGCCGGGTGCGGATCACTTCGGAACAGCCTCTCGCTCTCCAGCTCGACGGCGACCACCTCGGAATGCGCACCGATGTGGAATTCCTCAGCGTGCCCGGAGCGTTACGCGTCGTCGTGTGAGACGGACGGTTCGTCGCGCATCGTGCGGGCGCTCTCACACGCCGGAGTGAGCAACCGCGCCATTCACCGATGTGAGCGGACCGTCGGTCCCGTTGGGGCTTACACCAGGCCAAACCCGTGATCCAAGGTGGTCCCTACGCAAGCGAGGCCACGAGCAACGCCGCTCGTGGAGGTTCCGTCCCACCGGGCCGGACCCCTCACTCAGAGGGTGTCCGGGTCGACATCGTTTTCGGGTGGCCGATTCCGGGTGGGACAGGGACACTGGATCGTGGAACCGGCCCAGGGCGGCTCGAAGTCCCGGGCACTGGTCTGTCTGCGTGCGTTCCCTATGAGGGCGCTCACGCATCCCGCGAGCAGTTTCCCATTGAGGACCGCGGTGGCTCGTGAAAGTATTCACAAGCTGCGAAACACGCACGTAACACCAAGCGCACAGACGATCGGCGCGACCCCGATCGCGCACCAGAGGAGAAAGTGATCATGGACTGGCGTCACGACGCGATCTGCCGCGACGAGGACCCGGAGCTGTTCTTCCCGGTCGGCACCAGCGGCCCTGCCCTGATGCAGATCGCGGAGGCCAAGAGCGTGTGCCGGCGTTGCCCGGTCACCGAGTCGTGCCTGCAGTGGGCTCTCGAGTCCGGCCAGGACGCGGGTGTCTGGGGCGGCATGAGCGAGGACGAGCGGCGCGCCCTGAAGCGGCGCAGCACCCGTCCGCGCGCCCGCACCGCGTAGGCAGCCCCGCCCGGGCACTCGCCCGGAATGCGGCAGGAACGGCTGTCCCGGACAGCAGCTCCGGACAGTAGAAGAAGTAGCTCCCCGACCTCGGGCCCGTAGCCGGACGCCACCGGCCACGGGCCCGAGGTGCGTTCGGGGTGATCTGCCACCCCGGTGTGAGGGTCGACCACGGTGCCGGCGCGACCACGGCACCGGGATCAACGGTCACGGGACGAGCGTATCCGGTGCCCTCCGGGCCCCCGTCCACGCCCCGGGTCACCGGGAGTGACCGGGATCGGTCACCCGCCGCACCGCAGCGACCGCCCGGGGACGACGGGCGGCGGACCCGTTGCCCCGCCGCCCCTCCCACCGCGGCGTTCAGGAACCGCCGAGCGGTACCCGGACCACCGCCACCGTGCCGCCGCCCTCCCGGGCCCGCACCTCGATCGTCGCCTCCAGCTCGGAGGTCAGCAGGGTCCGCACGATCTGCAGACCCAGCCCCTTGGACCTCTCGAAGTCGAAGTCGACCGGCATGCCGTGGCCGTCGTCGGCCACCGACACCTCCAGCCGGCTCGCCGAGCGCACCGGGCTGACGACCACCTCCCCCGCCGTGCCGGGGTCGTAGGCGTGCGCCAGCGCGTTGTGGGTCAGCTCGGCCAGGACCAGCACCAGCGGGGTGGCCTTCGCCGCGGGCAGCGCCCCGAACCCGGAGTCGACCCGCACCCGGGCACGGGACTCGGTCGTCGCACCGTCGCGGATGGCGGGCAGCACCTTCGGCAGCAGCTCGTCGAGCTCGACGACCTCGGCGACGGAGTAGGCCAGCGCCTCGTGCACCAGCGCGATCGAGGTGACCCGGCGGACCGACTCCTCCAGCGCCCGGCCCGCCTCCGGGTTCTCGCTGCGCCGGGCCTGCATGCGCAGCAGCGCCGCGACCGTCTGCAGGTTGTTCTTCACCCGGTGGTGGATCTCCCGGATGGTGGCGTCCTTGCTCATCAGCGCCGCGTCCCGGCGACGCAGGTCGGTCACGTCGCGGACCAGGACCAGCGCGCCCGCCGCGTCGCCGCGGGGGCGCAGCGGCAGCGCGCGCACGAGCATCGTCGCCCGGCGGCCCTTGATCTCCATCCGGGTGGACGGGGCACCGTCGAGGGCCTCGTTGATCCGGCCGGCGACGTCCTTCGCGTCGAACGGGTCCAGCACGAGCGCCTTGGTGACCGTCGCGAGGTCGGCCCCGGCGACGTCGCTGGCGTGGCCCATGCGGTGGTACGCCGACAGCGCGTTCGGGCTGGCGTAGGCCACGTTCCCGTGCACGTCGAGGCGGACCAGGCCGTCCCCGGCGCGCGGGCTGCCCTCGGCCGAGCCGGGCGGACCGGACTGCGGCGGGAACGTCCCGTCGACGATCATCTGGCACAGGTCCGAGGCGCTGCCGAGGTAGGCGATCTCCAGCGGGCTCGGGACGCGCGGGGTGGACAGGTTGGTGTCCCGGGACAGCACCGCCACCGTGCGGCCCTTGAAGCGCACCGGGATGGTCTCCCGGCGCACCGGCACCTCCAGGTGCCAGCGCGGGTCGTCGTCGCGGCAGATCCGGCCCTCCAGCACCGCCCGGCGCAGCTGGCCGACCTCCACCGGCACCGCCCGGCGGCCGACGACGTCGTCCGGGTGGGCGGTCGGTGCGGTGGTCGGCCGGGCCTGGGCGACGCACAGGAACTGCGCGGTCGCCGCCCGGGAGGCACCGCCGGTCCCCGCGTGGAGGTCGTCCAGCGGCACCCACAGCAGGAAGTCGGCGAAGGACATGTCGGCCAACAACTGCCACTCACCGACCACGCGCTGGAGGTGATCGGCGGTCTCGCCGTCCATCGTCGTGTGCTCGGCGAGCAGCTCGCTCAGCGTGGTCACGATCGCCCATCCCACCACATGCGAGAATCGCGCGTACGAAGCTCCCGCGGCAACGCCGCGGAACCGTGACCCGGACGGGAAGGAGGGTCGAGATGTCCAAGCGTGCACGCAAGCGCCGTGACCGCGCCAAGAAGGGCGCCAACCACGGCAAGAAGCCGAACTGCTGAGTTCGGCGACACCGACGCGAGAGGGCGGGCACCCCGGTGGGGTGCCCGCCCTCTCGCGTGTGTCGCCGGAGCGGCGGTGCCGGTCAGCCGCCGGAGCGGCGGTACTCGGTGCGCTGGTGCGACACCGAGACGCTGGTGCCGTCCGGGCCGCTCTCCACGGTCACCTGGGCCTGCTCGAGCACCGCGGAGCGGATCTGCGACCGCAGCCGGTCCTTGAGCCCGGCGGGGGCCGCCTCGCCGCCGCACTTGCGGGCCAGCAGTGCCTTCAGCTTCTCGTCGATGCCGTACTCGGCCAGGCAGGGCGCGCACTCGTCCAGGTGCTGCTGGAGCAGGCGTCGCCGCTCCTGGTCGCACTCGTGGTCGAGGAACAGCCACACCTCGGCCAGCACCTCGGTGCAGCCGGTGTTCGCGGGCGGGTCCTGGATCATCGGGTTGCGCTCGAGCGGTGCGCCCGAGTCCTCGGCGGCGCTCACGATGCCGTCACCTCCCGGTCCCCGGTCGCGCCGGCGGCCCCGTCGCGGACGAATCCGCGCTCGCGGGCGACGTCGGTCAGCATGTCGCGCAGCTGGCGCCGGCCGCGGTGCAGCCGCGACATCACGGTGCCGATCGGGGTGCCCATGATCTCGGCGATCTCCTTGTAGGCGAACCCCTCGACGTCGGCGAGGTAGACCGCCATGCGGAAGTCCTCCGGCAGGCCCTGCAGGGCCTCCTTGACGTCGCTGTCGGGCAGCGCGTCGAGTGCCTCCACCTCGGCCGAGCGCAGACCGGTCGAGCTGTGCTCACCGGCCTGGGCCAGCTGGTAGTCGGTGATCTCGTCGGTCGGCGACTGCAGGGGCTGACGCTGCCGCTTGCGGTAGCCGTTGATGTAGGTGTTGGTCAGGATCCGGTACAGCCACGCCTTGAGGTTGGTGCCGCGGCGGAACGACCCGAACGCCGAGTACGCCTTCAGGAAGGTCTCCTGCACCAGGTCCTCGGCGTCGGCCGGGTTCCGGGTCATGCGCAGCGCCGCGCCGTAGAGCTGGTCGAGCAGCGGCATCGCGTCGCGCTCGAAGCGGGCCGTGCGGTCGGAGACGCTCTCGTCCTCGGGCGCACGGTTGCCGTCGGCGTCGGCCACACCGACCAGGGCGGCGAGCTCCGCGGGATCGGTCCCTGCCGCGCCCGTCTCCGGCTGGTCCGGCTGATCCGGCTGTACTGACAAAGGTTCCCTCTCCAGTGACACGAGTCGCGCACCGGTGCGGGTCACCGGCACGGCGGACGCGTCGGAGGGTACGCGCCCCGGCCGCTCACGGCCGTCCGGCGGCGCGGCCCCGGGCCTCTCCATCACTGATGTCGTCACACCCGGGACAACGGTGCGGCGCCGGACGGCATTCCCGTAGGTTCCCCGTCACCCCCGGGTCGGCCGCGGGGCGCGGACGGGAGGACGAGGACGATGGCGGGCAGGGGCACCCCGGCGACGGCACTGCTGAGCAGGCGTGGGGTGGCGCACGAGCTGCACACCTACACCCACCATGACGGCGCCGGCTACGGCGAGGAGGCCGCCGCCGTCATGGGGCAGGACCCGCGCCGGGTGTTCAAGACCCTCGTCGCGCTCGTCGACGGGGCCATGACGGTCGGGATCGTGCCGGTGTCGGCCCAGCTGGACCTCAAGGCGCTGGCCGCCGCCGCGGGCGGGAAGAAGGCCGTCATGGCCGACGTCGCCGACGCCGAGCGGACCACCGGCTACGTCGCGGGCGGCATCTCCCCGCTGGGCCAGCGCAAGCGGCTGCCGACCGTCCTGGACGCCTCGGCCCACGAGCACCCGACGGTGTTCTGCTCCGGGGGCAGGCGCGGCCTGGAGATCGAGCTCGCCCCGGCGGACCTGTTGGCACTCACCGGCGCCGTCGTCGCACCGATCGCAACCGGCTGACCGCAGAGGGTCACCCGGACGGGTCCGATCCGGGCTCCGCGCCAGTAAGGTCGATCACCGACGGCAGCAGGACGCCGTCGGCACCGATCGAGACGAGCTACGGGGAGCACGCGTGGACCGACCGGCATGGGCGCCCGACGAAGTGGACATGACCAGCCCGAGCGTGGCCCGGGTCTACGACTACTACCTGGGCGGGTCGCACAACTTCGAGGCCGACCGGGCCTTCGCCGACCGGGTGCTCGACGCGCTGCCCGAGATGGCGGCCGTCGCGCAGGCCAACCGGGCGTTCCTGCGCCGGGCAGTGCACCAGCTCTGCGCGCACGGGATCCGCCAGTTCCTCGACCTCGGGTCGGGCATCCCGACCGTCGGCAACGTGCACGAGGTCGCGGCGAC
Organism: Pseudonocardia sp. ICBG601; assembly: GCF_020496245.1. Classification (NCBI taxonomy): domain Bacteria; kingdom Bacillati; phylum Actinomycetota; class Actinomycetes; order Pseudonocardiales; family Pseudonocardiaceae; genus Pseudonocardia; species Pseudonocardia sp. ICBG601. Next base: position 147,664 of record NZ_JAHLJA010000002.1, on the reverse strand, counting down.
CGCCCGCGACGACGCCCGGGTGCTCTACGTCGACAACGACCCGATCGCCGTCGCGCACAGCCGCGCGCTGCTCGACGGCGACCCGTCGACGGCCGTCCTCGCCGCCGACCTGACCGACCCGCGCCGGGTCCTCGACGACCCGCTGACCCGCACCCACCTCGACCTCTCCCGCCCGGTGGCGGTGCTGCTGGTCTCCGTGCTGCACTTCGTCCCGGACGAGGCGGACCCGGCCGGGATCATCGCCGCCTACGCCGGCGCCGCGGCCCCCGGCAGCCATGTGGTCGTCAGCCACGCGAGTGACGAGGGTGGCCTCTCCGGTGCGAGCCGGGCCCAGAACCTCTACAACAGGGACAGGTCCCCGCACCGGATGCGGATGCGCGACACCGAGGAGGTCGCGGCGCTGTTGGGCGACCTGGAGCTGGTGGAGCCCGGAGTCGTGCGGATCCCGCTCTGGCGTCCGGAGTCCCCGGTGGGCCCCGAGGCGCAGCGTTACCCCGGGCTCGCCGCCGTCGCACGGCACGCCGGGCGGCCCGGGATCTGATCATCGGAGGGAGAGCCGTCGTGGCGAAGCCCGTCCCCGTCCTGCCCGGTGGGCAGGGGCCGGGGCCGTCGGCGCTGGCCGACGCCTGGGTCGGCGCCATCGAGGCCCGCGGCTTCGTCTCCGCCGCCCGAGCCGACCTGTACGCGGTGCTGTCCGGGGCGGCCTGGTGGTTCACCGCCGTCGTCGAGGGGCGGGCGGAGGAGGCGATCGCCGAGGAGGTAGGCGCCGAGCTGGTCGCCGCGCACCTCACCGACCCCGCCGCCCTGCGCTGCTCGATCGACGTGCTGGCCGCGCACTTCGCCGGGCGCACCCTCGACCCGGAACGGTTCCGCCGCTGGAGCGCGGCGGTCGGGGCGCTGTCGACCGGGTACGCCCGGATGCTGCGCGACCGCACCCGGCTGGAGCAGGAGCGGATCAGCTCCGCCGCGTTCGCGGCGCGTGCCGCCGCCGAGGACGCCCGCTGGCGCTCCGAGGCGCGCTACGGGGTGGTCTTCGAGAGCTCCGTGCTCGGCATCAGCGTCGCCGACACCGAGGGTCGCATCCTGGAGGCCAACCGCACGCTGACCGCCCTGCTGGGCTACCGGCCGGGCGATCTCGTGGGCCGCTCGGTGTTCGAGTTCATCCACCCCGAGGACACCCCGGAGATGTGGCCGCAGATCGAGGCCATGCTCGCCGGGCGGGTCGGGCACGTCCGGATGGAGAAGTCCTACTTCCGGGCCGACGGCGACCAGGTGTGGACCGAGCTGACCGTCTCGCTGGTCCGCTCCCCCGACGGCGAGCCCCGCTACCTCGTCGCGATGGTCTCCGACGTCACCGAGCGGCGCCGCCTGCAGTCGCGGCTGCGCCACCAGGCCGAGCACGACCCGCTCACCGGGCTGCCGAACCGCTCGCTGTTCTTCACCCGGCTCGAGACCGCGCTCTCCGGCCCGTACGGCTCCCCCGCCCCGGTGGGGGTCTGCTACCTCGACCTCGACGGGTTCAAGGCCGTCAACGACACCCTCGGACACGACGCGGGCGACCAGCTCCTGCGCACCGTCGCGCACCGCCTCGGCGCCGAGCTCCGCCCGGCCGGGCACACCGTCGCCCGGATGGGCGGCGACGAGTTCGTGGTGCTCGTGGAGCGGTGCACCGGCGTGGAGCAGCTGACCGCGGTCGCCGAGCAGGCGCTGGCGGTCGTCCGGCGGCCGGTGCACGTGCGCGGCCGGGAGGTCGTCGTCTCGGCCAGCATCGGGATCGTCGCCCGCCCGTTCCGCGACCCCGCGGGCACCCCCATCGGCGAGGACGTCACCGGACCGGCGGGCGCCGCCGAGCTGATGCAGGCCGCGGACACGACGATGTACTGGGCCAAGCGCGACGGCCGGGACCGCATCGCGGTCTTCGACCCGGCCCGGCACGCGAACGACGTGCACCTGTTCGAGCTGGCCGGCCGGATGCCGGGCGCGTTGGACCGCGGCGAGTTCCACCTGGAGTACCAGCCGCTGGTGGCGCTCGGCGACGGCACCGTCGTCGGGGTGGAGGCGCTCGCCCGCTGGCGCACCGCCGACGGCGAGCGGCTCGGCCCGGACGTGTTCATCCCGCTGGCCGAGCAGACCGGCCTGATCGTGCCGCTGGGTCTGCACCTGCTGGAGCGGGCCTGCACCGACGCCCGGTCCTGGGTGGACGCGGGCGCCGACGCGGGGCTCGTGCTCAGCGTGAACGTGGCGGGCCAGCAGCTGCGCAGGCCCGACGCCGTCACCCGCATCGCCGAGGTGCTGGAGCGGACCGGGTGGCCGGCGTCGTCGCTGCAGCTGGAGCTGACCGAGAGCGACCTCATGTCCGCCGCCGGGCGCCCGGTGCAGGCGCTGGAGGAGCTCTCACAGCTCGGGGTGCGGATCGCCATCGACGACTTCGGCACCGGCTACTCCAACCTCGTCTACCTGCACCGGCTGCCGGTGGACGTGCTCAAGCTGGCCGGGTCGTTCGTCACCGGGCAGGGCGGCCCCTGCCCGGGCGACGACGGCGTCCCGCACGACGTCGACAGCCCGGTGATCCTCTCGGCGATGATCGAGCTGGCCCACACCCTGGGGCTGACCGTCGTCGCGGAGTCGGTGGAGACCGGGTGGCAGGCGCGCCGGCTGCACGACCTGGGCTGCGACATCGGCCAGGGCTGGCACCTGGGGTCGCCGCGGTCCGCGGCGGAGACGGCCGGACTGCTGGTCGGGGCCCGCTAGGGCGGCGGGCTCAACCGGTCAGCCGCGCCCGCACGTCGTCGACGATCCGGTCGGCGCCGAGCACGCCGATCCCCACCATCCAGGTCTCGTCCTCGACCTCGTGCACCCGGCCGGCGCGGACGGCGGGTGCGTCGCCCCACAACCGGGTCACCGCACCCCGGGCACCTGCGGTCGGGTCACCGGCCCGGTCGGTGAAGAACACGACGTCGCCGTCGATCTCCGAGGCCAGCTCCGGTCCGACCTCCCGCATCGAGTACTCGTCCCAGGCGCGGTCGCCCAGGTCGAAGCCCATCGTGGTCAGCACCGACCCGGAGAAGCTGTCCGGGCCGTAGAGCCGGAACGCCTCCGGCCGGAACCGCACGATCGACGCCGTCCGCCCGGACGCGCCGACCTCCTCGCCCACCTGTTCGGCGCGCAGGCGCCACCGGTCGAGCAGGTCCTCCATCTGTCCGGTGCGCTGCACCGCGGCCGCGGTGATCCGGGCCTGCTCGGTCCAGTCGGTGCCGCTGCCCACGGAGAACACGGTCGGGGCGATCCGCGCGAGCTGTGTGTGGAGCGGGGTGTGCCGCACGGCCGAGCCGATGATCAGGTCGGGCTGCAGCGCCGCGACCGCCTCGAGATCGGGCTCGCTGATCGAGCCGACCGGACGGGTGCCCGTGAGGCGGTCGGCGAGGTAGGGCGGGAACCCGGCCCCGGCCGCCGACTCGCTCGCCCCGACCGGGACGACCCCGAGCGCGACCAGCGCGTCCAGGTGCGGGGAGTCCAGGACCACGACCCGCGACGGTGGCGCCGTCAGCCGCGTCTCCCCCATCGCGTGGGTGACCGTGTACCCACCCTCCGCGGACGGGGCGGGCTCGGGCGCGGCGGCGCACCCCGCCACCACGAGCAGGAGTGCGGCCAGGACCGCGGCGGTCGCCGCCGCCGTCACAGTTCGGATCTTCGGCACGGAGGGAACGTACCGGACAAGTCAGGGTAGGCAAACCTTGGTTACTGGTCGAGCTGTGCCGCCGCCCACCCGGTCACGACCTCGTGCAGCCGGTCGTGCTGCTTCTTCAGGCCGTGGTCGCCGTCCAGCAGCACCACCTGCCGGTCGGGCCCCTCGGCCGGGACGCCGAAGCGGTCGCTGCGGCCCTGCACCACGAGCACGGGCACCCCGGCACCGTCGAGCTCAGGGGCCCGGGTCCGCTCCGGGCGGCCCGGCGGGCGCAGCGGGAAGGCCAGGCACAGCACCGCGGCCGCACCGGCCGTCGTCGCCGTGCGGCAGGCGACGCGTGCGCCGGAGCTGCGGCCGCCGACGACCAGCGGGCCGTCGTGGCCGGGCCGCACCGCCGCGACGACGGCGAGCCACGCCTCGTCGAGGTGCCCGGCCGGGGCGGGGGCCCGCCGGCCCGCGACCCGGTAGGGCTGCTCGACCAGGCCGACGTCGAACCCGGCGGCGGTGGCCGCCGCGGTCGCGGTGACCAGGTCGGGGGCGTCGACGCCGCCGCCCGCGCCGTGCCCGAGCAGCAGCAGCCCGCGCGGGGACCCCGCCCGGTGCAGGGTCACCCGGGCCGGGCCGCGCGGGGTGTCGACCTCGCGCGCCGCGGTCACGAGAGCAGGTCGAGCTGGATCGGCTCGGTCACCTGGTCGTCGGGGAGCCGGTCGAGCAGCTCGGGCGCGTTGTTGCGGACGTTGTTGACCTGCGGCGAGACCGGCCGGATGTCCAGGGTCGCGACCAGCTCCGGCGACGGCGGGACGAGCAGCCGGGTCACCCCCTCGTCGCCGGTGCCGCGGTCCGGGTCCAGCCAGTCCGACCAGTCGTCGGGGCGCAGCACCAGCGGCATCCGATCGTGCACCTGGGCCAGCGGGCCGACCGCCCCGGTGGTGAGCACGCAGGCGGTGACCAGCCCGTCCGGGTACTTCTCGGTCAGCTCGTCGCCCTTCGGGCGCCAGAACTCCCAGATGCCCGCCATCGCCATCGTGGCGCCGTCGGCGTAGTGGGTGAAGTACGGCTGCTTGGTCGGCTTGCCGGTCCCTCCCTGGGACTTCGGGACGGCGTCGTGGCGCTGCCACTCGTACCAGCCGTCCATCGGGAACAGGCAGCGCCGCGACGCGGCCGCGCGCCGGAACGCGGGCTTCTCGGTGATCGTCTCCGACCGGGCGTTCACCATCCGCGCGCCCGCCGACGGGTCCTTCGCCCAGAACGGCACCAGCCCCCAGCGCACGGTGCGCAGCGACCGCTCGGTGGTGTCCCGGTCGGGCTCGCCGCTCCCGTCGCGGGGGTGGCGCTCGACCACCACGGTGATGTCCTTGGTCGGCGCCACGTTGTAGTCCGGACGCTGCGAGGTCTCCTGCGTCGCGTCGACAGCGTGGAACTCGTCGGCCAGGTCCGCGGGGGCCTTGGTGGAGGCGTAACGGCCGCACATGCGCCCCATCCTCCCACGTGGGGAAGGATGGAGGCGTGAGCAACTGGACCGCCCCCACGCCCGGGTCGCCGGTGACCGGCACCGTCACCGTCCCCGGGTCGAAGTCGGTGACCAACCGTGCGCTGCTGCTCGCCGGCCTGTCCGGCGGCGACGTCCGGGTCGACGGCGCCCCGCCCACCCGCGACACCGCGCTGATGACCGGGGCGCTCGCCGCGCTCGGCGTCCCGGTCGCCACCGACGGCGACACCGTGCGGATCGGCGCGCACCCCGGGCTGCGCGGCGGCACTCCCGAGGCGCCCGCCGAGGTCGACTGCGGGCTCGCCGGCACGGTCATGCGGTTCGTCCCCCCGGCCGCGGCGACGGCGTCCGGGGCGGTCCGCTTCGACGGCGACCCGCGCGCCCGGGAGCGCCCGATGGGCACCGTGCTGGACGCGCTGCGCGCACTCGGTGCCACCGTGTCCTACGACGGCGCCGCCGACGCGCTGCCGTTCGTGCTCGACGGCGGCCCGATCCGGGGTGGCGAGGTGACGATCGACGCGTCGGCGTCGTCGCAGTTCGTGTCCGGGCTGCTGCTGTCCGGGTCGCTGTTCGAGCGCGGCGTGACCGTGTTCCACGACGGGAAGCCGCTGCCGTCGCTGCCGCACATCGCGATGACCGTGGAGATGCTGCGCGCGGCCGGGGTGGTCGTCGACGACGCCGAGCCGAACACCTGGCGGGTCGAGCCCGGCCCGGTCGCGGCGCGGGACTGGTCGGTCGAGCCCGACCTGTCGAACGCCTCGGTGTTCCTCGCCGCGGCCGTCGTGACCGGCGGGCGGGTCACCGTGCGCGGCTGGCCGGACGAGACCACCCAGCCCGGCGTCGACGTCCTGCCGGTGCTGGAGCAGTTCGGCGCCACGGTCACGCACACCGCCGACGGCCTCACCGTGACCGGGCCGGACCGGCTCACCGGCGTCGACGTCGACCTGCACGACGCGGGCGAGCTCGCCCCCACCGTCGCCGCCGTCGCCGCGCTGGCGTCGGGCACCTCGCGGCTGCGCGGGATCGGGCACCTGCGGGGCCACGAGACCGACCGGCTCGCCGCCCTCGCCACCGAGATCACCGCGCTCGGCGGCGCCGTCACCGAGACCGACGACGGCCTGGTGATCGAGCCGAAGCCGCTCACCGGGCGCTCCGACCGGCCCTGGGGCGCCTACGCCGACCACCGGATGGCCACCGCCGGCGCGATCATCGGGCTGGTGGTGCCCGGCGTCGAGATCGACGACGTCGCGAGCACCGACAAGACCATCCCGGACTTCCCCGGACGCTGGGCCGCGCTGCTCGGGACCCGTGTGGACGGCTGAGCAGGGTGCCCCGCGACATCAGCAGGCTCGACGAGTCCGACGTCCGTGTCCGCCCCGGACGGCGCGGGAGCCGGCCGCGCAGCAAGCGCAGGCCCGCGCACGCCGACGCGACCCGCGCGATGGTCACCGCCGTCGACCGGGGACGGTGGACCTGCGCGGTCGACGCCGACCCGGGCCTGCCCCAGGTCGTCGCCATGCGGGCCCGCGAGCTGGGCCGGACGCCGGTCGTCGTCGGGGACCGGGTGGACCTCGTCGGGGACCTGTCCGGTGAGCCGGACACCCTCGCCCGGATCGTGCGGGTCGCCGAGCGCGACACCGTGCTGCGCCGCACCGCCGACGACACCGACCCCTACGAGCGGATCGTCGTCGCGAACGCGCAGCGGCTGATCGTGGTCACCGCCGTCGCCGACCCGGTGCCGCGCAGCGGGTTCGTCGACCGCTGCCTGGTCGCGGCCTTCGCCGGTGGGCTGCAGCCGGTGCTGTGCCTGACCAAGTCCGACCTCGCCGACCCGGAGCCGTTCGCGGCGCAGTACCGCGAGCTCGGCGTGCCGGTGCTGGTGACCGGGCGCTCGGAGTCCGGGCCGCCGTCCGGGCTGGACGCGCTGCGCGAGGAGCTGTCCGGGCGGCTGTGCGCGCTGGTCGGGCACTCCGGGGTCGGCAAGTCCACCCTGGTCAACGCGATCGTCCCGGCCGCGACCCAGGCCATCGGACGGGTGTCGGGTGTGGGGAAGGGACGGCACACGACCACCGCGGCGCTGGCGTTCCCGCACGCCGAGGGCTGGGTCGTCGACACCCCCGGGGTGCGCTCGTTCGGGCTCGCCCACGTCGGCGCGGACGACGTCGTCGCCGCGTTCGGCGACCTGGCGACCGCGATCGAGGACTGCCCGCGCGGCTGCGGGCACCTCGGGCCGCCCGCCGACCCGGAGTGCGCACTGGACGACCTGGTCGCCTCCGGCGCACTCGGAGGGGGCAGACTCGAGGCGTTGCGCCGCGTGCTGGTGGCGCTGGCGAGCGACAGGTTCTGACCATCACGACGACGGCCGGGGAGCGGGTAGTGCCGGGACGGCGCGCGATGACGCTGCTGCTGTGCGGGGCGGTGCTGGTGCCCGGGCTGACCGGCTGCGCCTGGCCCGGCTCCTTCGGTGACACCCCCGCACCGCCCGCCGCCGCACCCGCCGCCCTGCCGAAGTACTACGACCCGGCGCCGCTGATCACCGACGTCCGGGCCCGTACCCGGCTCGACGGCGGCTCGACGCTGTCGGTGGCGGGCACCCTGACCCACGACGGCACGACCGTCCCGGTGACCGGCGACGGCGCCCTGCGGGTCGACCGGGCCGGGGACGCCCCCGCGGTGCGGCTGCTGCTGCGCTCGGGGCCGTCCGGCACGGTCGCGCAGAGCACCGAGATCATCCGGATCGGCGGGCGCACCTGGCTGCGCCCCGGCGACGGCGGCTGGGGCGAGGCCGGGCGCGTCCCGCTGCCCCCGGAGCAGATGACGCACGCGACGCTCGCCGCGAACGTCGCCGCCGGCGTCGACCCGCTGGGGGCGGTGGCCCGCTACCCGGACGCGGTGCTCGTCGCCGACGCCGCCGACGACGCCGTCGACGGCATCCCGACCGTGCACTACACGCTGGTCGTCGACCTGGTCCGGGCTGCGGCGACCGAGACCGACCCGGCGCGCCGCACGGCGCTGCAGGCCCAGCAGCGGGCCGGGCTGACCCGGCTGAGCGCGGAGATCTGGGTCGACGCCGAGCGCAGGCCGCTGCGCAGCCGGGTCCGCCAGCAGCTCCCCGACGGCGCGGCGCTCGACGTCCTCGTCCGCTACGACGGCTGGGGCGCCCCGATCACCATCGAGCCGCCGGTCCGCGGCTGACCCGGGGCCCTCAGCGGCGGAACGCCAGGTCGAGGCCGTCGACCGGCCAGGTGCAGCGGTAGAGCCGCCCCCACCCCGACGAGGTGACCCAGGCCTCGCGCGACCCGGCGCCGGCGAAGCAGATGTTCGTGACGTGCGGGTCGTGCTCGGGCGGCGCGACGGTGCCGAGCAGCTCCCCGGCCGGGGACAGCACGCTGACCTCGCCGGAGACCAGGGTGGCGACGCAGACGTTCCCGTCGCCGTCGACGGCGAGCGAGTCGAGGTTGCGGAACCCGGCGAAGCCGTGCAGCAGCCGGGCGTCGCCGGGGCCGGGCGGGCCGGGCAGCTCCGGGGGCGCGCCGAGTTCGCCGGGGCCGGTGACCGCCCAGCACCAGACGCGGCCGGTGGCGGTCTCGGCGACGTAGAGCCGTGACCCGTCCGGGGACAGGCCCACGCCGTTCGGGGTCATGAGCGGGTGCACGACCTCGGTGAGCGCCGAGCCGTCGGGACGGGCGTGGTACAGCCCGCCGAGGTCGACCTCGCGGGGGCGGCGCTTGCCGAGGTCGGTGAACCAGAAGGTGCCGTCGGCGGCGAAGACGATGTCGTTGGGGCCGCGCAGGCCGTCGTAGAGCACCGAGGAGCCGCCGGTGTCGGGGTCGACCCGCAGGATCGCGCCGCCGCGGTAGTCCTCGGGCTGGTTGCCCGGGTACACGGTGCCGTCGGGGCGGGTGTGCCAGGTGAAGCCGCCGTTGTCGCAGACGTAGACGGCGCCGTCCGGGCCGATCGCGGCGCCGTTCGGGCCACCCCCGGTCTCGGCGACGGTGACGTGGCCGCCGTCGGGCAGCACCCGGGTCAGCCGCCCGGCCGCGATCTCGACGACGAGCACCGACCCGTCGGACAGCGCCACCGGGCCCTCCGGGAACGCGAGCCCCCGGGTCACCTCGTGCAGCTGCGGCGCGACGAACGCCATACCGGCCTCCGATCCGGGTTACGGTCCGGTGCATGAGCGAGCGTGTCCGGACCACCGTGGACGACGGCGTCGCCGAGGTGCGGCTCACCCGCCCGGAGCGCCGCAACGCCCTGGACGTCGCCCAGTTCACCGCGATCGTGCACGCCGCGGAGGCGCTGCGCGACCGCACGGACGTCCGCGCGGTGGTCCTCTCGGCGGACGGGCCGGACTTCTGCGCCGGGCTGGACCGCGACATGTTCCGCGCGATGCGCTCCGGGGAGCGGCTCTCGGCCACCGCCGAGCTGCCCCCGCCGCGCGACGGCTCCCCGGCGCACGCGACCGGGCAGCGCGCCGCGTACGTCTGGGCCGAGCTGGACGTGCCGGTGGTCGCCGCCGTGCAGGGGCACGCGCTGGGCGGCGGGCTGCAGATCGCGCTGGGGGCGGACCTGCGGATCGTCGCCCCCACCGCGACGCTGTCGGTGCTGGAGATCGTGTGGGGCCTGGTGCCCGACATGGGCGGCACGCTGCTGCTGCCGCAGCTGGTCGGGCGCGACGTCGCCCGCGACCTGACCTTCACCGGGCGCACGGTGTCCGGCACCGAGGCCGTCGCGCTGGGGCTCGCGACCCGCACCGCCGAGGACCCGCGGGCGGCCGCGCTGGCGACCGCGTACGAGATCGCCGCCCGCAACCCGCACGCCGTGCGTGCGGCGAAGCGGCTGCTCGCGGCGCCCCGCCCACCCGCCGAGCAGCTCGCCGCCGAGCAGGCCGAGATCGGTGCGCTGATCGCGAGCCCGAACCAGCGCGAGGCGGTGACCGCGCGGCTGGAGGGGCGGGACCCGGTGTTCGCCGACCCCGCACCGGGGCCTCCGGCCGGGACGGGCTGACCGCCCGCCGGGGCTCAGCCCAGCTCGACGAGGAACGGCAGCTCGGTGCCGTCGTACCAGGCCAGCTCGTGGTCCTCGGCCTCGCCGACGAGGAACTCGGCGTCCATGTCGCCCAGGTCGGCCTTGTCGACCGCACCGGCCGCCTCCCGGACGGCGTGCTCGGCCTCCGGCAGGTCCACGTGCACGGCGGCGATCTTCGACACCGGCACCGGGCCGGTCACCCGGACCGCGCCGTCGTCGAGGTCGGGGCGCAGGGTGACGTCGTCGGTGTCGGCGGACACCACGACCCGGCGGGCGGGGGTGTCGTCCTCGCCCAGCCCGAACTCGACCGACAGCAGCCGCAGCGACGCCCGCGCCGCCTCGTTCATCGCGGCGTACTCGAGCTCCTCGTCGTCGCCCGCGGTGTAGGACTCGCGCAGCTTCGGGGTGAGTGCGAACGCGGTGCCGCCCAGCGGCTCGAAGTTCCCGGTCTTCACCGTGCGGGCCAGCATCGGCCAGGTCGCGGGGAGGTAGATCCTCAACGGTCCTCTCCTCTGACGGGGGTCATCCCGTCTGTCGCAGTGTCTCGAGGAGCTCCTCGAGTGACTCGTCCACCATCCCGGCGAGCACGTCGAGGTCGCCCATGGCGTCCCTGTCCCCGTTCAGGCCGTAGTACACACCACCGTCGTAACTGGTCAGGCCGATGGAGACGGCCTGCCCCTTCGCCAGCGGCACCACCGGGAACATCTCCAGCATCCGCGCCCCGGCCGCGTAGAGCGGGAACTGCGGGCCGGGCACGTTGGTCACGACCAGGTTGAAGAAGTGCCGGGCCATGCCGTTCGCGGCGCGGGCGCCGACGGCGTGCAGGGTCGGCGGGGCGAACCCGCCGATCCGGACCAGCGTGTCGGCTCCGACGGCGTCGCCGGTGTCGGTGTGCTCGCGCATCTGGTGGGTGACCTGGTGCAGCCGCACCAGGGGGCTCGGCTCGCCGACGGGCAGGTCCACCAGGAACGACGCGACCCGGTTCCCGAGCGACCCGCCGGTGGCCGAGCTGGGCACGTCGCCCTCGCCGCGCACCGACAGCGGCACCAGCGCCCGCACCGACGACGACCCGGCGACCGGCTCGCCGCGCGACATCAGCCAGGTGCGCAGGGCACCGGCGATGACGGCGAGCACCACGTCGTTGACGTCGCAGCCGTAGGCGGCGCGGACCTTGCGGTAGTCCTCCAGGTCGGTGCGGGCCATCGCGAACCGGCGCTGGGTGGAGATCTCGGCGTTCAGCGGGAGCCCGGGCGCGCGGCGGCCCGCGGTGCGGGCCATGTTCAGGACCTTGCCCGCGGCCCCGGCGAGCTTGCCGACGGTGGCCAGCGCGTCGCCCGCGGCGACCCGGACGTTGTCCACGATCTCGGTGGGGCGGGTGACGGCCTCGGAGATCGCGTCGAGCACGAGCTGGCCGTCGGTCGGCTCCGGGCGCGGCATCCACAGCTCGTCCGGGGTGTCCCGCGGCTCGGCGGACACGTCCAGGATGACCTGGCCGATGTCGATGGCGGAGATGCCGTCGACCATGGCCTGGTGGGTCTTGGTGAGGATCGCGACCCGTCCGCCGTCAGCGGACCCGGCCGGGGCGAGGCCCTCGATGAGGTACATCTCCCACAGCGGGCGGGTGTGGTCCAGCGGGCGCGACATCAGGCGCCCGACCAGCTCGGTCAGCTGCTCCTCGCTGCCCGGACGGGGCAGTGCGGAGCGGCGCACGTGGTAGGCGATGTCGAACTCGGGGTCGTCGACCCACACCGGGCGCGCGAGGTTGCCCGGGACGTGGCGGACCTTCTGCCGGTAGCGCGGCACCAGCGCGATGCGCTGCTCGATGAGCTCGACCAGCCGGTCGTAGTCGAAGCCGTCGTCGGGGCGGTCGAACACGGCGACCCCGCCGACGTGCATCGGTGTGGTCGCCTCCTCCAGGTACAGGAAGGACGCGTCGAGTGCGGAGAGCCGGGACGGCATGGCCGCGATCCTACGTGCGACGCTTCTCCCCGTGAGCGATGCAGGTGCGGTCTCCCCGAAGGACCGGTTCATCACGGTCTACGGCCGCAAGCCCGTCCTGGAGGCGCTGGCCGACCCCGACCTGGAGGTCGACAAGGTCGTGCTGGCCGACACGGTGCGCGGGGGCGGCGAGCGCGAGATCACCGCGGCCGCCCGCGGCCGCGGTGTGCCGGTGCAGCGCGCGACCGCGCAGCGGGTGAAGGTGCTCGCCGGCAACGGGCGCCACGACCAGGGCGTGCTGGCCGACGTCGTCGCCCCGCGGATGTCGCCGCTGGAGCACTTCCTGTCCGACCTGGGCACCCGGCGGCCGGCGTCGGTGCTGGTGCTCGACGCCGTCACCAACCCGTCGAACGTCGGGATGATCCTGCGCAGCGCGACGGCCGCCGGTCTGGACGGCGTGCTGCTGCCCCGCCGCGGGGTGCCCGCCATCGACCCGCTGGTGATCAAGGCCTCGGCCGGGGTGGCCTTCGCCGCGCCGGTGCTGCGCTGCGCCACCGCCGCCGAGGGCGTCGACCTCATGCACGCGGCCGGGTTCGGGGTGTTCGGGCTCGACGCCGGCGGCGACTCGCTGCTGGAGGCGTCGCTCCCGCCCCGGGTCGCGCTGGTGCTGGGCAACGAGACCGACGGCCTGACCGAGGACGTCCGTTCCCGGCTCGACGGGATCCTCTCGCTGCCGATGTACGGCGGGGTGGAGTCGCTCAACGTCGCCTCCGCCGGAGCCGTCGCCGCCTACGAGCTGCTGCGCCGACGCTGACCGGTCACCTAGTGTCGGGGCGATGGTGCGCCGTCGCATTCCCCGCCCGTCCGAGCTGGCGCCGCTGCTGCGGCCGGCCCCGTTCACCCTGGACCGCACGGCGGCCCGGCTCGCCCGCGCGTCGAGCATCGGTGATCTGCGCGAGCTCGCCCGGCGACGCGCGCCGCGGGCGGTGTTCGACTACACCGACGGGGCCGCCGAGGACGAGGTGAGCCTGCGCCGGGCCCGCGAGGTGTGGGCCTCGGTGGAGTTCTCGCCGACCGTGCTCACCGACGTCTCGCGGGTGGACACCGGCCGGGAGATCCTGGGCGGGCGCTCGTCGCTGCCGTTCGCACTGGCCCCGACCGGCTTCACGCGGATGATGCACACCGAGGGCGAGCGCGCGGTCGCCGCCGTCGCCGCGCGGGCCGGCATCCCCTACGCGCTCTCGACGATGGGCTCGACGACGATCGAGGGCGTCGCCGAGGCCGGGCGCGGCGGGCGGCACTGGTTCCAGCTCTACCTGTGGCGCGACCGCTCGGTCGCCCACGAGCTCGTCTCCCGGGCGCGGGAGGCCGGCTACGACACGCTGCTGCTCACCGTGGACACCCCGGTCGGCGGCAACCGGCGCCGCGACGCCCGCAACGGCCTGTCCATCCCGCCCGCGCTGTCGCTGCGGACCTTCGTCGACGGCGCCCGCCACCCCCGCTGGTGGTTCGACCTGCTCACCACCGAGCCGCTGACGTTCGAGTCGCTCGCCGCGGGCGGCGGCAGCCCCTACGAGGTGATCAACCGGGTGTTCGACCCGGCGCTGACCCTCGACGACGTCACCTGGCTGCGCGGGGCCTGGCCCGGGAAGCTGGTGGTCAAGGGTGTCCAGTCGGTCACCGACGCCCGCCGCGTCGCCGACGCGGGCGCCGACGGCGTGCTGCTGTCCAACCACGGCGGACGGCAGCTGGACCGGGCCCCGGTGCCCGCCGAGCTGATCCAGCCGGTGGTGCAGGAGCTCGGCGACGACGCGGAGGTCCTGGTGGACACCGGGATCACCCACGGCGGCGACGTCGTCGCCGCCGTCGCGCTCGGCGCCCGCGCGGCGCTGGTGGGCCGCGCCTACCTGTACGGGCTGATGGCCGGTGGCGAGGCCGGGGTGTCCCGCGCGGTGGAGATCCTGCGCGCCGAGGTGGAGCGGACGATGCAGCTGCTCGGCGTCACCCGGGTGGACGACCTCCGCCCGGAGCACGCCCGGCTCCGCTCGGCGACCGGCGGCCACCATCACCCGAACGAGCGACGGCCCGGCACTGCGCCCCGGCGCTGACGGGGCCAGCATGGGGCGCATGAGTTTCCTGGACAAGGCCAAGGAACTGCTCGGCAAGCACGACGACAAGGTCGACCAGGCCCTGAACAAGGTCGGCGACGCGGCCAAGCAGAAGTACGGTCACGACGGTCAGATCGACACCGCGACCAAGTTCGCCCGCGAGCGGACCGGTGCCGGTGACACCGCCGCGCCGCCGCCCCCCGGTCAGCCGGGTCCGGACGGCCAGGCCCCGCCGCCGCCCGCGCCCGGGCAGGCCCCGCCGCCGCCCCCGCAGCAGTAAGCAGGGCACGACCGGTCCGGCCACCGCCGGGCTGCCCACGAGGCGCCGTCCGCACGCTGCGGGCGGCGCCTCCGCATGTCCGGGGTGTCCCGGCGGCGCCGCGGGCCGCCCCGGGGGCTCAGCCGCGGGCGGGCACCCCGAGGAGGACCTCCAGCTCGCCGAGGGTGGTCGCGGCACCGGTGTGGTGCACCCCGACCGCCCCGGCCGCGGCGGCGCCCCGCACGCACGCCCCCATGTCGTCGACGACGACGCAGTCCCCCGCGGGCAGGCCCAGCTCCGCCGCGGCGGCGGCGAAGGAGTCCGGGCTCGGCTTGCGGGCCCCGCGGACCGCACCGAGCAGCACCGTGCCGAACGCCGCGGCGACCTCGTCGGGCACCGCGTGCGCGCCGGAGAACAGCGCGGTGCGGATCCCCGCGGCCGCGGCGCGACGGGCGTAGGCGAGCAGCAGGGACCCGTCGGCGGGGTCGTCGAGCACCCCGCCGTAGTCGACGATCAGGCCACGCAGGGTCCGGGTGTCCGCCACCCGGCCGACGGTACCGAGTGTCGCCGCCTCCCGGGGCTCCGCCGCGGCTCGGTGCTGCCGCTCCGCCGCTCGACCGCCGCGGCTCAGTCGAGGGCCCGGCGCAGGAAGCCGCGGATCCCCAGCAGGGTGAACAGCACGATCGCCGCCACCGGGACGAGCACGCACACCCACAGCGGGATGTGCGGGACCTGCGGCACCAGCGACGCGCGGATCCCCTCGCTGACGTAGGTCAGCGGGTTCACCGCCGACAGCACCTGGAACCAGCGCAGGTCGGCCAGGGTGAGCCACGGGTACTGCACCGAGCCGGTGAACAGCAGCGGCGTGAAGATCACCGCGAACAGGATGTTGATCCGCCGCGGCGGCACCGCGGTGCCGATGGTGAGCCCCATCGCCGCACCGAGCAGGCTCCCGAGCACCACCATCAGCAGCGCGGGGGCCAGCCCCTCGGCAGGCCACCGGATGTCGATCATCGCGAAACCGATGGGCACCATCAGCAGGCTGGCGAGCAGGCCGCGCAGCCCCGCGAAGGCGATCTTCTCGACGGCGACGGCCCACACCGGCATCGGCGCGAGCAGCCGATCGTCGATCTCCCGGGTCCAGGACAGCTCGAACACCAGCGGCAGCGTCACCGCCTGCAGCGCGCCGAACATCGCGTTCAGCGCGATCAGCCCGGGCAGCATGATCTGCCCGTACTCGGGTGACACGAAGCCGCCGCGGCCGAGGACCACGACGAACACCAGCAGGAAGAAGAACGGCTGCACCAGCGTCTGGGCGAGGAACGAGGGCAGCTCCCGGCCGGTGACGAACAGGTCGCGGCGCAGCACCGCCAGGAAGGCACGCCCGGTCATCGCAGGTCCCTGCCCGTCAGGTCGATGAACACGTCCTCCAGCGTCGCCTGCCCCAGGCTGACGTCGCGCACCGTGGCGCCGTGCCGCCCGAGCAGGTCGACGGCCGGTGCCAGCAGCGCCGCCGGCTCCGCGGTGACCGACAGCCGGAACGCCGACACGGTGCCGTTCTCCCCCGGGCCGCGGCCCGGCGGGGTCTCGGCACGCGCGACACCGCCCAGCCCGGCCAGCGCCGCGCGCAGCGTCTCCGCCGCACCGGGCCCGTGGTCGGCGACGATCTCCACCGTCGCGCTGCCCGGCAGCGACCGGACCAGCGCGTCCGGGGTGTCCAGCGCGAGCAGCCGCCCGTGGTCGACGATCCCGATCCGGTCCGACAGCTTGTGCGCCTCGTCCATGTCGTGGGTGGTGAGCACGACGGTCACGCCCTCGTCGCGCAGCCCGCTGATCTGGTCGTGGACGAACAGCCGGGCCTGCGGGTCCAGGCCGGTCGAGGGCTCGTCGAGGAACAGCACCTCCGGGGAGTGCATGAGCCCGCGGGCGATCATGACGCGCTGCGCCTGGCCGCCGGACAGGTCGTCGGCGACGGCCTTCGCCTTGTCGGTCAGCCCCATCCGCTCCAGCAGCTCGTCGGCGCGGCGGTTGCGCTCCGCCCGCCCGACGCCGTGGTAGGCGGCGTGGAAGACCAGGTTGTCGCGGACGCCGAGGGACCGGTCCAGGTTCTGGCGCTGCGGGACGACGGCCAGCTTCGCGCAGACGGCGACGGCGTCGGCGCGCACGTCGAGCCCGGCGACCCGGGCCGTGCCCGAGGTCGGCACCACGCGGGTCGTGAGCACGCCGACGGTCGTGGTCTTCCCGGCGCCGTTGGGCCCGAGCAGCCCGAACACCTCGCCCTCGGCCACCGAGAACGACAGGCCGTCGACGGCGTTGCCCTTCGCCTTCGGGTACCGCTTCACCAGGTCGACCACCTCGACCGCGGTCCGTCCCATCGCACTCCCCCGCCGATCACGTCACGTCGGACCGATCCTGCTCCAGGTCGGCGATCACCGCGAGCAGGTAAGCGCGGACGGCGTCGTCGAGCCCGTCCCCCGGCTCCCGCAGCCACGGTCCGCGCCCGTCGGGGCGGGCGGCACGCCACCGCTCCCGCCCGGCGTCGGTGAGCGCGACGAGCCGGACCCGCCGGTCCGCCGGGTCCCCGCGGCGGACCACCAGGCCCGCCGTCTCCAGCGCGTCGACGACCGGGGTCAGGCTGGTCGGGGCGACCCGGACCCGGGCGGCGAGCTCGCGCTGGGCCAGTCCGCCGCACCGCTCCAGCACGTCGAGGACGGCGAACCCGGTGACGCCGAGGCCGTGGCCCCCGGTCCGCCGCCGGCGTTCGGCGAGCACCGCCGCCCCGGCCCGGACGACGAGGTCGGCCAGCGACTCCGCGGGGCCGTCCACCGGGTCGGGAGCGGCGACGAGACGGGGCGGGGTGAGGTCGATACGTCCCGGTGGGCGGGGTGCGGGCATCGCGGGAGGGTAGGACGCGGCAGGGCCCGGCGGGGGCGGACGGGCGGGGCCGATCGCGTTCGTGAACACCGGCTCCCACCGGGCGTCGGGTCACGAGCGCGGCGCCGGCACCGCTCGCATCCGTGGCTCCGTCGGTGCGCCGGAGCACGCCGGCCGTACGTGCGCCCTCGGATCGTGCGGCACCGGATCGTGCGGAGCCGGACGATCCGGTGGCGGATCCGGGCCGGTCCCCGTCGCGGCCACCGGGGCCGTCGCAGTCTGGCGCGGTGACCACGACGACGACCGACACCGCCCCGGCGGAGGGTGCCTCCGGCCCGCGGACCGACACCACCCCCGGGACCGGCTCCGGGCCGCTCCGGGTCCAGGCCCCCGCCGACGTGCCGGAACCGCTCGCACCGGGGGTCGTCGTCGTCCTGCCCGGTGGGTTCCGGATGTCCTCCGGACCGGCGCCCGCACCGCGCGAGGCGGTCCGCCCCGTCCCGGTGCCGACGGTGCCCGAGGACGCCTCCCCGGCCGACGTCGAGCGGGTCCGGGCCCCGGCCACCGGGATCGTCCGGCTGCTGACCGAGGTGCTCGCGGGGCGCCGCCCGCCGGACGGGGTCGCCGCCGTCACCACCCCGGCGGTGCGCCGCTACCTGACCGCGGCCCGGATCGTGCACCCGGCGCGCCCGTCCCGTGGCCGGTCGGGCCCCGGTGGACGCGTCGGTGCCCCCGGCTGCGGGAGCCCGAACGGCTCGACCGCGCGCCGGGCGCCGCGGGTGCACGTCGGCCTTCCCCGGCCGGACGTGGCCGAGGTCTGCGCGACCGTCACCGTCGCCGGGCGGGTGCGGGCCCTGGCGCTGCGGCTGGACCGGGCACCGGACGGCCGGTGGCTCGCCACCGCCGTCCGGCTCGTGTGAGGCGCGACGCGGCCGAGCCCGGCCGGGTGCGGATCCCCGTCGCAGCGGGACCTGCTGCGTGCCCCGGCTCGTGCGGGGCGTCGCGACCACGGGAACCGGCACGACCGCGACCGCGGGAACCGGCGCCGCCGGCGGGAGACCCCCGCCGGGCGGCGCCCGGAGCTCAGCGCCGCCGGCGGGCCTTCTCCGCACGGCGCCGCTCGGCGCGGTTGACGCCGTCGTCGCCGTTCGGGGACGCCCCGTTGCCGCGGGCCGGGACCTGGTGGCGACCGGTACGCCCGGTGCCCGGGGCCGCCGCCCCGCCCTCGCCGCGACGCGCGACCCCGCCGTCCTCGCCCGGGCCGCTGTACTGCAGGTTCTGCGGCGGGCTGGTGCGGAACAGGTTCGGCAGGACCACGGTGGACTCGGCGGGGTCCTCGGCCGGGACCCGGCGCACGACCGGGATCTCGGTCGTCTCCGGCTCGGCCTCCTGGACGGGGGCGGCCGGCTGCTGCACCTGGACGACGACGTTGAACAGGTGCCCGATCGTCTCCTCCTTGATGCCCTCGAGCATCGCGGCGAACATGTCGAAGCCCTCGCGCTGGTACTCGATCACCGGGTCGCGCTGGGCCATGGCCCGCAGCCCGATGCCCTCCTTGAGGTAGTCCATCTCGTAGAGGTGCTCGCGCCACTTGCGGTCGATGACCTGCATCAGGACCTGGCGCTCGAGCTCGCGCATGCCGCCCTGCGGGCCGATGAGCGCGTCGATCTCGGCCTCGCGCCGGGCGTAGGCGGTCTCGGCGTCGGCGAGGATGACCCGCTCGAGCTCCTCGGCCGACAGGTCGTCGATGTCGTCGGTGACGGTGCGCCAGTCGAGCTGGATCGGGTACAGACCCTTGACCGCCGTCCACAGCTTCTCGAGGTCCCAGTCCTCGGAGTAGCCCTCGGCGGTGGCGCCGACGACGTAGGCGTGGATCACGTCCTCGAGCATGTTGCGGGTCTGGCGCTGCACGTCCTCCCCGTCGAGGACCCGGCGGCGCTCGTCGTAGATGACCTTGCGCTGCTGGTTGAGCACCTCGTCGTACTTGAGGACGTTCTTGCGGATCTCGAAGTTCTGCTGCTCGACCTGGGTCTGCGCGCTGCGGATCGCGCGGGTGACCATCCCGGCCTCGATCGGCACGTCGTCCGGCAGGTTGAACCGGTTCATGATCGACTCGACGACCTGGCCGTTGAAGCGGCGCATCAGCTCGTCGCCGAGGGACAGGTAGAAGCGGGACTCGCCCGGGTCGCCCTGACGGCCGGACCGGCCGCGAAGCTGGTTGTCGATGCGGCGGGACTCGTGGCGCTCGGTGCCGAGCACGTAGAGCCCGCCCGCGGCGCGGACCTCGTCGGCCTCGGCCTTGACCTGCTTGCGCATGCGGTCGAGCACCGCGTCCCACGCGGCCTCGTACTGCTCACGGGTCTCGACCGGGTCGAGGCCCTGGCTGCGCAGCTCCAGGTCGGCGAGGAACTCGGGGTTGCCGCCGAGCATGATGTCGGTACCGCGACCGGCCATGTTCGTGGCGACGGTGACGGCGCCCGCGTGCCCAGCCTGGGCGATGATCTGCGCCTCACGCGCGTGGTTCTTCGCGTTGAGCACCTCGTGCGGCACACCGCGGCGCAGCAGCAGCTTCGCCAGGTACTCGGACTTCTCGACGCTCGTCGTGCCGATCAGGACCGGCTGGCCCTTCTCGTGCTTCTCGGCGATGTCGTCGGCGACCGCCTCGAACTTCGCGGGCTCGGTCTTGTAGATCAGGTCGGCCTGGTCGGCGCGCACCCGCGGCCGGTTCGGCGGGATCGAGACGACCGACATCTTGTAGATCTCGTGGAGCTCGGCGGCCTCGGTCTGGGCCGTACCGGTCATGCCGGCGAGCTTGTCGTAGAGCCGGAAGAAGTTCTGCAGCGTGATCGTCGCCAGGGTCTGGTTCTCCGGCTTGATCTCGACGCCTTCCTTGGCCTCGATCGCCTGGTGCATGCCCTCGTTGTAGCGACGGCCGGCGAGCACACGGCCGGTGAACTCGTCGACGATCAGGACCTCACCGTCGTTGACGATGTAGTCCTTGTCCTTCTTGAACAGCTCCTTGGCCTTGACCGCGTTGTTCAGGTAGCCGACCAGCGGGGTGTTCGCGGACTCGTAGAGGTTGTCGATGCCGAGCTGGTCCTCGATCAGCGCGACACCCTCCTCGGTGATGCCGACGGTGCGCTTGCGCTCATCGACCTCGTAGTGGATGTCCTTGGACAGCATCGGCGCGAGCCGCGCGAACTCCTGGTACCAGCGGGCGCTCTGCTCGGCCGGGCCGGAGATGATCAGCGGCGTGCGGGCCTCGTCGATGAGGATCGAGTCCGCCTCGTCGACGATGGCGAAGTTGTGCCCGCGCTGGACCATGTCGGCGGTGTTCCACGCCATGTTGTCGCGCAGGTAGTCGAAGCCGAACTCGTTGTTCGTGCCGTAGGTGACGTCGCAGGCGTACTGCTCGCGGCGCTGTGCCGGGGTCATCTCCGACAGGATCACGCCGACGGTGAGACCGAGCCAGCGGTGGATGCGGCCCATGGTCTCGGAGTCGCGCTTGGCGAGGTAGTCGTTCGTGGTGACCACGTGCACGCCGTCGCCGGGCAGCGCGTTGAGGTAGACGGCGAGCGTCGAGGTCAGGGTCTTGCCCTCACCGGTGCCCATCTCCGACACGTTGCCCATGTGCAGGGAGCCCGCGCCCATCAGCTGCACGGTGAACGGGCGCTGGCCCAGCGTGCGCTGGGCGGCCTCGCGCACCGTGGCGAAGGCCTCGGGCAGCAGGTCGTCGAGGGACTCGCCGTCGGCGTGGCGACGGCGGAACTCGTCGGTCTTGGCGCGCAGCTGCGTGTCGGTGAGGCCCTCGAAATCGGGCTCCAGTCCGTCGATGTGCGCGGCGATCTTCGCGAGCCGCTTCACCAGCTTGGTCTCGCCGGCCCGGAGGAGTCGACTCAGGAAGGGCACTGCCGACCTCATTCACGTCGCGGTCAGGACACGGGGCCTCCCACCACGGTCTCCGCGCCGCGACCCGGTGCCGCGGGCGGCACCGGCACGGCACCGCCGCCGCACGGCGGGCCGACCCCGTCGTCCATGGTACGGGCACCGGCGACGGTGGCCCGCGCCGCGGCGGGGAGGCGTTCCCCGCCGCGGCCCGGGCACCGTCGGGCGCGGGTGGTCAGCCGTCGAGCCGGATCACGCCGTAGTCGTAGCCGCGGCGGCGATAGACGACCGAGGCACGGCCGGTCTCGCTGCAGGCGAACATGTAGAAGTCGTGGCCGACGAGCTCCATCCGTGACAGCGCCTCGTCGACGCTCATGGGTGTGGCCGGGTGGGACTTCTCGCGGACGATGCGCCCGGGCCGGTACTCGGCCTCCCACTGCTGCTCGAGGCGGACCAGCTCGTCGTCGGTCAGGGACTCGTCGTGGCTGCGCGGTGCGGGGATGGTGTCGGTGACGGGAGGGGCCGCTTCCATCAGCGCGACGGCCGAGGCGTCGGCGGCGGCGCGGGAGGCGGCCACGCGGTCGCGGCGGCTGGGCTTGCGGCGATCGTGGGAGCGGCGCAGCCGTTCGGCGAGCTTGCCGACGGCCATGTCGAGTGCGGCGTAGAAGTCGGCGGCGGAGGCCTCGGCGCGGGCGACGGCTCCGCAGCCGCCGCGCCCGGTGATCTCGACGCGCTGGCAGGACTTCTGCTGACGGCGGTTCGGCTCGTGGAAGAGCTCCACCTCCATTCCGACGATCTTGTGGTCGTGGCGTTCCAGGCGGCTGAGCTTGTCCTGGACCAGGCCACGGAAGTGCTCCGGCACCTCGACGTTCCGGCCGGTGACGACGATCTCCACTCGAACATCCCTCGCTTCAGTCGTGCTGAACCCGGGACCCGACGACGGCCCCGGGGGGTGGGCTCGCGGTCGTTCCTCCTGATGTGGTAGCGGTCGGAGTTCAGCCGACGTTATCGGGAAATCCGCCTCCGGGACAGGTCGTTCGCCGACCCGTCGGGTGGACACCCTGGCGCCATCGGACGCGGTGTGCGACGACCCCGCGGCACCCGGGTGACCCGTCACCCCCGGGGGCGGCGCGCTCACCTCCGGATCGCGCACCCGGGGACCACTGTGGACGGCGGACGGGGAGACCGGCGGACCCGCCAGATCGTGTGACTGCCGTCACAGGCGACCGTCCGGTCGGCGCCGGCGGGCCGAGGCGTCGGCGAGCACCACGGCGCCCACGGCGGGCAGTCCGGATGCGGCGAGCACCGCCCCGCAGGCCCGCAGCGTCGCCCCGGAGGTCACGACGTCGTCGACCAGCAGCACCGCCTCCCCCGGGGCCGCAGGCACCGGCTCGCGGCCGCGGGCCGGGTGCAGCGCCGAGGCCAGGTTCGCCGCCCGTCCCGCGCCGTCGAGCCCCACCGAGTCCCGGGCGCGGCGGTGCAGGGCCAGGACCGCGTCGGTGCGGGCCGGCAGCCCGGCCGCGGTCAGCAACGGCGCCAGCGCCCGGCACAGCCGCAGCACGTGGTCACCGCCGCGCACCCGGGCCGCCGACGGCCGGGACGGGGCGGGCACCAGGCGCACCGCGGCCGGGTCCGGCGTCCCGTCGGCCCGCGGCGCGAGCACCGCCGACACCGGGCCGACCAGCAGCCCGGCCAGGTCCGGCGCCAGGTCCCGCCGGCCGCGCTCCTTGTACGCCAGCACGGCCCGGCGCAGCGGCCCGCGGTAGCGCCCGGCCGCCGCGACCCGACCGGCTCCTGCCACCCGGACCGGCACCGGGCCCGCCGTGTCCTGCGCGCAGGCCGGGCACCAGCCCCCGCTACCGGGCGGCCCGGCACCGCAGCCCCCGCAGGTCCGGGGCAGGAGGAGGTCCAGCAGGGCGGCGGCCGGGGACGGGGCTCGGGTCGGGGTCACGGCTCCGATACTCGCCCCCGGCACCGTCGCCGCGGCCCCGCCGGAGCCCGCCCGGGCCGGGTTGTCCACAACCGCCGGAGTTGTCCACAGGCCGGGGATCCGGCCACCGGGACGCGCTCAGCCGGGGTAGAACGGCTGTGCGGCCGCTCCGGTCCCGCCCGCCTGCTGCCAGGCGTCGAACTCGCCGCCGGAGTAGCTCCACAGGCCGGTCCGGTCGGTCACGTACAGCGGGCGCCCCTCGGCGGCGGCCAGCGCCCCCAGCGGCGCGGTCAGGTTCGTGCCGGGTATCTGGTCCAGCCGCAGACCGTCGGCGCTCACCTCGGACATGGGGCGGTCCGAGTCCGACGCGACCACGATGCGGTCCGCGGAGTGCCAGTCGATCGACACCACGTCGTCGAGGTCCCCGGGGCGCAGCCGCCGCAGCGGCCCGACGGCGACCTCGCCGTCGTCGAGCGGGACGATCGGGCCGACGAGCAGCGCACCGTCGGCGACGACGGCGATCCGGCCGCCCTCACGCGCCAGCGCGATGTCCCCGATCCGGCCGAGCGGCGTCAGCCTGCCCGCGTCCACCGCGCCCTCGACCGGCGGCCCGGACGGCGGGACGAGGACCCGGCGCAGCCTGCCGTTCACGACCGCCCAGATCTCGTCGCCCGCCCCGTTCCAGCTCAGCGAGCGGACGTCGGCGCCGGACACTGGGGTGGCGGTGAGCTCCCCGCCCAGCGGGCCGGTGAGCAGCCGCTGGGTGCCCGTCGACTCCCGGGACACGACGGCGATCCGCCCGCTGCGCGCGGACGCGGCGGCCTCGGTGATGTCGAACGAGCCGTTCCCGGCCTGCCCGGCGACCGGCGCCGCCACGCCGGTCGCGCCGAGCTGGCGGACCCGGCCGCCGTCGACGACGTAGGGGAACGCGGGGGCACGGCCGGGGCCGGCGACGAGGTCGGCCTGGTCCGCGGCCGACACCGTCGGCGTGCCGGGGACCAGCGGTCCGCCGTCGGCCAGCAGCTCCACCCGCGGCACGCCCACCCCGCCGAGGGTCTGCGCGACCTGCGCGGCGAGCAGCCCCCGGTCCTGCGGGGACAGCCCCGACACCCCGGTCAGCTCGATCGACGCCGTGCCCGCCGCGGGATCGGTGGTGGCCGAGCGGATCCGCGCGGTCGCCGGGAACATCGTCACCGCGGCCCCGGCCAGGCCGGTGGACGGCCCGCGCAGCAGCACGTCGACGGCGTCCATCGCGAGCTCACCGGGACGCCCGCTGCGGATGTAGTGCCCGTCGGGCAGCAGCATCCGGCGGACCGGGTCGACGAACCAGGCCTGCAGCTCGCGGTAGTGCGAGCGGAAGTCCGACAGCCGGACCATCACCCCGGGCGGTGGCCGGTCGATCCGCCAGTGCTCGCCCTCCCGGACGACGCCGACGTCGACCTCGACCCGCTGCGGGGAGGACTCGAACGCCCCGCCCGGCCCGACCGTGCCCAGCCGGGTGCCCCGCACCCGCACCGTCACCCGGTCCGGGCCCGGTGTGCCGTTGTCCGGGGACACGACGGTGTCGAACCGCTCGTCCAGGACCGTCAGCGACGCCGCGTCGTCCCAGTCCGACGCCGACGCCGACAGGTAGCGGCGGGCCTGCGCGTGCCGGTCGTCGGGCGAGCCGGAACGGTAGACGAACCCGCGGACCAGGCCGAGCGGCTCGTCGTCCTCGATCGGGCCGCTCAGGTTCTGCTCGGCCGCCTGCTCGCCCTGGCGCAGCACCTGCACGTCGGACTGCTGGGGCACCGTCGCGCACCCGGCGACGACGGCGGCGGCGACCGTCACGACCAGCGCCGCCAGCGCACGCCGGGCGGTCACCGGTCGCCGCCCGGGTCGATGATGGCGCGCTCGGCGGGCTGCATCGGCGCGTGCTCCTCGGGGCGCAGCCGCCACAGGTCCTCCTCGCGCAGGTCGCGGCCGATCCCCTGCGGCGGGGTCGGCACCGAGCTGCCGTTGCGCCGGTCCCCGGCCGCGGCGGCGGGCGGGCCGAGCGGTAGCGGCGAGGCGGTGATGTGCCCGCCCACCTCGCGCGGCAGGGTCAGCCGGAACGCCGAGCCATTGCCCGGCTCGCCCCAGGCCTGCAGCCAGCCGCCGTGCAGCCGGGCGTCCTCGATGCTGATCGACAGCCCGAGCCCGGTGCCGCCGCTGCGCCGGGCCCGCGACTCCTCGGCCCGCCAGAACCGGTTGAACACCAGGTCGGCCTCGCCGGGCCGCAGCCCGACGCCGTGGTCGCGCACGACGACGGCGACCGCGGCGTCGTCGCCGGCCACCGTCACCTCCACCGGGCGGCCCTCGCCGTGGTCGATCGCGTTCGCGACGAGGTTGCGCACGATGCGCTCCACCCGGCGCGGGTCGGCCTCGATCAGCTCGCCCGCCGGCAGATCCAGGACGAGGTCGGTGCCGGCGTCGGCGGCGATGCCGCGCACCGCGTCGGACGCCCGCCGCACCACCGCGGACAGGTCGACCCGTTCGGCACCCAGCTCGGCCACGCCGGCGTCGAGACGGGAGATCTCCAGCAGGTCGGCGAGCAGCTCCTCGAACCGGTCGAGCTCGGTGACCAGCAGCTCGGAGCTGCGGCGCAGCGCCGGGAGCAGCTCGTCACGGGAGGCGTAGAGGACGTCGGCGGCCATCCGCACGGTGGTCAGCGGCGTGCGCAGCTCGTGGCTGACGTCGGAGGTGAACCGCCGCTGCAGCGCCCCGAACTCCTCGAGCTGGGCGATCTGCGCGGCGAGGCTGCCCGCCATCTCGTTGTAGGACTCGGCGAGCCGGGCGACCTCGTCCTCGCCGCGCACGGCCATCCGCTCGTCGAGGTGTCCCCCGGCGAAGCGTTCGGCGACGTCGGCGGCGTGCCGGATCGGGCGGACCACCTGCCGGGTGACGAGGCTGGCGATCGCGGCCAGCAGCACCAGCAGCACCAGCCCGCCGACGATCAGCGTGCTCTGCACCAGCCCGAGGGTCAGCTGCTCGCCGTTGAGCGGGAACAGCAGGTAGAACTGCAGCTCCCGGCCCGCAGTGGCGATCTTCTGCCCGATGACGAGGTTCGGGACGCCGTCGACGGTCGTGTACTGGCGGTTCAGGCTGTCCAGCGACCCGCGGGCGGTGATGTCCTGCTGGCGCGCGGTGATCTGGCCGACGTCGCCGGCGGACACCTCGGGCCCGTTCGCCGACCCGGTGGTCAGCGCGGCGCTGAACTCCCCGGCCGTCCCGGCCCGGCCGGGGCCGGTGGTGTCGGTCAGCCGCTCCAGGGCGGTGTCCAGGGTCTCCTGCACGCCCTCGCGGTCCGGGTCGACGCTCGCCAGCTGCCCCTCCAGGACCTGCCGGTTCGCGTCCGACTGGGAGATCGCGGCGTCGAGCTTGCTCTGCAGCAGCCGTTCGGCGATCTCGCTCTGCAGCACCAGACCGAGCACCAGCACGACCGCCGACGACAGCGCCAGCGTCGAGGTGACCACCCGCAGCTGCAGCGACCGCCGCCACGCCGCGGCGATGAGCACGCCCAGCTCGTGGGCCTGCACCCGCAGCGGGCCCAGCGCGCGGGCGACCCGCCGGGCGCCGGGCAGCCGGGCCAGCCGGGTGCGGAGTCCGCGGCGCCGCGTCACCACGGCCGGTGCACCACCCGCGGCGCGCCGGTCACGGAGGACCGGCCTTGTACCCCACCCCGCGGACGGTCAGGACCACCTCGGGGCGCTCCGGGTCGCGCTCGACCTTCGACCGGAGACGCTGCACGTGCACGTTCACCAGACGGGTGTCCGCGGCGTGCCGGTAGCCCCACACCTGCTCGAGCAGGACCTCGCGGGTGAACACCTGGCGCGGCTTGCGGGCCAGCGCGACGAGCAGATCGAACTCGAGCGGGGTCAGCGCGATCGGCCGGCCCTCCCGGGTGACCTGGTGCGCGGGCACGTCGATGTCGATCTCGCCGATGGACAGCTGCTCGGCGGGCTCGGCGTCGTTGCGGCGGACCCGGGCCCGGATCCGCGCGACGAGCTCCTTGGGCTTGAACGGCTTCACGACGTAGTCGTCGGCGCCGGACTCCAGCCCGAGCACGACGTCGACGGTGTCGCTCTTGGCCGTCAGCATGACGATCGGGACGCCGGACTCCGCCCGGATCGCCCGGCACACGTCGATGCCGTTCATGCCGGGCAGCATCAGGTCGAGCAGCACCACGTCCGGCTGGGTGTCCCGGACGGCGGGCAGTGCCCGCGTCCCGTCGGACACGACCGCTGTCTCGAAGCCCTCGCCCCGCAGCACGATGGTGAGCATCTCGGCCAGGGCCGGGTCGTCGTCGACCACCAGTACGCGCGACTTCATGGACGTCACTATCCCAGCCCCGTGATCAGCACCGGTGCAGCAGGGCGGGCACGAGGGCCGACGGTGCCGCGGCGGGGTCGTCGAGCACCGTCCAGCGGCTCAGCCAGGACCGCGCCGCCAGCTCCCGGTAGACGGCGTCGGTGCGGGCCTGCAGGCCGTCGTCGCTCTCGTAGGCGTCGCGGGCGCGGCCGGGCTCGGTGGCCGCGCGCGACCTCGCCCGCTCCGCGGCGACCTCCCGGGGCGGTGCCAGCAGCAGCTGGTGGCCGGGCACCGGGATGCCGAACCGGTCGATCTCCAGCGCCCGGACCCAGCCGACGACCTCGCCGTCGGCGTCCTGGCCGAGCCGGGCGGCGCTGTAGGCGGCGTTGGAGGCGACGTAGCGGTCCACGAGCACGACGTCGTGCGCGGCGAGCGCCGCGCGCAGCCCGGCCGCGGCGGCCCGGCGGTCGAGCGCGAACAGCACCGCCATCGCGTGCACCGAGGAGGCGAGGTCGCCCATCCGGCCGTAGAGCGCGTCGCGGGCCAGCTCGGCGTGCACGTCGTCGTCGTAGCGGGGGAAGGCCGTCGTGGTGACCGAGGCGCCGTGTGCGCGCAGCTCGGCGACGAGCCCCGTGGTGAACGTGTGCTTGCCCGCACCGTCCAGTCCCTCGACGACCACCAGTTCCCCCACGGCGGTCGAGCGTAGGTCAGGCGCCCAGCGCCGAGACGGTGGGCCAGGTCGTCGCGAAGCCCGGGTGCAGGTCCAGCTCACCGAGCCGGTCGGTGCGCACCCAGCGCAGCTCGGTGCTCTCCGCGCCGCGCACCCGGACCGGCGGCGCGTCCGGCGTCCGCACGACGACGGTGGTGTAGCTCCAGCCGCCGTGGTCGTCGACGAACTCCTCCACCGGCGCCAGCCCGGCGACGGCGAGGGTGCTCTCCTCGGCCGCCTCGCGCAGCGCCGCCCGCACCGCGGACTCCCCCCGGTCCCGGGCACCGCCGGGGATCCCCCAGGTGCCGCCGTGGTGGCTCCAGGACGCCCGGTGCTGCAGCAGCACCCGGTCGACGCCCGCCGGGTCGGCGTCGTCACGGTGGCGCACGAGCAGCCCGGCCGCGCCGAACAGGCCCCAGTGCCGGTGACCCCGGGCGCAGTGCACCCAGCCGTCACCCGACCCGATCTCGATCGTCATCCCGACGGTGACCCCCTGGTACGCCGACGGCGCGGCGCCCCGGAAGGGACCCCCGCGCCGTCGGACGGAGAACGCGGTACCGATGCGCGATCCGCGGGCTACTCGCTCAGTAGCGGTAGTGCTCCGGCTTGTACGGACCCTCGACGTCCACGCCGATGTACTCGGCCTGGTCCTTGGTGAGCTTGGTCAGCTCGCCACCGAGGGCCTGCACGTGGATCCGCGCGACCTTCTCGTCCAGGTGCTTCGGCAGCCGGTAGACGTCCTTGTTGTACTCCTCGTGCTTGGTGAACAGCTCGATCTGGGCGATCACCTGGTTCGAGAAGCTGTTGGACATCACGAACGACGGGTGGCCGGTCGCGTTGCCCAGGTTCATCAGGCGGCCCTCGGACAGCACGATGACCGAGTGCCCGTCCGGGAAGATCCACTCGTCGACCTGGGGCTTGATGTTGATCTTCTTGATGCCCTCGACGCGGGACAGGCCCGCCATGTCGATCTCGTTGTCGAAGTGACCGACGTTGGCGACGATCGCCTGGTGCTTGGCCCGCTTGAGCAGGTCGACCGTCAGGATGTCCTTGTTGCCGGTCGCCGTGACGATGATGTCGGCCTGCTCGATGACCTGGTCCAGGGTCGCGACCTGGTGGCCCTCCAGCAGCGCCTGCAGCGCGCAGATCGGGTCGACCTCGGCGACGATGACGCGCGCGCCCTGGCCCGCGAGGGCCTCGACCGAGCCCTTGCCGGTGTCGCCGTAGGCGGCCACGACGGCCACCTTGCCGCCGAGCAGCACGTCGGTGGCCCGGTTGAGGCCGTCGACCAGCGAGTGGCGGATGCCGTACTTGTTGTCGAACTTCGACTTGGTGACCGAGTCGTTGACGTTGATCGCCGGGAAGAGCAGCTCGCCGCGCTCGGCCAGCTGGTACAGCCGGTTGACGCCGGTGGTGGTCTCCTCGGTGACGCCGCGGATGTCGGAGTTGATCGTCGTCCAGCGCTGCGGGTCCTCGGCGAGGCTGCGGCGCAGGGTGTCGAACACGACCCGCTCCTCGTCGGAGACGGACAGGTCGTCGTCGTCGAAGCTCGGCACGACGCCGGTCTTCTCGAACTCGACGCCCTTGTGCACGAGCAGGGTGGCGTCGCCGCCGTCGTCGAGGATCATGTTCGGGCCCACGACGTTGCCGTCGGCGTCACGGAACTTGAACAGCTGCTCGGTGCACCACCAGTAGTCCTCCAGCGACTCGCCCTTCCAGGCGAAGACCGGGACGCCCTGCGGGTTCTCCTCGGTGCCGTGCGGACCCACGACGGTCGCGGCGGCCGCGTAGTCCTGGGTGGAGAAGATGTTGCAGGACACCCAGCGGACGTCGGCGCCGAGCGCGACGAGGGTCTCGATGAGGACCGCGGTCTGGGTGGTCATGTGCAGCGAGCCGGCGATCCGCGCGCCGGTCAGCGGCTTGGACTCCCCGTACTCACGGCGCAGGTCGATCAGGCCCGGCATCTCGTTCTCGGCGAGCCGGATGTCCTTGCGGCCGTACTCCGCCTCGGAGATGTCGGCGATCGCGAAGTCCAGGCCGCCGGCGTGCTGCAGCTTCGGGTGATCGGTCATGGGGTGGGTGCGCCTCCTCAGGCGTAAGAGTCGTACTCGTCGGCACGACGGGTGCGGTCCGACCGGGAGGAGGAGCGGCGTACACGGTTCACGGCGTCCTCCCTCCTCGTCGGAGACAGGCGCCCTTCCTCGTCCGTGCCGGCCGGGCCCGAGCGTGGCGGCCGGTGACGGCCGCTGCAGCGCCTCTCGGCGCCCGGCGATGTCGCGACCTCCATGGTTCCGAGCCACCGCGGGGGTGTCAACTCAGGCGTGATCAGCCCGTCAGGTGCTCGGCGAGCAGCCCGCCCGCCGCGACCTCGCGGCCGTGCGCGGCCAGCAGCCCGGCCGGGGCCAGCACGGACTCGCTGTCGACCCGCACCTCCGCCCGGGCCAGCAGCGGGGCCAGGACGGCGTCGTGGCGCACCGTGAGGGCCGCCGCGGCCAGCCCGGCCGCGTCGCGCTGGCGGAACACGCCCCCGGTGAGCACGACGAGACCGATCTCACCCGCGTCGACGGGGGTGTCCGGGCCGGTCCCGGGGTGCGCGGGGTCGGCCAGGACGCCGGTGTGGCGCAGGTGCCTGCGCAGCGCGACCACCGCCGCGATCGCGGCCAGCCTGCGGTCCTCGGCGGCCGCGCCCCGGTCGGCGGGCACGGTGGCCCGCGACTCCTGCAGCGCGGCGACGGCCGGGCCGAGCAGGTCGGCCTCCACCGGGTCGACGATGCCCTCGGTCTGGGCCTCCGTCAGGACGCCGACGGCGCCGTCGCGCACCCCGAGGTCGCCCTCCACGGTCGCGGCCGCCGGGCCGGGCCCGGGGCCGCTGCGGTGCACGTCGGTGGTCGCCGACCCGACGTCGACGACGAGCACCCCGGTCCCGGTCAGCCGGGCCAGCACCCCGGCCCCGTCGCCGACCGCGGCGTGCGTGGCGGAGTGGACCAGTGCGCCGAACCGGCCGGTGCCCGCCCCGAGGACGTGCCGGGCGTAGAGCGCGGCGACGGCGTCCCGCGCGGGCCCGGCGACGATCCGGCCCGGCTGCGGCGTGACGTTGGGGCAGGTCGTGACGGCCCGCCCGCCGGCCAGCAGCAGGCCGAGCGCGTCGGCGCGGGCGCCGTCGTCGACCGAGAGCAGCACCGGCCAGTGCCCGCGGGTGCGGGCCAGCCTGCCCGCGTTGTGCAGCAGCACCGCCGGGTCGGCACCGTCGGCACCGCCGAGCAGCAGCACCGCCCCGGGGCGACGGCTCGACAGCTCCAGCACCGCGTCGGGCTCCAGCGGCCCGGGGTGCACCCCGACCACCCGGGCCCCCGCGGAGCGACAGACCCGGTGCCCGGCCTCGGTGGCGATCAACGTCTCGGCCCCGACCACGGCCAGGCGCAGTGCCCCGCCCGCCGAGGAGCAGGCCAGCACCCGCGGCGCGGCACGCCTGCCCCGGCCCGCGGCGGCCGCCGCGGCGGCGACGGCCGCGTCGACCCCGGTGAGCACGTCGGCCGTGGTGGGGTGCTCGGCGAACCCCGCCGGGGTCCCGTCGGGCAGCACCAGCACGGCCTTGGTCCAGCAGGAGCCGACGTCGAGGCAGACCGCAGGCGAGTGCGGGTCGTCCGGCGACGCGTCGGTCATGGACGGCGAGCGTACTGCGGTCGGGCGGTCACAGGGAGTGTCCGCGGCAGATCCGTTGCGACCCGCACCTGCCCGAGAGGTGGGTGATCGCGGTCACCTCCGCCGGTAGGTTGATCGATGTGCTCGGACTGATGCAGGACCGCCCGCTGACCCTGCCGCACGTGTTCCACCGCGCGGAGCAGCTGTTCGGGCGCAAACGGATGGTGACCGCTCGGCCGGACGGCACCGAGGACGTCGTCACGGTGGCCCAGTGGGCCGAACGGGTGCGGCGGCTCGCGACCGTCCTGGACACCCTGGGCGTCTCCGCGGACGGCCGCGTCGGCACGTTCTGCTGGAACACCTCCCGGCACCTGGAGCTCTACCTCGCCGCCCCGTGCACCGGCCGGGTGCTGCACACGCTCAACATCCGGCTGCACCCCGACCAGCTCGTCTACGTCGCCGAGCACGCCGGCGACGAGGTCGTCTTCGTCGACCGCTCCCTGCTGCCGCTGTTCTGGCCGCACGTCGACCGGCTGCCCGGCGTCGCGCACGTGGTGGTGCTCGACGACGGCGCCGACGTCGCGGTCCCCGACGACCCGCGGATCCGGTCCTACGAGGAGCTCCTGGCCGCGGCCGAGCCGTACGCGGGCCGGTTCGTCGTCGACGACGAGAACAGCGCCGCCGCGATGTGCTACACGTCCGGGACCACCGGGAACCCGAAGGGCGTGGTCTACAGCCACCGCTCGACGATGCTGCACTCGCTCGTCACGCTGATCGCCGACGGCCCGGCACTGTCCGAGCGCGACGTCGTCATGCCGGTCGTGCCGATGTTCCACGCGAACGCCTGGGGCCTGCCCTACGGCTGCCTGCTCGCCGGCACCGACCTGGTGTTCCCCGGCCCGGACCTGTCCCCCGGCGTGATCGTCGACCTCGTGGAGCGGCACCGGGTCACCGTCACCGGCGGGGTCCCGACGATCTGGATGAACGTGCTGCCGCTGCTCGGCGAGCGCGACCTGTCGTCGCTGCGCACGATCTTCTGCGGCGGCTCGGCGGTCCCGAAGGCGCTGTGCGAGGAGTACCGCGTCCGGCTCGGCGTACCGCTGCTGCAGATCTGGGGCATGACCGAGACCTCGCCGATCGGCACGATGGCCGTGCTCGGCTCGCACCTCGACGGTGCCTCCGACGACGAGCTCGCCGCCGCGCGCGTCCGCCAGGGCAGACCGATGCCGCTGGTGGAGATGCGGATCGCCGACCCCGAGACCGGCGAGGAGATGCCCTGGGACGACCACGCCACCGGCGAGGTGCAGGCGTCCGGGCCGTGGATCGCGAAGGAGTACCACAAGGGCGAGGGCGGCGGTGCTCAGTTCACCGACGACGGCAGGCTGCGGACCGGCGACGTCGCCACCGTCGACCCGTACGGCTCGTTCCGCCTGGTCGACC
Source organism: Pseudonocardia sp. ICBG601 (assembly GCF_020496245.1). Lineage (NCBI taxonomy): Bacteria > Bacillati > Actinomycetota > Actinomycetes > Pseudonocardiales > Pseudonocardiaceae > Pseudonocardia > Pseudonocardia sp. ICBG601. The sequence goes on along the minus strand of NZ_JAHLJA010000002.1, from coordinate 114,348 downwards.
GCACCAAGGACCTGATCAAGTCCGGCGGCGAGTGGATCGGCACGGTCGAGCTGGAGAACGAGATCATGGCGCACCCGAAGGTGGCCGAGGCCGCGGTGATCGGCGTCGCGCACCCGCAGTGGGTGGAACGGCCGCTGGCCTGCGTCGTCGTCGAGCCGGGCGCGACGCTGACCCTCGACGAGCTGCGGGACTTCCTCGCCGACCGGGTCGCGAAGTGGTGGCTCCCCGATGCCCTGGAGCTGGTCGACGAGGTGCCGAAGACCAGCGTAGGCAAGTTCTCCAAGAAGACCCTGCGCGAGCGGTTCGCCGGCTACACCCTGCCGAACGCATGATCATCGGTACCTGAGCGCTGCCCGGCCGGGCCGTGACAGCGCTCAGGTACCGGTCGACTACTGCTCCTCGCCCCGCTGCGGGGCCCTGCGGCCGCGGGACTCGGCGGCGATCTCGGCCAGGGTCTGGCCCGTCGCCAGCCGGGAGCGCGTCCGGCCGTAGACGAAGTAGATCACCGCACCCAGCGCCATCCAGCCGAAGAACCGGATCCAGGTGTCGGCCGGCAGGAACAGCGCCACACCGAAGCAGGCCACCGCCGACACGATCGGCAGCACCGGCATGAACGGCACCTTGAACGTGCGCGGCAGGTCCGGGCGGCGCTTCCGGAGCACGATCACGCCGATCGAGACCAGCACGAACGCGGCCAGGGTGCCGATGTTGACCAGCTGCCCGAGCTCGGTGAGCTCCAGGAAGCCGCCCATCAGGGCCGCCGAGACACCGGTGATGATCGTCAGCCGGTACGGGGTCCGGAAGGTCGGGTGCACCCGGGCCAGCCACGGCGGCAGCAGCCGGTCGCGGCTCATCGCGAACGCGACGCGGGTCTGCCCCAGCATCAGCGTCATGATCACGACGGTGAGGCCGATCAGGATGCCGAAGGAGATGATGAACTCCGCCGCGGGCAGCCCGGTCGCCGCCATCGCCGCCGCGGCCGGTGCCTCCACCCCGAGCTGCTCGTAGGGCAGGATCCCGGTGTAGACCAGCGACACGATGATGTAGAGCAGGGTGGCGATGGTCAGCGACGCGATGATGCCGATCGGCATCGTGCGCTGCGGCTCCTTCACCTCCTCCGACAGCGTCGCGACGATGTCGAAGCCCAGGTAGGCGAAGAAGACCAGCGCGGCCGCGGTGAAGACGCCGGTCAGGCCGAACGCCGTGTCGATGCCGAACAGGTCCATGATCAGCGGGGTGCCCGCCGCGGTGGAGTAGTCGGCGGGCCGGGACTCGGGGACGAACGGGATCCAGTTCTCGCCCGAGACGAAGAAGACGCCGATCCCGATGATCCCGGCGACGATCACCAGCTTGAGCGTGGTGACCGTGGCGTTGACCCAGGCCGACAGCTTGATGCCGACTATCAGCACGGTCATCATCAGCAGCGCGATGAACACCGCGGGCAGGTCGATGATCCCGTCTCCGCCGGGCCCGGCGGAGACGGCCTCCGGCACCGGGAGCCCGATGCTCGCCATCACCGTGTCGAAGTAGCCACCCCAGCCCTTCGACACCGTGGCCGCGCCGAGGGTGAACTCCAGGACCAGGTCCCAGCCGATCATCCAGGCGATGAACTCGCCCATCGAGGCGTAGGAGAACGTGTACGCGCTGCCCGCCACCGGGACGGTGGAGGCGAACTCGGCGTAGCAGAGCGCCGCGAGCGCGCACACGATCCCGCTGATGAGGAACGAGAGCGACACCGCGGGACCCGAGTAGAGCGCCGCGGCCTCGCCCGCCAGCACGAACACGCCGGTGCCGATCAGGACACCGATACCCATGATCGTGAGCTGGACCGGTCCGAGTGCCTTCTTGAGCTGGAACTCCGGTTCCTCGGTGTCCCGGATCGCCTGCTCGACCGTCTTGGTGCGGAAGATCCCGCCATTGGGGCTTCTGGCCGTCATGGCCGAAAAGATACGTTCTGTCCGTTTGATACGGAACGGCGGCGCACCCGGGAATCGGGTACGCCGCCGTCGCCGGGGGAACTCAGTCGGAGGACGTCGCCTGGGCGGGCAGGTCACCCCGCTCGCGACGGCCGAGGATCGAGTTCTTCCGCGAGTAGGAGAAGTACACGATCACGCCGATGACCATCCAGATGACGAACCGCAGCCAGGTCTCCACCGACAGGTTCAGCATCAGCCAGACGCAGGCGAGCACGGCCAGGATCGGCACGAGCGGCACCAGCGGGGTACGGAAGCCGCGCGGCAGGTCCGGCCGGGTCCGGCGCAGGATCACCACGCCGATCGAGACCAGCACGAACGCGAAGAGCGTGCCGATGTTGACCATCTGCTCGAGGTCCTGGGCCGGGAAGAACGTCGCGACCAGGGCGATGACGACGCCGATCAGCCAGGTGGCGCGCCCCGGGGTGCCGAAACGGTTGGTCTTGGCCAGCGCGGTCGGCAGCAGCCCGTCGCGCGACATCGCGAAGATGACGCGGATCTGGCCGAGCATCAGCACCATGACGACCGTGGTGAGGCCGAGCAGCGCGCCGACGGCGATGATCGTCGCCGCCCAGTTGATGCCGAGCGAGGCGAACGCCGTGGCCAGCGTGGCGCGGGTGCCGTCGGGCTTCGTGGCCAGGTCGGTGTAGGGCACCATGCCGGTGATCACGAGCGCGACGGCGACGTAGAGCACGGTGACGATCGCGAGCGAGCCGAGGATGCCGCGCGGCAGCGCCTTCGACGGGTTCTTGGTCTCCTCCGCCGTCGTGGCGACGGCATCGAAGCCGATGAAGGCGAAGAACACGATCGCGGCGGCGGCGAACACGCCGTAGACCCCGAAGACGCTCGACGAGGCGCCCCCGAAGAACGACAGCAGCGACTGCTGGATGCCGGTGCCGGTCTCGACCGTGCCGGGCGTGGGCTCCGGGACGAACGGGGTGTAGTTCGCCGCGTTGATGAAGAAGGCGCCCAGGATGATCACGAACAGCACGATCGCGACCTTGATCGTGGTGATCACCAGGCTGACCCGGCTGGACAGCTTCGTGCCGCGGTAGAGCAGGAACGCCAGGACGACGACGAGCAGCAGCGCGCCCCAGTCGAAGGAGAAGAAGCTCCCCAGCTCGAACGAGGTCGAGACCTCGATGCCGATCAGGCCGAGGGTCTGGGCGAGGTACTCCGACCAGCCCTTCGACACGTAGGCCGAGCCGACCGCGAACTCCAGGACCAGGTCCCAGCCGATGATCCAGGCGATGAACTCGCCCAGGGTGGCGTAGGAGAAGGTGTAGGCGCTGCCGGCGACCGGCACCGTCGAGGCGAACTCTGCGTAGCAGAGCGCGGCCAGGCCGCAGGCCACCGCGGCCAGCACGAACGACAGCGACACCGCGGGTCCCGCGATGTTGCCGGCCGTGCTGGCGGCCAGGGTGAAGATGCCGGCGCCGATGACCACCGCGACCCCGAAGACGATCAGGTCGATCGTCCCCAGGTCCTTCTTCAGCCGGGTGTCCGGTTCGTCGGTGTCCCGGATGGATTGCTCGACCGTCTTGGTGCGGAACATGCCGCCACCACGGCTCGTGACCGTCATGGGCGGTGAAGCTACGACGTCGTTGCGTCCTGCGTCACGTCTCCGTGCACAGATTTGAGGTCACGATGCTGTTGCGCCGTCGAACCCGGCCGGTCAGAGGGTGTCGTGCGGCAGGCCGTGCGCCTGCGCGACCTCGTGCGACAGCAGCGTCCCGGCGTGGGTGGACAGGCCCGCGGCGAGGTGCGGGTCGGCCTCGGTCGCGGCCCGCCAGCCCTGGTCGGCCAGGCGCAGCACGTGCGGCAGCGTCGCGTTGGTGAGCGCGCGGGTCGAGGTGTGCGGCACCGCGCCGGGCATGTTCGCGACGCAGTAGAAGACGGTGTCGTGCACCCGGTAGGTCGGGTCGGCGTGGGTGGTGGGCCGCGAGTCCTCGAAGCATCCGCCCTGGTCGATCGCGATGTCGACGAGCACGGCGCCGGGCCGCATCTGGGAGACGAGCTCGTTCGACACCAGGGTGGGCGCCTTGGCCCCGGGCAGCAGGACCGCGCCGATCACGAGGTCGGCGCTGGTCACCGCCTCGCGCACGGACAGCGCGGTGGAGTACTGGGTGCGCACGGCACCGGCGTACTGCTCGTCGATCGCGCGGAGCTTGTCCACGTCGACGTCGAGCACGGTCAGCTTCGCGCGCATGCCGGCGGCGATGGCGATGGCGTTCGCCCCCGCGACACCGGCACCGAGCACGACGACGTCGGCACCCGGCGCGCCCGGGACGCCGCCCAGGAGCATGCCGCGCCCGCCCGCCGAGCGCATGAGGTGGTAGCCGCCGGCCTGCGGGGCGAGCCGGCCCGCGACCTCGCTCATCGGGGCGAGCAGCGGCAGCCGGCCACGGGAGTCGGTGACGGTCTCGTAGGCGATGGAGGTCGTCCCCGCCGACAGCAGCGCGTCGGTGCAGGCGCGCGACGCGGCCAGGTGCAGGTAGGTGAACAGCGTCAGGTCCGGGCGCAGGTGGCCGTACTCCGAGGAGATCGGCTCCTTCACCTTGAGCAGCAGCTCGGCCGAGCCCCACACCTCGGCGGTGTCGGACACGATCTGCGCCCCGGCCTCCTTGAAGTCGGCGTCGGAGATCGCGGACCCGGCGCCGGCGTCGTGCTCGACGACGACCTCGTGCCCCCGCCCGACGAGCTCGTGCACCCCGGCGGGCGTGAGCGCCACCCGGAACTCGTTGTCCTTTGTCTCCTTCGGCACCGCGACGCGCATGTCCCTCTCCTCCACTCGGCCCGCTACCTGCATCAATGGTGAAGAAACATCGATAAGCTGCCAACAGAACTGAACAAGATTCTCGGAGGCCTTCTGTGAACGATGATTCTTCGAATCCGCGGCGGATCAGGCCGTCACCGTCGAACCCTGTTCGGCTCGACGGGGTCGACCGCGCCCTGCTGCGCCAGCTGGAGCGGGATGCCCGGACACCGAACAACTCACTCGCGGCGGGGGCCGGGATCGCCCCGTCGACCTGCCTCGGCCGGATCCGGGCACTGCGCGAGCGCGGGGTGATCCGCGGCTACCACGCCGATGTCGACCCGGCGGCGACCGGCCACCCGCTGCAGGCCATGATCTCGGTCCGCCTGCAGTCCGACGCCCGCGACCGGCTCGCCGAGTTCGTGACCCGGGTGTCCCGCCGCCCCGAGGTCCGCGACGTGTACTTCCTCGCCGGCGACGACGACTACATGATCCGGGTCGCGACCGCCGACACCGTGGCCCTGCGCGACCTGGTCGGCACGCTCAACGCCTGGGCCGAGGTCGCGGGCACCCGGACGTCGCTGATCTTCGAGCACCACCGGGCGCCCGACACCTACTGAGCCCCGTCGTAGCCGTGGCGGAGCAGGGCGAACGCCGCGTCGAGGTGCTCGCGGGCCCGGCCCGCCTGCTCGCGCAGCAGCGGCGGGATCCCGACGACGACGTGTGCGAGCACCCGGTCCGCCGGTGCCGGCTCGGCGCGCCCGGCGTCCGCCGCGAGTGCCGCGGCCAGTGCCGCCTCGTGCCGGGCCCACATCCGGCGCGCGTGGTCGCGCAGGCTCGGCGCCGCGTCGGTCAGCGCGCGGAACCGCTCCATCTCGGCCGCCGACGGCCGTCGCGCGGCGGGCGGGCCGTCGACCCGCGCGAGCAGCCAGGCGTACAGCCCGTCGACGACGTCGGTGCCCGGCGCGCGGTCGCGCACCGCGGCCACCAGCTCGGACTCCTGCTCGGTGTCCTCGTCGAACAGCAGCGCCTCCTTGCTGCCGAAGTGCTTGAACAGCGTGGTGACCGAGACGTCCGCGGCCTCGGCGATCTCGGCGACGGTCACCTCGTCGAAGCCCCGGTCGAGGAACAGGCGCAGTGCGGCGTCCGCGATGCCCTGGCGGGTGGCGGCCTTCTTGCGTTCGCGGCGTCCGGGTGCGGTCACGGCGACAGGTTAGCGCAGTCACTCAGAAAGTGAAGTCACTACACTTTTCAATCGACTTCACCTACAGTCGTGGCCGACCCACTCGCACTCCCCCCACCCCGGAGGCCACCATGACCACCCCACCGCACGTCCTCGTCACCGGAGCCGGACCCGGCGGCCTGACCCTCGCCCGCGTCCTGCAGCGCCACGGCGTCGCTGTCACCGTGCTCGAACGCGAGGCCGACATCACCACCCGCGACCAGGGCGGCACCCTGGACATGCAGCGCGACAGCGGGCAGGTCGCGCTGTCCGCCGCCGGTCTGCTGGAGGAGTTCCTGCGTGTGTCCCGGCCCGAGGGCCAGGACATGCGGATGCTGGCCCCGGACGGCGCGGTCCTGCTCGACGAGCGGGCCGCCCCCGGCGAGCTGTTCAACCCCGAGATCGACCGCGGCGACCTGCGTGCGCTGCTGCTCGGGTCCCTGGCCCCCGGCACCGTGCGCTGGGGCACGCGGCTGGACCGGGTCGAGCACCGCGACGACGGCAGGCTCGACGCCGTGCTCGCCGGACCGCCCGACGGCACCGGTCCCGGCACGCGGGAGCGGGTCACGGCCGACCTCGTCGTCGGGGCGGACGGGGCGCGCTCGCGGGTGCGACCGCTGCTGTCGGCGGCGACGCCGTCCTACACCGGGGTGACCTTCGTCGAGCTGCGGGTCACGCCCGCGTCGTTCCCGGGCCTGGAGGCGCTCGTCGGACGCGGGGGGATGACCACCCGCGCCGCCGGACGGGCCCTGTTCTGCCAGCGGCTCGGCGACGGCTCGGCCCGCGTCTACGCCGGGTTCCACCGTCCGCCCGGCTGGGCCTCCGAGCACGGCCTCACCACCACCGCCGGGGTGCTCGCCGACCCGGCCGCGGCCCGCGCCGTGCTGCTCACCGCGTTCGCGGGCTTCGCCCCCGAGCTGCGCGAGCTGATCGTCCGGTGCGACGACCGGATCGTCGAGCGGCCGCTGGAGATGCTGCCCGTCGGGCACCGCTGGGACCCGGTCCCGGGGGTCACGCTCATCGGCGACGCGGCGCACCTGATGTCGCCGTTCTCCGGGCAGGGTGCCAACTCGGCCATGCTCGACGCCGCCGACCTGGCCCGCGAGGTCGCCGCGACCCCGCACGACCTCACCGGCGCGGTCGCCCGCTACGAGGCGACGATGTTCCCGCGGGCGGAGCACAACGCCGCCGGCGCGGCGCAGGGGCTGGAGCGCTTCTTCTCGGCGGAGGCGGCCGCCGACCCGGTCGCGGTGTTCGCCGAGGTGATGGCCGAGGTCGGTGCGGCCGGGGCGCACGGCGACGCCGACGGGACCGACCCCGCCGCGGCCCGCCGCACCGGGTGAGCCGGGACGCGGTGGCCCGCGGCGCGGCGGGCCACCACCAGGAGACCCGCAGCGCGACGGGCGAGAGCGCGGTGGGCTACAGCGCGTCGCCGGACAGGAAGACGGTGGCCCCGTCCTCGCCGGTGGTCAGGACGGCGCCGCTGTCGGCCGCGGAGAGGAACACCGCGCGGCCGCGGGGCAGCTCGACGGTGACACCCCCGGTGTCGACCGCGGCGTCACCGTCGACGCACAGCAGGATGCGGGCGCCGGTGCCGGGGACGTCCAGCTTGTCCCGGCCGTCGGTGACCGCACGGCGGAGCAGGAACTCCTCGACCGGCACGTCGTAGCGGTGCCAGCCGTCGGCGCCGGGGTCGGGGACCGGGGCGCGGACCGGCGGCGGCAGGGCGGTGAAGTCGAGGACGCGCAGCAGCTCCGGCACGTCGACGTGCTTGGGCGTCAACCCGCCGCGCAGCACGTTGTCGGAGTTGGCCATCACCTCGATGCCCGCCCCGGACAGGTACGCGTGCAGGTTCCCGGCCGGCAGGTACAGCGCCTCGCCGGGGGCCAGGGTGATCCGGTTGAGCAGCAGCGCGGCGAGCACGCCCGCGTCGTCGGGGTAGCGCTCGGACAGGTCGAGCGCGGTCTTCGCCTCGCCGGTCCACTCCTTGGCGGTGCCACGCTCCAGCAGCCGGACCGCACCGTCCTGCAGGGCCGGGACGAGCCCGTCGAGCACCGACTGGGGCAGCGTGATCCAGGTGGTGAACAGCGCGCGCAGCCCGTCCGGGCACGGCTGGCCGGCGAGCAGCTCGGTGTAGGCGGCGAGCTCGGGGACGTCCAGGGCGCGCAGCAGCTCCACCGTGCGGGCCGGCTCGCGGAACCCGACCAGCGCGACGAACTCGGTCAGCGCGCAGATCAGCTCCGGCTTGTGGTGGGCGTCGCGGTAGTTGCGGTCCGGCGCGTCCACCGCGATCCCCGCGGCGTTCTCCCGCTCCCAGCCCTCGCGGGCCTGCTCCAGGCTCGGGTGGGCCTGCAGGCTCAGCGGTTCCTCGGCGGCCAGCACCTTCAGCAGGAACGGCAGCCGTCCCTCCCAGCGGTCGCGGCCCGGGCCCAGCGCGGCGACCGGGTCGGCGGCGATGAGCTCGTGCAGCGGGCGGGTGCCCCCGGCGACCGTCGACGGGGCGGCCGGGTGCGCGCCCAGCCACAGCTCCGCCTGCGGGTGGGGTGACGGGACGGGCTCGCCGAGCAGCTCGGCGATGACCGTCCGCGAGCCCCAGGCGTAGGTGCGGATCGGGTTCTCCAGCAGTTCCACGGGTCTCCCGGTGTCAGGTGCGCGGGGTCAGGTGATCAGGGTGGCGCCGGTCGCCAGGCCGAGGTACACGGCGGCGATGTCGGCGCGCAGGGCGAGCACACCGGCCCGCAGCAGCGCCGCGTCGCGGGTGCCGCGCGGGATCTCGTCGACCGGGTGCGCCAGGTCGGCGTTCGGCCACTCCCGGCCGAGCACCCGGCGGCTCACCGACTGCGGGTCCTCCTCCCCCGTGCCGAGCAGCACCAGCCGCGGCGGCGGCGCGTCGCCGCCGGGGGCCGGGTCGTCGAACGGGTCGTGGAAGATGTCGCCCCCGCCCCGCTCGGACAGGTCGACGGCGACGCGCAGCCCGGCCAGGGTGCCCGCCTGCGCGAGCCCGTCGGCGTGCGCGACGACGCCGGCGTGGGTGGCCAGCGCCAGCGCGCCGTGCCGGGCCACCGCGGCGGCGGCCGGGTCCACGCCCCACAGCAGCGGCGTCCGCTCGGCCAGCCGCAGCGCGAGCGCCTTCGCCGGGTTCACGAACGGCTCGTGCGCGGGCTGGCAGCGCTCGGCCTCGGCGTCCAGCGCGTCGGCCAGCGCCTCGAGCCGGGCCGGGACCTCCTCGCTGCGCATCCCGGGCAGCAGGTCCAGCTCGGCGACGGCGACCAGCGCGACCGTCAGCGCCTGGGCGAACCCGAGCCCCTCGGGTAGCGGGATGCGCGGCTCGACCAGCCGGGCGCGCCCGGCGCCGGCCTGGGCGACCGGCCCGGAGTCCGGCGCGGACAGCACGACCTCGGCGCCGCGGTGCACCGCGACGGCGACGGACTCGGCCAGCTCCGGGTCGGTGGGGTCCGCGGAGTGCGCGACGACGACGTCCAGCGGCCCGATCCAGCCCGGCAGCCGCTCGGCGGCCACGACCGGCACCGGACAGCGGTCCCCGAGCAGGGCCGTGACGAGGTCGGCCACCACCCCGGAGACACCGGGCCGGTGCAGCAGCACCAGCGCGCGCGGACGGTGCCCGCGGAGCCGGTCCAGCCCGGCCTGGCCCGCGGTGTACAGCGCGGAGCGGACCTGGGCGCCCGCGGTCGCGGCGGCCCGCAGGACGCCCGTGGTGTCCCGCGCCGCCAGCCCCTCGGGATCGGCCAGCAGCGTGTCGTCGAGCACCCCGTTCACCCGTCGTCCCGTCCGTCCCCCGCCGGCCCGGTCCCGGGCAGCGCCTCGTCGAGGAGCAGCACCGGGATCCCGTCGGTCACCGGGAACGCGCGACCGCACACCGTGCAGGTCAGCCGGTCCTCACCCGGGGTCAGTACCGCGTGCGCGTCGCACGGGCAGGCCAGGATCTCCAGCAGCTGGGGGTCGAGCTGTAGGGCCACGGTTCTCCTCGTCGTCATGTCGCGCTCTCGATGCTGCCACCCGGTACCGACACTCCGCGGCAGCCGACCGGGTACGGACGCCATCACCGCAGGTGTGCGGGGCCGCGCGATCAGGCGCGCACGACCGCCAGCACCTCGTCCACCAGGGCACGGACGGCCGCGTCGTCGGCCGCCTCGACGTTGAGCCGCAGCAGCGGCTCGGTGTTCGAGGCCCGCAGGTTGAACCACGACCCGTCCGGCAGCGAGACGGTCAGGCCGTCGAGCCGGTCGAGCTCGACGCCGTCGCGCGGGCCGAAGACGCCCTCGATCTCGGCGACCCGCGCGGCCTGGTCGCCGACCGTCGAGTTGATCTCCCCGGAGGCGGCGTAGCGGTCGTAGCCCGCCATCAGCCCGGACACCGTCGCCCCGGCGGCGGCCGCCCGGTGCTCGCCGAGTGCGGCCAGCAGGTGCAGCGCCGCGAGCATGCCGGAGTCGGCCTTCCAGAAGTCGCGGAAGTAGTAGTGCGCGGAGTGCTCGCCGCCGAACACCGCGCCGGTCTCGGCCATCGTCTGCTTGATGAACGAGTGGCCCACCCGGGTGCGGACCGCGCGGCCGCCGTGCTCGGCGACCAGCTCCGGGACCGCCCGCGAGGTGATCAGGTTGTGGATGACGGCGACGTCGGACTCCCCCGCCGCGTGCGCCCGGGCGAGCTCGCGGGCCGCGACCAGCCCGGTGATGGCGCTCGGGCTCACCGCCTCGCCCCGCTCGTCGACGGCGAAGCAGCGGTCGGCGTCGCCGTCGAAGGCCAGGCCGAGGTCCGCGCCCTCGGCGACGACCCGCTTCTGCAGGTCGACCAGGTTCGCCGGGTCCAGCGGGTTCGCCTCGTGGTTCGGGAAGTTCCCGTCGAGCTCGAAGTACAGCGGCACGACGCGCACGTTCAGGCCGTCGAACACGGTCGGGACGGTGTGCCCGCCCATCCCGTTCCCGGCGTCGACGACGACGGTCAGCTCCGGGGAGGCGTCCAGCGAGGTCAGGTCGACCAGGCCGCGCAGGTAGCGCGCGTAGCCGGTGAGCATGTCCTCGGTGCGCACGGCACCCGGCGTCGGGACCTCGGGGACCCCGGAGTCGAGGAAGCGGCCCGCCTCGTCGCGGATCGTCGCGAGGCCGGAGTCCTGGCCGACCGGGACGGCGCCGGCGCGGCACAGCTTGATGCCGTTGTAGGCGGCCGGGTTGTGGCTCGCGGTGAACATCGCGCCGGGCAGGTCCAGCGTGCCGGAGGCGTAGTAGAGCATGTCGGTGCTCGCGAGCCCGATGTCGACGACGTCGAGCCCCTGCCCGGTCACCCCGTCGGCGAACGCCGCCGCGAGCGCGGGCGAGCTGTCCCGCATGTCCCGCCCGACGACCACCGCCGACGGCGCCGGGTCGTCACCCGCCACGAGCCGCGCCGTCGCCGCACCCAGTGCGCGCGCGGTGGGCTCGTCCAGTTGGTCGCCGACGACACCGCGGATGTCGTAGGCCTTCACGATCGCCGAGAGGTCGGGCACGACGCACGACCCTAGCGCAGCCGTGTCACCCGTCCGCGCAGGTCTCCTCACCCCGTGGGGCGGCTCAGCCGTCCTCGGGCTTCGGGAGCACCCGCAGGTGCCCGCGCCGCCCCGTGCCGCCGGGCCGTGCGACCACCTCGACCGGCCGGTCCACCCGGCCCGCCTCGCGGACGGCGTCGGCGAGCGCGGTGAGGTCCTCGCCGCTGTGCTGGGGCTGGGCGAACTCGCCCTCGAACCGGACGACCTCCCACCCGCGGGGGGCGGTGAGGTTGTGCGCGTGCCCGGTGCACAGGTCGTAGGAGTGCGGCTCGGCCTGCGTGGCCAGCGGGCCGACGACGGCGGTCGAGTCGGCGTAGACGTAGGTGAGCGTGGCGACGGCGAGCTCGGTGCAGCCCGTCCGTGAACATCTCCGCACACTCAACACGTCGCCGACGATAGCCCGTCGCGGGCCCGCCGCCGCACTGCGACGCGCACCCCGCTCGGCGGACGGTCCGCCCGCCGCGGTCGCGGGTCACCCCCGGGTGGGGCGCGGGGGTCCTAGAATGCCCTGGTGCCCACCGCTCGTCCCGAGAACGACCGCCGGTCGCCGCGCAGCCCGCGCCGGCGGGACCGGCGAGGACGCGGCCTGCGCGGCCTGATGTACCCGGTGTCGACGCCGGCCTTCCGCACCCGCGCCGAACGCTTCGACGCGAAGGTGCTGGAGGCGCTCGAACCGATCGAGGCGCGCTGGGGCCCGGAGCTGGTCGACCTCGACCTCGCCGTCGACGACGTGCCGTCGGTCGACCGCACCTCGCCCGACGAGATCGTGTGGGGCACCGGGGTGCTGGCCGACGTCGGCGTCCCGCTGGCGCACCTCGTGCCGGCCGGGGTCGACTCCGCCGGGATGCCGACCCGGGCGCGGATCGTGCTCTACCGCCGCCCGCTCGAGGCCAGGGCGCGCAACGGCGAGGACCTCGCCGACCTCGTGCACGAGGTACTCGTCGAGCAGGTCGCGGAGTACCTCAACATCGAGCCCGACGCCGTCGACGGCGGCTGAGCGTCCCCGCGGCACGACCCGGGGACGACGACGGGCCGGTCACCGTGACGGCGACCGGCCCTCATGTGTTCCCCCCGGAACAGGTCAGACGGCGGCGCGGCGCAGGCGGCGCCGTTCCCGCTCGCTCAGCCCGCCCCAGATGCCGAAGCGCTCGTCCTGGGCCAGCGCGTACTCCAGGCACTCGGCCCGGACCTCGCAGCCGGAGCAGATGCGCTTGGCCTCACGGGTGGAGCCGCCCTTCTCGGGGAAGAACGCCTCCGGGTCGGTCTGCGCGCAGAGCGCGCGCTCCTGCCAGTCCGGCACCTCTTCGGAGGAACCGTCGTCCAGCAGGCCCTTCAGGTCCAGGATCTGGGCGACCTGGTCGTAGTCGGCCATCTCGTGATCGGGCCGTTCGACCGTGCCCAACGGCTCGGCCTCCACCGGCCGCAGCATCCGCATGAACCCCTCGACGTCGTCCACTCGCCCACCTCCCCGCAACGCACTGGCGAATGACACCGCTGTAAGTACAGCGCTGACACTCGCTCTGTGCAAGCCGGCTCTGCCGATTGAGTGAAGGGTCGCGCGCGGGCGTTTCCTCCGACGTGGAGTATGGGTACGTGCCGTCCCTGACACGCCGCATCAGCCCCTGGTTCCTGCTGATCCTCGGCGTCACCCTTCTCGGTGGTGTTCTCGCCGCCGCCGCCGTCCCCACCCGATCGGGGGCACTGGCGACCTCCGGGATCTTCGTCATGGTGCTCGGCGGCTGGGTGGTGTCGCTGTGCCTGCACGAGTACGGGCACGCCATCACCGCCTACCGCGGCGGGGACACCTCGGTCGCGGCGAAGGGCTACCTGACCCTCGACGTGCGGCGCTACGCCGACCCCGGCCTGTCCCTGGTGCTGCCGCTGATCATCCTGCTGATCGGCGGGCTGCCGCTGCCCGGCGGCGCGGTGTGGATCAACCAGTGGGCGCTGCGGTCGCGGGCCCGGCGCAGCGCGGTCTCACTGGCGGGCCCCGCGGCGAACCTGGCCCTCGGCATCGTGTTGATCATCACGGTGGCCGTGTTCCCGGGGATGCCGCTGCCGGTGGCGGCCGGGCTGTCCGCGCTCGCGTACTTCCAGATCATCGCGTTCGTGCTGAACATGCTGCCCGTGCCCGGCCTCGACGGCTGGGGCGCACTGGAGCCGTACCTGTCCGCGCCGGCGCGGCGCCTCGGCGAGCGGGTCCGGCCCTGGGCACCGTTCGTGCTGCTCGCCCTGCTGCTGTTCGTGCCCGGGGTGAGCGCGCTGTTCTTCGCCGCCACCCAGCTGCTGTTCGGCGCCGCCGGCGGGAACCAGGAGCTGTTCCGGCTCGGCTACTCCGCGATGTTCTTCTGGCGCAACTTCTGAGCCCGGCTCAGCGGGCGGCGGCGACCATCGTCGCGACGGTGTCGTCGTCGGCGGGCAGCGCGTCCACCGGCCACCACCGCAGGTCCAGCGACTCGTCGCTGATCCGCGGCGTCGCGCCCGCGGGGGCGCGAACCAGGTAACGCACGTCCAGGTGGCGGGTCGGGACCCCGAGCGAGCAGGTGACGGGGTGGACGTCGACGTGCAGCGGGTGCTCGTCGATCTCCAGGCCGTCGATCCCGGACTCCTCGGTGGCCTCGCGCAGCGCCGCGGCGCGCAGCGAGTCGTCGCCCGGCTCGCAGTGCCCGCCCAGCTGGATCCAGCGGCCCACCCGCGGGTGCAGGGTCAGCAGCGTGTGGTCCCCACCCGCGTCGAGCAGCAGCGCCGACGCGGTGAGGTGCCCGGGCACGCAGGAGCGGTCGCAGGCGTCGTCGGGGCGCGCGTCGAGGAAGGCCAGCAGCGCGTGCTGCAGGGCCCGCTGGCCGGCGTCGCGCGGTGTCCAGGCACCCAGCTCGCGGGCGGCCGTCGCCGGGGCTACCACGGGCTCACAGCTCCAGCAGGCCGTCGCCGGCCGGCCGGGGCGCACGCGGGGCGATCGGCTCGACCGGCACTCCGACGGCGACCGCGCCGAGCGCCGCCCAGTCGTCGGGCAGGTCCAGGACCCGGCGGGCGACGTCCGCGGCGAAGATCGTCGAGCCGACCCAGCAGGACGCCAGCCCCTCCGCGGCCAGCGCGACCAGGAGGGACTGCACCGCAGCCCCGCCGGCGACGGTGAACATGTCCCGCTCGGCGGCACCCCGGGCCGTGTCCGGGTAGCCGTGCATCCCCGCGGTGGACCGGAACGCCAGCACCAGCTCCGGGGCGCGGCGCAGCAGGTCCCCGCGGGCGAGGCGGCGCTCCACCTCGTCGGCCGGGCGCCCGTCGGCGACCAGGTCGGCACGCCAGCGCTCGCGCAGCGCGTCGAGCACCGCGGTGCGTCGCGCCGCGTCACGCAGCCAGACGAACCGGAACGGGGTGCTGTGGTGCGGCGCGGGCGCGGTCAGTGCGACGCCCACGGCGCGGCGCACGGCGTCGGCGTCGACCGGCTCGTCGGCGAAGTCCCGGGTGCTGCGACGCAGCAGGACCGCCTCGCCGCGCCCGCGGGCGATCGCCTCGTCGGTGCCCAGCCAGAACAGGTCCTCGGAGATCGGCCGGATGAGGTCACGGGCGGTCGAGCCGTCGTCGGACAGGGCCGCGCCGCGCAGCACCGCGACCGGCAGCCCGCCGAGCTTGCCCTTCACCAGGTCCGCGGCCGCGGCGATCTCGTCGGCGACGGCGATCTCGGTGACGACCAGGTCGTTGCCCTGGCCGTCGACGGCGCCGGAGTAGCCGTGCAGCACTGGCAGCCCGGCCGAGCCGATCGCGATGTCGGTCTGGCCGACCCGCCAGCTGCGCCCCAGGGTGTCGGTGACGACGACGCCGACCTCGACCCCGAGCCGCTCCCGCAGCCCGGCGCGCAGCCCGGCCGCGCTGGCGTCCGGGTCGGCGGGCAGCAGGGCGAGCTCGTCGCGGCGGACGTTGGAGCCGTCGATGCCCGCGGCGGCCTGCACGATGCCGAGCTTCCCGGCCACGATCAGCGTCCGGCCCTTGCGGGCCACCACCCGCTCGGTCTCCTGGTCGACCAGCCTGCGGCGCAGCGCGTCGCGCTCCTCCTCGTCGGCGGGGGCCGGCACCAGCCTGCCCTCGACCTTGGAGAACACCTTGCTGGTGACCACCACGACGTCGCCATCGCGCAGCCAGGTCATCCGCTCGGCCAGCGCGGCGGTGAGGTCGTCGCCGGGGCGGAACTCCGGCAGCCCCGGGACTCCGATGATCTCCAGCTTCTGCGACGCGTGGTCGGGGAAACCCTCAGACACCGACGCCCGCCAGCTCGAACGCGGCGCGGGCCATGGCGGCGGTCGCGTCGTGGTCGGTCATCAGCAGCGGCACCTCGCGCACGGTCGCGCCGGGCACGGTCGCGGCGTCGCCGGTGTGCACCAGGTAGCCGTCGAGCAGGCCGCCCTCGCCGCGGCCGCCGTAGTGCCGGCCCACGCCCTCGGCGCTGGTCTCGACGCCGATCGCGCTCAGGCAGGCGTCGGCCATGCCCCGCACCGGCGCCCCGCCGACGATCGGGGACAGCCCCACGACCTTCGCGGGCGTCGCCGCGAGGGCCTGGGCCATCCCGGGGACCGAGACGATCGTGCCGATCGACACCACCGGGTTGGACGGGGCGACGAGCACGACGTCGGCCCCGGCGATCGCGGCCCGGGCGTCGGGCAGGATCGCGGCCTGGTCGGCGCCGACCGAGGCGAAGCGGTACGCCTTCGGGGCGGCCCGGTGCCGGATCCACCACTCCTGGAAGTGGATCGCGACCTGCGGGGTCTCCTCGACCGCGGCCGGGTCCGGGTTGTCGATCACGACGTGGGTCTCGACGCGGTCGTCGGAGGCGGGCAGCAGCCGCACCCCGGGCTGCCAGCGGTGGCAGAGCGCCTCGGTGACCTGGGACAGCGGGTAGCCGGCACGCAGCATCCGGGTCCGGACGAGGTGGGTGGCGACGTCGCGGTCGCCCAGCCCGAACCAGGTCGCCTCGGCGCCGTAGGCCTCCAGCTCGGCCTTGACCGACCACGTCTCGTCCGAGCGGCCCCAGCCCTTCTCGACGTCGATGCCGCCGCCGAGGGTGTACATGACGGTGTCGAGGTCCGGACAGACCCGCAGCCCGTGCAGCCAGATGTCGTCGCCGACGTTGACCACGGCCGTGACCTCGTGCGCGGACTCGCCCGACCCCACGGGGGGCAGTCCGAGCGCGTGCTTCACGCCTTGCAGGAAGCGGGCTCCGCCGACGCCGCCGACCAGAACGGTGACCTTCACACGGCGACCCTACGTCGGTCAGAACGAGCGGTAGTCGCGCGGGGAGAACCGGGGCCCGAACCGGGGACGGCGGAACCCGGACGCCTCGATGTAGCGGACCGCGCGCTGGCGCTGCGGCACGTAGGGGGCGAGCACCTCGAGCATCCCCGCGTCGTCGAGGTCGTGGCCGAGCAGCGCCCAGCCGACGGTGTTGGGCACGTGGAAGTCGCCGAAGCTGACCGCGTCCGGGTCGCCCCAGGCGCGCTGGGCGATCTCCGCGGCCGTCCAGACCCCGATGCCGCGGACCCGGCGCAGCAGCACCCGGCCCTGCTCCCCGCCCAGCTCGGCGGCCCGTTCCAGCCGGTGCGCGACGACGGCGGCGTGCAGGATCGCCGTCCGCCGCGCGTGGTCGACGCCGGCCCGGTGCCACTCCCACTCCGGCACCGCGCGGATCTGCTCGGGCGTCGGCGGGACCCGCATCCCGGCGGGCACCACCCCGGCCGGGCCCGGCGCGGGCGCCCCCAAGCGCCACGCGAGCTCGCGGAAGGAGCGGTGCGCCTCGGTGCCGGTGACCTTCTGCTCCAGCACCGCGGGCAGCAGCGCGTCCCACACCCGGCCGGTGGAGCCCAGCCGCAGGCCGGGACGGCGCCGGTGCGCGTCGGCGACGAGCGGGTGGTGCGCCACGAACGCCGACGGGTCGTCGTCGGCCCCCAGCAGCGACGGCAGCCGGTCGACCTCCCAGGCCGCTCCCGGCCCCCAGCCGGTCGCCCGCACGGTGCCGTGGGGGCCGCCGTCGGCGCGACGGCGGATCGCGACGGTGGCGGGACCGGCCGGAGTCGTCGAGACCCGCCAGATCACGGCGCCGTCGACGGCGGTGCGCCAGGTGGGGTCGCCCCGGCCGCGGCGCAACGGGGCGAGCACGCCGTACAGGTCGAGCGGGAACGGCGGCCGCCATTCCCGGTCCACCACCACGGCGACCGCGTCCACGCCCCCGATGGTCACACGTCGGGCGAGAACCGGACCCCGTGGGGCGGCAGCGTGACGTCCGGCCACACCCGCATGTTGTGCCGCAGCTCGCAGTGCGCGCCGATCACGGCCCGGTCGCCGACCACGGTGTCGCGGACGCTCGCGCCCTCCTCGACGACCGCACCGGCCCCGATCACCGAGTTCTCCACGACCGCGCCCGCCTGCACCACCGCGCCGTCGAACAGCATGGAGCCCTCGACCCGGGCCCCGGAGCCGATCCGGGCGCCGCGGCCGACGGTCGTCCCGCCGAACACGAACGCGTCGGAGGCCACCTCGGCCCCCTCCAGCACCATCGACTCGCCGGTCGGCCCGGGCAGCGCCGCCGAGGGCGCGACCCCGCGGACCAGGTCCGCCGAGCCGTGCACCAGGTCACCGGGGGTGCCCATGTCGCGCCAGTAGGCGACGTCGACGTGGCCCTGCACGTGCGCACCGGAGGCGAGCAGGTCGGGGAACGTCTCGCGCTCCACCGACACCGGCCTGCCCTCGGGGATGGTGTCGATGACCTCGCGGCGGAAGACGTAGCAACCGGCGTTGATCTGGTCGGTCGGCGGGTCCTCGGTCTTCTCGAGGAACTCCAGCACCCGGCCGGTCGCGTCGGTGGGGACGCAGCCGAAGGCCCGCGGGTTCTGCACCCGCACCAGGTGCAGCGTGACGTCGGCACCGGTGCTGCGGTGGGTGTCGGCGACGGCGGTCAGGTCGGTGCCCGCCAGCACGTCGCCGTTGAAGATCATGACGTGCTCGGCGGAGAGCTTGCCGGCCACGTTGCGGATGCCCCCGCCGGTGCCCAGCGGCTCGGCCTCGGTGACGTAGGTGAGGTCCAGCCCCAGCGACGACCCGTCGCCGAAGTGCTCCTCGAAGGTCTCGGCCAGGTAGCTCGTGCCCAGCACCGCCCGCCGGATGCCCGCCTCGCGGATCCGCGACAGCAGGTGCGCCAGGAACGGCACCCCCGCCGTCGGCAGCATCGGCTTGGGCGCCGACAGGGTCAGTGGCCGCAGCCGGGTGCCCTTGCCCCCGACCAGCACGACCGCCTCGACGTCCTGCAACGCAGGTTCCCCCTCAGGTTCTTTCTTCTCGTTCGCGCTCAGCCGGTCCGCCGCAGCAGACCCGAGCGCACGGCCAGGCCGGCGCGCAGGGCCGCACGCAGCGGCGCGTGCACCGGACCGCGGTGGCGGTCGGCCAGGTACCGGTAGGCGCTGCGGTGGTGCTCGGCGAGCATCCGTGCCGACACCTCCGGCTTGCCCGTGGACGCTCCGCCCACGTGTACGACATCGGCGCCGGGGACGTACACGTTTCGCCATCCGGCGAGACCCAGCCGTTCGCCCAGGTCGACGTCCTCGAAGTACATGAAGTAGCGCGGGTCGAAACCGTCGACGGAGTCGAACGCGGTGCGCCGCAGGAGCAGGCACGACCCGGACAGCCAGCCGGCCGCCCGCTCGGTCAGGTCCTCGCGGCTGCGCCGGTAGGCCGCGGTCCACGGGTTCGCGGGCCAGACCGGCGCCAGCGCGGCGTGCCCGGCGCCCGCCACCAGCGACGGCACCTCGCGCGCCGAGGGGTAGACCTCGCCGGACGGCTCGCGGATCAGCGGGCCGAGCGACCCCGCCCGGGGGTGGCGACGGCCGGCATCGAGCAGGGTGTCCAGCGACCCGGCGCCCCACTCCAGGTCCGGGTTGGCGACGACGACCCAGCCGTACCCGTCGGGCAGCGAGGCCACCCCGCGGTTGGCGGCGGCGCCGTAGCCGACGTTCTCCCCGATCGGCAGGAACGTCACGTGGTCGCGCTCGCGGGCCGCGCGCTCGGGGGCGCCGTCGACGGATCCGTTGTCGGCCAGGACGACCGGCACGTCCGTGCGGGTCGTCGCGCCGCGCAGCGAGTCGAGGAAGACGTCCAGCAGCGCGCCCGGCGAGTAGGTCACCGTGACGACGGCGACCCCGTCGCCGTAGGACCGTGCGTCGTCGGTCACGTGGCCTCCCCGTCCTTTTCGTCCACCCCGCGCATGTCCCGCAACCTAGTCAGCACCGGCGCGCCCGCGCCCGGCGGCACCGTCCGGCACCGCCCGTTCGCGCCCGCGAAGATCACACTCCGTCACCGCGACTGAGATAGCGATACTGTCACCCCAACATCTGGACCGCCCCCGAGCAGCGACGACACGTCGTACCCGTGCGTCACCCTCAAGTCCCGGCCCCCTACGACGACCGGGCGAGCAACCCGACACGCAGGCCGGCACGACCCACGGCGCGGGCCCGGATGCTGCACCCTGGTCCCCGACCGGGGTGTCCGGCCCCAGAGACGCACGGGCCGCGCCCGGGTTCACCGGACTCCCCCGTCCGGGTGAGACGCAGCGGCGCGGACGAGACGGACCCCGAGGGGAGCGAGCATGGGCGAGGGCTACCGGGACCGCTCCCGCCCGTCGGCCGCCGAGCGCGCCGCCGCACGACGGTCCGGCCGCCCCGCCGCCCCCGACGACCGGTCCCGCTCGCCCCGGGTCCGCCCCGACACCGGCGCCGCACGCGGACGCCCCGCGGGCTCCGCGGGCTGGAGCCGGGCCGGGACCGCGACCGGCCCCGACGAGCACCCGCCGTACCCGGCGCGGGGCAGGCGCACCGGCGGACGACCGCCCCGTGGCCGCGGGCTGCTGGCCCGGCTGCGGCTCGCCGTCGCCGTGCTGTCGGCGCTGACGGTGCTGCTCACCGGCGCCGTGTGGACCCTCTACCGCGACGTCACCGGCGGCATCACCACGACGAACCTGCTGTTCGGCGGCTCCGCGGGCGGCGAGCAGAACATCCTGCTGGTCGGCGTGGACAGCCGGACCGACGCGCAGGGCAACCCGCTGCCGGCCGACGTCCTGGCCCAGCTGCGCAGCGGCGCCGAGTCCGGCGTCCTCAACTCCGACACGATCATCGTCGTGCACCTGCCCGCCGACGGCGGCAGCGCGACCGCGTTCTCCATCCCGCGCGACTCCGAGGTGTCGATCCCCGGGATCGGCCGCAACAAGATCAACGCGGCGTACCCGCAGACGAAGGCGCAGACCGCGTCCCGGCTGGTCGCCGAGGGCGTGCGCGACCCCCGGCAGATCGACCAGGACTCGTCGCAGGCGGGCCGTCAGGCGCTGATCGACACCGTCCAGGACCTCACCGGGCTGGCCATCGACCACTTCGCCGAGGTCAACCTGCTCGGCTTCTACAACCTCACCAACGCCGTCGGCGGCGTCGACGTCTGCCTCAAGGCCCCGGCGAAGGACGCCTTCTCCGGCGCCGACTTCCCCGCGGGCCCGCAGACGATCTCCGGTGCCGACGCGCTCGCGTTCGTCCGGCAGCGGCACGGGTTGGCCGGCGGGGACCTGTCGCGGATCAACCGCCAGCAGGTGTTCCTCGCCGCGGTCGCCAACAAGGTCCTCTCCTCGGGCACGCTCACCGACCCGACCAAGCTCGGCGCGCTGGTCGAGGTGATCCAGCAGTCGGTCGTCATCGACAGCGGCTGGGACCTGCTCGGCTTCGCCCGCGAGGCGTCGTCGATCGCGGCCGGGAAGATGGACTTCCTGACCATCCCCACCGGCGGCCCGGAGACCACCCGCGGCAAGGACGTGCTGCTCGTCGACCCCGCCGAGGTCCGCGACTTCGTCGCCCACCACACCGACCCCGAGCCCGAGGAGGCGGCCGTGACCTCCCCGGAGGCCGCGGCGCCGGTCGTGGCCGACGTGGCGAACGGGTCCGGGATGACCGGGCTGGCCGCGCAGGTCGCCGACACCCTGGGCCGCAACGGGTTCACCCCCGGCGAGGTCGGCAACGCCCCGGACCGCACCACCTCGGTGGTCCGCTACAGCCAGGCCGACGGCGACGCCGCCGCCCGCCGGGTCGCCGAGGCGCTGGGCGGGATCGGCGTCGAGCAGTCCGACGCCGTCGCCCAGGGCCGGGTGCAGGTGCTGCTCGGCACCGACCGCGCGAACGGCGGCCGGTCGACCTCCGCGGCGGCCGCGCCCGCCGCCGCCCCGGCGCCCTCCACCCCGCCGATCACCGCGGGCGGGGTCCCCTGCATCGACTGACGTAGCGTTCCGGCGTGATGGACACCGTCTTCGGCTCCGGCCTGTTCCTCACCGACGCGCTGCTCGGCCCGGCGCTCGGCGCCGCCGCCCCGCGACCGCTGGTCACCCACTACGACGACGCGACCGGCGAGCGGACCGAGCTGTCCGGCACGACCACCGCGAACTGGACCGCGAAGGCGGCGAACCTGCTGCGCGACGAGGTCGACGTCGAGCCGGGCACCCGGGTCGCGGCGCTGCTGCCCGCGCACTGGCAGACCGTCGCCGCGCTGCTGGCCGTGTGGTCCTGCGGCGCGGAGCTCGTCGGCGACCCGGCGGGCGCGGACGTCGTGCTCGCCGACGCGGCGCGGCTCGACGTGGCCCTCGCGGCCGGGGCGGGCACGGTCGTCGCGTTCTCGCTGGACTTCTTCGGCCGCGGCCTGGGCGACCTCCCCGGCGGGACCGTCGACTTCGCGACCGAGGTGCGGGTGCACGGCGACGAGTTCGTCCCGTGGGACCCGGTGGACGGCGCGGCCCCGGCCTGGGACGGCGCGAGCGGCGAGCAGGTGCTGGCCACGGCCCGGGAGCGCGCGGACGCGCTCGGCATCACCGCGGGCGCCCGGGTGCTGTCGAGCACCGGCTGGGACAGCGCGGACGGCCTGCGCGACGGGCTGCTCGCCGTCCTCGCGGCGGGGGCCTCGCTGGTCCAGACCGTGAACGCCGCCGGGGACCCGGCGACCCTCGACCGCCGCGCGGAGTCCGAGCGGGTCACCCTGCGCCTGGGGTGAGCGGCGGGCCCGGCCGGGGGTCATGACACCCTGGTCGACCGTGACCCCCTCTGTGAGCGCCCGGGACGTCGACGACGCGGCGGCCCGGCTCCGCGCCGTCATCGGCCCGACCCCGCTGCAGCTCAACCCCCGCCTGTCCGACGCGCTCGGCGGCGAGGTCTGGGTCAAGCGCGAGGACCTGCAGCCGGTCCGTTCGTACAAGATCCGCGGCGCCTACAACCTCATCGCGCAGCTGCCCGAGGCCGACCGCCTCGCCGGCGTCGTCTGCGCCAGCGCCGGCAACCACGCCCAGGGCGTCGCGTTCGCCTGCCAGCGCCTCGGCGTGACCGGGCGGGTCTACCTGCCCGGCACGACCCCGCGCCAGAAGCGGGACCGGGTCGCGCGGCTGGGTCGTGACGCCGTCGAGGTGCGGGTGGTCGGCAACACCTACGACGAGGCCGCCGCGGCCGCCCGCGCCGACGCCGAGTCCACCGGTGCCACCCAGGTGCCCGCCTTCGACGACCCGCGCACCGTCGCGGGCCAGGGCACGATCGCCCGCGAGATCCTCGCCCAGCTGGCCGACCCGCCGGACGTGCTGGTCGTGCCGGTCGGTGGCGGCGGACTGCTCGCCGGGGCCATCACCTACCTGCGCGAGCGCGCGCCGTCGACCCGGATCGTGGGCGTCGAGCCCGCCGGGGCGGCGAGCATGGCGGCCGCGGTCGCCGCGGGCGAGCCGGTCGACCTGGGGTCGCTGGACCCGTTCGTCGACGGCGCCGCCGTGCGCAAGGTCGGCGCGGCCACCTTCGACGTGGTGCGCGACGCGGGCGTGGAGCTGCTCGCGGTGCCCGAGGGCCGGATCTGCGTCGAGATGCTCGCGCTCTACCAGTCCGACGGGATCATCGCCGAGCCCGCGGGCGCGCTGTCCCCCGCGGCGCTGGACCGGCTCGACATCCCCCGCGACGCGACGACGGTCTGTCTGCTCTCGGGCGGCAACAACGACGTCTCCCGCTACGCCGACATCGTCGAGCGCGCCCTGGTCTTCGAGGGCCGCAAGCACTACTTCCTCGTCGAGTTCCCGCAGGAGCCGGGCGCGCTGCGCCGCTTCCTCGACGACGTCCTCGGCCCGGACGACGACATCACCCTGTTCGAGTACACCAAGCGCTCCAACCGGGAGACCGGCCCGGCGCTGGTCGGCATCGAGCTGGGCTCGCCGGACGACCTGCCCGCGCTGCTCAAGCGGATGCAGGAGGCTCCCCCGCACATCGAGCCGATCCCGCCGGACAGCCCGCTGTTCGGCTTCATCCTGTAGACGCCGCGCGCAACACGGCGGCAATCCGGGCCGCCTACCGTGCACGACCGTGCCCGAGATGATGTTCGACGTCCGCTGGCCGGACGGCACCGAGGTCAGCTACTACTCGCCGTCGCTGGTGGTGACCGAGCACCTGGACACCGGCACGACCTACCCGGTGGCCGAGTTCGTCACGCGCAGCCGCACCTGCATGGAGATCGCCGACGCGCGGGTGCGGGCGAAGTACGGGTTCGGCTGCGCGCAGTCGGCCCGGACGATCGCGCTCATCGACGCCGCGGCGGGGCGGTTCGCCCCGACCGACGTGGTACGGGTGGAGGGCTTCCGCCGCTGACGCCGCCGGGTCCCGCGGTGCTGTGACGGCCGCCGCGTCACGCGGCGGCCGGGCGTCGGCGCAGCACCAGGTGCAGCGCCACCCCGGCGAGCAGACCCCAGAACGCCCCGCCGATCCCGGCGATCGTGACCCCGGCCGCCGAGACCAGGAACGCGGCGGCCGCGGGCACCCGCGCGACGGCCGGGTCCGGCGTCGGGTCGGCGACGGCGAGGGCACCGGCGAGCGCGGCACCGAACGTCCCGAGCAGCGCGAGCCCCGCGACGGACTCCACGACCCCGGGCGGCGCGGCCGCGACCAGGGCGGCCATCGTCGTCGCGAGCGGGGCCAGCAGCAGGCAGGCGACGCCGTTGGCCTGGCAGGCGACCCAGCGTCGCGCCGGGTCCGGGTGGGACTCGGGCGAGGCGGGCAGCGCCGCGGTGATCGCGGCCAGGTTGATCGCGTGCGCACCGGCCGGGGCCCCGAGCACCGTCCCGGCGCCGGTGAGCACCATCGCGTGGCGCCAGGGGACGGGGTAGCCCGCCGCGGCGAGCACCGCGACTCCGGGCACGTTCTGCGAGGCCATCGTGACCACCCAGAGCGGCAGCGCGACCCCCACCAGGGCCGCGACCGAGAAGGCCGGGACGGTGAGGGTGATCTCCGGCGGGCGCAGCCACGACCAGCCGTCGGCGAGGACGACGACGATCACCAGCGCCAGCCCGAACGCGGCCGGGGACGCCCAGCGCGGCGCGAACCGCGACAGCACGACCCACAGCACCACGATCGGCGCCACCAGCAGCGGCCGCTCGACCAGCGCCCGGACCGGCGCCAGACACAGCGGCAGGAGCACACCGGCCAGCATCGCCTGCGCGATCGGCGCCGGGATCGCGCCGACGAGCCGCCCGAGCGGGCGCACGAGCCCGGTCGCGACGATCAGCAGACCGGCGACGACGAACGCGCCGACCACGGCGGGCCACCCACCCGCGACGGCCCCGGTGGAGGCCAGCAACGCGGCGCCGGGGGTGGACCAGGCGATCATCAGCGGGCGGCGGAACCGGCGGGACAGCCAGATCGTCGCCACCCCCATCAGCGCGGTGAGCACCACCAGCCCGGACGCGGCCTGCGCCGGGTCGGCACCGGCCGCCGTCAGCCCGGCGAGGACGACGGCGAACGAGCTGGTCACCCCGATCACCGCGGAGACGACACCGACCGACACCGGTTGCGCCCAGGAACGATCCACGGGCCCACCCTAACCGCGTCGTTCTGTAAACAGAACCCGCCCCGGGCGGTAAGCAGGATGTTCTGCGGCCGATACACGGGACCCCGTCGACCCGACCAAAGATGACCGAACCGTGTCGTCCGGAAAACAGGCGGTGACGTCCGGTCCGCCGAGCTTGGTACGGCCACCTGCCGCGGCCCATCCTGCGTGGGCCGCCGCACCCGTCGGGCGCGGCTCTACCGGAAGGCCCGTCTCATGAAGCTGCCCGTCGCTCTGGCCCTGGTGATCGGCGTCGCCGGGGCGGTGATCGCGTACCTCTACCTCGGTCCGCTCTCCGGGCTCGGTCTGTTCGTACCGGCGACGTTCCTGGGTGCCGCGACGTTCTTCGCGGCGGGCGGTGACCGGCCCGCGCTGGTCACCGCTCTGGCCACGAACGTCTGGGGCATCGTCACCGGCACCGTCATGCTGGTCCTGGCCGGCCTCACCACGAACCCCGCCCTGCTGGGCCTGATCATCGGCGGGATGACCGCGGTGTTCATCCTCGGTGCGCTCGTACCGGTGCTCGGGTTCGTGCCCGGCGCGGTCGTCGGGTTCGCCACGACCGCGGCGTTCGGCCTGCTCAGCGGGGCGTCGGGCACCGACTTTTCGCTGCCCACCGGCCCCTTCACGGTGATGCTGCTGTCGTTCGTGGTCGGCTCGGTCGTGCTGGGCTACGGCTGCAGCCTGGTCGTCGGCCGCCTGACCGCCCGCACCGCGGCACCCGCCGCGGCCTGACCGGCGGCGGCGCCCGGTGCGACTGGTGACCACCGGCGAGGCCGCGACCAGACTGGCCCTGAGCCCGCGGGCACTGCACCGCTGGGCCAGGGCCGGCCTGGTGACGCCGGCCTTCCGTGAGCCGGACGGCCGCGACCTCTGGGACCTCGACGACCTCCGGGACCAGGTCACGGCGCTCCCGGCACGCTTCTCCGCGGCCACCGCGGTACGCGACCCCGGGACACCCGGTCCCCCACGTCGCCCGGGCACCCCGTCCGGGTAGCGCGGCCGAGTGCCGCGGCCCGGTGACGCAGCCGGGTGGCACGGCCCGGTGATGCGGCCGGGGTGGCGCGGGCACGGGACCCTCCGGCCGACCCGCCCCGGCTACAGTCGCCCGGTGGACGACGGGGCGCTGCGCACGGCCGTCGGCGCACGGCTGCGGACGGCCCGGACCGCACACGGTCTCTCCCTCGGAGCCCTCGCGGAGCGGGCGGGGATCGGCAAGGGCTCGCTGTCGGAGATCGAGAACGGCAGCCGCAACCCCACCCTCTCCACCCTCTACGCGCTCGCGGACACCCTGGGCGTACCGCTGTCGCGGCTGCTCGCCGAGCACCCCGGGGCCGAGGTCGCCGGCCCCGGCATCACCGCGCGCCTGCTGGAGACGGCCACCGACGACCACGGCACCGTCGAGGTGTACGCCCTGGCCCTCGTGCCGGAGGCGGTGCACGTGTCCCCCGGGCACGGTCCGGGGGTGGTGGAGCACCTGCTCGTCACCCGCGGTGCCGTCCGGGCCGGACGCAGCGGGAGCGAGGCCGACCTCGGCACCGGCGAGGCCACCCGCTGGCCCGCGGACGGCGAGCACACCTACACCGCCCTCGCCGGGGAACCGGCCGCGGCCGTGCTCGTCATCCGCACCCCGCCGAGTGCGTGATCATCAGCACCTCAGTGCCGCGCGCCCTGCCCCGGACCGCGCCCAGGTACTGATCGTCAGGTCGCCGCGTCCCACCAGGCGAGCACCCGGGTGGCATACAGGGTCAGCCACGGCGACGGCTCCCCCGGCGGCACGTCCACCTCGAACCACATCTCCCCCGGGTCGCGGACGCCCTGGACCCAGCGCCCGTCCGGCCGCCGCGACGCGCGCAGCGCCGTGACGGCGTCGGCGAGCCGCGGGTCGGGCGGGACCCCGTCGAGCGCGGCGGCGAGGCGGAAGTACTCCGTGCCGCGCAGCACGTCGTGCCGCCAGCGCAACGGGTAGGCGAGCTCGGCCGGGTCCCGTTCGAGCTCCACCGGCTCGCCGGTCGAGAGCCGGTACAGCAGCCCGCGGGTCAGCAGGTACTCCTCACCCGACCGGCGGGCGGCCCGCGTCGCGGCGGTCCCGCCGGTGGCCCGCTCGTGGGTGAGCAGCCCGTACAGCGCGTTCAGTGTGGAGTGGAACGACGACCGCCGCGCGCCGTCCACCCAGAAGCAGTTCCAGCCGCCGTCGGCGAGCCGGTGCTCGGCGAACCAGGCGGCGAGGGCGTCCATGTCACGGCCGAGCCACAGTCCGTTGGCGACGGTGAACGCGTTGATGCAGGCGTCGACCTCACCGTCCCAGTAGGGCAGGTCGTCGTACTCCCAGCGGCACGACTCGAGCTTCTCCGCGGTGCCCGCCAGCGCCGCCGGGTCCAGGCCCCACTCGCGCAGCGCGTTCAGCGACCAGGTCGTCGCCGTCCACGGCTGCCCCTCCACCGTGGACGGTCCGGCCGGGAAGTACGCACCGCCCGCCCAGGTGCCGTCGGGGTCCTGGTGGGCGAGCAGCCGCGCGCCCATCCCCTCGGTCGCGACCCGCGCGCGGGTGGCCTCCCACACCTCGGGAGGCGCACCCGCCAGGTCGCGCTCGACCTGCCAGCGCAACGCCGGGTCGGTGTCGAGCAGCCGGTCGAGCAGTGCGCGGTCCACGACGGCCCCGTCCATGGGGCGTCAGCGTGTCACTTGAGCAGCGAACGCGCCATCACCATACGCTGGATCTGGTTGGTGCCCTCGTAGATCTGGGTGATCTTCGCGTCGCGCATCATGCGCTCGGCCGGGAAGTCACGGGTGTAGCCCGCGCCGCCGAGCAGCTGGACGGCGTCGGTGGTCACCTGCATCGCGGTGTCGGAGGCGAAGCACTTGGCGGCCGAGGAGATGAAGCCGAGGTCCGGCTCGTTGCGCTCGGCGCGCGAGGCGGCGACGTAGCAGAGCTGGCGGGCGGCCTCGACCTTCATCGCCATGTCGGCGAGCATGAACTGCAGGCCCTGGAACTCGGCCAGGTGCTTGCCGAACTGCTTGCGCTCCTTCAGGTACTGCGTCGCGACGTCGAGCGCGCCCTGGGCGATGCCGACAGCCTGCGAGCCGATGGTCGGACGCGTGTGGTCCAGGGTGCGCAGCGCGGTCTTGAAGCCGGTGCCCTCGGCGCCGATGATCCGGTCGGCCGGGATGCGGGCGTCCTCGAAGTGGATCTCGCGGGTGGGCGAGCCGTGGATGCCGAGCTTGCGCTCCTTGGTCCCGACGACGAAGCCCGGGTCGTCCTTGTGGACGACGAACGCCGAGATCCCGTTGGCCTTCTTCTCCGGGTCCGTGACGGCCATGACCGTGTACCAGGTCGACTCGCCGGCGTTGGTGATCCAGCACTTGGTGCCGTTGAGGACCCACTCGTCGCCGTCGCGGCGGGCGCGGGTCTTCATCGACGCGGCGTCGGAGCCCGCCTCGCGCTCGGACAGGGCGTAGCTGACCATCGCCTCGCCCGCGGCGACCGACGGCAGGACCTGCTTCTTCAGCTCGTCCGAGGCGGACAGCAGGATCGGGGTGAGCCCGAGGCCGTTCACCCCGGGGATCAGCGACGACGACGCGCAGACCCGCGCGACCTCCTCGATCACGATGCAGCCGGCGAGCTCGTCGGCGCCCTGGCCGCCGTACTCCTCGGGGATGATCACGGCCTGGAAGCCGGCCTTGACCAGCGCGTCGCGTGCCTCGACGGGGTACCGGCCCTGCTCGTCGACGTCGGCGGCGTGCGGGGCGATCTCCTTCTCCGCCAGGTCCCGGACCGCCTCGCGGAGGGCCGTGTGCTCGTCGCTGAGCCGGTAGCTGTCGAACTCGCTGTTCATGCCGACCATGCTAACGGCACTCCGTGCCACATGTCACGGGACCTTGCTACCCTCCGTGCCATGACGACCAGCACGCGGCGCGGGCGTTCCCCCGAGGGGCGGGCCGAGGTGCGGCGGGAGCTGGTCGCGGCGGCCGCGCGGCTGTTCACCGAACGCGGCTACGACGACACCACCGTCGACGACATCGCCGCCGCCGCGGGCGTCGGCCGCCGGACCTTCTTCCGCTACTTCCGCGGCAAGGAGGACGCGCTGTCCCCCGACCACGAGCGCGGACTGGCCCGGATCGGCGAGGTGTTCGCCGGCGCGCACCCCGACGAGCCGCTGCCGTCACTGGCACTGCGTGCCGCGGAGACGGTGTTCGAGCTCTACACCGAGGACCCCGAGGTCGCCCGGCTGCGCTTCGCGCTGGTCGGCTCGGTGCCCGCGCTGCGCGACCGCGAGGCCGCCTCGGTGCACCACTACCGGCGGCTGTTCACCCGCGAGCTCACGGCCCGGCTCGGCGGCCGCCCCGACGGCGAGCTGCGCGCCGCGGTGACGGCGGCAGCGCTGGTCGCCGCGCACAACCAGGCGCTGCGCCGCTGGCTGGTCGACGGCGCGCGCGACGCCGACCTGCCCGGCGCCGTCGACCACTTCCGCCGGGTCGCGCCGATGCTGCCGCTGGAGGACGCGGGCGAGCCGGCCGCGGCGCCCGACCTGGAGGACGTGACCCGGCGCCTGGAGCGCGCGGCCCGGACCCTGGAACGGGAGTCGACCCGACGCACGGGCTGAGCCCGGCCCCGGGGCGTCCGGCCCCGGACATGCGTGATCCCCGGGCCGCACCGGGGTGCGCCACCGAACCGGACAGAGTTCGGACCCGGGGATCACGGGTGACCGTCGGGAACTCGCCGGCACCACACCGGCTTCCACGACCGCCTCTCCGACGGGTTCTCCCCGCCGGAGCAGAACGTGGTGCTAGCTGACGGCCACCTCACGTGTCCTGCTGTAGCTCATCTGCTGGACCACCTCCTCTCCCGTGTACCGACACCGTACGCACGGGATCGAGCGGCGCGCCACCAGAAAATCGCGGCCCGATCCTCAGCCCTCGCGGGCGGCCACGCGCAGCGCCGCGTCCTTGTCCAGCACGCTGCGCTCGAGGTCGGCCTGGAACTCCACCATGGCCTGCCGGAGCCGCTCGTCGCCGGCGCCGAGGATGCGCACCGCGAGCAGTCCGGCGTTGCGGGCGTTGCCGACCGCGACGGTCGCCACCGGCACGCCGGCGGGCATCTGCACGATCGACAGCAGCGAGTCCAGGCCGTCGAGGTACTTCAGCGGCACGGGCACGCCGATGACCGGCAGCGGCGTCGCGGCGGCGACCATCCCGGGCAGGTGCGCGGCACCACCGGCCCCGGCGACGATCGCCTGCAGGCCGCGGTCGGCGGCCGAGGCGGCGTAGTCGAGCATCCGCTGCGGGGTGCGGTGGGCGGAGTAGACGCCCACCTCCCACGGCACGCCGAACTCGTCGAGCGCGGCGCCCGCGGCGCCCATCACCGGCCAGTCGGAGTCGCTGCCCATGATCACTCCCACGCGCGGGGAGCCGGTCTGCGTCATCGAGGTCCTTCCGGGGAGTGCGGGGAGCGGGGATCGCCGGTGTGGGCGGACCAGCCGTCCGCCCAGGTCGCGGTGGCCAGCCAGCCCGCGGCGAGCTCCGCGCGGGTGCGCACGTCGGCCTCGTCGCGGCCGAGGACCGTCACGTGGCCGATCTTGCGGGCCGGACGGCCGTCCTTGGCGTAGAGGTGCACCTTCGCCTCGGGGAAGCGCGCGAAGCAGTGGTGCAGCCGCTCGTCCATGCCCATCGCGGGCTCCTGCGCCGCACCGAGCACGTTCGCCATCACCGCGACCGGGGCGACCGGCGCGGTGGAGCCGAGCGGGTAGTCCAGCACCGCGCGCAGGTGCTGCTCGAACTGCGAGGTGACCGAGCCCTCGATCGTCCAGTGCCCGGAGTTGTGCGGGCGCATCGCCAGCTCGTTCACGACGACCTCGCCGGGCGCGGTCTCGAACAGCTCGACCGTCATCAGCCCGACGACGCCGAGCTCGGCCGCGATCCGCAGCGCCAGCTCCTGGATCCGGGCGGCGTGGTCCGGGTCGAGCCCGGGGGCGGGCGAGGTGACCCGGGCGCACTGGCCGTCGACCTGCAGGGTCTCGACGACCGGCCACGCGGCGGCCTGACCGAAGGGCGAGCGGGCGACGCTCGCGGCCAGCTCGCGGGTCATCGGGACCGCGGACTCGACGAGCAGCGGGGTGCCGGCGTCGAGCAGGTCGGCGACCAGCCGGTCGGTGTCGTCGCCGCCGGCGCGCAGGAACCAGACGCCGCGGCCGTCGTAGCCGCCGCGGGTGGCCTTGAGCACGACCGGCCAGCCGTGCTCCGCCCCGAAGGCGGCGACGTCGCCGGGCGCGGACACCTCGGCGAACGCGGGCACCGGCAGGCCCATCCCCGACAGCCGTCGTCGCATCACCAGCTTGTCCTGCGCGTGCACGAGCGCCGAGGGCGGCGGCCGCAGCGGCAGCCCGGCCTCGGCGAGCGGGACCAGCACCTCCTGCGGGACGCCCTCGTGGTCGAACGTGACGGCCGAGCAGCCCGTCGCGAGCTCCCGCAGCGCGGCGGCGTCGTCGGGGTCGCCGATGACGACGTCCGGCGTCACCCGGGCCGCCGGGTCGTCCGGCGACGCGGCCAGCACCCGCAGGGTCTGACCCAGCGCGACGGCGGCCTGGGCGGTCATCCGGGCCAGCTGGCCACCGCCGACCATGCCGACGACGGGCAAGGCGGCCTTCTGCGCGTCAACCCTCTCCACGAGACCGGGAGCCTAATCTGGCACGATCGATCCCGTGACGGTGGTGGAGGCGACGCTCGCCAGGATCCCCCAGCCGTACCGCGACAAGGCGATCAAACACCGCGAGCTGATCAAGTTCCTGATGGTCGGTGGCAGCACCTGGGTCATCGACACGGTGGTGTTCCTGGTGCTGAAGGCCACGGTGCTGGCCGACAAGCCGGTGACCGCCAAGGTCATCGCGGTGCTGGTGGCGACGATGGTGTCCTACGTGCTGAACCGCGAGTGGTCCTTCCGGACCCGCGGCGGGCGCGAGCGGCACCACGAGGCCCTCCTGTTCTTCGTGATCAGCGGGGTCGGGGTCGCCGTGTACTCGGCGCCGCTGTGGGTGTCGCGCTACGTCTTCGAGCTGCAGGTGCCGTTCGTCTCGCTGGTCGCCCAGGAGTCCGCGGACTTCGTGGCCGGGCAGATCGTCGGCACCCTGGTCGGGATGGCCTTCCGCTGGTGGGCGTTCCGCCGGTTCGTGTGGCCGGACCAGTTCGTGCGACGCCAGCCCCCGCCGGTCACCCCCGCCCCGAAGGACTGAGCGACCGGGCCACCGGTTACCGCGGGCCGGTGCGGTCGGGCACCGGGGCCGTCGCGGCGACGTCGTCGGTGCGGGCCGCGGGCAGGTACAGCCGGAACACCGGCGGCCGGGCCCGGGACAGCTCCAGCCTGCCGCCGTCGGCCTCGACCAGCGTCCGGGCCAGCGCCAGCCCCAGCCCGGTCGAGGACTGCGCCGAGATGCCCCGGTCGAACACGTGCGGCACCAGGTCCTCCGGCACGCCGGGCCCGGTGTCGGACACCTCCACCAGCAGCGCGTTCTCCCCGGTGCGCGCGGAGATCGTGACCGGGCCGTCGCCGTGCTGCAGCGCGTTGTCGACGAGCACCCCGATCGCCTCGCGCAGCCGCGCCGCGGTCACCCGGGCGAGCAGTCCCTCGGGCACCCGCACCTTGAGCGACCGGCCGGCAGCGGTGAGCGGGCCGCGCCACTCCCGCTCGGCGTCGGCGACGGCCTCGGCCAGGTCGACCGGTTCGGCCCCGACCGCCCGGGCGGCGCGCGCGGACTCCAGCAGGTCGTCGAGGACGGCGGTGAGCCGCTCGGTCTGCTCCAGCGCCGCGTTGGCCTCGCGGCGGGCGTCCGGGTCGGGGTGGCAGGCCAGCTCGTCCAGGCGCAGCTGCAGCGCGGTGATCCGGCTGCGCAGCTGGTGGGACACGTCCCCGACCAGCGACCGCTCGCGGTGCAGCAGCTGGGACAGCGCCGTCGCCGAGGAGTCCAGGACCTCCGAGACGCGGTCGAGCTCGGCGATGTCGTAGCGGGCCGGGGACCGGCGGAAGTCGCCCGCGCCGAGGCGGGCGGCGCGGGCCGCGAGGTCGCGCAGCGGGTCCGACAGCCGGCGCGCGGTGTACACCGCGACCCCGGTGCCGACGGTGACGGAGAACCCCACCAGCAGCACGACGACGGCCACCACCTGGGTCTGCTGGGAACGCATCACCGAGGTCGGCTGGGACAGCTCCATGATCCCGCCGGGCCCGAACGGCAGCGACTCGGTGACCGGGTCGTCGACCCGGTCCACGCCGTAGACGATCGGGTCGGAGTCCGGCGGCACGACGACCAGCCGGGAGTTCGGCGGGATCGCCGCCTCCACCAGCCGTTGCGACTGCGGCCCGGTGCCGTACTCCTCGACGGTCTCGGTGACCTGCTCGAGGCGCTGGGTCAGCTCGGCACGGGTGAAGTCCTCGACGAGCTGCCAGGTCGCGAGCGCGAGCGGGCCGCCCAGGAACAGCGCGGTCAGCGCCACCGTCAGCAGGGTGGAGATCAGGATCCGGCGGCGCACGGCGACCTCAGTCCGAGTTGTACCGGAAGCCGACGCCGCGGACGGTGGCGATCCGCTTCTCGCCGCCGATCTTGCGGCGCAGCCACGACATGTGCATGTCCAGCGTCTTCGACGACTTCATGTCCGCGTCGCCCCAGACCGCGTGCAGGATCTCCTCGCGCGTCACGACCTGGCCGGCGTGGATCATCAGCACCCGCAGCAGCTCGAACTCCTTGTTGGCCAGGGAGATCTCGTCGCCGTCGAGCAGGACGCGGCGGCCGGACAGCTCCATCCGCAGGCCGTCCACCTCGACGACGTCCTGGGTGCGGCGGCGCAGCAGCGCCCGCACCCGGGCCAGCAGCTCGGCCAGCCGGAACGGCTTGGACACGTAGTCGTCGGCGCCGGCGTCGAGCCCCACGACGAAGTCGACCTCGTCGGTGCGGGCGGTGAGCATGAGGACGGGCAGGTCCGGCAGGGTCGCGCGGACCCGCCGGCAGACCTCCAGGCCGTCCATGCCGGGCAGCCCCAGGTCGAGCACGAGCAGGTCGACCTGGGCACGGGTGACCCGGTCGACGGCGCCGACGCCGTCGGCGACGACGTCGACGTCGTACCCCTCGCGCTGCAGGGCCCGCGACAGCGGCTCGGCGATGGCCGCGTCGTCCTCGGCCAGAACCACGGTGGTCATTTCACCGAGCATAGGGCTCCGGGCCCCGGGCACGGTGGCGGTGCGAGCTGGCATGCTCGCCCAACGTGAACCCCGAGCGATGCGTGCCCGCCGAACCCGGTGATCTGGATCTCGCCCTGCGCCTGGCGGACCTCGCCGACGCGATCACGCTGCCCCGTTTCCGGGCCGCCGACCTGAGGGTGGAGCGCAAGCCGGACCGCACCCCGGTGACCGACGCCGACACCGCCGCCGAGGACGCCATCCGTGCCGCGCTGGGCCACGAGCGTCCCGGCGACGCGATCCTCGGGGAGGAGCGCGGCGGGTCCACCGATACCGCGCACGGCCGCGGCTGGGTGATCGACCCGATCGACGGGACGAAGAACTTCTCCCGCGGGGTGCCCGCGTGGGCGACGCTGATCGCGCTCGTCGTCGACGGCGTGCCGACGGTGGGGGTGGTGAGCGCGCCGGCGCTGCACCGCCGCTGGTGGGGCTCGGCGGGGGCCGGGGCCTGGGCGCGGGACCTGCCGTCGGGGACGCCCAAGCGGATCGCGGTGTCGGGGGTGGCCGACGTCGCCGACGCCTACGTCTCGACCACCAACACCGAGACCTTCCGCACCGACCCGTCCCCGGCGTCGCGGGAGGGCTGGATCGCGCTGACCGAGGCCTGCTGGGAGTCCCGCGCGTTCGGCGACTTCTGGCAGCACGTGCTCGTCGCCGAGGGGGTCGTCGACGTCGCGGTGGAGCCCGCCGCGAACCCGTGGGACCTGGCCGCACCGGCCGCCGTCGTCGCCGAGGCGGGCGGGCGGCTGACCGACCTGGCCGGGAACCCGACCTGGTCCGGCGGGCACGGCCTGACCAGCAACGGGCTGCTGCACGACGCCGTGCTGGGGGTGCTGCGTGGCTGAGCTGTACTTCGACGACCTGACCCCGGGCACCGTCCTCGACCTCGGCACGACCGTGGTCGACCGCGACGAGATGGTCGCGTTCTCGGCCCGGTTCGACCCACAGCCGTTCCACCTGCACGAGGCCGAGGGCGAGCGGGTGTTCGGCGGCCTGGCCGCGTCCGGCTGGTTCACCGCGGGCCTGTGGATGCGCGCCTACGTCGACGCCGTGCTGTCCCGCGCGGCGTCGCTCGGCTCCCCCGGCGGCGACGAGATCGCCTGGCCGGCACCGGTGTTCGCGGGCGACGAGCTGCACGCGGAGATGGAGGTGCTCGAGGCCCGCGTCTCGCGCAGCCGCCCGTCGATGGGCCTGATCACGCTGCGCGGGACGCTGACCCGCACCGGCGACGGCACGGTCGTCTACCGGTCCCGGTTCACCGGCATGTTCGGGGTCAGGCCGACAGCGCCGTGACCACCCGCGACGGCGACGGCCGTCCCAGGTGCCCGGCCATCCACACGCTCGTGTCGACCAGCTTCCGCAGGTCGGCGCCGTGGTCGATGCCGAGCCCGTCGAGCATCCACACCAGGTCCTCGGTGGCGAGGTTGCCGGTCGCGGACCCGGCGTAGGGGCAGCCGCCCAGGCCGCCCGCGCTGGCGTCGACGGTGGTCACGCCGTACCGCAGCGCGGCCAGGGTGTTGGACAGCGCCTGGCCGTAGGTGTCGTGGAAGTGCACCGCGAGCCGCTCCACGCCGACCCCGCGGGCGACGCAGGCGTCGAGCACCGCGCCGACGTGCGCCGGGGTGGCGACGCCGATCGTGTCGCCGAGGGAGAGCTGGTCGCAGCCCATCTCCATCAGCCGCGCCCCGACGGCGGCGGCCTGGTCCGGGTCGACGCCGCCCTCCCACGGGTCGCCGAAGACCATCGACACGTAGGCCCGCACCCGCAGTCCCTCGGACACCGCGCGGGTCACTGTGGGCTCGAACATCGCGAACTGCTCGTCGAGCGTGCGGTTGAGGTTGCGCTTCGCGAACGTCTCGGTGGCCGAGGCGAACACCGCGACGTGGTCGCAGCCCGCCTCGATCGCCCGGTCCAGGCCGCGCTCGTTCGGCGTCAGTACCGGGTAGTCGAGCCCGGCACGGCGGTCGAGCACGGCCAGCAGATCGGCGGCGTCGGCGAGCTGGGGCACCCACCTCGGGTGCACGAAGCTGGTCGCCTCCAGCGTGCGCAGACCGGCGTCGGCGAGGCGGTCGAGGAACTCGGCCTTCACCGCGACCGGGACGACGGTCTTCTCGTTCTGCAACCCGTCGCGGGGGCCGACCTCGTAGATCTCGACGCGCTCCGGGAGCGCGGGGTCGCGCACCGTCGTGGGAAGACCGTTGCTCACAGGGACGCCCTCTCTCGCTGCGGTGCGGGAGCCTCCATCCTGCCCCGCACGGCCGCGTCGGCGTGACCACGGCGGGCCGTGTGCTCGCTCTCCTTCTCGTGGCTGCGGCGCCGCTCGGCGAGCAGCCCGATCTGCCGGTGCAGCCGGGCCTGGACCCGTTCCACGCCCGCGACGTCGGTGAACCGCAGCCGCTCCCCGGCGACGTCGAGCAGCAGGGTGCCGCAGCCGAACAGCCGTCCCCCGGCGCCGGTCCGGACGCGGACCGAGTCGATGCGGTCGATCGGCACGTCGAGGCCGTCGCGGACGAGCAGGCCCTCCCGGACGAGGAACCGCCGGTCGGTGACGACCAGCAGGGTGGCGCGCCAGCGCGCGATCGGCAGCAGCGTGAACCGCACCGCGACGAGCGCGGCGAGCACCCCGAGCACGAGCCAGGCCCACGGCGCCCACGGCTGCAGCCGGACGACGGCGGCCCCGAACCCGGCGACGGCGCTGACCGCGACGAGCACCGCGGCCGGGCGCAGACCCAGCCGCCAGTGCGGGTGCCCGAGCAGCACGACGTGCTCGCCCTCGTCGAGAACCCGGTCCAGAACCCGGTCCAGAGCGCTGTCGGGGAACGCCATACCCCCACGGTAGGGCGCCGGGCGCCCACCGCCCACGCGACGCGCGGGGGGCTGCGTCGCAGGTCAGCGCAGTGGGTGACTCAGGACTGGTCGGCCGGGCGCAGATGGACGATGTCCCCGGCCGCCACCGCGACGCGGGCCCCGTCGTCCGGGTGGACCAGCAGCCGGCCCTGCGGGTCGACGTCCTCGGCCGTCCCGACGAGGTGGTCCCCGGCCGGGCGCTCCACCCGCACCCGCGAGCCGAGGCTGGCGCAGGCCGAGCGGTAGTCGCGGCGCAGGCCGCAGGCGTCGGCGTCGCCGTGGGCGTCGCGCCACTGCGCCTCGCGCCGGTACAGGTGCCCCAGCAGCACGATCGCCGTCTCGGAGCGGGTCGCGGTGAACCCGTGCGCGGCCAGCGAGGTCGCGCCCCACGGCAGGTCGGTGGCCGGGGTGGAGATGTTGAGCCCGATGCCCAGGACGATCCCCGGTCCGCCGCCGGAGACGGCGGTCATCTCGGCGAGGATCCCCGCGGCCTTGCCCCGCGCCGGCCCGACGAGCAGGTCGTTGGGCCACTTCAGGGCCACCGGCACGTCCGGGGCGAGCTCGGTGATCGCGTCGGCGAGCGCGACGCCCGCGAGCATCGGCAGCCAGCCCAGCCGGTCGGCGGGCACGCCCTCGGGGCGCCACAGCACCGACATCGTCAGGGCCGCCCCGGGCCGCGAGATCCAGGTCCGGTCGAGGCGGCCGCGGCCGCGCACCTGGTCCTCGGCGATCAGCACCGAGCGGTCCGGCGCACCGCGCCCGGCCTCGGCGAGCAGGTCGGCGTTCGTGGATCCGGTGGAGGCGACGACGTCGAGCGCCGTCCAGCCCCCCGCGGGACGGAGCACGGCCGTCCGCAGGGCGTACGGGTCCAGCGGGGTCCCGTCGCCGTGATTCGTCCCGGTCGTCATCACCGCGCACCGTAACGGCCCCGCGACGCGCCGGGGACCGCGGAGGGTGAACGGATCGGTAACGGTGTCGCCGGGGCGGCCACCCGGTCGGCTGCGTCGGACGTCACGCCCGAGCCGAACCTACTTGCGGGTTAAGCTCCGACCTCATGAGCGCCGCAACGGAGCCGATGGCGACCCCGGACAGTGGTGGGGCAGAGCCGGACATCCACACCACGGCGGGCAAGCTCGCCGATCTCTACCAGCGTTTCGAGGACGCGGTCCACGCCGGTTCGGCGTCCGCGGTCGAGAAGCAGCACGCGAAGGGGCGGCAGACCGCCCGTGAGCGGATCGACCAGCTGCTCGACCCGGGCTCGTTCGTCGAGCTGGACGCGCTGACCCGGCACCGGTCCACGAACTTCGGGATGGACGCCAAGCGCCCGTTCGGCGACGGCGTCGTGACCGGCACCGGCACGATCGACGGCCGCCCGGTCGCCGTGTTCTCCCAGGACGCGACCGTCTTCGGCGGCGCGCTCGGCGAGGTCTACGGCGAGAAGATCGTCAAGGTCATGGACGTGGCCGCGAAGATCGGCTGCCCGGTCGTCGGCATCAACGACGGCGGCGGCGCCCGCATCCAGGAGGGCGTGGTCGCCCTCGGCCTCTACGGCGAGATCTTCACCCGCAACGTGCAGAGCTCCGGCGTGATCCCGCAGATCTCGCTGATCATGGGCCCGTGCGCGGGCGGCGCGGTCTACTCCCCCGCGATCACCGACTTCACCGTGATGGTCGACGAGACCAGCCACATGTTCATCACCGGCCCGGACGTCATCAAGACCGTCACCGGCGAGGACGTCGACATGGAGGAGCTCGGCGGCGGCCGGGCCCACAACACCAAGTCCGGTGTGGCGCACTACCTGGCGGGCGACGAGGCCGACGCGCTCGACTACGTCAAGCAGCTGCTGAGCTTCCTGCCGTCGAACAACCTGTCCGAGGCGCCGTCGTTCCCGGCCACCGAGCCCGTCGAGGGGTCGATCGAGGACGGGATCATCGACTCCGACCGCGAGCTCGACACCCTGATCCCGGACTCGGCGAACACGCCCTACGACATCCGCGAGGTCATCAACCGGGTCGTCGACGACGAGGACTTCCTCGAGGTCCAGGAGCTCTGGGCGCCGAACATCGTGATCGGCTACGCCCGCGTCGAGGGCCGCAGCGTCGGCATCGTCGCGAACCAGCCGACCCAGTTCGCCGGCTGCCTGGACATCGACGCCTCGGAGAAGGCCGCCCGCTTCGTGCGGACCTGCGACGCGTTCAACATCCCGGTGCTGACCTTCGTCGACGTCCCGGGCTTCCTCCCCGGCACCGAGCAGGAGTGGAACGGCATCATCCGCCGCGGCGCGAAGCTGATCTACGCCTACGCCGAGGCGACCGTCCCGAAGGTCACCGTCATCACCCGCAAGGCCTACGGCGGCGCCTACGACGTCATGGGCTCCAAGCACCTCGGCGCCGACGTCAACATCGCCTGGCCGACCGCGCAGATCGCGGTCACCGGCGCGCAGGGCGCGGTGTCGATCCTCTACCGCAAGGAGCTCAAGGGACTGGAGGGCGACGAGCTCGCCGCCAAGCGCGCGGAGCTGCAGCAGGACTACGAGGACACCCTCTGCAACCCCTACATCGCCGCCGACCGGGGCTACATCGACGCGGTCGTGCCGCCGTCGCACACCCGCGGCTACGTCGGCCGGGCGCTGCGGATGCTGTCCACCAAGCGGGAGCAGGGACCGACCCGCAAGCACGGGAACATCCCGCTGTGACCACCGACGCCGAGGCCACCCCCGAGGAGCGCCGTGCGCTGTTCCGGGTCGTGCGGGGCACCCCGGACGACCACGAGCTCGCCGCGCTGACCGCCGTGGTCGCCGCGGCGGCGAGCGCCGGCGGGCCGCCCGCCCCGCCGCGGACGCCGGACCTGTGGTCGCACCCCGCGGCCCGGCTCCGCGCCCCGCTGCACGCGGGCCCGGGCGCCTGGCGCGCCTCCGGCCTCCCCCGCTGACCCCGTAGGCACCACCGACCGACGCCCGGTCCCCGGCACACCACGTGCCCGGGGACCGGGCGTCGTCGCGTCCGGCCCGGGGGCGGCGGTCCACCCGGGGGTGGAGGGGGCGGGTCCACCCGGGATCGACCCCGGCGCCGACGCGACGACCGGGCCCGCGGGGAGATCGTTCTCCCCATGGACGCCACCTCACTCGTCATCACGGTCGCGATCGTCGGCCTGGTCCTCTACAAGCAGTTCCGCGGGCAGTACGTCGGCGGGCGACGCGACGTGACGCTCCCGTTCGTCGTGATCGGCATCGGGGTGCTCACCCTCGCCCAGGCCCGCCCGGAGGTCACCGCGGCCGGGGTGGCGCTGCTCGCCGCCGAGCTGGTGCTGGCGGCCGGGCTCGGGGTGCTGCGCGGCTACGCCTTCCGCCTCGGCACCCGCGACGGGTGGGCGTACCGCAGCGGCTCGGCCGCGCTGCTGGTCGCCTGGGTGCTGACCATCGGTGTGCGGGTCGGCGCCGGGGTCCTCGGCGGGGCCGTCGGTGCCGGGCTGCTGCTGTCGACGTCGTCGGCACTGGTCTTCGGCGGCAGCCTGCTGGTCCAGAGCCTGGTACTGCGACGCCGGGTGGCCGCGGCCGGGCTGCCGGTCCGGCCGGACGAGGCACGCCGTGTCCGCGCGGCGGCCTGAGCGTCCCGCCCGACCCGGCCGCTGTGTCAGAGTGAAACGGTGAGCACGCCCGCCGCCCGCACGGCCCGCCGCGTCGAGCCCGACCGGTCGCCGCTGCTCGGGGTGCCCCGGCGGCTGGTGTCGCTGCTGTGGCTGCCGATCGTGCTGTTCCTGCTGTTCTGGTCGCCGGCCCAGCAGGTCTCGCCGACCTGGCTCTACGCCGGGCTCGTCCCGGCCGTCGCCGGGTGGGTGGTCTTCGCCCTCTACCGGAACATGCCGCCGGTCGCGACGGTGCTGACCAGCGTCGCGCTCGCCGGGGGCGGGATCGCCCTGCTGGCCGGGTCCGACGGCTGGACCACCTCGGCGGCCTTCCCGATGATGGCGGTGTTCGTGGCCGCGCTGCGGCTGCCGTACCGGACCGCGCTGTTCGTCGACGTGCCGGTCATCGCGGCCACCACGATCGTCGTCGGGCCCTACACCTCGCTGTGGGACGCGCTGCTGGTGATCGCCGCGCTGACCGCGATGGTGCTGTTCGGGATCGGCCGCCGCGACTCCGCCCGCCGGACCGAGGAGCACGAGCGGACACTCGTCGCCGACGCCAGGGCCCGCGAGGAGCACGCCCGCGCCGAGGCCATCGCCGACCGCGCCCGGGTCGCCCGCGACGTGCACGACGTGCTGGCCCACTCGCTGTCCGCGCTGGCCGTCCAGCTCCAGGGTGCCCGGCTGATGGCACTGCGCGACGGGGCCGCGCCGGACACCATCGCCCAGATCGAGCGGGCCCAGCGGCTCGCCTCCGACGGGATCACCGAGGCCCGCCGCGCCGTGCGTGCGCTGCGCGAGGGACCGGCACCGGTCGACGTCGCCGAGGAGCTGCGCGAGCTCGGCCGGGCCCACCCGGACGCGACCGTCGAGGTCGCCGACGGGCTGCACCTCGGCGCGCGGGAGGGCGAGACCGTGCTGCGCACCGCGCAGGAGGCGCTGTCCAACGCCCGCAAGCACGCCCCCGGCGCCCCCGTGACGGTGCACCTGCGCCGCGACGGCGACGGCGCCGAGCTGGAGGTCGTCGACGTCGCCGGGACACCGCCGCCGCCCGGCGACGGCGAGGGCTCCGGCCTGATCGGGATGGCCGAGCGGGCGGCACTCGTCGGCGCCGAGCTGCAGACCGGCCCCACCCCCGACGGCTGGCGGGTCCGGCTCAGGCTCCCCGCCCGTTCCCCGGACCGCGAGAGGATCACGACGTGAGCGACCTGCGGGTGGTACTGGCCGACGACCAGCGGATCGTGCGCGACGGACTCGCCACCGTCCTGGGCCTGCTCGACGGCATCGAGGTCGTCGGCACCGCGTCCGGCGGCGACGAGGCGGTCGCCCGGGTCGCCGAGCTGGCCCCGGACGTGCTGCTCACCGACCTGCGGATGCCCGCGGGCGACGGCGTCTCGGCGACCCGCCGGGTCCGCGACGGGCACCCCGGCACCGCCGTCGTCGTGCTCACCACCTACGTCGACGACGACGCCGTGGTCGACGCGATCGCCGCGGGCGCCTCGGGCTGGCTGTCCAAGGACGCCGACGCCGAGGCCATCGGCCGGGCCCTGCGCTCGGCCGCCGACGGTGTGTCCACCGTGGACGCCGGGGTGCTGTCCCGGCTGGTCGCCGCCCGCGCGTCGACCGCCCCGGCGGCACCGGTCGACCCGCCGGACGGGCTGACCCCGCGCGAGGTCGAGGTGCTCGGGCTGATCGCCGAGGGGTTGTCCAACACCGAGATCGCGCGACGACTCGTGGTCGGCGAGGCGACGGTGAAGACCCACGTCAACCACCTGTTCGCCAAGACCGGGCTGCGCGACCGCGCCCAGGCCGTCGGCTACGCCTACCGCCACGGCCTGGCCGGCCGCTGACACCGTCCCGCAGCGGCCCCGCAACGGCCGGCGAGCGCCGTGGCGACCCGTGCCGTCGCCCGGCACCCGCCGCGCGGGTCGCCGCGCACCGTCACCGGTCGCCACGAGCACCCGGCGCGGCGTCCACCCGGCGGGTCAGTCGGTGGTGGTGTCGGTGGCGGGAGGCGCCGGTGCGGGGGTGTGGCCGTGCCCATGGCCGTGCCCGTGTCCGTGCCCGTGGCCCTGTTTGGCCGCCACGCCCGCGCCGGGCATGGGGGCGGTGCCGCCCAGCTGGATGTCACCGGCCCGCAGCGGGGCGTCGTGGTACTTGCCCTCGT
This sequence comes from Pseudonocardia sp. ICBG601, assembly GCF_020496245.1. Lineage (NCBI taxonomy): Bacteria > Bacillati > Actinomycetota > Actinomycetes > Pseudonocardiales > Pseudonocardiaceae > Pseudonocardia > Pseudonocardia sp. ICBG601. The sequence continues at coordinate 71,093 of NZ_JAHLJA010000002.1, read as the reverse complement.
GCGCCAGGATCGGCCGCTGGTCCCCGGCGATCTCCGGGTACTTCTCCTCCAGCCTGCGTCGCTGGTCCCAGGTCCGGCGCATCGAGTCGATGTACTCGGAGTTCCCGTTGTAGACACCCCGCCAGGTCTGGGGCATCTCGTCCTTGGACAGGCCGGGGCTCGCCTGGCCGCCGAGCGCGAACCCGGCCGGGACCTTGCTCGTCGCGCCGTCGCCGCAGACCGGGCAGGGCGGGGTGCTCGGGTCCGACATGGAGGCGAGGTGTTCGAAACGGGCTCCGCACCCGCACCGGAAGACGTAGATCGGCATCTGCTGCTCTCTCCTCGGCGTCCGCCGGCGGCCCGGAGCGGGCCGCCGGCGGACGGGCGTCACCAGTTCTGCACGGACTTCGTGAGGATGTCGGCGATGTCGTCCTCGGTCGGGGTCCGCGGGCAGGTCGCGAGCAGCCGCTGCTGCTTCATCGTCCCGGGGACCAGGTCCGGCACGTCGGCCTCGGTGTAGCCGACGCCGCCGATGCCGTTGGGGATGCCGATGTCGCGCATCAGCCGGGTCAGGACCCCGGGCAGCTGCTCGCGCGGGTCGTTCACCTTGTCCGCCCGCGGGTCCATCAGCTCCGCGGCCCGCAGGTGCCGCTCCGGCGCGGAGTCGAAGGAGAACCGGAACGCCTCCGGCGCCGTCAGCGACACCGACTCCCCGTGCGGCACCATCGCCTCGTCCTGCGGGTAGCCCTGCGGCCGGTAGTCCTTGACCATGCCCGCGATCGGGTAGGCGTTGGCGTGCGGGATGTGCACCCCGGAGTTACCGAAGCCCATGCCCGCGAACGTCGCGGCCATCATCATGTCCGAGCGGGCCTCGACGTCCTCGGCGCCGCGTTCGACGGCCGTCCGGAACGACTTCGCCAGCAGCGACATAGCCTTCTCGCACCACAGGTCCGAGACCGGGTTGGAGCCGCAGTAGGTGACCCGCTCCTCGGGCTTCTTGCGGTCGAAGGTGGTGTAGTACCGCGCCGTGTAGCTCTCCACCGCGTGACAGGTGATGTCCATCCCGGCCGCGGCGGTGACCTGCGGCGGCAGCGTCATCGTCAGCAGCGGGTCGATGACGGCCAGGGTCGGGCGCAGACGCCAGTGGCTGATCCCGGTCTTGACCTTCATCGACAGGATGTCCAGCACGCACATCGCGGTGGACTCCGAGCCGGTGCCCGCCGTCGTCGGGACGGCGATCAGCGGCTTGAGCTGCCCGGGCGGCACCTTCGCGCCGCCGATCGGCTTGTTGATGTAGTCCATCAGCTCGCCGGGGTGGCTGGTGAGCAGGTTGATGGCCTTGGCGGTGTCGATCGCCGACCCGCCCCCGACGGCGACGAAGCCGTCCCAGGGACCCTGCGCGCGGGCGTACTCGGTCGCCTTGTTCATCGAGTCGTCGGTCGGCTCGACGTGCACGCCGTCGAAGATCTCGGACTCGATGCCGTAGCGGGCCAGGTTGTCGGCCAGGCGCTGCGGCGCGCCGAGCGCGTTGACACCGGGGTCGGTGACGATCAGGACCCGCGACACGTCGTAGGCCGACAGCTCGAAGCCGACCTCGTCGATCGCGCCCGCGCCGAACTTCAGCGGCGGCGCGCCCCAGGTGAAGATCGTCTCCTCGGTGTACTCCGGAACCTCGAACGTCATCAGGTGTACGACCCCTCCGGTGCCTTGCGCAGCTGGTGGATCTGCTCGGCGTCGTGACCGAACACCATCTGCGCGTTCGTCTGCTCCTGGATGCCGCGCAGCTTCTCCACCGAGGAGAACCAGTCCTCGAGGTTGTTGACGATCGCGGCCGGCGCGGCGGGCGGGCCGTAGCTCGCTCCCATGTAGACCGCGTCCGAGGTGAAGATCATCGTGCCGGTGTCGGGGAGGTCGACGCGCATCGACATGCAGCCCGGGGTGTGCCCCGGGGTCTGGATCATGCTGACGCCGGGGAGCAGCTCGACATCACCGGAGACGATCTCCCAGTCGATGCCCTCGTAGTCGGCCTTGAGGTGGGCGCCGTTGAACGGGCCCTCGAAGCCGAGCGCGAACTCCTTCTCCTTGTCCGAGCAGATCATCTTCGCGTTGGTGTTCTTGAACATCTGGGCGTTGCCCGCGTGGTCGAAGTGCAGGTGCGAGAGGACGACGTAGTCGATCTCGTCGAGCCCGACGCCCATCTTGTGCAGCTGCTTGTCCAGGTACTCGTCGTCGGCGACCTGGTCGTAGGGGAAGAACTCCTGCAGACCGGTCGGCGCCCAGCGCGTCTCCCAGTCCGACGGACAGCTGGTGTCCCACAGCAGCTTGCCCTCGTCGGTCTCGACGAGGACGCAGTGCGTCGGCACCTCCACCCAGTCGATCGGGGCGTCCTTCTCGGACCGTGGCTTGATGCTGACACCGGGCTTGAGGAGCAGGAACGGGAGGTTGGCGTGCATCGCCCCGCAGGGGATGACGCTGAGCTTGTTCGCCGTGGCCATGAGGATTCCCTTCGTCGCTGGAGGGTTCTGGCAGTTCGTCGCCGGGCCAGTCTCGGGAAGCCCGGGGCGGGCGTCCATGGTCGTATGCGCCTGTCTTGATCGCAGGACATGGCGCGGACAGACATAGGGTCGGGCGCATGAAGCCGGCTCCGCCGTTCCCCGAGCCCAGCCAGGACGCGATCCTGCAGGCCGTCGGGCAGACAGCGCTGGACCTCGCGAACGTCGGCGACCGCGACGTCATGCTCGGCGCCGTCCTGCGCCGCACCCGGGCGCTGCTCGGCGCGGACATGGCCTACTTCAGCCTCAACGACCTGCACTCCGGTACGACCTACATCGAGCTGACCGACGGCGTCCGCACCCCGGAGTACCGCGCGATCCGGATGCCGTTCGGCACCGGTGTGCTGGGGCGCGCGGCGGCCGGCGCGGGCACGGTCGCGACCGCGGACTACCTGGCCGACCGGGCGCTCAACCACCTGTCGGGGATCGACACGATCGTGCGCGGCGAGGGGGTGCGGGCCATCGCGGGCGCCCCGATGCGCCTGGGCGGGCGGGTCGTGGGGGCGCTGCTGGTGGCCCACCGCGGGCCCCGCACCCTCGGCCCGGCCGCCCGGACCGCACTGGAGCACATGGCCGTGCAGGCCGCCGTCGCGCTGGAGCAGACCCGGCGCGGCGAGGAGATCCGGCGCCTGCGCACCACCCGCGACGACGGCTCCGACCCCGGCGCCCGGCTGCGCCTGGAACACCTCCTGCACCTCGACGAACGCCTCATGGGGGCGATGGCCGGCTCCACCGCCGAGGCGGCCGGGGTGTTCGCCGTGCTCGCCGAGTCCGTCGGGCACCCGCTCTCGCTGCACGACCCGTCCGGGGCGCTGCGCACGGGACGACGGCTGCTCACCCCCGAGGAGCTGGCCGGGTGGCGGCTGCGGTCGGCGGTCCGCACCTCCCAGCAGGCCGGTGGGGTCGCGATCGCGCACCTGCCCGGCGGCGGGACCTACGCGCTGCTCGCGATCACCACCGCGGGCGAGCACCTGGCGACCCTGGTCATGGAGGGCGCCGACGACGACGCCGTCGCCCGGCTGGCGCACGCCTCGGCGTTCATGACGGTCGCGCTGCTGGTCGAGCGGGCACTGGCCCAGGCCGACGAGACCGCCCAGACCACCCTGGTCGAGGAGCTCGTCGACAGCCGGGTCCCGCCGCGGCCGACGCTGGGGACCCGGCTCGCGCAGTACGGCCTCTCCCCCGACACCCCGGCGACGGTGCTGGTCGTCGACGTCGACCCGGCCGGTGCGGTGACCGCGGCGCGGGCGGTGCGGGGGCTCGACGGGGCGGGCCGCTGGCTGGTGTCGGTGCACGACGGGCACGTGTGCGTGATCGCCGCCGGGACGACCGGCCCCGGCTGTGCGGGGGCCGGGGCGGCACCGCTCGTCGCCGAGGGGCTCGCCGCGGCCGGGACGCCGTCGCTCGTCGGCGCCGCGCACAGCCCCTCGGGCGGGCCGTCGGACCTGCGCCGCGCGCACACCGAGGCCGCCGACGTCGCCGCGGCGGCCCGCGCTCTGGGCCGCACCACCGGGCACGCGGACTTCGCCTCGCTCGGCGCGGTCGGCGCGGTGATCCGGGACCGGACCGGCACCACGTCGCGGGAGATCGTCGGGCGCCACCTCGGCCCGGTCCTCGACTACGACCGGCGCCGGCGCACCCGGCTGGCCGAGACGCTGTGGCACTGGTTCGCCGCGGGCGAGCTGCTCGCCCCGGCCGCCGACGCGCTGTCGGTGCACCCGAACACCGTGCGCCAGCGCCTCGAACGCGTCGACGACCTGCTCGGACCGGACTGGCGCACCCCCGAGGGCCGCTTCCACCTGCACCTGGCGCTGCGCCTGCACCGCGTCGCCGGGCCGGACCGGACCGCCGACCCGGCGGCGGACCACGGCTCCGCGGTGGCGGGCCGGTAGCGTCTGCCGTCGTGCGTCTGGTTCTGGCCTCGGCCTCCCCCGCCCGCCTGTCGGTCCTGCGCGCCGCCGGGGCCGACCCCGCCGTGGAGGTCTCCGACGTCGACGAGGACGCCCTGCTCGCCGCGCACCCCGACGCCGACCCCGCGCGCAAGGTGACGCTGCTGGCCGCGGCCAAGGCCGCCGCCGTCGCCGACCGGCTGACCGGTGACTGCGTGGTCGTGGGCTGCGACTCCATGCTGCTCGTCGACGGCGAGCTGGTCGGCAAGCCGCACGACGCGGAGACCGCGCGGCGCCGCTGGAAGGCCATGGCCGGGCGCACCGGCGAGCTGCTGACCGGGCACGCCGTGCTGCGTCTGGCCGGCGGGGCGGTGGCGCAGGAGGCCGAGGGGCACGCCGGGACCGGGGTGCGCTTCGCCGAGCCGACCGACGCCGAGCTGGACGCCTACCTCGCCACCGGCGAGCCGCTGAAGGTCGCGGGCGCGTTCACCCTGGACGGGCTGGGCGGCTGGTTCGTCGAGGGCATCGACGGCGACCCGTCCAATGTGATCGGGATCAGCCTGCCGCTGCTGCGCCGTCTGCTGGGCGCGGTCGGGGTGTCGGTGGTCGATCTGTGGACGCCGCGGTCCTGACCGCCGTGTGGGTGTCGGGGCACGCGGTTACCCTGCGGCCATGACTGTCGGACACGACCCCGACCCGAAGCTCGCCGAGTACGCGCACCCCGAGCGCCTGGTCACCACCGAGTGGCTGGCCGAGCACCTCACCGACCCCGGCCTCGTCGTCGTGGAGTCCGACGAGGACGTGCTGCTCTACGAGACCGGGCACATCCCCGGCGCGGTGAAGGTCGACTGGCACACCGAGCTGAACGACCCCGTCACCCGTGACTACGTCGACGGCACCCGCTTCGCCGAGATCATGTCCGAGCGCGGCATCGGCCGGGACACCACGATCGTCGTCTACGGGGACCGGAACAACTGGTGGGCCGCCTACGCGCTGTGGGTGTTCTCCCTGTTCGGCCACGCCGACGTGCGGCTGCTCGACGGCGGCCGGTCCAAGTGGGTCGCCGAGGGCCGCGAGATGGTCACCGACGCCCCCACCCCGGCCCAGGTCGACTACCCGGTCGTCGAGCGCGACGACTCCGGCATCCGCGCCTTCAAGGACGACGTCCTCGCCCACCTGGGCAGGCCGCTGGTCGACGTGCGGTCCCCGCAGGAGTACACCGGCGAGAAGCTGCACATGCCCGACTACCCGCAGGAGGGCGCGGTCCGCGGCGGGCACATCCCGGGCGCCGCGAGCGTCCCGTGGGCCCGCGCCGCCGCCGAGGACGGGTCCTTCAAGAGCCGTGCCGAGCTGTCCGCGATCTACGAGCAGGAGCAGGGGCTGTCGGCCTCGGACGACGTCGTCGCCTACTGCCGGATCGGCGAGCGCTCCAGCCACACCTGGTTCGTGCTGACGTACCTGCTGGGCTTCGACCGGGTCCGCAACTACGACGGCAGCTGGACCGAGTGGGGCAACGCCGTGCGCGTGCCGATCGTGCAGGGCGAGGAGCGCGGGTCCGCGTGAGCTCCACCGACCCGGGCACCCTGCCCCCCGATCTCGCCGAGCTGGTCGACGACTTCGCCGCGGTCGGCCCGAAGGACCGTCTCCAGCTGCTGCTGGAGCTGTCCCAGGAGCTGCCGGACCTGCCCGAGCGGTACGCCGACACCGCGGACACGATGGAGCAGGTCCACGAGTGCCAGTCGCCGCTGTTCCTCGCCGTCGAGGTGGAGGACGGCGGTGAGCGGCCGGTGCACCTGTTCTTCTCCGCGCCGAAGGAGGCGCCGACCACCCGCGGGTTCGCCTCGATCATGGTGACCGGGCTCGACGGGCAGCCCGCCGCGACGGTGCTGGCCGTGCCGGACGACTTCTACACCGACCTCGGCCTCGCCGAGGCCGTCAGCCCGCTGCGGCTGCGCGGCATCGCGGCGATGCTGGCGCGCATCAAGAACCAGGTGCGGGCCGCGACCGCCTGAGCCCGCCCGCTCACTCCCGCGACAGCCGGGGTCACCGTCGGTGATCCCGGCTGTCGTCGTCCGCGCTCCTTCCTCAAGTCCACCTCAAATCGGTCACCCGGCCGGGGTGAGCGGGCGCACACTGCTTCGAACGACGAAGTGTCGCTCACCGCAGGGGGTGGTGGAGATGGGCACGAACCTCACCGGGGACACCTGGGGCATCCCGGGTCAGACCTTCCTGGTCCTCTACGTCGTCGCGCTGGTCCTGGTCTCCGGGATCGTGCTGCGCCGGCGGCGGACGATCGCGCAGGGGGATCCGCGCGGCGCCCGCACCCTCGACAGCAGGCCCGAGGACGTCGCGTACCTCAACGGCGGCCCCGAGCTGGCCGTGTACGCGGCCCTGTCGGCCATGCACGTCGACGGCAGCCTGGTCACCTCCGGCCGCACCACGGGCCAGGTGCGGGCGGGCCGGGTCCCCGGGCACGGCGCGTCGGCGCTGCAGCGGGCGATCCACCGCTCCGCGCAGCGTCTGACCCCGGGCCGGATGCTGGGCACCCACGAGCCGGTCCGCACCGAGCTGGCCCGGGCCGCGCAGCGGCTGGAGACCGCGGGGCTGCTGCTGTCCCCGGCCGACCGGGTCCGCTACCGGGCGACCGCCTGGCCGGTCGGGGTGCTCGCCCTCGCCGGTGCGGTGCGGATCGCCGCCGGTCTGGGCGGTGGGCGCCCGGTCGGGTTCCTGTTCGCACTCGTCGCCGCCACCGCGGTGTTCGCCACGGTGCTCGCGACGCGGGTCCCCGACCGGACCCGGGCCGGGGACGCCGCGCTCACCGTCGTCCGGTCCCGGAACGACGCGCTGTCGCCGTCGATGCGCCCGGACTGGACGGCCGTCGGGCCCGCCGCGGCCGCGCTGTCGGTCGGGGCGTTCGGGGTCGGCGCGATGCTGGCCGCCGAGCCCGCCTTCGCCGAGGAGCTCGCGGCGCAGAAGCTCGCCACGCTCGGCGGGGCGCCCGCCGCGACCGGGGGCGGCTCCTCCGACGGCGGTGGCGTCGGCTGGTCCGGCGGTGACAGCGGCGGGAGCAGCTGCGGCGGAGGCGGCGGAGGCTGTGGCGGGGGCGGCTGCGGCGGCTGAGCCCGCGTGGGGAACCGGATCTGCCGTCCCCGCAGCTGCACCGTGGGGGGTGTGAAGCTGCGGGGACGGCTCGTACGGCGGAGGTGGCGACATGACGGGTGTCCCGGGCGGGACCGGGGTCGGCTGGCGCAGCGGTATCGCCGCCGTCCTCGACGACGTCGACGGTCTCGCGTTCCACGAGGTCATCGCCGAGTCGCTGCGCCCGGACGCGGTGCCGGCGTCGCTGCTGCGCAGGCCGGTCGTCGTGCACGGGGTGCGGCTGTCGCCCGGCTCGCCCGAGGGCGTCGACCCGGGGCGGGTCGCCCACCTCGCCGCCTGCGCCGCGGCGACGGGTGCGGCGCTGGTCAGCGAACACATCGCGTTCACCCGGGCCGGCGGGGTCGAGGCGGGGCACCTGCTGCCGCTCCCCCGCACCCGTGAGGCGCTCGACGTGCTCGTCGCCAACGTGACGGCGACCCGCGCGGAGCTCGACGTCCCGCTGGCGCTGGAGCCGATCGCGGCCCTGTTCGACTGGCCCGACGACGAGTTCGACGAGGCGGGGTTCCTGCATCGGCTGCACGACCGGACCGGGGCGCCGCTGCTGCTCGACGTCGCGAACACCTTCGTCAACGCCCGCAACCGGGGCCGTGACCCGCGGGCGGACGTCGACGCGCTGCTCGCCGGGCTGCCGCCCGGGGCGGTGGCCTACTGCCACGTCGCCGGGCACGCCGCCGACGCGGCGGGGCTGCTGCACGACACCCACACCGACCCCGTCCCGGACGCGGTGCTGGCGCTGCTGGCCCACACCGTCGCGCAGCTGCCGGTGCCGCCGCCGGTGATGCTGGAACGCGACGGCCGCTACCCGCCCGCCGCGGTGCTGCGCGCGGAGCTGGACGCCGTCGCGGCCGCGGCCGGGCACGCGGCACCGTGCCGGGCGGGTGCGGGCGCCGGGCGCGGGGCCGGGCCGGTGGCGGCCCCCGCCGCGGACGGGCCGGCCCCGGCGTGAGCGACGGGCTCGCGCGGCGGCAGGCCGAGCTGGTGGCGGCGCTCGTCGCGGGCGGGGCGGACCCGGCCGGGTTCGACGCGGCGCGCCTGGCCGCGACCCGGGCCGCGCTGCTGCGTAAGCGGGCGGGGCTCGTCGCCGCGGCGTGGCCGCTGCTCGCCGTCGACGCCGGGGCGGGCTGGCAGGCCCGGTTCGACGCCCGCTTCGACGGCGTCGCCCCCTACGGCCCGGAGCGGGAGGGCTGGGACCTGGCCCGCGAGCTCGCGGCCGCCGGGCGGCTCGGTGCGGGCGCGCGGCGCGAGCTGGCCGCACGCGAGGCGGCGCTGCACTACGACGGCCGCACCGCCCCGCGACCCCGGAACCGCCTGTCCCGATGGTGGCACCGGTCACGACTGGAACGATCAGGGTCGAGGTCGGGGCCCTCGGACGGGTGACGACGTTGCCATCGCCACATTCCCCACCGGTAACTTCCGGCTGCTCTGCTCTTACACTCCGCCTAACCCTGCGCCGGAGCATCGGGCCGGCGCCGTGACCGGAGGAGTTCGACCGTGCCCGCACTGCGCAAAGTGCTCGTCGCCAACCGGGGAGAGATCGCCGTCCGCGTGATCCGAGCAGCGAAGGACGCGGGGCTTCAGAGCGTCGCCGTCTACGCCGACCCGGACCGGGACGCGATGTTCGTGCGGCTCGCCGACGAGGCCTTCGCGCTGGGTGGCTCCACCGCCGCCGAGTCCTACCTCGACATCGAGAAGGTCATCGGTGCCGCGAAGCAGGCCGGTGCCGACGCGATCCACCCCGGCTACGGCTTCCTGTCGGAGAACGCCGACTTCGCCCAGGCCGTGATCGACGCCGACCTCACCTGGATCGGCCCGTCGCCGCAGTCGATCCGCGACCTCGGCGACAAGGTGACCGCGCGTCACATCGCCCTGAAGGCCGGCGCCCCGCTGGTGCCCGGCACCAAGGACCCGGTGAAGGACGCGGACGAGGTCATCGCCTTCGCCGACGAGCACGGCCTGCCGGTCGCGATCAAGGCCGCCTTCGGCGGTGGCGGGCGCGGCATGAAGGTCGCCCGTGAGCGTTCCGAGATCGCCGAGCTGTACGAGTCCGCGGTCCGTGAGGCCACCGCGGCGTTCGGCCGCGGCGAGTGCTTCGTCGAGCGCTACCTGGACAAGCCGCGCCACGTCGAGACCCAGGTGCTGGCCGACCAGCACGGGAACGTCGTCGTCGTCGGGACGCGGGACTGCTCGCTGCAGCGCCGCTTCCAGAAGCTCGTCGAGGAGGCGCCCGCGCCGTTCCTGAGCGACGAGCAGAAGAAGACCCTGTACGACGCCTCGAAGGCGATCTGCAAGGAGGCCGGCTACTACGGCGCCGGCACCGTCGAGTTCCTGATCGGCCAGGACGGCATGATCACCTTCCTCGAGGTGAACACCCGTCTGCAGGTCGAGCACCCGGTCTCGGAGGAGACCACCGGGATCGACCTGGTCCGCCAGATGTTCCGGATCGCCGAGGGCCAGGAGCTGGACTTCGACGACGACCCGACCCCGCGCGGGCACGCCATCGAGTTCCGCATCAACGGCGAGGACGCCGGGCGCAACTTCCTGCCGGCGCCGGGCACCGTCGAGCGGATCTGGTACCCGGCCGGGCCGGGCGTCCGGATGGACGCGGGCGTCGAGGACGGCTCGGTCATCGGCGGCCAGTTCGACTCGCTGCTGGCGAAGCTGATCGTGTGGGGCAGCGACCGGCAGCAGGCGCTGCAGCGGGCCCGTCGCGCGCTCGGCGAGTTCAAGGTCGAGGGCATGGCGACCGTGCTCGAGTTCCACCGTCTCGTCGTCGAGGACCCGGCCTACGCCGCCGAGACCCTCGAGGACTTCACCGTGCACACCCGCTGGATCGAGACCGAGTGGGACAACACCGTCCCGCCGTTCGAGGGCGGCGCGGGTGCCGACGACGAGTCCGGCGAGCGGCAGACCGTCGTCGTCGAGGTCGGCGGGCGACGCCTGGAGGTCTCGCTGCCCGGTGACCTCGCCCTCGGCGGCGGCAACGGCGGCGGCGCGGCCAAGGCGGCCCCGCGCAAGCGCGGTGGCAAGGGCGGCGGCGGGGCGAAGGCCTCCGGCGACGCCGTCACCGCGCCGATGCAGGGCACGATCATCAAGGTCGCGGTCTCCGAGGGCGACACCGTCGAGGTGGGTGACCTGATCGTCGTCCTCGAGGCGATGAAGATGGAGAACCCGGTCACCGCGACCAAGGCCGGCACCGTGACCGGCCTGGACGCGGAGCAGGGCGCCTCGGTCACCCAGGGCACCGTCATCTGCGAGATCAAGGACTGACCCGGGTGCCCGCCCCGGTGCTCGACCCGGTCGAGATCAACGCCGGGGCGTGGTACCTGCGCGGCCTGCGGCACGACGGCCGGGTGGACGACCGCCCGGCCGTCGCCGCGTCCTGCCGGGATCCGGAGATCCGGCGCTGGCGCAACCGTCCGGACCCGGCCGCCCCGGACTTCGACGAGCAGGTGACCGCGCACGTCGCGGACCGGATCGACGGCTGGGCCCGCGGCACCCGCTGTGCCTGGGCCGTCGCCGAGCCGACGACCGGGGAGATGCTCGGCGAGATCACCCTGGAGCACCTGGACCTCGCCCACGGCACCGCCGAGCTGCGCTGCTGGACGCTGCCCGGCGCCCGCGGACGCGGCCTGGTCCGCACCGCGGCCGGGGCGGTCGTGCGCTTCGCCTTCGGCGGGCTCGGGCTGCACCGCGTCACCTGGATGCACGCCGAGCCGAACCGGGCCTCCGCCGCCGTCGCCGCGACGCTGGGGTTCGTGCCGGAGGGCCGGCTGCGGGAGGCGTGGACCGTCGACGGCGAGCGGGTCGACGTCGTCGTGCTGGGGCGGTTGGTGGGCGAGGGCTGAGGCGGTCCGCCCGGCCCCGTCGCCCGCGCGCCGGCAGCCCGCGTTCCGCGGAACGCGCTGTGCCGAGCGGGTCACCGCCCGTTGACCGGCACGTCGCGCCGTTCTAGCGTTCCCGACGTGTCGCGCACGCCGTCCGGCGCCCGCGACACGCACGTCACAACTCCACAGCCGACCCGTGTGCCCGATCCACGGGGCCCGGAACTACCGCCACGCGGAGTACCGCGCCGCGGATCCGCTCACCACGCAGGCCCTGCCGCGCCGTGAGCCGTCCCAGTTCGACCGAGACGTCACAGGATCCGTCATGCCCCCAGAGTTCGACATCGCGCCGACGACGTTCCACGTCACGACGCACGTCCACACCGACGGCCCGATCCCGGGCCCGCACTCCCTGCTCACCCTGACCTCCGCCGCGTACGGCGCGGACGGGGTCCTGATCGGCACCTTCACCGCCAACCTCCGGGAGCTTCCGGGGGCCACCCTGCACCCGACCGCGCTGGCGTCCTGGCGCACCCGGGCGGAGGACTGGCTCCTGACCCGGCGGGCCTCGCGCCCACCGGGGCAGGTGGCGAACGACTACGCAGCCTGGGTCACCGACCTGGGCGAGCGTGCGCTGTTCGTCTCCGACCCGGAGGAACCGGACCACCTGTTCGTCTACTGGTATCTGCAGCGTTTCGCAGGCCGGTGGCCGTTCGCGGGGACCGTTCCCGCCCTCGGCGGGACGCCCCGGCCCTGGGCCCCACCTCCGTGCCCGCTGCGCGGGTGCGCCCCGGTCGAGGTCCCGGAGCCGACCGAGGTGACGGCGGCCTGATCGCGACACACCCCCGTCCGCGCCGGTGACCACCGGTGCGGGCGGGGGTGTCGTCGTGTGCGGGCTTCGCGATCGCGACCGTTCCACGGCGAACCCCCGCGGCGACGGCCGGTGCGGGCCTAGCGTGCGCCCGTCCGTGATCCGCCCGTCCGCACCGGAGGCCGACGTGCCCGACATCCACCCGGACCTGCGTGTCGACCCGGCCGCCCCGGCCGGGGCGGCGGAGGCGCTCGACCGGGCCGCGTCCCGGCTGGCCGTCGCGCTCCGCACCCTCGACGCCGACGCCCGCCGGGTCGAACCGTGGCTGGGGGACCCGGCCAGCGCCGAGGCCGCCGCCCGCTACACCGTCCACGCCGCGGACGGCCCGGACGCCGCGATCGGCCGGCTGCGCACGCTGCACGCGGAGCTGCTGCGGGCCCGCGACGCCGCCGGTGTCACCGGGCGTGCCTACATCCACACCGAGGAGTCGACGACGGACGCGCTGAACGGGGGTGCCCGGTGACCGCACCCCGTTGGGCGGGACTGAGCCACGCCGAGATCGTCGCGATGGTCGCGTCCGGTCCGGGCCCCTCGGCGTCGGCCGGGGCGGAGCGGGCCTGGCGCGACGCCGCCGCCGCGCTCACCGACGTCCACCGCGAGCTGTCCGGCCAGGTCCGCGAGCTGCCCGGAGGGTGGTCCGGCGGCACCGCGGACGGCGTCACCGTGGCGTTCGGGTCGCTGGACGGCTGGGTCGTCTCCGCCGCCGTCGACGCGGACCGCACCGCCGACGCACTCGCCGCCCAGGCCGGGCTCGCCGCGGACCTCCGGGCCCGGATGCCGGCCGCCGCGGCCCCGACGCCGCCCGAGACCGCACCCACCGGCCCGGCCCTGCTCGACGACTGGGCGGCCGCCGACCTCGCCGCGGGCAACTCGGCCGGCCGGGCCGCGGAGCTGATGGTCCGCTACGACGGCGACACCCGCGTCACCGGCGCCCCGTGGACGGGGTGGGGTGCGTCCCCGGCCGTCGCCCACGACGGCACCGTCCCCGCCTCCCCCGCCGTCCCGGCCCCGTCGCCCGGCGGGCCCCCGCCCGGTCCCGGCGGCGATGCGGATCCGGCCCCGGCGGGCGGCGCTGCGTCGGGGACGACGGTGTTCGCGGGGATCGGCCTCGGCGGGATCACCGCGGCGGTGCTGACCGGGAACGGACGGGCCGGGGTGCCCGGGGCGCGGCCGATCGACGTCGGCGGGCCCTCCTCCGGGCCCGACCTCGCGGACGCCTCCGCGACCGACACACCCCGCACCGGCACGCCCGGCACGGACACCGGGCCCGGAACCGTCGGCCTCGTGGCCGGTCCGGCCTCCCCCGCGGGCGCCGGCGACCCGGGCGGTGTCGGCGGCGCGGACCCCGGCGGCGGCACCGCGGTGACCGCCGCGGTGCTCGCGGGCGGGGCGCTCGGCGGGGCCGGGATCCTGATCGGCGCCACGATCCGCCGGGAGCGACAGAGCCGGGACGGACGCAGGCCCGCCGAGGACGACACACCGCCCGGACACCCGCGCCCCGGCGGCGACCTGACCCCGGAGCACGGCGCACACCCCTCCGGCGACCTGCCACCGGGACGCGACGAACACCCCTCCGATGACCTGCCCCCGGAGCACGGCGCACCGGCCGGCGACGACGCCGCACCGGGGCCGGAGGGGCCCGGCAGCGACACCACCCCTGGTGGGGCCCCGCGGCTCGGCGACGCGGTCGGCCACGGGACACCGTCCGGCGGTGCCGCCCAGGACCCGCCGGGTGACGGACCGCCGAGCGGGGCCGAGCACCGACCGCCCTCCGGCGACGCGACGACCAGCGGCACCCGCGCCCCCAGTGGCGCCCCGGCCGCCGACGGTGGGGCGCCGTGGACGCCCGGTGGCCCCGACCCGGACGGCGCCTCGCCCGGAGGCCCCGCTCCCGGTGCATTCCCGAGCGACCGACCGTCCCCGGGGGGAACCGGCGGCGGAACCACCGGCGGTACCGCCCCCGGCGACCCCACGCCGCACAGCTCCACGTCCGCAGGCCCCGGCCACTCCACGACCGGCGGCGGCGCGCCCGGTCAGCCCACGACCGGCGGGCCGGCCGCCGGGGGCGCGACGGGCGCCGACCCCACCGACCACGGGCCGACCGACCACGGGCCGACCGGCAGCGGACCGACCGGCGGCGGCACCGCCCCGCACTGCCCCGCCCCCGGCGATCCCGGAGACCCCGACGGTCCCCGCAGCCCGGTCCACTACGGCGTCACCACCGGCGACCTCGCCGTCCCCCACACCGACGGCCCGGCGCCCCCCGGCGCCGTCACACACGCCCGCCCCACCCCGCCGCCGATGCCGGCACCGGGCGACCCGGCCGTCACCCCCGCCGGAGTACCGGTGGGCGCGGTCCCGGCCGCCCCGCACCCGGTCGCGGCGACCGTCGGCGCGCCCGCCGACCCCCGCATCCCGGCCTGGCGCCTCGTCGCCGACGAGCACGCCGCCCCCGACGACCCCCCGGAGCAGCCCGATGCCCGACCCGACCCCGGCGTCCTGCGCCCCGACGCGCGCTGGAGGGGCCGTGGCTGAGCCCGCGCCCTGGACCCCGTCGGTGCCGTTCGTGCTCACCGGCGCCGAGTTCGACGTCGTCTGGGAGCACCTGGGGCTCGGCGCCACCCCGGTGGCGCTGCGGCTGCCCTCCCCCGGGCGCACCCGCGAGGAGCGACGCCGGGTCGTGGCGGCCGGCGTCGGCGGGCTGCGCGCCCGCGGCCTCGCCGGTCCGGCCGGACCCGACCCCGCGCTGGTACGGCTGCTGGCCCTGCTCGCCCGCCCCGACCGTCACCTGGAGGTGCGCGGCCGGTTCGACGACGGGCCGCTGCGCGCGGTCGCCGCCGAGCGCGACGGCGACGGCGTCCTCGCCGTCCACACCGGCGGAGCCGTCACCGTCACCGCGGCGGGCTCACCGGCGTTCGCCGCGGTGTCGGCCCTGCCCCGGCGCGCGCCGGGGCCCGGGCCCGCCGTGGCCCTGCCCACCACCGAGCTGGCCCGCCTCCTCGACGCGGACGCACACACCGACCCCGGCACGGACGACGGGCAGCGGGCCCGGCTCGCACCGCTGCTCGCCGGGCCCGCGCACCGTGCGCAGATCTGTGCCGTCCGGCACGACCGCTGGGGCAGCCCGTCGCGGCTGCCGGGGCACGTCGCCGTCGTCGACACGCCGCGGGGGCGCTACCGGCTGACCCGCGGGACCGGCGCGCACGGCGGACCCGAGTGGTCCACCCTCGCCCCCGCGGGCGACGGCGAGCTGCGCGACCGGTTCGCGGAGCTGTTCAGTCCAGGTCGGAGTGCTGCATGAGCTGACGGCCCGCCTCGGTGATCGACCCGGACAGCGACGGGTACACCGAGAAGGTGTGGGCCAGGTCGTCCACGCCCAGCCCGTTCTGGACCGCCATCGCGATCGGCAGGATCAGCTCGCTCGCGACCGGGGCGACCACGACACCACCGATGACCACGCCGGACGCCGGGCGGCAGAACAGCTTCACGAAGCCGCGGCGCAGCCCGCGCATCTTGGCGCGCGGGTTGGTCGACAGCGGCAGCATCACGGTGCGGGCCGGGACCTCGCCGGAGTCGATCGCGTTCTGGCTGATCCCGACGGTCGCGATCTCGGGGCGGGTGAACACGTTCGCCGCGACGGTCCGCAGCCGGATCGGGGAGACGCCCTCGCCCAGCGCGTGCCACATCGCGATCCGGCCCTGCATGGCCGCGACCGAGGCAAGCATGAGCACGCCGGTGCAGTCGCCGGCCGCGTAGACGCCCGGCTCCGAGGTGCGCGAGACCTTGTCGACGGGGACGAACCCGCCGCGGTCGGTCTCGATGCCGATCTTCTCCAGGCCGAGGTCGGCGGTGTTCGGGATCGACCCGACGGTCATCAGGGCGTGCGAGCCCTCGACGACGCGGCCGTCGGACAGCGTCACGCGGACGCCGTCGCCGGTGTTCTCGACGGAGTCCGCGCGGGCGTGGGCGAGGATCTCGACGCCGCGCTCGGCGAAGACCTCCTCGAGCACGGCGGCGGCGTCGGCGTCCTCGTGCGGGAGGACCCGGTCACGGCTGGAGACCAGGCTGACCCGGCAGCCGAGCTCGACGTAGGCGGAGCAGAACTCCGCGCCGGTCACGCCCGACCCGATCACGATCAGGTGCTCGGGCAGCTCGTCGAGGTCGTAGAGCTGGCGCCAGTCGAGGATCCGGTCGCCGTCGGGGCGGGCGGAGTCCAGCACCCGCGGGGTGGCCCCGGTCGCGATGAGGACGACGTCGGCGACGAGCTCCTCGACCGTCCCGTCGGCGTGGGTGGCGGTCACCTCGTGCGCGGCGCGGGCCGCGCCGGGCCCGGCGAACTGCGCGGTGCCGGCGATGATCCGGACGCCCTCGTTCTCCAGCCGGGCCCGCACGTCGGCGGACTGGGCGAGAGCGAGGGACTTGACCCGCTCATTGACCGCGGGCAGGTCGACCGCGGAGTTGCCGCGGTCGACCAGCACGCCGAGGTCCTCGGCACGGTGCAGGTCGACCCGGACGGCCGCGGAGGAGATGAAGGTCTTCGAGGGGACGCAGTCGTAGACGACGCAGGCGCCGCCCATCCCGTCCCGCTCGACGACGGTCACCTCGCTGCCGTGCTGTGCCGCGACGAGTGCGGCCTCGTACCCGGCCGGTCCGCCGCCCATGATGACGATGCGGGTCACGGGAGATCCCCCTGGAGAAGTCGGTGGTGGTGGACCGGCAGGCGGTCCCGCCCGCCGGCGTCGACGGGGCTCACAGTACGCGTGTCCCATCCTTAGGACCGGGCGGGTCGAGGCCCCGCCGGGCTTCCCATTACCCTGCACGCGTGCCGCTGTATGCCGCGTACGGGTCGAACATGGACCCCGAGCAGATGAAGGAGCGCGCCCCGCACTCGCCGATGGCCGGGACCGGGTGGCTCCAGGGCTGGCGGCTGACGTTCGGCGGCGAGGACTACACCTGGGAGGGCGCGCTCTCCACCGTGGTGGAGGAGCCGGGCTCGCAGGTGTTCGTCGTGCTCTACGACGTCCCCGAGCACGACGAACGCCAGCTCGACCGCTGGGAGGGCGGCGAGCTGGGCATGCACAAGAAGCTGCGGCTGCGCGTCGCCACCCTCGACGGCAGCGTCCTCGCGTTCATCTACGTGCTGAACGCCTACGAGGGCGGGGACCCGTCGGCCCGCTACCTGGGCGTGATCGCCGACGCCGCGGAGACCGCGGGCGCCCCGGACGACTACGTCAACGAGCTGCGCAGCAGGCCCAGCCGCAAGTCCTCCCCCGGCAACCAGTCCTGACCGGCCGCACCGGCTGACGACCACGGCCCGGCCCCCGCGAGGGGACCGGGCCGTCGTCGTTCACCGCGGGAGACGGTGGTTCAGGAGGCCGCCTGCGCCAGGGCGGACAATGCGGCCTGCACCAGCACCCGCGAGCCGAACGGCAGGGCCCGCTCGTCGAGGTCGAAGGTCGGCTGGTGGATGTCCCGCTGCTTCCCGGCGCCCGACCACACCCCGAGCCGCGCCATGGCGCCCGCGGAGTGCTCCAGGTACCAGGCGAAGTCCTCGCCGCCGGAGGACTGCTCGGTGGAGGCGTCGGCCGCCTCGCCCCCGACGGTCACCGCGGCGTCGCGCAGCATCCCGGTGGACACCGCGTCGTTGACGACCGGCGGGACACCGCGGACGTGGTCGAGCACGTAGCCGACACCGGTCGGGGCCAGCACGGACGCGACGAGCGCCCGCAGCTTCTCCTCGAGCTCGGTCCAGGTGGCGTGGTCGGCGGTGCGCAGGGTGCCGCGCAGCAGCCCGGACTGCGGGATCGCGTTCGCCGCGTCCCCGGCGTGCACCGCACCCCAGGTCAGGACGGTGCCCGAGCGCGGGTCGACGTGGCGGGTCAGCAACAGCGGCACCTGGGTGGCCAGCAGCCCGAGCGCCTGCACGAGGTCGGCGGTCAGGTGCGGGCGCGAGGTGTGCCCGCCCGGGGAGGTCAGCCGGACCTCGATGAGGTCGCAGGCCGAGGTGATCGGCCCGACCCGGGTGCCGAGGCGTCCGACCTCCAGGCGCGGGTCGCAGTGCAGCGCGAAGATCCGCTGCACGCCCTCCATCACGCCCTGCTCGACGGCGTCGAGCGCGCCGCCCGGCTGCACCTCCTCGGCCGGCTGGAACACCAGCCGGACCCGGCCGGGCAGCGACGGCGCGGACTGCAGCGCCAGTGCCGCGCCGAGCAGCATCGCGGTGTGCGCGTCGTGCCCGCAGGCGTGCATCACGCCGGGCACCTCGGAGGCGAACGGGAGACCGGTCTGCTCCTGCAGGGGCAGCGCGTCCATGTCCGCGCGCAGGGCGAC
The DNA here is from genome assembly GCF_020496245.1 of Pseudonocardia sp. ICBG601. Lineage (NCBI taxonomy): Bacteria > Bacillati > Actinomycetota > Actinomycetes > Pseudonocardiales > Pseudonocardiaceae > Pseudonocardia > Pseudonocardia sp. ICBG601. Next base: position 52,492 of record NZ_JAHLJA010000002.1, on the reverse strand, counting down.
CAGCGGCTCGCCGTGCCCCACCTCGCAGACGACGCCGGTGCCGCCGCGCAGCGTGCGCGGCTCCAGACCGGCCCGCAGCAGGGTCTCCGCGACGCGCGCGGTCGTGAGGTGCTCGCGACGGGCCAGCTCGGGCTGGGCGTGGATCGCGCGGCGCCAGCCGACGATCTCGCCCTTGTGCGCCCGCATCCACGACTCCAGCCAGGCCGGACCCGTGCCGGAGCCGAGATCGTCGACCGCGGGATCGGTGATCTCCGGGAGCTCGGTGCGGGTCTGCAGCGCAGTCACCTTGTCCTCCTCGTACTGGCCCTCGGCGGGAACGGCCCGCATGTCCGCGGTCGACGCGGACGGCGTTCGGTCGTCTCCCACCACCCATGATGGTGCTCACCCGTCCGGCGGTGTTCCAGTCGAAATCGTCCGTTCACGCCTCGGGGCGGCAAGGGGTCGGCGAGCTGCTGCCAGCGGGTTCACTGCTCCAGGTGAACGGCCGCGTGCGACCGCTCCTCCCGTCGGCGAACGGCCGTCCTCGCCGTTCACCGGCGGTTCGGACGCCCGTCACGGGGAACTCCCGGCACGACGACACCGTCCCGCGGCCGGAATGCCACCGGACCGTGACCGTCCGTACGCCCGACCCGCCGCGGCGGCCGCCCGACGTCCCGGACCGACCAGTGTCGTCACGCACCGTCACCCCCGCGCACCGGCGGTGACGATCTCGGCCGGGAACGGTGTGCGGGGACGGGCCGCGCGGGCACGATGGAACAATCGACGGCGTGTCCGTTCCCGAGGGCGAGGTCCAGCGCCGACAGTTCGCCGGGCGGTACCGCGTCGACGGTCCGCTCGGGAGCGGCGCGATGGGCACCGTCTGGTCGGGTTTCGACGAGGTCCTGCACCGCCGCGTCGCGCTCAAGGAGCTGAAGATCCCCGACGGCATCCCGGCCGGGGAGAAGCTGGAGCTGCGGGAACGCATCATGCGGGAGGCCCGGGCGCTGGCCGGGCTGTCGCACCCCAACGTCGTGACCGTCTTCGACGTGCTCGACTCCGGCGGCGACGAGCCGCTGGTGGTCATGGAGCTGGTGCCGTCGAAGAACCTGGCCGCGGCGATCACCGAGCTGGGCAGGCTCGACGCCGCGCAGGCCGGCGTCGTCGGGCACGGCACGGCGGCGGCGCTGCGGGCCGCGCACCGGGCCGGGATCACCCACCGCGACGTGAAGCCCGGCAACGTCCTGATCTCCGACGACGGCCGGATCAAGCTCACCGACTTCGGCATCGCCCGCAACGAGTCCGACGCGCCGATGACCTCCGCGGGCCTCGTGCTCGGCTCGCCCGCCTACATCGCCCCCGAGGTCGCCGCGGGCCAGCCGGTCACCCCGGCCGCGGACCTGTGGGGCCTCGGCGCGACGCTCTGGGCCGCCGTCGAGGGCCGCCCGCCCTACGACGTCGACGGCGACCCGGTCCGCACCATCACCGAGGTCGTCGACGGCCCCGTCCCCGCGCCGACGATCACCGGCCCGCTCGCCGAGGTCATCGCCGGGCTGATGGTCAAGGAGCCGTCGGGCCGGATGCCGCTCGACGAGGTCCGGGCCCGGCTGCGCCCGCTGCTCGCCGACCCGGACGACCCGATCTTCCCCGGCTCGCCGGACGTGCCGACCGTGATGGCGCGGGTGCCCGCACCGACCGGCGCGGCCCCGGCACCGGCACCGCCGCGGGTCGCCGCACCGCCCCCGCCCGGCCCGGTCGGCCCCACCGGCACCGGCGCCTACGGCCGCGTCCCGGTCGCCGACCCCGTGCCCGCCCCGGCACCGCCGCCCGCCGAGCCGCCGCGCCCGCGGCAGGCCCGGCCGTCGTCGCGGGGGGCGGCGCCCGCCCGCACCGCGGCGGCCGGCCCGACCACCGTGCTCGGCGCCGTCCCGCTGGTCCTCGGCGGCGCCCTGATCGTGCTGCTCGGCGCGCTCGCCGGGTTCGCCGGGGTCCGCGCGCTGGCCGGGCAGGAACCGCTGTCGACGGTCACGGTCGCCACCGACCGGTCGCTGCGCACCACCTACCCGGACCCGCTCGGCTTCACCGTGCCGGTGCCCGACGGCTGGACGCAGTTCCGCTCGCCCGCCCCCGACGGCTCGGTCGTCGTCCGCTTCGTCAGCCCGGACGGCCGTCAGGAGCTGTCGGTCCGGGCGGCGACCTCGCTGCAGGCCGTCACCGAGGCCCTCACCCCCGAGGCGCTGGGCGTCGACCCGGTCGAGGCCGGACCGGTCGAGCAGCTGCCCGACGGCTCCAGCCAGATCGCGCTCACCACCGGCAGCGGCAGCGCGCAGCGCAGCACGCTGATGCGCATCATCCCCGGCCGCGACCAGCTCGGCGGGGTCTGGGTACTGCAGCTGACCTCCCCCGCCGGCCGCGCCGAGGACGCCGTCGCGGGCCTGTTCGACGCCGTCGCCTCCGGCTTCCGCGCCACCCCGGGCTGAGCCGGCCACGGCGCAGGCGCCCCCTAGGCTGGCGCCCATGGCCGACACCGCCGACCCCACCGCTCGCGCCCACGACGCCGCCGCCGAGCTCGCCCGCCGCACCGGCACCGACACCCACGACGTGGCGGTGGTCCTGGGCTCCGGCTGGCGTCCGGCCGCCGACGTCCTCGGCACCCCGGACACCGAGGTCCCGATGGCCGAGCTGCCCGGGTTCGTCGCGCCGTCCGCGGTCGGCCACGGCGGCACCGCCCGCTCGCTGCGCATCGGCGACACCCGGGTGCTGGTCCTGCTCGGGCGCACCCACCTCTACGAGGGCCACGGGATGGACCCGGTCGTGCACGGCGTCCGCACCGCCGCGGCGGCCGGTGTCCGCACGGTCGTGCTGACCAACGCGGCGGGCGGCATCACCGAGGGCCTGTCGGTCGGGCAGCCGGTGCTGATCTCCGACCACCTCAACCTGCTGGCGCGCTCGCCGCTGCACGGCGCGCACTTCGTCGACCTCACCGACGCCTACTCCCCGCGGCTGCGCGCCGCCGCCCGCGAGCTGGACCCGTCGCTGGTCGACGGCGTCTACGCCGGGCTGCCCGGCCCCCACTTCGAGACCCCGGCCGAGATCCGGATGCTGCGCACGCTGGGCGCGGACCTGGTCGGGATGTCCACCGTCGCCGAGACGATCGCCGCCCGCGCCGCCGGGCTGGAGGTCGCCGGCGTCTCGCTGGTCACCAACCTGGCCGCGGGCCTGTCCGGGCAGCCGCTGAACCACCAGGAGGTCCTCGACGCCGGCGCCGCCGCGGCGACCCGGATGGGCTCGCTGCTGCGCGACCTCGTCGGCCGCATCTGATGGTGCTCCCGGGGCCGCTGCGCGACGCGGCGCTGCGCTGGATCGCCGACGACCCCGACCCGGGCACCCGGGCCGAGCTGCAGCGCGTGCTGGCCACCGCGATGGCCGGCGGCGACGGCGCCGCGGCGGCCGGCGACGAGCTGGCCGACCGGCTGTCCGGGCCGCTGCGCTTCGGCACCGCCGGGCTGCGCGGGCCGGTGCGGGCCGGGCCGTCGGGGATGAACGTCGCCGTCGTGACCCGGGCGACCGCCGGGCTGGCCGCCCACCTGGCCCGGACCGCGGGCACCGGCCGGGTCGTCGTGGGCCGGGACGCCCGGCACGGGTCGGCGGCGTTCGCCGAGGCCACCGCCCGGGTGCTGACCGGCGCCGGGTTCACCGTGACCCTGCTCGACGGCCCCGTCCCCACCCCGCTGGTGGCCTTCGCCGTGCGGCACCTCGGCGCGGTCGCCGGGATCGCCGTCACCGCCTCGCACAACCCGCCCGCCGACAACGGCTACAAGGTCTACCTCGCCGACGGCGCGCAGCTCGTGGGTCCCGACGACGCCGCCATCGAGGACGCCATCACCGCCGCCCCGCCCGCGGTGTCGGTGCCGCTCGGGCCGCTGCCGGACCCGGCGGAGGTCACCGGCGCCTACCTGGACCGGGTCGCGACGCTGTCGGGGAACACCGGGGCGCCCGCGCCGCGGATCGCGCTCACCCCGATGCACGGCGTCGGCGGCGCGACCGCGGTCGCCGCGCTCGCCCGGGCCGGGGTACACGACGTCGCCGTCGTCGCGAGCCAGGCCGTGCCCGACCCCGACTTCCCGACGGTCGCGTTCCCGAACCCGGAGGAGCCCGGCGCGACCGACGCACTGCTCGCGCTGGCCGCGGAGAGCGGCGCGGACCTCGCCGTCGCGCTGGACCCGGACGCCGACCGGTGCGCGCTCGGCGTCGCCTTCCCCGACGGCTGGCGGATGCTGTCCGGCGACGAGACCGGCGTGCTGCTCGGCGACCACGTCCTGCGGACCGCGACCGCGGCGGACCCGCTGGTCGCGACGACCGTGGTGTCGTCGTCGATGCTCGCCCGGGTGGCGGCCACCCGCGGGGCCCGCTCCGCCGAGACCCTCACCGGGTTCAAGTGGATCGTGCGGGCCGGCGACGGGCTCGTCTTCGGCTACGAGGAGGCGATCGGGCTCTGCGTCGACCCCGACGGCGTCCGGGACAAGGACGGCGTCTCCGCCGCCGTCGTCGCCGCGGACCTGGTGCGCGGTCTCGCCGCGGCCGGGTCGTCGGTGCCGCGGCGGCTCGACGAGCTGGCCGCGGAGTTCGGCGTGCACGCCACCCGGGGCGTCTCGATCCGGATGGCCCCCGCCGAGCGCGACGCCGCCGTCGCCCGGCTGCGCGACGCGCCCCCGGCCGGCTGGGAGGCCGACCGCCCGGCCCCCGACGTGCTGCGGCTGCGGCGCCCCGGGACCCGCGTGGTGATCCGCCCGTCGGGGACCGAGCCGAAGCTCAAGGCCTACCTGGAGGTCGTGGAGGACCCCACCGGCGACGTGGCCGCGGTGCCGTCATCGCGGGCCGTCGCCGCGGAGCGCCTGGACGCGCTGCGCACCGAGGTCGACGGGATGCTCGCCGGATGAGCGCGCGCCTGCTCCTGGTCCACCACACGCCGTCCCCCGCGACCGCGGAGCTGCTCGCCGAGGTCCGCGCGGGCGCGGCCGACCCGGACATCACCGGGGTGGAGGTCGTCGCCCGCGCCGCCCTGGCCGCGACGGCGAGCGACCTGCTCGCCGCGGACGCCGTCGTCCTCGGGACGCCGGCGAACATCGGCTACATGTCCGGCGCGCTCAAGCACTTCCTCGACCAGGTCTTCTACGTCTGCGCCGACGACACCCGCGGCCTGCCCTACGGGCTGTGGGTGCACGGCGGCTCGGACACCTCCGGCGCGACCCGCTCGGTGACCACGGTCGCCGGGGCGATGGGCTGGACCGCGGCGGCCGCGCCGGTCGAGGTGGCGGGTCCCCCGGACGCCGCCGCCCGGGCCGCGTGCCGCGAGCTGGGCGCGGTCGTGGCCGCGACCGTCATGCCGGAGGACTGAGCTACCGGCGCCCGGTGGCGGGCCGGACCCCGAGGTGCGCCTCGATCCGGTCGGCCCACACCGACGCGATCGTGCGGTAGGCGCCCGGTCCGGCGTGCAGGCCGTCCGCGGTCCGCCCGGCGGGGAACAGGGTGGAGGTGTCGACGAACTCCACCGAGTGCCCGGCCGCCCGGTGCGCCGCGGCGACCCGCGGCAGGTACTCGGCCAGCCGCGCCCGCTCGGCCCGCTGCTTCGGCAGCGGCGCCCACACCCCGGCCATGATCACGTGGGTGTGCGGTGCGGCCGCGAACACGCGGTCCAGCAGGCGGTCCAGGCTCGCCGCCGTCGCCCGCGCGCTCGCGCCCTGCAGCAGGTCGTTGGTCCCGGCGTGCAGCAGCACGACGTCCGGCTGCGCGGCCAGCACCCAGCCGCCCGTCATCGGCACCATCCGGGCCGCCGTCCAGCCGGAGCGGCCCTCGTGGTCGGTGTCGGGCAGCGCCTCCGGCCCGGAGCTGCGGGAGCCGACGTAGTCGATGCGGACGCCGTCGGCGGCCAGGCGCTGCCACAGCGGGAGGCGGTAGCCCGCCGTCCCCGGGCTCCCCACCCCGACCGTCGACGACGCGCCCAGCGGCATCACCCGCACCACCCCGGGCTCGTCGACGGCGGCGGGCACCTCGGCGTCCTCCGGCCGGTCCGCCGCGGGCAGCGCCGACAGCGCGACCGCGACCACCGTCGCCACGACCCCGGTGAGGATGCGGCGGGAGGGCCTCACGGCGGGCTCACACCGCGCCGAACTGACGGTCCCCGGCGTCGCCGAGGCCGGGGACGATGAACGCGGAGTCGTTGAGCCGCTCGTCGATGCTGGCGGTCACCATCCGGACCGGCAGTCCGGACGCGCGCAGCCGCTCCACGCCCTCCGGCGCGGACAGCGCGCAGAGGACCGTCACGTCGTCGGCGCCGCGGCGGGTCAGCAGCTCCACGGTGTGCACCATCGAGCCGCCGGTGGCCAGCATCGGGTCGAGCACGAACACCGGCCGCCCGACGAGGCTGTCGGGCAGCGACTCCATGTACGGCACCGGCTCGTGGGTCGTCTCGTCGCGGGCCATGCCGACGAAGCCCATCTGCGAGTCCGGGATCAGGTTCAGCGCGGCCTCGGCCATCCCCAGCCCGGCCCGCAGCACGGGGACGAGCACCGGCGGGTTCGCGAGCCGGTACCCGACCGTCCGCGAGACCGGGGTGTGGATCCGGTCCTCGGCCAGCGGCGCCGAGCGGGTGGCCTCGTAGACCAGCATCAGGGTGAGCTCGCGCAACGCCGCCCGGAAGGTGGCGTTGTCGGTGCGGGCGTCCCGCATGGTGCTGAGCCGGGCCCGCGCGAGCGGGTGGTCGACGACGATCGTGTCCACGGGCGCACAGCCTACGGCGGCCGGGCCGCGAGGAGATCCCCCGTGAGGAGGCGCCCGGCCCACCGATCCGGTGCCGTCGCCCCGCGGGCCGGTGGGACCCGACGGCCGGACGCGCCCCGTGTCCTGCGACGATGCCGTCCCGTGACCGGACGGACACCGGGACGTCACCCCCGGACGTTGACACGGATGCGTGTCACGGTTCACGAAGCGTGAGAAGCACGCGCTCACCGACGAGTGACGCCGGGACCGGCCGGATGCACCTCCTCGTCCTCCCGGGTGAGGCCGCGGACACCCTCGCAGACCTTGCGTGACAGCCGATCCCCGAGCGGAACCGTGATCACCAACGGTGTCCGGTCGGACACGTCCGGTTCCCCGGATCGCGTGACCGACCGCGTGGAGTGCCACGATCAGCACGCGCGGTCGCCGATCTCGCGATTCACCTGACCCGAACGGGTGGTATGGCCGAAACGGTGTCACATCGAGGGCACCGCCGACGCTGTACTAGACAACAAGGAGGTGATCCGATGCCGGAGAACACGACTTCCGAGGAGCAGACGTTGATCGCTGCTGCGGAAAAGCTCACGCAGTGCGACGGATACGTTGTTCTGGCGGTGGACCCGCAGACCGGGGAGGTGGACGCGCACGGCCCGTTCGACGGGATGACGGCGACCATCAAGGCCGACCAGCTGCGACGCGACTTCGACCGGGGTGGACTCGAGGACGTGTCCATCGGAGTGGTCCGACTGCACTCCCAGGCCTGACCCCGCACGACCGTGATCCGCCGGGCCGGCGACACCCGAGGTGGTGGGACCGGCCGGCGGAAGGACGCGACGATAGGCTCGCCCCGTGGCAAGCGACATCGTCCCGATCCGGCTCGCTCTCACCCGGGGCGACGTGGTCACCCTGTGGGCTCCCCCCTGGCGCGAGGACGGCGAGGAGTGGGAAGCCTTCCTCGGCGACGACGAGCACGTGTTCGTCTTCGACGAGGTGGCCGGTCTCGCCGCGTTCGTGCGGACCGCACCCGAGCACGACCTGACCGACCACCCCGCGTGGTCGGCGGTCCCCGGGCTCGCGGTCGCCGAGCTGACCCCCGACGCCGTCCACCGGTACGACCTGGTCGGTCTGCCGGAGCTGGCCGCCGCCGACCCGGACGCGCTGACCGTGCAGGAGCTGCACGAGACCGTCTCGATCGTCCGGTCGCTGGCCGACGTCTGCGACCTCACCGACGTGATCGCCGCGCTCGACGGCGAGCCCACGTTCGCGCTGCTGCGCGAGGGCGAGCAGGCCTTCGCCGGCCGTGACGGCGCCAAGCGCTGGACCGCGCTGTCCGAGGCGATCGCGACGCACTGGGACGGGATCGTCGACACCGTCGACGACCTCGTCGCCACCCCGGACGTCGACGCCGGGGCGCTGGACAAGGCACGCGCCGAGGAGCAGGAGCTCCGCGACCGTCTCGCCGAGCAGCCCCTCGACGACGACAAGGCCCTCGAGGCCGCCGCGCTCGCCGCGGGCACCGAGGACGCCGACACCGCCGAGGAGGAGCCGACCGGCTTCTGGGCCGAGGTCGGCATCGACCCGATCCGCATCGAGGTCGGCGACCGCTCCGTGGTCAGCCTGCGCTGCTACCTCGACGACAAGCCGGTCTTCCTCGGCTCCGACGGCCGGATCGACGTGTTCGGCTCCGAGCGTGCGCTGTTCCGGGCGCTGGCCGACCGGGAGCACCCCGCCGTCGCCGGGACCGACCTGACCGCGGCCGTCACCTTCGCCGAGGTGCTCGACGCGGCCGCCGTCGGCGAGCTCGACGGCGGCGTCGAGGACATGAACACCTACGTGCTGACCGGGATCGGCCCCGACCTCGCCGAGGGCGTGCTCGACCTGGACCCGGTCCAGCTCGACCTGGCCTCGGAGCTGCTGACCGACGTCGGCGAGTGGGCCGGGGACCCCGAGCCCGCCGAGGTCCTCGCCGAGTCCAACAGCCTCGGCTGGCTCGTGTCGTTCGTCGTACGGCCGGACCCGACGCGGATGGCACCCAGCCCGCCGTTCACCCAGGAGGCGCAGTCCTGGGGCGAGCTCGTCGCCGGGCTCGAGGCCCGGCTGCGGGAGCACTAGCGCGACAGGGCCTCGTACCCGGGCTTGATGACGTCCTCGATGAGCGCCAGACGCTCGTCGAACCCGATGAACGCCGACTTCATCGCGTTGACGGTGAACCAGCGCAGGGTGTCCCAGCCGTAGCCGAAGGTCTCGGCCAGGTCGTACATCTCGCTGGTCATCGTGCAGCCGGACATCAGCCGGTTGTCGGTGTTGACCGTGACCCGGAACCGCAGCTCGGTGAGCAGCCCGATGGGGTGCTCGGCCAGCGACGACGCGGCGCCGGTGTGCACGTTCGAGGTCGGGCACATCTCCAGCGGGATGCGGCTGTCGCGGACCCAGGCGGCGAGGCGGCCCAGCTGCGGGCCGTCGTCGGTGACGGTGATGTCGTCGACGATCCGGACACCGTGCCCGAGCCGCTCGGCCCCGCACCACTGGAGCGCCTCCCGGATCGAGGGCAGCCCGAACGCCTCACCGGCGTGGATGGTGACGTGCGCGCACCGCTGACGGACGTACTCGAACGCGTCGAGGTGGCGGGTGGGCGGGAACCCCTTCTCGGCGCCGGCGATGTCGAACCCGACCACGCCGGAGTCGCGGTGGCGCACGGCCAGCTCGGCGATCTCCCGGGACCGGGCGGCGTGCCGCATCGCGGTGAGCAGGGTGCCGACCCGGATGGTGTTGCCGGCCGCCGCGGCGCGGTCGGTGCCGATCCGGAACCCGTCGAGGACGGCGTCGATGACGGCGTCGAGGTCCAGCCCGCCCTCGACGTGCAGCTCAGGGGCGAAGCGCACCTCGGCGTAGACGACGCCGTCGGCGGCCAGGTCCTCGGCGGCCTCGGCCGCGACCCGGGTCAGCGCCTCCCGGGTCTGCAGCACGGCGACGGTGTGCCCGAAGGTCTCGAGGTAGCGGACCAGCGAGCCGGAGTGGGCGGCGCCGAGGAACCAGGCCGCGAGCTCGCCGGGGTCGGTGGTGGGGAGCTTGTCGTAGCCGTACTCGCGGGCCAGGTCGACGACGGTCCCGACCCGCAGGCCGCCGTCGAGGTGGTCGTGCAGGAGCACCTTGGGAGCGCGGCGGACGGTGTCGCGGGTGACCGGGACGGGAGCGGTGGGATCTGCCACTCGGGCACGGTACCGAGCGGCGTGGCGCGCGACGACCGGCGCCCGGACCTGCCATGATCGACCCGATCCGGGTGCGGAGACATGCCCCGGACGGCTCAACGCAACACCGTCCGTCGACCCTCGTACGGCGGTCGCTACCCTCTGGGCACTCCCCACTTGGCTCAGAGGAAGCGCAGCAGGTGCCATGAGCGACACTTCGAACCTCTCGTTCGACCGGATGCGCGGCATGCTCATGCGAGCGGCCGAGATCCGTGACAGCGAACAGCAGCAGATCTTCGACTCCCTCGACGAGATCCACGCCCGGCTGGCGGCCCTGGACGCCATCGGCACCGTGCGCAAGAAGCTCACCGAACTCCCCGACCGGACCGAGCTGAACGTCCTGGCCGAGCGCCTCGACGAGACCGTGTCCAAGCTGGACAACACCGAGATCGTGCTCGGCGCGATCACCCGGGCCATCGAGTCCCTGCCGGACAAGCTGGCCAAGCCGATCGCCCAGCTCGACGGGCGGCTCGACGGCATGGGCGGGCGCCTCGAGGGCGTCTCGGGCCGGATGGACGGCCTGGACGACCGCCTGGGCGGCCTGCACAAGCGCCTCGACGACCTCGACAACCGCCTCGACCGGCACGAGATGCGGCTCGACGCGATGCCGAACGCCGTCGCCTCCCCGATCAAGGAGCGCGTCGACGGCGTCGAGCGTCAGGTGCGCGAGCAGCTCGACGCGGCCGTGCACTCCTTCGAGGAGACCGGCGAGGGCCTGCGCAACCTGCTGGGTGACACCTCGGTGGGCCTGCACCGCCGCCTGGAGGACCTGGCCCAGCGCCCGGCCGTCGACCCGGCCCCGGCGTTCGACGCCCTCACCGAGCGGCTGGAGGCCCTCTCCGCCCGTCTGGAGGAGGTCGGCACCCGGCTCGACTCGGTCGAGTCCGGTCTCGACGGCAAGCTGACCGACCTGGACGGGTCGGTCAAGGAGCGGGTCGGCAAGCTCGGCGGGTCCCTGAAGGACCGCCTGGGCGAGCTCGACGGCTCGGTCACCGAGCGGCTGTCGTCGCTGTCGGAAGCCGTGGACGGCCGGTTCGACGCGCTCGGCGAGAGCGTCGACGGGAAGCTCGACAAGCTCACCGGCGACGTCGACGGCCGCCTCGACAAGCTGACCGGGGAGGTCGACACTCGCCTGGAGAAGCTGTCCGGCGACGTCTCGACCCTCTCCGCCGGCGTCGACGACCGGCTCGCCGGCCTCGACACCGTGCTGCGCGACCGTCCGGACACCGGCTCGGTCACCGACCTGGTCACCAAGGCCAACGCCGAGTCCGAGCGCCGCAACGCCAGCCAGCTCGACGAGGCCATGGCGACGTTCGCGGAGCTGATCATGGGCCGGGGTGGGCAGTACGCCCAGCAGGCCCCGCCGCCCCCGCCCCGCCCGGCCCAGCGCCGCGGGCGGGCCAAGGTCGCGGTGAAGAGCCAGAACGGTGCCTCCGCCGCCGACCTGGTCGGCGACGACCCGGACGACTGAGTCCCCCGGTTCTCCTGACGGACGCCGCGCCCCGCACGCCGGGGGCGCGGCGTTCGTGCGTTCCGGGACCCGATTGGGCTGATCGGCCGCAGACAACCGATTCCGCCGCGGCCATCATCGCTGCACCCGTCGGCCGACCGGTGGAGGTGTCCGTGGATCCGGCCCTGAGCTTCTACCAGAGCCTCAGCTCGGTCAGCTTCACGCTGCTCGGGCTGTGGTTCACCGTGCTGGGTCTCTCGCACGGCGGGTGGCGTCGCGATCCGGCCCTGCACCGCAGCACGCTGCACGTGGCCCTGCACTTCTTCCTGCCCGGCGTGATGGGGCTGGGCGCGGTGCTGGCCGCCGGGAGCAGCATCGCGTGGCGGGTCACGTTCGGGGTGCTGGGCCTGGTCGGCCTGGTCGAGTCACTGCTGTTCCTGCGTCACCGCGGGGCGCCCGTGGCGCGGACGGTGCGGTCCCTGCGCACCCTCGACCCGCTGCTCTACGCCGCGATCGTCGCCGCGGTGTTCGTCCCCGGCCCGGTCGGCGGCGCCGCGCCGCTGCAGATCGAGGGCACGGCCACGGGACTGCTGTTCGTCGTCGGGCTGTGCTACCTCTGGTTCGCGTTCTCCCAGCGTGCCGCCCCGACGCCGGTGCCGGACGGGGCGCCGCCCGTCGTGTGAGCCGGGGTCAACGGCGGGCGAAGCGCCGGAACACGGCGTCGAGCTCGCGGACCCGCAGCACCCGCATCGCGACCACGGCCAGCGGCAGCGCGATCAGCGAGCCCCCGACCAGCAGCGTCCAGGCCCGGGCGACGTCCGGCCAGTCCGCGAGCGCCGGGTCCACGAGCCGGGTGATCCCCCAGGCGACGGCGGCCGCGGCGGCCGAAGCGAGCGCCACCCGGGCCAGGCAGGCGAGCACCTCACCGGAGCGGGCCCGGCCGAGACGGCGACGCAGCAGCCACTGCCCGAGCACCGCACCCCCGACGAACGAGACCCCGTTCGCCGCGGCGAGGCCGAGCACGACCTGCTCCGGCGGGAGCAGCAGCGGGCACGCCAGCAGCAGCGGGATCTTGACCCCCACCATGCCGACCTGGATCAGCGTCGGGGTGCGGGAGTCGGTCATCGCGTAGAACACGCGCATCTGCAGCATCGTGACCGCGTAGGGCAGGAGCCCGAACGCCGACCACGCGACGGCCTGGCCGAGGCGCTCGGCCCCGGTCCCGCTGCCCGCGCCGACGGAGAACAGCGCGGTGCCCAGGGACGGGCCGAACGCCGTCATCACGGCCGCGATCGGCACGAGCCCGACGGTGGACAGACGCGCGCCGAGGGAGAGGTCGGTGACGACCTGGTCGACGTCGCCCTTCGCCGCGGCCCGGCTCATCCGCGGCATCAGCGCGGTCAGCAGCGACACCCCGAGCACCCCGTACGGGACCTGGAGCAGCAGCCACGCGTTCATGTAGGTCGCGACCGACCCCTCGGACGCCGACGCGGCGACCCGGGTGGTGACGATGTAGCCGGCCTGCCCGACGAGGACGTAGGCCACGATCCACAGCGCCATCCCGCCGGCCAGCGACAGCCGCGGGTCCCAGCCCCACACCGGGCGGTAGCGGAACCCGATGCTGCGCATGAACGGGATCAGCACCAGTGCCTGGACGACGATGCCGAGCGTCGTCCCGACCCCCAGCACCAGCAGCTTCGGGTCGCCCATCCGGACCGGGTCGACCGAGATCTCCCCCGGCACGAGCACGTAGACGACGAGCACACCCAGCAGGACCAGGTTGTTGAGCACCGGTGCCCAGGCGAACGGTCCGAACACCTGTTTCGAGTTCAGGACCGCGCCGAGCAGCGCACCGATGCCGTAGAAGAAGATCTGCGGCAGCAGCAGCCAGGCGAACGCCGTGGCCAGGGCCGGGTTGGCCTGTCCGGTGTCCCCCGAGCCGAGGTAGAGCCTCGTCAGCAGTGGGGCGGCGGCCATCGCGATCAGGGTCGCGACCAGCAACGCGGCCCCGACGACGGTGAGCAGACGGCGGGTGAAGCGTTCGCCGCCGTCGGCGTCCTCGGCCTGGGCGCGGACCAGCACCGGGATCATCACGCTGGTCAGGACACCGCCGAGCAGCAGCTCGTAGACGATGTTCGGCAGCGTGTTCGAGACGGTGTAGGAGTCGTTGACGACCGCGAAGCCCAGCACCGCGACCAGCGCGAGGTTCCGGACGAAGCCGGTGAGCCTGCTGACCAGGCTGGCGATCGCGATCATGCCGGAGGAGCGGACGAGCGAGCCGGTGCGCTCCGCGCCGCCGGACGGGGTCGTCCCGGTGGGGTCGTCCCCGGACGTCCCCGGGGCCGGTGCTCCGCCGTCCCCGGGCGTCTCCCCCGCCGGCGCGGTGCCGTTCGACGGCGTCCCCGGGCCCGCGGCGGCGCCGTCCGGGAGTGCGGGACGGCCGGGCGACGGGTCGGCCACCGGTCCCAGCGGGGTGGTCGGCTCCCCCGGGTCGGGGATCCGCCCGGACCCGAGCGGACGGGTCACCTCGGCGGCTCCCTCCGGGGGCGTCCGCGGGGTCCGCCGGGGGTCGGTGCCCATCACCGGTCGGGGGAGCGGCTGGTGCCGCACCACCGCGGGGTGGGGCGCCCGCTCCGCCGCTCGTCGGTCCTCACGCATCGTGGTCCATCGTGCCGGATCGGAATCGTCGTGCCGACGCCCGCCCGGCACCGCGCCGTCACCCACCGGTGGGCGCACCGGCCCGGCGTCACGGCGCAGCGGCGGGCGTGTCGCGGATCCGCCCGTTCCGGCGCCCCGCCGAGCACGGCCCGGCCCCGGCCGGCGGGCGCCGGCCGGGGTCGGGGGACGCGGCTCAGTGGGACGGCGTGCCGGTGCCGGGCCCGGGCCGCTCCCGTCCCGGGCGCAGCTGCGGGTCCCGCGCCGGGGCGGCCGGCGGCCGGTACGGGCCCGCCGGGTGGCCGCCGGGCCGGGCGTCGCGCGACGGCCCGCCGTGGGGCCGTCCCGTGCGGAGAGGTGCGGCGGCACCGTCCGGCCGGGCGGTACGGGCCACCCCACCGTCCGGACGCCGGTGCGGCGCGGGACCGGCCGGGCCCCGGTACGCCGCGGGACCGGCCGGGCCGGGGTGGCCCGCAGGACCGTCGGGGCGCGGGTGGGCACCGTGACCGGCGGAGGCCGGGTGGACGCCGTGGCCGGCGGGGACCGGGGCGACGCCGTGACCGGCGGGAGCCGGGTGGGCGCTGTGGCCGGCGGGGAGCGGCGCCGGCGGGTCCTCGGGAACCGCACGCTGCAGTCCTGCCCCGGTCAGCGCCCGGACCGACATCTGCGCGTGCCCGGCGGCGTCGGGGCGTTCGCGGCCCAGCACCGAGCCGAGGTAGCCGAGCAGGAAGCCCGCCGGGACCGACACCAGGCCTGGGTTCGCCAGCGGGAACCACGCGAAGTCGAGGTCGGGCAGCATCGCCGTCGGCGCACCGGACACCGCGGGCGAGAACACGATGAGCGTCAGCGTGACGGTGAGGCCGCCGTACATGCTCCACAGGGCACCGGTCGTGGTGAACCCCTTCCAGAACAGCGAGTACAGCAGCGTCGGCAGGTTCGCCGAGGCGGCCATCGCGAAGGTCAGCGCGGCCAGGAACGCGATGTTCTGGCCGTTGGCCAGGATTCCCCCGGCGATGCCGACGAGCCCGATGACGACGGTGGTCAGCCGGGCGACCCGGACCTCCTCGGCCGCGGTGGCCTGGCCGCGGCGCAGCAGCTGGGCGTACACGTCGTGGGCGAACGCGGCCGCGGCGGTGATCATCAGACCGGCGACGACCGCGAGGATCGTCGCGAAGGCCACCGCCGAGACCAGCGCCAGCATCACCGGCCCGCCGATCTGCAGTGCCAGCAGCGGCGCCGCCGAGTTCACCCCGCCGGGCGCGGCGAGGATCGCCTCCGGCCCGACCAGCGCGGTGGCGCCGTACCCGAGCGCCAGCACCAGCAGGAAGAACGCGCCGATCAGCCAGATCGCCCACACGACCGACTTCCGGGCCTGCCGGGCGTCGGGGACGGTGTAGAAGCGCATGAGGATGTGCGGCAGCCCGGCCACACCGAGGACACCGCCGACGGCCAGTGACAGCAGGTCGAGGTTGGCCGTCAGGCCACCGCCGTACAGCAGCCCCGGGGACAGGACCGCCTCGCCGCGCGGGTGGTTCGCGACGGCCGCGGTCAGCAGCGCGGGCAGGCTCATACCGGTCGTGCCGAGCACGAAGGCGGCCATGATCATCCCGGTCGCCAGCAGCAGGACCGCCTTCACGATCTGGATCCAGGTCGCGCCGCTCATCCCGCCGATCAGCACGTACCCGACGACCACGGCCCCGACCCCGGCGATCACCGCGGACTGCCCGGCACGGTCGGTGATGTTGAGCAGCAGCGCGAGCAGGCCGCCCGCGCCCGCGAGCTGACCGAGCAGGTAGAGCGTGGAGATCGCCACCGCCGAGGTCGCGGCGGCCGCGCGCACCGGGCGCTGCCGCAACCGGTAGCTGAGGACGTCAGCCATCGTGTAGCGACCGGTGTTGCGCAGCATCTCGGCGACGAAGAACAGCGCCACCAGCCAGGCGACGAAGGCGACGACGGCGTAGAGGAACCCGTCGGGACCGGCGACGGCGACCGCGCCGACGATGCCGAGGAACGTCGCGGCCGACAGGAAGTCCCCGGACAGGGCCAGGCCGTTCTCCGGACCGGTGAAGCCGCTGCCCGCGGTGTAGTAGTCCCGGGCCGCCGACGAGCGCCGCCGCACCCGCAGCACCAGGACGAAGGCCAGGAGGATGAACGACGAGAACACCAGGATGTTGAGCAGCGGGTCCCCGGGGGCCGGGGACGCGGCCGCGACGGCGGCGGTCACCGGTGGCCCCGCTCGAGACGCTCACGGATCTCGTCGGCGAGCGGGTCAAGGCGGCGGCCTGCGTACCGGACGTACAGCGCGGTGATCGCGAACGTCGAGACGAACTGCCCGATGGCCAGCACCAGCACCAGCGTGAGGTCGCCGAGCACCCGGGTGCCGAGCAGCCCGGGCGCCCAGGCGCTGAGCCCCACGAACAGGAACAGCCAGCCCAGGAAGCCCGCGGTCGCCGGCAGCACGAAGCGCAGCAGGCGCGCGCGGAGCTCGCGGAAGTCCTCGCTCGCCTCGGCCGCGGTCCAGACGTCGGGGCCCGCCGTCACCCCCGCGGGGTCCGGTGACACGGGGACGTGGCTGGGGGACGGCATCGTCGCCGGCGAACGGTTCACACTGTGCGTAACGGACGGATACACCGAGAGTTACGTTTCGTCGCGAATGCGACACGCGGACGCAGGAAGATCCGTCACGTCCCGTCGGGCACCTGCCGCCGTTCGGGGCCGCGCGCTGCCCCGGCCGGGGGCGGTCAGCCGCCCCGGCGGACGTCGAGGACGAGGTCCCGCTCGGGCGGCGGGTCCGCGGTGATCAGCAGCGCCGCCCCGGCGAGCAGCCGCCGGGCCGCGGGGAGCCGGTCGGCGTCGTCGGTGTGCAGCTCGGCCAGCGGCGCACCGGCGCGGACCTCGTCGCCCGGGGCGGCCAGCAGCCGGACCCCGGCCCCGGCCTGCACCGGGTCCTCCTTGCGGGCGCGCCCGGCTCCGAGCTTCCAGGCCGCGGTACCGACGGCGAGCGCGTCGGCCCCGGCGAAGATCCCGGACCGCTCGGCGACGACCGTCTCGACGTGCGTGGCCACCGGCAGCGGCGCGGACGGGTCCCCGCCCTGCGCGGCGATCATCCGCTCCCACACGTCGTACGCGGCGCCGGAGGCGAGCACCGCCGCCGGGTCGGCGTCGGGCAGACCGGCGAGGGCGAGCATCTCCGTGGCCAGCGCGACGGTGAGCGACACCAGGTCGGCCGGTCCCCCGCCACGCAGCACCTCGACCGACTCGGCGACCTCCAGGGCGTTGCCGACGCAGCGGCCCAGCGGGCGGGACATGTCGGTGAGCAGCGCGGTGGTCGGGAGGCCGTGGGCGGCACCGATCGCGGTCATCGCGTCGGCGAGCTCCCCGGCGCGCGGCAGGGTCTTCATGAACGCGCCGGACCCGACCTTCACGTCGAGGACCAACCCGCCGGTGCCCTCGGCGAGCTTCTTGCTCATGATCGAGCTGGCGATCAGCGGGACGGACTCGACGGTGCCGGTGACGTCGCGCAGCGCGTAGAGCCGCTTGTCGGCGGGGGCGAGCGTGGGCGTCGTCGCGCAGACGACCGCGCCGACCTCGCGCAGCTGCGCGGTGATCTCCTCGGTGGTCAGCGAGGCGCGCCAGCCGGGGATGGCCTCCAGCTTGTCCAGGGTGCCGCCGGTGTGGCCGAGCCCGCGCCCGGACAGCTGCGGCACCGCCGCCCCGCAGGCCGCGACGAGCGGCGCCAGCGGCAGCGTGATCTTGTCCCCGACGCCGCCGGTGGAGTGCTTGTCGACCAGCGGGCGTCCGACGTCGCCGAAGTCGAGGACCTCGCCGGAGTCGATCATCGCCTGGGTCCAGTGCGCGATCTCGCCGGGCTCCATGCCGTTGAGCAGGATCGCCATGGCCAGCGCGGCCATCTGCTCGTCGGCGACCTCGCCGCGGGTGTAGGCGTCGACCACCCAGTCGATCTGGGCCTTCGACAGCGTGCGGCAGTCGCGCTTGGCCGCGATGACCTCGACCGCGGAGAAGCTCACGGGAGGTCCTCCGGGCCGAACGCGTCGGGCAGCACCTCGGTGAACGGCAGCACCCCGCGCGGGGTGTCGCAGAGCAGGGCGGCGCCGCCGAACTCGTGGAGCACCTGGCGGCAGCGGCCGCACGGCATGAGCAGGTCGCCGTCGCCGGAGCGGCAGGCGACCGCGAGCAGCCGTCCGCCGCCGGAGAGGCGCAGCTGGCCGGCGAGGGTCACCTCGGCGCAGACGCCGAGGCCGTAGGAGGCGTTCTCGACGTTGCAGCCGGTGACCACCCGCCCGTCGTCGACGAGTGCGGCCGCGCCGACGTGCAGCCGGGAGTACGGCGCGTACGCCCAGGCCGCGGCCTGCACCGCGGCGGCCCGCAGGGCGTCCCAGTCCGGGACGGGTGCGTCGGGCCGCATCATGTCCGCGCCCGCTCCGGACGGTCCCCCGCCTGCCATCTAGCGTCCCTCCCCGCGCCGGTACGGCTCGCCGAGCCGGGCCGGTGGTCGTAGTCGTTGCGAGGCCGCCGCGAGCACGATCAGCGTGACCAGCTGCGGGGCGTAGGAGGCGAACTCGCTGGGCACGGTGTCGACCGACCAGTAGACCGCGTACACCAGCAGCCCCGCGACGAGCGCGACGGCGGCGGCGGTCCACATCCGGCGGATCGCCCACAGCACCGCGACGACGACCGCGACCAGCGTCGCGCCGTAGAGCAGCGCGTGCACCGCCTCACCGCCGGCGCGCAGCTGCAGGCCGTCGACGTAGCCGAACAGCGCCGAGCCGACGAGCAGCCCGGCGGGCCGCCAGTTGCCGAAGATCATCGCGGCGAGGCCGATGTACCCGCGGCCGCCGACCTGGTTCTCCAGGTAGCCGAGCTGGCCGGGGTTGAGCACCAGGGCCGCGCCGCCGAGCCCGGCCAGCGCGCCGGAGATCGTGACCGCGACGTACTTGTGCAGCACCACGTTCACGCCGAGCGACTCCGCCGCGACCGGCGACTCGCCCGCGCTGCGCAGCCGCAGCCCGAACGCCGTCCGCCACAGCACGAGGTAGCTCACCGGGACCAGCGCGACCCCGATGACCAGGATCGGCGTCAGGCCGGTGACCAGCCCGGACAGCAGCCCGGCGAGGTCGGAGACGAACACGCGTTGCTGGGCCTCCAGCGCCGCGAGGCCCTCGGAGACCCCGGGGATCGAGAACTCGGTGAAGCCCTCCAGCCGCGGGGACTGGCGCGGGTTCTGCGAGACCGGGGTGAACACCAGCGTCGCCAGGTACTTCGTCAGTCCCGTCCCGAGCAGGGTGATCGCGACGCCGGAGACGATGTGGTTGACGTTGAACGTCACCGTCGCGACGGCGTGCAGCAGCCCGCCGAGCGCGCCGAACACCAGCCCGCCGAGCATCGCCGCCCACGGCCCCCACTGGTAGCCGGCCCAGGCCGCGCCCCAGGTGCCGAGCACCATCATGCCCTCGAGGCCGATGTTGATGATCCCGGCGCGTTCGGCCCAGAGGCCGCCCAGGCCGGCGAGCAGGATCGGCAGCCCCAGCCGCACCGCGGCGGACGCGGTGCCGCCGGAGGTCAGCTGGGTCTGGCCGGTCAGCGTCACCGTGACCGACAGGACGGCGACGAGCGCGGCTGCGATCAGCGCCGACCGGGCCCAGCCGGGCAGGGTCCGCGCACGGTCCAGCACCGCGGTCACGACGACACCTCCGCGGGTTGCGGTGCGGGGGCCGCCGCGGCGACCCGCCGTTGCTCGGCCCGGCGCTCGACCCGGCGGACGACCTCGTAGGCGACGACCACCGACAGCACGATCAGGCCCTGCATGATCAGCACGATCTCCCGCGGGATGCCGACGACGTCGAGCGCCACCGCGGACTTGTCCAGGAACGCCCACAGCAGCGCGCCCAGCGCGATGCCGACGGGGTGGTTGCGGCCCAGCAGCGCGATCGCGATGCCGGTGAAGCCATAGCCCTGCGGCGAGGACAGCGTGTAGGCGTGGTCGCGCCCGAGCAGCTCGGGCAGCCCGACCAGCCCGGCGACCGCACCGGAGAGCAGCAGCGCGACGACGATCGTGCGGCGCGCGTTCACCCCGCCGGTCGCGGCGGCCGTCGCCGACTCGCCGGAGGCGCGCAGCTCGAAGCCGAACCGGGTGCGTCCGAGCAGGAACCAGTAGCCGATGCCCAGCGCGGCCGCGACGAACACCATCCCGAAGATCGCGCCGTTGCCCACCGGGATCCCGGGGAACCAGCCCGACTCGGGGATCGGCGGGGTGGTGATGTTGTTGCCGCGCAGCTCGCCGAAGGTCTCGGCGCGGATCAGGTAGGCGATCAGCCCGGTGGCGATCGCGTTCAGCATGATCGTCGAGATGACCTCGGAGACACCGCGGTAGGCCTTGAGCAGCGCCGGGATCGCGACCCAGGCGGCGCCGGTCAGCAGCGCCACCACCATGATCAGCACGGTGTGCAGGACCGGCGGGAGCGCCACCGTCCCGCCGACGATCGCGGCGACGCAGGCGGCGACCCGGAACTGGCCCTCGACGCCGATGTTGAACAGCCGCATCTGGAAGCCGATCGCGACGGCCAGCGCGGCGAGGTAGTAGACGGCGGCGGAGTTCACGGTGTCCACGACGACCGTGCCCGACCCGACCTGCGCGAGGATCGTGGTGACCGCCGTCCACGGCGACGCCCCGCTGATCACCAGCGCGACCCCGCAGAGCAGGGCGGCGACCGCGATCGCCAGGACGGGCGCGACGACGGCGCCCCGCAGCCGGCTCACGTGGCGGCTCCGGTCATCTTGGTACCCAGCTCCTCGGGGGTCACGGTCGCGGGATCGGCGGTGCCGACCAGCCGCCCGCCGGAGATGACGGCGAGGGTGTCGGACAGGCCGATCAGCTCGTCGAGGTCGGCCGAGACCAGCAGCACCGCGAGCCCGGCGGCGCGGGCGCGGCGCAGCTCGGCCCAGATGCCGGCCTGCGCGCCGACGTCGACGCCGCGGGTCGGGTGGGCCGCGATGAGCAGCACCGGGTCGCCGGACAGCTCCCGCCCGACGACGAGCTTCTGCTGGTTGCCGCCGGACAGCGCGGCGGCCATGACGTCGATGCCGGGGGTGCGGACGTCGAAGTCGCGCACGATCCGCTCGGTGTCGGTGCGCGCCGCGGCGGTGTCCAGCAGCCCGCGCCGGGCGATCGGCGGCCGGGACTGGAACCCGAGGATCCGGTTCGCCCACAGCGGCTGCTCGCCGAGCAGGGCGTGGCGGGACCGGTCCTCGGGGACGTAGCCGATGCCGGCCTCGCGGCGGGCCATCGTCGACGTCGCCGAGATGTCGGTGCCGTTCAGCAGCACCCGGCCACGGGCGTGCCTGCGCATCCCCATGACCGTCTCGACGAGCTCGGTCTGGCCGTTGCCCTCGACGCCGGCGATGCCCAGCACCTCACCGGCGTGCACGACGAGGTCGACGCCGTCGAGCAGGTCGCGGCCGCCGTCCGGGCTCGCCAGCCCGAGGCCCTCGACGCGCAGCACCTCGCGGTCGGTCACGGTCGACTCGCGGGTCTCCGGCGAGGGCAGCTCCGAGCCGACCATCATCTCCGCCAGCTCGCGGTTGGTGACGGTCCGCGGGTCCGCGGTGCCGACCGTGCGGCCGCGGCGGATCACGGTGATCCGGTCGGCGACGGCGCGGACCTCGTCGAGCTTGTGCGAGATGAACAGGAACGTGTACCCGTCGCCCTGCATCGTGCGCACGGTCGCGAACAGCTCGTCGACCTCCTGCGGGACCAGCACCGCGGTCGGCTCGTCGAGGATCACCGTGCGGGCGCCGCGGTAGAGCACCTTGAGGATCTCGATGCGCTGCCGGTCGGCGACGCCGAGGTGCTCGACGAGCGCGTCCTGCCGGGCGGCGAGCCCGACGGTCGCGGACAGCTCGGTGATCCGCGCCCGGGCCGCCTTCCCGATGCCGTGCAGGCGCTCGGCGCCGAGCAGCACGTTCTCCGCGACGGTCAGGTTGTCGGCCAGCATGAAGTGCTGGTGGACCATCCCGATCCCCGCGGCGATGGCGTCGGCGGGGCTGCGGAAGTGCGTGTCCGCCCCGTCGACGACGATCGTGCCCTCGTCGGGCGTCTGCATCCCGTAGAGGATCTTCATCAGGGTCGACTTGCCGGCCCCGTTCTCGCCGCAGAGGGCGTGGACCTCACCGTGGGTGACGGTGAGGTCCACGCCGTCGTTCGCGACGACGCCGGGGAACCGCTTGGTGATCCCGCGCAGTTCGACCGCGTGGCGCTCGTCGGTCACTTCGTGGACTTGACGTCGATCTGTCCGGCGATGATCGCGGCCTTGTACGCCTCGAGCTGCGGGACGATGTCGTCGACCTGGCCACCGGAGGTGGAGTAGCCGACACCGTTGTTGGCGAGGTCGAACCGCGCCGGGAGCTTCGCGACGGTGTTGCCCGCGACCGCGTTGATGTACTCGTAGACCGCCACGTCGACCCGCTTGATCATCGACGTCATGATCGTGTCGCGGACCTGGGTGAGCTGCGGCGAGTTGTACTGGTCGGAGTCGACGCCGATGGCCTTCTTCTGCGCGGTCTGCGCGGCCGCGAAGACACCCTGGTTCGACTGGCCCGCCGCGGCGAAGGCGATGTCGGCGCCGCCGTCGTACTGGCCGGACGCGATCTCGGTGGCGCGGGTGGCGTCGTTGAAGCCGGTGAAGTCGCCGGCCGGGGAGATGTAGGCCGACTCGACGTCGATCTGCGGCGCGACGGCCTTGGCGCCCTGCTCGTAGCCGGCGTCGAACTTCTGGATCAGCGGGTTGTCGACGCCGCCGATGAACCCGACCTTGCAGGTCGAGGTCTTCAGCGCGGCCGCGGCGCCGACCAGGAACGAGCCCTGCTCCTCGGCGAAGACCAGCGGCTTGACGTTGGGCAGGTCGACCGTGTCGTCGTCGACGATGGCGAACTGGATGTTCGGGAACTCGGTCGCGACGGTCTTCACGCCGGTGGCGTAGTTGAAGCCGACCGCGACGATCGGGTTGAACCCGCCCTGGGCGAGCTGGCGCAGGCGGTTGGTGCCCGCGTCCTCGCTCTCCCCCGCCTGGGCGGTCGCCTCGCGTGTGTTGGCCTTCTGCAGCCCCAGCTCGGCGACGGCGCGGTCGAGGCCGGCGGCCGCCGCGTCGTTGAACGAGGCGTCGCCACGGCCGCCGATGTCGTAGGCCAGCCCGACCTTGAGCCGGCTCGCGTCCGCCTTCGGGGCCTCCGGCGCCGGCTGGGCCGACGCGGCCGGGACCGACGGCGGCGCGACGCGCTCGCACTCCCCGGTCTGGGCGCCGCCGCCCCCGCCGGTGTCGCGGGCACAGCCCGCGAGCGTGAGTGCCGCCGCGGCCACGAGCGCGATCGCGGTCGCGTACCGGCCCCTGCCTCCGATGCGCTGGTTGATCCGCACGAGGTGACCTCCCCCTCCGGCGCCACCGCTCGGCGGCGCATGTCCGGACGGGACGGTAACCGCTGGACAACGGTTTTGGCAGAAGTCGAAACAGGGCCGTGACGCGGAATCGTCGAGCGGTTGACGGACGGTACCGTCCGCGCACCCGGACGATCTTGTACCGGGAGGTGACGGCAGTCGTCGGAGGAGGATCGATGGATCGCGCGGAACGTACGGTGCAGGCCCCACCGGAGCGGGTGTGGGAGCTGGTCTCGGACATCACCCGGGCCGGTGAGTGGAGCCCGGAGGCCACCGGGGGACGGTGGCGCGGCGACGCGACCGGGCCCGCCGTGGGCGCGAGGTTCACCGGGGGCAACCGGCACGGCCGGATCCGCTGGTCGACGCACTGCCGGGTCACCGAGTGCGAGCCGGCCCGCCGGTTCACCTTCGTCGTGACCGAGTCGCGCACCGCCTGGGGCTGGATCCTGGAGCCGGCCGGCGACGGGGCGACGACCGTCGTCGCCTGGCGGGAGAAGACCGGCGAGGCGGCGCTGCCGGTACGGCTGCTGCAGCGCAGCGGGATCCTGGGCCGGGACCGCGAGACCCTGATGCGCGACGGGCTGGAGCGCAGCCTGGACCGGGTCAAGGAGATCGTCGAGCGCTGACCGTGCCGCGGTCCGTGGTGCCGGGCCCGGAGCGGGCGGCCCGTTCCGCCGGGCGGTGGGTCATGCTGCAACGGTGACGACCCCCGCCGGCCCGGGCTCCCCGCGCCGACCCGCCGCCCGGCTGCTCGTTCCCGTCGTCGTGGCGCTCGCGCTGGTCGGGGCGGCGGGTACCGCTCCGGTCGCCTCCGCCGCTCCGGCCGCCCCCGCCGCTCCGGTCGCGGCCGCCGCGGGGTGCCCGGGGCAGGAGGTCCCGCCCGGCCCGCCCGCGCGGGAGGAGACGGTGCCGGTCGCCCCGCTGCCGGTGCCGTCGCCACCGGTCGGCGGGCTCGGCGGCTGCGGTGACACCCACGCCGGGCCGGTGCCGCCCCCGCCGGTCGGGGTCGCGTCGTACGTCGTCGCCGACCTGGACTCGGGTGCGGTCCTCGCCGCCCGGGCCCCGCACGCGCGGCAGCGTCCGGCGTCGACGATCAAGCTGTTGCTCGCGCTGGTCGTCGACGAGCGGCTGCCGATGGACCGGGTGGTCGTGGGCACCGCCGAGGACGCGAACGTCGACGGCAGCCGGGCCGGGATCGGTCCCGGTGGGCGCTACACGGTCGACCAGCTGCTGCACGGGCTGCTGCTGTCCTCGGGCAACGACGCCGCGAACGCCCTGGCCCGCGAGCTCGGCGGGGTCCCCGCGACGCTGGCCGCCATGCGCGACGAGGCCCGCCGCCTCGGTGCCCTGGACACCCGCCCCGCGACGCCCGCCGGCCTCGACGGCCCGGGGATGTCCGCCTCGGCCTACGACCTGGGCCTGCTGCTGCGCGCCGCACTGGAGCGCCCGCGGATCGCGGCCGCGCTGACCACCCGGAGCATCCCGTTCCCCGGGTTCGCCGACAAGCCCGGCTTCCTGCTCGGCAACGACGACCGGCTCCTCGGCGCCCCCGGCTTCCTCGGCGGCAAGAACGGGTTCACCGACGCCGCCCGGCACACCTTCGTCGGCGCGATGGAGCGCGACGGGCGACGGCTGGTCGTCGCCATCGTGCGCGGCGAGCCCCGGCCGGTGCTGATGGTCGACCAGGCCCGCGCACTGCTGGACTGGGGCTTCGGCGCCCAGGCCACCGGGATCGGGACGCTGGTCGAGCCGGGCACCACCGGGTCCGCCGACGGCTCGGACACGCCCCCCGGCGCCGCGGCCCCCGCCGGCGGGGCAGGCGGCGCGGACAACGCAGGCGGCGCGGCGGCGTCCGGAGACGCGGACGGGGCGACGGGGAGCACCGACGGGGCGACGGCGACCGGCACCCCGGATGCCGCGGGTGCTCCGCCGGTCCCCGCCGCGGTGCTGGTCGGCGGGGTCGCCGCGCTCGCCGGCGTCGGGGCCCTGGTGGCCGCGCGGCTGCGCCGGCGTCGTTGACCCGCGGCAGACGCCCGGGACCGTCCCGGCGCCCCGCACCCCGGAACTCTCCTCCCGCGGAATCGCCCACCGGGTGAACGAGTCGTCGGGGCCTCTCCCGGGACCCGGCCGAATCGGCGCCGGCTCGCCCCGGTGCCCGAGGGCCGGGGTGCACCATTCTGCGAATCCGCTTACCGGGTAAGCGAATTCGCCGGGATCACGTCCCCGGAGCTCGGGTCCGCGAGACCGTTCACCGGGCGAACGAGTTCGTCGGGGCCTGTACCGGGAGAACCGGCCGGGACGGCACCGGCTCACCCCCGCGCCCGCAGGCCGGGCCACACCCTCCTGCGAATCCGCTTACCGGGTAAGCGAACTCGTCGGGATCAGGCCCTTCGAGATCGGGGCGGGACGGCGTCGCGGGTACCCCCGGTGCCCACGAGCCGCCGGCACCTCGCCGCAGCGCGGCAGCCCCGGACCGCGCGCACACCTGTCCGAACGCGTACGCCAGGGACCGGACGGTCAGCGCCGCCGGCGCCCCAGGGCCCGCAGGCCGAGTGCCCCGCCGATCAGACCCGCGGTGACCAGGCCCGCCGACGCGAGCGCGCCCGGCCCGTCCCGGACGACGTACTGCGGACGGATGATCGCCGGGGCGGGCAGGTCGCGGTAGCCCAGGTCGTTCTCCTCGGCGCTCGCGGCCCAGGCCGTCACGAACAGCAGGAACCGCGAGGTGAAGAAGATGAAGACCAGCAGACCGAGGATCGGGCCGAACGCCTGACCGACCGGCGAGTCGCCGAAACTGCCCAGGTAGAACACCATCACCCGCTGCAGGATCGCGAACCCGACCGCGCCGATCAGCGCGGCCTTGACGGCGCTGCGCAGGGACACGGGCTCGCGCGGCAGCCGGGCGATCACCCAGAGGAACACCAGCCAGTTGCCGGCGAGCACGAGCAGGAACGAGGCGATGCTCAGCAGCACGCGTGCCCACGTCGCCTCGCCGAGGCCGACCAGGTCGAGCAGGTACCTCCCGGCCGCGCCGCCGATCGAGGAGATCGCGAACGACAGCACGAGGGCCAGCCCGAGCCCGAGCAGGGCGAGCAGGTCGAACGCCAGCCGCTTGATCATCGGCGGGGCGTCGTCGCGCTGGCCCCACTGCTCGGTCAGCGCCTCGCGGAGGTTGCTCATCCAGCCGATGCCGGAGTAGAGGGCGCCGACCAGACCGATCAGGCCGATCGCGCCGGCCCGGTTCACCGCGGTGTCCACGACCTGGCCGAGCGTGTCACCGAGCCCGCCGGGCGCGGCCGAGGAGATGGAGTCCCGGAGCGAGTCGACCAGCTCCGGGTTCCCCCGGAGCACGAACCCGGCGATCGCGAACCCGACCATCAGCAGCGGCACCAGCGCGAGGATGGAGAAGTAGGTGATCGCCGCGGCGTAGTGGTCGCCGTGGTTCTCGGTGTAGCGCTCCCCCGCCCGGACCAGATGGTCCAGCCAGGGATGCTTCTCCCGCTGGCGGTCGAGGAAGGTCTCGGTCTCCTCCTCGTCGGTCTCCAGCCGGTGCGCGATCGTGGCGGCGCGGTTCTCGGCCATCATTCCCCCGGTTCGGTGGTACTCCCCGCCCCGGGCGCGCGGCTCAGGCGGGCGGGAGGAACCCGATCCTCTCGTGAACCGCCGCCAGTGTCGCGCCGGAGACCTCACGCGCACGGGTGGCACCGCGCGCGAGCACCCGGTCGAGCTCGGCCGGGTCGGCCAGGTAGCCGTTCACCTTCTCCGCGAACGGCTCCGCGAACGCGGCGACGATCTCGCCGAGGTCCTTCTTCAGGTCGCCGTAGCCGCGGCCGACGTACTCGGCCTCGACCTCGGCGACCTTCCGGTCGGTCATCGCCGCGTTGATGGTGAGCAGGTTCGCGATGCCCGGCTTGTTCTCCGGGTCGAAGCGGATCTCGCGCTCGTTGTCGGTCACCGCGGAACGGATCTTCTTCGCCGAGGTCCGCGGCGGGTCGAGCAGCTCCACGATCCCGCTGGGCGACGACGCCGACTTGCTCATCTTCGCCGTCGGGTCCTGCAGGTCGTAGATCTTCGCCGTGGCCTGCGGGATGTGCGGCTCGGGCACCCGGAACGTCTCACCGAAGCGGTGGTTGAACCGCTGCGCGAGGTTGCGGGTCAGCTCCAGGTGCTGGCGCTGGTCCTCGCCGACCGGGACGCGGTCGGCCTGGTAGAGCAGGATGTCCGCGGCCTGCAGGATCGGGTACGTGAACAGCCCGACCGTCGCCCGGTCGGTGCCCTGCTTGGCGGACTTGTCCTTGAACTGGGTCATCCGGCCGGCCTCGCCGAAGCCGGTGATGCACTCCAGGATCCAGGACAGCCGCGCGTGCTCCGGGACGTGCGACTGCACGAACAGCGTGCAGCGGTCCGGGTCGAGCCCCAGCCCGAGCAGCTGCGCGGCCGCGACCCGGGTACGCCGGGCCAGCTCGGCCGGGTCGTGCTCCACCGTGATCGCGTGCAGGTCCACGACGCAGTAGAACGCCTCGTGGTCGTCCTGCAGGGCCACCCACTGCCGCAGCGCACCCAGGTAGTTGCCGAGGTGGAACGAGTCGGCCGTGGGCTGGATCCCGGACAGCACGCGGGGACGGTGGGCGTCGTTCATGCCCGCCATCGTTCCCTACCGTCCGTCATCTCGGGCGCACCGGGGACACCGAGTCCCGGGCGAACGCCCGCCCGCACTGCTCGCAGTCCAGCCGCACGCAGAGCGGCTGCCCGCAGGCCCGGTGGCGGATCGTGAGGTCGATCGGGGCGCCGTCCCCGCCGCACCAGCGGTGCGACCACTCGACCAGGCAGGCGTGGATCGGGAAGCTGGCCCGCCCCTTGTCGGTGAGGCGGTACTCGCCGTCGCCGCTGCGGCTGAGCACCCCGAGCGCGACGAAGCGGCGCAGCCGGTCCGACAGCACCTCCGGGGAGATCCCCAGCTCGTGGGCGAAGCTGGTGAACGCCCGGATCCCGGCGAGCGCGGCGCCGAGGACGGTGGCACCCCACCGGTCGCCGATGATCTCCATCGCACCGGGCAGGAACGAGAGCGGGTCGACGGGCAGCGTGCCGCGGGTACGCCGCGGGTGCCTGCGGGCCAGCAGGTCCAGCCCCGGCGCCCCGGGCTCGCGCTCGACCTCGGTGTCCCGCGGACCGACCGCGCCGCCGCAGGCCGCGCAGCACACCCGCACCCGGGTGGGGCGGCCGCAGTCGCGGTGCACGATCTCGGGGAGCGGGACCTCCCGCGGGACCCAGGTCTTCTCCCAGTCCCAGGTGCAGATCAGCAGCTTCCAGATGTCGCCACCGCGCTCGGTGAGGGCGTAGCCGCGGCGCTCGCGGCCACCGTCGGCGTAGCTGCGGGGCTCGAGCAGACCCGCGTCGACGAGCCCGCGCAGCCGCGCCGACAACGTCGCGTCGGAGATGTTGAGGGTCTCCCGCCACCCCGCGTACCGGCTGACGCCGAGGAACGCGCGCTGCAGGATCAGCAGCGTCCAGGTGTCGGCGAGCAGGCCGAGACCGCGCCCGACGGCGCCCAGCTCCTGCGGCCGCACCCGCTCGCCTCCCTTGACCCCGGACTGCTCAAGATCGTACCGTTGGCCTCACTCTGCCGATCGAAGCCGCGCCAGCGCGTGGCCGGCGGCGGGGTGGGCCGGATCGGGGGGTCGGCCCACCGGCCGGGGCGGACGTCCTGCGACAGCGCGGTGAGGGGGCTGCGGCAGCCGCGGGGCGTCGTCCCGGTCAGTACCTCACCCGTTCTCCCGGTCCTCCTCCTGCGCCGGGTCCTCGGGCTGCGGCGCGGCCTCGACCGTCACCACGCCCTTGTCGAGGTCGATCGGGCCCAGCCGCCACTGCTGCCCGCCCTGCGCGGCGTCCGAGTCCTCGTGCATCCGCTTCCGCGGGAACATCTCTCCGAGTACACCCATACCGCCACCGTAGGCCGATCGGCGGCCGGGCCGGTCCCGCGCGGCCCGGGGCGGCGCGGGACCGGCCGGGATCAGGCCGGGGTCAGCGGCAGCATCCGCGGCCCGGTGCCCGACGCCGGGGTGAGCACGCGGGGCTCGCCGCGGTAGGTCGTCGTCCGCTGCCGGACCGGGCGACCGGCGGCCGCGGCGATCGCGGTGAGCTCGGCGACCGAGCGCTCGGAGCCGTTCTCCGAGCCGGCCATCCGGGAGATCGTCTCCTCCATCAGCGTGCCGCCCATGTCGTCGGCGCCCCCGGCCAGGATGTCCGCGGCGAGGTCGTCGCCGAGCTTCACCCAGGAGCACTGGACGTGGTCGATCCGCCCGTGCAGCGCGAGCCGGGCGAACGCGTGCACCGCCCGGTTGTCGCGCTCGGTCGGCCCCGGCCGGGCGATCCCGGCCAGGTAGATCGGGGCGTTGTGGTGCACGAACGGCAGCGGCACGAACTCCGTGAACCCACCGGTGCGGTCCTGGATCGACGCCAGCGTGCGCAGGTGGCCGAGCCAGTGCCGGGGCTCGTCGACGTGGCCGTACATCATCGTCGAGCTGCTGGGGATCCCCAGCTCGTGCGCGGTCGAGACGACCTCGATCCACTGCGACGCCGGCAGCTTGCCCTTGGTCAGCACCCAGCGGACCTCGTCGTCGAGGATCTCGGCGGCGGTGCCCGGGATCGAGCCGAGCCCGGCAGCCTTCAGCTCGGTCAGCCACTCCCGGATCGACACCCCGGCCTTGGCCGCCGCGGAGACGATCTCCATCGGGGAGAACGCGTGCACGTGCATCCCCGGCACGGCGGCGGTGACCGCGCGGACCAGGTCGGCGTAGAACGACACCGGCAGCTGCGGGTCGATGCCGCCCTGCACGCAGACCTCGGTGGCGCCGTCGCGGGCGGCCTCCGCGGCGCGCTGGGCGACCTCGTCGAGCGAGAGCCGGAAGGCGTCGGCGTCGCGCTCGCGCTGGGCGAAGGCGCAGAACCGGCAGCCGACGTAGCAGACGTTCGAGAAGTTGATGTTCCGGTTGACCACGTAGGTGACGTCGTCCCCGTTGACCTGCCTGCGCACGTCGTCGGCGAGGTCGAGCAGGGTGCGCAGCGCGGGCCCGTCGGCGGTCAGCACGGCCATCGCGGCGTCGGCGTGCGCCGGGTCGAGCAGCGCCGCCGGGTCGGACGCGGCCAGGTCCAGCCCGGCCCGGACGTCGGAGTCGAGCCGCTCGGGGGCCGCCCCGTGCCCGGCGCGCTGGTGCTCCAGCTCGGCGGCCACCTCGTCCCAGTCGCCGTAGACGTCGCCGAAGTCGCTGCGCCGGTCCTCGGTGCGCCCGGTCGTGTCGATCGTGGAGTTCAGGTCGGTGCGCCCGGTCGAGGCGAACCCGCCGTCGGGCTCCTGCCACGCCCGCCCCTCCACGACGGCGTCGGGCCGGGCGAGCCCGTCGGGCCCGGACAGCGCGGCGACGTGGCCGTGCAGCCGCGCGTCGATCCACGGCGACCCGGCCCGCACGTACTTCGGGTAGGCGGTGAGGCGCTCCTGCAACGTGAAGCCCTCGGCCTCGGTGATCGCGGCCAGCTCGTCGACGGCGGGCCACGGCATCTCCGGGGACACGTGGTCCACCGTCACCGGGGAGACACCGCCCCAGTCGTCGATCCCGGCGCGCAGCATCAGCGCCTGCTCGTCGCCGACGAGGTTCGGCGGCGCCTGCAGCCGCACCTTCGGGCCCAGCACCAGCCGGGCGACGGCGATCGCCGCGGCCAGGTCGTGCAGGTCGGCGTCGGGGTCGCCTGCCATCGCGGTGTCCGGCTTCGCCCGGAAGTTCTGGACGATCACCTCCTGCACGTGCCCGTGCGCGCGGGCGGCGGAGCGGATCGCGAACAGCGACTCGGCCCGCTCGGTGCGGTTCTCGCCGATGCCGATCAGGATGCCGGTGGTGAACGGGACGCCGACGCGGCCGGCGTCGGTGAGGGCGCGCAGCCGGACCGCGGGCTCCTTGTCGGGGCTGCCGAAGTGCGGGCCGCCCTTCTCGAACAGCCGCTGCGACGTCGTCTCCAGCATCATCCCCATGCTGGCCGCGACCGGCTTGAGCCGGGTCAGCTCCTCCCAGCTCATGACGCCCGGGTTGAGGTGCGGCAGCAACCCGGTCTCCTCCAGGACGGCGATCGCGCAGGCCCGGACGTAGTCGAGGGTGGAGTCGTAGCCGCGCGCCTCGAGCCACTCGCGGGCCTGCGGCCAGCGGTCCTCGGGGCGGTCGCCGAGGGTGAACAGGGCCTCCTTGCAGCCCTGCGCGGCGCCCTGGCGGGCGATCTCGACGACCTCGTCGCGCTCCAGGAACATGTCGTCGAGCTTGTGCGGGACGGTCGCGAACGTGCAGTAGTGGCAGCGGTCGCGGCAGAGCCGGGTCAGCGGGATGAAGACGTTGCGGGAGTAGGTGACGACGCCCGGGCGGCCCTCCTCGACGAGTCCGGCGTCGCGGACCCGGCCGGCGTGGCCGAGCAGCTCGTCGAGGTGCTCACCGCGGGCGGCGAGCAGGACGGCGGCCTCGGTGACGTCGAGGGTGGCCCCGTCCCGGACCCGGCGCAGGGCCCGGCGGAACGCCGAGTCCGAGGGCACCGGTTCGGCGGGTGCGGGGGTCGGGAGAGGGACCGGCGGTACGGCCTCGGCCGGGACGGGTGCGGCAGGAGTATCGGCCATGCCACCCACACTAGGTTTCGCGGATCATCGCAGCGACCGTCCGTTTCCCGGCGATGGATCACGGCCGGTGCGGGAATACGGCTCAGGCGACCTCGGCGGGCGTCCCGCCGGTGACGGCGACGAGCTCGTCGAAGGTCGTCGGGAACACCGAGCGGGCCACCCCGCCGGCCGCCCAGACCCGGTCGAACTCCCCCAGGGCGACGTCGACCAGGGTGCGCACCGGCGCCGGGTGCCCGACCGGGGCGACCCCACCGATGACCTGCCCGGTCGCCTCCAGCACGAGCTCCTTGGACGCCCGCCCGACCCGCTGCGCGCCGACCAGGGCGGCGACCCTGTCGGTGTCGACCCGGTGCGCGCCGGAGGTGAGCACGAGCAGCGGGGCGCCGTCGGCGTCGAAGACCAGCGAGTTCGCGATCTGGCCGACCTCCACCTCCAGCGCGGCGGCCGCCGCGGCCGCGGTGGTCACCGCGTCGGGCAGCAGCACCAGGCCCGCGATCGACGCGGGATCGGCACCGGCCCGGCGCAACGCCTCCTTCACGGCGGCGACGCGGGGGTGGTCGGCTGGGTGTTCGACGCTCCGGCTCACCCGGCCCATCCTGCCCCCGCCGCGTCGCGGGCGCCGCCGGGTTTCCGCCGCCGGGAGTGCTCAGAGGACGGCGAGGACCAGCAGCACGACGACGACCACGGCCAGCACCCCGGCCACGCCCAGCAGGATCCAGCGGTTGCGGCCGAGGTCCCCGCCCGGGGACCGGGGCCGGGCGCCGCGTTCGAACAGCTCGGCGGCCCGGTCGTGGGTCGGGCGCTCGGCCGGGTCGTCGGCGGTGAGGCCGTCCAGGACCGTCGCGAGCGCGCTGCCCGCCGACAGGCGCGGGTCCGCCGCCTCGCGCAGGACGGCACCCAGGCACCACAGGTCCGCGGCCGGGGTGTCGGCGCCCTCGGGGGCGGCGGGCGCACCGTTCCCGCCGGGGCGCGGACCGACCGCGCGGGCGAGGCCGACGTCGGTGAGCAGGGCGCGGCCGTCGGCGGTGACCAGCACCGCGTCGGCGTCGAGGCCGCCGTGGGTGCCGCCGTCGGCGTGCACCGCGCGCAGCGCGGCCAGCACGTCCCGGCCGACGAGCGCGACCTGCCGGGGAGAGGGCGGCGCCGTCTCGACGACCGCACCCAGCGGTCGCGCCTCCGGGTGCTCGGTGACCAGGTACTCGCGCATGTCCCCGGCCGAGGACCGGTCGGTGACCAGGTCCAGCACCCCGACGACCGACGGGTGGCGCAGCCGTCCGGCCGCCCGGACCTCGGTGAGCAGCCGCTCCCGGACCCCCGCGACCGCGGGCAGCGCGATCTCGGTGACGGCGACGGTGCGGCCGGTGATGCGGTCCTCGGCACGGTGGGTGGGCCCGAAACCGCGCCGGCCCAGCTCGTCGAGCAGCAGGTAGCGGCCGCCGACCATCCGGCCGGCGATCACACGGCCCCCAGCCGGACGACGACGGGGGCGTGGTCGGAGAAGCGCCGGTCGTGCGCGGGCGCCCGGTCCACCACGGCCTCGTGCGCGGCGTCCGCGAGCCCGGGCGTGGTGAGCAGGTGGTCGATCCGCCACCCGGTGTCGTTGTCGAAGGCCCGCCCGCGGTAGCTCCACCACGAGTACGGCCCGTCGACGCCCGGGTGCCGCTCGCGCACCACGTCGCGCCAGCCGTGCTCGAGCAGCTTCGCGAACCACTCCCGCTCGTGCGGCAGGAACCCGGAGTTGCGCCGGTTCCCGCGCCAGTTGCGCAGGTCCAGCTCGGTGGGGGCGATGTTCCAGTCCCCGCCGACGACCATCTGCCGCCCGGTCGCGGCGCACCGGTCGAACGCGGTGCGCAGGTGGTCACCGAAGGCCGCGCAGAACGCGTCCTTGTGGTCCTGCTTCTCGGTGCCCGCCATGCCCTTGGGCAGGTACAGCGAGGCGACGGTGAGCCCGCCGGGCAGGTCCACCTCGAGGTAGCGGCCGTCGAGGTCGGTGGTGGGGTCGCCGAAGCCGATCCGGACCGCCTCGGGCTCGTCGCGGCTCAGCACGGCGACGCCGTTGCGGCCCTTCGCCGTCAGCGACGGGGCCAGGCGCAGGTGCCAGCCGCCCTCGTCGAGCGCGGCCAGGAAGGCGGCCGGCAGCTCGTCGGGCCGGGCCCGGACCTCCTGCAGGCAGACCGCCCGCGCGTCGGTCGCGGCCAGCCACTCCAGCAGCCCCTTGGTGGCGGCGGCACGGACCCCGTTGACGTTGACCGTGGCGAGCGCGTTCACACCGCCTACTGTGCCGCACCCCTGATCACGCTGCGCGACGGGTTCAGCACCGGCTGCCCGAGGTCGCGGCGACCGAGTCCACCGGCACCCACTGGTTCTGCTCGGTGAGCTTGCGGAAGCCGCCGTCGACGATCGTCTCGGCCGCGACCTCGGTCCCGACCGGGAGCGTGCGGACCGGCGCCGCCGAGTTGCCGGGCGCCGAGCGCACCGTCACCTGCTCGCCCTGCACGACGACACGGCACCCGGTGGTCTCCAGGTTCCCGGTGACACCGCCGTAGGCGAGTGCGACGACCGTCAGGCCGACACCGATGAGCCCGACCAGCGGCCAGCCCCTCAGGAGCGACTTCCGGGTGAGCCCGAAGACCTTCGCCACCGTCGTTCCCCTCCCGCCGAGCGCTGCCGCGACCACGGTAGCCGGTCCGCGGCCGTGGGCTCGACCATCACGGGGGTGTCGGGCCGGTTACTCCTGCGGGCGTGCGGGGGCGGTGAACAGATAGCGTGTGGCCCAGTCAGCGGGTCGCCGCGCCGGGGACCCGCCCGGTCGTCCCGGGCCCGTCCGCCGGCGCCGTCGCGGCCCGCTCGCTGGACACGGCAGCACACACGACGAGCCGAGGCAGGCCTGAGGACGCGATGAAGCTCATCTACACGTACACCGACGAGGCGCCGGCACTGGCGACCCACTCCTTCCTGCCGGTCATCGAGGCCTTCGCCGGCCAGGCCGGGGTCGACGTGGAGACCCGCGACATCTCCCTGGCCGCCCGCATCCTGGCGAAGTTCCCGGACCGGCTGACCGACGCCCAGCGCGTCCCGGACTCGCTGTCCGAGCTGGGCGAGCTGGCGAAGACCCCGGACGCCAACATCATCAAGCTGCCGAACATCTCGGCGTCGATCCCGCAGCTCAAGGCGGCGATCACCGAGCTCCAGGGCGCCGGCTACGACGTACCGGACTACCCGGAGAACCCGCAGAGCGACGAGGAGAAGGCCGCCCGCGCCGCCTACGACTCGGTCAAGGGCTCCGCGGTCAACCCGGTGCTGCGCGAGGGCAACTCCGACCGCCGCGCCCCGCTGTCGGTGAAGAACTTCGCCCGCAAGCACCCGCACTCGATGGGCGCGTGGAGCTCCGACTCCACCAGCCACGTCGCCACCATGGACGACGGCGACTTCCGCCACTCCGAGACCTCGTTCACCGCCGCCGGTGACGGCGCGGTCCGCATCGAGCACGTCGCCGCCGACGGCACCGTCACGGTGCTGAAGGAGAAGGTCGCGCTGCTGGACGGCGAGGTGTTCGACGGCGCCGTCATGCGTCGCGAGCCGCTGCAGGCCTTCCTCGCCGAGCAGGTCGCCGACGCCAAGGCCAAGGGCGTCCTGTTCTCGGTGCACCTCAAGGCCACGATGATGAAGGTCTCCGACCCGATCATCTTCGGCCACGCCGTCCGCGCCTACTTCGCCGACGTGTTCGCCTCCTTCGCCGACGACCTCGCCTCCGTGGGCGCCGACCCCGACGACGGTCTCGCCTCGATCCTGACCGCGCTGGAGAAGCTGCCCGCCGACAAGCGCGACGCCGTCGAGAAGGCCATCACCGCCGCCTACGAGACCGGCCCGGCGCTGGCCCAGGTCGACTCCGCGCGCGGGATCACCAACCTGCACGTCCCCAGCGACGTCATCATCGACGCCTCGATGCCGGCCGCGATCCGCACCTCCGGCCAGATGTGGAACGCCGACGACGCGCTGCAGGACACCAAGTTCGTCATCCCGGACTCGTCCTACGCCCCGCTCTACGACGAGACCGTCAAGCACTGCCAGGCCAACGGCGCCTTCGACCCGACGACGATGGGCACCGTCCCGAACGTCGGCCTGATGGCGCAGAAGGCCGAGGAGTACGGCAGCCACGACAAGACCTTCGAGATCGCCTCGGCGGGCACCGTGCGCGTCGTCGACGCGGCGTCGGGCGAGGAGAAGCTCTCGCACGA
Organism: Pseudonocardia sp. ICBG601; assembly: GCF_020496245.1. Classification (NCBI taxonomy): domain Bacteria; kingdom Bacillati; phylum Actinomycetota; class Actinomycetes; order Pseudonocardiales; family Pseudonocardiaceae; genus Pseudonocardia; species Pseudonocardia sp. ICBG601. Next base: position 16,050 of record NZ_JAHLJA010000002.1, on the reverse strand, counting down.
GGTCGGCGAGGGCGACATCTGGCGCGGCTGCCAGACCAAGGACGCCCCGATCCGCAACTGGGTCGGGCTGGCCGTCGAGCGAGCCCGGGCCACCGGCTCCCCCGCCGTCTTCTGGCTGGACTCGGCGCGCGCCCACGACGCGCAGCTGATCGCGAAGGTCGAGAAGTACCTGGGCGAGCACGACACCGACGGCCTGACCATCGAGATCCTCGCGGTCGCCGAGGCCACCCGCTACACCCTGGAGCGGGCCCGCAAGGGCGAGGACACCATCTCGGTCACCGGCAACGTGCTGCGCGACTACCTCACCGACCTGTTCCCGATCATGGAGCTGGGCACGTCGGCGAAGATGCTGTCGATCGTCCCGCTGATGAACGGCGGCGGCCTGTTCGAGACCGGCGCCGGCGGGTCCGCGCCGAAGCACGTGCAGCAGCTGCAGAAGGAGAACCACCTGCGGTGGGACTCCCTCGGTGAGTTCCTCGCGCTGGCCGTCTCGCTGGAGATGCTGGCGTCGAAGACCGAGGAGCCGCTGCGGGCCAAGCTGCTCGGCCAGACCCTCGACGAGGCCACCGGCAAGCTGCTGGAGAACGGGAAGTCGCCGTCGCGCAAGGTCGGGGAGCTCGACAACCGCGGCAGCCACTTCTACATCGCGCTGTACTGGGCGCAGGCCCTCGCCGCGCAGACCGAGGACACCGAGCTGGCCGCGATCTTCGCCCCGCTCGCCGAGAAGCTCGCCGCCGCCGAGGACACGGTCGTCGGTGAGCTGAACGCGGTCCAGGGCGACCCGGTCGACCTGGGCGGCTACTACTACGTCGACCGCGCGAAGACCGACGCGGTCATGCGGCCGAGCGCCACGTTCAACGCGGCGATCGACGCCTTCGCCGGCAAGTAGCCCCACCGCCGACGGCCCGTCCTCCCGCTGCCGGGAGGGCGGGCCGTCGTCGTGTCAGGCCGAGCTGACGCCGGGGATGCGCCCGGAGCGGAACGCCTCCACGAACAGTGCGTGGTCCGCGCGCACGGTCCGGGCGTAGTCGTGGGCGAACTCCACGACCCACTCGACGAACGCGTCCTCCGCGCCCGCGGTGCGCGCCGCGACCGCCTCCTCGACCCGGAAGTCGACGAGTGCGTGGTCGGCGTCGGCGTCGGCCACGCAGTGGATCTTCGCCGTGGCCCGGCCCAGGTCCGCGACGACCGGCGCGATCTCGTCGGGCTCGGTCAGCTCCGACCAGTCCAGGTCCGCCTCGTAGGGCGAGACCTCGGCGACGACGAACCCGACGCCACCGAGCTCGGTCCAGCCCAGCATCGGGTCGGCGTGCGCCTGCAGCGCGCGCTGCGACACCGCCGTCCGGTGCCCGTGGTGGCGGAACGCCGCGGCCACCCGCTCGTCGGTGACCACCCGCGACGGCGCGGCCACGTTGCCCTGCTTCATCGACACGACGATGTCGTTGTCCAGCGCCTGGTTCAGCCCCTCGACCAGCACCGTGTACGTCGGCAGCCCGGCGCTGCCGATGCCCACACCGGAACGCCCGGCGACGTCCTTGACGGTGTAGGCGACGCCGCGGTGACGCCGGGACTCCGGGATCGTGGCCACGTAGACCTCGAACGCGGCGGTGACCGCGGCCTTCTCGTCGTCGTCGAGGGTGCGGACACCGGGGCCGGCACGCAGGATCCGGTCGAAGCCCTCGGTCTCGGTGATCGCGTCGAGCAGCCCGACCCGGGTCCGGGTGCGCGCGGTCTGCAGGACCTGGTGCACCGGGCCGTCGGTGGTGTCCAGGCGCAGGGAGAACGCGTCGTCGTCGCGGTCGGCGAAGTGCCGCACCTGGGCCAGGTAGCTGCGGCAGTAGCGCTCGACGAGCTCGGACAGCGACCGGTCCGACAGCGCCTTGCGCCAGCCGAGCAGGCACAGGCTGGCCGCGAACCGGGTGACGTCCCAGGTCCAGTGGCCGAGGTAGGCCTCGTCGAAGTCGTTGACGTCGAAGACGAGCACGCCGTCGCCGTCCATGTAGGTGCCGAAGTTCTCGGCGTGCAGGTCGCCCTGGATCCAGACCCGGCCGGTGCGGTCGTCGACCCAGGGGTCCTCGCGGCGGGCGACGTCGTCGTAGAACAGGCAGGCGCTGCCCCGGTAGAACGCGAACGGGTCGGCGGCCATCTTCCGGAACTTGGTCCGGAACGCCGACGGGTCGGCCGCCATCAGGTCGTCGAAGGCGGTCACGAGGGTGTCGACGATGTGGCCGCTGCGGTCGGTCATGGCGGCGATCATGCTCGCGGACGGTGGCGGGGACCACCTCCGTCCGTGGGGTGCCGCCGGACCGGGCGCCGCCGACCGGGTGGCGGATCGATCTTCGTTGCGATCAACGGGTGATCAGCGGGGCCACCGTGGGCGACATCACGCAACTCGTCCGGAGCAACCCCCGTCCCGGAGCGGGTGTACCCACCGGTAGAATCTCGTTAGCGATGATCATTATCAGGCCGTCCCGCAGCGCACCGACCGGGGATCTCCCCGCCCGGCCGGGCCGGGTCGTGCGCGCGACCAGCACCGGCCCCGGGCGTCCGGGGAGCAAGCGTCCCGCCGGCCCGCGCAGGCCCCCGACCCGGCGCCCGGCGGGCCCGGAGACGACCGGCGGCTCCCGCAGCTGACCACTCAGCTGATGGTCAGCGAGCCCTGGGTGATCGTCAGCGCCAGCAGCAGGACGACGACGCCGAACCCGCCGTACACCAGCGCGTCGGCGTAGCGGCCGCGGATCGCGAGCAGCCCGACCCGGTCCGGCGGCAGCGCCACCCGCAGGCCCGCGGCGACCAGCATCGCCACCGCCAGCGCCGCGGACCCCTCGCGCCAGTGCTCGGTGACCACCCGCTGCAGCCCGACCAGCGACACACCGAGGACGACGAGCAGCGGCCAGTGCGCCCGCAGCCGGGCCCGCAGGCCGTGCCCGGAGCGGGTCGTCACCATCACCGCCCCCTGCCGCCGCCCGTCACGCCGACAGGCTGCGCTCGGCTGCCTCGACGACGTTCGTCAGCAGCATCCCGCGGGTCATCGGTCCCACGCCACCCGGCATCGGCGCCAGCAGCCCGGCGACCTCGGCGACCTCGGGCGCCACGTCGCCGACCAGGCCCAGGTCGGTACGGGTGACGCCGACGTCCAGCACCGCGGCGCCCGGCCTGATCTGGTCGGCCGTGATGAGCCCGGCCCGCCCCGCCGCCGCGACGACGACGTCGGCCTCCCGCAGGTGCGCCGTCAGGTCCCGGGTGCCGGTGTGGCACAGGGTGACGGTCGCGTTCTCCGAGCGGCGGGTCAGCAGCAGCCCCAGCGGGCGGCCGACGGTCACGCCACGACCCACGACGACGACCCGCGCCCCGTTCAGCTCGACACCGAACCGGCGGCACAGCTCGACGATGCCGCGCGGGGTGCACGGCAGCGGTCCCGGCTCGCCGAGGACCAGGCGGCCCAGGTTGGTCGGGTGCAGGCCGTCGGCGTCCTTGCCCGGGTCGACCCGCTCCAGCGTGGCGCCGGCGTCGAGGCCGTCCGGCAGCGGGAGCTGCACGATGAAGCCCGTGCAGGTCGGGTCGGCGTTCAGCTCGTCGATCGTGTCCTCGACCTGGGCCTGGCTCGCGTCGGCGGGGAGCTCGCGCTGCAGCGAGGTCATGCCGACCTTGGCGCAGTCGCGGTGCTTGCCGCGCACGTAGGCGTGCGATCCGGGGTCGTCACCGACCAGCACCGTGCCCAGCCCGGGGGTCACCCCGGCGGCGGTCAGCTTCTCGACTCGGCCCCGCAGGTCCTCGAGCAGCTCCGCCAACGTCGCCTTGCCGTCCATCACGCGTGCGGTCACCCGGGCATCCTCTCAGGTGACGCCCGGGCCGGTCGAACCTGACCGAAGGACGCGTACGTGCCGCGCAAGTAGGGGACGCCGCCCCCGCGACCTGCGACGACGGTCCGGTTGCGTGCGACCGGGGTACAGGTCGGGGTCTGGTCGTACGGAGGGGCGAAAAACGATCTCCACGAGAGCAGAATCACACCGCCGGTGCACGACCGGTCACGAACTCGACGAGGAGTTTTCCATGAGCGTGGAGAGCGACACCGCGGGGGCGCAGGCCGCTGCTGCCCCGCCCGCCCCGGCAGCAGCCGCCCCGGCTGCCAACCCGGCCCTGATGGGCCTCATCTGCTTCCTGCCGTCCGGCATCACGCTAGGCCTGTGGTTCGTGGGCTACCTGGACACCACCGCACTGCCCGGCGGCATGATCCCGATCGTGACCTTCTCGGCGGGCCTGTTCCTGCTGCTGTCGGCCATGGTCGCGCTGCGCGTCGGGGACAGCGTCACCGCCGCGATCTTCGGTGTCTTCTCCGCGTTCTGGACCAGCTTCGGCGTGCTGCTCATGGCGCTGAACAACGGCTGGATCATCGACGCCGGCACCGGACAGGCCCTGTCCACCGAGCAGGTCGGGTCGATCCAGTCGGCCTACCTGCTCTCCTTCACCCTGGTGTTCGTCCTGCTGACGCTGGCGACGCTGCGGCTGCCGCTGATGTTCACGATCGGCTTCGTGCTCGTCGACATCACCTTCGTGCTGGCCTACATCGGTGTGACCGCGGGCAACGCGGGCCTGTTCCCGATCGCCGGGATCACGACGTTCGCGTTCTGCATCGTTTTCGCCTACATCCTGTTCGACGCGTTCGGCCAGACCCTGGGCGGACGCGCGATGTCGATGGGCGGGCCGCTCGTCAAGTCCTGACCCCGTCGCGACCGCCCGCGGGCCCCGCCGGTTCCTCCGGCGGGGCCCGCGGCGTGCCCGGTTCCGGTGGTCCGCGTGTCCCGGTGGTCCCGGTGGTCGGGGACCGCGGGGCCCGGCGGTCGCGGGGGCCCGGCGCCGGGCGCGGGCGGGACGGTCAGCGGAAGTCCCGGGACACCACCTTCACCGCCAGCGGCATCCGCTGCAGCCGGTCGGCCAGCAGGTTCAGCACGCCCTCCGGGCTGCGTTCGAGCCGGCCCCGGACCAGCAGCCCGGCGCTCCCCAGCGCCACCGACCGGTAGCGCGCCCACAGGCCCTCCGAGCAGGTCACGTTCAGCATCCCGGACTCGTCCTCGAGGTTCACGAACGTCACCCCGCGCGCGGTCGCCGGGCGCTGGCGGTGGGTGACCAGTCCCCCGACCAGCACCCGGGCCGGGGTGTCCGGGCCGGCGTGGCGGCCCACCTCGTCGAGCCGGTCGATCCGGACCGCACCGAGCGCGTCGAGGTCCGCGCGCAGGTGCTGCACCGGGTGGCTGTCCGGGGAGACGCCGGTGGCCCAGACGTCGGAGACGGTCAGCTCCGCCTCGGTCATCCCCGGCAGGGCCGGCGCGTCGAACCCGACGGCGGTGCCCGGCAGGTGCTCGGGGCGCACCCCCGCGACGACGCCCGCCGCCCACAGCGCCTCCCGCCGCTCCACCCCGAAGCAGCCGAACGCCCCGGCCGTCGCCAGCGCCTCGGCCTGCGGGCCGGTCAGCCGGACCCGGCGCGCCAGGTCGGGCAGGTCCGCGAACAGGCCGCCCGCGTCGCGCTCGGCGTCGATGACCCCGGCGAGGTCCGCGCCGACGGTGCGGACACCCGCCAGGCCGAGCCGGACCGCCCGGCCGCCGGTGCTGTCGTCGTCGGGTTCGAGGACGGCGTCGGCCCGCCCGGCGTTGACGTCCGGCCGGTGCACCCGCACGCCGTGCCTGCGGGCGTCGGCCACCAGCGACTGCGGCGAGTAGAAGCCCATCGGCTGGGCGTTGAGCAGGCCCGCGCAGAACGCCGCCGGGTGGTAGAGCTTGAACCACGCCGAGTAGTAGACGAGCGCGGCGAAGCTGATCGAGTGGCTCTCCGGGAACCCGAAGTTCGCGAAGGCCAGCATCTTGGCGAAGATCCGTTCGGCGAGCTCGCCGGTGATCCCGTTCGCGGCCATTCCGTCGTAGAACCGCCCGCGCAGCCGTTCCATCCGCTCGGTGGACCGCTTGGAGCCCATCGCCCGGCGCAGCTCGTCGGCCTCGGCCGCGGTGAACCCCGCGACGTCGACGGCGATCTGCATCATCTGTTCCTGGAACAGCGGGATGCCCAGCGTCTTGTGCAACGCGGGCTTGAGCAGCGGATGGTCGTGGTCCCAGGTCTCGAGCTCGTTGCGCCGCCGGATGTAGGGGTGCACCGAGCCGCCCTGGATCGGGCCGGGCCGGATCAGCGCGACCTCGACGACGAGGTCGTAGAACTCGCGCGGGCGCAGCCGCGGCAGGGTGGCCATCTGGGCGCGGGACTCCACCTGGAACACCCCGACCGAGTCCGCGCGCGACAGCATCGCGTAGACCTCCGGGTCGGACTCGCCGATCGCGTGCAGCTCGATCCGCTCACCGGTGACGGTCGTGACCAGGTCCACCATCAGGTGCAGCGCGGTGAGCATGCCCAGCCCGAGCAGGTCGAACTTCACCAGCCCGGCCGCGGCGCAGTCCTCCTTGTCCCACTGCACGACGGTCCGGTCGGCCATCCGCGCCCACTCCACCGGCACGACCTCGGACACCGGCCGGTCGCAGATGACCATGCCGCCGGAGTGGATGCCCAGGTGCCGGGGCGCACCCATCAGCTGCCCCGCGAGGTCCAGCAGCAGCGGCGGCATCTCCTGCGGGAGCTCGCTCGCCTCCAGGGCGTGCCAGCGTTCGACGCGCCTGCTCCAGGCGTCCTGCTGGCCGGGTGAGAACCCGAGCGCGCGGGCGGTGTCGCGGATCGCCGACCGCGGCCGGTAGGTGATGACGTTCGCGACCTGCGCGGCGAACAGCCTGCCGTAGCGGCGGTAGACGTACTGGATCGCCTCCTCGCGGCGGCCGGACTCGATGTCGAGGTCGATGTCGGGGTAGCCGTCGCGGTCCGGGGACAGGAACCGTTCGAACAGCAGCCCGTGCCGGACGGCGTCGACGTTGGTGATGCCCAGCGCGTAGCAGACCGCCGAGTTCGCGGCCGATCCCCGGCCCTGGCAGAAGATGTTCGACCGGCGGCAGAAGTCGACGATGTCGTGGACGATCAGGAAGTAGCCGGGGAAGTTCTTCGCCTCGATGATCTCCAGCTCGCGCTGCACGGTGTGCGCCGCGAACGGGTTCTCGTCACAGCTGCCATAACGCTCCATCCGGCCGCGTTCGGTCAGCACCCGCAGCCAGGTCGTCTCGGTGTGCCCGGGCGGGACGTCGAACGGCGGCAGGTCCGGCGCCACCAGGTGCAGCTCGAACGCCAGCTCCCGGCCCAGCTCCGCCGCGCGCTCCACCGCGCCGGGGTGGCGCTCGTCGAACCGCAGGGCCATCTCCCGCCCGGACCGCAGGTGCGCGGTGCCCGCCGCGGGCAGCCAGGGGTCGATCTCGTCGAGGCTGCGGCGGGCCCGGACCGCGGCGACGGTCGCGGCCAGCGGGGCCCGGTCGGGGGTGGCGTAGTGCGCGCCGGTCGTCGCCACCGTCGCGACGCCGGCCCGCTCGGCCAGCGCGGCCAGTGCGTCGTTGCGCTCGGTGTCGCCGGGCTCGCCGTACACGGTCAGCTCGACCCGCACGTTCCCCGCGCCGAAGCGCGCGACCAGCCGGTCCAGCTCCGCCGCGGCGGCCACCGGGCCCGAGCGGTCCAGGGCGCGGCGCACCGCGCCCTTGCGGCAGCCGGTGAGCACGACGACCTTCCCCGCGGTGTCGGCGACGACCTCGTCCGGGTCGTAGACCGGCCGCCCCTTCTCCCCGCCCCGCATCTGCGCGGTGGAGATGGTGCGGCACAGCGCGCGGTACCCGTCGGGGCCGCGGGCCAGCAGCAGCAGGTGCTCGCCCTCGGGGTCGGCGACGCCGTTCTGCGGGGCGGTCAGCCCGGTGCTCAGCTCGGCGCCGAACACCGTGCGCACCCCGAGCGCGCGGGCCGCCTCGGCGAACCGAACGACCCCGTACATGCCGTCGTGGTCGGTGAGCGCGACCGCCTCCAGCCCCATCTCGGCAGCACGCTCGACCAGCTCCTCCGGGGCGCTCGCGCCGTCGAGGAAGCTGAAGTGCGAGTGGCAGTGCAGCTCCGCGTACGGCACGACGCCCGGCCCCGCCGGGTGCAGGTCCTCGGGCGGCTCGTAGGGGCCGCGGTGGACGGACCAGGCCGGTGCGTCCCCGCCGTCGGCCTCCGGGCCGCCGCGCAGGCTCGCGCCGTCGCGCACGGAACGACCCGACAGCGCACTCTCCAGCTCCGCCCAGGGGACGTCCGGGTTCTGCCAGCCCACCCGTGCAGCGTACTCGAACACAAGTTCGAACGTCGAGCGCCGGGTTCCGCGGACGGGCGTCGCCGTGCGGGCCGGCCGGCTGCTCCCCAGCGCCGGTCGGCCCCGCACGGCGGGTCCGGGCTCCGGCGCGGCACACCGGCCGCTCCCCAGCGCCGGCCCGCGGGCCACCCGGACGTACCCATCCGGTGCCGGCAGGTGGTTCGTGGACCGCCCCGCCGACATCTCCGAGTTCACCAGCCGAACCTGTGGAACGACTGAGACCCCGGTGTGGATCGACCGAGGATCACCGCGGCCCCGGGTCGCGCCGGGTCGTACCGTCGTGTTCGTGACGCCGTGTCGTGATCGTCGGTTCACCGCACGGCCACGCCCGATGGCGGATGCTGGTCCGACGCCGCGGCGCCCGACCGGTACCGCGCACGCACGAGGAGCGCCGGACACCCGGCGCGGACGAGGCCCGGCACCGGGCCGGACGGCAGGGGTGGCTCCATGGGACGGGCGAGCACGACGGGTGGCCGGCACCGGCCACGCCTCGGGAACCGGCTTGTCAGGCTCGCGGCGGCCGGGGTGGCCGTCGTCGCGCTCGCGGCCTGCGCGGACGTCCCCGCGGCGCCGGGCACCGCGACGATCGGCACCACCGGCGGCGGGAGCCAGGGGGCCGCGCAGGGCGACCCCGGCCTGCCGCAGCGGCTCGCGGCCGCGGTCGGCGGCGACGGCGCCTACGCCCACCTGCAGCAGTTCGAGAAGCTCGCCGACGCGAACGATGGCAACCGCGCGGTGGGCACCCCCGGGTACGACGCGGCCGTCGACCACGTCGTCGGGACCCTGCGTGCGAGCGGGTTCGAGGTGTCGACCCCGTCGTTCGAGGTGCGCACCTTCTCCGCGGGCGACGCACGGCTGACCGTGGCCGGCGCACCGGTGACGACCGAGGTGCTCGGCTTCTCCCCCGCCACCCCGCCCGGCGGGCTGACCGCGCCGCTGTCGCTGCGCCCGCGCACCCCGCAGGACCCGACACCGGGCTGCGACGCCGCCGACTACACCGGGATGCCGGCCGGGGCCATCGCCGTCGTCGAGCGCGGGACCTGCGAGTTCGGCCAGAAGTCCCGGCTCGCGGGGGCGGCGGGCGCGGCGGCGGTGATCGTGGTCAACACCGAGGACGCGGCCCTGCCCGCCACCCTCGGCGACACCCCGGGGGTCGTCCCGACGGCGGCCGTGACGAAGACCGCCGGAGCCGCCCTGCGCGACGGCCAGCAGGCGTCGCTGGTGCTCGACACCACGATCCGGCAGCAGACCTCGCGGAACGTGATCGCCGAGACCACCACCGGCGACCCGGGCCGGGTCGTGGTCGCCGGGGCCCACCTCGACAGCGTGCCCGAGGGCGCCGGCATCAACGACAACGGCAGCGGCAGCGCCGCCCTGCTCGAGATCGCGCAGAAGCTCGGCGGCTCCCCGCCGGTCGGCCAGAAGGTGCGCTTCGCGTGGTGGGGCGCCGAGGAGATCGGCCTGGTCGGCTCGACGAAGTACGTCGAGGGCCTGTCCGAGGCCGACCGCGCGCGGATCGCGCTCTACCTCAACTTCGACATGGTCGGCTCGCCGAACCCCGGCTACCTCGTCTACGACGGCGACAACTCCGACGGCCTCGGCGGCGAGGCGGGCCCGCCCGGCTCCGACACCGCGGAGCGCGTCCTGACCGAGGCGCTGGTCGGGGCGGGCGTGAACGGCCCCGAGGGCACCGCGTTCGACGGGCGCTCGGACTACGGCCCGTTCATCGAGGCCGGCATCCCGGCCGGTGGCCTGTTCACCGGCGCCGAGGAGCAGAAGACCCCGGAGCAGGCGCAGAAGTGGGGCGGCACGGCGGGACAGTCCTACGACCCCTGCTACCACACGGCCTGCGACCGGCTGACCAACATCGACCGGACCGCACTGGACCGGAACGTGACGGCGATGGCCTCGGCGATCGGCCGGTTCGCCGTCGACCTCACCGGGATCCCGCAGCGCTGACCCGCCCGCGGCGGCCGGTGGCTCAGTCGTAGACACCGGTCACCTCCCAGCGGCCGCCGCGGTGCACGAGCAGCAGGGCCGTGCCGTCGGCGAGCACGACCTGCAGCCGGACCGCGGGCCCGGGGCCGTCGGGGGCCCACCAGCGGGTGTGCACCGGCCAGGGTCCGGCCCAGCCGGTGACCTCCCGGTCCGGGCCGCCGCCCGCGACCCGGCGCGGGACGCCGTCGAGCAGGTCCGGCGCGGCCGGGCACACCTCGGCACCGTCCGCGGCGAGCAACCGGACCGGGACCGGGTCCGGGGGCACCGTCGCCGGGGACGGTGCCGGGAGCCGGCCGGGCCAGGTCGCCGGGGGGTCGGCGGGTGGCCGACGCCCGGGAGCGCGGCGGGGGTGTGCGGTCCCGTTCCGCTCCCCGTCCCGGGGCCGTCCCGCGGGCCCGGCCTCTCCCGGCTCCTTCTCCGCGGCCTCGTCGGGCACGGCGTCGCCGGGACGTGCCACCGCCGGCCGCCCGGGGGCCGGTCCGGGCGGCTCGGGGTCCGCCTGCTCCGCATGCCCGGGGGCACCGGCGGCGCCGTCCCGCGCGGGAGCCACGGGTCCCGGCCGGGCGGGGACCGCCGTGTCCTCGACCACCCGCTCGTCGCCCCACGGCACCAGCCGCACCCGCTCGCCCGGGTCCCGGCCGCCCGCCGGGACCGCGGTGAGCACCGCCTCCGGCCCGAGCAGCGCCTGCACCCGGACCAGGGCCCGCCCGGCCCGCTCGTCGCCCTCGCCGACGTCGCCCCACAGCCCGCGCTGCAGCGCCCCGGCGACCACGGTGTCCTCCGGGGTGAGCCGCAGCGCGACCAGCGTCCCGGAGCCGCCGCGCCCGAGCCACGAGTCGAGCTGCCAGCGCACCCGGTCCACCGTCCCGGACGGTGTCAGCGGCTCGGCGCACCGCCAGACCCTCAGCAGCTCCTCCCCGCTCTCCGTGCGTGCGTGCACCCCCAGCCGGGTGCAGGCCAGGCCGTGCCCGGCGAGCGCGGTGTGCAGCCGGGTCGCGAGTGCCCGCGCGGCGAAGGCGGCCGCGTCGACCCTGTCCACCGGCGGGTCCAGCTCGACCGCCGCGGACAGCTCCTCCGGCGGGACCCGGCGCGCGGGCGGGCGGGGGTCGAGTCCACGGGCGAGCCGGTGCGCGACCACCGCGTCGGCGCCGAAGCGCGAGGCCACGTCGGCCTCCGACAGCGACGCGAACGCCCCCAGCGACCGCAGCCCCAGCCGGCGCAGCAGGTCCACCAGCGCGGCCCGGTCGACGTCGGGGTCCCGGTCCAGCTCGGCGACCTCCAGCGGTGCGAGGAACTCCGCCGACCGTCCCGGCGGCACCCCGCGGCCCCGGCGGGCGGCGAGCGCGGCGGCGAACATCCCGTCCGCGACACCGATCTGGCACTCGGTCCCGGCGTGCAGCGCGACCTGGTCGATCAGCCGCTCCACCGCGGCGCGCTCCCCGCCGAACCAGCCGACCGGACCGCGCGCGGGCAGCACCAGCAGCCCCGGCCGCACCACCTCGACGCCCGGGGCGAGCGCCTCCACCGCGGCGGCGACCGGCTCGAACAGCCGGGCGTCGCGCCCCGGGTCGGGGGCGAGCACCACGAGCTCCGGGCACCGGGCCTGCGCCTCCCGGCGCCGCAGCCCCCGGCGGACCCCGTGCCGGCGGGCCGTCGCCGAGCAGGCCAGGACCCGGTTGGCGTGCAGGACCGCGGCCGGCCGGTCCGCCGGGACGTGCGCGGCGCGGGCGGCGGCGGTGACCGGCCAGTCCGGGGACCAGACCGCCAGCACCCGCGGGTCGGGCTCCGCCCGCCCACCGCCGCCCGTGCCCGGCGCGCCGACCGCCTCCGTCGTGCCGGGCGTGCTCATCCCGCCGCCCGGGCCACGGGTCGCGCGACCGGGACCTCGCCCACCGCTGCCGCGGAGACCGCGGGCACCGAGGCGATCGCGGGCACCGAGGCGATCGCGGGCACCGACGGCACCGCGGGGACCGCGGGCGCCGCCGGGGCGGCGACGACCGTCCCTCCGGGGCCCGGGAGGAGCACCTCCACCCCCCACCCGGCCGGGCCGATCCCGCGCCCCTCCGCCCGGACCTCGACCCGCCGGGACCGCAGCCGCCCCGTCCCGCGGCCGACGCCCTCCCAGCGCGGACGGGTGCAGTGCAACCGCAGGTCGGCACCCGGCCACCCACCGAGCGCCAGCAGCACCGCACCCCGCTGCCGGGCCCGCGCGGCGAGCCGCTGCCGGTCCCCGGCCCGCAGCCCGGCCCGCTCCGGCCCGGCCACCACCACGAGGTCCAGCCCGTCCAGCAGCGCCGCGGTCACCCGGACCAGGTCCGCGCCGGGGTCGGGGACCAGCGCCAGCCGGTCCAGCCGCACGCCCGCCTCGGCCGCGGCCGTCGCGCCGAGGCCGGGACGGCCGACCACGCCCGCCCACGCGCCCTCCGCGGACGCGGCGGCCAGCAGCGCGAACAGCAGCGACCCCGCGCCGGACCCCACGCCCACCGCCACGGTGGACCCCCGCCGCAGGCCCCCGCCGGGCAGCAGACCGGCCAGCGGCCCCGGCACCGGCAGCAGGTCGGCCTCGGTCACCGGACGCGCCTCGACCGTCCCGGCGCTGCGGGCCGGGGGCTCCGGCTCCGGGCAGGGCCCCACGGGCCCCGGCCGGGTCCGCTCCAGACCCGCCCGGGTCTCCGTGCGGCGCAGGACGTGCCGGGCCCGAGCGAGCCGCTCGGCGGCCGAGCCCGCCGGGGACCCCGGCCCCCCGGCCGGGCCCCGCGCCCCGGGCAGCGGCTCCCGCCCGCCCCCGGGGGCACGTGACCCGGCCCCGACCACCGGCCCGGACCCCTCCGGACCGGTGTCGTCCCCGACGTCGACGCCGGCTCCCCCACCGACACCGCCGACCACCCGGCCGACCGCCGCCGCTCCCCCGACGACGACCGGCCCCTCGCCCGCACCGACGCGCACCGCAGTACCTCCCCGCCACACACCGCGCCACGACCGAACGGCCGCGACCTCGCCCGGCGCGCCGCGGGGAAGGCGACGCGTGCTCGAACTGACGTTCGAAGCATAGGGCCTGTGCCGCCGCTCCGCATCCCCCGGGTGGGGGTGGTGACGACGACGGGAGGACCGTCGCACGCACCCCCGACATTCTCGGCCGGAACACCCCCCGACCTGCGGGAACGCCGACGGCCCGGGCCGCGCGAGGCGATCCCGGGCCGTCGGGGTGAGCGGTGGGTCAGTGGGCGAAGTGCCGCGTCCCGGTCAGGTACATCGGCACGCCCGCCTTCGCGCAGGCCGCGACGACCTCGTCGTCGCGGACCGAGCCGCCGGGCTGCACGACGGCGGCGACACCGGCGTCGAGCAGCACCTCCAGCCCGTCGGGGAAGGGGAAGAACGCGTCGGAGGCGGCGACCGAGCCGCGGGCCCGGTCCCCGGCCCGGGTCACGGCGAGCTTCGCCGCGTCGACCCGGTTGACCTGGCCCATGCCGACACCGACCGCGGCGCCGTCGTGGGCGAGCAGGATCGCGTTGGACTTCACCGCGCGGCAGGCGCGCCAGGCGAACGCGAGGTCGTCGAGCACCTCGGGGGCGACGGCGTCGCCGGTGACGAGCTTCCAGGCGGCCGGGTCGTCGCCGTCGGCGTCGACGAGGTCGCGCTGCTGCACCAGCAGCCCGCCGGAGATCGGGCGGAGCTCGGTGCCGGTGCGGGCAGCGCCGTCGGGGATGCGCAGGACGCGGACGTTCTTCTTGCGCTGGAGCACCTCGAGGGCGCCGTCGGCGTAGCCGGGGGCCACGACGACCTCGGTGAAGATCTCGGCGACCTGCTCGGCCATCGCGACCGAGACCTCGCCGTTGACCGCGATGACCCCGCCGAACGCCGACACCGGGTCGGTGGCGTGCGCCTTGCGGTGGGCCTCGGCGACGTCGGCGCCGACCGCGATCCCGCACGGGTTGGCGTGCTTGATCACCGCGACCGTGGGGCGGTCGCCGTGGTCGTGCGCGGCGCGCCAGGCTGCGTCGGCGTCGACGTAGTTGTTGTAGGACATCTCCTTGCCGTGCAGCTGCTCGGCGCCGGCGAGGCCGGAACCGGTGCCGTCGGTGTAGAGCGCGGCGGACTGGTGCGGGTTCTCGCCGTAGCGCAGCGGGCGCTCGCGGGTCCAGGTGGCGCCGACCCACTCGGCGGAGGCGTCGTCGTCGCCCGTGGGGAACTGCTCGCCCATCCAGGTCGCGACCGAGACGTCGTAGGCGGCGGTGTGCCGGTAGGCGTCGGCGGCCAGCCTGCGGCGGTCCTCCACGACGAACCCGCCGGCGCCGACCTGCTCGAGCACCCAGGCGTAGCGCGACGGGTCGACGACGACCGCGACGCTCTCGTGGTTCTTCGCCGAGGCCCGCACCATCGCCGGGCCGCCGATGTCGATCTGCTCGACGGCCTCGTCGCGGCTCGCGCCGGACGCGACGGTCTCGCGGAACGGGTAGAGGTTGGACACCAGCAGGTCGAACGGCGCGATGTTCAGCTGCTCGAGCTGCGCGAGGTGCTCGGGCTTGCGGGTGTCGGCGAGCAGCCCGGCGTGCACCCGCGGGTGCAGGGTCTTGACCCGGCCGTCGAAGCACTCGGGGAACCCGGTGACCTCCTCGACGGGGGTGACCGGGACGCCGGCGTCGGCGATCCGCTGTGCGGTGGAGCCGGTCGAGACGATCTCCACCCCGGCGGCGTGCAGCCCGGTGGCCAGGTCGAGGAGACCGGCCTTGTCGTAGACGCTGATCAGGGCCCGGCGTACCGGCCTGCGCTCACTCACTGTTCACCTCGTGGGGTTGGGCGGCGGTGGCGAACCGTCGCACGGTCGCGACCAGCAGCCGTCGTTCCTCGGTCTTGATGCGCTCGTGCAGGGAGGTCTCGTCGTCGCCCGGGAGCACGGGGACCTCCGCCTGCGCGAGCACCGGTCCGGTGTCGAGCCCGGCGTCGACCTCGTGCACGGTCGCGCCGGTGACGGGCACCCGGGCGGCCAGCGCGTCCCGGACGGCGTGCGCGCCGGGGAACGCCGGCAGCAGCGCCGGGTGCGTGTTCAGCATCGGGCATCCGAGCGCGTCCAGGAAGGCCGGGGAGACGAGCTTCATGAACCCCGCCCCGACGACGAGGCCCGGCCGGTGCGCGAGGACGGCCGCGGCGAGCGCGGTGTTCCAGGCGTCGCGGTCGGGGTGGTCGGCGACCCGCTCGACGAAGGTGGGGACACCCGCGGCGCGGGCCCGGTCGAGCCCGGTGGCACCCGCGCGGTCGGCCCCGACCCCGACGACGGCGAACCCGGCGCCCGCGGTGTCGAGCAGTGCCTGCAGCAGGGTGCCGCTCCCGGAGACGAGGACGACGACCCGCAGCGCCCCGTGCCGCTCCTGCGCGCCCACCGTGTCCCTTCCTCGCCGGTCCGGGCCGCTCCACGGCCCCTGGCCAGGGTAGACGCGCCCCCCGACGACGACGGCGCCCGGTGCGGTGGCCCGGGTCACCCGGCCCGGCCGGGGCCCGGGGCGTCGGGTCAGTCGTCCCGGGAGCGGTCGCGGGGGCGCGTGATGCGGTCGGTCCGGTCCTCGGCACGCCGGCCGGTCGGGTCGGCCGCGCGGCGATCGCCGGGCCCGTGGTCGTCCGCGTCGTCGATGTCGTCCACGTCGTCCGTGTCGTCCGCGTCGTCGCCGTGGTCGAGGTCGGTGGTGTCCTCGTCGATGGCGGCGCGGCGGGCGGCCGTGCGACCGGCTCCGTCGGGCTCCTCGTCGGGGACGGCGTCGGGGTAGGGGTAGAAGTCGTCGTGGCCCCCGTCGTCGTCCACG
>NZ_JAHLJA010000001.1:0-22620 GCF_020496245.1 Pseudonocardia sp. ICBG601 | reverse complement strand
GGGGATGGGTAGCGCGTAGTGGGTGACCAGGTCCGCGGGCGAGCCGGTGTGCTCGAGCGCGTCGAGGTGGTCGTCGACGATCTGCGCGATGCGCGGCTGGAGGCGGCGCATCCGGCGCACCGTGAACTCGGGGGTGAGCAGGCGGCGCAGTCGGGTGTGGTCGGGCGGGTCGAGCGAGAGGAGGTTTCCGCTGCGATCCCCGGAGAGCTGGCGGGGGTCGCGGCCCGGGGAGCCCTCCAGGTCGGCGGGGGTCCACCCGTTGCGGAAGGAGTCGGCGTCGCCGAGCATCCGGCGGACGTCGGCGTGGCGGGTCAGCATCCACGCCTGCGGGCCGAAGGGGGTCGGTACCCGGCGGAGGGGCTGGTCGCGCAGCGCCTCCGCTGCGGGGGCGGGTCCGAAGCCGGTGCGGCGCAGATCGAGCTCGGTGGTGGTCATGAGTGGTCCTCCCGGACGGAGTCGATGGCGGGGCGACGGGGGATCGCGGCGGTGATCGCGACGGCGACGAGTGCGGAGCCGGCTCCGAGCAGCATCACGACGAGGAACGCGGTCTCGGTCGGGACGGCGACGCCGCCCACGGTCGTCGTCATGCGGGCCAACAGCACACCCGCGACGGCACCGGCGGTGGACAGCCCGATGGCGCGCATCAGGTTGTTGAGGCTGTTGGCGGCCGCGGTCTGGGTGACCGGCACGGCTGCCATGACCAGCGCGGGCATGGCCCCGTAGGCGAGACCGACCCCGGAGCTGATGACGACCGAGCTGAGCACGAGCTGCCAGATCGCGGCGTGGAACGCCGCCCCCAGTCCGTACCCGGTGGCAACGACGACCGCGCCGACCATCAGTGTGGTCCGCGGCCCGCGGGCGGCACTGATCCGCGCCGACACCGGCGACATCGCCATCATGCAGAGTCCGCCGGGGGCCAGGACCAGCCCGGCGACCAGGATCGACTGCCCGAGCCCGTAGCCGGTCTCCTTCGGCAGCTGCAGCAGCTGCGGGAACACCAGCGACATCGCGAACATCGAGAAGCCGAACACGGCGGAGGCGATGTTGGTGAGCAGCAGCGGACGGCGCCGGCTGACCCGCAGGTCGATCAACGGTTCGGGGGTGCGCAGCTCGTGCAGGCAGAACAGTGCGAGTGCGAGGGCGGCGGCGCTGAGCAGCCACAGTGTCGGCGGTGCGGCCCAGCCCCAGCCGCCACCCTTGGACACGGCCAGCAGCAACGTGACCAGCGCGACCGAGAGCAGAAGGGCCCCGAGCAGGTCGAACCGGCCGCCGGTGCGCTGCGGCGACTCCGGCACCAGGCGGGCGACGAGGGTGATGACGACGGCTCCGAGCGCGGCGGCGGCCCAGAACAACGCGTGCCAGTCCGTGGCCTGCACGACCAGCGCCGACAGGGGCAGGCCCAGCGCGCCACCGACGCCGAGCGAGGCGCTCATCGTCGCGGTGCCCGACCCGACCCGCTCGGCCGGGAGCAGGTCGCGCATCAGGCTGATGCCGAGCGGGACGACACCCGCGGCCAGCCCTTGCAGCACCCGGCCCACGAGGAGCGGGACCAGCGTGGCGCTGAGCGCGGCGACGGTCGAGCCGATGACCAGCACCCCCAGGCACACCAGGAGCATGCGGCGCTTGCCGACCATGTCGGCGAGACGGCCCACGACGGGAACGGCGACGGCGCCCGCGAGCAGGGTTGCGGTGACGATCCAGGCGGTGTCGGCCGGATCGGCGCCGAGCAGCCGCGGGAACAGCGGGACCAACGGGATCACCACGGTCTGTTGCAGCGAGACCACGATGCCGGCCGCGGCGAGGACGGCGACCAACGCCGGGGCGCGTTCCCCGGGGACGGGCCCGGTCGGCGGGGAACCGGGCGTCGTGTCGGGACGAGTCATGTCACGAACGCTAAGTCAATCAGTTGACTGAAATCAAGTGCGGGTAGTTGACTGTCTGCGGAGAGGGAGGCGAGATGGACAGAGTGGACCGGCAACACGTGGACCGGGCGGGGGCGACCCGCAAACGCATCCTGGATGCGGCGGAGCGGCTCTTCGCCGAACACGGGGTGCGTGCGGTGTCCAACCGTGCCGTCGCCGAGGCGGCGGGGCAGGGCAACAACACCGTCGTCGGCTACCACTTCGGCACGAAGGCCGACCTCGTACGGGCGCTGGTCCGAAGGCACGCCGCTGCGATGGACGCGCGACGCGAGGCGATGGTGGCCGCGCTCGGTCCCGCACCGGGCGTGCGCGGCTGGGTGGACTGTCTGGTGCGCCCGGTCGCCGAGCACCTGGCCGAGCAGCGGGTGCCGACCTGGTACGCCCGGTTCGGAGCGCAGGTCATGACCGATCCCGAGTTCCGCGAGGTCATGGTGGGGGAGTCGCTCGGGTCCCGGTCGCTGACCACCGTCCTCGACGGACTGAACAGCGCGCTGCCGACGCTCCCGCCCGATGTGCGGCTCGAGCGCGGCGACATCTGCCGTCAACTGCTGGTGCACCACTTCGCGGAGCGGGAGCGGGCGCTGGCCGACGGACTGCCCACGCCGCGGTCGTCATGGGACGAGGCTGCGGACGGTCTCGTCGACGCCTTGGTGGGGATCTGGAGGGCGCCGGTGAGCAACACGATGCGGGCCGACTAGCCACGCACATGCGGCACCCGTCTGATCCCGGCCGTCGCCGGTGACGTTCCCGGACGGGTCGCGGTGCGCCGTGACCGGGTAGGGCTGCCGCCCGCGCGTGTGGACGACGGCACTGACCGTCCTCGCCTCAGAGTGCGGCGAGTCGCTTCTCGATGTGCCGTGCCTGCACCGGTGTGAGGTCGGCGACGGGGCGTCGCGGTGAGCCGACGGGGTGGCCCAGCGAGGCCAGCGCGCTCTTGATCGCGGGCATGAACGGTACCGAGATGAGCGCGTCGATCACCGGGTACACGTGCTTCCACGCCGCGAGGGCCCGGTCGTGGTCGCCGTGGCGCACCGCCCGGTAGACCGCGACGATCTCGGCCGGTACGACGTTCGCGGCGCCCGCGAGGACACCGGCCGCGCCCTCCACCAGCGAGGCGTGGATCAGGCTGTCCCAGCCGACGAACGTGGCGACGTGGTCGGCGTGGTGGTGGATGAGCTGCAGCGCCTGCTCCATGTTCGCGCTGGAGTCCTTAACGTAGCGGATGGTGTCGATCTCGCGAGCGAGAGTGCCGACGGTGTCGGGGTCGAGGTTGACTCCGGTGGCCGCGGGGATGTTGTAGAGCATGACGGGCAGATCCGTCGCCCCGGCGACCTCGCGCAGGTAGTCGACGGTCTCGGGCACGGTCAGCGGCTCGTAGTAGGGCGTCACGAGCATGGCGACGTCGGCGCCGGAGATCCGGGCCTCGTCGGTCAGCCGGATCGCCTCCGCGGTGCTGGTGGCGCCGGTCTGGGCGACCACGGGTACCCGACCCGCGGTGTGCTCCACGACGGTGTCGACGACGAGGCGTCGCTCGTCGGTGCTCAGCGCGGCGAACTCGCCGGTGGAGCCGCAGGCCACGAGGCCGTCGACACCCCCGTCGATCGAGCGGTCGACGAGGAACCGGAGTGCGTCGACGTCGACGGCGCCGTCGGCGTCGAAAGGGGTGGCGAGCGCGGTGAGGACGCCCTGCAGGTGCTGGGTCATGTCGATTTCTCCTGACGGTGGACGGTGTGGACGGATGCCGGTGGTCGGTCTCAGGACGCGACGGCGGAGGCGACGACCGGCGCCTCCGCACGGCGTCCGCCGCGGGTCTGACGTTCGGTCGCGAGGACGCCGGCGGCCTCCTGCGCGGCGGTGAAGCCGGAGGAGACGGCGGTCTCGGTGTAGAGCGTGCCGAGGTAGTCGCCGGCCAGGAACACGCGTTCGGCCGGTCGGGTGAGGGCCGCTTGCAGGGCACCGCGCCCCGGGAAGCAGTACGGGGCTCCGGTGGGCCAGCGCTGGACGTGGGCCTCGGAGATGACGTCCGCGGAGCCGGGCAGCACCTGATCGAGATCGCGGGTGTAGATGTCGAGGATCTCGTCGTCGGACCGGTCGAGGAGGGTGCGGGCCAGGCCGGCGGGGGAGAACGTCATCAGGCTGCCGCCCGGCCGGCGGTGGGTGGTCTCGGCGCCGCGGGCGATGTTGCCCATGTTGAGGGCGACGTTGAACGACCGCTTGGGTGTGGCGATTCCGTAGGCACCGTCCCACGGGCGAGGACCGGTCTCGTCGGTCAGGAACGCGGCGCTGACGTAGGGCCCGTAGACGATCTTCGACAGCGCCTCTCGAACGTCACCGGGCAGGTCCACGCCGACGCGGTGCGCGACCGGTGCGGGCGCGGCGAGGACGACGGTGCGGCCCTCGACCTCGTGGTCGACCCCGTCGCAGGTGTAGCGGACGACGACCGATTCGCGGCGGTGCACGACCTCTTGGACGTGGGCGCCGAGTCGGATCCGGTCACGCATCGACGCGGCGATGGTCTCGGTGAGCACGGACGGGCCGCCGGAGATGCTGCGGTCCAGGCCCTGGCCGATGTTCCAGACCAGGCTGAAGTAGCCGATCCCGGCGCCGGCGGCCAGCTCGTCGGGGTCGGCGGCCGAACGCGTGACGGTGGGCCGGAACAGGGCCTCGGCGTCCTCGGGCAATGAGCCGGTGTACTCGGCGAAGGTCCGGTCGTTCTCGAAGGCGTAGATGCGCTCCTGCCGGGCCCGGGGGCTCTCGCCGGGGCGGACGGAGACTGCGCGGGCGTAGCGCAGGACGTCGAGACCGACCCTGGCGCCGGCACGGACCAGGGCGATCCGTGACGCGATCGACATCGGGATGCGCACCGGGTAGCTCTCGACCCGGCCCTTGAGCAGGAGCTTGCCGTTCATCGCGAGCCCCGTGAGCGAACCCGGCACTTTCACCGAGCCGACACCGGTCTCGCCCAGCAGGGCCGCGGTCGCGGTGTTCGCCCCGGCGAAGACGTGCCCACCCCAGTTGAGGAAGTACGGTCCACGCCGTTCCGAGCGGATCCGCCCCCCAACCCTGTCGCCGGACTCCAGCACCACGGTGTCCCAGTGGCGCAGGCGCCAGGCCGCCGCCAGACCGGACAAGCCGGCTCCGACGATCACTACGTCCTTCACGTCGTACTCCTCGTGTGCTGTTACGGGCGGAACGGTTCTCGCGGTGCGGGGGTTCGAACTGGCCCCGGGGGACCGGGTCGACCGGGTCAGGACGACGGTGCGTCGGAGGAGCTGACCGCGGACCGTGCCCGGGAGTCCGCGGCGCCGAGCGCGGCCGCCTCGCCCAGACCGAGGTCGCGGGTCTCGGGTGCCCAGAGCCAGGACACGACCAGCCCCAGCAGCGTGATCACCGCACCGATGAGCATCGTGGGGCCGATCCCGAGACCGGACAGCGACAGCGGGACGAGGAACGTCCCGACAGCTGCTCCGATCCGCGACAGCGACGAGGCCAGACCCACCGCGGCGCCTCGGATCTCGGTCGGGAACAGCTCGTTCGGGTAGATCCACTGGAGGATCTGGGAGCCACCGATGAACACGGCGTAGGCGACGAACAGACCCATGACCACAAGGGTGGGGGCGTCCGGGAAGATGCCGAGCAGCAGCATCGCCAGGCCGGCCCACAGGAAGCTGTGGATGATCAGCGACCGGCGGCCCATCCGGTTCACCAGAAGCAACGAGACCACGCAGCCGACCATGAACATCACGGTGATGACGGCCGCGCCGATCGTGTCCGCGCCCTCCTCCAGGCTCAGTGCCCCGAGGATCTTCGGGCCGAACGCGTAGATGGCGAACAGCGGGACGATCGAGCACGTCCAGAACAGCGTGATGAACAGCATCCGCTTGCCGTAGCCGGCCCGGAGCAGGGCACCGATCCGCAGGTTCTCCTGGACCTCGGGCTCGATGTCGTCGACCGAGGCGTCCGGGCCGAAGACCTTCTTCATGACGGCCGTGGCCTCCTCGGTGCGCCCCTTCTTCAGCAGCCACCGCGGCGACTCCGGCGTGCCGATCCGGCAGAGCACGATGATCAGGCCCGGGAGCGCGGCGCTCGCGAGCATCCAGCGCCAGCCGTCCTCGTGGGCCAGCAGCAGCTCGCCGACCAGGTAGGCCGCGGCCGCCCCGACGAACCACATGGTGACGAACGCGCCCAGCAGCGGACCGCGGTACTTCCGCGGCGAGAACTCCGCGAGCAGGGACGTGGCGATCGGGTAGTCGGCGCCGACGGCGACGCCGACGAGCAGCCTCATGACGATCAGCCAGAACGCGTCGGTGACGAAGAACTGCAGGGCCGAGAAGACGATGATCGCGATGAGGTCGATCGTGAACAGCAGATGCCGTCCGAAGATATCGGTCAGCCACCCGCCGACGAACGCCCCGAGGAAGATGCCGATCAGCGCGGCGGCACCGACCAGACCCTCCTCGGACGGGGTGAGGCCCAGCGTCGGTGAAGCCTGGACGAGGGCGACACCGATGATCGACAGCACGTAGCCGTCGAGGAACGGTCCGCCCGACGAGAACAGCGCAAGCTTCTTGTGGAAGCGGGACAACGGCGCGTCTTCGAGCACATTGTGGGACATCGGGACTCCGGATTCGGGTGCCGTGCCGCGACTGTGCGGCAACGCTCCGCGTGGCCAGCGGCGCGTACCGACGACGGTGTCAGCGAGAGCGCGGTGGCGGCTTCCGGCCACCGTCCGAACCTCGGACCCTTCACTCCGACACGGTGTCGGATGCAGCTCTATGAACTGATGATCCGTCTCACCGCGCCGCCGTCGCCTACCGTTGACCCCTCTGCTGGGGGCGCATACCTTCGGACGCTCGAACGCCGACGCACCGATGTGACCGGGGGACTGACGTGACCACCGACCTTGCGGTCGTCACCCGCGGCCCCGTCCGCCGGTGACGGCCCCGCGAGCCCGGGGACCGGGAGGCCCGGACCTGCCGACCGGGGCGGTGGCCGACGGCCTCCAGCAGGTCGTCGACGCGCTCGCGGCGAGATTGGGCCGGTCGGTCGCGGTCGACGACGGCCGGGGCCGTCTGGTCGCCGTCAGCCGGCACTTCGGTGACGAGGACGACATGCGTGTCCACGCACTCATCCAGCGCGAGTCGGACCCGCGGGTCATGGCGCACTTCCGCGCCCATGGCATCTACGACTGGCGTGCGCCGGGACGGACCCCGGCGGCTCCGGACTTCGGCTTCAAAGCCCGTGTCGTCTGTCCCGCGCGGGCGCACGGCATCCCCTTCGGCCACCTGTTCCTCATCGACGACGGAGTGCAGGAGTGGGAGGTCGACCTCGCCGCGGCGGCCGCCGCCGAGGTCGGGCTGCTGATGTACCGGCGGCTGGTGATCCACGAGCAGGACGGCCGGCGGCGTGGGGAGCTCGTCCGTGACCTCGTCGCGCCCGCCGCCGCTACGCGTGCCCTCGCCCGCACTGCGCTGGGTGCCGAGCTCGGCGTCGAGGGGACCGCGCCGGTCGTCACGCTGGTGGTCGACGTTGCCGAGGCCGGGCACGAGACGGACGTGTGTGAGTCGGGTCTGGCCGCGGGAGTGGAGCGGGCCGCCCGCGACCACGGGATCTCACGCCCCCTGCTGTCCGTGGTGGCGACCAGGGCCGTCCTCGTCCTGACCGGCGAGGCGACCATGACGGGGACGCCCCGCTCCGTGGCCACCCAGGCGGTCGCGGAGGCGGCGAGGCTCTGCCGGAGCCGGGTCGTCGCGGGCCTCGGGAGATCCGGTGTGGGGACCGATGCCACCGTCGACTCCTACGACGTCGCCCTGCTGACCGTGCGCGCGGCGACAATGCTCCCCGCACTCGGCGACATCGTCGGCGAGGACGACCTGGGGGTCTTCGCCGTCCTGCTGCGCCTACCCGACGACGAACTCCGACCGTCGCTGTATCCGGGTCCGCTGCGCAATCTGCTCGCCCACGAGTCGGGGCCCGGCCTGGCGGAGACGCTGGAGGTCTACCTCGACGAGGGCTGCGAGGCGACCCGGACCGCCGCGCGCCTACAGATCCACCGATCGACGCTGTACTACCGACTCGGGCGGATCGAGTCGTTGTCCGGGGTCTCGATGCAGGACGGGAACGGGCGGTTGGCGCTGCACATGGGCACCAAGCTGCGACGCATCGTCGAGGCCCGCAGCGGCGGGCGGACCTGAGACCGACACCCGTCCCGACGGCTCGTCCGTACCGTGAGACGGGATGCGTGGGCGCGCGGAGCTCCCCGGTCCGGAACGGGAAACTCCGGATGATCGTCCGGCGTCCGACCTGGATCTGATCGAGCAGCTGCGGCGGAGCCAGAGCCAGAGCCAGCATGTTCACGAATGGTCATGGCCGTCGCACGTGCGGTGGAGCTGGGCGCCTGCGGTGGCAGGAGATCAGCAGGACACCGAACGGTACCCGCCGCCGGGTCTACCAGGATCAGCGTGCCGTGGGCACAACGGGCGACGACGAGTCCGCCGTCGGTCACCACCAGGGTCGATGATCAAACGCGCGCACGGCAGTGTCCACAGCGTCGCGCAGATGGCTAGGACCCCGACGCGGACGGGTCCGATCCCACGAACCGGGACCAGCAACTCGTCGCCCAGGAGTGCCACCCGCGCTCCACGACCCGGTGCGACCGGGCGGCGCTGCGATCAGGTGGGCGGAGCGGCACTCCCAGATCTCGATCATGCGCCCCTCGGTCGCCGTGTCGCGCGGCCCGCCCTCCGCCGGGCCCGCGGTCACCCCGGAGAGGAAGAGCTGTTTGCCGACCTGTTGGCCCTGGTCGACGGTCACGCCGAGGGCCAGCGGCGGCCGATTCGGCATTCGAACGACAGCGATCTGTCCGATCGGCGATGAGCGGCGTGAAGACTCATTGACCGGTTGGCTGGAGCAATCGTGGAGCAAGGCCCCTGCACGGGGCTGAATCCAACGACATCAAACCGCACCGTAACGCACCACCTGGCCTGCAAGGACGTGCGTTTCCCCTGGTCAGGGTCACCGTGAAAAGACCCTGGGGGTCAAGGGGTCGCAGGTTCAAATCCTGTCGTCCCGACGGTCGAACTGGGGCGGTTTCTCCTGTCGGAGGGGCCGCCCTTTTCGCTGTCTGCCTGGGGATACTCAGTACTTCGATACTCACAACGGTGATCTTCGGGTGCGATCGCCTACGGGGTCATTCCATGATCGAACCCCCGTTGTGTGCGCCCTGTGTGTGCGAGGGGTATTCGGTATGTGCGCCGAACGCCTCGCGGGCCCGCGCCGCAGCACGCGCCTCGGCCTCGGCCGCGTCGAGCGCGTCCTGCATCGCGTCCACGGCCTCCCCGGTTACGTCGGCGGTCAGGTAGGAGCACACGTCCGAGGTGATCGAGACGGCGCTGTAGCGCAGGGTCTGGCTCACGATCGGCAGGAGGACTCCCTCCCCCCCCCGCGATCATCATTGACGTCGCGAGGTGCCGCAGTTCATGCACCCGCACCCGGGGGAGTCCCGCCGCGTCGGTGAGCGCCCGGAACTTCCGCAGTACGTACTCCGGGCGCAGCGGCGCGCCGTTCTCCCGGGCGAACACCAGGTCGTGACCGGCAGAGGCCTCGCCCCATCGCGCCCGGTCGCGGTCGTGCCGTTCACGCTGACGCCGCAGCGCCTCTACAGCCCGCGCGCGTTGCGCCGGGCCGCCCCGAGGGTTCCTCCCGCGCGGGCGTGGATCGTCGAGGCCTTGTCGTCGGTGAGGAGCGGGCCCGGCTGGCCCGGACCCTGGGCGCGCACGTGTTCGCCGAGCGGGCCCGCCGCGGGTGGACCCAGGCCCGGCTCTCCGAGCTGTCGGGTGTGGGGGTCGGGCTGATCGCTGACCTGGAGAACAGGCGGGCGCGTCCGTCGGATCGGACGACGGCCCGGCTGGCCGCGGCGTTCGCCTCGGACGGCGACGACCTGGCCCGCGCGGTTGAGGGCCCGTCCGTCGCCATCCACACACGGCGTAGTCAACCAGTGCCAGACCGGATCGCCAGATCAGTACGGTCGCCGGATGATCCTCGCCGCCGAGGCCGCCACCTCCGCCACCTCCGCCACCTCCGCCACCACACCCCTGTGGGTCACGGTCCTGACTCCGACCCTGACGCTCGTCGGTGTCCTGTGGACCCAGCGTGCGGCGGACCGTCGGGCCGATCGCGACGCCGAGCGTCGTATCGAGCATGAGCGCGAGCGTGCCCTTGTAGAGCGAGTCCACGTTCTGTACGCGGACCTGCTGAGAAAGCCATGGAGCTTCTCGAATCCGCTTCTGAGGGCATTGGCAGCTTCAATCGGACCTACATTGACTTCGTTGCCCTCCAGATTCAGGCCCAAGCGCTCGGTGAACCGTCTGTTGCTTCGATGGCAGGGGTCTTCTTCTCGAAGACCAACGAGCTGGATGAAGCTCGTCGTTCTGTCGATCATGGAAAGCTGCCGCCTGCCTGGGAGGCTGCTCTCGATTCGGCAGTAGACCACCAAACTGCCCTTATCGAGGTTATCCGGCGAGAGCTGGCGGTCCGTCCTACCCGTCTTGCCCGTTGAGCTTGTCGATAAACGAGCCGAACGAGTCCATGTCGTACTCGCGCCTGGCATCGAACCTGCACCCCGGACCGATGGCAACCCTCCATCGAACCCCGGCACGTCGACGGTCGTCGTCGACGTGCCGGAGAACGCGCCCGGCGCCCGTGACCCCTCGTCAGGGCGCGGGCACCGTGCCCTGACGACCCCCGGCGGAGGCCCCGGAGGTGGCGGTGACCATCTCGACGTGCCGGGTGTCGGGCAGGCCGAGCGTGCACAGCGCACTGACCAGGGCCAGGAACGCCAGGTAGAAGCCGATGGCCATGCTCCCGTAGGACGCGACGAGCGCGGTGGCGACCAGCGGTGTCACCGCGCCGCCCAGCACCCCGGCGAGGTTGTAGGCCAGTCCTGCTCCGGTGTAGCGGTACTGCGCGCTGAACAGCTCGGGGAGCATCGCCCCGACCGGCCCGTAGGCGAATCCGACCACCCCGAGCACCAGGCACATCCCGAGCCCGAACGACCAGACGGTGCCGATGTCGAGAACGGGGAAGGCGATCAGCCCGACGACCACGGAGGCGAGGTTCCCGGTGAGCACGAGTCGCCTGCGCCCTCGCCGGTCCGAGGCCACCGCACCGATGATCGTGGTGACGGCGAAGACGGCACCGCCGATGATGCCCAGTGCGAGCACCGTCGTCCGCGGGTGCTCCAGCACCGCGGTCCCGTACGTGGTCAGGTAGGTCACGCCGATGTAGAAGAACGCGAAGACGGTCGTCGTGACGAACGCGCCGAGGAACACCTCACGCGGCTGGCGGGTGACCGCCTCGAGGACCGGCAGCTTCGCCACCGAGCCGGACGCCTTCGTCGCCTCGAACGCGTCCGACTCCTCGATTCGGAGCCGGACGAACAGTCCCACCCCGATCAGCAGGGCGCTCCCGATGAAGGGCAGACGCCAGCCCCAGGCGAGGAACGCCTCGTCCGACATGGTCAGTGCGGTGACCAGGAAGGTGGCGCTGGCGAGGGAGAACGCGACCGACGGCCCCAGCTGGGGGTACAGCGCGTACTTCCCGCGCTGGGCCTTGGGGGCGTTCTCCGCGGTGAGCAGCGTCGCCCCCGCCCACTCGCCGCCGACCGCGAGGCCCTACAGGATCCGCAGGACCACCAGCAGGATCGGTGCGAGGGCGCCGATCGCGCCGGTCGAGGGCAGCAGCCCGATCGCGACGGTCGACGCCCCCATGAGCAGCAACGTCGTGACCAGGGTGCGCTTGCGACCGATCCGGTCGCCGAAGTGTCCGAACAGGACCGACCCGAACGGTCGGGCGACGAACGCGACGCCGAAGGTGGCCAGTGCCAGCAGGGTTCCCTCGGCCGCCCCCAGCTCGGGGAAGAAGACCTTGTTGAACACCAGCGCCGCGGCGGTGCCGTAGATGAAGAAGTCGTAGAACTCGATCACGGTGCCGGTCATGCTCGCGAAGGCGACACGGCTCATCGGGTTGCGCTGCGTCGCGCCGGTGGAGGTCATGGTCTGGGCTCCGTAGGGATCGTCACCGCGTGGAGGTCACCGTGGTCGGCGTGGGCCGGGACGGTCGCGAGCTGCTCTCCGGAGCCGAGCTCGTCGATCGCGATCCGGCGCATGCGGAACTTCTGGATCTTTCCGCTCGCGGTGGTGGGGAAGGAGTCGGTCAGGCGCCACAGCGCCGGGATCTTGGACCGGCTGATGCGGCCCGTGCAGAACTCGACGAGCTCGGATACGGCGGGTTCGGAGCCGGGGTTCGGCCGGACCCAGGCCATGACCTGCTCCCCGTAGTAGTCGTGCGGGACGCCGATCACCTGGGCGTCGCTGACCCCCGGATGGCCGCGCAGTACCTCCTCGATCTCGCCGGGGTGGATGTTCTCCCCGCCGCGGATGATGACGTCCTTGATCCGTCCCACCACGGTCACGACCCCCCGCTCGTCCATGACGGCCAGGTCGCCGGTGCGCATCCAGCCCGCCGGATCGATCGCCTCGGCGGTCGCCGCGTCGTCCGCCCAGTAGCCGCGCATGACGCCGTAGCCGCGGGTGTACTGCTCGCCGGGTGTCCCGACGGGCACGACCCGGCCGGTGGCGGGGTCGACGATCGTGACCTCGACGTGCGGGGTCGGCCGTCCGACGGTGTGGTCCCGCACGTCCGGCGGGTCCTCGGGCAGCGTCTGGGTGGAGATCGGCGAGGTCTCGGTCATGCCGCACACGGTGGACAGCCGCGGGACGTGCAGCCGGTCGCGGATCGAGGCCAGCAGCTCCGGCGGGCACGGTGCGCCCCCGATCAGCCCGCCACGCAGCGAGCCGACGTCCGAGCCGGCCAGGTCCGGGTGTTCGAGCAGCGCGCGGAACATGGTCGGCACGCCGTAGACGGCCGTGCACCGCTCGGCGACGATGCTCCGCAGGGTCCGCCGGGCGTCGAAGGGCCCCCCGGGCAGGACCAGCGTCGCACCGTGCGAGCCAGCACCCAGCGTGCCGAGCACCATCCCGAAACAGTGGAACAGCGGTACCGGCACACAGATCCGGTCCTGCTCGGAGAACCCGGCCTGCGCACCGACGAGGTGGCCGTTGTTGAGCAGGTTGTGGTGGGTCAGGGTGGCGCCCTTGGGCCGGCCGGTCGTGCCCGAGGTGAACTGGATCGCCACCGGGTCGCCGGGATCGACCCGCCGCTCGGCCTCCGCGACCCCGGTGGGCTCCGCGGCGTCGAACTCGGCCCAGTCCCGCTCGAAGGTCACCGCACCCTGCAGCTCGGGGCAGGTCGTCGCGACGTCGGCGACCAGCTCGGCGCAGTCGGTCCCGCGGTACCGCGCGGCGTGGAAGAGCAACCGGGTGCCCGAGTGCCGCAGCGCCTGGCCGAGCTCGGCCCGCTCGTAGGTCGGGTTCAGCGCGACGAGTACCGCGCCGATGCGCGCCGCCGCGTACTGCAGGACGACCCACTCGTGGCGGTTCGCCGCCCACACCCCGACCCGGTCGCCGTGGCCGATGCCGCGGGCGTTCGGCGGCCCGCGGACCGATCGGGACCGTCAGTACGCGATGAAGAGGATCTCGTCGCGGCTGTACTCGTGGCCGGGGTGGAACTCGGCGAGATGTTCCTGGGTCAGGCGGACCAGGTCGTCCTCGTCGGTACCGGTGATCCGGGCCCCGCAGGGGCAGGTCAGGTTTCGCTTCATGGTCGTCCCATCGTGACGTGACATCGGTCCACCGCGGATGCCGGCGGACGCCCGATCCCGGTCCGGGCGCCTCGCCCGGGGGAGCGGACGCCGGTTCCACCGGGTGTCCACGGTGCACCCTGCTCAGCTGTCGGCGCCACCGGGCGCCGGGGAGAGCCGCGCGTAGCGCGACCGGTGGTCGTCGGCGGTGCCGAACTCGCGTTCGACGACGGTCAGCCGGGTGAAGTGATGGCCGATGGCGAGCTCCTGGGTCATCCCCATCCCACCGTGGAGCTGGACCGCGTTCTGACCGACGAAGCGTGCCGCCCGGGCGACGGTGACCTTCGCCGCGGACACCGCGCGGGCGCGCTCGGCGGGCGGTGCTTCCAGGCGCAGCGTGGCGAGGTAGGTCGCCGACACCGCCTGTTCGAGCTCGAGGTACATGTCGACCATGCGGTGCTGCAGGGCCTGGAACGAGCCGATCGGCTGACCGAACTGGCGGCGTTCCTTGGTGTAGGCGACGGTGTCGGCCAGCACCGTCCGCAGGGAGCCGACGGCCTCCGCGCAGACGGCCGCGACCGCCTCGTCCAGCGCGGGGGACAGCACGGTCCAGCCCTGTCCCTCGTCGCCGAGCAGCGCATCGGGCGGGAGCCGGACGCCGTCGAGCTCGAGGTCGGCCGCGTGCCGGTCGTCGATCGTGCGGTAGGGGTGCACGCGCATCCCGGCCGGCGGCGCGGCCGCGTCGAACGGTACGGCGAACAGGGAGATGCCGTCCTCGTCGCGACGGTCCCCGGCGGTGCGGGCGCTCAGCAGCAGGTGCGTGGCGTGCGGTGCGCCGACGACGACGGCCTTGGCCCCGTCCAGCACCCAGTCCCCGCCGTCGCGGCGGGCGGTCATCGTGACGTCGTGCGCGGTGTGGCCCGATCCCGGTTCGAGCAGGGCGGGCGCGATCCGGGCCCCGCCCGAGGCGAGGGCCGTGAGGAGCGGAGCGGCGTCCACCCGCCGGAGCACGCCGCCGCCGAGCACCACGCTCTCCACGTAGGGCTCCAGGACCCGGGCCCGGCCCAGCTCCTCGGCGATGACCATCGTCTCGACCGGGCCGCCGCCGGAGCCGCCCACGCTCTCGGGCAGCGCCGCGCCGAGGATGCCCAGCTCGTCGGCGAAGGCCCGCCACAGCTCGGGCCGGTGACCGGCGTCGGAGCCGAGGGCCGTGCGGCTGGTCGCGATGTCGTGCCGGTCGGCGAGGAAGCCGGCGAGCGCGTCGCGCAGCAGGGTCTGCTCCGCGGTGAGGGTGAAGTCCATCAGAGTCCCAGAGCTGCCTTCGCGATGATGTTCCGCTGGATCTCGTTGCTGCCGGCGTAGATGGAGCCGGCCCGGTCGTTCAGGTAGCGCAGCGGCGCGACCGCCTGCCAGGCCTCGCCCCCGACGTAGCCGTCGGCCGGTGGTGCGAATTCGGAGACCGCGCCGCCCGGGCTGGTCGCGTGCGGCTGGTAGGCCCGGCCCCGTGGCCCGGCCGCCTCCAGCAGCAGCTCGGTGAGGGTCTGGCTCAGCTCCGTCGCCAGGATCTTCAGCATCGACGAGGCCGTGCCCGGGTTGCCGCCCGCGGCCACGGTCGACAGCACCCGGAACTCCAGGACCTCGAGCACGTCGATCCGGATGCGGGCGTCCGCCAGCCTGTCGGCGAACACCGGCGAGTCGATCAGCGGTCGCCCGTCGGCACCGGGCTGGGTGCTCGCCGCGCGGGCCACCTGCTCGGCCATGACCTGCAGGCCGGGCGCGGCGGCCACCCCGCCGCGCTCGAACTCGAGCAGGTACTTCGCCACCGTCCAGCCGTCGTCGATGCGGCCGATCACGTTGGTCTTGGGCACCCGGACCCGGTCGAAGAACTCCTGGTTCTGCACGACCTCCCCCGAGGTCATGACGAGCGGGCGGACCTCGATGCCCGGCGAGGTCATGTCGATCAGGAGGAAGGTGATGCCCTGCTGCTTTCTGCCAGTACGGCTGGTCCGCACCAGGCAGAACATCCAGTTGGCCTCGTGCGCGTGCGTGGTCCAGATCTTGCTCCCGCTGCACACGAGGTGGTCGCCGTCGTCCTCGGCCGTCATCGACAACGAGGCCAGGTCGGAGCCCGACTCGGGCTCGGAGTAGCCCTGGCAGAAGAAGATCTCGCCGCTGAGGATCCGCGGCAGGAAGTATGCCTTCTGCTCCGGGGTCCCGAACTCGACGAGCACGTGGGCCACCTGGGAGATCCCCATCGGTGACAGGGGCGGCGCCCCGGCGAGCACGGACTCGCGGGTGAACAGGTAGTGCTGGGCGACCGACCAGTCGCAGCCGCCGTGCTCGACCGGCCACGCCGGGGCGGCCCAGCCGCGTTCGTGCAGGATCGCCTGCCACCTCATGCTCGCATCGTGATCGGCGTACACGCTGGTCATCAGGCTGCCGGCGCGCCGCAGGTCCGGTGTGAGCCGCTCGTCGAGGAACGCCCGGACCTCGTCCCGGAACGCCAGATCCTCCTCCGACCACCGAAGATCCATGTCTGTGCCACTCCCGCCGCCGTGCCGTCGGCCGGAAGCTAACACGTGTGGACAACGCTCACCTAATGCCAATAGGCTGCGGCTCGTTCGCGGTGACGGGGCCGTGGTCGAACCGGACCCCGGCCGTCCCCCCCCCGGCATGAGGGAGCACTTCCATGGGCAGGCTCGACGGCAAGGTCGTGTTCATCACCGGAGCGGCACGGGGGCAGGGACGGTCCCACGCCGTCCGGTTCGCGGAGGAGGGGGCCGCGGTCGTCGCGGTCGACATCTGCGAGCAGATCCCGACCGTCTTCTACCCGATGGCCACCAAGGACGACCTCGACGAGACCGTCTCGCTCGTCGAGGCCGTGGGTGGCCGGATCGTCGCCCGCGTCGCCGACGTCCGTGACCGCGCGGCACTCCAGGACGCCCACGACGCGGGTGTGCAGGAGTTCGGCCACATCGACACCGTCCTGCCGAACGCCGGGATCATGCCGGTGATCAACGAGGGCGAGCAGCGTCAGGCCTGGTTCGACGGGATCGACACCCTGCTCACCGGGGTCTGGCACACCATGGAGGTCTGCCTGCCGGGGATGGTCGAGCGGGGCCGCGGCGGTTCGGTCCAGATCACCAGCTCCGCGGCCGGGCTCTCCGCGATCGGGCTGAGCACGGTCCCCGGGCAGGCCGCCTACTCGGCCGCGAAGCACGGCGTCGTCGGGCTGATGCGGCTCTACGCGTCCCAGCTGGCGAAGCACTCGATCCGGGTGAACACGGTGCACCCCACCGGCGTGAACACCCCGATGGTCGTCAACGAGCCCTACGGCGCGTTCACGGAGGCGTTCCCCGAGATCGCGGGCAGCCCGAACTACCAGAACCCCATGCCGGTCCCCCTCGTCGAGCCGGTCGACATCAGCAATGCGCTGGTCTACCTGGCCTCGGACGAGGGCCGGTACGTGACCGGGGTGACCTTCCCGGTCGACGCCGGCTACCTGAACCGCTGAAGGGACACATGCTCATGGACGTGCGGAACGAACTGCTGATCGACGGGGAATGGCGGAAGCCGGCGTCGCCGGTGCGGATCCCCGTCATCTCGCCCTCCACCGACGAGGTCATCGGTGAGGCGCCCGATGCGAACGCCGACGACGTCGACGCGGCCGTGCGGGCCGCCCGCCGCTCGTTCGACGAGGGCGTGTGGCGGCACCTCCCGATGGCCGACCGGGTCGACGTGCTCGCACGCGCGATCGACCTCATCGAGCCGAGGCTGGACGAGATCGGGCGACTGGTCACCGCGGAAATGGGGCTGCCGAGCACCTTCGCCGCCATGCAGATCCCCGGCGCCCTCGGCGTCGGCAGGTTCTTCCTGGACGTCGCGCGCGGCAGCAGCCTGACCGAGCTCCGCACGACGATGCACGGACCGGCCGCCGTCATCAAGGAGCCGGTCGGCGTCGTCGCCTCGATCGCGCCGTGGAACGGCCCGTTCAACATGGCCGTCTCCAAGCTCTGGCCCGCCCTGGTCAGCGGCTGCAGCGTCGTCTACAAGCCCGCTCCGGAGACCCCGCTCGACGGGTTCTTCATCGCCGAGGCGCTGACCGAGGCCGGGGTCCCGGCCGGGGTCTTCAACTACATCACCGGGGACCGCGACGCGGGCCGCGCCCTCGTCGCACACCCGGGTGTGGACAAGGTCAGCTTCACCGGGTCGACGGCGGCCGGGCGCCAGATCGGCAGGGAGTGCGGTGGCAGCTTCAAGCGGCTGCAGCTCGAGCTCGGCGGCAAGTCCGCCGCGATCGTGCTCGACGACGCCGACCTCACCACCACGATGACCGGGCTCGCCACGGGGTCGTTCTTCAACACCGGCCAGGTCTGTGCCGCCTACAGCCGGGTCCTGGTCCCGGGCAACCGCTACGACGAGGTCGTCGGCGCCCTGGTCGCGACCGCCGAGTCGTTCGTGGTCGGTGACCCGTTCGACCCCGCCACCACGATGGGCCCACTGGTGTCGAAGCGGCAGCAGGAACGGGTGCTGGGCTACATCGAGACCGGCCGGGCCGAGGGGGCCACCGTGGCCACCGGCGGTGGCGTGCCGGCCGGCATGGACACGGGGGCCTACATCCAGCCCACCGTCTTCACCGGGGTCGAGAACGGGATGCGGATCGCCCAGGAGGAGATCTTCGGGCCGGTCGCGTCGGTCATCCGGTACGACACGCTCGACGAGGCGATCGCGATCGCGAACGACTCGGAGTACGGCCTGCACGGCGCCGTCTTCACCGCGGACCCGGAGCGGGCCGCGCACGTCGCGCGCCGGGTCCGGACGGGCACGTTCAGCGTCAACTCCTTCACCTACAACACCGAGGCGCCGTTCGGCGGGATGAAGTGCTCGGGGGTCGGTCGCGACACCGGTCCGGAGGCCATCGACTCCTACTACGAGCTGAAGGCCGTGAACCTCACCGAGGAGACGGCGCCGCTCTTCTCCTGACCCACCCGTCCACCACGACTCCTGGAGAACGATCGTGAGCGGTACCGTCGTCGATGCCCTGACCTGGTGGGCCCGCACCGTCCCGCACCATCCCGTCATCGACTTCGACGGCGACGTCGTCACCTACGCCGAGCTGGACTCGTGGTCGGACGGGGTCGCGACCGGGCTGCGCGAGCGCGGGATCGGGCGCGGTGACCGCGTCGGGATCGTGGGGGCGAACAGCCTCGAGTGGTGCGTGGCCGCCGTCGCCGCCTGGAAGACCGGTGCGGTGGCCTGCGGCTTCAACCAGCGGTTCCGGGCCGGTGAGCTGGCTGCACTCGTCTCCCTGTGCGAGCCGGCCGCGGTGTTCGGTGCCACCGAGCAGCTCGACGTGCTGCACGAGGTGCGCGACTCGGGCGCGGAGTTCACCGTGCTCGACCTCGGGGAGGTCGTCGGTGCGGCGCGTGGCGTCGCCCATCCGCCGGTGGGGGCCTTCGACGCCGACCCGGACGACCCCACGGCCATCGTGTTCACCAGCGGGACGACCGGCACCCCCAAGGGGGTGGTGTTCACCCACCGCACGATCGCCGGGGTCGTGCACGAGTGGTCGCTCGGCGAGCCGGTGGCACCGAACGACCTGCGCGTGCTGCTCGTCCTGCCGATGTTCACCGCGGCGGGGGTGATCTGGGGGCTCGCGCGCAGCGTCGTGCAGGGCGGCACGATGCACCTGCAGCCGCGGTTCGACCCGCCCCGGGCGCTGGAGGTCCTGCGCGACGCCCGGATCACCACCTTCACCGGCCCGCCGATCCTGTTCGAACAGGTGGCCGGGGTCGCCGGTTTCGCCGACACCCGCCTGGACCACCTCACGACGGCCTGGGTCGGTGGTGCGCGGGTCCCGGTCCCGCTGCTGGAGCGGTGGCGTCCCCGGGGTGTGGCGCTGCGCCAGATCTACGGTCAGACCGAGATCGGCGGAACGGCCACGGCCATGTCCGCCGAGGGGGCCGCACGGCACCCGGACCGGTGCGGCTGGGGCGGCCCCCTCACCCGGGTACGGGTCGTGGACCTGGAGGGGCGGGACTGCGCACCCGGTGAGGTCGGCGAGATCCTCCTGCGCGGTCCCGGGATGTTCCCCGGCTACTGGCGCAACGAGGAGGCGACCGAGCAGGCCCTGCGGGGCGGCTGGCTGCACACCGGAGACCTCGGCACGCTCGACGAGCAGGGGCTGCTCGCCTACGTGGACCGGATCGGCGAGATGATCAACTCCGGCGGCCTGAAGATCTCCCCGGCGGAGCTCGAGACGGTCATCGCCCAGGTGCCGGGGGTCGGGGAGGTCGCGGTCGTGCCCGTGCCCGACGCGAAGTTCGGCGAGACGCCGGCGGCGGTCGTGTGCGCCGACGGCGAGCTCGACCCGGCCGGTCTGGTGGCGTTCTGCAACGAGCGGCTGGCCGACTACAAGGTGCCCCGGTACGTGATCGCGCACGACGGCCCGTTGCCGCGCATGGCCAGCGGCAAGATCGCCAAGCGGGACCTGCGGGCGGCCTACGCCGACGCGCCCGCGCGGTTTCCCCGGGTGCGCTGAACGACCCGTGTCGCGACAGGTGTCGAGTCGTTACAGATGACGTAATCTGTCTCATCGATACCGAGCTGGGTGCCGCGGGCAGCCGGCCGAGGACACGGACTCGAAGGAGAGCCATGAGCGCGACGACCGAGCGGGACCCCCGGTCCACCGCCCACGCGGGTGCCGAGCGCGAGGTGCGGTGCCCGGCCGACGGCCGGGTCGTCGGCACCGTCTCGTGGCAGGGCGCCGACGACGTCGTCGCCGTGGCCCGGGACCTGCGTGCGGCGCAGCCCGCGTGGGAGGCACTCGGGCCGCGGGAGCGCAGCCGGCACCTGCGGCGCTGGCTGGACTGGCTGCTCGACAACGAGCGGCGGGTGATCGGCCTCGTCCAGGCCGAGACCGGCAAGTCGTGGTCCGACAGCGCGGTCGAGATGCAGGTGGCCGTCGACGTCATCAACTACTTCACCGGCAACGCGGAGAGGTTCCTGGCCGACCGCAGGGTCGCCCCGGCGGGTCTCCCCAACAAGGTCCGCCGGCTGCGGGTCCGCCACCGCCCCTACCAGCTCGTCGGGCTCATCACGCCGTGGAACGGCCCGCTCGCCGGGCCCATGATGGACGTGGTGGGCGCCCTGGTCGCCGGCGCCGCGGTGCTGAGCAAGCCCTCCGAGGTCACCCCGCTCACCTGGGCCGCCGCGGTCGAGGGGTGGAACGAGATCGGCGGGCCCCCGGTCCTGGCGTGCGTCATCGGCGACGGCACCGTGGGAGCCGCGGTCGTCGAGCAGGTGGACATGGTCATGTTCACCGGGTCCGTGGCCACCGGGCGGCGGATCGCGGCCCGGGCGGGCGAGCGGCTCATCCCGTGCAGCCTGGAGCTGGGCGGGAAGGACCCGATGATCGTGCTCGCCGACGCCGACCTCGAACGTGCCGCGGGCGGTGCGGTGTGGGGCGCGATGATGAACGGTGGCCAGGCCTGCATCTCGGTCGAGCGGGTCTACGTCGAGGCTCCTGTCCACGACGAGTTCGTCGCGAAGGTCGTCGAGAAGGTCCGCGCGATCCGCCAGGGCATGGACGCCCCCGGGGCCTTCGCCACCGAGATCGGCTCGATGGTGACCCCCGCCCAGCTGGAGGTCGTCGAGCGGCACGTCGCCGACGCCGTCGCCAAGGGCGCGCGGGTGCTCGTCGGTGGGCGGCGCGGAGCGGGGGAGGGCAGCTACTTCGAACCGACCGTGCTGGTCGACGTGGACCACTCGATGGACTGCATGCGCGAGGAGACCTTCGGCCCGACCCTGCCGATCATGAAGGTCGCCGACGAGCACGAGGCGCTGCGGATGGCCAACGACTCCGACTTCGGGCTGTCGTCCAGCCTGTGGACCCGGGACCGGCGCCGGGCGGACCGGCTCTCCCGGCTCATCGAGGCCGGGTCGGTCTCGATCAACAACGCACTCGTCGCCGTGTTCCAGATGCCGGTCCCGATGGGCGGCTGGAAGCAGTCCGGGCTCGGCACCCGCTTCGGCGGCGCCGAGGGCGTCCTGAAGTACTGCCGGCGCCAGTCGGTCGTCTCGGAACGCATCGAGCTCACGGCCGAGCTCAACTGGTTCCCGGTCGTGCCGGCCCGTTCGGAGCTGATGGGCAGGATCGTGCGGTTCCTCGGGGCCCACGACTGGAAGCGCCGCCTGGGGCGGTGAACCCGTGCTGCCGGGTGGTCGCGCGGCGACCACCCGGCAGCACGGAGGCCGCGGACCGTGCACGGGACCGGCCCGACGACAGGGGGGACCCTTCATGTCTCATGCTGGAACGGCGGCGACGCCGGTCGACCCGACCGGCCACCGTCCTCGGATTTGTCCGCTCTGCGAGGCGACCTGTGGCCTGCTCGTCGAGTTCGACGGCCGGCTCGCGCGCTCGGTCCGGCCGAACCCGCACGACCGGTTCAGCCACGGGTACGCCTGTGCCAAGGGGCTGGGGCTCGCCCGCCTCGACGGTGATCCGGACCGGCTGACCGTCCCCCTGGTCCGGCGCGACGGCCGGCTGCGGGAGACGAGCTGGGAGGAGGCCTTCGCCGAGATCGGGCGGCGGCTGCCGCCACTGGTCGCGGAGGACCCGCAGTCGGTGGCCGTCTACACCGGCAACCCCGCGGCCCACCACCTGGACCACACCCTGTACCTGCCCGCGTTGCTCGGCGCCATCGGCTCCCGCAACCTGTTCTCGCCGGCCAGCATGGACACGTGGCCGAAGAACCTGGTGACGGCGCTGCTGTACGGCACCGGGATCGGGATGTCGCTCCCCGACATCGACCGCACCGACCATCTGCTGCTTCTGGGCAGCAACCCGGTTGTCTCCAACGGCAGCACCGTCTGCGCCCCCGGGTTCGCCCGGCGGCTGGACGACCTGCGCGGGCGCGGGCGGCACCCTGACCGTGGTCGACCCCGCACGGGACCCGTACCGCCGAGATGGCCGACCGGCACCTGGCGATCCGGCCGGGC